>NZ_JBQFZQ010000005.1:0-289369 GCF_056542325.1 Ruegeria sp. AD6 | reverse complement strand
TGACCCTGGCGGAAGGCACCGAGATGGTCATGCCCGGCGACAACGTGTCGTTCGGCGTTGAGCTGATCGCACCGATCGCGATGGAAAACGGTCTGCGCTTCGCCATCCGCGAAGGTGGCCGCACCGTTGGTGCGGGTGTTGTTTCCAAAATTATTGAATAATTCGCACCTGCGAATGATCAAACGGAAAGGGCGTCCCTCGGGACGCCTTTTTTGTTTGAACTCAATGATCCCGAGACACACCAAATGTAGTGTGTCGAAGATCATCGAGTAATCGGTAGGCCAGGCTTCAGCCCGGCTCGTCGTTGAGATTGAGAAGGCCGCTCCCTAAGGGGCGGCCTTTTTTGTGGCGAGCCCTTCGCTGCGAAAGTCATCGCCGAACATTTGGCGTTAGCGCATAGTACTCAATAATACGACCGGGTTCCGCGATTCCGTAGAAAGACTGAACAGTTGATTTCGTCTTACAAAATAGATGTAATTTCATAATCTATTTCTTTTCACGATTTTTGTGGGGGATTTCCCATGCCTTTGTCAAAAAATGAAATGCAGGAACTAAGACATCCTACTGAGACTCCACGCTTTTACATAACCTTGTTTGTTTTGATTCCGTTTGGTTTCGTAACGGCGCTGCTAACAGTCGCAACTTTTGGAACCATTCTTTTGCTGGTTCCGATCATCCTTTTCTCGCTGTGGTTTAGCCTTAGGTTGGCTGTCGCGCATTGGATGAACAATTTTGTCCAGGTTTCAGCGGCGTCTTTCCCTGAAGCCAACGATGCGATCAAAGAAGCGAAGGAGCTTTTTGGTTACAACCGAACGGTCGAGGCATATGTTCATGAGGATGGATCTTACAATGCATCAATCCTGTCGCTTCTCAACACCAAGATATTGCTTCTGAATTCCGAGCTTCTGAGGAACGAAAACACTAAGGACGAACTGCGATTTATTGTGGGGCGATTTGTGGGCGCATTGGCAGCTAAACATTTCCGGTTTGGCTGGTTGCAATTCTTCATTAACAGTGTGGAGAAGCTATTGATCTTCAATATTTTGCTTTTCCCCTACGAACGCGCAACCAAACTATCAGGCGACAGAATGGGATTGCGCATGATTGATGGCAACACTCGGGTCGCTGTGAGGTCCATGATGAAAATGGCTGTAGGCTCCGAGATTGCTGACCGTGTCAACATTCGCGCGTATGTCGCACAGGGAAGAAAATACAATGGGAGTTTCTTTGGCTGGTTGGCCCGTGCTTTTTCGTCTTTCCCACACCACTGCACACGTGTGTCAGAGCTTATCGTCTTCGCGAAACAAAAATACCCAAGAAGCGTTTCCGCTTCCCGTGGCCGGGCCCGAAAACGCCGTGTCAGCGGCGCACGAATGGCTACATAGCGACTGACTTTGTGACCCGGGATCCATTCGGCACAGACCCAGTCAGCCGCCGCCATAAGCTGCTGAATTAGGACAACCCACCCTCAGCCGCCGCGCGAACGGCCCGGATGTTCTCACCATAAACCTCCGGCTGATCCACCGATCCGCCCTTGAATACGGCTGATCCGGCCACCAGCACATCCGCACCCGCTGCCGCAACCAGTGGTGCCGTCCGGGGATCGACGCCACCGTCGATTTCGATATGTACCGGGCGGTCGCCGATCATCTGGCGCAGTTTGCGGACCTTGGCGGTCATGTCGATGAACTTCTGGCCACCGAACCCGGGGTTCACCGTCATCACGCAAACCAGATCGGTCAGGTCCAGCAGATGCTCGACCGCCTCGGCAGGGGTGCCGGGGTTCAGGGCGACGCCTGCTTTCATGCCCGCCGCGCGGATGGCCTGCAGGGTGCGATGGGTGTGCGGCCCGGCCTCGACATGGGCGGTCAGGATGTCGGCGCCCGCATCGGCATAGGCCTGGATGTAGGGATCGACCGGCGTGATCATCAGGTGCACGTCCATCACGGTTTTCACATGCGGGCGGAACGCCTTGACTGCCGGGGGGCCGAAGGTGAGGTTCGGGACGAAATGGCCGTCCATCACGTCCACATGTACCCAGTCGGCACCTTGGGCTTCGATGGCCTGAATCTCGGCCCCGAAATTGGCGAAATCGGCGGACAGGATCGACGGAGCGATCTTGATGGTGCGGTCAAAGCTCATGGTGGCCTCGTGTCAGCAAAAGAGTCGCGGTCGCGTATACCCGCGCCGTGACGCAAAGGGTAGCCCCTGCGACCCGTGCGCCGTTACAAAACTTTCACCGCAGTGACACGTATTCGTTGAACGGCATCTGTAGCAGACCGCCAACACGAATTGGGGGTGGCACGTGCTGCGGATCGAGAAACTGACCAAACGCTTTGGCGGGAATACAGCCGTGGACGCGGCGACGCTGGATGTGGACAAGCCGTGCATGATCGGCATCATCGGACGTTCGGGTGCGGGCAAATCGACGCTGTTGCGGATGATCAACCGTCTGACGGATTCGACGGAAGGTCGGATTCTGTTCGAAGGCCGCGACGTGACCCAGTTGAAGGGGCGAGAGAAACGGGCATGGCAGGCGGATTGCGCGATGATCTTCCAGCAGTTCAATCTTGTGCCCCGCATGGATGTGGTTTCCAACGTGTTGCACGGCACGTTGAACCGCCACTCGACGCTGGCGACGATGTTCAACCTGTACCCGATGGCCGAAATTCACCGCGCCATCGATATTCTGGACCGTCTGGGCATTGCCGAACACGCGCCCAAACGGGCTGAGGCGCTTTCGGGTGGACAACAGCAGCGCGTGGCCATTGCCCGCGCCCTGATGCAGGACCCTAGGATCATTCTCGCGGATGAGCCGATTGCCTCACTCGACCCGATGAATGCGCAGGTGGTGATGCAGGCGCTGCGTCGTATCCACGAGGAAGATGGCCGCACCGTCATCGCCAACCTGCACACGCTGGACACGGCGCGCCGCTACTGCGACCGCGTCGTCGGAATGCGTGACGGTCGCATCGTGTTCGACGGCCTGCCCGAGCAACTGACCACCGGCGTCGCCCGCGAAATCTATGGCGCTGATGCCAGCTTCTCGGAAGAGGCGACCTCGACCGAGATCGACACTCTGGACGCCACCCAGAAGGCCCTGATGGAAGCAGAAGCCACCATCTGAGCCACCCAACCCCTTTCATCGACCGGCCGATGAAAGGCCGGCACAAAAACCTGGAGAGAGACAGATGAAAAAACTGATTGCTGCCCTTGCTGCAACCACCGCCTTGGCCGCGCCGGTCCTGGCTGACGACATCAGCGAGTTCCGCATTGGCATTCTGGGCGGTGAGAACGCTCAGGACCGCCTGAACAACAACGAATGCCTGCGTGAATACACCGAAGAAACATTGGGCGTTGAAACCAAGCTGTTCGCGCCTGCCGACTATGATGGCGTGATTCAAGGCCTGCTGGGCGGCACAATCGACATGGCGTGGCTGGGCGCATCGGGTTACGCAAAAACCTATCTGAGCGACCCCGAAGCGGTCGAGCCGGTTCTGGTCAAGGTCAACACCGATGGCGGCTACGGCTATTACTCGATCGGTTTTGCCCGCAAGGACAGCGGCATCACCTCGCTGGAAGACATGAAGGACAAGACCTTTGGCTTCGGCGATCCGAACTCGACCTCGGGCTATCTGATCCCGTCCATCGAAATCCCACAGGCCACCGGTTCGACCATGGAGTCGGGCGACTATTTTGGTGAAGTCAAGTTCACTGGCGGTCACGAACAGACCATCGTTGCTGTCAATAACGGCGACGTTGATGGCGGCGTGACCTGGGCCGATGGACTGGGTGACTGGGAAGACGGTTTCAACTCCGGTGCCCTGCGTCGTGCGGTTGATGCGGGTCTGATCGACATGAACGACATGGTCATGATCTGGCAGTCCAAGCCGATCCCGGAAGGCCCGGTTGTACTGCGCACCGCGCTGCCTGCGGATGTGAAGGAAAAGATGACCGCGCTGATGGCGGGTCTGGCCGAAAAGGACCGTGAATGCTTCTACGGCGTTGCCGCTGGTGAGGCCAAAGCGTTCGAACCGATCACCCATGACGCTTACGAAATCATCATCGAAGCGCGCAAGCTGAAGTCGAACTAAGCCTGCATCCTCCAAGATCGGGGTCCGGTACCTGCCGGGCCCCGTTTTTCCACTCAGGAGCATTCCATGACAGACCTGACCGCAGGGCCCCCCAGCGTCGCCCAGATCCGGGCCGACTATTCCGAGATGACACGGCGCAAGCGGGTCTATGGTGGTATCCTTCTGATCCTGTTTGTGGCGCTGATGGTCGCGGGCTTTCGTACAGCAGACAGCCGCAACGCGGGCAGCTTTATCGATGGTTGGCACCGCATCTTCGACTACCCGTCCGAGGTTCTGGCCGAGGCGTGGGAGAAGATCGGCGCGATGCCCGAGAATCTGGTCACGTTCTTCCCGGCCTTGATCGAGACAATCAACATCGCCGCAGCATCGACCCTGATCGGGACTATCGCGGGGACGTTTCTGGCCTTGATGTCGACGCGGGGCATGGCGCTTTGGCCTTCGCTGATCCCGCTGTTCCGCCGCATTGCCGACATTTGCCGGGCGATACCGGAGATCGTGATCGCGCTGGTGCTGATCTTTGTTCTGGGCGGTGGTCCGGTTCCGGCGATGATCGCGATTGCCATTCATACGGCAGGGGCCTTGGGCAAGCTGTTCTCGGAAGTGAATGAGAACGCCTCGCTGAAACCGGTCGAGGGGTTGCATTCGGTCGGTGCGAACTGGTCACAACGGATGTATCTGGGTGTGATCCCGCAGGTCGGGCCGAACTATGTCAGCTATGCCTTGCTGCGGTTCGAGATCAACATCCGCGCCTCGGCCATCCTCGGTTTCGTCGGGGCTGGCGGTCTGGGCTATGAGCTGCGCAACTCGATGTCCTGGGGGCAGGGGCGCTATGACGAGGCCGCCGCCATCTTCCTTCTTCTCTTTGTCACTATTGTCGTCGTGGACCAGATCTCGGGTGTGCTGCGCGACCGCCTGACCCATGGGTCGGAAAAAGGAGCTTCGGCATGAGCACCTTCGCAACCGATCTGACCGTTGTTGAACTGAAGGCCGAAGCGGACCGTCTGTTCAGCCGAAAACGTCTGGTGAATTTCGGCCTTCCGGCTTTGGTGCTGGTCTATCTTGTCTATGTGTTCTTCGCCTTCGACGTGCCGGGTTTGGCGGGGCGGGCGAACCTGGAAAACGGCAGAACTCTGGTCGCCGACAGTTATAGTTACAAAACCCATATCGAGCGGGATAATCGCTCAGGTGAGGTCTCAGCCGCCATCGAAGGCGAGCGCAAGGGCGCCTACCCCGAAGGCGAGGCGCCGGATTGGGTGACGCTGGGCGAAACGACCGTCATCGATCTGGAAGACGGGCATGTGGTGCGTTTTGGTCCGGAGACCATCGAATATGACATTCCCGGCTACGGCACCGTGCGCGCCACACCGACCCGATCCGCCGGGGTGCAGGCCGAACTGCCGCCGGGCGATGTGCCCGATTGGATCAATGTTTCAAAGAACCGGATGGCGATCACCACCGATGCCGGTCGCCTGACTGTGACCCGGAACCGGGCCGAGGTGTTTCGGTATTTCACCGGGTGGGAGCTGTTCTGGTTCACTTTGGACAGCCCCTATTACGGCCAGTCATTCTCCGATCTCGCCGGGCGCGCTGCATCCGGGGAAGCCGGGGCAATTTTCAATGATTTCTGGACCAACAAGATGTGGCGGCACCAGGACGTGGCCTGGGCCATATTCGAGACGATCCTGATGGCGTTTCTGGGCACGTTCGGCGCGGCCATCGTGGCCTTGCCACTGGCCTTTCTGGCGACGCGCAACTTCAACCCGCTGAAATCCGTTCGGTTCGTCACACGACGTATCTTTGACTTTGTGCGCGGCGTGGACGCCTTGATCTGGACGGTTGTTCTGGCCCGCGCCTTTGGGCCCGGCCCGTTGACCGGCGCTTTGGCCATGCTGGTGACGGATACCGGCACCTTCGGCAAGATATTCTCGGAAGCTTTGGAGAATGTGGACCAGAAACAGATTGAGGGCGTGCAATCGACCGGTGCAAACGCGCCGCAGCGCTATCGCTTTGGGGTCATCCCGCAGATCACACCTGTATTGTTGAGCCAGCTTCTGTATTTCCTGGAATCCAACACCCGCAGCGCCACCGTGATCGGTGCGATCACGGGCGGCGGTATCGGCCTGTTGCTGACCCAAGCGATCATCACGCAGAAAGACTGGGAGGAGGTCGCCTATTACATCGTCCTGATCATCCTGATGGTGATGCTGATGGACTGGTTCTCGGGCTGGTTGCGGCGTCGCCTGATACAGGGGGAGATTGGAAAGGCACGCAAACCGCGCGATCCCAAGCGCAAACCCTTCCTGCTGCCCTGATCTAACAACGGACGAGACAATGCCACGACTGCGCGCGGATCAGCCGTTCATCCATCCCGATTGCCAGATCAGTAACAGCCGGTTCGGGGAATATGTCGAAATCGGCGCGGGTAGCCGCCTCGCCAATACGGTCTGGGGTGACTATTCCTATTGCGACCGGACCTGTGACATTGCCAATGCCGAGATCGGCAAATTCGCCAATATCGCCAGCTTCACCCGGATCGGGGCAACGGATCACCCGATAGAGAAAGCCTCGCTGCACCATTTCCTGTACCGGTCGGCAGATTATTGGGACGGTGAAGAGGACGATGCCGAATGGTTTGCCCATCGTGCCAGCCGGACGGCGCGGATCGGCCACGACACCTGGATCGGTCATGCGGCGATCATCAAGCCCGAGGTTTCCATCGGGCATGGGGCAGTCGTCGCCTCTGGTGCCGTTGTGACCAAGGATGTCGCGCCTTACACCATCGTTGGTGGCGTCACAGCGGCCCAGATACGCCGTCGGTTCTCTGACACGGTGTCCGACCGGATGTTGGCCCTGTCATGGTGGGATTGGGACAATGCCCGTTTGCGGGCGGCCCTTCCGGACTTCCGCACCCTGAGTGCCGAAGCCTTCCTGGAGAAGTACGAATAGGAAAAGGCAAACTCTCCCGCGCCCGCTGGTGCATCGGCTGCGCCGATCCCCCTTGGCGACCTTGGGCCCGGCGCCGCGCTGCGCGCGGCGCTACGCCCAACAGGATGAGGCCTCCGGCAGGAGGGCGAAGACGGGCGGGAGCCCCTTGGGTTCAATCCTCATTCAGGGTCAATGTCACACGCTCGCCGGCGAAAACGGTTCGGCCATATTCCACAGGATTGCCGTCCGGGTCGGCGTTTATGCCGATTGAAAACAGCACGGGAGCCCCTTCTGCCATATGCAAATGAAGCGCCTGTGTTGCGGTCGCCGCCCGCGCTGTCAGCCGGGTCGAAATTCGGGTGTAATCGGAAATGCCACAGGTTTGCAGGGCTTTGGTAACGGATTGCGTGTCCGAGAGGGCCTTGAGCAGATCGGGAAACCGCTCAGCCGGAAACACACTTTGAAACAGGCCGATGGGTTGCCCGTCCGCCAAAGACAACCCGTCATAGACGTGCACCGAGGCACCTTGTTCAAGCTGTAAAGCCTCGGCTTCTGCCTCATCCGCCGCACGGGTGGTCAGCGCTAGGATTTTCTTGCCGGGGATCTTGCCGCCGGCTGAGATATTCTTGTGGTAACGCACCCGCTTGCCAATGGGATAATCCGTGGGCCTCGCCGCCACAAACACGCCCGCTCCGCGCCGTGCGTGGACCAGCCCCTGATCGGCCATATCCGACAGGGCACGCCGGACCGTGTGGCGGTTGACCCCATGAGTTGCCGCCAACTGCGCCTCGGTCGGCAGGCGATCACCCGTTTGATACCGCCCTTCGGCGATATCCGACGTCAGGCTGAGGGCGATGCTTTTCCAGATCGGCGTTTTGCTCATGTCACCAAATATTCACAGAGTTCTGATTGCACGGCGCACGCACGCACGCTAATATTTGTCTAGTTGTATAGTATAGATAGACAACCCAGCCAAGAGGCTTTGATGACACATCAAACAGAAATCGCGACGGCTGCCCGGCAAGAGTGGATGGGCCTTTTGGCGCGCGCTCCGGAAGATGCAATGTTGACGCTTTGGAAGGATCTTGCGGACCGTCCCCCTTTTGAGTGGTTGCGTCGGCCCGAAACCGGCGGCGTGATGGTGCGCGGACGCGCGGGTGGAACCGGTGCGCCGTTCAACCTGGGTGAAATGACGGTTACGCGTTGCTCGGTTGTTCTGAAGGATGGCACGGTTGGGCATGGCTACGTTCAGGGACGCTCGAAACCCAAGGTCGAGGCGGCGGCGGTGATCGATGCGATGATGCAGACGGCGGCGGCGTCAACCCTGCGGTCCGAACTCCTTGATCCGCTGAAACAGCAGATGCAGGCGGTCAAGGCCACGCGCGCGGCCAAAGCAGCCGCAACCAAGGTCGAGTTCTTCACGATGGTCCGGGGGGAAGATTGATGTCGGCGCAAACGCAATTCTCGGGTGGCTTCGACAACGCACCGATCCAGGCCGCTCATGCGTTCCGCGCTGCGATGACAGTGATGGCGCGCCCCGGCGAAATCCGCCCGCTGACCGGTGTTGTGCCGCCCAGCCCGCTGTCCGCGGCCGCCGGAACATTGCTTTTGACGCTGTGTGACCCGGAAACCAAGCTGAATCTGGCCGGGGCTGTTGACACCGACGCTGTCCGCAACTGGCTGACCTTTCACACCGGCGCTCCGCTGGTACCCGCGCCCGAGGCCGACTTTGCGGTTGGAACCTGGGATGCGTTGGCCCCGCTTGACGTCTATCGCATCGGAACGCCGGAATACCCGGATCGCTCGGCCACTCTGATTGTCGAATGCGAGGCGCTGGAACAGGTGGGTGCTGTTTTGTCCGGTCCCGGCATCAAGGATGTGGCGCATCTGGCTGTGCCCGACATCGCTGCGTTTCAGGCGAATTCGAAACTCTACCCGTTGGGGTGCGATTTCTTTCTGACCTGCGGAGAACAGGTCGCTGCCGTGCCACGCAGTACGCAGATCAGGGCGGAGGGCTAGGTCATGTATGTCGCTGTCAAAGGGGGCGAAAAAGCCATTGAGAACGCCCATAGCTGGCTTGCCGAGGAACGGCGCGGCGCGACAGATGTGGCGGAGCTCAGCCTCGGCCAGATCCGGGAACAGCTGAGCCTTGCGGTCAATCGGGTCATGGCCGAAGGGTCCCTGTACGATCCTGATCTCGCCGCTTTGGCGATCAAACAGGCGCGCGGGGATCTGATCGAGGCGATCTTTCTGATCCGCGCCTATCGCACCACCCTGCCACGCTTTGGCTACTCGAACCCTGTCGAGACAGGGCAGATGGCTTGCGACCGTCGCATCTCGGCCACCTTCAAGGACGCACCGGGCGGGCAAGTTCTGGGCCCGACTTTTGATTACACCCACCGGTTGCTGGATTTCAAACTGGCCGCAGATGGCGAGGTGCCTGCCACCCCTGAAGGATCAGCGCGTACCGAACCAACGCCGCATATCACCGAATTCCTCAAAGGCGAGGATATCATCCAAGACGAACCCCTTAGCGATGAAACCCCGGGCGATCTGACACGTGAACCGATGGAGTTTCCCTCGAACCGCCCGCTGCGCCTGCAATCTCTGACGCGCGGGGATGAAGGGTTTGTGCTGGGCATGGCCTACTCGACCCAGCGCGGCTATGCCCGCAACCACGCCTTTGTCGGCGAGTTGCGGATCGGCAAGGTCACGGTTGAGATGGACATCCCGGAACTGGGTTTTGCCATCGACATTGGCGAGGTCGAACTGACCGAATGCGAGACGGTAAACCAGTTCAAAGGCTCAAAAACCGAACCGCCGCAATTCACGCGCGGTTATGGGCTGGTCTTTGGTCAATCCGAACGCAAATCGATCTCGATGGCTCTGGTCGACCGGGCGCTGCGGTGGGAGGAGTTGGGAGAGGAAAATCTGGGTGCCCCCGCGCAGGATGAAGAATTTGTTCTGAGCCATGCGGATAACATTCAGGCCACAGGGTTCCTCGAACACATCAAGTTGCCGCATTACGTGGATTTTCAGTCCGAACTGGAACTGGTGCGCAAACTGCGCCGCGAGGCGGAAGAACGCATTACGCCCAGGGAGGCTGCGGAATGAAGGCGGTTGTTTTTGACATTGGTGGTGTGCTGATCGACTGGCAGCCGCATCTGGCCTGGGTCGAGGCATTGGGTTCCGAGGACGCCGCCCATGCGTTTATTGAGCGGACAGGTTTTCGGGAAAAAAACGCGCGCGGGGACAATGGCGAGTGCTTTGCTGATCTGGCGCAGGAGCTGGAGGACCCGCAGGACCGGGAGTTGTTCGCCGGATATGTCGATCTTTACGCCCGAACGGTTGAAAATGCGATCCACGGGACCTGGGACGTGCTGGACAGGCTCAAGGCGCAGGGAACACCGGTGCATGCCATCACCAACTGGTCCGTTGAAACCTGGCCCGAGGGGTTAAAAGTACACCCACGTCTGGGTGAGGTGTTCGGAACTCTGGTTGTGTCTGGCGAAGAAGGGATGAAGAAGCCGGACGCGCGGATATTCCATCTGCTGTGTGAACGGGCGGGAATTGCGCCCGAGGGCTGCGTTTTTATTGATGACGGATTGCACAATGTCGAAGGCGCTCGGGCGGTCGGAATGGATGGTATCCATTTCACGACACAGCAGGCGCTGGAGATCGCTCTAACTGAAAGAGGGTTCCTATGAGCGAGTATAATTTCGCCTATCTGGACGAGCAGACCAAGCGGATGATCCGCCGTGCCATTCTCAAGGGTTTGGCCGTTCCGGGCTATCAGGTGCCCTTTGCCAGCCGCGAGATGCCGATGCCCTATGGCTGGGGCACGGGCGGGGTGCAGGTCTCGGCCGCGACGCTGACGCCGGATGATACGTTCAAAGTGATCGATCAGGGGGCGGATGACACCACCAATGCCGTTTCGATCCGCAAGTTCTTTGAAAACACGGCAGGCGTCGCAACCACCGAACAGACCGAGAAGGCGACCGTCATCCAGACCCGCCACCGCATCCCCGAAGCCAAGCTGACCGAGGATCAGATCCTGGTCTATCAGGTGCCGATCCCGGAACCTTTGCGCTTTCTGGAGCCGCGAGAGACCGAAACGCGGAAGATGCACAGCCTTGAAGAATACGGGCTGATGCATGTGAAACTCTATGAAGACATCAGCCAGCACGGGGCGATTTCGACCTCATACGCTTACCCGGTGAAAGTGTCCGACCGCTATGTGATGGACCCATCGCCGATTCCGAAATTCGACAACCCCAAGCTGGAAATGGACGCGATCCAACTGTTTGGCGCAGGCCGCGAGCAGCGGATTTACGCGGTGCCGCCGCACACCAAGGTCGTCAGCCTCGATTTCGAGGATTATCCGTTTGAGGCCACCAAGGCCGATCACGCCTGCGATCTGTGCGGGGCCGAAGACAGCTATCTGGACGAGGTCATCATGGATGATGCGGGTGGCCGGATGTTCGTATGCTCGGATACCGATTACTGCCGCTCGCGCCGCGCGGCGGGCCATTTGGGGCGATTGGGCGAAACACAGCCGGAATTGCAAGGAGAGATGAGATGACAGGAAGGCCTTCGATTGTTCCCTATTTCAGCTATGTCGATGCAAAGGCTGCGGTTGAGTTTTTGCAGCGTGCGTTTGGGTTGGAGGTTGTTCAGGCCTTTGATGGCGAGGACGGTCGGCTGATGCATGGCGAGATGCGATATGGCAACGGCGTCATCACGATGGGCACGGTCGACGATGCCGTGCAGGTGCAGAGCCCCGGCGTTTATCTGGTCGTCGAGGATGTGGACGCCCATTTCGAAACCGCAAAGGCGGCTGGCGCCGAAATTGTTTACCCGCCCGAGGATACTGAATTTGGAACGCGCCGTTATCGGGCGCGCGATTCAGAAGGGCATGAGTGGTCGTTTGGCAGCTATCAGCCTCAGACGGTTGCTCCGGATTGGGGCGCGGAATGATGGGGCAAAACGTGCCATTGTTGAGCGTCAAGGGCATCGAGAAACGCTATGGCACGCGGATCGGCTGTGCGGATGTCAGCTTCGATCTCTACCCCGGCGAGGTGATGGGGATCGTTGGCGAAAGCGGGTCGGGGAAATCCACCCTGCTGAACTGTCTGGCCGGTCATCTGGAACCGGATGCGGGGCAGGTGATCTTTGACACTCGCGCAGATGGACCGGTGGATACGGTCACCATGTCGGAACCTGCGCGCCGGATGCTGGGCCGCACCGATTGGGCCTTTGTGCACCAGCACGCGCGCGACGGGTTGCGCATGTCGGTCAGTGCCGGAGGCAACATTGGTGAACGGCTGATGGCCGTAGGCGACCGGCACTATGGCGAAATCCGCGACAAGGCGATTGACTGGCTGGGCCGGGTCGAGATCGCAGCATCCCGGGTCGATGACCGCCCGACAGCGTTTTCCGGCGGGATGCAGCAGCGGTTGCAGATTGCGCGCAATCTGGTCACGGGCCCTCGACTGGTGTTCATGGATGAGCCGACCGGGGGGCTGGACGTCTCGGTTCAGGCGCGTCTGCTGGACCTGTTGCGCGGGTTGGTCCGCGAAATGGGCCTGAGCGCGATCATTGTGACCCATGATCTGGCCGTGGTGCGCCTGCTGGCGGATCGATTGATAGTGATGAAGGACGGGCACGTGGTCGAGGCCGGGTTGACCGATCAGGTGCTGGACGATCCGCAACATGCCTATACGCAGTTGCTTGTGTCCAGCGTCCTGCAGGTTTGAGTATTTGGGAAAAGATGAAGTGATGATTGAGCTGAAGGACGTCAGCAAGAGCTTTACCCTGCACAATCAGGGCAGTGCGGTGATCCCGGTGATGGAGGGGGCTTCGCTGACGGTGGCGCCGGGCGAATGTGTTGCCCTGACCGGGGCGTCCGGTGCAGGGAAGTCCACGCTGATGCGGGTGATCTATGGGAACTATCTGGCCGCGTCCGGTTCGGTACAGGTTGCTGGGTTGGATGTTGCGCAAGCCGAACCGCGCGAGATTCTGGCTCTGCGGCGGGACACGCTTGGCTATGTCAGCCAGTTCCTGCGGGTTGTGCCGCGCGTGCCGACGTTGGAGGTAGTGGCCGAGCCGTTACTGGCGATTGGATGCGATCGGCAGATGGCGTTGGACAAGGCAGCGGGATTGTTGGCGCGGCTGAACATACCGGAACGGCTGTGGTCCCTGAGCCCGACGACCTTTTCCGGGGGCGAACAACAACGTGTGAACATCGCGCGCGGCTTCGCGCATGAGTATCCGGCGATGTTGTTGGACGAACCGACCGCCAGTCTGGATGCACAGAACCGGGAAACCGTTCTGTCCTTGATCGATGAGGCCAAGGCGCGTGGCGCGGCGATTGTTGGGATATTCCACGACGTTGATGCGCGTGATCGGGTCTGCGACCGCGCGGTGGATGTGTCCACATTCACGCCCGGACAGGCGGCATGACACTCGCCCCGGTCATAGCGGTTGTGGGTCCATCAGGCGTTGGCAAGGACAGCGTCATGGCGGCGCTGGAGGCGCGCGCGCCGGGTATTCAGCGATTGCGGCGGGTGATCACCCGGCCCGAAGGGGAAGAGGGCGAGGAGTTCGACCGTGTCTCGGTCGAGGTGTTCGAGCAGATGGTGCTGGACGGTGCCTTTGCCATGCACTGGCCTGCGCATGGGTTGCTGTATGGCGTACCAGCCGGGATCGCCGAACAGCGACAGAACTGTCAGGCAGTGCTGGTCAATTTCTCGCGCGCTGTGCTGGTGCAGGCGCAGAAGGTGTTTGGCGATCTGATCGTGATCTCTCTGACCGCTGATGCCGAGGTGCTTGCACAGCGTCTGGCCGCGCGGGATCGCGAAAGCGCGGCGGATCAGGCCAAGCGTCTGGGCCGGGCCAAAACGCCCCTGCCGGACGGGCTGAACCGGGTGATCAAGATCGACAATTCGGGCGCTTTGGATGACACGGTCAGCGAAATCCTTGCGCAGCTTCAGTCGGAAAGGGCGTAGCGATGGATCAGGTGAAAGCGACCGTCCTGAGCCTCGCCCATCAGGGCCAGATCGTTGATCTGAAAGGGCGACGGCAGCAGCGGGGCCAGATGATCGGCCAGTGCGCTTTCAACGTCTGTCAGCGTGGTTTTGTCCAATCGCCCGCTGAGCGTGATGTGAAATCGGAACGCGTCCAGCACATAGGGATAGCCCCACTGAACAAGATTGGCGTCCTGTTCCGGGGTCAGCTTTGCCGCCCGGCGGCGGGCCAGTTCCGCCTCGGACGCGGGCGCGCGAAACGTATCCAGATCCTGCACGCAGCCAGCGGCCAGAGCGTTCAGGGCATCGGTGTTCCCAACGGGGCGCAAGGCCAGAAACCGGCCCAGACGCGCGATCTCGAGCCCGTCCAGCGTGACCGGCGCGTGACGCGCGGCCAGCGCGGCGCAGGCATCGTGCAGCGCGTCCACGGTTTGGCCGTCGCGCAAGCGAAAGGGGGGCTTCATCGTTGCGTGCAGCCCGTATTTGCGCGGAACCTCGGTGACGGTGGCCACGTCGATGCCGTCGACAACCGGGTGCGTAACCTGCGTTCCGGCCTCCATGTCCCAGCCCAGCCAACGGGTGGCAAATCTCGTCCATTCCGCGTCAACGGGCGGGGCAAAATAGATCGCGTATCGCGTGAATGTCACATTGGCCTCCTAGCTACGTGGCCGTTCAATATCTCAAACTGCGTGAAGTTCAGATGACAGAAGAAATGATCCTTGCCAATGCCACGCTTGTGTTGCCCGAAGAGACCGTGACCGGCAGCGTTCGGATCGTCGGTGGCACCATTGCGGAGATGGACACAGGCACCTCGGTTCCGACGGGGGCGATCGATTGCGGCGGCGACTATGTCTGCCCCGGATTGGTGGAGTTGCACACGGACAATCTGGAACGCCATATCCAGCCGCGCCCCCGAGTGGACTGGCCGCATGCCGCCGCGATCCTTGCCCACGATGCCGAGTTGGCCAGCACCGGGATCACCACTGTCTTCGATGCCATGCGCGTGGGCTCGATCCCGTCTGGGGCCGCGCGATACGGGAAATACGCCCGTGGCCTGTCGCAGGAGCTTTGGGACCTGCGGGAACAGGATGCGCTGAAGATCAGCCATTTCCTGCATCTGCGGGCCGAGGTGTGCTCGGAAACGCTGGTCGAAGAACTGAATGAGTTCGGCCCCGAGGACCGGGTTGGGCTGGTGTCGATCATGGACCATACGCCGGGCCAGCGGCAGTTTCGCGATCTGTCAAAGTTCGAGGCCTATATGAAGGGCAAATACGCGATGGACGACGATACGTTTTTGCAGCACGTGGCGCAGTTGAAGGGCCTGCGCGACCAACACGGTGACACACACGAGGTCGAAACCGTGAAGGCCGCGCAACGGTTCGGGGCGGTGATCGCCAGCCATGATGACACGACCGAAGATCAGGTGAAGGTTTCTGCAGGCCACGGCATTTGTCTGGCCGAATTCCCGACAACGGTCGAGGCCGCGCGCGCCTGTCATGACCACAACATCAAGGTGATGATGGGGGCGCCGAACATCATACGTGGCGGCTCTCATTCCGGGAATGTGGCGGCCGAGGAACTGGCCCGGCTGGGTCATCTGGACATCATGTCGTCGGATTATGTGCCGTCGGCCCTGTTGCTGTCGGCAGTGCGTCTGGGTGAGATGTGGGGCGACATGGCACGCGGTCTCAGGACCGTCACTCTGGCCCCGGCGCAAGCCGCAGGGTTGCACGACCGGGGAGAGCTGCGCAGCGGCGCGCGTGCCGACCTGATCCGGTTTCAGATGCGGGGCGATGTTCCGGCCTTGAAGGCGGTCTGGTCGCGTGGGCAGCGCGTGGCCTGATCAGGCAAGGTAAAACAAGTACCGGTCCGGTGCGATGGTTTCGGGCCCTTTGATCTGATCGAAGCCCACCAATGGCTGGCCCGAGATCAGCAACCCTCCGGGCTGCATCACCTGCGCGATCAACGGGCTGAGGCGGGCAGCTTCGGCCACGTCCTCTTCCTTGATCCCACGTCCGAAATCATAATGCGCCATGGCCATCTTGTGGCCTTCACGGGCCAGCCTTTCCAGCATCGGCTCGGCCTCGCCTTGCAGGAAATCCTGTTCGGGCGGGGTGCTGTCGGGGTGGCATTGCAACACCCGGTCCATCACCCAGATGCGCCGGTTGGGCAGGATCTCTCGCAGGTGGTCATAGGTGCGCCCGTTGCCCAGTCCCATGTCCAGCACATCGCCGTCCTTATCCGCGATCCGGGATGCGGCCCAGTTCAGCCCGTCGCGCTGGGCAGTCAGGCGACGCAGCATGGAATCCAATCGGCTCATCAGGGGAACTCCGTTCTTCAGGTCTTGGGGGCGGTCCACGCCTGTGCGGGGCCGTCCAGTAGTTTCGTCAGCAGGGCCTCGGTGAAGGCCCAGATGTTCGGGTCGTGGACAAGGTGGTGGGTCAGCACTCCGAACGGTTCAGCATTCTCTGCCCGTCCATTGCGGCGATCCTTGAGAAAGTCCACGACCTGCAAGATCAAAACATCCGGAGCAACCAGCCCGCGTGTTCCACGCCAGTCAATGGGATCGAGATGGGTGTTGATCTGCTCCAGCCCCGGGGCGGCCATCGCGGCCTTGCGCGGCGTTGCCGTGGACAGGATGCGAAAGCCCAGCGCGGGCAGTTGCGCGACGGCTTCATCGCCGATCCTGTTCCAAGGTGGGACAAACATCGGTCGCAGCCGATCACCGAACATCTCTGTCATACGGGTAAGCCCCGCTTTTGCATCGGCGATAACCGCATCCAGTGGTCGATGCGCCCTAAACTCGGACTTCTTTTCACCTTCGGGTGCGTGATTCTGATGCGCCCATCCATGGACAACGGGGATCAAAACCGGATGCTGGTCGACATATCCCGCAAGTTTTGCATCCGCATCACGGGGGATCACAGCCAGATGGACAGGCAAGCCCAACCGCTCGGAGAGTTCGGTTAGCCTGTCCAATTGCGGTGTAAGCGTCGTCGCATCATCGTCCCGCCACCACAGGGGCAGGGACAGGTCGCCCATGCGCCACAGGGCCAGTTCGGCGTCCAATGGGCTCCAGTCGGGGTTCATGGCCGTTGCTCCCACAAGTGTTTGGCGATCTCAACGCTGTGCTGTGCGCCGTCAAACCCTGCGCGTTCGGGCTTTCGCCGCCCGTCGGAAATCACACGTTCAACCCGCTGGGCCAACGCAGACCCGGTCAGGTCCTGACTGTGCAGCAGCTCGATCGCGGGCAAACCCGACAGACTCTGACCGCGCAGCCCCTGTTCGACTTCCTTGCCATCGTCAAAGGGCACAAACACCGCAGGCGTTCCACATTGCAGGATATCCAAAGCGGTGTTGTAGCCGCACATGCTGACCGAGGCCGCGGCATGGGGCAGCATCTGCCTGAAATCCGGGCGCACGGGTTCCAGTGTCACCGGTGCCCCATCAACGTACCCGGACAACTCGGCAATGCGGCCCTTTGCGTCCCGCCCGCCCACCAACAGGCGCCAGCGCCTGTTGGACATCTTTCGGGCGGCCTCGATGGCCGCGCGAAAGATCGGCTGGCCGACAGATCCGCCGCCCGTGCTGACCAAAACTTCGTCCCGTCCCACGGCTTCTGGATGCGGGCGTGGAGCCTCTGGTGCGACAAACCCCGTATAATGCAGCCGTTTCGCAAGGTGTTCCGACACCGGCCAACTGATCGAAAGCGGGGTGATGTTTTCATCAGAATGCACAAGCACACCGTCATAATAACGCTGCACGATGTCATCGGCGCGTTCGGCCTTCGCGGGCTTCGAGGGCGGCGCCAGAATGTCGCGGATCGAACAAAGAATGATGGGGCGCGATTCCAGTGCGTGTGCGGCTTCCAGACCCGCTTCGAACTCGGCGGCCAGCACACGGCGGCCAAAGGGGAAAAGCTCGGTGATCAGAACCTGGGGCTGAAAGCTGTGTATCGCCTGAACCAAAGCGGTGCTCCGCGCAGTCAGATACCCTGCATCGGCGACCTCGCCGGTCTCTGTCAGAAGGCGTGTGAAATTCGTCCCGTCCGAGCGCAACGGCGGCAGGCCAAGCAGGGTCATGCCGTCCGTGTTCAATTGCGGCGCGGGCATGCCGCCCGACACAACCAACACCTGCTGCCCATCGTCCACAAAGGCGCGGCCCAATGTCAGCGCGCGGCTCAGATGGCCCGTGCCCAGCAGATGGGTGACGACGATCATCACTCTCATTGTGTGGCTCCGCGAGGGATCAGGCGCACAGGGTCAGGTTCGGCGGTCAGGTCAGGCATCTCAACGACATAAAGCCGATTGCGTTTGATCTTGAAAGGCGCGGGGCCTTCAAAATTCCAACCCCAGGCGCGGGCGAGGATCACCCGCATGATGCCGATATGGCAGATCGCGACCGTGTCCCGCTGCAACCCGGACAGCCATGGTTGCAAGCGACGCCAGACCTCGGCGGGGCTTTCGCCATTGGGCGGGCGGTAATCCCAGCCCCAGTCTTCGATATGGCGATAGCCGCTTTTAGGGTCTTCAATCAGATCGACGCCGCGCAGCCCCTCCCATTCGCCCCAGTTCATCTCGGTCAGGGCCGCAGATGTCTGCGGAGTGCGACCCGATACCAACTGCGCCGTTTCGTGCGCGCGGGCCAATGGGCTGGACCAGATGTCAGCCTGCTCCCATCCGGGTGGAAGATCGTAGCCCGCCAGTTCAGCCCGCGCGTCATCATCAAGGGGAATATCGCTGCGCCCTTGTATCTGACCGGCGCGGTTCCAGCTTGTGTGCCCGTGTCGCAAGAGGGCCAGTCTGGTCATGCCGATGCCTCCACCAACGGGCGCACCGCCGCCCAGAAGGTTTCGGTTGCGCGCGGCATCAGGTGATGCGCCGCCACATGCGCCCGCGCGTCGGCACCAAGGGTTCGGCGTCTGGCGGGGTCATCCAGCAGCGCCTGAAGATGCATGGCAAACCCCGGTACTCCGGCGTCCACGGATGGGTAATCCGACGGACAGAGAACATCCCGAACCCCCGGCCGATCCTGCGCCACAACGGGCAGGCCGGCTGCCTGCGCTTCGAGGTAGACCATCCCATAGGCCTCATTCACGCCGGGCCAGACGAACAGGCTGGCAGTTTGGTAGGCAGCTTGCAGAGCGTCCCGGTCCAGTTGACCCAAGAAGGTGACGCGTTCCGCAAAGGGTGCCATCAGGGCCTCGACCTCGGGGCGGGCGGGGCCGTCCCCTGCGATGTTGAGGCGCCAGTCACCAGTCAGATGCGCCAAGGCTTCGGCGAGAATGGTGTACGAGGCCAGCTTGTCCCCGTGGCGCATCATCCCGACGCTCAGCATCGGGCCGTCCGCGGTGCCGCTTGGTGGCAGGTCGGAGATCGGTAAGAAGGGTGGCAACTCGACCAAAGCCTGATTGTTGCAGCGGTCGCGCTGCAGGGTGATCAGGTCATTTGCCGTGTGATAGAAAATCACCTGCGCCGCATCGCAGGCCGCGTGCGCCGCCCGGGCGAAGCCCGACCAGGGGCCGGTCAGGCGGCTGGAGGCGCGGGTGCTTTCCAACTGAACATAAGGAATACCGCGCGCCTTTGATACCACAGGGCCCAACAGATCGGGGGCTTTGTAGTAGTTGTGATAGGTCACCCAAAGATCGACGTCCGCTGGCATCTGAGAGATCAACCGCTGCGCCTCGGCCTCAGCCGCCAAACGCAGCGATTGCTGATGTGCCGCGTCTCCGGTTTTGTCATAGATGCGCAGGTTCGAGATCAGATCGACCCGGTCCCCTTGCGCCGAAATGGCCTGCATCAGGTTGCGGGCCATTTCCCGGTCGCCCGAAGGTTTTGGGCTGTCGGGGGACTTCATCGGCGCATAGAACGCGACGCGCGCCATCAGGCGGCGTCCGTGCACAAAGCGCTCAGCCGGGCCGACAATTGAGCGATGCCCGGGTCCATCCGGAATTCGGCAAGCAAACGATCATAAGCGGCTTGGGCCATCTTGGCAGTTTTCGCTGGCTGCGCCGCCATCTGGGCCATCGCCTCGGCCAAAGCCGCCGGGTCGTCCTGGGACAGAACGCCATGCGTTCCGGTCTCGATGAATTCGGGAATGGCGGAAACGGGCGTCGAAAGGATCGGCAGTTTTTGCGACGCTGCCTCCATCAGCACATTCGGCAACCCGTCCCGGTCTCCGTCATCGGCAATTCGGCTGGGCAGCACGAACAGGTCCGCATCCCGCATCGCCGCAATCACCTCGGGCTGATCACATGCGCCTTTCCAGGTGATGCGGTGGGCAACACCCGCAGCCTTTGCCTGTTCCTGCAGCGCCTGCCCCATACCACCGCCGCCGATATGTGTCCAATGCCAGTCCAGTGTCTTGGGCAGCAGGGCGAAGGCCGCGATCAGACGGTCAAAGCCCTTTTTCTCGACCAGCCGCCCGACCGAGATCATGTGAAACGGCCCATTCGCATCGCGCAACGCGCGCTCGGGCGGGGATGGAAAGCGGCCAAGGTCCAGCCCGTGGTAAATCAGATCGACCCGATCCGGCGTATCCGCCAAACCGCGCAGGTGTTGCGCCCCGATGGCGGTGCAGGTGGCCCCGAAGGTTGCGCCATGTGTCGCCGCCTGCAACTTTTCGCGTTTCTCCCAGTCCGGCGAGGTCCAGATATCCTTGGCGTGGGCGGAAAAGCTCCATGGAACGCCGCGCATGATGGCCGCATAGCGCGCGACCGAGGATGGCGTGTGCATGAAATGCGCATAAAGCGCCCGTGTGTCGCCGGGCAGTTCCGCAGCCAGAACGCAGGCCTGCCCAAAGCGGCGGATGCGGTTGTGGGTGGGATCACGACGCAGGTCTTGCCGCCATACCCGGTATGCCTCGGCATAGCCCGGAAGGCTTTGTGCAATCGCGCGTGCGGACCAGACCCGCTGGGGTTCCTGATACAGATATTCGGGCAGGTAGTGCACGCGACCGGTAAAGCGGTCATGCAGCGGATGGCGTTTGGTGTCCGTCGGGTGGCGCAGTGACCAGATGTCAAACGTGTGGCCCGCGTCCTGAAGGGCGACCAGTTCCTGCGCGATGAACGTCTCGGACAGGCGCGGCCAGCCTTTGACCAGCACCGCCAGCTTCGGCGTATTTGCACTCATCCGGTGGCCCGTTCCTGTTCGCCGGTCAGCAGGGTTTCGATCCGGTCGGTCACGTAATCCAGACCGTCAAGCAGGCCAGCCTGGATCGTCTCAGACGGCAACGGCTGTTGCGGCAGTGCACGAATGGCCTGAATCATTGCATCAGGCGTCAGGCCATCGCGGGTTTCGTCCAGCATTCGGACAAGACCCAACCCCTCGGCCTGCGAGGCGCGGATCCACTGTTCCAGACGCGGTGTGGTACGCGGAACAATGACGGCGCGCTTGTCGAAGGACAGAACCTCGCAAAAGGTGTTGTAGCCCCCCATGCAGACCACACCGGCAGCACCGGCAAACAGGGTTTCGATCTGGGATTCGAAACCCACAGCCGTCACCCGACCATTCAGCGCCGCCACGCGGGCTTCAAAATCCTCGCGCAGTTCGCCGGACAGGAATGGCCCATAGACCAGAACGGCACGGGGCGACAGATTGGGGTCTTGTTCGTAGGCAGACAGAACCAGATTGACCATGGCCTTGCCATCGCCGCCCCCACCGGGGGTGATCAGGATATAGGGCTGTTCAGGCGGTTCACCGACAGGGCCAAGGTCACGCCGCAGATAGCCGGTCCAATGAATGCGGGACTGCGTTGCAGGGTTCAGAGGCAACCCAGCGGTCGGGTCGTAGATCGAGCGCAGGCCATAAACCCAGATCTCGTCATAAAACCGCTCGGTCGCGGTAACGGCGTCTTTCCGGTCCCATTCGGCGGCCAGCACCTCGGGCTCGTCCAGCACATCGCGCAGACCAAGGACCAGCTTGGTGCCGCAGTTGTTTTCCAGATATTCCAGCGTCGGCAACAATTCGCCGCGAAACCCGGTGGGTTCCTTATCGACGATCAGCATGTCCGGATCGAATTGCTGCACGGCTGTCTGGATCAGACCCGCGCGCAGCTCGGTCACTTCATCGATTCCCATGCCGATAGTGCGCGCGGCATAAGATCCGTCGGCGCGCTTGGTCACGCCGGGCAGGCGCACATGGTCGACGCGGCGGGGAAAAGTGAACCGCCCGGCCACGGGCGAGCCGGTCAGGATCAGCGCCGATGCGGTTGGGTCTGCCTGCGTTGCCGCCGCCGCCAATGCGCGCGAGCGTCGCAGATGACCCAAACCAAAGGTATCATGGCTGTAAAACAGGATGCGCGGCGCGCGACCGGATTTAAGAGTGTTTGTGCCGAGGCTCATATTGGTGCCTGTTTTTCTGGTCTTGGTGCAGGATCCGCGCGTTCGCACCAGTTATCTTATATTGTTAAGCCTTGCTTGCCAAAGGCGGAAAGGCCCAATCGCAAATGCGCGAGGCATTGCGAATTGGCAACAGAAGAATGTTGTATCGCGGGCATTTTTCTCCGGGGTTTGGCATTGTTAGCGGAATGGTCGAAAAAACGGCCAGTTGGGCAGCGCCTGAGCGCAATACAGGTCATATTCAATTTTTGCGAAGTTGAAAATACCCGCAGTGACCCATTGCGCCAGGACCACGCCCCGGCACGATATTGAGTTCGATGGCCGTGATGGTTTGAACAGAGCGTAAGGGTTCTGTATTCTGAGCGGCATCTTGAGTTTAGGATGCAAGACCCTATGAAACCTAACTTTCTGGCTGGATTGATCCTGGCGTTGCTGACTGTTCTTCTGGTCTTGCCCGCTGGAGTTTCTGCGCAAACCTCTCTGATCCCCGGTTATCCGACAGGATCAACCGAAGAGACCGAGACAGCCAGCGAAGGCGATCTGGCCGCCGCGATCCGCGCCGCCAGCGAGGCTGGTGCCAGCGTCATCGTGATCGACAGTGCGGGGCAGGTTGTGACCTCGACCTCCGGCGGAGGGGCTGCGTCCGAGGACTCGGCGGAAAACCCAATGGCCGACGGATCGCAACTGATGCGGGCGCAAGAGCGGTTTTCGAAGTTCCGCGAGTCGGTCGCCTCGCGCCTGGAAGCCTTGCCCTATTCGGTATTCGAGGTTCAGTACGTCCTGCGCCAAACCAGCCCCGATGGGCGCATTCAGACCTATGTCGAGGTTCTGGTTTGGAACGTCCTGTTCCTGTTGTTAGGCCGATGGCTGTCGACGGAAATATACGGCAAACGCTTTGCCAAACGCTGGGTCGTGGCCCGAAGCAAAGAAAACCCCCAAGGCTATCGCGAAAAAATGCCGTTCCTTGTGTTCCGCTTCCTGATGGGAATCGGCGGAACCATATTTGCGATGCTGATGGCCCTGATCGTCGGGTATCTGTTTTTTGGCGAGGCCGAGGATATCTCGATCCAATTCACGGTAACGGCCATCTTCACGGCCTTTTTCCTGTCACGCACGGTGTCCGACCTGTGGCGGATGGTGCTGTCGCCGTATCTGAGCCAATATCGCCTGCCGCCCTTTTCCGACCGCAACGCGAAGCGGCTGTATATCTGGGCGTCGGCACTGGCCACCTATGACATCTCGGTCGTTATGTTCTCGACCTGGGTGGCGGATTTCGGGCTGAACTACAATGTCTATGCCATGGTCTATGGTGGCCTGACCATGGTGGGGGCCTTGGGCAATATCCTGATGATCCTGTTCAATGCAGGTGCCATTTCCAATGCGATCCGGGGTGGGCGCGCGCCCGGTCAGGTGTCGTGGATCTTGCGGTTCATCTCATTCGCCTGGGCCCCGGTGCTGATCATTTACATGGTATTCAGCTGGTTCAAGCTGGCAGTGGATCTGGTGCTGGAGAATGAAAACTCGGTCCCGATTGTGGCCAGCAGCTACGCGATCTTCATGTCCGTCGTCGTGGCCTATGGTGCGATGAACTATCTGCTGGAACGCTATTTCAACCGTAACCGCCAGATCGAAGAAAAGAATGCCACGGCGGACGAACCTCTGGAGGGCGAACTCGTTTCGGACACGCCAGAGGCCACGCAACGAAAGCACACGATCCTGACCTACGAAGACCTTGCCCGCCGTGTCGCCGGTATTCTGGCCTTTGTGGTCGGTATGTACGCGCTGGTCGTGATCTGGAACCCCGAGGCCAGTTGGAGCGAGGACCTGCCCGTCGGGCGCGCGTTGGATGTCATGGTGATCCTGTTCATCGGCTACATCCTGTTCAACTTCTTCCGCATCTGGATCGACAGTAAAATCGCCGAAGAATCCGATGACGGAACCGAGGCCGAACTGGGTGATGAAGGTGGCGAAGGCGGTCAAAGTCGGTTGGCGACTCTGTTGCCGCTGTTCCGGGGGGCGATTCTGGCCGTTGTCGTGGTCACGATTGTGCTGATCGTGCTGATGGAACTGGGCATCAATGTCAGCCCGCTGTTCGCCGGTGCTGGTGTGGTTGGTCTGGCCGTTGGGTTCGGCTCGCAAACGCTGGTCCGCGACATATTCTCGGGCGCGTTCTTCCTGTTGGATGATGCGTTCCGCAAGGGGGAGTATATCGACATTGGGGATGTGAAAGGGACGGTCGAAAAGATCTCGGTCCGGTCGTTCCAGTTGCGCCACCATCTGGGCGCGCTGAACACCATTCCCTTTGGTGAGATCAAGGTTCTGACCAACTATTCCCGCGACTGGGTGATCATGAAGCTGCCCCTGCGTGTCACCTATGACACCGATGTGGAAAAGGTGCGCAAACTGATCAAGAAGCTGGGCCAGCAATTGCTGAGCGATCCGGTGATCGGCGAGAACTTTATCCAGCCGCTGAAATCGCAGGGCGTGATCGAGATGCAGGATTCCGCGATGATCATCCGGGTCAAGTTCATGACCAAACCGGGCGATCAGTGGCTGGTGCGCAAGAAGGTGTATCAGGAAATTCGCGAATTGTTTGCCCGCGAAGGTATCCGTTTTGCCCACCGCGAAGTCACTGTGCGGCTGGCAGATGACAAGAACGCCGAAGACCTGACGCCAAAACAGCGCGAGGCGGTAACCGGCGCTGTGCAGGCCGCGATTGACGAGGATTATCTGGACGATATCGGCCCCGGCGGCGACGACCGCTAGGGGTTCTCCCGCCCCTTTGGTCTGCGTCTCTGACGAGACGCCACCCAAAGCGTTGGGCCGGGCCGCGCGTGCCGCGCGGCGGGTGTGTCAGGGGGCCGGCGTCGGCCAGACAGGATCAGATGTGCCCAGTTTGTTGGCGGGACGGGGCCAGCGCAGTTCGGTCCCGCCCACGGTAAGGGGCGATTTCAGCCGGTATCCGGGGCCCCAGCCTGAATTTTCCATGGTTTTGGAATAGTCGCTTTTTGTGACTTCCCCGATTTCGTCCGCTGCGTCGGTCTTGCCCAAAACGGCAAGAAGCTCGGCCGTGCGGGCAAGGGACAGTTGCGCATGCATGACCGAGTTGCTTTGCGCCGCCTCGGCCAGTGCAGACAGGACGGCGGCTGCCATCAGGTATCCGGTTGCATGATCCAATGCCTGAACCGGCAACGGGGTTGGTCTGTCCGCCTGCGCCCAGCCCATGCCGGTATGTGCAATTCCGGCGCTCATCTGCACCAGACTGTCGAACCCGCGCCGCCCGGCCCAGGGGCCTTGCCAGCCATAGGCATCCAACGTGACCTCGACCCGGTTCGGGGCCAGTTCGTCCCGCTTGGAATTGGTCAGGCCCAAGGCGTCCAAAGCACCGGGACGGTAGCCATGGACAAAGACATCCGCCTCGGCCAGCAGAGCCTGCAGTCGCGCCAGCCCATCAGTTGATTTCAGGTCCAGATAAGCGCAGTGCTTGCCCAGAGAAATATCGGGGATCACGCCGGGTTCATCCCAATCCGGTGGATCAATGCGCAACACGTCGGCCCCAAGCCCGGCGAGCGTACGGGTCGAGACCGGACCCGCCAGAACCCGCGTCAGGTCCAGCACGCGCAACCCTGCCAGCGGGCGTTCAGCGGTGGCCTGGGGCCGATCACGCAGCGTGATATGTCTGGGGCTGTGCCATCCGATCAGCGGGTCTCGGGCGACTGCACGACCTTGGGGGTGGTCCTGCCACTCGACCCGGCTGCGCATTGCAGCGGCAACGCCGCCTTCCGCGACGATGGCGTTTTCCAGATCACCAATGGACCACGACCTGAGGGCCTGCGTGACCGCATCCCGGTCGGCCTCGGTGCCCAGGACCTTCAGCGCGGCGGCCCGGTGGTGCGGCAGGTTGGTGTGCAGCCGAATCCAGCCATCTGCGGCGCGGTAATCCCCTGCGATGGCGTCCCACAGGCTGGGCATCTGCCACCCATCGGGCTTGAAGGAATAGCGAAACCAGAGCGAGGCCAGACGTTGGTTGACCTCGATGTCGGGCGCTGTGGGCGTCAGGTTGAGCGCCACCATCAGGCGCGATACCTCCTGACCCACGGCAGCAAGGCTGGCAGTTGCAAGCTCAGAGACCGCGAAGGCGCTGGGCAATGCCCCGGATCCGGTGGTGCGATAGCCGTCAGATGCAGGCAGTGCGGCAAGCAGACTCATTGCTGATAGGGATCAAGGCTGTCGCGCAATCCGTCACCAAGGAAGTTGAAGGCCAGTACGACGACGATGATTGGCAGCATCGGGATGGCGGTCCACGGGTAGATCTCGATCGAGGCCAGGTTCTGCGCGTCATTCAGCATCACGCCCCAACTGACCGCCGGTGCGCGCAGGCCGAGGCCCAGGAAGGATAGTGCCGTTTCCCCAAGGATCATCGCAGGGATCGACAGCGTGGCCGAGGCGATCAGGTGGGACATGAAGTTGGGCAATAGGTGTTTGCGGATCACCCGGCCCGAGCTTGCGCCCATCATCTCGGCCGCGCGGACATATTCCTCTTCCCGCAGCGACAGGAATTTGGCCCGGACGGATCGGGCGAGGCCGGGCCAGTCGAGGATGCCAAGAATGATCGAGATGATGAAGAACACCGCAACCGGGCTCCAGTTCGATGGCACGGCGGCGGACAGGGCCAGCCACAAGGGAAGCTCGGGTAGAGAGCGCAGGACTTCGATGACCCGGTTGATCGTCCAGTCGATGCGCCCGCCGAAATACCCGGCCATGGATCCGAACAGGATGCCAAGGAAAAATGAGACCGAAATGCCGATCAGGCCCACCGTCAAGGACAGTTGCGCGCCGTAAAGGATGCGGCTGAACACATCACGGCCCAGCCGATCCGAACCCCACAGGAACAGGGTAGCGCCGTCCGGGGCGCAGAACAGGTGGGTGTCGGATTTGATCAGGCCGGCCAGCCGGTATTCCGACCCTTCGCAGAAGAAGCGGATCGGGCGCGGGTCTTCGGTATCGGGAACGAATTTCCACTGGAACGTCTCCAGATCCGCCTCGGCCACGATGGGATAGATGAACGGGCCTTTGAATTCCCCTTCGTGGAACCAGTTGATCGATTGAGGCGGAGCATAAAGGTGTTCGCCGTTCCGGTCATTTGGGCCATAGGGTGCGATGAACCCGGCGAAGGGCAACATCAGGTAACACAGCAACAGGAAGATGCCCGAAATCAGGCCCAGCTTGTGGGTTCTGAATTTCCGCCAGACCAGCACCCAGTTTGGCGCGTCCAGATCGGCACGTTCCAGCTGCTGGACCGAGGCTTGCGGGTCGAATGGGGCGTCATCGACAAAGCGATCATCGGGGCGGTCGGTCATGCTTCGCGCCCCTCATACCGAATGCGTGGATCGAGCATCACCAGCAGAATGTCCGAGATCATGGTGCCGATCAGCGTCAGCAGTGCCACGAACATCAGGATGAAGGCCGACAGGAACTGATCCTGCGTCTTGAGTGCCGTCAGCAGGGTCGGGCCGATGGTCTGCAGGCCCAGAACGACCGAGACCAGAACCGAGCCCGACACCATCGAGGGTAGCAGGTTGCCGATATCGGCCACGAACGGGTTAAAGGCCACGCGCAGGGGGTATTTGGTCAGCATTCGGGACGGGGCCATGCCCTTGGCGATGGCTGTTTCCACATAAGGTTTGCCCAACTCGTCCAGCATATTCGCCCGCAGGCGTTGCATCATGGCCGAGGCTCCGGATGTGCCGATGACGAAGGTTGGCACGATCAGGTGGATCAGGATGGATTTGAGTTTATCCCAACTCATCGGCTGGCCTTCGAATTTGGGGTCCATAAGCCCACCGATGGGCAAGTTGAAATACTGGTGGCCGTAATAAAACAGGATCAGCGCAAGCAGGAAGTTCGGCGTCGCCAGACCCAGATAGCCCACAAAGGCCGAGGTATAGTCGATCCATGTCCGCGACCGCGCGGCGGCAATCACGCCAAGGGGCAGGGCGACCGCATAGACAAACAGGATCGCGGCAAGGTTCACGACAACGGTCAGCCACAACGTATCGCCAACGATCTCGGACACCGGGCGGTCGAATTCAAAGGACCAGCCCCAGTTGCCCTGCAACATGCCCGAAAAGCCGTGCGGGCCGGGCCAGAACCCCATCCAGATCAGGTATTGCTCCCACATCGGGCGGTCCAGCGCGTATTCCGTGCGCAGGAACTCGGCCTTGGCCACGCCTGCCGATTGACCCGAAGCCTGAAGTTCGGCGATCTGATTGCTCAGATAGTCGCCGGGCGGCAGGTTGATGATCACGAAAATCAGGACCGAGACCACCAACAGGGTCAGCAGCATCGTGAAAAAGCGATACACCGCATAGCGCAGCATGACCATTTAGCTGCTCCTGTCAGTCGGCGAAGAAGAACTCATCCGGGCGGTGAACGCCGAAATGCGCGCCGGGCTCCCACGCCCACATGGCCTGTTCCGGGACATTGCGCAGACGGTTCGAGACGACGATGGGCTGCGGTGCGCCGTTCAGGATGCCAATGGCATACAGCTGATCGGCGTGGATATTCAGCATTTCGGTCCAGGCGGCCTCACGCTCTTCATCCGTGGTGGCGATCTCCCATTCATGGGCCAGTTCCATCAGGCGTTCGGCCTCGGGCATATCGGGGGCTTCGCCAACCTCGCCACCGGTCTGATAATACTGGCCCCATTTCGGCCAGGCCAAAAAGACCTGATCGGTCGGTGCCAGATAAGACGGCGACGTATGGGCCTGCGGCAACCCGTCATCCCACCCAAACCAGACCGAGGCCATGGTGTTCCCGGCAAAGACACGGTTGCGCAGGATGTCGCGGTCCAGCGGGCGCATCACCAGTTTGACGCCAATCTCGCGCCACGTGTCGGTGACGATTTGCAATGCGTTTTCAACCTCTTGTCGCTCACCGGCGGTTTCAATCACCAGTTCCATGGGGCGGCCATCGGGCAGCAGGCGGATGCCATTCTTGTCGCGCTGATCCAGCCCGGCCTCGTCCAGCAGGGCATTTGCCTGATCGACATCGAAGTCGGCCCAGGCCTTGGCGTTTTCCTCACTGTAGAAAGGCGAGGCGGGCAGAACCGACATCGCCATCGGCTTTGCCAGCTTAAAATAAAGCGCCTGATTGATCGTGTTGCGATCAATTGCCAGCGACAGTGCACGGCGTACACGCACGTCGCGCAGCACATTGCGCCAAGCTTCGTCCGAGTAGTTCAGGTTGGGATAGATCGCGATCTGCGAGGCCACGCCGGTTTTCCACAGCAATGTCTTGTAGTTGCCAACCTCTTCCCCCTTTTTCAGGATCGAGGCATCGCGGAATGCCAGACCACGGCCCTGCAAATCGCTTTCGCCTGCGTTGGTCTTGGCTGCAACCAAGCCGGGGGCAACAATCTCCATCTCGACCACGTCGATATAGGGCAGTTGCACACCGTTCGAGTCGACGCGGTGATAATATGGGTTGCGGATAAAGCTGTGCCGGATCTTCTTGCCCGAGCTGGCATTCAACCATGGCTGTAGGGTCGGCAAGTCACTATTGTCGAATTTATACAGGTTATCCAGCTTGTTATGCAGCGCCGCCCAGCTTTTGACGCGAGCATCTTCGACCTGAAACGCCAGCTCTTCCGGGTCCGCAAATTTCTCATGATATTGCTTCAGGAAAGCGGCTGGCCGGTAGATGAAGGGCGGACGGGCCTGCGCCAGCGATTGCAGGAAATCCGGGTTGGGGTCATCCCATTCGAAGATCACGGTTGTCTCATCCGGGAATGAAACAGTGGGTGTTTTGCCTTCGACGATCAGAAAGTCCGGCGGGCCCGAGGGGCTGAGTAATTCGTTATTGGCAACATCTTCCCACCAATAGCGGAAATCCTCGGACGTGAAGGGCGAGCCGTCGGACCACTTATGACCTTCGCGCAGTTTCAGGGTGAACTTGCGATTGTCTTCGTTTTCGAACGAGGCCAGCAGGTCGGGGACAATCTCGTAATTCTCGTCAAAGCCGACCAGGCGGGCATATCCGTAGACGACCATCTGACGGATATCCTTGGAGCGGGTCACCATGGTGCGCAGGGTCCCGCCCGGCGTTCCGAACTCGCGCCCCTTGGCGGCCAGATCGACGACCAAAGGCTCTTTCGGCAAGCGTTCGGTAACCGGTGGCAAGTCTCCGGCATCAACCTTTGCGGCCCAGTATTCGGCCTCTTGCGGGGTTGGTGTTTCGGCTGCGGCGGCCAAGGTCGAAGAAAAGGCCAGCGATGCGGCAAAAAACAAATGGCGAGTGGTCTTAAACATGACAACGTACCTTATGGCCCGGCTCCAATTCCACAAGTGAAGGTATCACGGTGTCAGAGAAACGAAAGGCTTCATCCCAACTGTCCGGCGCGCCGGCACCCAACGAAACCATTTTCAGGTCGATCGGGCGGTTGATGTCGGGTTCTGGTTGAGCGGCAATCAACGCCTTGGTGTAGGGGTGGCGCGGATTGTAGAAAAGGGTTTCGGGTGGGGCTTGTTCAACGATCAGCCCTCGGCGCATCACGGCGACCTCATCAGCAATGCGCGCCACGACCGCAAGATCGTGAGAGATGAAGAAGTAGGACAGGTTCAGACTGTCCTGCAGGTTCTCCAGCAGTGTCAGGATTTGTTCCTGTACCGACACGTCCAGCGCCGAGGTCGGCTCGTCACACACGATCAACTGCGGGTCCAGCATCATGGCGCGGGCGATGGACAGGCGCTGGCGTTGACCGCCGGAAAAGGCGTGCGGGTAGCGTTTCAGCATGTCGGCGTTCAGACCAACACGCTGCAACATCTCGGCGGCCTTGTCCCGCTGTTCCGAAGTCGAGCCGATCCGGTGAATCTCCAACGGCTCAGTCATCGCATCCTGAATCCGCATGCGGGGGCTGAGCGAGCTATAGGGGTCCTGAAACACCATCTGCGCCTTGCGCTGAAAGGCGGTGCGCTGGGCGCGGCTCATTTTGTGAACAGGGATCGGGTCTTCGGTTGCGGAGGTGCGGAACAGCACCTCTCCGCCCGGATCGGGCAGTTCCGCACCAAGGGCGATCCGGGCCGCGGTGGTCTTGCCCGAGCCGCTTTCACCTACGATGGCCAGCGTCTTGCCGCGCGCAAGTTTCAGATCGACGCCGCGACAGGCATGAATTTCCTTATCTGCCTGCCAGCCCTTGCTGGCCCGCATCGTGTAGGTCTTGGAAACCCCTTTCATCTGCAGGATCAGGTCTTCGTCGGGCATGGGGATGCCCACAGCATCCTGATCTGGGATTTCGGGGGCCGCATCGAACAACTGCTTGGTATAGGGATGTGCAGGCGCAGTTAGGATGGGCGCGGCGGGACCCGCCTCCATCACGCGTCCCTTGTGCATGACCACGACCTGCTCGGCCATGTTGGCAACCACGCCAAGGTCATGAGTCACAAGGATCAGGGCCATCCCGGTTTCGCGTTGCAATTCCTTGATCAGCCCAAGCACCTGCGCCTGCGTCGTCACGTCCAGCGCCGTTGTCGGCTCATCCGCGATCATCAGTTCGGGCTTGGCCACCATCGCCATCGCGATCATCGCGCGTTGACGCATACCGCCGGACAGTTCGAACGGGTACGAGTCATAGGCGCGCTGAGGATCGGGGAAACCGACACGTTCGAACTGCGTCAGCACCTCTTTGCGGGCCTGCGCCTCGGACGCGCCGCGATGCAGCCAGAGAACCTCGCTCACCTGATTGCCGATCTTGTGCAGCGGCGACAGCGAGCGCATGGGCTCCTGAAAAATCATCGAAATCCGATTGCCGCGAATGCCGCGCATCTCACGCTCGCCGATCTTCACAAGATCAGCGGTGCCCTTGGAATCGTTCAGAATGATCGAGCCGCTGCGAATCTGTGCGGTTCGGGGAAGGATGCGCAGCGCTGCCCGGCAGGAAATAGTCTTGCCCGACCCGGACTCGCCCACAAGGGCAAGCGTCTGACCGGCCTCAACGTCGAAATTCACGTCTGTGACCACAGGATCACCCACGCCAAAACCAATGCTGAGGTCTCTGACGGACAACAACGCGCTCATTCGGGTTTTCCACCCCGTTGGCCGTACGGTAGCATCGGCTGTATCAACTCCCCGTGATTTTTTAGTCAGTGTCGCGCGGTTCCGCCCGTCTAGTCAAACCCGTTCTTAGACTGAAATGTCTCGGGAATATGAAAGTTATGTCTTCGCTGCTACACAAACTCTTGAGTTTTTGTCATCTAGTGCACAGCCGCCTGCGTCTATGCTGGTGAGCGGTATCAAGGAGAGATTTCCCCGTGTCCGAGAATCAAAGCCGTCTGGATCTGTTCATCGACCGCATGGTGTCGCAGCGCGCCTGTCTGGATTTTGCGATAGCGCAGACCGCAGGGATGGAGGGGCCGGTATTCGAACTGGGTCTGGGCAATGGCCGGACTTATCATCACATGATCCGGCACATTCAGGACCGCCCGGTTTACGTGTTCGAACGCGCGGTGGCCTCGCACCCGGACAGCACCCCGCCCGAGGATCGGGTCATTCTGGGCGATGTGCGCGAGACGCTGCCCGCCTCGGTCGCGCGTTTCGGCGCGTCTGCCAGCCTGATCCACGCGGATCTTGGCGGGCATAATCGCGAGAAGAACGATGCCTTCGCGCGCCTTGTTTCCCCGCTGATCGAGCCGCTGCTGGCCGAGGGCGGGCTGATGGTGTCGAGTGACCGAATGTATTTCGAAACGCTGACTGAACTGCCTTTGCCCGGCGAGGCCGTCGTAGGGCGCTGTTTCGTCTATCGCCGATGATCCAAGAAGGACCCAGCCGATGATCTTCTATGATTGTTCAACAGCGCCAAACCCCCGCCGGGCCCGCATGTTTATCGCCGAAAAGGGGATCGACATCGAAACGCGCGAGGTCTCGATTGCCAAGGGTGAGCAGCTGGAGGATGCGTTTCTGGCGGTGAACCCGCGCGCGACCCTGCCGGTTCTTGTGACGGACGAGGGCGCGGTCCTGACGGAAAACCTGGGAATCGCGGCCTATCTTGAGGCGAGCTTTCCCGAACCGCCCCTGATGGGGCGTACACCTGACGAAAAAGGCCAGGTGTTAATGTGGCACGCCCTTGTCGAACAACAGGGCGGGGCCCCGATTGCCGATGCGCTGCGCAACACGCATCCGGCCTTCAAGGATCGCGCCATTCCGGGGCCGGTCGATTACGCCCAGATCCCTCAACTGGCGGAACGTGGTGCGGCACGTGTCGGGGCGTTTTTTGACTTGCTTGAGGGCAGATTGGCCGAGAGCCCCTTTGTCGCCGGGGATACCTTCAGCCTCGCCGATATCTCGACCTTCGTTTTCGTCGATTTCGCGCGCGTGATCAAAATGCGGATACCCGAGGGCAATACCGCCACGCAAACGTGGTTTCACACGGTTCAATCCAGGCCCAGCGCCAGTCTTTGAAAGCAGCCAAAACAGGCGGGTGTCTGATTGGGTCGATTACTGTACAGAAATGTCTAGACAGAAGTGAACAGTGCCACTAGCGTCTTTCCAGGTTCTGATTAGGGGAGGTCGGGATGAAATCCCAATACCGTGTCGTGGTCATCGGGGGCGGCGTTGTTGGCGCCTCGGTTCTGTATCATCTGGCCAAATTCGGCTGGTCGGATGTTGTGATGCTGGAACGGCGGCGGCTCGCCTCGGGCTCGTCCTGGCACGCGGCGGGTGGCATCCATGCGCTGAACGCGGATCCGAATATGGCCTCGCTACAGGCCTATACCATCGACCTGCTCAGCGAGATTGAAAAGGAATCGGGCCAGAATATCGGGTTGCACATGACCGGCGGCCTGACGCTGGCTGGCACGCCCGAACGGTGGGAGTGGTTGCAGGCCAATTACCGTATCTTCCAGTCTATCGGGATCGATGACTGCGAGTTGCTGACCCCGCAAGAGGCACAGAAACGCTGCCCGATCATGTCCACCGAAGGCGTTCTGGGCGCAATGTGGGCGGATCGCGAGGGGTATATCGACACCACCGGCACCGTTCAGGCTTATGCGACGGCTGCCAAGAAACGCGGGGCCGAATACTACGAGGAAACCAAGGTCGAAAGCCTGACGCAGACAGCGGATGGTTGGGAAGTGGTGACAGATAAGGGCACGATTACCTGCGAACACGTGGTCAACGCCGCTGGCCTCTGGGCCAAGCAGGTGGGCCGGATGGCCGGGGTCGAACTGCCGGTTTCGCCCCTGAAGCACCACTATCTGATCACCGACACCGTACCCGAGGTGGCGCAGGCAGAGTTTGAGATGCCGATGACCGTGGACCTCGAAGGGTTCACCTATATGCGGCAGGACCAGAAGGGTGTTCTGGTTGGCATTTATGAGGTCGATCACGAACACTGGGCCATGGATGGCGCGCCGTGGAACTATGGCGAGGAACTGTTTCAGGAGCAGCTCGACCGGATCGAGAACGAGTTGACGCTGGGTTTTGAACGCTATCCCTCGATCCAGAACGTGGGCATCAAGACATGGGTAAACGGCGCGTTTACCTTCTCGCCCGACGGTAACCCTCTGGTCGGGCCGGTGCCGAGCAAGCGGGGCTATTGGTCGGCCTGCGCGGTGATGGCCGGGTTCCTTCAGGGTGGCGGCGTTGGCAAGACGCTGGCCGAGTGGATGATCCATGGCGAACCCGAGGCCGACGCATGGCCGATGGACGTGGCCCGTTACGGAGACTTTGCGCAAAACAAACGCTACATCCGCGAGACGACAGGCCAGTTCTATTCCCGCCGTTTTGTGATGACCTATCCGAACGAACAGCTTCCTGCGGGCCGTCCGTTGAAAATGGCCCCGGCCCATGATGCGATGACCGAGGCGGGCTGCAAATGGGGCGTCAGCTGGGACCTTGAGGTGCCGCTGTATTTTGCGCCGAAAGGGTTCGAAGAGACGCCGACGCTGAAACGCTCGAACGCGCATGACATCGTGGCCGAGGAATGCAAGGTGATCCGTGAGGGTGTGGGCCTGATGGACATCTCGGGCTTTTCCCGGTTCGAGGTCACCGGGCCGAATGCAGAGATCTGGCTGGACAAACTCATGGCCTCGAAACTGCCCGCGCCGGGTCGGGCCAAGCTGGCCCCGATGCTGGGCGAGAACGGACGCCTCAAAGGTGATCTGACCGTCTTGAACTGGGGTGATGGCACCTGGTGGATCATGGGCAGCTACTATCTGCGCGCCTGGCACATGCGCTGGTTCGACGATCACATGATCGACGGGGTTGAGGTCCGCGATCTGGGCGAAGAATACTGCGGGTTCGCCGTGGTTGGCCCGAAATCGCAGGCAGTGGTCGAGAAACTGGCGGAACAGGATATCTCGGGCCTGAAATTCATGGGGTGTGGAGATTTCGACATCGGTTTGGTCCGCGCCCGCGTGGCCCGCATGTCGGTGACGGGCGAGAAGGGGTACGAGATCAACTGCCGCTATGGCGATCACATCAAACTGAGGCGCATGTTGCTGGAGGCCGGGGCCGAGGACGGTATTCGCGAGTGCGGTTTCAACGCAATGCTGTCGACTCGGCTTGAGAAAAGCTTTGGCATTTGGTCCGCCGAGTTCACCCAGGCCTATACCCCCGGCATGACCGGTATGGATCGCTGGATCGACTGGGATAAGAACTTTGTCGGCAAAGACGCTGCCTTGGCCGAGCGCGATGGCAACGGCCCGGCGCAGGTGCAGGTGACGCTGGAGGTGGACGCTTTGGATGCCGATGCCAGCGGCTATGAACCCATCTGGTCGGGCGAGGACCGCGTTGGTTTCGTCACCTCGGGCGGCTATGGCCATTACACTGGCAAGTCGCTGGCAATGGCCTTGGTCAACCGCGACAAGGCCGCGCCGGGTACGGAACTGACCGTGCATGTGGTGGGGGTCGAACGACCCGCGCGGGTGATCGCCCCATCGCCGTATGATCCCCAGGGCAAGGCGATGAGGGGCTGAGGATGATCTCGCAAACCCCTGAGCGTGGCAGGCGACGGCGCGGACGTGGGGCCGAGGCCGCGCCCGCACCCAGTCGCGACGTAAATTACCGCCAATTGCGGAACCCGTTCCCGCAAATGGAGGTGTTCCCCGCCGATCAGATCGCCGACATGCACGAAACGGCCTTGCGCACGTTGGAAGAGCTGGGCGTCAAAGTCCTTTTGCCCGAGGCGCGACGCCTGTTTGCGGCAGGTGGCGCAAAGGTGGATGAAGACAGCGAAATGGTCTTCATCGGGCGCGATATGGTCGAGGCAGCTGTGGCCTCGGCCCCCAAATCGATCGCGTGCCGCGCCGGGGCACGGCGCAGGGATTTTACTTTGGAACTGGGTTCGCTGGTGTTTCAGCCCGGTGCTGGCGCACCCAACGCCACCGATCTGGAACGCGGGCGACGCCCCGCGACCGGGCAAGACTATCTGGAGTTCCTGAAACTCACCCATCATTTCGACGTGTTCCAGATGATCTCGCCCCAGGTCGAGCCGCAGGACATGCCGACCCATTTACGCCATTACTTCACGACCAAGGCGCAGATGGAGTTGACGGACAAGTTCCCCTTCTTCTTCTCGCGCGGGACGCCGCAGGTGATGGATTGCTTTGAAATGCTCTCTACCGCGCGCGGTCTGACGGATGCGGAGTTCCGGGCCAACCCGCACTGCTACACGATTATCAACACCAACAGTCCACGCACGCTGGACATTCCAATGGCGCAAGGCCTGATCGACTTTGCGCGGCATGGGCAGATGTCGATCATCACCCCGTTCACCCTGATGGGCGCGATGGCCCCGATCACCGTGGCAGGCGCAATCACGCTGTCCCATGCCGAGGCACTGGCGGCGCTGACCCTGACCCAACTGGCGGGTCCCGGAGCGCCGGTTTGTTACGGCACCTTCACCAGCAATGTGGACATGAAATCGGGTGCGCCCGCCTTTGGCACGCCTTCGCACTTCCAAGCCTCGCTTGCGGCAGGGCAACTAGCGCGGCATCTGGGTCTGCCATGGCGGTCGGCGGCAGGGTCGGCATCGAATATCAACGATGTGCAGGCCGCCAATGAAAACCAGTTCGGCCTTTGGGGTTGTCTGATGGCTGGTGCGACGGTGATCATCCACTCTGCCGGGTGGCTTGAGGGCGGGTTGACGGTGTCCTTTGAAAAGATGATCTGCGATGCCGAGGTCCTGAACATGGTCGCGGAGCTTTGTGCCGGGGCGCAGGCCGGGACTGCCGAGATCGGCTTTGACACAGCACTGGCCGAGGTCGAGCCCAGCGGCCACTTCTTCGCCTCAAGTCAAACGATGGAGCGCTACAACACCGAATTCTACCAGCCCCACGTTCACGACTACGCCAATTTTGGCACCTGGACCGAGCGGGGGGGCGTTGATGCCAACCATCGCGCGACCGGTGTCTGGAAGGCAATCCTGAACGATTTCAAAGCCCCTGCTGGCGACAGCGACCGGCTGGGTGCCTTACATGATTTCATCGCGCGCCGGACCGCCGAGGGCGGCGCACCGCCGGAGAGTTGAATGAACACCAAACCAATTCTGCATCGGGATGATCCACTGGCTGAACCCTTGGTCGGCAACATCAAGGTCACGCGCGACGACTGGCTGAATGTGGCCATGGACGTGCTGATCTCGGACGGTGTGGACCAGATCAAGGTCCTGAACCTGGCCGAGCGCATGGCAGTCTCGCGCTCGTCCTTCTATTGGTATTTCAAATCCCGGCAGGAGCTTCTGGACGCGCTGCTGTCGCGCTGGCAGGCCACCAACACGGCTGCGTTGGTCGCGCAGGCAGAGGCACCGGCTAGGACGATCACGGCAGCGGTGTGCAATGTGCATCGATGCGTGGTGAACACTGACCTGTTCGATACGGCGCTGGACTTTGCGGTGCGCGACTGGGCGCGCAAATCCGGCAAGGTGCGCCGCGCATTGGATCAATCGGATGCCCGACGATTGCAGGCGCTTCACGCCATGTTCGCGCGTTTTGGCTATTCCGAGATCGAATCCGAGACCCGCGCCCGCGTGCTGTATTACATGCAGATCGGATACGATCTGGCGCAGCTGAACGAGCCGATGGAGACGCGGCTGTCGATGGTTTCGCATTACCTGTACGTATTCACGGGTGTCGAGCCGCGCCCAGAAGAAGTGGAAGAATTCAGCGCCTATTCCAAGCGCTATTGGGAAGGAGACACAGAATGAGCCAACCGGATGCAATCATCATAGGGACCGGAGTGATCGGTGCCGCCATCGCGTTTGAGATGGCCAAGGCTGGATGGAAGACCCTGTCGCTGGATCGCAATGCGCAGGTCGGGCACGGCTCGACCGCAGGGTCTTGTGCGATCATTCGGATGCATTATTCGACCTTCGATGGCACGGCCTTTGCGTGGGAGGGCTATCACTACTGGCGCGATTGGGCCGAATATCTGGGCCTGCCGTCAGATGCCAATCTGGCGCAGTTCCGTGAAACGGGCTGTCTGGTGATGAAAACCGATGCCAATGGCATGCTGGAAAAGCACATGAAGAACAGCGCCGATCTGGATTGCCCGTTCGAGGAATGGTCGCCCGACAAGGTTGTTGAGCGCCTGCCGGTCTATTCGCTGGACAGTTTCGCGCCCGCGCGCCGCATGGACGACCCTGAGTTCGGCCAACCCAATGGCCGCAAGATGCAGGGCGGTGTGTACTGGCCACAAGCGGGGTACGTGACCGACCCGGCACTGTCGGCGCAGAACCTGATGGACGCGGCCAAACAACATGGGGCCGAGGTTCGCACTGGGGCCGAGGTGGTCGAAATCCTGACCGACGGCGGTCGTGTGGCCGGGGTCAAGCTGGCCTCGGGCGAGGAAATCCGCGCCAAAGTGGTGGTGAACGTGGCGGGGCCGGGATCGGCCATCATCAACAAACTGGCGAAAGTGCTGGACGATATGACCATCGAAACCCGCCCCCTGCGGCAAGAGGTGGTGCATGTGCCCGCCCCCGAGGGGTTCGATTTCGAAAACGACGGCACCATCGTCTCGGACAGCGACATCGCTTGTTATTGCCGCCCCGAGCATGGCAACCACATCCTTGTCGGCTCAGAAGACCCGGAATGCGATCCGCATCAGTGGTGCGAGGATGACATCCACTACAACCGCGATTTCACCGACCAGTGGACCACGCAGGCCATGCGCTACGCTCAGCGTGTGCCCAGCCTTGGCATTCCGTCCAAGACCCGTGGCGTGGTTGACCTGTATGACGCCTCGACCGACTGGATTCCGATCTATGACAAGTCCAGCCTTCCGGGATTCTATATGGCCTGCGGCACCAGCGGGAACCAGTACAAGAACGCTCCGATCGCCGGGAAGATGATGACCGCCCTGATCGATTATTGCGAGGGCGGAGCGGACCACGACGCCGAACCGCTTCAGTTTGAACTGCCCTACATCAAACGCATGATCGATGTCGGCTTTTATTCGCGCAAACGCCCGATCAACGAGGAAAGTAGTTTCTCGGTTCTGGGCTAGAAAGGCGACCAAATGTTCTGAATGACTGGTGGCCCGATTTCTAGCGGGTCACACCTTGGTCAATATGCTGGTCATTGCCGCGCGATGGAAACACGACGCGGTCCCCGTCAGTGTGCGAAAGCAACCCAGGCCCAGGCCATGGCGATGTAGGTCAGATTGTGCATCAACTGGTCCAGACCTGCCGCGCGCCAGAATGCGGGCTGGTTGGGCTCTAGCCGTTTTTTGTCGGAATAGCTGGCTTTGGCGTAGTCGATATTGAAGTGAATAAACCACTCAAGCGCGCCGATGATCAGGATAAAGGCCAACGGCGTGCCAAAAATCAGAAAGACAATGATCGAGCCAACAACATGCACAGCGGCATGCTGCGCACGGCCCATGTGAAGATATTCACCCCGACCGGACAACATTTTCGGTGTTTGTAAGTAATAGTCAGCGAACATATGTTTGATCTGCAACAAGCAGAGCATGACAAACACTGCGCCAAAACTGGCAGTCAAAAGTTCCCTCCCGAAATCGTCCTTCAGCGGATACTAGGCGTGAATGCGTCAATTGGTAAATGAAGTAGTTCACATTTGGCAAAGAAATCTGAGGCTCGAAAACGTGTTTGCGAAATTTTGCTGGGATTGTGTAGATTTATACTGTTCAGTTTTCCGGCATATCGCCAATCATGAGTTTTGAGTACAAGCAGGGGCAGGTTCCATAGAGCGCACGATCTTTCGTTTTATCTGGAAGTATTCCAAACGCGACCAGCTGATCCTGCTGGCCGTGACCTCGACGCTGTTTCCCTTGCTGTACCTGACGTTGGAACTGCCCAAACGCATCATCAACGATGCCATCGGTGCCAGCAGCGATATTGTGGATGTCTGGGGATACAGCCTGCCGCAGACCAATTTCCTGATCATCCTGTGTTTTGCCTTTCTTGCGGCGGTTCTGGCCCATGGCCTGATGAAGATGCGCATCAACACCATGAAAGGGGTGCTGAGCGAACGGATGCTGCGGCGCTTTCGCTATCAGTTGATCAGCCGTGCCTTGCGTTTCCCGCAGCCCTATTTCGAGCGGGTCAGTCAGGGCGAGATGGTGTCGATGATCACCGCCGAAAGCGAGCCGATGGGCGGGCTGATGGGGGATGCGATCAGCCAGCCGGTTCTGCAGGCGGGGCAGATGATTACCATCCTGTCCTTCCTGTTCCTGCAAAGCGTCTGGTTCGGTCTGGCGGCGGTGGCTCTGATCCCCTTGCAGGCCTGGTTGATTCCGAAATTGCAGCGCCAGATCAACCTGTTGAACAAAAAACGCATACAAGAGGTGCGCGTGCTGGCCGCCCAGATTGGCGAGAACGCCGCCGGTGCCTCGACCCTGCGCGCCAATGGTGGCTGGCGCTATCGTCGCGCGATGATCTCGGATCAGTTGGGGCGGTTGTTCGGGATCCGGTTCGAGATCTATCAGAAGAAGTTCTTTATGAAGTTTATAAACAACTTCATCTCGCAACTGACGCCGTTCATGTTCTATCTGGTTGGCGGCTTGCTGGTGCTGCAGGGTTCGGTCTCGCTCGGGGCACTTGTGGCGGCTTTGGCAGCGTATAAAGACCTGAGCTCGCCGTGGAAGGAACTGCTGACCTATTACAACCAGACGCAGGATATGTCGCTGCGCTGGGACGTTGTGATCGAACGCTTCGCGCCTTCGGGAATGCAGGATGAGAGACTATTCGAGGGTGAGCCACAGGCACGCCCGCATCTGAACGGCGACATCGTTCTGGATCACGTCTCGGTCCGCGATATGGACGGCAATCAGGTGCTGGACGATCTGAACCTGACGTTCCCGGGCGGCAAGATCATCGGCATCGCGGCCCCAAGCGAAGAAGATCGGCGCGCCGTAAGCGAATTGCTGACGCGCGAGATTCTGCCCAGCGCGGGCAAGGTGGCAATCGGTGAACATAATCTGTCCGAGCTTCATCAGGGTGTGGTGGCGGCGCGGATCGGCTATGCCTCGTCCCGGCCAGTCATGTTTCAGGGCACGCTGGGTGACAATGTCATGATGCCGATGCGGTTCAAGCCCTTGTCCGATCAGACGGATGATCCGGATTTTGCCGAAACCTTGCGGGCGGGCAACAGCGACGATCCGTTCCAGACCGAATGGCTGGACCCGTCCCTTGCCGGTTTGCAGGACGCCAGCGAGTTGCGGGAGTGGTGGTTGAAGCTGATCGATGGAATGGGATCGGGTGCCGCCTTGTTCCAACGCGGGGCCGAGCAGGTCTTTGATCCGGACACCCATCCGGAGCTTGCGCGCAAATTGATCGATCTTCGCCCAAAGGTTCAGGAGGCTGTTCAAAAAGCGGGCCTGACGCAGCAGGCGCTGATCTTTGATCGCCAAAGCTATAACCCCGCGTTGCCGGTGGCCGAAAACCTGTTGTTCGCCACCCCACGCGTTCCGGTGACGCAGGATTTGCTGGCCAAACAGACCGTCTTCCTGGGCCAGTTGCGAGAGTTGGGTCTGGATGAGACGCTGATCGCCTTGACGCGCGACGTGATCGATATGTTGCGGCAGATCTTTGGTCTTGATGGCACCGATCACCCGCTGTTCCGCAAACTGGGGCTTGAGGCCGCAACCTACGAGACTGCTGTCGAACTGGTTGAGCGGACACGGAAAGAGGGTGCCTCGGGTCTGGACGACGAGCAATTGGCCAACCTGCTGGCCGTGCCATTGGTGATTTCCGCGGAACAAATCGGCCCGGCCTTCACGGATGAGCTGAAGAACCGCATTCTCGAACTGCGGCACAGCCATTCCGACAAGCTTTTAGCGCGGTTGCAAGATGTATTCGTTTCACTGGACCCGGATCAGTTCGCCCCCGGTCTGACGGTGATGGAGAACGCGCTGTTCGGCAAAGTCAGCCAGATCGGTGGCGCGCGATCCGATGAGGCCCGCAAGCTGATCGTCGATGTGCTGGCCGAAAACGGCGCGCGGCTTTTGGTTGTCGAGTTGATCTATGACGTTCCGGTTGCGCTGGGCGGTCAGAACCTGCCCGCCGTGTTTGCCGAGCCGCTGGCCTTCACCCGCGCGACGATCAAGAAACCCGACATCCTGATTCTGGAAAACGCGCTGGCCAGCTATGACATGCAGACGCAGGTAGCGGTCTACAAAAACCTGCGCGAACTGATGCCGGACACCACGGTCGTCTATTTGAACGATCAGTTCGAGAATCCGGACGTATTCGACATGTATGTCGAAATCCGGCAAGGTCGTGTGGTCACGGACGAAGGACCTGCGGACGTGGAAGAAGACAGCGCCGCCTCGGCTGACCTTGCGCGCAAGCTGCGCGCCCTGGAACAAACACCTCTGTTTTCCGGCCTGGATCGCAGACAATTGCGTCTGCTGGCCTTTGGTGCGCGTTGGTTCGAGGCGATCCCGGGGCAGGTCGTGTTCCTGAAGGACGATCAGCCGACCGATGGGGCCTATGTGGTTCTGGAAGGTGAGGCGGGCCTGTTCCTTCCGCAACCGGACGGCCCCGATCAACTGATTACCAAGGTGGGACCGGGTGAGCTGGTGGGCGAGTTGGGCCTGATCCGCAAGGAACCCCGCGCGCTGAGCATGGTGGCCGAGACCAAGATGTCCTGCCTGCGCATTGGTGAGGAGGAATTCCTGGCTGTGGTCGAAAACGACGCTGCGACCGCCTTCAAGCTGATGCAGGTGATTGCCGGTTACGTATCGAACTGACCGCTAACCGTCGGGCTTGCAGAAGAGTTCGTACAGCAACCCGATCACCTGCCGTGTGTTCCCATCTGCCAGCGAATAATAGATGGTCTTGCCATCGCGGCGGGTGGACACCAGATTTTCCTCGCGCAGCCGCGCCAGCATCTGGCTGACGGCCGCCTGCCGGATTTGCAGCAGGTCTTCCAACTGCCCAACCGATTTTTCCCCGTCGCCCAAATGGCACAGGATCATTAGACGCCCTTCATGGGCCAGTGTCTTGAGATAGGCCGCGGCGCTTGCCGCGTTTTCTTTCATATTTGCCGACGTATCAGGGGTTTCGTCGGTTAGTTCATTCAGGGTCACGGGTAGGCCACTTGTCCGATTGGGGTTGGCGCAATATGCCCCAACCCATACGGGCTTGTCACCCCTCGGTGGCGGGGGCTCCGCCCTGAAAGGCGTTGCCGTTGGCATAATCGCAGGGGTCTTCCTGCATTTGCAGGTGCAACCCGTCCCCGGTGTACGGGTGCGCGCGGGCCAGATCTTCGTTGACTTCGATCCCCAGACCGGGCGCGCTTGGTGGCGTGACAAAGCCGTCTTCGACCCGGATTGCGCCATTGATCAACTGATCATGGAACGGTGTTTCGATGGTTTCCAGCAACAGAAGATTCGGAATTGATGCGGCCAGATGCGTATTCGCGGCCCACTCCACCGGACCGGCATAAAGATGCGGGGCCATCTGCGCGTTGAAGACCTCGGCCATGGCGGCGACCTTCTTCATCTCCCATATCCCGCCAGCGCGGCCCAGGGCGGGTTGCAGAATCTCGGCGGCACCGGCGCGCAAAACTGCACCGAATTCGGCCTTGGTGGTCATGCGCTCGCCGGTTGCGACCGGGATGCGCACGTTGCGGGCGACGCGGGCCATATCCTCGATATTGTCCGGCGGGGTGGGTTCTTCGAACCACAGCGGCGAATAGGGTTCCAACGCCTGCCCCAACCGGATTGCGCCCGCCGTGTTGAACTGACCATGGGTGCCGAACAACAGGTCGGCTTTGTCTCCAACCGCTTCACGGATCGCTTTGCAGAACGCCACGGACATTGAGATGTCGGACATCGCGGGCATATGCCCACCCCGGATCGTATAAGGGCCAGCCGGGTCGAACTTGACCGCGGTATAGCCGCGCCGGACCATTTCAGCGGCGCATTCCCCGGCCTGATCCGGAGCGGTCCAGAAATCATTCAGGTTATGCTGGGGCAGGGGATACAAGTAGGTGTAAGAGCGGATGCGTTCGTTCATCAGCCCGCCCAGCAAGGCATAGACAGGCCGGTCCCGATCCTTGCCCAGAATGTCCCAGCAGGCGATCTCGAGCCCCGAGAACGCGCCCATGACGGTCAGGTCCGGGCGCTGGGTGAAACCGCTGGAATAGGCGCGGCGGAACATCAACTCGATATTCTCGGGGTTTTCGCCCAGCATGTGCCGTTCGAACACATCGCGGATCACGTGGCGCATGGCCTCGGGGCCGATGGATGAGGCATAGCATTCGCCCCAACCGGTAATGCCTGTGTCGGTGGACACTTTGACCAGTATCCAATAGCGCCCGCCCCATCCCGGTGCGGGTGGCGCTGTGACAATGATATCGAGGTCCTGCAGTTTCATCCCGTGCCCTCCGGCCCTGTGGGTTTGACGTGTCGACGCGTGCGCTGCACCGAACTGTTTCAGCCACGGTGGCGCGGGAAGATGCAGGCCGCAAGGCGGAAATCGTCAGTTTGATGTCGCTGTTACGCCCTGGACCGGGCGGGCGCGCAAAAACAGCACACAACCTGCCAGCATCAGAACCAGCGCCAGAAGGAACGGTGCGCCAGGCAGGTATATAAGTGTGTCGGGTCTGATGAACTGCGCGAAGATGCTGGTCATCAGCAGGGGTGAGATGACCATCGACAAGGCATGCAGCGAAGTCAGGACACCCTGCAATTCCCCCTGTTGCGAATCCGGCGTGGCGCGCGACATCATTGCCTGCAGTGCAGGAGTAATGACGGCCCCGATGGCGGTGATCGGGATCAGCATCAGGGCGATCAGGCCGTTGGTCAGAAAACCCAGAATGCCAAAGCTGACGATTTCGAAAACCATCCCGTATATGATTGTCACCCGTTCACCCAGATAGCGGGTGGCAGGGCGGATCAACCCGCCCTGAACGGCTGCCATAGCAAGGCCGTACACGCCCAATGACACGCCGATCATCTGCGGGGACCATCCGAACCGCTCGGTCGTGAAATAGGCCCAGATGGCCGGATAGACATAGATCGACACCGAGTAGAGGAAATAGACCCACAGCAAGGGGCGAATGCCGGGCAGGGCGGCAATAGCCTTCAACGAATTGATCGGGTTCGCGCGCCTCAGACTGAAGGCCCGGCGGGTCTTGTCCGTTACCGTTTCCGGCATCACGAACAAGCCAATGGCAAAGGTCAGTGCAGACAGGGCCGCAGCCGCCCAAAAAGGCGCGCGGGTGCCGTATTCGCTCAGCAACCCGCCCACGACAGGGCCCAGCACAAAACCGACGCCAAAAGCCGCGCCCAACAGCCCGAAATTCGCCGCCTTGTCCTGCGGTTTCGAGACGTCGGCCATGAAGGCGGCCGCCGTTGAATGCGTGGCCGCCGTGATCCCGCCGACGATACGGCCCGCCAGAAGCAGCCATATACTGCCCGCCAGCGCCATGACCACATAGTCCAACGCCATGACAAACAGGGATACCAGCAGAACGGATCGGCGTCCGTAAGCATCGGACAAATTACCCAGAATCGGCCCGAACACGAACTGCATCGCGGCAAAGGCGGTGCTGAGGATGCCACCCCACACCGCCGCATTGGCCAGCGTACCGCCCTGAACCTCGACAATCAGTTGGGGCATGATCGGCATGACCAACCCTATGCCCATTGCGTCGATCATGACGATGGAAAGAACAAAGACAAAAGGCAGGCGCATCAGAACCGTCTCGTCGTTTCAACCCTCGCACCCTAGGCGGGGTTACTACGTTAGGAAAGAGTTGCCCGAGGTCATCTATGTTTCGTCATGCGACAATTGCTGTTTCAGATCAGACAGGATGTTGGCCAGTTGATCCGGGTGCGAAAAGAAGGCCGAATGCCCCGAGTGGATGGTGCGTCGGAACGCGGGCGGGATGCCCTCACTCATCTTGCACTGATACTCAAACGGTACTGTGTGGTCATCGCTGGTGGCGATATAGGCGCGCGGGACCTTTTGGTAGCGCGCGCCAAGATGCAAGGGCGTATCTTGCGGACGAATGGCCTGAGGACACAAGCGGCCAAAGGCGTAGGGCGTGATGTCCGGGTCGCAGTCGTGGTAGAACAGCTCTCTCACGCAGTCCGGACGGACGGTATAGGACAGCCCGTCGGCGGATTTTTCCACCGCGTCGGCAATCGTCTGGCTGGGTCCGCGGCGGCGCATTTCGACCATCGACAGACCGTCCTGCGGGACATAGGCGCTGAGGTAGATCAGCGCGCGCATGGCATCCGGCTGCGCCTCGGCCGCGGCGCTGATGGGATACCCGCCCCACGAATGGCCCACGATGATCGTTTCCGGGGTTGTCGCCGACAGGATAGAATCCCTGCACCCATCCAGCGTGACATCTGCGATGGGGGTTGGATCAGCGCCATGGCTGGGCATGTCGATAGCGCGGACCGAGTGGCCGAGGGATTCCAGCACGGGAATCAGGTCGCGCCAACACCACGCGCCGTGGCAAGACCCGTGGACCAAAAGGAAATCAGCCATGTATTGGCTCCTTCAAATATGCCCGATACCGGTCAAGAATTCGTTCAGCAAAGCTGCGTAGTCTTCAGGTTTTTCCACGCAGGGCAGATGGCCCGCCCTGCGCATCAGTTTAAAATCTGCGCCCGGGATCAACTCGACCGTCTCGCGCACCAAATCCGGTGGGGTCGAGCCGTCCTCGCTGCCGGCGATGCCCAAGGTAGGCAGCCGCAAGCCGCTGGTGGGCGTATAAAAATCCGTGCCCGCAATGGCCGCGCAGCATCCAAGATAGCCTTCGACCGGCTGCCCAACCATCATATCTCGCCACGGCAGATGTTTCTGCGCTGCCCGGAAATCCCGGGAGAACCAGCGCTCCATCGTGGCATCGGCCAATGCTTCGATACCGCCCTGTTGCACGGCCTGTATCCGATCCTGCCAAATTGGCGGGTTGCCGATCTTGGCTGCGGTGTTCGACAAGACCAGCGCGCGGACCTGATCCATGCGTTTGACGGCCAGACCTTGCGCAATCATACCACCGATGGACAGACCGACAAAGACACAGTCGCGCACCTCAAGGTGATCCAGCAACCGTTCGACATCCCGAATCAGGGCACCCATGGAATAAGGGCCACGCGGGACTGAGGATTGCCCATGCCCGCGTTTGTCATACCGAATGATCCGCAGCCCGGCGGGCAGATGGGGCAGCATTGCGTCCCAAAGATGCAGATCGGTGCCCAGCGAATTGGCAAAGACAATAGGGGTGCCATCCGGGGCGCCATCGATCCGGTAATGCAGCTTTACATCGCCAAAATCCGCGCAGGTCATGCGTTTGATCCTTCTGTCCGTGTCGATGTTTTGCACAGAACTGTGGCGATTGTCAGGTCAGGAATTCCAACGCCTTTGCAAATACTTCCGGGTCGGCGTTTCCACCGGATGCCACCACGATCACGGCGTCACCTTCGATCTCGTCTGTCCGGAACAGGGCCGAAGCCAGCGCCACGGCCCCGCCTGGTTCCAGCACGACTTTCAGGCGTAGGAAGGCCAAGGCCATGGCACGCAGCGCCTCGTCCTCGGTGATCGACAGGCCGGGGCCGCAAAGGCGTTTGAGAATCGGGAAGGTAATTTCACCCGGCTGCGGGGTCAGAATCGCATCGCAAATATTGCCCGAGGTCGCCGCGTTCTTCTGGATCTGCCCCGTTGCCAAAGAGCGTTTTATGTCATCGAACCCCTCGGGCTCACACGGGCGGGGGCGCAGGTCGGGGGCGTGTTTCTCCAGCGCCAGCGCGATGCCCGAGGTCAGACCGCCACCGCCGCAACATACCAGCACATCAGCCTGAGTAACGCCCAACGCTTTGGCCTGACGTGCGATCTCAAGGCCCACCGTGCCTTGGCCGGCGATGACCTGAGGTTCGTCATAGGGGCGGATCAGGGTCAGCCCGCGATCCGAGGCCAAAGCCTCGCCAATCTCTTCACGGCTCTCGCTCGCGCGGTCATACAATACCACCTCGCCCCCCAAAGCACGTGTGTTGTCGATCTTCAACTGCGGCGCGTCCGAGGGCATGACGATCACTGACGCCACGCCATGTTTCGACGCAGCCATGGCAATGCCCTGCGCATGGTTGCCCGAGGAATAAGCGATCACCCCGCGCTGCCGTTGATCCGGTTTCAGCGCCGAGATGGCCGACCACGCGCCGCGAAATTTGAAACTGCCGGTGTGTTGCAGGCACTCGGGCTTCACCAGAACACGTCGACCCGCGATCTGGTCCAGAAAGGGCGAGGTCAGAATCGGGGTTTCCCGAGCATGTCCATGCAGCCGTTCAGCGGCGGCTTCGATCAGTTCAATCGTACTCATGTCACACTCAGGACCCTGCGAATGATGTCTAAGGATTCGGGTTCATCCAGAAACGGGACGTGCCCGCGATTCGGAATCTCGGCCGAAATCAAGCCGGGGTGGCGGTTGTGCATCTCGGTCAGCGTCTCGGCACCCAGAACATCCGAATTTGCGCCCCTCAGCACGCCTGTTGGAATGTCGCGCAGGGCGTCGAAGAACATCCACATATCCGGGATCGCGCCGGTAGCCGCCTGTTCCAGCAAAGCCGTGCGCAAGGCAGGATCGTAGCGCAGGCTCAGGCCGTCAGAGGTTGCCGCGTACTGGATCTCGGCCTGCGCACGCCAGCGTTCGTATGGAACGCCCGGGAATTGCGGCTCCATCACGGATTGCAGGGACTTGGCGGCTTCGTCATAGGTTTTCGAAACCGGGGTCTTGCCGACGTAATCCATGATCTTGGCGATGCCCGCAGGTTCGATCACGGGGCCCACATCGTTCAGGATCACATGCGTCAAGCGTTCAGGGTGGCTGGCGGCAAGGGCCATGGCGATCAATCCACCGCGTGACGTGCCCAGAATCGCAGCTTTCGGCACATCCAGATGATCCAGCAATTCGATCGCGTCGTGGGATTCGCGAAAGATGTTGTAGTTCATGAAATCCGGATCGTAATCGGACTGCCCGCGCCCCCGGTAGTCCATCATGATCAGGCGTTTGTCGCCAAGGTGCGGCTGCATAAAAGAAAAATCGCGGCTGTTGCGCGTCAATCCCGCCAGACACAGCACCGGTTGACCGGAGCCTGTATCCTCAAAATGAAGCCGCCTGCCGTCTGAGGTCGTGAAATCAGGCATCAAAGCCCCGCCAGTTCGGGGATCGAGGTCAGGTCGGACAGCACATGTGCGGGTGTCCAGGGCAGCCGGTCCATCGGTTCCCCGGCGCGGTTGACCCATGCGGTGACAAAGCCGTATCCGCTTGCCCCGGCAGCGTCCCAGCCGTTCGAACTGACGAACAAGACCTCGTCGCGGGCGCAGCCGAACCTGCCCTGCACCAGATCGTAGACTCGGACATGCGGCTTGAAGACACCAACACTTTCGACCGAAAGCACGTCGTCCAGAACGCCCTCGATCCCGGCCGATTTCACCGCGCCTTCCAGCATCGGGGGCGAGCCGTTGGACAAGATCGCCGATTGCAGGCCGCCATCCTTGAGCGCCTTCAGCATGGCCGGAACTTCGGGGTAGGCTTGCAGTTCCCAGTACAGGTCCAGCAAACGCTGCCGCAGTTTGGCATCCCCTTGCAAACCGGCGGCTTCCAGCGCCCAGTCCAGACCGTCCTGCGTCACATCCCAGAAATCGGCATGGGCATCGGCCACGGCCCGCAACCAGGTGTATTGCAACTGTTTCAGACGCCAATGCCCTGCAACCTCGGGCCAGGTGTCGCGCAATGCCTCAAAGCCGGGCTCGGATGCGGCCTGACGGGCGGCTGCGGCCACGTCGAACAACGTGCCATAGGCATCGAAGATACAAGTTGTGATTGCCATCTGCTCCCCTCCACATTCGGGCGCAGGTTGGCACACAAGGGCAGGGCGTTAAAGGGCGAAGGGTTTACATCATTGTGTAAGCCCCTAGGGTTGGCCGTTCAGTTCCCAAACGGCCCGGAGGCCCCAATGACCGACATCAAACAAGGCGACACGGTTCGCATCCACTACACCGGGACGCTGCTGGACGGAAACGTCTTTGACAGCTCGGACGGGCGCGATCCGCTGGAGTTTGTCGTGGGCTCGGGCCAGATCATCCCCGGTCTGGACAGCGCCATGCCGGGGCTGGCGGTCGGGGACAAAAAGCGGGTCGAGATTGCCTGCGTTGACGCTTATGGCCCGATTAACCCGGCGATGCGGCAGGTTATTCCTCGGGAAGGCATTCCGGATGACATTCCGCTTGAACCCGGTACGCAGTTGCAGATGCAAACCCCGGACGGTCAGGCGCTGCCGGTTATGGTGGTCGAGGCGAATGAGGCGACCGTGACACTGGATGCCAACCATCCATTGGCCGGGCAGGACCTGATCTTCGAGATCGAGGTCGTCTCGGTCAACTGATCGTGGGGCTATCCCAGTAGGGCTTCGATCGCGCCGCGCACCTGCGGCTGCGTAAAGAACACGAACAGCACCAGCAGAGTGGTCAGGGTCAGCAACAGCACGCGGGCGCGTTGGCTCAGGAAGCCCGATTTGCGTCGGGCCGTCCGGGCATTGCTTGCGATGATCTGGTCAAATTTGCTCATGCTGCAATCCCTGCCGCTGAAAGATGGTTAAATCTTGGCGGCGGCAGGGAAAGATATGGTCACATGAAATCGGGCTGTGGCATTCCGAGCACGTGAAAACCGCCATCGACGCGGATAATCTCGCCCGATGTGCAGGCACCCGCGTCAGATGTCAGGTAAACCGCTGTCCCGCCAACAGCCTCCAGCGTGGCGTTCGAACGCATCGGTGCGTTCTGGTCGCAGAACTTGTAGGTCTTGCGCGCGCCGCCGATGGCCGCACCCGCAAGCGTTTTCATCGGGCCGGGTGAAATGGCGTTCACGCGGATGCCTTCGGGGCCCAGATCATTGGCCAGATAGCGCGTTGCCGACTCCAGCGCGGCCTTGGCGACGCCCATGACGTTGTAGTTTGGAACAACGCGGTTCGACCCCTGGTAAGTCAGTGTCAGCAGCGAGCCGCCATTGTCCTTCATCATTGGATAGGCGCGGCGTGCGACCTCGACAAAGGAATAGGCCGAAACGTCCATCGAGTGCTTGAAGTTCGCCCGTGTGGTGTCCAGGAACCGGCCCGCCAGTTCCGACTTGTCGGAATAGGCAATTGCGTGAACCAGAAAATCAATCGTGGGCCAACGCGCGGCCAATTCTGCGAAGGCACGATCCAGCGAGGCGTCATCGGTGACATCCGCATCCACCATGAAATCGCTGCCAAGACTTTCGGCCAGCGGCGCCAACCGCTTGCCGAATGCCTCGCCCTGATAGGTGAATGCCAGCTCTGCACCGGCTTCGTGCATGGCCTTGGCGATGCCCCACGCAATCGAGCGGTCATTGGCGACGCCCATGATCAGGCCGCGCTTACCCTTTAGAAGTTCCGACATCACATTCACCCGTTATACTTTGACAGAATCATGGATCCGTTGGTGCCGCCAAAGCCGAAGCTGTTGGTCATGACACTGTCCAGTCCTGCGTTTTCAACTGTTTTCGTTGCAATTTCACCGGGCAGGATGCCTTCGGCAAGTGTGTCGACATTGATCGACGGAGTAATAAAGTCGTTGTCCAGCATCAGCAGGCAGAAGATCGCCTCAAGCGCGCCAGCCGCGCCCTGCGCGTGGCCGGTCATCGACTTGGTCGAGGAAATCGGCGGTACGTTGCCTTCGCCAAAGATGCGGCGGACGGCTTCGACCTCACCCACGTCACCGACCGGGGTCGAGGTGCCGTGTGCGTTGATGTAGCCCACCTTGCGGCCTTCGGGCAGCGTATCCAGCGCCAGTCGCATGGCGCGCTCTCCGCCTTCTCCGGATGGGGCCACCATGTCGTGACCGTCCGAGGTGGCGGCATAGCCCGTGACCTCGGCATAGATCTTGGCACCGCGCGCCAGCGCATGTTCCAGCTCTTCCAGCACGACGATGCCGCCGCCGCCCGAGATCACGAATCCGTCGCGGTGTTCATCAAACGCGCGTGAGGCTTTTTCGGGCGTGTCATTGTATTTCGAGGACATCGCGCCCATCGCGTCGAACAGGCAGGACAGGGTCCAGTCCAGTTCTTCGCCACCGCCTGCGAACATTACGTCCTGCTTGCCCAGCATGATCTGTTCCGCCGCGTTGCCAATGCAGTGCAGCGACGTCGAGCAGGCCGAGGTGATAGAGTAGTTGATACCCTTGATCTTGAACGCAGTCGCGAGGTTGGCGGAAATCGTCGAACACATGCATTTGGGAACCGCAAAGGGCCCGATCCGCTTGGTTGCGCCGGTTTTCAGAACCGTCTGATGCGCCGTCAGCATGGCGCTTGTGGATGGCCCGCCGGAACCGGCCACCAGACCCGTGCGCGGGTTGATCACCTGGTCTTCGCCCAACCCGGAATCGGCAATCGCCTGGCTCATGGCGATATGGGCATAGGCTGCGCCGGGGCCCATAAACCGCAGGGTGCGCTTGTCCACATGCTCGGCCACGTCGATTTTCAGCGTTCCGGCGATCTGGCTGCGAAAGCCATGTTCGACCATCTGTTCGTTGGCTTCGATGCCGGATTTGCCAGCTTTCAGCGAGGCCAGAACCTCTTGGGCATTGTTGCCGATAGAGGAGACGATCCCCAGACCGGTGACAACTACTCGACGCATGTGCGTGCTCCTTACATTCGGGCCGGTCAGGCTCAGGCTTCGGACAGAACGACTTTCATGTCTTTGACGTCGTAAATCATTTCACCGTCCGCTTCGACGATACCATCCGCGACGCCCATGGTCAGGCGGCGGGTCTGGATCGCCTTCTTGAAATCAATTTTATACGTCAGCATCTTGCGGTCCGGGCGCACCATTCCGGTCAGCTTGACCTCGCCCACGCCGACCGCCATCCCGCGCCCCTGCCAGCCGCGCCAGCCCAGGTTGAAGCCGGTCAGCTGCCACAGGCCGTCCAGACCAAGGCAGCCGGGCATGATCGGGTTGCCGGGGAAGTGACAGTCAAAGAACCACAGGTCTGGCGTAATGTTGAACTCTGCCAGAACATGGCCTTTGCCATGCGCACCCCCGTCAGCCGAAATATCGGTGATCCGGTCCATCATCAGCATCGGCGGGGCGGGCAATTGCGCGTTGCCGGGGCCAAAAAGCTCGCCTCGGGCGCATTTCAGCAGATCGTCTTTGTCAAAGCTGCTCGGGAATTGGGCCATTCTTGCCGCCTCTCCTGCCAGGGGTCAGTTCGTTATATCTGGCCTCGTCTAACACCCGTATGCAAGGTCCTGCAAGAGCGGCAGGCCACGTCATGGTGTTCCAGCGACACTCTTTTCCCTGCACCCGCAAGGTTTTTGCGAATGAATTTCATTTGAAATTCCCGACCAAGCGACCCTATATATATAACCAGCAAGAACGGGTATCGGATTTATGACACCTCAGAGCCGGAACATAGCGACAAATTGGTTGGAAGGCGCGGGTTTGCGCCCGACGCGTCAGCGTGTGGCATTGGCCGAATTGCTGGTTGGGGACGGGCGTCATCGTCACGTGACGGCCGAAAGCCTGTTTGACTCGGCCAAGTCCAATGGCGACGCAGTGTCGCTGGCAACGGTCTACAACACCCTGCGCGCATTTTGCGATGCCGGTGTTTTGCAGGAAATCACGGTGGACGGATCGAAAAGCTATTTCGACACCAACACGCATGACCACCCGCATTTCTTCTGGGAAGATGAAGGTCGCCTGAGCGATGCGCCATCAGAGCAACTGGTCATTCAACGCCTGCCCGAAGCTCCGGAAGGGGTCGAGATCGCCTCGGTCGACGTGGTTATCCGCTTGCGCAAAAAGCAGTAACCTAAAACGCAGTTAGTCTGTCCAGCAGGGTTCGCTCGGCCAGAGCGACTGTTGCATCGACCGGACCTGTCCCGTGCCGGGCCAATACGACAGCCTCGGGCGCATCATTGTCTGTAATCGGAAGGCTGACCAAGGGCTTGGCGTCGTAGCTAAGCGCATTCGAAGGGCTGGCATAGCTAATCGCGATCCCCTCGCCATGTGCGGCAAGGCTGCGTTGAATCTCTAGCGTTGCGGCCCTGTGCGCGACCGTTGGGTTCAGCCCGTTTTGCCGGAACAGGGTCAGCACATGCTGCGCGGACAGGCCTTCCTTGGACAGAATAAGGGGGTCGTTTGCCAACCCTGCCAGCGACACAGTCCCAGCCGACGCCAAGGGATGATCCGGGGGGACAAGGGCGCAAGGCACAGAGTCGAACAGCTTTTGCCGGACAAAACCCGCATCCATGCCCAGATCATAGGTGATGGCAATGTCGATCTGTCCGTCGATGAGGCAGTCCTGCAATCCCTCGAAGCTTTCAACCCGGTAGGACACAGATACATCCGGCATGACCGCCTTCAGGCCCTGCAACGCCGAGGCCAGATGGAAGGGTGCCAGATCGACGAAACAGCCCAACCTCAACTGGGATGAGCCCTGCGACACGGGCGAGGGGCCTTCGATCGCCGCCGCCGCGCTTACCAGCCCTTGTGCCTGTTCGATGAACCGGCGGCCCTGCGGCGTCAAAGCCATGGCCGCCCCGCGCCTGCGGGTGAACAGAGGATAGCCAAGATGCGATTCGACCCGCGTCAGCGCGGTGGACAGCGCCGGTTGCGAGACATTGAGGGCCTGAGCCGCCGCAGACAGGCTGCCATGGCGCCCGATGGCACAGACATAGTCGTACTGGCGCAAGGAAATATATAACATCAGGTTATTTATAACTTCCAAAGATATGATTTGAACAGAAGGCATGGTTGGCATTTAACCGATGCAAACATCAAGGAGGTCGCCATGCCACATCCCCTCGTATCCAAAGAGATGATCGACACTTACCAGACCGACGGCGTTGTCCTGATCAAGGGACTGTTCGCCGATCACGTGGATCAATTGCGCGACGGCGTGGCGGCAAACATGGCAGAGCCTGGGCCCTATGCCTCGGAGAACAGGAAAGAGGGTCAGACCGGCCTGTTCTTTGACGATTACTGCAACTGGACCCGAATTCCGCAGTTTCGCGAGGTGATTGAGAATTCTCCGGCGGCCGAAGTGGCTGCTGATCTGATGCAGTCGAACAGCGTGCAGATGTTCCACGATCATGTGCTGGTCAAAGAGCCCGGAACCTCGATGGCGACGCCCTGGCATCAGGACGGGCCGTATTACTTTGTCGAAGGGCAGCAGACCATCAGCTTCTGGTCACCGCTGGACCCGGTGAAACAGGCCACATTGCGTTGTGTTGCCGGTTCGCATCGCTGGGAGAAAGAGGTTCTGCCGACCCGCTGGGTCAGTGAAGAGGGCTTCTTTCCGGATGAAGGCCAGTACATTCCTGTTCCCGATCCGGATGCCGAGGGCATGAAGATTGTTGAGTTTGAGATGGAGCCGGGCGACGCCGTTGCCTTCAACTATCGCACGCTGCACGGTGCGCGGGGCAATCATTCGGACAGCCGCCGCAGGGCGTTCTCATTGCGGTTGGTTGGGGACGACGCGCGGTATGTGGACCGTCCAGGCCGGACCTCACCCCCATTTCCGGGGCATGACATGGTTCCGGGTCAGCGCCTGCGCGAGGATTGGTTCCCGGTTTTGCTGCAACGCTGATAGGGGGCTCTGCCCCCGCCGCGGCAAGCCGCGACTCCCCCGGGATATTTTTTGCCAGATGAAGAGCGGATCAGAACCACTGGCCGGGTTCCATCAGACCCAGCTCCATCAACTGATCTGACCGCCATTGGAACGGTACTGAGTTACGCCAGCGGAAGCTGGGGATGTCGAAGGTGGAGCCCGCATTGCTTTTCAGGGCTTTTGCAGCGCGGAACGAGCAGATCGCGGCCGTCAGGTTGTGATGCCAGGGGCAGGAATAGGTGTTGTGTTCGGGCTGGTTGAATGTGTGGTCCGGTTGAAGCGTTAGCTCTTCTTCGGCCTTGAACAGGGCGATTCTGTCGATGCGGCGTCGTTCATAGGGGATATGGTCCTCGAACCGCCAGCGCAGACCGCCGGACATGTCGAGTTGACGGTCGAGCGGTTGCCCCGTGGCGTCGTGGCGGGTGTGGGCATAGTAACCGGTACTGTCGAGCATGGCGCTGTTCGGGGCGACGCCATTGGGGAATTGCGTCAGATCATCCGCGTACAGGTCGATCACGTGACACAGCATCGACGCGCGGCGTTCCTCGGTATGGAAGGCCAGCATCTCGCCAATGCTGCGGGTTTCGCAGAACGGGTAGAACAGGTATTCGGCATTGTAGCAGTAATACAGCCAGATACCCGGCGCGGCCTTTGTGATGCGGTTGACCGTGTCGAAGACAACGGACCCCGGGGCGCATTTCAACGTAACGCGGTGCACCTGTTCGCTGATGGCCGCGCTCAGATCGAACTCGGCGGGCATGAAGGCGATCACGGATTTGAACCCCAGGCTCAGATGGTGGTGCAGCGTGCTTTCGACCTCGACCTCATCCTCGGCGAAGACAAGCGCGACGGGGCCTTTGCGCAGGGCGGACTGACCCGATTTCAGAAAGGTATCGAGGGATTCGTACTGCATCGCCTGTTTTCGTTCGCGCCTTGCTGGAAAGTTCCGCCAAATTCGGGTAATTGCGCCCGCATTGCAAGCGGCGTTCGAAGCATATAGATGACGCCGATCCAGCGACTGCAAAGGCCCGATCCATGTCCGAACCGAAAAAGCTGTTTATCAAGACCTATGGCTGTCAGATGAACGTCTATGACAGCGAGCGCATGGCCGAGACGCTGGGCGGGCAGGGTTATGTCGAGACCAAGTCGGCGGATGATGCGGATATGATTCTGCTGAACACCTGTCACATCCGGGAAAAGGCGGCCGAGAAAGTGTATTCCGAACTGGGTCGGTTCAAGGGCCTGAAGGCCGAGAAACCCGATCTGAAGATCGGCGTTGCCGGGTGCGTAGCGCAGGCCGAGGGCGAAGAGATCATGCGCCGTCAACCGCTGGTCGATCTGGTGGTTGGCCCGCAAAGCTACCACCGCTTGCCCGAGATGGAGGCCAAGACGCGTACCGGGGCCAAGGCGCTGGACACGGATTTCCCCGAAGAGGACAAGTTCGAGAAGCTGAAGAACCGCCCCAAGGCCAAGCGCGGCCCGACGGCGTTTTTGACAGTGCAGGAAGGCTGCGACAAGTTCTGTGCCTTTTGCGTCGTGCCCTATACCCGCGGGGCCGAGGTCAGCCGCCCGGCGGATCGTATCATCCGCGAAGCGCAGGATCTGGTGGAACGTGGGGTCCGCGAAATCACCCTGCTGGGTCAAAACGTCAACGCCTATCACGGGGCGGGCCAAAATGGCGACATGACGCTGGCGGGTTTGATCTGGGAGTTGAACAAGGTTGATGGGCTGAAGCGTATCCGCTTTACCACCTCGCACCCCAACGACATGGCGGATGATCTGATCGAGGCACATGGCACCTGCGAGAAACTGATGCCGTATCTGCATTTGCCGGTTCAGTCGGGCTCCGACCGGATATTGAAACGGATGAACCGCAGCCACACGGCTGAAAGCTATCTGCGCCTGATCGAGCGTATCCGGGCGGCGCGTCCCGATATCGTTATGTCGGGTGACTTCATCGTCGGATTCCCGGAAGAAACCGAAGAGGATTTTCAGGCGACGCTGGATTTGGTTGAGCAGGTCAAATACGGCTATGCCTATTCGTTCAAATACTCGACCCGACCGGGTACTCCGGCGGCAGAGCGGGCGCAGGTGGATCCGGATGCGGCCGATGATCGTTTACAGCGCTTGCAGGCCTTGATCACGCGCCATCAACGCGAAATTCAGGATGCGATGGTGGGCCGGACGGTGCGTGTCCTGTTCGAAAAATCCGGGCGTCTTGACGGGCAGATGGTGGGTAAATCCGAGTATCTGCATTCGGTTCACGTCAAGGGCCCTGAAATAGCGGTTGGAGATCTGCGCGACGTTCGCATCACCGAATCGGGGGCAAATTCGCTGGCGGGTGAACTGCTTTAGGTTGACGATTATCCGTCGATGAATGGCCAATTGTGGTGTTTGTTTCCAAAATTTACCCTTGATTTATTGCTTGGAACTATGTTCCGACGAAGGTCAGATTTTTGACAGACGAATATGGAAGCGTCTTTCAATTGTCGTTGGGCGTCGAATCACAGGCCTTGTCGACGTGTGATGGAGGGTACGAGTGGAAGTTCTTAGGGCATTGAAAATACCGGGTCCCTGGCGTGTTTTGCCGGTGGCCTCGGTCGTGACCATTCTGGCCAGTGCGACCATGGCGGGGGATGTGATCGGGGATATCACCGAACCGGATGTGGTCAGCCCGTTGCGTTACAGCAGCGATGTCCAAGCGTTCTACCTTGGATTGGGGGCAGGTTACGGATCGGGCGGCGATGATCGCTTTGGCCTGAGGACCAGTACCGATGTTTTTGCGATTGGCGAACAGGACGTTAGCGGATCTTACGGTGAAATCCGCGGCGGTTGGCGGGGCGTTGTCCCGACAAGCCTGGGTCGAGACTATGTCTACGGGTTCGAGGTTGGCTACAATTTCGGCTCGTTGGACGATACTGTCTCAACGCAGATCGGCAGCGATACGGTGCGCGGCGGAACTGAGATTTCGAATGTGCTGTCCGTGCGCCTGCGAAATGGCCTGACCAACAAAAGCGGAGGTATCCTGTATTTCGTGAGCGTTGGATATGTCTGGGGCGATATCGAAACCACCAGCAGTATCTCGTCCGAATTCGCCAGCCAGTCGTTTGAAGACTCGGACCGCCGTGGAGGATTCTCGGCCAGTATCGGGGCCGAGCATAAGTTGAACGACAATTGGTCGATCACCGGAGAGTATGAATATATCCGCTTCGACTCGCGCGATGTGGATCTCGGATCCGACTTTTCCACCAAATCCACGCCCGGATATCAGGGGCTGAAATTTGGCCTCAACTATACGTTCTGACACGGGTCCTTGATGTCCTTTCGTGCTGGCCGGTTGGCGGTTTTGTCATCCGAATCGGAATTTTTGAATCTGTGGCTTGCGCCCACCAAGATTTGTTGTCTACGCTTGGGGTGAAACGCCAAGACAGGAGAACGGATTGGCCATCGGTGCCCTGACCCCACCGCAAGATGAAATGCCCCAGCGCGAGGCGTTTGTAGAGTTTCCCGATAACCGTTTGTTGATTGATCTTTGCGGCGAATATGACCGCAATCTGACGGACATCGAACACAAGCTTTCCGTGCAGATCGTGCGTCGTGGCAACCAGTTGGTTGTGATGGGCGAAGAGGATGCTCAGAAGCAGGCGATTGAGGTTTTGCAGTCGCTTTATGCCCGTCTGGAGGGTGGCCGCGACGTCGAAGCCGCCGATGTGGACCGCGAATTGCGCATGGGCAATTCCGAACAGGGCACGGGCAGTCGCGACGGCGATCAGCTTGAGATGTTCAAGGGCGGCGCGGTTGAGATCAAGACGCGCAAGAAACTGGTCGAGCCGCGCACGGATGCGCAAAAAGCCTATGTGCAATCGCTGTTCAACAACGAATTGGCCTTTGGCATCGGGCCGGCGGGGACCGGCAAGACCTATCTGGCCGTGGCCGTTGGCGTGTCGATGTTCCTTGGGGGACACGTGGATCGCATCATCCTCAGCCGCCCTGCCGTCGAGGCGGGCGAAAAGCTGGGCTATCTGCCCGGCGATATGAAGGACAAGGTCGATCCCTATATGCAGCCGCTTTATGACGCGCTGAACGACTTCCTGCCGGGCAAGCAGCTGGCGAAACTGATCGAGGAAAAGCGAATCGAGATCGCTCCGCTGGCGTTCATGCGCGGTCGCACGCTGGCCAATGCGTTTGTGGTGCTGGATGAGGCGCAGAACGCCACGACCATGCAGATGAAGATGTTCCTGACGCGATTGGGCGAGGGCAGCCGCATGGTCATCACCGGCGACCGGTCGCAGGTCGATCTGCCGCGCGGCGTGCAATCGGGGCTGGCCGATGCCGAACGGCTGCTGAAGACCATCCCGAATATCAGTTTCAACTATTTCACATCCAAGGATGTGGTGCGTCACCCGCTTGTCGCTGCCATTATCGAAGCGTATGAGGCCGATGCGGGCCGTGAGACAGGTTGATCCATGGCCCCGAGACGGGGCTTTGGGCTGACAATATGAACCTGGAAATAACAATCGAAGACCCGCGTTGGCAGGGGCTGGAGGCGTTGACCAAGCCAGCCATTGCGACGGTTCTGGAGTATTGCGCGTTAGACGCCGAAATCTGCGAGATCAGCGTCCTGGGCTGCGATGACGACCGCATCGCCCAGCTCAACGCTGAGTTCCGGGGCAAACCCACGCCCACGAATGTGCTCAGCTGGCCTGCCGAGGATCTTGCCGCCGAGGAGCCGGGCGGCAAACCCGACCGGCCCGAGTCGGATTTCACGGGCGAAATTGCGTTGGGCGACATCGCGATCTCATATGACACCTGCGCGCGCGAGGCTGCCGAGGCGGGGAAATCCACAGGTGATCACGTGACACATCTGATCATTCACGGAATGTTGCATTTGCTGGGCTATGATCACATTCGTGACCCGGATGCCACCTTGATGGAGGCTGTTGAGGTCGAGATACTTGGCAAACTGGGTATCGATAACCCATATAATGGATGAAGCGGGTACTTTCACCCGGACAATTGGAACAGGAAAATGGGCGACACAGACGGCAGTTCTAGGGCGGCGCACAGCGCGCAACCACAGGACAGCACCACGGAAATAGCTGAGAGAAGCGGTTTCTTTTCTCGGATTTTTGACGCGTTTACCGGTCAGGACGAAGATCAGGAAAGTTCTGTCAACGGCCAGCAGGTCGCGGCCCATCAGCCCCGAGGCATGATCAACCTGCGCCGGATGCGGGTCGAAGACGTTGCGATCCCCACGGCCGAGATCATCTCGGTTCCCTCGACAACCACCAAGGACGAGTTGGCGCAGCTGTTCCGCGAAAGCGGCCTGTCACGCATACCGGTCTATGAAGGGACGTTGGACACGCCGCTTGGGTTTGTTCACCTCAAGGATTTCGCGCTGACGCATGGGTTCAACGGCGGATCGGCCGAGTTCGATCTGGTGTCAATGCTGCGCACCTTGCTTTTTGTGCCGCCGTCGATGCCGATCGGTGTGCTGATGACCAAGATGCAAACCGAGCGCCGCCACATGGCGCTTGTGATCGATGAATATGGCGGCGTCGATGGTCTGGTCACCATCGAGGATCTGATCGAACAGGTCGTGGGTGAGATCGCCGACGAGCATGACGCCGACGAAGATCAGCTATGGGTTCAGGAAAAGCCTGGCTGCTACATCGTTCAGGCCCGCGTGCCGCTTGAGGATTTCGAGGCCGAGATCGGCCGGTCCCTGACCAGCCACGAGGATGTGGACGAGGAAGAAATCGACACTTTGGGCGGTCTTGTGTTCCTGCTGTCGGGTCGCGTGCCTGCGCGGGGCGAGGTCGTCCTGCACCCAGAAGGCCCCGAGTTCGAGGTTCTGGACGCCGATCCCCGGCGCATCAAACGCCTGCGTGTCATGCTGCCGGACGTGACTGCATGACCCCTGTCCGGGGCTGGCCCTTCAGCCTGAGATTTGTTGCAGCCGCCGCGTTGGGGGCGCTGGGCGCATTTGGTCTGGCCCCTTTCGGGTACTGGGTCGCCACTCTGCTGGCTTTTGTGCTGATAGCTCCGCTGTTCCTGTCATCTGAAACCCGTGCTCGTGCGGCTTGGTTGGGCTGGGCTTTTGCGACCGGATATTTCGCCCATGCTCTAAGCTGGATTATCGAGCCATTTCAGGTAGATGCAGAACGCCACGCCTGGATGGCCCCTTTCGCCCTTGTCTTCATGGCGGGTGGGTTGGCGCTGTTTTGGGCGGCGGCGTTCTGGGTCTCGCACGGGCGCGGGACCGCAATGCGACAGGCCCTGTTTTTGGCTTTGGCCCTGTCGCTTGCCGAGTTTGCGCGGGGATATGTGCTGACCGGATTTCCTTGGGCTGGACTGGCTCAGGTCTGGATCGATACGCCTGCAGCGCAGCTTTTGTCCTTGATTGGGCCTTACGGTCTGGGGGCGCTGATGCTGATGGTGACGCTTCCTGTTGGTGCGGCGCTGACGGGCCAGCGAACCGGGCGTGGGTTTCTTGTACCCGCCGTTTTTGTTGTGGCAAGCGTTGCGTTGACACTGGGCTATGCCGGTTCAAGGCCATCTGTTCTGAACACCGAAAACACAGTGCGGCTGGTCCAGCCAAACGCGCCTCAGCACCAGAAATGGGACCCGGCCTATGCGCCCTTGTTCTTCATGCGGCAGATCGAGTTCACCGCGGCCGAGCCGCGGCCCGATCTGATCGTTTGGCCGGAAACCGCGGTTCCCGCATGGCTCAGCAGCGCCGATCCATATCTCGAAGCCATTGCCGATGCGGCGCAGGGCACGCCCGTTGTGCTGGGCATTCAGCGCGGAGACGGCCCGCGGATCTATAACTCGATGATCTATCTGGATGAGGTTGGCGCGCGGACAGGGCTCTATGACAAGCACCATCTTGCCCCGTTTGGGGAATACATCCCGTTTGGCGATCTGCTCGGCCAGTTCGGCATTCACGGTCTGGCTGCAACGACGGGCCACGGCTTCAGCGCCGGTCCGGGGCCAGAGCTGTTGGACATTGGCGCCTTGGGCCGTGCCGTGCCGCTGATCTGTTACGAGGCCGTGTTCCCGCAGGACGTCAGCGGCGCGCCGGGGCGGGCGGATTTCCTGTTGCAGATCACAAATGATGCGTGGTTCGGCACCCGGTCCGGCCCCTACCAGCATTTGGTGCAGGCCCGTATGCGCGCCATTGAACAAGGCCTGCCCCTGATGCGCGCCGCCAATACCGGAGTGTCGGCGATGATCGATCCGCTGGGTCGGGTTACCGCGTCCTTGCCCTTGGGTGAGGCGGGCTATGTCGATGCCGTTTTGCCACAACCGCAGGCTCGGACCATTTATTCCCAAATCGGGGATAAAGCTGTCTTTGTCGCGCTATTGTTGCTTTTCGCCGGTGTCTTGGCCTTTGCCCGAAGGGGGCGATCTGAATTACCGATTGACCCGGTTTAACAAGGCGCGTATCCCCGCAAAAGCCTGTCACAACGGCTTCCTGGCGTGACAGAGAAATCTTAATGGAGCACTTTTATGTCCAGACAGAACTATACATTTACTTCGGAATCGGTTTCCGAAGGGCACCCGGATAAGGTTTGCGACCGGATCTCGGATGCCGTCCTTGACGCATTTCTGAATGAAGAACCCGAAGCACGAGTGGCGTGCGAAACCTTTGCGACCACGGATCGTGTCGTGATTGGTGGCGAAGTAGGTCTGTCTGATCAGGAAAAGCTGCACGACTATATGGGCCGTATCGACGAGATCGCGCGCGCCTGTATCAAGGATATCGGCTACGAGCAGGACAAATTCCACCACGAGACGGTCGAGGTGACGAACCTGCTGCACGAACAATCGGCCCATATCGCGCAGGGCGTGGATGCCTCGGGCGATAAGGACGAAGGTGCCGGTGATCAGGGCATCATGTTCGGTTACGCAACCACCGAAACGCCCGCGCTGATGCCCGCGCCGATCCAGTATTCGCACGCGATCCTGCGGCGTCTGGCCGAGGTGCGCAAGAACGGGTCCGAGCCTGCGCTGGGCCCCGACGCCAAATCGCAGCTGTCGGTTGTGTATCGCGACGGTAAACCGGTTGGCGTCAGCTCGATCGTGCTGTCGACACAGCATCTGGACGAGGCGCTAAGTTCTGCCGACATCCGCGCTATTGTTGAGCCTTACATTCGCGAAACTCTGCCCGAAGGCTGGTTGACCAACGAAACCGAATGGCACGTGAACCCCACGGGTAAGTTCGTGATCGGCGGCCCCGATGGCGATGCCGGTTTGACCGGGCGCAAGATCATCGTGGACACCTATGGCGGCGCGGCCCCGCATGGCGGCGGCGCGTTCTCGGGCAAAGACCCGACCAAAGTGGACCGCTCGGCTGCATATGCGGCCCGTTATCTGGCGAAGAACGTAGTTGCCGCGGGTATGGCCGAACGCTGCACCATTCAGCTCAGCTATGCGATTGGCGTTTCCAAGCCGTTGTCGATCTACGCGGACACGCATGGTACAGGGGAAATCTCGGATGCCGAGATTGAGCAGGCCGTCGGGCAGGTCATGGACCTGACCCCACGCGGTATTCGCCAGCATCTGCAACTGAACAAGCCGATCTACCAGCGCACCGCAGCCTATGGCCATTTCGGGCGCACACCTGATGCTGATGGTGGTTTCAGCTGGGAACGGACCGACCTGACGGATGCGCTGAAAGCGGCGGTCTGACCGTCCTGCGATCAAAAGGTGCGCCCTAACGGGGGCGCTCTTCCCTTTTTTGAAAATACCCTGGGGGTCGCTATTGGTTGCGCCATTGGTCCGCGAAACCAATGGCGACGGGCTGGCCCCCACCTCTGCCTCTTGCCACTCGTGAGTTGTCACAGTAAGGCGACCGCCATGAGCACCGAGACCCCCCAACGCCCCCGCAGAAACTTCTATGGCCGCTTCAAGGGCAAGACCCTGAAGCAGAGCCAGAAGACGTATCTGAACGAAGACCTCGACGCCCTGTCGCCCGGCGCGGTGGATTGGGAAAGCAACCCTGAACGCCACGCTCTGGACCTGAATACCCTGTTCGGTGGCAAGGATGTCTGGCTTGAGGTCGGCTTTGGCGGTGGTGAACATCTGGTGCATCAGGCCGCAAGCAATCCGGATATCGGGATCATCGGGGCCGAGCCCTATATCAACGGCGTCGCCATGTTGCTGGGCAAAATCCGTCAGGCCGGGGTCGAAAACCTGGCCGTACATCCCGGCGATGCCCGCGACTTGTTCGACGTTTTGCCTGAGGTGAGTATCTCACGCGCCTTCCTGCTGTATCCCGACCCCTGGCCCAAAACCCGGCATCACCGCCGCCGCTTTGTCACGCCCGAGCATCTGGAACCTCTGGCCCGCGCCCTGAAGCCGGGGTCGATCTTCCGGGTTGCGACCGACATTCCCGATTATGTTCGCCAGACGCTTGAGGAAGTCCCCCGCGCAGGGTTCGAATGGCTGGCCGAGCGCCCCTCGGACTGGCGCGAGCCGTGGGACGACTGGATTTCCACCCGGTACGAACAGAAGGCGCTGCGCGAAGGGCGTACGCCCCACTATCTGACGTTCCGTCGACTGGGTTAGCTGTCGTTCAGCGCAGGGAATGCACGCCCTTTGGCAAACCATGCGATCCCAAAGGCCCATAAGGCGATGGCCTCGACAAAGAAGGTCAGGTTCAGGCTGTTCCACCATTTAAGGAAACCCGGCCCGCCGATTTCGCCTTTGATCGCCAGCACCGCGACGCAGGCCAGAATGGTCAATCCGCAAATGCTGTAAAGCTTGTTGCGCCGCCGCTTGCTGTCGATCATCACGCCGTCCTTCTCGTGCCGTTGCGGGATGACCCGTTTCAGCACGATCAGGCAGTAGAGACCCAGATAGACGAACAGAATGCCTGCGGCGATCATGTGCCAGTTGCTGGCGGTGCTGAACAGGTTGAAAAAGCCTTGATCCGGTGCCTGTCCGACCTTGATGGGCGGGGCGTTCTTAACCTCGACAAAGACGCGCGACAGGAATGTCTGATGGCTTTCGCAGCCGCTGTCTAATGTGGGGACTGAGGCAACGATAAAAGCGCCGAACCCGGCGACGCTGCTCAGCGTGTCCTCAAAGAATGTATCACCTGTATAGGCGATCAGGAATCCACCAACGAAATAAAGCAACCCGACAAAGATCGCCCCCAGAAACTGGGCATAGTAGAAATGGCTGATACTGTCGCGAAAGCAGCTGCCGCCAAAGATTGCCCCGCCAGCCAGAATCAACGGCAGGCCGAAGGCAACGAGGCCGACAAGAAAAGCCAGCCTTTGTTCAATCTTGCTTTCAGGGCGCAGTGGATCTTTGGGGTGAAACAGGTCTCGGGGCCCTCGGGCCATCAGGGGTAAGGCGTCGGCCATGGCGTGTTCCTTCAATGTCAGGTTCAAAAATCAATCAAATCGAATGGCGGTATTGTAGCACCGAAGCGGCGTTTCTCACAGAATTAGCCGTTCGCCGGACCAAAGCGGCGTTTTGCGGGACCTTTGACGCTGGACCAACCGGTCCCAATTCGCTAAGCGGCTTGGGCACTGATAGCGCAAAAGGAGCCCCCATGTCCGGACACGGTACGCCCATTCCGATGACTTCGCATCCCTGCGGTCCGCTGACCGGTACTGCCGAAGTCCCCGGCGACAAGTCGATCTCGCACCGGTCCTTGATTTTGGGCGCGATGGCGGTTGGTGAGACAAGGATCTCGGGCCTTCTGGAGGGCGAGGACGTTCTGGACACCGCCAAGGCCATGCGCGCCTTCGGGGCCGAGGTGACAGATCACGGCGGCGGCGAATGGACCGTTCACGGTGTGGGTGTCGGCGGTTTTGCCGAACCCGATCAGGTGATCGACTGCGGCAACTCGGGCACCGGCGTGCGGCTGATCATGGGTGCGATGGCGACCTGCCCGATCACGGCGACCTTCACTGGCGATGCCAGCCTGAACAAACGGCCGATGGCGCGGGTTACGGATCCTCTGGCGCTGTTCGGGGCGCAATCGGTGGGCCGTTCGGGTGGGCGTTTGCCGATGACCATCGTGGGCGCGGCAGAGCCTGTGCCGGTGCGCTATGAGGTTCCCGTGCCTTCGGCGCAGGTGAAGTCGGCTGTTCTGTTGGCCGGTCTGAACGCGCCCGGCAAAACCGTGGTGATCGAGCAAGAGGCCACGCGCGACCATTCCGAACGGATGCTGGCGGGCTTCGGGGCCGAAATCACGGTTGAGGACACCGATGAGGGGCGGGTCATCACCCTGACCGGTCGCCCCGAGTTGAAACCGCAGGTCATTGCCGTGCCGCGTGATCCCTCCAGCGCGGCCTTCCCCGTCTGCGCGGCGCTGATCACGCCCGGCTCGGACGTGCTGGTTCCGGGCATCGGCCTGAACCCGACCCGCGCGGGCCTGTTCACCACGCTGCGCGAAATGGGTGCGGACCTGACCTATGAGAATGAGCGTGAAGAGGGCGGCGAACCGGTTGCCGATCTGCGCGCGAAATACTCTCCGAATATGCAGGGGATTGAAGTTCCGCCCGAGCGCGCGGCGTCGATGATCGACGAATACCCGGTGTTGTCCGTCGTTGCGGCCAACGCCACCGGCACCACCATGATGGGCGGCGTGAAAGAGCTGCGCGTCAAGGAAAGCGATCGGATCGACGCGATGGCGCGCGGCTTGCGGGCCAACGGCGTCACGGTGAACGAAGGCGACGACTGGTGGTCGGTTGAGGGGCTGGGCATTGGCAACACCCCCGGCGGCGGCACCTGTGAAAGCTTTCTGGATCACCGCATTGCAATGTCCTTCATGATCCTTGGGATGGGCGCCAAGAGCCCTGTGACGGTGGATGATGCGGGCCCGATTGCGACCTCGTTCCCGATCTTCGAGCCTTTGATGGCGCGCCTTGGGGCGCAGCTTGTCAGAAACAATCGGTAAGTCGGACAATGACAAGCAGTTTCACCGTTGCGATTGATGGTCCGGCTGCGGCGGGCAAGGGCACAGTATCAAAGGCCGTCGCGGCGCATTTCGGGTTTGCGCATCTGGATACGGGGCTTCTGTACCGCGCGGTTGGCCGCCGTACGCTGCAAGGTGTGGAAGCTGTGGAAGCGGCGCAGTCCCTGACGGCAGAAGAACTGGATCAGGGTGATCTGCGCACGGCAGAAATCGCTCAGGCCGCGTCCAAAGTGGCTGTGATCCCCGAGGTACGAGCCGCATTGGTTGATTTCCAGCGTGCCTTTGCCCGGCGGGCAGGGGGGGCGGTTCTAGACGGGCGCGACATTGGTACCGTGATTTGCCCGCAGGCCGAGGTGAAACTGTTCGTCACCGCCAGCCCCGAGGTGCGGGCGGAACGGCGGTTTCTGGAACTTCACGCCAAAGGGGCCGACGTGACGCGGGCACAGGTGCTTGAGGATGTGCGCGAGCGCGATGCCCGCGACGCCGAACGCAGCACAGCCCCGATGAAAGCGGCGGATGATGCCGTTCTTCTGGATACGTCCGACCTGAGCATCGACGAAGCCCTGGCCGAGGCGCTTGCGGTGATAACAAAGAAACTGCCCGCGACACGGTAGCGACGCGGGCAGATCGGTCAGATTACAACTCGCCCACGGCGATGCTTTGAATCTTTGACCACTGATCGTCAGCAGTTTTCGCCGTTCCCGCAACATCTTTCAGGAAGGCGGCGCGGGTTTCGGCGTTCAGGAACAGATACAGCTTGCCATCTGCGACCAGATATTGATCCGGGTCGCCGTCGAACTTCTTGCCGACCGAAACACCAAACGAGCAGAAGCCACCATGTTGTGGCAGGAAGGCGGCTGGGTTGGCCTCGAACGCTTCGCGGTTTGCGGCGGTGGTAAAGTAGTAGGACGCCCCGTCATAGGTGGCGGAATGGGTCGCAAAACCTTCGACCGGGTTGCCGTCATTGACCAGCGCAACAAGGTCGACTCCGTGGGCGGCCAATGGCGCTCCGGCGGCCGAGATGCCGTTGGACACATTGATTTCATCTGCCGCAAAAGCGGGTGCGGCGGCCAGCGGCAGGGTTGCGATCAGAGAGGTCAAAACAAGTTTCTTCATGGTGTAGTCCTTTTCATTTTCTTTTTCGGGCCGAACCGGGTGTCGGCCTGTGAAACAGACATAGAGGCGGGGTTTTGAACGCGTTATCGCAGGAAGGCCCGCGTTTTTTGCAGATCGTTCAAACCTGCGGGCCTTGCATAAAATCCTGTTCACTAAGCTTTGTTTGGTCAGGGGCCATGGCAGCGCCTATGGTTAGCTGGACACTTGCAGGAGATTGATCATGATCCGCCTCGCCCTTGCGCTGATGTTACTGGCCGGAAGTCTTGCCGCCCAAGAGGCTGAGCCTCCGATGGATTATGAAAGGCTGGGCAAGATCCTGTTTGCCCTGGACCCCGAGGCGCAGCCGATTGGGCCGGGGTTTCAGCTTACAATCTCGGACGTGCCGGTTTTGGTTGTCACCGATGTCAGCACCAATCGGATGCGCGCGATGGTGGCGGTTCGCAGTGCCGATGAGCTGTCGAAAGAGGAACTTCACCGCATGATGCAGGCCAATTTCGACACCGCCCTTGATGCCCGTTATGCGATTGCCAACGGAACCGTTTGGGCGACGTTCATCCACCCGCTTGCATCCTTGCAAAAGGACCAGCTGATCTCGGGTCTGGCGCAGACAGTGAATATCGCTGCGACCTATGGCACATCCTACACCGGCGGCGCGATTCAATTCGGTGGCGGCGACAGCGATGAGTTGCAGCGGCAGCTGATCGAGGATCTGCTGAAGAAGGGCGAGGAAATCTAGGGGTTTACGTTGAACTTGATGCTTGTCGCTTGCAGCGTTCACAGGTCCGGGCAGTGTAGGAACCCCCAACAAAATATAGCGTCATAGACCCTAGCTGGACACAAGAATGATGCTATAGTCTCCCATAGCAAAAAAGGGACAGCTGCTACAAAAACCCCAAACAATAAGGGGAAGCAGCCATAAAATCCCCCAAGCCAACAGGGACAGAAATACATGAACAATCGTTTGCGCAAAATCACCATCGTGGGTGGCGGCACGGCGGGATGGATGACCGCGCTTATCCTCGAAATGGTGCTTTCCCGCACGTCCGCCCCCAAAGACCGCCCGCGCATCTGCCTGATCGAAAGCCCCAATATCTCGACCGTGGGTGTGGGCGAGGCGACAGTACCGCGCATGCCGGTCACACTGCGTCAGGCGGGTATTTCCGAGCGTGACTTTTTCCGTGAAACCAATGCCTCGTTCAAGCTGGGCGTGAAGTTCTGCAACTGGAACAAAGACGCCAAGGGCAATCGGATCGACTACGTAAACCCCTTTGCCCATGGGCAGTTGCTTGAGGGGTTGGAGGCCGCCGAGTATTTCCTGCGTTTTGGCAATGGGGATCGGGACTTTACGCAATCGATCTCACCTCATGACGATCTGGCCCGTCTGTGCAAAGGCGCGCGGGCCTTGGGGCAGCCGGAATTCGAGCAGCGCTTTGGCTATGCCTATCATCTGGATGCCGTGAAATTTGCAGGCATGCTGACTAAGGTCTGCACCAAGCGCGGCGTCGAACATATTCAGGATGAGGTGCAGGCGGTCGAACTGGACGAGCAGGGCAATGTCAGCCACCTGATGCTGGAACGCAAGGGCCGCCATGACGTCGAGATGGTCATAGATTGCACCGGCTTCCGCGGATTGATCATCAATCAGGCCCTCGGCGAGCCGTTCAAGGACTACTCTGAATACCTGCCGAATGATCGCGCCATGGCGTTGCAGGTCGAACATCCCGATCCGGAAAAGATCGAAAGCGTCACGCGGTCGACTGCATTGGGTGCGGGCTGGACGTGGCGGGTGCCGCTCTATAACCGTGTGGGCACCGGATATGTGTATTCGTCGGCGCATCGGACCGATGATCAGGCGGCGGATGAATACCTTGAATGGCTGGGCGACAGCGGCAAAGGTCTGACGCCGCGCGTCATCCCGATGCGCGTCGGGCGCGTGCGCAATGCCTGGGTCAAGAACTGCGTCGCTATCGGCCTGTCCGGTGGATTCATCGAGCCGCTGGAAAGCACCGCGATCCACATGATCGACCACGCCGTCCGCTGGTTTGCCGAGCATCTGCCCACGCGGGACATCGAGCCGCAGTTGCGCGACAGATACAATCGGCAGGTGAACAAGCTGTATGACGAGGTTCTGGATTTCATCTGTCTGCACTACCGGTTGGGCAACCGCACGGATGATCAATATTGGATCGACGCGCGCACCGAGATGAAAATCCCGGATCGACTGGCCGAGAATCTGGAACTGTGGCAGCACCGCCTGCCGATGGAACACGATATCGAGTTTGCAACGCTTTTCAATTTCCGCGTCTATCAGACGGTGCTTTTGGGCAAACAGGTCTATGACACGGGATATGGCACCGGCATTCGGGATCGTATTCGTCCGTTGAAAAAGCCGATCTGGTTCCAGTGGTGGAAGGGCGCGAAAGTGGACCTTGCGCAGATCCTCAAGACGATGCCGGACCACAAGACCCTGCTGCGCGATATCCGGGGTGAGCTGAAGCGACCTGCCTTTGACAAGGCCGTTGCGGCGAAACCTACAGTGGCGATGCCCGGTACGGCTCCGGCGCCGCTGGTGGTGCAGAACATGCCGAACCTTGCCGAGATTCAACGCGGCGAGAAGGACTTGCAGTTGTTCTAGCAAGCCCTTCGGGTGCGCGAAAAACCAAGATGGTGACGGTTTACGCCGGTACAGGCACCGGCGTCCGCTCACCCAGCAGATAGCGGATCACATCGATGTAGTCGAAGGCAAGCGAGATCACGATTGTCAGCAGGGCGAAGCGGATGATCCATCGGGGCGGCGTCGGCATATCGGCGCGGGCCTGCTGGAACCACAGGTAAATGGCCAGCGGTGTCCAGAACGGGATATGGCCCAGCCCCATCAGCCGGACATAGCCCATCTGAGTGAAGATAAACTTGACCCCCAGCGCCGCCAGCACGGTGCCGACGACCGTGATAACCGCGACAAGGCGCGATTGCCGCCAGATCAGCAGGGCAAATGGCAGGATGAAGGCCCCGAGGGTCAGGATTTTCATCCAGATCTGAATCCACTGTGGCTGCTGTGAAACGATAAGGTCGAACTCTCCCATGGGGCAACGGCTCCGTGTCTTGTTGTGATTGACCGTCAGGTGCCGTGTCCCGTCTGCGGGTGCAACCGGACACGCGCGGCATCAAGTAATTGTGAAACCGGCAAGTTCGGGCATGTCTTCGGGCGCAGATGGCTTTCGACTTGCGGGACCGGACCCAACCCGCTATAGAGCACCCGTCTTAACACGGGCGGTCAACGTCCGGATGACGTATCTGAGCAGGGCCGGGTCACCTCGGCCCTTTGTGTTTGTTTAATCGGATGCGCCCCGGATCACGCCTGAAGGCACCATGAAACAAGACCGGCGGAGACAACCGCTCGGCCAGCAAAAACGTATGTAAAGGAAAACAACGCCACATGGCTAACGCATCCATGGAGGAATTCGAAGCCCTCCTGAATGAAAGCTTCGAAATGGACACACCCGAAGAGGGTTCTGTTGTCAAAGGCAAGGTTCTGGCGATCGAAGCCGGCCAGGCCATCATCGACGTCGGCTACAAAATGGAAGGCCGCGTTGATCTGAAAGAATTCGCAAATCCCGGCGAAGCCCCTGAAATCGCTGTTGGTGACGAGGTCGAAGTTTACCTGCGCGCCGCAGAAAACGCCCGTGGCGAAGCCGTCATCTCGCGTGAGATGGCCCGCCGTGAAGAGGCATGGGACCGTCTGGAAAAAGCATATGCCGACGACCAGCGCGTCGAAGGTGCAATCTTTGGTCGCGTCAAAGGTGGCTTCACCGTCGATCTGGGTGGCGCGGTTGCGTTCCTGCCCGGCTCGCAGGTTGACGTCCGCCCCGTGCGCGACGCTGGCCCGCTGATGGGTCTGAAGCAGCCATTCCAGATTCTGAAAATGGACCGCCGCCGTGGCAACATCGTTGTGTCGCGTCGCGCCATCCTGGAAGAATCGCGTGCCGAACAGCGTGCCGAAGTGATCGGCAACCTGTCCGAAGGCCAGACCGTCGAGGGTGTTGTCAAGAACATCACCGAATACGGTGCATTTGTTGACCTGGGCGGCGTTGACGGCCTGCTGCACGTCACCGACATGGCATGGCGTCGTGTCAACCACCCGTCCGAGATCCTGACGATCGGCGAAACCATCAAGGTTCAGGTCATCAAGATCAACAAAGAGACCCACCGCATCAGCCTGGGCATGAAGCAGCTGCAGGAAGATCCGTGGGATCTGGTTGCTGCCAAGTACCCGCTGGGCTCGGTCCATCAGGGTCGCGTCACCAACATCACCGACTACGGCGCGTTCGTCGAACTGGAAGCTGGTGTCGAAGGTCTGGTGCACGTGTCCGAGATGTCCTGGACCAAGAAAAACGTCCACCCCGGCAAGATCGTTTCGACCAGCCAGGAAGTCGACGTCATGGTTCTGGAAATCGACGGCGCCAAGCGTCGCGTGTCTCTGGGCCTGAAGCAGACCATGCGCAACCCGTGGGAAGTGTTTGCAGAAACGCACCCCGAGGGCACCGAAGTCGAAGGCGAAGTCAAGAACATCACCGAATTCGGTCTGTTCATTGGCCTCGAAGGCGACATCGACGGCATGGTTCACCTGTCCGACCTGTCCTGGGACGAACGTGGCGAGGATGCGATCCAGAACTACCGCAAAGGCGACGTCGTTCAGGCGGTTGTCTCGGAAGTGGACGTCGAGAAAGAGCGTATCTCGCTGTCGATCAAAGCCCTGGGCGGTGACAAGTTCGCCGAAGCCGTGGGCGGCGTGAAACGTGGCTCGATCGTGACCGTCGAAGTGACCGCAATCGAAGATGGCGGCATCGAGGTGGAGTACGAAGGCATGAAGTCCTTCATCCGCCGTTCGGACCTGAGCCGTGACCGCGCTGAACAGCGCCCCGAGCGTTTCAACACTGGCGACAAGGTCGACGTCCGCGTCACCAATGTCGACAGCAAGACCCGCCGTCTGGGCCTGTCGATCAAGGCACGCGAGATCGCCGAAGAGAAAGAGGCCGTGGAACAGTACGGTTCCTCCGACTCGGGCGCATCGCTGGGCGATATCCTGGGTGCAGCGCTGAAATCGGGCGACTAAGCCCGGGCGCAGTCCCAAACATGAATTACGGCCTCGCGCACCCGCGCGGGGCCGTTTTTGTTGCGAATCAATATGTTCCGATTCATCGGCTTATTCGGGGTATCGCTCGCGCATTAAGTGTGGAAAACGGGAAAACTGGCAAAAAATCGCGTGAGTCCGCGCCAAATTCCCATGCCTTCGCCCATAGTTTGCTTTCCCCTGATCCGGCTTTTTCCCTATACTGTCAGAACAGTAGACCTGTCACACCGGCCGCCTGGGAGGGGTAGTACGAATGATCCGTTCAGAATTGATTCAGAAGATTGCCGACGAAAATCCACATCTTTATCAGCGTGACGTCGAGCGGATCGTGAACACCGTATTTGAGGAAGTGACAGATGCCATGGCCCGCGGCGACCGGGTCGAGCTGCGCGGATTTGGTGCATTTTCTGTGAAAAAGCGCGATGCCCGTGTCGGGCGAAACCCTCGCACCGGTGAGACCGTTCAGGTCGAAGAAAAATGTGTACCATTTTTCAAGACGGGTAAGTTGCTAAGGGACCGATTGAACGGTAAAGCCTGACCCCATGATGCGCTACCTTCGATATGCTTTTCTCGGGACCCTTGGGATCATCCTGATTTCGGTGTCTCTGGCCAATGTTCAATCGGTTGAACTCAAGCTGATGCCTGACGCTCTGGCCGAATTGCTGGGGTTCAATCTGACTACCACTTTGCCCTTGTTTCTGGTGGTGCTGGGTGGCGTTGTGGCCGGTCTGGTCATCGGGTTCCTTTGGGAATGGCTGCGCGAGCACAAGCATCGCAAGGACGCGACCGTGAAAAAAGGCGAAGTCCGCAAGCTTGAGCGTGAAGTCAAGAAGCTGAAGAAAAAGCAGAACGAAGGCAAAGACGAAGTTCTGGCCATTCTGGACGAAGCCAGCTAAGGCGCACCCAATGTCCGATGTAAGGTTCAAGATCTGCGGCTTGTCCGCCCCTGAACATGTGCGCGCTGCGGTCGAGGCCGGGGCGGGCTATGTTGGGTTTGTGTTTTTTCCCAAATCGCCCCGTAATGTGACGGCAGCAGACGCGGCTGAGCTAGCGCATCTGGTTCCGGCAGGCGTTGCAAAAGTGGCTTTGGTCGTCAACGCGACGGATGAGGAGTTGGACGCCATTACCTCGACCGTCCCGCTGGACATGTTGCAACTGCATGGCAAAGAAAGCCCCGACCGAGTGGCGCAGGTGCGTGCACGCTACGGCCTGCCCGTGATGAAAGCCATTGGCGTGGCCGAGGCCGAGGATCTGGCCGCGATTGACCTATATTCAGATGTGGCCGACCAACTGCTGATCGATGCCAAGCCACCCCGCAATGCAGAGCTTCCCGGCGGCAACGGGTTGGCCTTTGACTGGCGCTTGCTGGCCGGTCGCAAATACTGGAGGCGTCCCTGGATGCTGGCCGGCGGCCTGACGCCTGAAAACGTGGCTGAAGCGGTGCGCATGACCGGTGCGCAGCAGGTCGATGTCTCTTCCGGCGTGGAATCGGCCCCGGGCGAAAAGGACGCGGCCCTGATCAAAGACTTCGCAGCCGCGCTGGGGTGATCTGATCCGCGCCTTGCTTCGTATCTCCTGCAAGGGGAGATGGAACATGCTGGCAGCCATTGGCGGTATTTCGTTGAAACATTGGTATAACGCGCCCGAGTTCTTCTGGCGCACGCGACAGGCGTTGCATCAGGCCAAGGGCGACCCGCTATGCGTCCATGCGGACGTGTTCCATCAGGCGGGCCTCTATTTCTCGCTCAGCGTCTGGCAGGATATCGAGGCGATGCTGACCTTCGCGCAATCCGGCCCGCACCGCCGCGTGATGCTGGCGGCTGACCGGCTGGCAAATGTGAACCGGTTTTATCACTTTCCTTGCATTGGCGTCCCGACGCCCGAACAGGCCGTGGACGTTTGGCAGCAGTACACAGATCGCGCGTCATGATGCGTTTTGCCCATGGCAAATCCCGCCGCCACCTCCTATGAACAACGGGTACGACGAGTGGAGACACCCATGGCCAACGATCTTTTCAACTCTTTCATGTCCGGCCCCGATGAACAGGGGCGTTTCGGTATCTTCGGCGGACGGTTCGTCAGTGAAACGCTGATGCCCCTGATCCTGTCGCTGGAAGAGGAATACAACAAGGCCAAGGATGATCCGACCTTCTGGGCCGAGATGGATGATCTGTGGGCCAATTATGTGGGCCGCCCCTCGCCGCTGTATTACGCCGAACGCCTGACCGAGCATCTGGGCGGCGCGAAGATCTACCTGAAACGTGACGAGCTGAACCACACCGGCGCACACAAGATCAACAACGTGCTGGGCCAGATCATTCTGGCACGCCGTATGGGCAAGACCCGGATCATCGCCGAAACCGGGGCAGGGCAGCACGGCGTTGCCACCGCCACCGTCTGCGCCAAGTTCGGCCTGAAATGCATCGTCTACATGGGTGCCCATGACGTACAGCGTCAGGCCCCGAACGTGTTCCGCATGCGTCTGCTGGGGGCCGAGGTGATCCCGGTGACAAGCGGCAGAGGAACGCTGAAAGACGCGATGAACGACGCGTTGCGGGATTGGGTAACCAATGTGCGCGACACGTTCTACTGCATCGGCACCGTCGCTGGCCCTCACCCCTATCCGGCAATGGTCCGTGACTTCCAGTCGATCATCGGCAAGGAAGCCAAAGAGCAGATGATGAAGGCCGAGGGCCGTCTGCCTGACACGATCATCGCCGCCATTGGCGGTGGTTCGAACGCGATGGGCCTGTTCTATCCGTTCCTCGACGACAAAGAGGTCAATATCATCGGCGTCGAGGCCGGCGGTAAGGGCGTGAACGAGAAGATGGAACACTGCGCCTCTTTGACCGGTGGTCGCCCCGGTGTGCTGCACGGCAACCGCACCTATCTGTTGCAGGATGACGATGGCCAGATCCTCGAAGGTTATTCGATCTCTGCCGGGCTGGATTACCCGGGTATCGGGCCCGAACACTCGTGGCTGAATGATATTGGTCGCGCAAACTATGTCGCAATCACCGACAAAGAAGCGCTGGAGGCGTTCCAGCTGTGCTGCGCCACCGAAGGTATCATTCCGGCGCTTGAGCCCAGCCATGCGCTGGCCCATGTGATGAAAATCGCGCCCGATCTGCCCAAAGATCACCTGATCTGCATGAACATGTGCGGTCGCGGGGACAAGGATGTGCAGACCGTTGCGAAGTACCTGAACTTCGACATGTCAGACACCGAAGGCCGCACGGCGGACTAAGCGCTGAAACCTTCGAACGGATAGAACCGGCCCACATGTGGGGGCCGGTTTTTCTTTGTCCTTCGTGCTGAGCGGTCTCTAGCCCTTCGAATTACGCGGTGCCAAACGGACCTAAAAACGGTTCATTGCGATAAAGCTCAGGTGCTCCCTCGTAAGTTCTCGGGGTGCGTTGGCTTATCGGGTCGTGGCGGGCTGTGGTCTTTGATGCCGAATTTCAGGTGGCGTCAGTCGGTCTTGGTGGAGTGTTGACGCAATATGTCCAGCGGCACAATCTCCAGCGCCCGATGATGCGTGGCCTCAAGATGCACCTGCGGGGCGCAGCCCTCGTCATGGGCTTGCAGGAACCGACCCGCGCACAGGCACCAGCTATCGCCGGGTTTGAGGCCGGGAAAATCGAATTCGGGACGTGGGGTGCTTAAATCGTTTCCGACATATTTCGAATAGGCCAGAAACTCGGCGGTCATCACGGCGCAGACCGTATGGCTGCCCTGATCCTCGGGACAGGTGTTGCAGGCCCCATCGCGGAAGAACCCGGTCAGGGGATCGCGCGAGCAGGGGGCGAGAACGCCCCCCAACACATTGATGCTGTCCTGCTTTTGCATGGACCTACCTTACAGGCTTTCGGCAATCTTGCGAAACATTCCCAAATTCACATCGTTCATGCCCGGTTCACGGAACTTACGATCCGCAGCCGTCGAGACGATCAGAACACCGCGCGCCCGGTCGATATAGATGTGCTGTCCATAGACACCACGGGCCATAAATTCACCTTCATGCGCGCCGGGCGGGATCCACCATTGATAGCCGTAGCCGTATTCATCGGGCGCTGTCGGGGCGCTGGGCGCAACGGCTTCGGCGATCCATTCAGCCGAAACGATCTGCTTTCCGTTGTATTCGCCCTCTTGCAGGATCATCTGACCGAACCGGGCGAAGTCTCGGGTGGTGAAGTTCAGACCGCCCAACACAAACGCAACCCCGTCACCATCGGTGATGTAGAAGCCATCCTGTTCCAGACCCAGCGGCTGTATGACCTTTTCCGTCAACAGGTCTGTCACGCTGCGCCCGGTCGCACCACGGATCACCATGCCGATGACATGGGTGTCGATCGATACATATTGCCAATCCTCGCCCGGGGTTACGAACGTGTCCTGCAACGAGGCCGCGAAATCGTCCAACTCACCGCCCAAAGCAATAACGCGGCCCATCCGGTTAATGTCCGAGTCGTAGTCCAGATAGTCTTCGTCGAAGGTGACGCCGCTGGCCATGTTCAACACATTGCGGATCGTCGCGCCGTCATAAGCTGTGCCCTTCAGGCTTGGCGCGTATTTCACCACCGGATCATCCAGCGAGTCGATAGCCCCCTCGGCCATCACGATACCGAACAAGGTGGCAAGATAGCTTTTGGCGACCGACCAGGAGATTCGCCGATCCTCGGGCGTGGTGCCCTGATAATAGTCTTCGAACAGAATCTGCCCGTCCTTGATCACCAGCAAGGATGTCAGCGACCGTTCCTCAAGCCATTGGTCGGTTCCGTCAGGCAGCTCGATACCAGCGCCATAAGGAAGTTCGGACACCGGCCCGTCACCGCGCGGCAGGTTCGCCGTCAGGAATGCCTCATCCATATGAGAGAAATTGTAGACAATTTTCTCCTCCGAAAACAGAGAGTTCACGGCCATCAGGCGCTTGATCTCTTCGCGCTTCCAGAATCCGACAACCGCCGCTGCCAGCACCAGAATGAGCAGGATGCGCAGCACCCACTTCAACAATTTTCTCATAGATCTCCTCCAATTTGCGGATTGTTGTAGAACGCGGTTCGTTCAATTCGCAATTGGGACGTGGCGGCACTGCACGCGGATTCTACTTGAACTTATCCAGCAGTTTTTGCATCGCCGAACGGTCGTCCGGCTGGGGCTCTGGTTCGGCTTTGATGGCAGGCGCAGCCGGTTTTGCAGGGGGTTTGGATGATCGCGGTGGAGCGGTGCGCAGGGCGACCGCATTCATGAACTTGCCGCCATCGCCATCGGCCAGGTGCCCAGCACCATCCGAGACACCGCGCAGCACATCCTCAAGCCAATCGCCATCGGCTTTGGCAAAATCGCCCAGCACATAGGGCGACACCATTTCCTTGCGCCCCGGATGCCCGATGCCCAGCCGAACCCGGTCATAAGCCGGGCTGATATGTTCGTGGATCGAACGCAGACCGTTATGCCCGGCGTGCCCGCCGCCCGCCTTGACGCGCACCTTGCCGGGGGCCAGATCCAATTCGTCGTGAAATACCGTCACGTCGGTCGAGTCCAGCTTGTAGAACCGCATCGCCTCGCCTACGGATTGACCCGATCGGTTCATGAAGGTCTGGGGCTTGATCAGCAGCACTTTTTCGCCGCCAAGACGCCCTTCGGCGATCTCGGCCTGAAATTTGGACTTCCAGGGGCTAAACCCGTGATCCTCGGCAATCCGGTCCACGGCCATGAAGCCGATATTGTGCCGGTTGCGGGCGTATTTTGAACCCGGGTTCCCCAATCCGACAAACAGTTTCATCGTCTCGTCCTTCGTGCAGCGCAGAGGGTTGATGGCACGGAATACCACCCGTTTCCAGCCCGACCAAAAGAAAACGGGGCCCGAAATGAGCCCCGTTTCAAAATCCAAACCGTTGGGTCCGGATTTATTCTTCTGCAGCTTCCTGGCCGACGACTTCCACTTCGTCCGCGGCCACTTCTTCGCCTTCTTCATCGTCGCTGGTCGACAGACCGGTCGGCGCCGAGATGTTGGCGATCACGAAGTCACGGTCGATGGTCGGCTTGGTGCCAGCAGGCAGATCAACCGACGAGATGGTGACAACGTCGTTGATGTTCAGGCCGGTCAGATCAACGGTGATCTTCTCAGGAATGTCACCGGCGGTGCACATCAGCTCAACCTCGGGGCGGACAACGGTCAGAACGCCACCCTTCTTGATGCCGGGGGCTGCTTCTTCGTTGATGAATTCAACGGGGATGTACAGCGCGATCTTGGTGGTCCGGCGCAGGCGCATCAGGTCCAGGTGGGTCGGCAGGTCTTTGACGACGTCACGCTGAACGTCGCGGCAGATGACGCGAACGTCTTCGTGGCCTTCAACCTTCAGGTTCCACAGGGTCGACTTGAACCGACCCGCTTTCAGGCGCTTGAACAGGACGTTGAACGGGATCTGAATCGGCAGAGGCTCTTTGTCGCCACCAAATACAATGCCCGGAACCATGCCATCGCGGCGTGCTTGACGAGCGGCGCCCTTGCCTGTCCCCGTCCGTTCCAGAGCTACGAGATCAGGAATCTCTCCAGCCATGATAATTCTCCAATGTTAGGGCGGGCATCCTCCAAGGCTGTATGCCCGCGTGAAGCCGCGTCCTTAGCTTGATTCATTGGGTTTGGAAAGGGGTTTTTGGCGGTTTTCCTTTTTGCGAGGCTCTGCCTCGCGCTCCGAGATATTTATAGCCAGATGAATAAAGGATCCATGCTTCATCTGGCGACACTTATCCCGGGGGAGTCGCCCGAAGGGCGGCGGGGGCTGAGCCCCCAGCACACGCCCATCAGCTTTGCCAACGCCCACCGAAATCTTCGGGGACCAACAGGTTGTGACGGCCCAAATCGGTCACTTTGCGTTCTCCGCAAAGCGCCATAGTGGTGTCGAGCTCTTTTTGGATCACCTCAAGGGCGGTGGTCACACCGGTTTGTCCCATCGCACCCAGGCCATAGACGAAGGCGCGGCCGATATAGGTGCCTTTCGCGCCAAGCGCCAAAGCTTTCAGAACGTCCTGCCCCGACCGGATGCCGCTGTCCAGATGCACTTCGGTATCTCCGCCAACCGCATCCATGATTTCCGGTAACACCCGGATCGAACTGAGCGCGCCGTCCAGTTGGCGACCGCCGTGATTTGACACAATAATAGCGTCTGCCCCCAGTTTGGCCGCCATTTTTGCGTCGTCGGCGTCCAATATACCCTTCAGGATCACCTTACCGCCCCATTGCTCCATCAGCTTTTCGACCTTCGTCCAGTCCAGGCTTGGATCGAACTGTTCCGCGGTCCATGCGCCCAGCGAGGACGCATCCGAAATGCCCTCGACATGGCCAACGATATTCCCGAACTCTCGCCGTTTGGCGCGCAGCATTTCGATGCCCCAAGACCATTTGGTCATCAGGTTCGCGATGGTTTTCGGGGTCAGCTTTGGCGGTGCGGACAGGCCGTTTTTCAGATCCTTGTGCCGCTGGCCCAGGATTTGCAGATCCAGCGTTATGACCAGAGCGGAACAATTTGCATCTTTCGCGCGCTGGATCAGTCGGCTGACATAATCTGTATCCTTCATTGTATAAAGCTGAAACCAGAACGGATTGGTTGTGTGCTCGGCCACATCCTCGATCGAGTTGATGGACATGGTGGATAAGGTGAACGGCACGCCGAATTCCTCGGCGGCCTTGGCGGCTTTCATTTCCCCATCCGCATGTTGCATTCCGGTCAGCCCGACAGGTGCAAGCGCAACGGGCATCGATACATCCTGTCCGATCATTTGCGACGCTGTCGAACGCCCCGCCATGTCCACCGCGACCCGCTGGCGCAGCCGGATCTGTTCGAAATCCGAGCTGTTTTCATGAAAGGTCTGCTCGGTCCAGCTGCCGCTTTCCGCATAGTCGTAGAACATGCGCGGCACGCGGCGTTCATAGATGCGTTTGAGGTCTTCGATATTGGTAATCACGGGCATGAAGCAGACCTTTGAGGTTTTGGTTAGAATTTCTTACCAAGTTTTGAAGATCCTCACTACGCCTTTCGTGATTGCCTTTTCCGTGTTCACTCCCCGGTAAAACAAAAGCCGCAGCGGGGTGACCCGGCTGCGGCTTTGCTCAAGTAGTTTAGGATGCGTTTATTCAGACGGAATGGGCCCCGTCGGACAGGGATTTGACAAAATCCAGCACCTCGGCAACCGGCTTGCCTGCGCCGATCTGGCTGACAATGGCCGAACCGACGACCGCGCCGTCTGCAACAGTTGCAATCGCGCGCGATTTTTCAGGCGTATTGATGCCAAAGCCTACGATGACGGGCAAATCGGTCGCGGATTTGATCCGGGCGACCTCGGGTCCGACATTGGTGGCTTCGGCCTCTGCCGCGCCGGTGATGCCGGTGATCGAGACATAGTAGACAAAGCCCGAGGTGTTCTGCAGGACGCGCGGCAGGCGTTTGTCGTCGGTTGTGGGCGTGGCCAGGCGAATGAAATTCAGGCCCGCCGCCTGAGCGGGCAGGCAAAGCTCTTCATCTTCTTCCGGCGGCAGGTCAACAACGATCAGGCCATCGATGCCAGCGGCCTTGGCATCCGCCAGAAACGCGTCCACACCCCGGCTGTAGATTGGGTTGTAGTAGCCCATCAGCACAATCGGCGTGGTGTCGTCGCTTTCACGGAAAGCGCGCGCAAGATCCAGTGTCCGCTGCAACGTCATCCCACCGTCCAGCGCGCGTTGGCCTGCGGCCTGAATGGTGGGGCCGTCCGCCATCGGGTCGGTGAAGGGTAAACCCAGCTCGATCACATCCACGCCTGCGCCCGGCAACCCTTTGACCACCTCCAGCGAGGTGTCATAATCGGGGTCGCCGGCCATGACATAGGCAACAAATGCTTTCTTGCCTTCAGCTTTCAGGGCGGCAAACTTGGCGTCGATACGGGTCATCGGATGTCCTTGCAATCAGGTTTGGACCTGATGTGCAGAAAGTTTCACCGAAAATCAATCCCGCCCGGACCAGAACGGATCAGAAGCCCAGATGATACCGCAAGAGCAGGGTGTTCACGCCCGGGTTCGGGTCCTGCGTGCTGGCGTTCGACTTGTGCGTGATCGCAACCGAGATCTTGTCGCCGCCATTCAGCGTATAGCCGAGGCCCAGAAGGCTGCGGATCTGGAAACTGCCGCCCAGATCGTTTTCATCGCTGCCTTCATTGTAGTATCCCGGCATCACGCTGCCTTCGACAAACCAGCGGTCATTGAGGCTGTATACCCCGATCAGACCGGCCCCGAGATGGGCGCCGCCATCGGCGTCAACTGACAGGGCCGCACCCCAACCGGCGCTGAACCGGGTCGCCTGGTGAAAGGGTTGATGCTGGTATTCCAGCGAAACAAGGGCCTGATCATCGGCGGCATCATCGGAAAAATCCGCGTATCCGGCACCAAAAATCAAGGATTGAGCCTGGGCTGCTGCAGGAAGGGCAAGCGCCAAAGCAGAGGCGAAAAGGAACTTCTTCATAACCGTATTTCTAAGGCTGTTACATCGTTACGCGCTAAGTGGTTATCGTAAGATGTAAATTTCAATTCGCGCAAGAACACGATTTAGGAACAGTTTCGTGATGTGGCCATTTGGGCTCGGTTCGTTTCGCGTCACGCTACTGCTTGCGCATTCCACCGCAGGTGCATAGAAGACGCCGTCACATCGCTTTCAGGAGGCCGCAATGGGCTTTAAAATGGGAATCGTGGGTCTGCCGAATGTGGGCAAGTCGACCCTCTTCAACGCGCTGACCAAGACCGCGGCCGCGCAGGCGGCGAATTTCCCGTTCTGCACCATTGAACCCAATGTGGGGGATGTGGCGGTTCCTGACGACCGGCTGGACAAGCTGGCGGCGATTGCCTCATCGAAGCAGATCATCCCGACCCGGATGACGTTCGTGGACATTGCCGGTCTGGTCAAAGGGGCCTCGAAGGGCGAGGGGCTGGGCAACCAGTTTCTGGCCAATATTCGCGAGACCGATGCCATTGCCCATGTGCTGCGTTGTTTCGAAGATGGCGATGTGACCCATGTGGATGGCCGCGTTGATCCGGTAGCCGATGCCGATACCATCGAGACCGAGCTTATGCTGGCCGATCTGGAAAGCATCGAAAAGCGCCGTGCCAATCTGGTGCGCAAGCTGAAAGGTAACGACAAAGAAGCGCAGCAGCAGGAGCGTCTGCTGGCCGAGGCGCAGGCCATGCTGGAAAACGGCAAACCCGCGCGTCTGGTTGAAGTCTCCGACGAGGACGCCAAAGCGTGGAAAATGCTGCAGCTGCTGACCACCAAACCGGTGCTCTATGTCTGCAACGTGTCCGAGGAAGAAGCCGCCGAGGGCAATGCATATTCGGCCCGCGTGGCCGAAATGGCCGCCGCGCAGGGTAACGCGCATGTCATCATCAGCGCCAAGATCGAAGAAGAGATCAGCCTGCTGGAACAGGACGAAGCGCAGATGTTCCTGGAAGAGATGGGCCTGGAAGAACCCGGCCTCGACCGCCTGATCCGCGCGGGCTACGACCTGTTGAAACTGGAAACCTATTTCACCGTCGGCCCGAAAGAGGCCCGCGCCTGGACCATCCGCACTGGCACCGCCGCGCCGCAGGCCGCAGGTGTGATCCACGGAGATTTCGAAAAGGGCTTCATCCGCGCCGAGACCATCGCCTATGACGACTACATTGCCGCCAATGGTGAGCAAGGGGCCAAAGAGGCGGGCAAGATGCGGGCCGAGGGCAAGGGCTACATCGTCAAGGACGGCGATGTGATGCACTTTTTGTTTAATACCTGATGTGAGAAGCCTTTGGCGTGGTTTTTTCGCGCTAAGGGCAATGACCTCTTTGAGCCCAAAGTTACAGTTTCTGAGTGTCGGTCTAGTGGTCGAATTGAAGAGATGTGCCTAATAAGAAAGCTTAAAGATCCTTGACGTGTTGATGCTGTCTTTGGTGAGATCCTGCGACCAAAGCTCATAAGCAATCCCTTGTTCAGAAATGGTCAGAAACACGCAGTGAGGGTTCAATCCGCCGGTTTCGCGATTTATGGTCAGCACACGCCCATCGATTAAATGAAGCTCGAAGCGTTCGTCGAATTCCGTGTACTCACCATCGCTGTCTTTGCTCGTGCGTCTGATCTTAATACGGAGTGCCTTTGCAATTTCCGTGAGCGCCACGTCCATCGGCAAGTTTTCTGAAGGTATAGCGACATCCCAAATCAGTCGGTTTGAAGAAACGGTAACTTTCCAATCGCCCGACGTGGTGAAGATGCGCCAAGTTTTTCGACCCTCGGCCAATACAAAAGCCACACTAATCAAAGCGCAAAAAGCGAAGATTGCTTTGAAAAGGGACCCAATATTGTCGGCCGGGTAAATTGCCAGAATGAAAATTAGAGGCCAAGCCAATCCCAAGCTGACCAACACGATATGCAGGCTGGCGACGCGCAGCTTTGATGCTTGGATGACTGTCGGCTCTATCACTACCGCTCGTTCACATGGAACTGAGTCAAAATTATGACTGCTCTAGTTTAAGGTTAAGGAACGCTCCCACTGGTCTGGCTATTGAACAACTTTTCAATAGGCGTGACGCTGCATTGTGCGATTGCGTTACGCGGACATTCCGGTCAGATCACGCGTTCCTAAGCATTGAAAACCTCGCTAGAACTGAACTCTAGCCCGTCATCCGAGAAGACCCCAAATGATCGAAATCCGCGACCTCCAGCTCCTCAGCGCCTTGGCGCGGCATCGCCACTTTGCCAAGGCGGCTGAGGAATGCGGGATTTCTCAGCCTGCCTTCTCGATGCGCATCCGCAATCTCGAAGACCGGCTGGGTGTGTCAATCGTCCGCCGTGCCAACCGGTTTCAGGGCCTGACCGAAGAGGGCGAGATGATCGTCCAGCGGGCGCGGCGTATTCTGGACGACACTAAGGCGCTGGAACAGCAGGTGTTGGCCGCCAAGGGTGAGATAACGGGCACGCTGATCCTCGGCGTGATTCCGACCGCGATTGCCTTTACCGGGCGTCTGGTCAAGCGGTTGCGGGACGCTCATCCCCGAATTGTAACCCGGATCGAGACCATGTCCGCGACCGCGATCCAGCACCGGCTGGACGAGGGCAGTTTGGATGCGGGCATCACCTATGGCGACAGCATCGGCACCGATCTGCGGCAGGTGCAGCCGCTTTATGAAGAGACCTATGTGCTGCTGGTTCCGTCTCACATGACGGATGAAACCGGCCCGATCCCATGGGCGCAGGTGGCCGAATTCCCGCTCAGCCTGTTGGAGCCGCAGATGCAGAACCGGCGCATCCTTGATCGGATTTTCGCCGAACAGGGCCTGCACCCGGATGTGGTGGCCGAGACCAGCGGCTTCACCGCCTCGATGGTCATGGCGCGTGAGGGGTTGGCGGCCACCGTTGTCCCCCGCGTTCTGGTGCGGGCGCTGGGCGATCTGAGGGGGACGCGGGTGCTGCCTCTAGTCGATCCGATTGTCAGCAAACCAATATGTCTGGCGACCCTGACCCGCGACCCGGAGCTGCCCACGGTCGAGGCACTGCGCGCTGTGGTGACGTCTTTGCGGTGATAAGCTGTCGTTATCGTGCGATTGCGACAAGCGATTTGACGATATGCTGGTCTGATGAGACACGGGCCTTAATCGGAGGGCATCATGGCACCATTAGACACCAAGCCATCAGGCGCACCCAAGGGCGTCTGGAAGTCAGGTAAAGGCAAGGGGCGGCACACGCCCAAAGGCCGTCAGTTCACGGATGAGGCGCAGGCGGAAATCACACGCCTGCTGGGCGACCGCCCGCGCCGCCGTGACCTGCTGATCGAGTTCCTGCATCTGATTCAGGATGCGCATGGCCACATCAGCGCCGACCATATCGCCGCGCTGGCGGTCGATATGCGGATCGGTCAGGCCGAGATTTACGAAACCGCCACCTTCTACGCCCATTTCGATGTGGTGAAAGAGGGCGAGACGCCGCCGCCCGCGCTGACCATCCGGGTCTGCGATTCTCTGTCCTGCGAAATGGCCGGTGCCCAGCAGTTGCAGAAGGCGCTGGAGGATGGGCTGGACGCGTCGCAGGTCCGCGTGGTGCGCGCGCCCTGCATGGGCCGCTGCGACACGGCTCCGGTTTTGGAGATCGGTCACAACCATATCGACCACGCGACCCCAGAAAAGGTGCAGGCGGCGATTGCGGCAGGTGATACGCATGCGCATCTGCCCGACTACGAAACCTTTGCCGCCTACGCCGAAAACGGCGGCTACGCCAAGCTGGCAGAGCTGCGCGACAGCGGCGATTGGGAGAAGGTGCAAGAGGACGTTCTGGCCTCGGGCCTGCGCGGTCTGGGCGGCGCTGGCTTCCCGTCCGGCAAGAAATGGGGTTTCGTTCGGATGAACGAAGGCCCGCGTTATCTGGCCGTCAATGGCGATGAAGGCGAACCGGGCACCTTTAAAGACCGTTACTATCTGGAACGCACGCCGCATGTCTTCCTCGAAGGGATGCTGATCGCCGCGTGGGCGGTCGAGGCCGAGACCTGCTTTATCTACATGCGCGACGAATACCCGGCGGTGCTAGAAATTCTCGCGACCGAGATCGCCGCGTTGGAAGACGCGGGGATTGTCGAGAAAGGCTATATCGATCTGCGCCGCGGTGCCGGTGCCTATATCTGCGGTGAAGAATCCGCGATGATTGAGTCGATTGAGGGCAAGAAGGGCTTGCCGCGTCATCGTCCTCCGTTTGTGGCGCAGGTTGGGGTCTTTAACCGTCCGACCTTGGTGCACAACGTTGAGACGCTGTATTGGGTCACCAAAGTCTGCCGCGAAGGTCCGGAATGCCTCAACAGCACAGAAAAGAATGGTCGTAAGGGCCTCCGCAGCTATTCGGTCTCGGGCCGGGTGGCGCGGCCGGGGGTCTACCTGCTGCCTGCGGGCTCGACCATTCTGGACGTGATCGAGGCTGCCGGTGGCATGGCCGAAGGGCAGACCTTCAAGGCGTATCAGCCGGGTGGGCCGTCCTCGGGCCTGTTGCCCGCATCGATGGATGATATCCCGCTGGATTTCGACACGCTGCAACCGCATGGCACCTTTATCGGGTCGGCCGCCGTGGTGGTCCTGTCCGATCAGGACACCGCCCGCGATGCGGCGCTGAACATGCTGCGCTTCTTCGAAGATGAAAGCTGCGGCCAGTGCACGCCCTGCCGGGCGGGCTGTGAAAAGGCAGTGAAGCTGATGCAGGCGGACAAGTGGGATCAGGACCTGCTGGAGGATCTGTGTCAGGTCATGGGCGACGCCTCGATCTGCGGTCTGGGGCAGGCGGCCCCGAACCCGATCCGCCTTGTCATGAAACATTTCGCTGATGAAATCTGAGGGGAGACAGAGCCATGCTTGATGCAAGCCCAAACAAGACCGTCACCTTCAACCTGAACGGCGAAGACGTCACCGTGCCCGAAGGCTGGACCATCTGGGAAGCCGCCAAGGGGCAGGGGTTCACCATTCCGCACCTGTGCCACAAGCCGCAGCCGGGCTATCGCCCCGACGGCAACTGCCGCGCCTGTATGGTCGAGGTCGAAGGCGAGCGCACGTTGGTCGCCTCGTGCATCCGTCCGGCGGTGGACGGCATGGTCGTGAAAACCGACAGCGACCGCGCCGAGAAATCGCGCGCCATGGTCATGGAACTGCTGGTCGCCGACCAGCCCGAAGAGGCGCATGACACCTCAAGCCATTTCTGGGATATGGCCAAGCTGAACGATGTTTCAGACAGCCGTTTCCCGGCAAAAGAGGCCGAGAAAATCCCGCTGCTGGACGACAGCCACGTTGCAATGCGCGTCAATCTGGACGCCTGCATCAACTGCAACCTCTGCGTCCGTGCCTGCCGGGAAGTGCAGGTGAATGACGTGATTGGCATGGCCGGTCGCGGGCATACGGCGCAGGTGGTGTTCGACCAGAACGATCCGATGGGGGATTCGACCTGTGTGGCCTGTGGCGAATGCGTTCAGGCCTGCCCGACCGGCGCCCTGATGCCTGCCACCGTGCTGGACGATCAGCAAAAGGGCGACAGCAAGGATTACGATTCCGAGACCGAAAGCGTCTGCCCGTTCTGCGGCGTTGGCTGCAAGGTCTCGCTGAAGGTCAAGGACGGTAAGGTCAAATATGTCGAAGGGATCAACGGCCCCGCGAACGAAGGCCGTCTGTGCGTCAAAGGCCGGTTTGGGTTCGACTATATCCACCACCCGCACCGCCTGACCAAACCGCTGATCCGGCGCGAGGATGCGCCTGAAAAGGGGCTGAACGTCGATCCCGGCAATCTGGACACTCATTTCCGCGAAGCGACCTGGGAAGAGGCGATGGATCTGGCGGCCTCGAAGCTGAAAGCCCTGCGTAACGAAGACCCGCGCAGCGTTGCGGGCTTTGGTTCGGCCAAATGCACCAATGAAGAGGCGTATTTGTTCCAGAAGTTCATCCGTCAGGGCTTCAAGCACAACAACGTCGACCACTGCACCCGTCTGTGCCACGCCTCATCCGTGGCAGCGCTGATCGAGAACGTGGGTTCCGGCGCTGTGACTGCGACCTTCAACGAAATTGAAAACGCGGATGTGGCGATCATCATCGGGGCCAACCCGATCGAGAACCACCCGGTTGCTGCGACCTATTTCAAGCAGTTCACCAAGCGCGGCGGCAAGCTGATCGTGATGGACCCGCGCGGTGTCGGCATGCGCAAGTTTGCGGATGAGATGCTGCAATTCCGTCCGGGGGCCGATGTCTCGATGCTGAACGCGATCATGAACGTGATCGTCGAGGAAGAGCTGTATGACAGCCAGTACATCCACCGCTGGACCGAAAACTGGGAGGCCGAGAAAGAGCATCTGCGCGCCTTCACGCCCGAGGCGATGGCCCCGATCTGCGGTATCGAACCGGATCAGTTGCGCCGCGTTGCGCGCACCTTTGCGCAGGCCAAGGCCGGTCTGATCTTCTGGGGTATGGGCGTCAGCCAGCACATCCACGGCACCGACAATTCGCGCTGCCTGATCTCGCTGGCTCTGATGACCGGCAATGTCGGTAAACCCGGCGCGGGTCTGCACCCGCTGCGCGGTCAGAACAACGTGCAGGGCGCATCCGACGCAGGCCTGATCCCGATGTTCCTGCCGGATTACCAGACGGTGACGGATGACAGTATCCGGGCCAAGTTCAACACTGTCTGGAACTCGGACGATTTCTCGAACGAGAAGGGTCTGACCGTGACCGAGATCATCGACCAGATTTACGCGCGCAACATCAAGGGCATGTATATTCTGGGCGAAAACCCGGCCATGTCCGACCCGGATGTGAATCACGCGCGTGACGCGCTGGCCAAGTTGGATCTGATGATCGTGCAGGACATCTTCCTGACCGAAACGGCGAACTATGCCGACATCATCCTGCCGGCTTCGGCGCTGTATGAGAAAAACGGCACGGTGTCGAACACCAACCGTCAGGTGCAGCGAGTGCGTCCTGCGGTGACCCCTCCGGGTGAGGCGCGCGAGGATTGGAAGATCACCGTCGATCTGGCGCAGCGGATCGGGCTGAACTGGGATTACACCGATGTGTCTCAGGTCTTTGCCGAGATGAAGCTGACCATGGCCTCGCTGGACAACATCACGTGGGAACGGCTTGAGACCGAAACCATCACCTACCCGTCGCTGTCCGAGACCGATCCGGGGCAGGCGATTGTATTTGGCGATGGCTTCCCCCGTGCCGATGGCAGGGCGCGGTTCACCCCGGCCAGTGTCATCCCGCCGGATGAAGCGCCGGATGACGAATACCCGATGATCGCCACCACGGGCCGTCAGTTGGAGCATTGGCATACGGGGTCGATGACCCGCCGTGCCACCGTTCTGGACGCCGTGGAACCGGAAGCGAACTGTTCGATGAACCCGCGTCAGCTAAAGCTGATGGGGATCGAGCCGGGCGAAACGATCCGCCTGACCACGCGCCGTGGATCGATTGAGATCATGGTGCGGGCCGACCGGGCAATTGCCGAAGATATGGTGTTCATCCCGTTTGCCTATGTCGAGGCGGCGGCGAATATCCTGACCAACTCGGCCATCGACCCCTATGGCAAAATCCCCGAGTTCAAGTTCTCGGCCATTCGCGTCGAAAAGATCGAAGACGCTATCGCGGCGGAATAGGCAGGAAAGCCATCTGAAACGACCAAGGTCGGCCCAAGCAAGAGCCGACCTTGGTTGCACTGTTTCTGTTGCCCATGACCGGAAAGAATTAGCCCGAGACCAGAACCTTGCCTTTCTGGGGTTTTGGCATCTTGCCTTTTGCCTGCTGCACGACATGGGTGATTTCATGGGCGATCAGCTTATTGTTCTTTGAATCCGCACCCTTGCCAAAGTAGACGTCGTTTCCGTTGGTGAAGGCCTTAGCCTTTAGCTCTTTGCAAATATCGGCGGCATTCCCGCCGATGTGAACGCGGACCTTGGACAGGTCGGCACCCAACGCGCCTTCCAACCCGTCGCGCAGTTTCTTTTCCAGCTTGGTTGCCTTGGTCCCAGACACTTCGGTTGCGATCGCCTTTACTTTCGCCTTTTTGTTTTTCAATGCCCCGACGATTTTCTCGGCTTCTTCCGCTTTCATAAATGGCTCTCCGTATTGATTTCGAAGCCTTTTTTGCGCCGATCCGGTGCTGGGTTCAGTGACACGTTTCACATATAGAAATCAGATTTTTTCTTTTTTGAGAGAGGATTGGATTTTACCCGACGTAGGTAGCGCAGCGTTGTGGTCACGCACTTCCACACTGGACAGACGGGAAGTTTATCGGCCTCATATTCTGACCCAGCGGAGACGACATGAGATGACCAATAGTCCCCTGTCCGGATATGACGGACCTTACCCGGCACCAGTGGAAATCCGGGGCTTTGACGTGAAACCGGAATGGATCGATTATAACGGCCATATGAATGTGGGCTATTATGGCGTCGCCTTCGATAATGCCTTCGAGGTTCTGCTGGTCGAGCATCTGGGCCTTGGTGAACCTCAGGTACAGGCCTACGGGCAGGGGCCGTATATTCTGCAGTCGCATCTGCATTTTCTGCGTGAGGTGGTCGCTGGCGCGCCGTTCTACTTTCGGTTCCGATTGCTGGACGCCGATCACAAGCGCGGCCACTATTTCGCTCAGATGATCTCAGAGGAAGACGACGCCGTCTGCGCGACGCAAGAGGCGCTGTTCATGAATGTCAGCCATCAGACCGGGCGGTCGGTTGCTTACCCCGACTGGGCCATTGCGCGCCTGGCGCGGATGGTGGAGGACCACAACACCTTGGAGAGCGCCCCTCAGATCGGTCACCCAATCGGTATTCGCCGTTAGTAATCGCGTTCGAAGAAAAGACCGATGCCGGTTTCGCCCCGGCCATCGACCGTGCCCCGGACCGTAAAGTTATCATTCACGTCCAGGTTCAGGTTCACCTCGGTATCGCCCTCGGTGTTGACCGTAAAGTCCGTGTAAAGGTTGTCGCTGAGATACGCGCCCGCGCCCAGACGACCTGCGCCGCCCTCGGTCGCGCCGATATCGATGGTGTCGACGCCGGTAGAGTCGCGCAGCCCTTTGGTGGCGTCGCCGCCCGCACCGCTGAGCTGCGCCAGCGACGCCGCCATTTGCGCGATGATAAACGGCGAGAGTTCCGAGAACCGGTTGCCGAACAACAACATGGCCAGCGCCTCTTCGGCGGGGCGTTCGGGGTCCGAGAATACATCGACTTCCGGTGAATCCAGCGGCCCGGCGATTTCAATCGTGGCGGTCCCATCCGAGGTGCTGGCAGACGATTCGAACTCGATATACGGGGTCAGATCGCCTTGCAGTGTCACGATCCCTTTAGTCAGGGCCAGCCTGCGGCCCAGAATATCGAAATTACCCCGGATCAGTTCAATCTGGCCCGAGGGGACAACGGATCGCGTTGTACCTCCGATGAAAATCCGCCCACCCAGTTCCGCGTTCACGCCGCGCCCGCGCACAAAGACGGCTTTGGGGGCCAGCAGACTGATATCCAGCGCAATGCGCGAGTCGCTTTGGGCGGTTTCCTCTTTCACCACCAATTGCGCCCGTTCGCGGGTGACATATTGCGCGTTGCTTTCGCCGATATGCGTGATCTCGGGGATCGGCGCCGAGCCGACGGCACCCGAGGCGGCGGCGAGGTTGATATTGGTTTCCTCAAACGTGATCTGGCCGGACAGGGAACTGTTTCCGGCCAAAGCCCCCGCCATGACAATCTGACCGTTGAGCGTGGTCTCATACAGCAGTTGATCGGTCAGCACGAGGCTGTTCAATGCGGTGGTGATTTGGGCGTTGAACGGCGGCGTCAGATCGACCGGGCCAGACACGGTAAACCCGCCACCGGCGCGCATGCCGCCATTCATTGAGATGGTGGCGCGGCTTTGCGCCAGATCGACCGACCCGCTGATCCCGGTCACCGTCTGTCCCGCAGTTGGAATCGCAAAGGACGTTCCGGATGTGGTGATAGACCCGCTTAGGGACTCAAGCGCCGGGGCGCCCTTCAGCGCCAGATCGAACCGGGCCGCACCTTCGATCTTGTTCGGTGTGATGAAGATATTGGCGATGCCAAGGTTTACGCCGCCTTGTGCCCTCAGGTCAGCCGTGCTGGCGGTTTCGTCGAAGGTCCCCGCCACGGTGCTGTTGATCCCGGCAGGTCCTTCAGCCTTGGCATCAATGGTCCAGACCCCGTCTGACCGCTTTGCATTGCCGGTTGCTGCGACGGTGCCGGGGAAATCGGGCACAAACCGCTCGATCCGGTTGAGCTTGGCGTCAAAGTCCAGATCGGCAGAGCCATCGGTATCAACCGTTCCGACAAGGCTGGCGTAAGAGCTGTCGGGCCCCTGCAAATTGGCCGTGCCTTCCAGCCCCGATCCGGTTGGCGCAACATTGCCGTCCAGTTTCAGGGGTCCGGTGAGTGTTTCCGACAACCGCCCCAGATCGTCGAGGGCGGCGGTAAAGTTCAGCCCCCCGGTCTCGCGGCTCAACTGACCCGAAGCATTGGCGGAAAGGGCTGTTCCTTTCAGGCGGAAGGTGCGGATGTTCAACCCATTCTCATCGTTCAGGGCATCCACGGTCAGGGTCGTGCGCCCCTGTAGCAGCGCATCCACCTGCTCGATCCCCGCGCGGATGTCATCTGCCTTGACGCTGCCGTTCACATCGAAGGCTTTGCTGCCCACTGCGCCCTTGCCTTGAAGCTGCGCCTCGACCGATCCCGCCAGATCGCGGTTTGCAAGGCCCGAGAACAAGGACAGGTTGGGAACATCCAAACTGGCCGTACCATCAACCGCAATATCTCCGGTGGGATCATCAATCGTAGCCGCGATCTGGGCTGTCACGGCGTTTCCGTTGACCTTGGCCTCGCGGATCGTGATCTGATCCTTAGACACGGCCCCGTCAAACTCGACCGAAGTTTGCCCTGTCAGAAGCGGATCGATATCCGCCATCCCGGTTTTGATGTCCCGGCTTGTCATGCTGGCCTTGCCATCAAACCGAGGCGTTTTAACGGCCCCGCTCCCTTGGACACTGGCGTTGACCGACCCCGCCAGATCGCGGCCCGCAATTCCCGAGAACAGCGACAGGTCGGGAATAGACGCACTGGTTGCGCCATCGAAAGCAATGTCGCCGGTTGGATCGTCAATCGTCGCCGCGATTTGGGCCGTCACGGCATTCCCATTGATCGTTGCCTCGCGGATCGTGATCTGATCTTGCGACAACGCCCCTTCGAATTCGACAATGGTTTCGCCTTTCAGAAGGGGGTCAATCTCGGCCATCCCGGTTTTGATGTCGCGTGCCGTAACACTGGCTGTGCCGTCGAATTCAAGGGTCTGAACCGTTCCGGCCCCTTGCAGGCTGGCCTGAACCGAGCCGCCAAGTTCGCGTTTCGCCAGACCGGAAAAAACTGACAGATCGCGCGCGGACAGTTTGGCCTGACCGTCGATTGACAGGTTGCCATCAGGGGTTGTGACCGTCCCGCTTGCCTGCGCCCGTGCCGCATCCGCAATCAAGGTAAAGTCGCGCAGCGTGATTCCATCGGCTCCGCGCTTGGCATCGACTATGATTGTTGTCTCGCCCCGGATTACCGGATCGATGTCGTCGCGCCCGGTGGACAGATCGCTGCCCTTGACCTCTAGCTTGCCATCAAAGCTGCCCTCAAGCGGTGAGCCTTTGCCCACCAGCCGGGCCGAGGCCTGCCCGCCCAGTTGCAACTGCGCGAGATTAGAGAACCGGGACAGATCTGTTGCGTCCAGCGAGGCCGAGCCATCCACGGCCAGCCCGCTGGTCAAACCGCTGATCAGCGCATCGACGCCCAGCGTATAGTCCGAGCCCACCAGCTCGAACCCCGACAGGTCAAGCGACTGATCGCTGCCATAGTCGAACACCCCGTCCAGCGTGATCCGCCCCCCCAGCGCGGTGTTCAGCGCAGGGTCTGCTAGGTCAAGCCCGTCCAGCGCCGCCTGCACGTCGCCATCGACGTTGACGATGTCGCCCTGTTCCAGCGTGCCCTGCGCGGTGATCTGCGCCCGGTCCAGACTGATCTGAGGCGATTTGAACGCGTTGGCCGTCAGACTCAGGTCCCACAGATTGCCATTCGCCTGATCGAACAGGGCCGAGATTTGAGCGGCTTCAATCGAAGTTTCGCCGCCCGAGGCTGGCAAGACAACAGTTTCCCCATTGGGCGGTGATATGCGCCCCTGCAATGCGGCCAGTTGCAAGGTCCCACCCGCCGCCAGTTGCAATTCGCCTTCCAGATTCAGGGCCTGGGACGTGAAATCCAGATCGCTGATCTGCAATGCGCCCTCGGGCTGTGTTTTGCCGTCGACAAACAGGCGCGTGTCCTGACCAAAGAATACATCCATGTCGTCGGCGACAAAGGGGGTCAGATCACCGCTTAGGTCCGCAGTGAAGGCAATCCCGTCTTCGGCCGTTTCATCCTCGGCCGTTGCCGAACGCAACCTGACCTGACCGGCCACCCGTTGCTGGTTGTCGCTGCTCAGTCCGATATCGGCGGTGAAATCTGTCAGCGGCCCTGATCCCTTGGCGGTCAGTCCAATGGGCGGGCTATCGGGGATTTTCAACGCAGTCGAGATCAACCCGCCCGAGGCTTCGGTCACGTTCAGATCCAGATCGATCTGACTGTTCGAGTTCTGGAACCCTGCCGCCAGCGTGATCTCATCCCCTGCACGGTCCAGCCTTGTAATGTCGAGATTTGTGTCCAGTGTACCGTCCGCCAACGAGAGGTCGCCAGTGACCGTCAGTTCCGCGGCCACGCCGATCAAGGGCTCGCCCAAGGCCAGCTCATCGATCCGAATCTCGCCGATTTCGATTGAGACCGGCAATTCCGGCAATTGAAACGGCTGGGTTTCTGCTGACGGGGGTGGGGCTTCAGTCGTTGTAGTGCCCGGAGCGCGGGCCACGTCGATCTCTTGCGCGGTCAGGGCGTTGACTGAAAACCGGCCCCGGATCAGGGCAAGACGGTTCCAGTCCAGTTCCGCCCCTTTGATCGTCAGCCAGACGCCTTCGTCATCGGCCACCGTGATCTCTTCTATCGTTGCGCGTGAACTCAGCGCGCCTTCCAAGCCTTTTACAGTGACGTTCTGATCGTCTCCCGACAGCGTGTCCTGCAGGAACCGCTCGATCATGCTGCCGCCTTCGTCCTGTGCGTATGCCGCAACCGGCGCGCAGGTCAGTGTGACGACCAGAACGGGGTATGAAAGACGCTGTATCAAAAGGCCTGTCCGATCCCGATATAGAATTGCAACCCATCGCCCGTGTCGCCCTGAACAGGCACTGCGAGGTCAAAGCGCAGCGGACCAAAACCGCCCAGATCATATCTGACCCCAAGCCCAGCCCCGGCATGATCCTCGGCCCCGGTGCCGACGAATGAGGACGTGTCTACGATACCGTAGTCATAAAACCCGACCAGCGACAGGGTGTCGGTGATCTTGCCGCGCACCTCGCCCGAAAAGCCCAGGAACGATTTGCCGCCCGCAACGCCGGTGCCGACCGGAATGCCAAGGCTTTCAAACGGTTGCCCGCGCACCGTCCCGGCCCCGCCTGAGAAGAACAGAAAGTCCGGCGTCACCCCATCCGGTGGTGGCCCGATGACCGAGCCCAGCTGGACCCGACCCGCCAGAACCAGCCTGCCACCGGTTCCAAGGCTGGTATAGGCGCGACCGTCAAAGAACAGCCGGATGCCGGTATCCGTACCCGAAAGCCCAACAAACGGCATGACCTGCGAATCCAGATAAAACCCTTTTGTCGCACTGACCTTGCTGTCGCGCTGATCCCATTCGGATCGGAATGGCAGGATAAAATACCGGAACTTGCGCCCGTCACCATAGGCATCATCTGCGTTCGACCACTGAAAGCCCGCCGACGCTTCGGCGTATAGCTGATCCGAAAAGGTGCGCCGCGCACCATAAGCCAGCGATGCCACGGTCACGTTGTAATTGTCGGTGTTTCGACGCTCCAGCAGCGCGCTCCAGAAGGTGTTGTCGTCCGGGCCCAGCCGGTCGGGTTGATCCAGTCGCAGGCCAATGCGTCCGTCCAGATCCTCGGCCCCGCCGATATTGCGTAGGGCGGCCTCGAACCGCAGACGTTCGGCCCGGCGAAAGACATTGCGGTGGGTCCAGGTGGCGGTGACGTCGACACCATCGCGGGATGCGAGCTCGACACCGAAGGTCAGACGGCGTTTGGGTAGGTCTTCGAAGGTCGCATCGAAATCCAGCGTACCATCTGGGTTCGGTTTCTCACGCTCTTGCAGGGACACCACGTTGAAGGTTCCGGTGCGGCGCAGGCGCGTGCCGACTTTCTGGATTTTGGCGGGCGAATAGACCTCGCCGCTGGGAAAGCCCGCGATCTTTTCGATCGACCGGTGGCGAACATCGGTGTCGCCCTTGATGAACATCTGGCCAAAAGTCAGTCGCCTGTCCGGGTCCAGATCAATCTCTGCATCCAGCCGCGCCTGAGCATGGCGCGCGATCACTCGCTGCCCGGCCACACTTGCCTTGGCATGACCCGCGTCCCGCCACGCCTGAACACCGGCCGAGGCCGCCTGTTGGATCGCGCCCGTGGTGGCCAGCTTGCCGGTGGCGAATTCCTCGGGCAGCACCGTGTCGGGGGCCAGAGGTTGCACAATTGCCGTGCCGAATTTGAAGGTCGGGCCGGTTTCCACTGTGATAACCGCGCGGTTGATCTGATTGGGAACGGTGAGCGAGCTCATCTCGGCTGCTTCCTGCCCGTCCAGTTTGATGCTGACGACCGGGCTGAAATACCCCTCGTCATATAGGATCTGCACCAGCGTCCGATAATCCGACAGGGCGGCAGACAGAATTTCCAGCGGCGTGTCCAGCCCGCGATCTTCGGCGGTGGCGACGGAAGAGGTTTCTTTCAGGCGCTCGACAACTTCCTTGGGGGCTCCGGGGGCGGTCAGTGTGGTTTCCAACGCAACCAGCGTTGTTGGCGCAAGGGCGGCGACAGCGCCCAATAGCCAGCATCTCAGACCGCGTCGCGGCTTGCTTCCCTGCATCAGTTGGCTCCAACTGCCCCCGAGTCGAAATCTCTTGTGCCGTGTTTCTGCACGGCTCTTTGAATTCAAGTTAGAGCATCTGAAACCGTTTGGGGGAAGGGGTTAATCGCGCGATGCGCCGAATTGCCGTGATCCGTGACCGCGTTACAGCCCGGCGTTGCGGACCCATCGGATGATGGCATCGCGATCTTCTGGTTCCATAAAGGTCACATTGGCCGGCGGCATCGCATGGGTCACACCGGCCTGCAGGTAAATCTGCTGCGCGTTGCGGGCAATATCCGCCTCGGTTTCCAGCAAAACGCCTTTGGGGGCCCAAAGGATGCCCTCCCAAACCGGCTCACGTGCATGGCACATGGAACAGCGCCCCAGAACGATGTCGTGTGCCTGCTCAAACCCTTCGGCTGCTGCGAATTTCTGTTCATAGGGCGTCAACGGCTGCGCCTCGGCCTCTTCAACCGGTTCATACATCGGTGCGGTCGACAGCCACATGATGGCGATGAACAGCATGGCGGTTGCCAGCCAGGTCCAGGTGGGGTTGCCTGCACGCGCGTGGCGGGTGTTGAAATAGTGCCGGATGGTGACGCCCATCAGGAACACCAGCGCGGCGATGATCCAGTTGTATTGGGTCGCAAAGGCCAGCGGGTAGTGGTTGGACAGCATCAGGAACAGAACCGGCAGGGTCAGATAGTTGTTGTGGGTCGAACGCAGCTTGGCGATCTTGCCGTATTTCGGGTCGGGTGTGCGCCCGTTCTTCAGGTCATCCACAACGATGCGCTGGTTCGGCATGATGATGAAGAACACGTTGGCCGTCATGATCGTGGCGGTAAAGGCCCCCAGATGCAGCATCATCGCGCGCCCGGTGAAAATCTGGTTGTATCCCCAGCCCATAGCCACCAGCAGGACGAACAGCAGTACCATCAACAGGGTTGGACGCTCGCCCAGACCGGATTTGCACAGAAAGTCATAGACCAGCCATCCGATAGTCAGGGACGCTGCCGAGATCAGAATGCCTTGCCACAGTGCCAGATCGGCCTTTTCGGCGTCGATCAGGTATAGTTCTCCGCCGACCCAGTAGACGATCATCAACAGCGCCGCACCGCTGAGCCAGGTTGAATAGCTCTCCCATTTGAACCAGGTCAGATGGTCGGGCATCCGCTCGGGCGCGACCAGATATTTCTGAATGTGGTAGAAGCCGCCGCCATGCACCTGCCATTCCTCGCCATCCGCAGGGCCGGGGATATTGCGATTCAGGCCCAGATCCAGCGCGATGAAGTAGAAGGACGATCCGATCCACGCCATGGCCGTGATCACATGCAGCCAGCGCACGGCAAATGCCATCCAGTCCCAGAACACGGCAAAGTCGTACATGAATGAGGTCTCCGATTGGTTGCCGCCACACTAGGCAAACGGGCTTTTCTTCGGTATTCCCGTATATTGTCAAACTGTATCAAAAAAAACGATAAGATGTCCTATCTCGACAATATCCGCACCTTCGTCAGGGTTTATGATCTGGGCAGCATGTCCGCCGCCGGGCGCGATTTGCGGATTTCACCGGCTGTGACCTCGGCGCGGATTTCTCAGCTTGAGGATCATCTGGGCGTGCGTCTGTTTCAACGCACGACGCGGAACCTGTCACCGACCGAGCAGGGCAAAGCGTTTTATCCCGGCGCGGTGGCGGTGCTGGATGCGGTGGATGAGGCCGAAGCGCAGGTGACGCACCTGACCGAAGCCCCGCGCGGGTCTCTGTTCGTGGCGGCTCCGCTGGGGGTGGGGCGGCGGTTACTTGCCCCGCATGTGCCTGATTTTCTGGCGGAATACCCCGAGATCGATGTGCGTTTGCGCCTGACGGACCGGTCCGTTGATCTGACGACCGAGGGGTTGGATCTGGCCTTTTTCATCGGTCAGCCCGAGGACAGCACCTTGCGCATCCGCAAAATCGCCGATTGCCAGCGCGTGCTATGCGCTGCCCCCGACTATGTGGCGCGGCGGGGTATGCCTGCAACGGGGGCTGATCTGGTGAAGGACAAACACGAATGCCTGAACCTGCGCTTTCCTGGCGCGACCGAGTTTCAGTGGATGCTGGAAACCGCCGACGGCCCGAAACGCTATGCGGTGTCAGGCCGGTTCGAATGTGACGACGGAGACGTCCTGACAGATTGGGCGCTGTCCGGGCAGGGCATTGCCATGAAGCCGGTGTTTGAAGTGGCCGATCACCTAAGCGCGGGCCGTCTGGTGGCCGTCGCGCAGGATACGCCGCCCGTGCCGGTGCAGATGGCGTGCCTTTATACACACCGCCGCCATCAGGACCCCAAGGCGCGCCTGTTCATGGATTTCATGATCGAGCGGATCGGAAAAGTCGTCCGAAACTCGGAATTGCCAGCCGGGTAGCGCTCCCGCCCCTGTTTGTGCCGTTCCGGCACCGCACAGCGTTGGGCCGGGCGCCGCAGCTATGCTGCGGCGCGGGTGCGGCGGGATCGGGGGTGGCGCTGCCATTGATAAAAGCGCAACCGCGCCGGGCCCAACGGGAAGGGGCCCTGAAAGGGTCTCTGACCGGCGGGAGGGTTAGCTGCCGCGATAGGTCGAATAGCCGTAAGGGGAAAGCAGCAGGGGCACGTGGTAATGTGCCTCGGGGTCGGACATGCCGAAACGGATCGGCACCTGGTCCAGAAACAGAGGGTCATCCCCGTCTTGTTCTGTCGCGCGCAGGTAATCGCCGGCGAAGAAGATCAGCTCGTATGTGCCCGTCTTGAATGTCTCCTGCGGCAGGATCGGGCTGTTCGTGCGACCATCGGCATTGGTTTCCATCTCGACCAGCTTGCGATGGGAATTGCCGGACACGCTGTACAACGCGATTTTCAACCCGGCGGCGGGGCAGCCCCGGGCGGTGTCCAGAACATGAGTTGTCAGATAGCCTGCCACGAATGCCTCCCTCAGATGCGTCGCTTTGCTGTGACACAGTGTGGCGCAAAGATCAAAACAGGGGAAATGCCGAAAGAACCGGAAACAGCGTTCGGATTGATTTGATAATCATTGGCGAATTTCTAGGATAAGCCTGTCGAAACATCCAAAACCGGAAGACGCCATGCAACCGCCTCGATACCCCCGCGACATGATTGGATACGGTGCCAACCCGCCAGCGGCGCAATGGCCGGGCGGGGCCAAGCTGGCCGTCCAGATCGTACTGAATTACGAAGAGGGCGGCGAGAACTGCGTTCTGCACGGTGATGCAGCGTCTGAGGCGTTTTTGTCCGAGATCGTCGGCGCGGCGCAATGGCCGGGCCAGCGTCATTGGAATATGGAATCGATCTATGAATACGGCGCGCGGGCCGGGTTCTGGCGTTTGCATCGCCTGATGCAGGACCTGCCGATCACGGTTTACGGCGTGGCATCGGCTTTGGCCCGGTCGCCGGATCACGTGGCCGCGATGAAAGACGCCGGTTGGGAGATTGCCAGCCATGGGCTGAAATGGGTGGAACACAAAGACATGCCCGAGACGCAGGAGCGCGCCGAAATTGCCGAGGCGATCCGGCTTCACACCGAGGTCGTCGGTGAGCGCCCGCGCGGCTGGTACACCGGGCGCTGTTCTGTGAACACGGTGCGTCTGGTGGCCGAAGAGGGCGGGTTCGATTATGTCGCCGACACCTATGACGACGATCTGCCCTATTGGACACAGATCGACGGTCGGGATCAGCTGATCGTGCCCTACACGCTGGATTGCAACGATATGCGCTTTGCCACGCCGCAAGGCTTCAATGCGGGCGATCAATTCTTTTCCTATCTCAAGGACAGTTTCGACGCTTTGTATGAGGAAGGGCAGGCGGGCGCACCCAAGATGTTGTCCATCGGCTTGCATTGCCGTTTGATTGGGCGACCGGGGCGCTTTATGGCGTTGAAACGCTTTCTGGAATACGCGCGCAGCTTTTCGGACGTGTGGTTTGCCACTCGGTTGCAGATTGCCGAACACTGGGCGCAGACCCACCCGCCGCAATCCCATCCGAAGCCATCGCAGATGGGGCGGGATGCGTTTGTCGAAGCCTATGGGGGCATCTTCGAACACTCGGCCTGGATTGCCGAGCGGGCCTATGATCTGGAACTTGGGCCTGCTCATGACACCGCAGGCGGGTTGCACAACGCTTTGGCGCGGATCTTCCGGTCGGCCTCTGAGGCCGAGCGGTTGGGGGTTCTGACAGCACATCCTGATCTGGCGGGCAAGCTGGCGCAGGCCAAGCGGTTGACGCAGGAAAGCACGTCCGAGCAGGCCTCGGCCGGGTTGGACGCGCTGACGGATGAGGAGCGCGCGGCCTTTACCGAATTGAATACGCGGTACACTGAGAAGTTCGGATTTCCGTTCATCATTGCGGTGCGGGATCATGACAAGGCTTCAATCCTTGCGGCCTTTCAGCGGCGGATTGAACAGGATCGCGATACCGAGTTTGCCGAGGCCTGCCGTCAGGTTGAACGCATCGCCGAATTCCGGCTGCGGGACGTGTTGCCCTCATGAGCCGCCGTATCGTTGCCGAGCCGCTGACCGCTGAGCAATTTGCGCCTTTTGGGGATGTGATCGAAGTGTCTGGCGATGCCGACAAGATCATCAATCAGGGGCAGTGTGGCCGGTATCATGATCGGGCGCTGCTGGATTTCACCGACGGGCGCGCCGGGATCAGCCTGTTCAACGCCAACCCGCGCGCGCTGCCATATGCGCTGGATATGGTCGAGCGGCATCCCGAAGGCAGTCAGGCCTTTATCCCGATGACGCATCAGCCGTTTCTGGTTGTCGTAGCACCCGATGAGGGAGGACAGCCTGGGCGGCCCAGGGCGTTCATGACACGGGCCGGGCAGGCCGTGAACTATCACCGCGCTACGTGGCATGGGGTGCTGACGCCTTTGCACGGCCCGGGCCTGTTTGCCGTGGTGGATCGCATCGGTGAGGGCGCGAACCTCGAGGAATTCTGGTTCGACACCCCTTATGAGGTGATCGCGGGCTAACCCCGGAAGGCTCCCGCCCGGTCAGAACGCATCGAAGATGCGCGCTGACCCGTTGGGCCGGGCAGCGCGCGGGCAGGCCCGCCCGCTGCGGTCAGTCCGGATCAACCCGTCGCCATCAAACGGGCCACGTCCAGCATGCGGGCGGAAAAGCCCCATTCATTGTCATACCAGCCGAAGACGCGCACCTGATTGTTGCCGACCATTCGGGTCTCGGGGCCTGCGATAACCAGCGATTCGGGGCGGGATCGCAGATCGGACGAGACCAAAGGCAGATCGGTCCAGCCAAGAACCGCCGAAGCCTCGACCGCATCGCGAAACGCGGTGTCAAAAGCCTGTTCGCTCATGCCGCGCCCGAGCGTCACCACAAGGTCCACCGCCGAAACGCTGGCGGTTGGAACCCGTACCGCTGCGCCCGAAATCCGTCCGGCCAGATGCGGCAGAACAACGTCGATCAGGTGGGTTGCGCTGGACGTGGTCGGCACCATCGACAGCGCCCCTGCGCGCGAACGGGCAAGATCGCCGCGCGGCGCGTCAACCATCGGCTGGCTGTTGGTGTAACAGTGAATGGTTGTCATATGGCCCGAGACGATGCCGCCGATCTGATCCAGTGCCCGAACCAGCGGCGCAAGGCCATTGGTGGTGCAGGACGCGTTCGAGACGATGCTGGCATCGCCCAGCTGATCCTCATTGGCACCCAAAACCACCGTCAGTTCAGCGGCGGGCGAGGGCCCCGAGATCAGCACCTTGCGTGCGCCAGCCGCCAGACCCCGGCGGGCGACATCGGACGTGCGTGCAATGCCGGTGCAATCCAGCAGAACGTCAACGCCTGACAGATCGATATTCGCGAGATCGGAACTGTGCGTCATCGGCACCGTGCGCCCGTCAATGATCAGGGCTTCGTCACCGGCGGACACGTCCCCCGCATAGGGGCCAAAGGTGCTGTCGTATTTGAACAGATAGGCGCAGGTGTCCAGCGGTGCGATGTCGTTGATCAGCACCAGCTCGATATCTGATCCTTGCGGCTGGGCCAGAACCTGCCGCAGGATCGTGCGGCCAATGCGGCCGAATCCGTTGATCGCGAGTTTCATGCGCAAGCTATGGCAGGCAGATCAGGCGATCTCAACGAAAGTATTGTACCAATTTCAACCGCAACTGACCTGCGAGAAGAACTGCCCCGAGATGTTCTGATACATGCTGGCCACGATCGGTTTGCATCCGGTTGCCTGCTGGATCGCCGCGATGGCCTGCAGGGTGCGCAGGCGTGGTGGCGGGCCGAACGGGTTGAGGTTGTTGTTGTCACGGGTGGCGCGGTAGATGACTGGCTCGTCCGAGACTTTGGTCACGGCCCATGTGCGGCTCATGACAAAGACCGATTTGGTCTCATCCTTGGCAGCGACCGGCGTGGACAAGGTTGCGGCCACCATGGCGCATGCGGCCAGAGCCATCAGGGGGGTACGCAGTTTCATCAGCCAGTCTCCAATACTCAAACAATGGAATTTGCTGGGATTTCAGCAAATTCCGGGGCCGCTGTGAACCCCTGCAGGGGTAAAAGGCGATGAAACCGGGTTTAGCGGGGCAAGGATAACGGCATATGCCGGTTCACATCTTTGTACAGAAGATACCGGAAACGCCCCGGTCCACCCGCGTAACAGGCCTGCGGGCAAAAGGCGCGTAGCCACATGTAATCGCCTGCCTCAACCTCAACCCAATCCTGATTGAGCCGGTAGACGGCCTTGCCTTCCAGCACGTAAAGCCCGTGTTCCATCACATGGGTTTCAGCAAAGGGGATCACGCCGCCGGGTTCGAAATTGACGATGTTGACATGCATGTCGTGACGCAAGTCCTGCGGGTCGGCAAAGCGCGTTGTGGACCAGCGCCCTTCGGTTCCGGGCATCTCGATCGGCGTCACGTCTCGTTCATTGGTGATGATCGGGTCGGGGACGGGCAGCCCGTTCACGGCCTCATAGGCCTTGCGAACCCAGTGAAACCGCGCCACGGCGTCGGATCGGTTGTGCAACGTCCAGTCCGCGCCGGGTGGGATATAGGCGTACCCCCCTGTATCCAAATTATATTCCGTTCCGTTCAACGTCAGATGCACGGCCCCCTCAACCACAAACAGAACGGCCTGAGCGCGCGGGTCTGTTTCAGGCTGATCGCTGCCGCCGCCGGGCTGAACCTCCATAATGTATTGCGAAAACGTCTCGGCAAAGCCGCTGAGCGGACGGGACAGGACCCACAGGCGCGTGCCCTCCCAAAACGGCAGGTAGCTGGTCACGATGTCGCGCATCGTGCCCTTGGGAATGACGGCATATGCATCTGTGAACACCGCCCGGTCGGTCAAAAGCTGGTCCTGGCCGGGGTGCCCGCCGAGGGGCGAAAAATAGGTTGGTTGTGTCATCATGTGCCTCGGGTTCGTTTGCGTTGCACTATGTGACCAAACCGGGTGCGGCCTCTAGCGCTGGGCTTGCGATAGGTTTGTTCGGGATAATTTGAAGGTCGCCGCCATAGGGGTTGGCCACGCCCCCGCGCAGGTATATCCTTGAAGTCAAAATTGATTTCAGTTCAGCGAGGCAGAAATGAAAGCCCGGGTCTTTTTCGCATTGGCACTACTTAGCATGGCAGGCGTTACGACGACCGCCTCGGCCAAACCATTGTCCCGAATCATCGCCGAAATGGGGCTTTCGCCTGCGGATTTCGAGGTGGCAAACAAAGCCTCGCGCAGCTTGCTGACCGACGGCACGCCCAGCGTCGGCAAGGAGATCGGGTGGAGCAATGTCGAGACCGGATCAAAGGGGACAATCCGGATTGATGCGGTCGAAGGCAATTGCGTCCGGCTGCAACACGACATTCAGCCCGAAGGCAAAGAGGCCTCGCGCGGGGTCAGAACCCGTCAATGCAAGGACGCGGGCGGCAACTGGGTGATGGCGCCCTGATTGCGCTAGTAACCGCGCGCCCTGTCGACCTCATTCAGAAGTGGCGCGCCGGTTGTCAGCCGCTGGAAGTTTTCTGCCACATCCGACAGCGCATCGCCCAGATGCCAACCGGACACATGGGGCGTGATCGTCACGCTTGGGTGCTGCCAAAGCGGGTTGTCGGCTGGCAGCGGCTCGTGACACGTCACATCCAGAATTGCATGGCCGGGCGTGCCCTGATCCAGCGCGGCAATCAGCGCACCCTCGTCAATCAGATCGCCGCGACCGGCGTTCAATAGCTGACTGCCGGGTTTCATAGTCGCCAGCATCTGCGCGTCGAACAGACCCACCGTTTGCGGGGTCGAGGGCAGGATGGCGCAGACATGATCGCACTGCCCCAGCAGACCGGGCAAGGCATCGTCGCCGTGCACGCAGGTGACGCCCTCGATCTGCTTAGGTGACCGGCTCCAGCCCAGAACCTGAAACCCGACAGCGCGCAGCATTCGCGCCGTGCGGTCCCCGATATGACCCAGACCCAGAACGCCGACGGTTGTATGGGGCGTGAAGGTTGGTTCCTTGGGCAGCCATTCAGCACGGGCCTGCGCGGCTTCGTGAAATGCCATGTGACGCTGGGCGCGCAGAATGTAGGCGACGAACCATTCGGCAATGCCTTGTGCCGGTGCATCCGGTTTCAGGCGCGCAACCCGCATGTGATCCGGCAGGTTGGGATTGCCGACAATCGTTTCTACGCCCGCCCCAAGCTTTTGCACCAGTTTCAGGTTCGGCAGCTGGTGCAGGTGGTCGTCTTTCAGGCCCACGACCGCAACCATCGTGATCTCATCGGCGTTGCCGATTGCGTCCGGCGTACGAATATCGGCACCGGGGATCGCGGACCGGATACCATTGGCGATGTCCGCATCGCTGATCCAGTTGGTCAGGCCGGTGTCTATCAACAGCGCCATGGGCGGTTCCTTCCCTTGAAATTGAACGTGGTGACGTTCCGTCACGCAACTGGACAGAGTCGCAACAGTTAAGCCATCCTCGGTCCGTAAGGTACAGCCCGGATTTCACCCGGCAGGAGGGAATTTCATGAATATGTCATTTGGTTTGCGCGAGGAAAACCGCGCCCTTTTGCAACGTGTCGCCGACATGGTCCGGGATGAGATCATGCCGCTGGAAGAAGAATACCAGGCCGAGATCAACAAGGACGACCGCTGGCAATATACCGAACGCCAGGCCGAAATCCTTGAGGGGCTGAAAGCCAAAGCCAAGGCCGCCGGTCTGTGGAATTTCTGGCTGACCGACAGCGACAAAGGGTTCGGGCTGACCACGGTTGAATATGCTTATTTCGCCGAAGAGATGGGCAAGACCCCCCTTGGGGCCGAGGTGTTCAACTGTTCCGCCCCCGACACCGGCAATATGGAAGTGTTCGAGCGTTACGGCACCGAGGCGATGAAACAACAGTGGTTGAAGCCACTGCTCGACGGCCAGATCCGCTCGGCCTATCTGATGACCGAACCGGATGTGGCTTCATCCGATGCGACCAATGTGTCGATGTCCTGCGTGCGGGACGGCGATGACTATGTCCTGAATGGCGAGAAATGGTGGTCATCCGGCGCGGGCGATCCGCGCTGCAAGGTCTATATCGTGATGGTCAAAACCGGCGGCGAGGATCAGCCCAAGCACAAGCGCCAGTCGATGATCGTGGTGCCCGCCGATACGCCCGGGATCGAGGTTCTGCGACCCATGCAGGTCTACGGCCACGACGACGCGCCGCACGGCCATATGCATATTCGGTTTACCGACGTGCGCGTGCCCGCAGAGAATATCCTCTTGGGCGAAGGCCGCGGGTTCGAGATTGCGCAGGGCCGCTTGGGGCCGGGGCGCATTCACCATTGCATGCGCGCAATCGGTCAGGCGGAAAGCGCACTGGAGCAGATGTGCAAGCGTTCCATGCAGCGTGAGGCGTTCGGCAAGAAGCTGGCGCAGCTGGGTGCCAATTACGACATCATCGCCGAATGCCGGATGGAGATCGAGATGGCCCGCCTGCTGTGTCTGAAAGCGGCGTGGTACATGGATCAGGGCGATGCGCGGGCCGCGGCCCCGTGGATCAGCCAGATCAAGGTGGTTGCGCCTCGGGTCGCGCTGAAGGTGATCGACGAGGCGGTGCAGATGTTCGGCGGGCAAGGGGTCAGTCAGGACACACCACTTGCCACCGCCTGGACTCATGTGCGAACCCTGCGACTGGCCGACGGACCAGACGCGGTTCACCGCCGTCAGGTCGCGCGGGCCGAATTGAAGAAACACACGCAGGAAAAGGTCTGACGCACCGCATGACCAGGTACGAATTCGACAATCTCGCCTATTTTCATCAGCGAGAAGATGGGGCTTTTGTCGGCAACGACCCGGCGCGCGGCCCCTGGTCAGCCGATCATTGTCACGCGGGGCCCGTCAGCGGCCTGATCGTGCGCGCTGCTGAAACCGAGGTTGGGCCCGAGAAGATGCTGACCCGTCTGACGGTTGATCTGCTGCGCCCTCTGCCCCTGTCGGGCTTGCGGGTGGCGGCAGAGACTACACGGCACACCAAAACGCTAGCCACCACGCGGGTGACGGTGCACGATCTGGACGACACCCTGTGCGCTACGGCGACAACCATGCATCTGGCGCGTCGTGATCTGGGCACAGTGCCCAATGTCCACGTCACTCAGCTGCGGTTCGAAGATGCGGTTGATGGGCCTTTCCCGATCGGTGAACTGCGCCACGACCTTCCGGGATTTGCCCATTACAGCGACATCAGATACCCGGCAGGGGGCAAACAGGGGGCCGGGCCGAAAGCCATCTGGATGCGCACGCCGAACCTGTTGGAGGGTGAGGTGCAATCGCCGATCCAGTCGCTTTGTCCGCTGGCCGATTGCGGCAACGGTATCTCGTGGAATGCGCCAACGGCGGAAATGGGGTTCATGAACACCGATCTGACGGTGAACATCCATCGCGAGCCTGTCTCGGAATGGTTGGCAGCCGACTCGATCTCGCACTGGCAACCTTCGGGCGTCGGCATGTCGCAATCGGTTCTGTATGATGCCGAAGGGCCAGTGGGGACAGCGCTGCAAACGTTGGTTCTGTTCCCACCCACATGATGCGCTCGGCCGGTTTCTGCGGTGAAGCCGGGAAACGCATTGCCGCTGCGGTGTTGCCGCCCTATCTTGCCGGCATGCGTTGGCTGATACCCATTCTGACTTGCTGCCTGCCGATCCCCGCGCTGGCCCACCCGCATGTCTTCATTGACACCGGGCTGGAGTTCATCGTGGACGAAGCAGGCAACCTGACCCATGTGCGCGTGACCTGGGCGTATGACGAATTCTACTCGCTGCTGGTTCTGGAGGATTTGAAGCTGGATCAGGACGCAGATGGCGTTCTGACAGAAAGCGAAGAGGCGTATCTGACCGGGTTCGACGCGCAATGGGTCGAAGGCTACAACGGCGATCTGGTCGTGACTGCCGGTGGTGCGCCGGTCAAGCTGTCCGGTCCGCTGGAACCCCACGCGACAGCCGAGAACGGGCGCGTCGTGACCACGCATCTGCGCGAGGTCGAAGGGGGTGCCGTGCCAGCTTACGCCTTGTCGGCCAAACCGTTTGATGAGACCTACTATACCGCATACGAAGTCAACCGGCCCGTGACCGTGTCCGGCCCGTCCACATGTTTTATCGAGCGTGTCGATCCCGATATCGATGGTCAGTTGGCGCAGATGCGGGCGTTTCTGCTGACATTGGATGCGGATTACGATCTGGAGGAAAACGACATCCCTCTGGTGGGCGAGAACTTCGCGACTGAGATCCTCGTGTCATGTCCAAATACCTGATCGTTCCGGTTGCCATCGCCTTTGGCCTGTTGGCCTGGTTCTGGGGAAGCGGTGGCTTTGACAGCCTCGCCGCCTGGGCCGCGGGTGAGCAGCGCGAGTTTCAGAACCAGATCGCACGGGCCTTGCGGGCAGCGCGGGCCGAGCAGCCGCAAGCCGTGGCAACGCTGCTGACCGTTTGTTTCGCCTACGGGTTCTTTCACGCGATCGGTCCCGGTCACGGCAAGGTCCTGATCGGAGGGTACGGTCTGGGCCGCCGCGTCGCGTTCTGGCGCTTGTCCGCGATCAGTGTGCTGTCCAGTCTTGGTCAGGCGGTGACGGCGGTTGTTCTGGTCTATGCCGGAGTGCTGGTCTTTCAGCTGTCGCGCGAGACCTTGGTAGGCACGACCGAGCAGGTAATGGCCCCCATCAGCTACGCGGCGATTGCAGCGATTGGCCTGTGGCTGGTTTTTCGGGGTGTGCGTAGCTTTGTCAGGCGGTCCCGTAACGACGCCAAGCCTTCCCATGCCCATGATCACCACCACCATCATCACCACGAGGGCGAGGTCTGTTCGGATTGCGGCCACCGCCACGGCCCCAGCGCGGAAGAAGTCGCCAATGTCGGCAGCCTGCGCGAGGCGATCATCCTGATCGCAGGTATTGCCGCGCGCCCCTGTACCGGCGCGCTTTTCGTGCTGATTCTGACCTGGCAGATGGGTATTGCGATGGTCGGTATCGCCGGAGCCTTCTCGATGGCGCTGGGCACGGCACTGGTTACTACCTTGGTCGGCTGGACGTCATTTGGGCTGCGCGGCGGGCTGCTTGCTTCGGCCTCGGCCACCCGGTTCGCCTCCGTTCTGGCACCGACCATCGAACTGGTGGCGGGGCTGGTGATCGCGGTTATAGCCGGTGGTCTGCTGTTGCGCGCGATCTAGGTCAGTCGAAGACCGGCTCGGGGTAGCCGACCCGCGCCAGATACAGCCCTTGCGGCGGGCATACAGGCCCACAGGCCGCCCGGTCGGTGGCCTGCAACGCATCGCGCACGTCCTCGGGTGACCACGAGCCCGCGCCAACGCGTTCCAGCGTGCCGACGAAACTGCGCACCTGATTGTGCAGGAAGGACCGGGCGCGGACGTGGAAATGAACCTCGGGGCCGGAAAAGCCCTGAACCCGCTCGACCCGCAACTCATCCAGAGTTTTGACCGGGCTGGCCGCCTGACAGATCGACGAGCGGAACGTGGTGAAGTCATGCCGCCCGATCAGCATGTCGGCACCCTTCTGCATGGCATCGACATCCAGTTTATGATTGACGCGCCAGACCTGCCCCTTGTCATGGGTCGCGGGCGCACGGCGCATCAGGATGCGGAACAGGTATTGGCGTTCGACCGCCGTGAACCGCGCATGCCAGTCGTCCGCGACCTGCGCGGCCTGCACAATGGCCACCGGTTGCGGCTTGAGGTGATAGTTCAGCGCCTCGGACAGGCGGAACGGATCCCAATCCTTGATCAGATCGCAATGGGCCACTTGCCCCAGCGCATGCACGCCCGCATCGGTACGCCCGGCGGCGGCAATGGTGTGATCGCCCGGTTGAATGCGGGACAAGGCGTACTCGATGGCACCCTGTACCGACGGCAAGTCCTTCTGCCGCTGCCAACCGGCAAACGGTTCCCCCTGGTATTCGACTTTCAACGCATATCTGGGCATGCGCCGCTGGTAGCGTGCGGCGCGCAAACGGGCAAGGGGGCGAAAGCACTGGCATGTCCGAAGGCGGCTACCTATCTTGGGCAAAACGATAATTGCGGGGCGACAGTTTGGTCATCTCATCCCTGGCAGACAGTCTTGTGCGCGGCGTCGAAACCATTGGCGACAGCGTGTCCGAGACATTTTTCGAGCCGGTCATCCGTCTGGGCGTCACCGGTCTGGCGCGATCTGGCAAGACGGTTTTCATCACCTCGCTGGTGGCAAACCTGCTTGACCGGGGCCGCATGAGCGGCCTTGTCGCGCAGCAGGAAGGCCGGATCAACGCCGCTTATCTGCAACCGCAACCTGACGACATCGTCCCCCGATTTGACTATGAATCGCACCTCTCCGACCTGACTGGCCCTCAACCACACTGGCCCGACAGCACCCGCGCCGTGTCCGAGTTGCGCTTGTCTTTCAAGGCACGTCCTGCCGGGTTGCTGGCCGGTCTACAGGGGCCGCGCACCGTGCATCTGGACATCGTGGACTATCCGGGTGAATGGCTACTGGACCTCGCGCTGTTGGACAAATCCTATGAGGATTGGTCGCGCGAGACCCTCTCGCGCATCGAAAACCGACCTGACGCGGCAGAGTTTCTGAAACAAGCCCGCGCAACCGATCTGACAGCCATTCATGACGAACCGACCGCGCAGGCCCTGTCTTCCGCATTTACCACCTATCTGAATCAGGCACGCGAGGTCGGGTTCTACGATTGTACGCCGGGGCGGTTCCTGCTGCCGGGCGATCTGGCAGGCTCTCCGGTTCTGACCTTCGCGCCATTGCCGGTGTCCGAGCCCTCGCGCCGCCGTACCCTCCAGCGCGAGATGGAGCGGCGGTATGAGGCCTACAAGGCGCAGGTAGTAAAGCCGTTCTTCCGCGACCACTTCTCGCGCATTGATCGGCAGTTGGTTCTGGTCGATGCGCTGGGCGCGATCCACAAAGGCCCGCAAGCGGTCGAGGATATGCGCCGGGCCATGGGCGATATCCTGTCGGCTTTCCGTCCGGGCCGTAACGCGTGGCTCAGCCAGTTGCTGCTGGGCAAACGGGTCGAACGCATCCTGTTCGCCGCCACCAAGGCCGATCACCTGCATCACACGCAGCACCCCCGCCTGACCGCGATCATGGAGGCGCTGACACGTGAGGCGCGCGACCGGGCAAGCTTTGCGGGGGCCGAAACAGCGGCGCTGTCGCTGGCCTCGTTGCGGGCCACAACCGAAGAGATGCGCAGCCATGACGGGGTCGAATTGCCCTGCGTGCGCGGCACGTTGCAGGACAGTGGCAAGCAGGCGGCGTTTTACCCCGGTGAGCTGCCGGACGATCCGGCCCACTTGCTGGGCCCGGCCCGGAACGGGGCCGAGACTTGGCTGGGCGATGATTTTGGCTTCATGAGGTTCGCTCCGGCGCATCTGACCCTACGCCCCGGCGATGGCCCACCGCATATCCGGCTGGACCGGGCCGCGCAGTTCCTGATCGGAGACCGGTTGTGATGGTCACTTTGCGCCCGGCCCGCAGCACCGATGCCGGAACGACCGGGGAAATCCTGCACGGGTTTGCCCGCGAAAACGACTGGATGCCGGAACTGCATAGCTGCGCCGAAACCATCGCCTTTTGCGGTCGCATGATTGATCAGGGCTGGGTCACGGTGGCTGAAACCTCGGATGGGGTGGTTGGGTTTCTGGCGTTGAATGGATCGGATATTCATTCGCTGTACCTGACGGCCTCTGCGCGCGGGCAGGGGATCGGGGCGCAGTTGCTCGACCATGCCAAGGCGCGACACCCGCAACTCAGCCTCTTTGCCTTTCAGGCCAATACCGACGCGTGCAGGTTCTACGAACGTCATGGCTTTGCCGAGGTTGCCCGCAGCGACGGGGCCGACAATGATGAAAACCTGCCGGACATCAAATATGTCTGGCGTATCGAAAGGGCAGCACATGGCTAAAGGCCCGGTACTGATCGATCTCGAGGAAGATGCGCCCGCCGCCGACGTGGCCATGGCCCCGCCGGTGCCGGACCTTGCGCAGCCTCAGGGTCAGGCGATGCAAAGCGCGGCCCGAATTGCTGCCCGCAAGCCCTCGGCCCTGTCGCGGTGGTTCTGGGGCTTGGCGCTGGCGGTTGTTGGCGCTGCGATCTCGGTCGCCGCATGGGATTTCGCCACCTCGCTGGTCGCCCGCGCGCCTGTGCTGGGGTGGATCGTCACTGGATTGATCGCGGCGCTGGTTTTTGTCGCGCTGATCATCGCAATCCGGGAGTTGGCGGCGATTGGCCGTCTGTCCCGTGTCGACGGGCTGCGCCGCACTGCGGATGAAGCGCTGGCCGACGCCGATCTTGCCAAGGCCCGTGCTGTTACGTCTCGCCTGATCGCCTTCTACAAAGGTCGGCATGAGACCCAATGGGGCCGCGACCGCCTGTCCGAACGAATGCCCGAGCAATTTGACGCCTCAGGCCTTCTGGGTTTAGCCGAAGATGAAATTCTGGCCCCTCTGGACGCTGCCGCCAGCCGCGAGGTTGAGGCGGCTGCCCGGCAGGTGGCGACTGTGACCGCTTTGGTGCCGCTGGCGCTGGCGGATGTGGTGACGGCTTTGGCCGCCTCGCTGCGGATGATCCGGCGGATAGCGGAAATCTATGGCGGGCGGGCCGGGTTTCTGGGCAGTTGGCGTCTGACCCGCGCCGTTTTTGTTCATCTGGTCGCAACCGGCGCAGTCGCAGTGGGCGACGATTTGTTGGAGCCGGTTTTGGGCGGCTCGGTCCTCAGCAAACTGTCCCGCCGGTTTGGTGAGGGGCTGGTGAACGGCGCACTCAGCGCCCGGGTTGGCGTTGCCGCGATGGAGGTGTGCAGACCCTTGCCGTTCTCGGATCGTCACAAACCGTCGACCAGGGCCGTGATCAAACGCGCCTTGAAGGGTCTGTTTTCCAAGGGTTGATCTGACGCAAAGCGCACCTGCCAGCCATTCGTCACACTGAATGTGACGGAGGGCCAGCCATGACAGATCACGGTCACAGCCAGCAGGAGATCGCCCAGCGGATCAATGCCCCGCCCGGGCGCGGCGTTCTGCGCGATGTGGTCTATGGCGGTATCGACGGTTCGGTCACCACCTTCGCCATCGTGGCAGGTGTTGCGGGGGCAGGGTTGTCGTCCTTTGTCATCGTGGCGCTAGGGTTGGCGAATGTTCTGGCCGATGGGTTTTCCATGGCGGCGGGCAACTACTCGGGCACCAAGGCGGAACTGGACAACATCAAGCGGATCCGCGCCATCGAGGAACGCCACATCGCCCTTTACCCACAAGGCGAACGCGACGAGGTGCGCGCGATTCTGGCGCAGAAGGGTCTATCGGGGCCCGTGCTGGAGGATGCGACCGCGGCCATAACCTCGAACCACGAAAGCTGGATAGACCTGATGATCGAAGGCGAATATGGGCTGGGCAGTGTCGATCCGCACCCGATGAAGGCCGCTCTTGCCACGTTCTTTGCCTTTCTGGTGGCCGGGATGATCCCTTTGTTGCCGTTTCTGGTGTCGCTGAACAACGCCTTCGCTGTTTCGGCGTGGATGACGATGGGCGTCTTTTTCGCCATCGGAGCGCTGAAAAGCCGCTGGTCGCTGGCCCCGTGGTGGCGTTCGGGCTTGGAGACGCTGCTGATCGGCGGCGTGGCGGCACTTATTGCCTATCTGGTGGGGTCCTTGTTTCACCCCTGACCCTGCGGCTTTGTCGCAGATCGCCTGACCTGTCTGGCGTGTTCCGATGTTTCCGTTAGGCTGAGGCAAAACGGATTTGACAACCAATGCATTCTGACGATCTGTGTGGGAAAAACATACTGATTCTGGGCGCCTACGGGTTTATCGGCGCCGCTGTTGCGCGTGCGCTGACGGCTGAAGGTGCAAGCGTGCGCGGGCTGGTGCGCAACTTGCCGATGGGGAACAAGGTTCTTCCGGGGACACAACTCATACAGGGCGATCTGCGCAATCTGAACCGATCGAAGGACTGGCAGGACCTGCTGCAATCGGTCGATATCGTGGTCAATTGCGCAGGTGCCCTGCAGGATGGCGGGCAGGACGATCTTGAAGTGGTCCACCACACTGCAATCGCGGCCTTGGGTCAGGCTTGCGCTGCACGGGAAATCGCGGTGATCCAAATCTCGGCCATTGGGGCCGAGCCGGATGCGCCGACGCCATTCCTGAACACCAAAGCCGCCGGGGACGCCGCTTTGCGGGCCTCGGGCATGCCGCTTTGGGTGCTGAAGCCAGGGCTGGTGATTGGGCAGAGCGACTACGGTGGTACCGCGCTGCTGCGCATGCTGGCCGCGATCCCGTGGGTACAGCCGCTGGCTTATCCGGACACCCCTGTGCAGTGCATCGGAATGCCGGATCTGTGTCGCGTCGTTCTGTCTGCCGCCATGGATCGGCTGCCGCAAGGCACTTATGATCTGGTCGAGGATACGCCCCATCCGCTGGCAGAGGTGGTTGCGGCCACGCGTCGTTGGCTTGGGTTTCGCCCAGCCTCGACCCATTTGAGGATTCCGTCCGCATTGATCAAACCCATCGCTGCCGGGGCTGATCTGCTGGGTCGGTTGGGGTGGCGATCCCCGCTGCGCAGCACGGCAATGACGGTCATGGCGCAAGGCGTGATCGGTGATCCTGCACCATTTCGGCAGGCCTCGGGGCAGGCGCTGGCGTCCTTGCCGCAGATCTACGCCGGATTGCCCTGCGGTCGCGAACACAGGCTGACCGCGCGCATGACCCTTCTGATGCCACTGGTCGTTGGGGTGCTGAGCCTGTTTTGGCTGCTCTCAGGTCTTTTCGGGCTTTTGGGGCTGTCCAATGCGGCGCAGGTCCTGATCGGGGCAGGATGGGCGGTGCCCGTCGCGATGCTTGGCGTGGCGTTCTGGTCGGTGGTCGACATTGCGCTTGGGCTGGCCATTCTGTGGCGGCCCTGGGCCACCCGCGCATGTTTGGCGCAGATCGGGGTGGCGCTGATTTACCTGATTTCAGCCTCGGTTCTGGTGCCCGGCTTGTGGGCCGATCCGCTGGGTCCGTTGGTCAAAGTGCTTCCTGCAATGACCTTGTCCCTGATTGCCATTCCGATGTTGGAGAGCCGCTGATGGACCCCGATCTGATCCTGCTCTGGCTGCATGTCATTGGAGCGTGCGTGTTGTTGGGAACCGGCGCTGGCATCGCGTTTTTCATGCTGATGGCACACCGTAGCCGGGACGCACATCTGATTGCGCATACCGCAGGCATCGTGGTGCTGGCTGATCTGATCTTCACAACAACCGCCGTCATCCTGCAGCCGATCACCGGGACCGCGCTGGCCTGGCGGTTGGGCTGGTCGCTGAGCGAGGGTTGGATCGCCTTGTCGCTGGTGCTGTATGTGCTGACCGGGTTGTTCTGGTTGCCGGTGGTGTGGATACAGATCAGGCTGCGGGCCTATGCGCGGGTTGCTGCGGATGCAGGAAGCCCAATGCCCGCAGACTACACCCGCCTGTTCCGTATCTGGTTTATATGCGGAATTCCGGCTTTTCTGTCGGTGCTGGTGATCCTTTGGCTCATGATCGCGCGCCCGGCGATCTCGGTCCTTTAGCGTGTTTCCCGCAACACCGCGACGGTACCGGGATTTCCGTACTGTCGCCCGATAGCTCGCGCGGTATAGCTTGCCCGGACGATATTGAACGGAGCCTGAATTGGAATCGCTGCTTGTTCTTCTTGGCCTGATTGTACTGGCCATTCCGGTAACGATTGTCGTGCTTTTGGTTGGCCAAGCGCGCTTGCGCCGCCGGGTTGAGCACCTTGAGCGGCAAGTACAGGCGCTGTCGCCGGGTCAGGCTGAGGTCGAACTGCCAGAGGCCGTGGCATCGGCGCCAGAGCCAAAAGCCGAGGTGGATTTGCCCGCATCAGAGGCCGCGCCCGGCCCATGGTCGCCACCTGACCAAAAGCAGGATCCTCCGGTTGCCGAAGAGACCGAGCCATCAGGGGCCGTTGTTTTCCGGCAGGATCGCTTTGCGGTCCTCGGGCTGTGGCTGCGCGAGAACTGGTTTTATGCGGTTTCGGCCCTGTCCTTGGCCTTGGCCGGTATCTTTCTGGTTCAGTACGGGGTTGAAAATGGGCTGCTGCCACCGGCTGCGCGGGTCGCGGCATCTTTGGCCTTTGGGGTCGCGCTGATCGTGGTGGGCGAAGTCATTCGCCGCAGGTTCGGCGATGACGAAACAGCCTCGACCGCGTATCTGCCATCGGTCTTTTCCGGCGCGGGCTTGGTGACATTGTTCGGCGGCATTCTGGCCGCCCGGCAACTCTATGACCTGATCTCGCCCGAAGCGGCGCTGGTTGGCATGGTTCTGGTCGCGCTGGTGGGTCTGGTGCTTGGCTGGTTCCACGGGCCGCTGCTGGCTGCTGTGGGACTGATAGGAGCGTTTGCGGCCCCCTTTATGGTCGGCGGCTCATCCGATGATCCGACCTGGCTTTATGGCTACTTTGTCATCCTGACCTTGCTGGGTCTGGGTATCGATACGGTGCGGCGCTGGGCGTGGATTACGGTGCTGACGCTTTTTGCTGCCTATGTTTCGTGCCTGCTGCTGGTTCTGTCCTCACCACTGACCGAGCCGGGCTATCTGATCAGCGTCACCGTGCTGGCACTTCTGGCCATTGCAATTCCCAACCAGCGCATCTGGCCCGATCACGCGGGCCCCATGGTGGCCGAGATCATCCGGCGCAAGAAAGGTGATCCGTGGCCCGCCTTCCCAACCCGCGTGGCATTTTCCGCAGTGGCCGTCAGCTCGGCCATCCTGTCCCTGCACTGGGCGGATTCGGCGGGTGAGTTCTGGCTGACCATATGCTTGCTGCTCGGGTTGGCTCTGGCACTGCTTTTGTGGGCCAAGGACGCGCCTGCCTTGCAGGATGTCACGGTGTTCCCGGCTGTTGGGTTGATCGGCTTTGTCGTCGCGCATGGCCTCGAAAACGGCACCGTCGCGCGCACCTTCGCGGCCACCTATGCCGAGACGCCCGAAGCAGACGCCCCGTTAGTTGTCACGATACTGGTCGCATTGGGCGTGCTGGTCTCAGTTCTTGCGGCTTGGCGATCCTGCAACGCAGACCGATACGCCGCCATATGGGCCGGGGCGGCCGCCGTGTTCGCGCCCGCCATGGCCATCGCGCTGGAGGTCGGCTGGCATCCGGCCAAGGTGATCGGCCCGTACCCCTGGGCGCTGCACGCCATCGTTCTGGGTGCGGTGATGGTTGGTATAGCGGAACGCTTCGCCCGCGTTGATGGCGAGAACCGGATGCGGCCCGCGCTGGCCACGCTTTCAGCGCTGTCCTGTCTGGCCTTTGCCTGCGTGATCGTCCTCAGTTCCGCAGCGCTAACGATTGCGCTGGTCGTGACCATCGTGGTCGCTGCGGCGTTGGATCGCCGGTTCACTTTGCCGCCGATGAGCTGGTTTATCTGGGCAGGTGTGTTCACGGTAACCGTACGGCTGGTTCTGGACCCCGGTCTGCGCTGGGCCGAAAGCGCACCACTTGCCGAGATGGCGCTGGTCTACGCTTCGGCGACGCTTGGGTTCTTTGTCGGCTGGGTGCTGATCAAACCGCTGGATCGCCCGATTGCCAAGCTGCTGCTCGAAAGCGCGGCCTGGGCGACCGGAGGCATTTTGCTATCGCTGCTTCTGCTGCGCTGGCTGGAGGCGTTTGGTGAGGGCGGGGCCGAGAACAGCCATTGGGGTCTGGGCCTGCTGTCCGTCATCTGGCTGCTGCTGGCCTATGCGCAGGTGCAACGCTTCGAACTGGGCGGCAAGCTGACCTATGCGCGCTATGCTCTGGCGATCTTCTTCGCTGGTCACGGGGTGCTGCGTCTGGTCGAAGCTCTGGTAGATCGCAATCCGTTGCTGAACCCCTTGGCCGAGCCGGTTCTGGGCCCTCCGCTGTTGAACACACTGGCGGTGGCCTATCTGATCCCCGCACTGGCCATCGGGTTTTCGGCCTGGAGGATTACGTCCATGCCCAAGCATTTGCGGCAGGTCAGCTATGGTGTGGCTGCGGGTTTAGTGACCGTCTGGCTAGGCCTGACCATCCGCCATGTCTGGCAGGGTGCCGAGGGCATGTACGAGGGCAACGGCGTAACCCAGCCCGAGCTTTATACCTATACCCTGACCCTTTTGATTGTCGGTGCGGCGTTGTTCTACCAATCGCTCGCGCGGCGGTCCGACCTGATGCGCAAGGCGGGGCTGGCGGTGATCGGGCTGGCCGTGGCCAAGGTGTTCCTGATCGACATCGCGGGCCTTGGCGGTCTGATCCGCGTCTTCTCGCTGCTGGCGCTGGGCCTCGCGCTGGCGGGGCTTGCATGGCTCAATCGTTGGGCCAAGCTGCGCCATTTGCCGCAAGGCTCGGAACCTCTGGACCATTGAGAGCGGGCGTCATATAAGCGCGGCCATGTTTGACCGTTTGGCCATCGTTATTCGAATTATATCCCCGGCGCTCTGATCCTCGAGACGCCGGGCAAAGGTGTTTGAGACTTCGCACCGACCGCTTCGATCCTAGTACGACCAGATCACCCAAAGGACGCCCCCAATGTGCGCCGACACGACCCAAACACCTGACTACAAAGACACGCTGAACCTGCCCAAGACCGATTTCCCCATGCGCGCCGGCCTGCCCAAGCGCGAGCCCGCATGGCTGGACCGTTGGGCAAAGATCGGCGTCTATGACCGCCTGCGCGAGAAAGAGGGCCGCACGCCCTTTACCCTGCATGACGGCCCACCCTACGCGAACGGCCACCTGCATATCGGCCACGCGCTGAACAAGACCATCAAAGACATGATCGTGCGGTCCCATCAGATGATGGGGTTTGACGCGCGCTATGTGCCCGGCTGGGACTGCCACGGTCTGCCCATCGAATGGAAGATCGAGGAGCAGTACCGCAAGAAAGGCAAGAACAAGGACGAGGTGAACGTCGTCGACTTCCGTCAGGAATGCCGCAAGTTCGCCGAGGGCTGGATCGATATCCAGCGCGAAGAGTTCAAGCGTCTGGGCATCACCGGCAACTGGGCCGATCCCTATATCACCATGGACTACCACGCCGAGGCAGTGATCGCCGACGAGTTCATGAAGTTCCTGTTGAACGGCACGCTCTATCAGGGCTCGAAACCCGTAATGTGGTCGCCTGTTGAAAAGACCGCGCTGGCCGAGGCCGAGGTCGAGTATCACGACAAGGAAAGCTTTACCATCTGGGTGAAGTTCAGGGTCGTGAATGCAGGCGATCTGGATGATGCCTATGTGGTGATCTGGACGACGACTCCGTGGACCATGCCGTCGAACAAGGCGGTCGTTTACGGCAAGGATATCTCCTACGGCCTGTACGAAGTCACCGACACGCCGGACGAATGCTGGGCCAGTGTTGGCGACAAGTTCCTGCTGGCCGACAATCTGGCCGCGGATGTGCTGGGCCGTGCCCGTCTGAACGACGACCAGTGGACCCGTGTCCGCGATGTAACCACCGATGAACTGGAAGGCGTGCAACTGACCCACCCGCTGGCCGGGGCCGAGGGCGGCAATGGCGAGTGGGATGATCTTCGCGATTTCCGCGCCGCTGAGTTTGTGACCGACACCGAAGGCACCGGATTCGTCCACTGTGCGCCGTCACACGGGATGGAAGAATTCGAGTTGTACCGCGATCTGGGGATGCTCGAGCAGGTCATCACTTATAACGTGATGGACGATGGCTCGTTCCGCGCTGATCTGCCGTTCTTCGGCGGCAAATACATCCTGTCCCGCAAGGGCGGTGAGGGTGATGCGAACAAAGCCGTGATCGACAAGCTGGTCGAGGTTGGTGGGCTGCTGGCACGCGGCAAGATCAAGCACAGCTATCCGCATTCGTGGCGCTCGAAAGCGCCGATCATCTACCGCAACACGCCGCAGTGGTTTGCCTCGGTCGACCGCAAGCTGGATGACGGCATGGGTGAGATGGGCGACACCATCCGCGAACGTGCGCTGCGGTCCATCGACGAGCTGGTGAAATGGACGCCGCAGACCGGCCGCAACCGTCTGTATTCGATGATCGAGGCGCGCCCGGACTGGGTTCTGTCGCGCCAGCGCGCCTGGGGTGTGCCGTTGACCTGCTTCACCAAGAAAGGTGCTCTGCCCACCGACGCGGATTACCTGCTGCGCAACGCAGACCTGAACGCCCGCATCAAGGCGGCGTTCGAGAAGGACGGCGCGGATATCTGGTATACCGAAGGCTTCAAAGAGCAAGTGCTGGACGGCATTGCCAACCCGGACGACTACGACCAGGTGTTCGATGTGCTGGACGTGTGGTTCGACTCGGGTTCGACCCACGCCTTCGTTTTGCGCGACCGTGAGGACGGGACCGAGGACGGCATCGCCGATGTCTACATGGAAGGCACCGACCAGCATCGTGGTTGGTTCCATTCGTCCATGCTGCAGGCCTGCGGCACCAAGGGACGCGCGCCATATCGGAACGTGGTGACCCACGGCTTCACGCTGGACGCCAAGGGCAACAAGATGTCCAAGTCGCTGGGCAACACCATTGTCCCGGAGGAGATCGTCAAGCAATACGGCGCGGATATCCTGCGCCTGTGGGTTGCTCAGACCGACTATACCGCTGACCAGCGGATCGGGCCGGAAATCCTGAAGGGCACCGCTGACAGCTATCGCCGTTTGCGCAACACGATGCGGTTCATGCTGGGCTCTCTGGCAGACTTTACCGAAGCCGACCGGGTCGATCCGCAGGACATGCCGCGTCTGGAACGCTGGGTGCTCAGCCGTCTGGCGGAACTGGATGAACAGGTGCGCAAGGGCTATGCGTCCTTCGACTTCCAGGGTGTGTTCAGCGCGGTGTTTACCTTTGCCACGGTCGATCTGTCGTCTTTCTATTTCGACGTCCGCAAAGACGCGCTCTATTGCGACGGTGATACCCTGCGCCGCCGTTCGGCCCGTACGGTGCTGGACATCCTGTTCCACCGCCTGACCACATGGCTGGCCCCTGTTCTGGTTTTCACCATGGAAGAGGTTTGGCTGGAGCGGTTCCCGGGCGACGACAGTTCGGTCCATCTGGTGGATTTCCCCGAAACGCCCGCCGATTGGCGCGACGTCGAGTTGGAAACCAACATGGCCAAGGTTCGTCGCGTGCGCCGCGCCGTGACCGCCGCGCTTGAGGTGCAGCGCCAGGACAAGGTGATCGGATCGAGCCTTGAGGCCGCGCCGATTGTAAATGTCGAGGATGGCGAAACCCGCGACTTGCTGGCGACGTTTGACGTGGATGACATGTGCATCACCTCCGGCTTGACCGTCACGGGCGATCCAGCCCCGGCCGAGGCGTTCCGCGTGCCGGAAATCGAAGGCGTCGCAGTGATTTTCGAGAAAGCCGAGGGAAAAAAATGTCAGCGCTGCTGGAAGATCCTGCCGGATGTCGGGCTGCACGCGCATGAAGGCGTATGTGGACGCTGCAACGAAGCACTGGGCTAAAGCGAACCGCCCCCTCGGGTATCTGAGGGGGCGATTTCAGTTCAGGACTGTTTGGTCTGAGGTGTCGGGTTGAACAGGTCGAACCCGATTTTCGGATCCGTCAAAGCTTTCCAGACCTCATAATCGGTAAAATACCCGGAATGCCCTCCGGGATTGACCGATATGTTGCGATCCGAGAATATCAGGCCGCCTTCGATTTCAGTGCCGACGAAATCATCCTGCCGGAAGATGTTGAACCACGCGGCATTCAGTTTACCGGCAACGACCGTAAACATCTCGGGGAAATAGCGCTGGTAGATATGCGTGACCGGGCAGCCCATCGTGATCAATGTCAGGTTCCGCCCGTTTATCAGCCGTTGCACCCGCGGGTCGGCCAACATCTGGGTCGCAATCACAGTGCCCTGAGAGTGCGAGATCACGGTGATATGGTCCGCCGGAAAGACGTCCAGCACATAGTGCATTGTGCGATAGAACCGTTCGTCAATGGCGGTACGGTCCGGGTAGTTGTGGATTCTGCTGTTCAGATCTGCGCTGATGAAACATCTGTCGCGAATGGCATAAGTCACAATGTCCCGCGCCACGCCCAGCCCGGCAGCAACAAAATCCGAAAACCGGTACATCAAGGCCGTCGCGCCCAGCACGATCAGGCCGATCTCACCGTGAAAACAAGCAAGCCGATCCAAAGCCCAGGCAATGACATAAGCGTCGTTCAGGGTGGTTTTGCAGACAGAGCCATGGTGCGGGTTCGTGACAATCTCGCGGATCGTCACCAGAACCAGCACAATCGCCCCAAACAAAAAGACCCATTGCGCAAACCGATTGACAATCGCGCGGCTGATCAGCCCGTTGCGGGCATGCAGGTTCGCCTTGAACTTTCGGCGACCGGCAAACAGCCCGCCACCGACCAAAAGCAACAGAACGATGGCGATGAACACGGCGCTTAGCGTTTCGATCGAGTCGCGCAGGTTGGCGTCGAACAAGGTCTGGAGCTGACCGTCCGACAAGAAATCAACGGTTTTCAACATCTGTTCGATGGTTAGCCACAAGCCCGAAATGAAGAACATCCAGAAGATCATCATGCCGGCGCAAATGCTTGGATAAAGCCGCCTGTGTTCTGTCAGATTGTCGTTGATCTGAATGGGGGCGGCGGACATCAAGTACAGAAGTAGTGTCAGGAAGATCAGCGTGGCCCAGAAGACCGACAATATGTAGATCTGAAAGCCAACAAAGGGTTCCAGGATCAAAGGACAGAAAGTTGTCTCTGACGGGATGCAGTTGCGAAATTCAGCGCCAACCGGCCCGAGGGCCAGGCCAAGCGCCAGAACGACGCCCATCCCGAACATGCCGCGCCAAAACACCCGTCGCAGATAGGTCGGGGCGGAAAAACCACGCAGCAGACCAACAACAGCTCCGCCCGCGTAAAGCGCGAGAAGCAGCCAGAACAGCAATGTCGGGCTTTGAAAAAATCCGACCGGAATTCTGTCGATCATTATCACCGCCGCGCCCAGCAACAGATAGGCGTTCAGGGTCGCGACCGCGCCAAAAAAGATCCAGGTGAACAGATGAACCAACTGTGCGGCGAAAGTGTTCCTGCCGTTGGGGGCGTCCGGGGCGATATTCTTGCGCTGATGGGTCTGTTCGACATTGTCCATCGCCAGATAGCCCAGCGCCAGAACCACCCAGATCAGATCCAGTATTGTCTTGATGGCCCCTTTTGGCGCGGGCGAACGATCTGCCCAATAAACCTCGGCAAACAGGGCCACGTCGCTGGGGACCGAGGGTTTGGTTACTTTCCGCAGATTAACCTTATAGAGCTTGGCATTGCGCGGGGTGCCGTTGAACGTTGTCTCGGCCAGCTCGATCATGCCGCGTTCGACCTCGATCGGGGGTTTGGGTCGCCCGTCCAGCCAGGTCGTGGCCGCGCCAACGACCTGATCTACCGTTTCACCGGGTTTCTGTTCGCCGATACCATGAACTGTGAGGACAAGATGCCGTCCCATTCCCCCAAAACTCCAACGCATAAAACAATGCCATCAGCATAGCACGGGCCGAGGGTTTTCCCAAAAGGACGCGCTTATCTGGCGATTTGTCTAAATTTGCGACGCGGGAATTGGCCAACTGGGCCCGGCCAAGACCAACTGCGCCCGCGCTGTTTCAGCAGGCAGGCGCAGGATGAACTTGGGCTTCTGCGGCGTTGTCAGGCGGACGGTCAGCCTTCCTCTTCCTCGGGATCGAAATTCGCGATCACAAGGTTTTCGAGGAATGCGATCAACTCGTCCTGCTGTTCCTCGGGCAGCGCAATGAACGCGTTCTTGCTAAGCTCCGCCGCGCCGCCATGGGCCATAATCGCCTCTCGCAATGTGGTGGCATGGCCGTGGTGCAGCCACGGACCCGTCGAGCCGACACCCGCCAGCGACCGCGTGGGCCAAACTGAGGCACCAAAGCCATAAGCGTCAATCGGATCGGCAAGCTTGGGACCCATGTCGTGACGGCGGAAATCGGTGTACCAGAACACGGTTGCGCCGGTCTCGCCCTTGCTTGGGAACGCGCCCAAATGGACCTCGCTGCCGTCGGCCATTGCGATCCGGTTGTTGGGCTGATCTTTGGTCAGGTCAAACCACATGGGGTTTTTCCCGTCCAAACCCAGTTTGGCGGCGATTGCGCCGCTGGGCAGTTCTTCCTCGCTATATCCCGGCACGGCGCTGGGTTCGGCAAACACCGCATTGTTCAGATCGACGCTTGGCACGTGGCAGGACGTGCACCCGGCATCCACCAGCCGCTGTTCGCCGCGCAACAGCTTGTATTTCTCATCCTGGGTCAACTCGACCAAACCCAGTTCCGCAAGTTCCAGCTTGGAGGTTGGCCGCTCTAACGCAGCCATATAGAGCGTGACAGCGGTGACGTCTCCGACCGTCAGTTCGCCGGTCACACCATCGAAATCCCCGTCCTCGTTTCCGACCAACTCGACCGCCTGCATTCCCATCTCGTTATGGGCCGCACTTCTGGCGAAGCTGCGCAGGGTCGAGTGCAAGCCTTTCCAACCGAAAGGACGCACGATCAGGTCCTCATCGATTCCGTAGACCTCATCGTAGTTAATGCTGGCCTTGCAGGTCGTTCCGTCCAGCTCGGCCGAGGCTGTAAGCGCGCCAAAGGAAATACCCTTGGACACCAGATAGTGCTTGATCGGGAAGCTTTCCTCGCAGGTTTCCTTGGCCAGCGCGGCTTCCTGTTGCTTCAGGTCTTGGGTGATTTCCTCGGCGACCCGCTGCACTGCTCCAAGGCCGAACAGATGCAGGGTGTTGCGTTCCAGAAAGCTGGATGGATCACCCGAATGCGTCGGGTCGATCACAACGTTCATCGCCATCGGTCCCGCCCCGTTGGCCAGCGGGGCAGAGTGGCAGGAAATGCACGAATGCGCCTGTGGGCCGCCTTCGCGGGCGGGAAAATGTTCGGCCCAATCCCCGGCGCTGGCCAGATCGGCGCGTGGCAGGCGCGAGAAATACTGGCCATCTGAGACACGTGCACCAACCCCGCGCTCCATCGTATAGTCCGCTTCGGTTATTTCGTCGCCGGCCTCAAAGGCATAGACGAAAGCCTTGAGCCGGTCCTTGCCCAACCGCGACATCAGGTCTTTCTGATCGACCGGCGGAGGCGTTTCGGCCAAAGCAACTGAAGCTGATAAAACAAGCGAACCTACAACAATAACGCGAATCTGATTTCGCATCCCATCCCCCATTGGCGTTGATTTCAGCTGCCCTCACGTTAGGGATAACAATTCATCACGACAACGTTTTATGTGAATGCGTGTTTGTTTAAGTGGATGAGCGCCGAGCCTTGCGAAACTGAGCCCGCTCTGACAGCATCGCGACATGCCGATGATTGCCGTTGAAACGCGTTTTGGATGCCTTGGGGTGGAAGAGCAGGACGGCTTTGTCAGGCGTCTTGTTTGGCATGGTGCAGACGAAGGTGAACCGACGGCTCTGCTGCACGAGGCCGCGGCCCAGTTGCGGGCCTATGATGCGGGTCAGCTTGACCGTTTCGACCTGCCGTACCGTGTCGAAGGGTCCGCGTTTCAAAAGCAGGTTTGCGATCTGATGTACGCGATCCCATTGGGTGAGACACGCACATACGGGGACATCGCAAAAGAGCTGGGCCAACCTGCGCAGCCGGTGGGGCAAGCCTGCGGGGCAAACCCGATCCCGGTCATTATTCCCTGTCATCGGGTGCTGGCCGCCAACGGTCTGGGCGGGTTTTCCGGTGATGGCGGGATCGAGACGAAGGTGGCCCTTTTGCGTCATGAAAAGGCAGCGGGCCTGTTGATCTGAGTGACGGAAATCAGTTGCAATCCGAAATCCGGATGCTCAACTTATATTTGATGCTGAATTTGAAGGATCCTATTGCATGATGACCGACGCAGACCGTGCCGCCCGCAAGAAGGCCATTATTGACAAGCTGATGTCGTTAGAGGCGCAGGAACTGGCGACCGCTCAGGCGCATTACGATGCCTTCCTGAAAGACGCTCAGCTGGATGACCGCGAGGGCCACGACAAGGACGATATCGCGGCCTCGCGTGAGAATGCGGATCTGGCGGCCGCTTTTGACGCCCCGGTCCATGCGCACCATGCCAAGATCGACGTCATTGAAAACACCGATTTCGGCCTGACCGATACGGTGCAGCCGGGCGCGATCATCAAGTTCAACAACCGCCGCTTTGTTGTCTGCGTTTCCACGACGCGGTTTGACGTGGACGGCAAGACCTATATGGGCATTTCAACGCAAAGCCCGATCTATCTGGCCATGGTTGGGCTACAGGCCGGAGATGTCTTTACCCATAACGGCACCGAGTTCGAGGTTCAGGACGTCCTGTAACCCCCTCTAGGTATTGCGCTGCGGTATGATCTGCTGCGCGATACCGGCAAAGGTCAGATACAGGCTGGTGACAACCAGCCCCCAATGCGCCCAGCTTTCAGGGTGGAAATCGACCCAGGCTGCCCAGCCCGCAAAGAAGGTCCAGGCCAGGGCCATCGGCAAGGTCAGGCTGCGCCAGCGTTCGGTCCGTACGGGATGGACGAATTTCAGCGGCAGGAACATTGCAATCGACAGCAACGTCACCAGCACCAGGCTGAACCAGAAGTTGGGTTCAAGCGCGAAAATCACGATAACCACCATATTCCAGCATCCAGGGAAGCCGGAAAACGAGTTGTCCTTGGTTTTCATGCGCGTATCGGCAAAATACATCGCGCTTGCAAAGGTGATGACAATGATTGCAAACCATCCGGTCCAGCCATCCATCAACCCGGATTTGAACAGGGCATAGGCCGGAATGAACACGTAGGTCAGGTAATCGATGATCAGGTCCAGCAGGACGCCATCGAATTCAGGCGCGTTTTTCTTGACGTGATAGTGTCGGGCCAAAGGACCGTCGATGCCATCGACTATGAAGGAAACGACAAGCCAGAGATACATCAGGCTCCACTTTTCCTCGACGGCGGCCAGCATGGCCAGCATGGCGAAAACGGCGCCCGTTGCGGTGAAAAGATGGACGGCTAATGCTTTGAATCTAAGTGTCATGCGGCTGTCATGTACGATGCGTTGGCGAGATGCAAATCAAAAGCCCGCTTAAGTTGCAGAAGTCTTCAGGACGCAGCGTTCCAGGCGTCACGCTTTGGGATGCGCACGGTTGTAAACCTCCATCAACCGCGCGGTATCGACGGCAGTGTAAGCCTGAGTGGTCGATAATGAGGCGTGGCCCAGCAGTTCCTGAATTGCACGCAAATCCCCCCCGGCCGTAAGCAGGTGGGTGGCAAAGCTGTGTCGCATGGCATGAGGTGTGGCCGTTGACGGCAGGCCCAGTTGCATCCGCGCCTTGGCCATCGCGCCCTGAATGGCCCGCGGGTTCAGCCGCCCGCCGCGCACGCCGCGAAACAAGGGCGCATCGTCGGCCTGAGGGTGCGGGCAGAGTTTCAGGTATCGGGTCACGGCCTCACGGGCGGCGGGTATGACCGGAACAATGCGTTCTTTCCCGCCTTTGCCCATGATGCGCAGGGTTGCAGGCAGCGGGGCGTCGGCTCCGGTCAGGGACAAGGCTTCGGATATCCGCAAACCGCAACCGTAAAGCAGAGTGACCACCGCCACATCGCGGGCAGAAACCCAGTCCGAGGTCGATTGCAGCTCGACCGTGTCGATCATCGCGCGGGCGGCGTCTTCTGCAAGGGGGCGGGGTAGTTTCTTTGTGAACTTGGGCGCGCGGGTGGACAGGACGGCGGTGGGTTCAAAGCCTTCACGTTCGGCCAGCCAGCGGTAGAAGCTTTTGACAGCGGAGAGTTTACGCGCCAGCGACCGCGCGCCGACGCCCGATCCGCGCTGATCCGCCATCCAGGCCCGCATGTCCGATACGGTAATGCGTTCCAAAGCGGCCAAACCCTGACGATCCCCGTGGTGCAGGGTCATGAAGGACAGGAAATCGGTGACGTCACCGCGATAGGCGGTTTGTGTGTTGTCCGATCGCCCGGCCAGCGCGCTGAGGCTCTCCAACCAGTGTTGGAGGGCGTCCCGGCAGGCCGGGGAGATCAGGCTCACGACAGCCAGTGACGCATCGACCGTTCGAAAACGCCTGCAAAAAAGGCCAGAAGATCAGTGCCAAGCTGCGGGGTAAAGTGGCGCGGATCCGACGCGCCCATCACGATCATGCCGGGCAAACGGCCCGCGCCCAGATCCAGCTTAAGGCAGGCCTCGGACCGCAGATGGGTTGCTCCGGTTCCATAGACGCGCGGGTTTGCGCGTTGAATTTCGCGCAACGTGACCTCGCGGGCCGGGCCGCCGCGGTCATAGGTCAGGTAGGTATCGACAAAACCGGGCTCGACGACGGTCAGAACACCGCCCAGCTTGTCGATGGCCGGATCGTCCTGCACCACCGTGGTTTCCAGAACCAGCGTGACGCGGTCGACCCGCAGGATCTCGGCCACGTCATTGCCCAGAACCTTCAGGAAGTCCTCGAACTCGACCGGTTCCAGCAGCCGCAGAATGGCGCGGTGCACTTGATTGGTGCCCGCCAGATTCTCGTAAGCGGCGGCGATGACCGAGCGGTGCGTGTCTTCCAGCCGGTCCAGCCGCGCCTCGAGCCGTTGCATGGCGATACCGCGCAGGTCGATCACATTGTCGCCGCGCGCCTGTTCATTGGCGGCCACAAGCGCCTGCATCAGATCCTTGTCGTCCAGCAACGCGTCGGGCTTGGCCAGAATCGCGGCGCGGAGGTTATCCTCGAGTTTTGGGTTGCTGCTCATGTCCCGTCCGGTCGGTTTTTTGTTTTGGCGGCTTATACCATGACAGGTCGGGATTGCCTTGGAAAAAATGCACGTATGGGTGGATTTTGGTGCGATCTGTGCTCGAACGGCTCCCGCCTGCAACATCCTGATCCGGGGATCAGGCGTTTGCAGTTGGGCCGGGCGCGGCACCTGTCGGTGCCGCGCGGGCGCTAAGGCTTTGAGGTCAGAGGATCTTCTGACCGGTTTTGGCCCAGTCGGCCAGGAAGGTTTCAAGGCCCTTGTCGGTCAGCGGGTGATCGGCCAGTTTCTTGATAACGGCAGGCGGTGCGGTAATCACGTCTGCACCGATGCGGGCGCTGTCGGTCACATGGTTCACGGTACGGATCGAGGCGGCCAGGATTTCGGTCTCGAACCCGTAATTGTCATAGACCTGACGGATATCGGCGATCAGGTCCATGCCGTCGAGGTTGATGTCGTCCAACCGGCCAATGAAGGGCGAGATGAAGGTCGCGCCCGCTTTGGCCGCCAGAATCGCCTGATTGGTCGAGAAACACAGGGTCACGTTAACCATCTGGCCTTCGTCGCTGAGGGTTTTGCAGGTTTTCAGGCCCGCCCATGTCAGCGGCACTTTGACCGCGATGTTTGGCGCGATCTTGGCCAGCTTGCGGCCTTCGGCGATCATGTCCTCGGCCTCGGTCGCGACCACTTCGGCCGAGACGGGGCCGTCGACCAGATCACAGATTTCCTTGGTCACTTCCAGAATGTCGCGGCCCGATTTCAGGATCAGCGAGGGGTTGGTGGTCACACCGTCCACCATGCCCAGATCGTTCAGTTCGGCGATGGCGTCGATCTCGGCTGTGTCTACGAAGAATTTCATGAGGGCAGTCCTTTGATGGGTTGGCCTTGGTCGCGGATGGCTTTACCTCAAAGAAACCCCTGCTGGAACCCCCTGCATAGGATATGCCGTGAGCGCTAACGGATTTTTCGACGAAGGAGAGCTGGTAGCGGTGCTGACAACGCAGCCGCTGGACCGGACGCTGGATTACAAAGCGCCCGAGGGTGGATGCTTTCTGGGCGCGTTTGTCGAGGTGCCGCTGGGGCCGCGCAAGGTGTTGGGCGTGGTTTGGGGGCCGGGGCAGGGCGGTTTTGACCTTGCCAAGGCGCGGTCGGTGATCCGCGTTCTGGACGTTGCGCCGATGCGGGAAGAGATGCGCCTGTTTCTGGGCAAGGTGGCCGACTACACGCTGACACCCATGCCTGCGATGCTGCGTCTGGCGACGCGCGCGCCGGGGTTGGGTGATCCGCCATCGATGCGCAAGATTTACAGGTTGGGCGACCGTGAGCCGGACCGGATGACCGATGCCCGGACGCGGGTGCTTGAGGTGTTGCGCGACTATGGCGGCCTGGCTTTCACGCTGAAGGAACTGGCCGAGCAGGCGGGTGTGACCTCGTCTGTTGTCAAAGGGTTGGTCAAGCAGGGCGCGGTGCGCGAAGAGGACAGCCCCCGCGATCTGCCCTATCCGCATCTGGACCCGGATTTGCCCGGCAAAGACCTGACCGAGGATCAGGCCGCAGCCGTGGCGCGGTTGCAGGCCGGGCAGCGGACCGGGGATTATGGCACTACGCTGCTGAAAGGCGTGACGGGATCTGGAAAGACCGAAGTGTATTTGGAAGCCGTGGCCGAGGCGTTGCGGCAAGGGCGGCAGGCTTTGGTGCTGCTGCCCGAGATCGCTCTGACAGCCGAGTTCCTGAGCCGGGTTGAGGCGCGGTTTGGGGCGCGCCCGGCGGAATGGCATTCGGGCGCGACGATGACCGAACGCCGCCGGGTCTGGCGCATGGTCGGGCAGGGGGATGCGCAACTTGTGGTCGGCGCGCGCTCGGCTTTGTTTTTGCCGTTCCGCAATCTGGGGCTGGTCGTGGTCGATGAAGAACATGACACCTCATACAAACAGGAAGACGGCGTGCATTACAGCGCCCGTGACATGGCGGTTTTGCGCTCGGCCATCTGCGGTGGGCGGGTGATTCTGGCCAGCGCGACGCCGTCGCTGGAAAGCTGGGCGAATGCCGAGGCGGGGAAATATGAGCGGCTCGACCTGACCTCGCGCTTTGGGGCGGCGGTTCTGCCCGAGATGAAACCCCTCGACATGCGGGCCGAGCAGATGCAGCCGGGGACGTGGATATCTCCGTCACTGCGGCAGGCGGTGCGGCAGCGGATCGAGAGGGGCGAGCAGTCGTTGCTGTTCATCAACCGTCGCGGCTATGCCCCCGTGACGCTGTGCCGGGCCTGTGGGGAACAGATCGCCTGCGACCATTGCGACGCGCGGATGGTCGAGCATCGGTTCCTGAAACGCCTGATGTGCCACCAATGTGGTGAAACCAAGCCGATGCCCGAGACCTGCCCGTCCTGCGGGGTCGAGGGTAAGCTTGCCCCGGTAGGGCCGGGGATCGAGAGGCTGGCGGAAGAGGCCGAAGCGACATTCCCCGAGGCGAAGATTGCGATGCTCAGTTCCGACTTGTTCGGCTCGGCCCGGGCGCTGAAGGCCAAGATCGAAGAAATTGCCGAGGGGGATGCGGATATCGTCATCGGCACGCAACTGGTGGCCAAGGGGCACAATTTCCCCAAGCTGACGCTGGTGGGCGTGATTGACGCCGACCTCAGCCTGCATGGCGCCGATCTGCGGGCGGCGGAGCGGACGTTCCAGTTGATGCGGCAGGTGGCCGGGCGCGCAGGGCGGGCGGACAAGCCGGGGCAGGCGCTGTTGCAGACCTTTCAGCCGGAACATCCGGTGATCCGGGCGATCTTATCGGGGGATGAAGAGGGGTTCTGGAAGGCCGAGGCCGCCGGGCGGCAGGCCGCCGGGGTGCCTCCTTACGGGCGCATGGCGGGGATCGTCCTGTCGGGGCCCGAAGTTGGGCCGGTTTTCGACATCGGCAACGCCATGGCCCGCAACGATGCGCCTTTGCGCCAGATCGGCGCGCAGGTGTTTGGCCCCGCGCCTGCGCCGATTGCGCGTATTCGGGGCCGCCACCGCGTGCGTTTGCTGGTCAAGGCCCCCAAGGGTGCTCCTATTCAGGACGCCATCGCCCGCTGGATCGCGCCTTTGCGTCTGAAAGGCGATATTCGCCTGACCGTGGATATCGATCCGCAGAGTTTCTACTGACCTCTGCATCTGCGCAGGGCGGCTGTGCAGCATACCCCTCGCCAAGCTGCGAAAATGGGCGTAGAGGGGTCTCATGCTGAAACCCATGCCGCTTTCCGAGGCGCAAAGCCTACCGTTCTGGCGCCGCCCCATCACGCTGTTGTTCGTGATGGCGATGACCATGCCGATTGCCTTCAACGGGTGGAGCGCGCTGCTGAACAACTTCGTTATCGAAGTGGCGAATTTCGACGGCGCGGATATCGGGTTGCTGCATACGGTGCGCGAGATCCCCGGCTTTCTGGCGGTCGGTGTCATCGCGGTGATCATCTTTATCCGCGAGCAGGTTCTAGCGATGATCTCGCTGATCATGCTGGGCGTGGCAACGGCGGTCACGGCGTGGTTTCCCAGCCTTGGCGGGCTGCTGTTTGTGACGCTGTTCAGCTCGATCGGGTTTCACTATTACGAGACGGTGAACCAGTCGCTGCAACTGCAATGGCTGCCCAAGGACCGCGCGCCGCAGGTGCTGGGCTGGCTGGTGGCGATGGGCTCAGCCGCGACGATGGTGGTCTATGGGCTGATCGTGCTGACCTGGGACCGGTTCGATCTGTCCTATAACTTCGTCTTCATGGCTGCGGGCGGCGTGACCGTCCTGCTGGCGCTGTTCAGCCTGATTGCCTATCCGCAATTCGACGCGCCGACGCCGCAGACCAAAAAGATCATACTGCGTCGCCGCTACTGGCTGTACTACGCGCTGCAATTCATGGCTGGCGCGCGGCGGCAGATCTTTGTCGTGTTCGCGGGCTTCATGATGGTCGAGAAATTCGGGTTCGAAGTGCACGAGCTGACCAGCCTGTATCTGATCAACCTGATGATCAACATGATGGCCGCGCCTCTGCTGGGCAAAGCGGTGGCCAGGTTTGGCGAACGCCGCACGCTGATCTTCGAATACGCCGGTCTTGCGATTGTCTTCGCAGCCTATGGCGGCATCTACTGGTTCGGCTGGGGCGTGCTGCTGGCGGCGATCCTCTACGTGATCGACCATGTGCTGTTTGCACTGGCCCTCGCGCTGAAAACCTATTTCCAGAAAATCGCCGATCCGGCGGATATTGCGCCCACAGCGGCAGTGGCCTTTACCATCAATCACATCGCGGCGGTATTCCTGCCTGCGCTTCTGGGCTTGCTGTGGGTTGTCTCACCCGGTGCTGTTTTCGGGCTCGCCGCAGCGATGGCCATGATCTCATTGCTGCTGTCGCTGCTGATCCCGCGCCACCCGGAACCGGGCAATGAAACAATCCTGGCGAAATACGCCCCGGCCCCCGCTGAATAACCACCAGTGCTTGACCTTGCCGGGCCCGCGCCATAGGCGCTGTTTCAACTGAGACAGGAGGCCCCCATGCCCACATTCACCGCGCTTACCACTCTGACCGGCAAGACCGCCGCCGAAGGTCTGGGAGAAGCGATGGAGCGTCTGGACCCGGAACCGACTGGCGTTGGCGTGTTCGAGGTCGAAGACGGCTCGGGCCTGTGGGAGGTTGGCGGCTATTTCACCGAAGCGCCGGATGAGACCGCGCTGGCCGTGCTTGCGGCTGCGTTTGACGCCAAGCCCTTTGTCGTCTCGGAACTGCCCGAAACCGATTGGGTCGCTCATGTGCGCCGCGAACTGGCCCCGGTCGAGGCGGGTCGGTTCTTTGTCTATGGCAGCCATGATGCCGACAAACTGCCCGAAGGCCGCATTCCGCTGCTGATCGAGGCGGCGATGGCCTTTGGCACCGGACATCACGGCACGACTCTGGGCTGTCTGAAGGCGTTGGATCACCTGTTGGACCAAGGCTTCACGGCCTCGAAAGTGGCCGATATCGGCTGCGGAACCGCCGTTCTGGCCATGGCCGCCGCGCGCGTTTGGGACGGCGACATCATCGCCAGCGACATCGATCAGGTTGCCGTCGATGTAGCCGAAGCAAACCTGACCGCCAATGGCATGTCCGGTGCCGTGCGCTGTGTCGAGGCGGCGGGATTTGACCATTCCGAGTTGCAGGCCCTGGCACCTTACGACCTGATCTTCGCCAATATCCTCAAAGGTCCGCTGGTGGCCCTGTCTCCGGAAATCGCCGCGAATCTGCGGCCCGAAGGCTATGCCATTCTGTCGGGAATCCTGAATGAGCAGGCCGATGATGTTGTAACCGTTTATTCCCAAAATGGATTTAATCTGGCAAATCGAGCCGAGATTGGTGAATGGACGACGCTAATCTTAAGCAAACAGGGCTGAATTTAGGCCATTTACAGGAGTTTTGTGGATTTTCGCCACGCTTTTGTCGCAATCTCTACTTACCGTTTTCCAATCAAGTCGAGGGGGGCGGTTTTGAGGAGGCTGCCATGACGATAAAGCAACTGGATTTCGATCAGCGCGTTCATCGCCTGAACAAGAAACATCAGAAGATGAGCCGGGGCTACCGCGCCACGATGCGCAAAGACGGCCTGGTTGTCATGAAACCACAGCGGGTCCGATCTGCGGTGCCCGCAAAGGTGCTGCTGTTCTGTCTGCTCGGGTTCTTCGGGTTCAAGGCGTTCCTGCTCTCCAGCCTCGGACCAACGGGGTACCAGTTCCGGATCGACAGCCTGAACGAAGGAACCTCGGTCGAGAAAGCGGGTGCCTGGGTCATGCAGATTGACCCTCTGTCCGAGACTCTCGCGGTCCAACTGAACAAAATTCTCTACTAAACGAACCTCCTGAAGAAAAAAACACCGCATGCTGAATGGCACGCGGTGTTCTTTTTTGCCCCTCAGGGAGGAGGAAGGGGCCTATACGCGGTCGCCGCTTTTAGCGACGACGCTGGATGATGTCGTCGATATCGCCACGGCACAGGCCGATATCGCTCAGTTCACGATCCGTCAGGCCAGCCAGCGCCTTGCGGGTTGCGCGGGCGTCGTTCCATTCTGCAGCGACGTTGAACGCCGATACGAAAAACGCGCCGATACGGCCAGCGAGGCCGAACGAGCCAGTGGTGGCGATGCGGGTGGTGTCCAGTGCAGCCATATCCTGTTTCCTTCTGGTTTGTGTTTACGTTTGATCAGTCGATCTGAGCGGCATCTAGTGTTGTCATATAACCTTCACAAGATCATTTTTTGCATGTGTCCCATGCATTTTTTGCAAGGCTTCACGAGGCTGTAATCCCCTTAAATATTTGGTGAATTTACCTTCATCCGGGTGCCGCTTTCAGACCCGTTTCAGGTCGCAAATACACCTTTGGGTCGCGGGTGGGATACTGGTGTCGTTTTCAGACTTCCGGTCAATTCGCTTGGAAAATGTTCACGCTTCGTGCTAGGCGTTGAAAAAACATCACATAACCCGAGCAGGCCGAGGCACAACATGCGAATTCTGGGCATTGATCCGGGGCTGAGAACCCTGGGATGGGGCGTCATCGAATCAAATGGCAGCCGCCTGAGCCACGTTGCCAATGGCTTGTGTAAGTCGGATGGGGATGATCTGGGTGAACGGCTGCTGTCCCTGCACAATCAGATTGTCGAGGTTATCGCGGATCATCAGCCGGATCAGGCCGCAATCGAACAGACATTCGTGAACAAGGACGGGGCAGGGACCCTGAAACTGGGTCAGGCGCGAGGGGTTGCCCTGCTGACACTGGCGCAGGCCGGTCTGCCGGTGGGGGAATATGCACCCAACCGGGTCAAAAAGACCGTGGTCGGCGTCGGCCATGCCGAGAAAGAACAGGTTCTTCACATGGTCAAACTGCAGCTGCCCGGCTGTGCGCCGAAAGGCGCGGACGCGGCGGATGCGCTGGCGATTGCGATCTGTCATGCGTATTACGGCAAGACGCAGCAATCGCGGGTGAAAGAGGTACGGGCATGATCGGAAAGCTGACGGGGCGTTTGGACTATCGCGCGGCGGATCACATTCTGATCGACGTGCGCGGGGTTGGGTACATCGTCTATTGCTCGGACCGGACAATGGCGGCGTTGCCCGGCGTAGGCGAGGCGGCCTCGATCTATACCGACATGGTCGTGCGCGAAGATCTGATGCAGCTTTACGGATTCCTGTCGCTGGTCGAGAAGGAGTGGCATCGGCTGCTTTGCTCGGTTCAGGGTGTGGGGGCTAAGGTCTCGCTGGCCATTCTGTCGGCGTTGGGGCCGGATGGCGTGAGCCGTGCGATTGCGCTGGGTGATTGGGCTGCCGTCAAGGCGGCCAAGGGCGTGGGCCCTAAAACGGCGCAGCGGATCGTGTTGGACCTGAAAGACAAGGCGCCGGGTGTGATGGCCATGGGCGGCACTGTGACCGAGGCTTTGGATGGTCCCGCGCTGGACGTGGTTGAGCCGTCCGAACCTGCGCCTGCACCAAGGCGGGCGGCAAAAGCGGCCTCGGGCTCGGCTGCGGCATCGGCCGGGGCTTTGTCTGCGCTGTCCAATCTGGGGTATGGCCCGTCCGAGGCGGCCTCGGCCGTGGCCGAAGCGGCGGCCAACCTGCCGGAGGCGGGTGAGGCGGACCTGATCCGCGCTGCGCTGAAACTACTGGCACCGAAAGGGTGAGTGAATGGTAGACGCTGATCCCACCCTGCGCCCCGATCCGTTGCCCGAGGATAACGACCGTGCCCTGCGCCCGCAGGGTCTGGATGAGTTCATTGGTCAGGCCGAGGCGCGGGCCAACCTGCGCATTTTCATCCAATCCGCCAAGCAACGCGGCGAGGCGATGGACCACACGCTGTTCCATGGGCCTCCGGGGCTTGGGAAAACGACTCTGGCGCAGATCATGGCGCGCGAGTTGGGGGTGAACTTTCGCATGACGTCCGGCCCGGTTTTGGCCAAGGCGGGCGATCTGGCGGCGATCCTGACCAATCTCGAAGCGCGCGATGTGCTGTTTATCGATGAGATTCACCGCCTGAACCCTGCGGTGGAAGAGGTGCTTTATCCCGCGATGGAGGATTTTGAGCTGGATCTGGTGATCGGCGAAGGCCCCGCTGCGCGGACGGTTCGGATCGAGTTGCAGCCGTTTACACTGGTGGGGGCGACGACGCGGATGGGGCTGCTGACGACGCCGCTGCGGGATCGGTTCGGAATCCCGACGCGGTTGCAGTTCTATACGGTGGATGAGTTGCACGAGATCGTAACCCGAAACGCACGCAAGCTGGGGGCGCCCGCAGATGATGATGGCGCGCGTGAGATTGCGCGGCGGTCGCGGGGAACGCCACGTATTGCAGGGCGGTTGCTGCGGCGGGTGGTGGATTTTGCGATTGTTGAAGGCGACGGGCGGATTACCCGCGACCTGGCTGACGGAGCACTAACGCGGCTGGGTGTGGATCATCTGGGATTGGATGGTGCGGACCGGCGGTATCTGAAGCTGATCGCCGAGAATTACGGCGGTGGGCCTGTGGGGATTGAGACAATGTCAGCGGCTTTGTCGGAAAGTCGGGATTCGCTGGAAGAGGTGATTGAGCCCTATCTGTTGCAGCAGGGTCTGATCCAGCGCACACCGCGCGGGCGGATGCTGGCGCAGAAGGCCTGGACGCATTTGGGGATGGCTGCACCAAAGGGTCAGAGCGATCTGTTTGGTTGAAGCGGCGCGCGTTAGATTTTAAGCCTCCGGCGGCCGTATTTGAAACAAGAAGAAGGGTTGGGCGTGACACCAGAAGAGATCGAGGCGCTGTTTACGCGTGAAAGCGGTGAGTTCCTGTTTGCGCGGTGGGGTCGTCCCATCGTGCCGATCGTTTTTGGGGTTGAGGATGAGACGCTTGCAACAGTGAAGGGCGCGTTCGAGGCGATCGTGACGCTGGCCGGGCACAAGATGGCCGAGACCGACCCTGAATTGGGTGCCAACTGCATGGTGTTCTTCTTTCGCGATTGGCAGGAACTGCTGGAGGTGCCGGATCTGGATCGTCTTGTTCCCGACCTTAGCCCTTTGGTCGAGCGATTGTTGGCAGTGGATGCCAATCAATACCGGATTTTCAGGTTTGAAGAGGATGGCGCGATCCGGGCGGCCTTTGTGTTCCTGCGAATGGACAAGGAATTGTCCAAGGTGCCCGCGGAAACCCTTGCGCTGAGTCAGGTGGTGCAGACCATCTTGTTGTGGTCCGACACCGCGTTTCGCGCGCAGTCGCCCTTGGCTGTGGCGGGCGGGGCGACGATCCTGCGGCCTGACATTGCCGGGCTGATCCGGGCTGCTTATGATCCTGTTTTGCCGGGGGCGGCGCAGGATGCGTCTCATGCGCTCAGGCTGTTTGCCCGGTTGGAGCCGCCGCAATGAAACACATCTACCCGGTGCGCGTTTTTTATGAAGACACCGACATGGGCGGCGTCGTCTATCACGCGAATTACCTGCGGTTTATCGAGCGCGCGCGTTCGGATTGGGTACGCAATCTTGGCAACGACCAGAACGCCATGCGCGAGGAAGGCATTGTCTGGGTCGTGCGCCGGGTCGAGGCCGATTACCTTTCGCCTGCGAAGTTCGATGATGAGTTGATTGTCGAAACCGAAGTGACCGACATATCGGGCGTGCGCCTGACCATGGCGCAGCTTGTGCGGCGGGGTGAGACCGAGATATTCCGCGCCTCGGTCACCGCTGTGTGCATCAACAAGGACGGCAAGCCGATCCGCCTTCCGGCAGAGATTCGCGCATTGATGTAACAATTTGTAGGGCAAGGGTGGTTCTGTTGGCTTTTCAGCCCCAACTGCGTTAGCGTTTGGCAAAACAAGGCCAAACGAACGGCCGTCAGGCAAAACAAAGAGCAGGTTCATGGAAGCTGAAACGCTGGCGCTGGCGCAGGAGATCGATTTCTCCATGTGGGGGCTGTACGCCCGCGCGACCTTTATCGTCAAACTGGTGATGCTGATGCTGATCGGGGCATCGATCTGGTCGTGGGGTATCATCATCCAGAAACTCATCAACTACCGGGCCGCGCGGCGCGAGGCGCAGGTGTTTGATGAAAGCTTTTGGTCCGGGAACCCTCTGGACGAGCTGTTCGAGCAGATCGGCTCGCAACCCGATGGCAGTTCCGAGAAGATTTTTGCAGCGGGGATGATCGAATGGCGCAGGTCGCATCGTACCGATGGCGGGCTGATTGCCGGGGCGACGGCGCGGATCGACCGGTCGATGGATGTGGCCATCGCGAAAGAGGCTGAGACCTTGCAAAAAGGCTTGCCCATTCTGGCCACCGTCGGTTCGACCGCTCCGTTTATCGGCCTGTTCGGAACCGTTTGGGGCATTATGAATGCCTTTATCGAGATTGCCGAGCAGCAGAACACCAACCTCGCCGTGGTCGCTCCGGGGATTGCCGAGGCGTTGTTGGCCACTGGTTTGGGCCTGCTGGCTGCGATCCCGGCGGTGATTTTCTACAACAAGCTCAGCGCGGATAGTGACCGCATTGTTGGCGGTTACGAAGCCTTTGCCGATGAATTCGCGACGATCCTGTCGCGTCAGTTGGATAGCTGAGACATGGGGGCGGCGGTTCAGCAACCTGCGGGCGGGAATGGGCGCCGACGCGGACGGCGGCGTGGGCGCGCGCAGCCGATGGCCGAGATCAATGTGACGCCTTTTGTCGATGTCATGCTGGTTTTGCTGATCATCTTTATGGTGGCGGCCCCGTTGTTGACAGTTGGTGTGCCGGTTGATCTGCCCAAAACCGCCGCAAGTGCGCTGCCCGGCGACAGTGAAGAGCCGCTGACCGTCACCCTGACAGCCGATGGGCGCGTTCAGATCCAGACCACGGATGTGTTGCGGGAAGAACTGGTCGGACGGTTGCGCGCCATCGCGGCGGAGCGCAGCAGCGACCGCGTATTCCTGCGGGCGGATGGGGCGATCCCCTACGCGCAGGTCATGCAGGTTATGGGTGCGCTGAACGCGGGCGGGTTTTCGAATGTGGGTCTGGTGACGGATACCGGCGGGCCGACGCTGGACGATGGGTAAAGGTGGGGTTGCGCGGTGGATACCGGCACCAAAATCTCGGCGATTGCGCATGTCGGCCTGATCGGCTGGGCCCTGTTCGGCGGCACCTTCCGGTCCGAGCCGTTGCCGATGGCCGTGCAGGATGTGTCCGTGATTTCGTCTGAGCAGTTTGCGGCGCTTCAGGCGCAGACGGATGCTCCGGAAGTGCCGGAACAGCCTGGCACTTTGGAACAACCCCCGGAGCCCGAGATCGAGGCCAGCACGCCCGAGGCGACCCCGGAAGAACAGCCGCGCCCGGAACCCGTGGCCCCGCCAGAGCCGGAACCTGAGACCGTCCCGGAAACGGTTGAAATCCCGCCAGAGCCCGAGTTGCCGGAAGAACCGCCAACCCTGACCGAGCCGGAAACGGCAGCCTTGCCCTTGCCGCCGGGCCCCGAGGCGCAGCCCAGCCCGTCCGAGCGGGTCGCGCCCGAAGCCATCGCGCCACCGCCGCCCGAAGCCAAGCCGGACGAGGTGGAAACGCCGCCAGTGTCCTTGGACGAGGGAGCCGAGACGCAGCAGGAACAGCAGGATCAGACCGCCCCGGAAGAGGCCGCGCCCGAGATCGTGACCGAGGCCGAGGAAACCGAGGAGCAATCGCCGCTGACCTCGCCCCGTCCACGTGTGCGTCCGAACCGCCCTGCGCCCGCGCCGCAACCAGAGGTCGCCGAAACCCCGGATCCCGAGCCGGAAGCCCCGGCGCAAACCAATGATGATGCCATCAATGACGCCTTGGCCGAAGCCTTGGGCGGAGGCAGCGAACCGTCCGGCCCGCCGCTGACCAGTGGCGAGAAAGACGCCATGCGCGTGGCGGTGTCCCAGTGCTGGAATGTCGGGTCGTTGTCGACCGACGCGCTGAATGTGGTTGTGGTCGTCGGCTTTTCGCTCAACCCTGATGGAACGGTTATTGGGGGCAGCGTTCGGCTGCTGGACAGCTCTGGCGGGTCTGCGGGTGCTGAAAATCAGGCTTATCAGGCGGCAAGGCGTGCAATTTTGCGCTGTGGCGCGCGTGGATACGATCTGCCTGCTGACAAATACGATCAGTGGCAGGATATTGAGATTACATTCAATCCCGAGAGGATGCGGATCAAATGATGAAACTTCTGACCAGCCTCTTCCTTGGTCTGACCCTGATGTCGGCCCCGGTATACGCGCAAAGCGGGCCGTTGCGTCTGGAAATTGACGAAGGGATCATCGAACCCTTGCCCTTTGCGGTTCCGAATTTCGTGCCCGACGGGCCTTCGGCGTCGCAATATGCAATTGATATTTCGCGGGTCGTCGCGGCTGATCTGACTGGAACGGGGCTGTTCCGTGAAATCTCTTCGGACGCGTTCATCAGCCGTGTCAGCAGCTTTGATGCGCCGGTCCAGTTCGTGGACTGGAAAGCGATCAACGCGCAGGCGCTGGTGACCGGGGCGGTGAATGTCTCGGGCAAGCGTCTGACGGTCCGGTTCCGGGTGTGGGATGTGTTCTCGGGGCAGGAGTTGGGCAACGGTCTGCAACTGGCCGGAACCACCGACGGGTGGCGGCGGATGGCGCATAAGGTGGCCGATCAGGTCTACAGCCGGATTACCGGCGAGGGCGGGTATTTCGACAGCCGTGTTGCGTTTGTGTCGGAAAGCGGCCCCAAGGATCAGCGCCTCAAGCGGTTGGCGATCATGGATTACGACGGGGCGAATGTTCAGTACCTGACCGACAGTTCCGCCATCGTTCTCGCCCCGCGCTTTTCGCCGACCGGGGACCGGCTGCTTTATACCAGTTACGAAACCGGCAGCCCGCGCATTTACGTGCTGGACGTGGGCAGCGTTCGGCGGCAGGAGTTGAACACGCAGGGCGGCACCATGAGCTTCTCGCCCCGCTTCTCGCCGGATGGGCGGTCGATTGTCTATTCGCTGATCCAAGGCGGGAATACTGACTTGTGGAAAATGGATCTGGCCTCGGGCCAAAGCACACGCCTGACCAACACACCTGCCATTGAAACTGCCCCCAGTTATTCGCCGGACGGCAGCCAGATCGTTTTTGAAAGCGACCGTTCGGGCACGCCTCAGCTGTATGTCATGCCCGCTAATGGCGGTGAGGCGACGCGGATCAGCTTTGGTCAGGGCCGCTATGGCACGCCCGTCTGGTCTCCGCGCGGTGACCTGATTGCGTTCACCAAGCAAAACAAAGGCCGGTTCCATATCGGTGTGATGCGCACCAATGGAGATGAGGAACGGCTATTGACCTCTTCCTTCCTGGATGAAGGGCCAACATGGTCGCCGAACGGGCGCGTCATCATGTTTACCCGCGAAACGCAGGGTGCCAGCGGTCGGGCGACACTGTATTCGGTGGATATATCAGGTCGAAACCTGCGCCCGGTGCGCACGCCGGACGGGGGCAGCGACCCGTCCTGGGGACCGTTGCAGAATTGATCACCGCAAAAGCGCGGCAAAGTTCACAAGAAACCGTCTCTGTGATAGACAGGCGGCAATAAACAAAACGACGAGGCACATGAGATGAACGTATTGGGCAAAATCCTGGCCGTGGGCGCGCTGAGCGTTGTTGCGGCCTGCACCAGCAATGATCCTTCGGATTTGGGGGGCTTCGGCTCGGGCGGTGCTGGTGGCGCGCTTGTACCGGGTTCGCCAAGTGATCCACGCTCACCCGCGTATTTCCAGCAGACGGTTGGGGATCGGGTGTTGTTTGCGGTGGATCAGTCGACCCTGTCGCCACAGGCGCAAACGGTACTGCAAGGGCAGGCGGATTGGCTGCTGGCCAACCCGGACTACGTGGCCACAATCGAAGGGCACGCGGACGAGCAGGGAACGCGCGAATACAACCTGGCACTGGGCGCACGGCGCGCGAATGCAGCGCGCGAGTTTCTGATTTCGCGCGGGGTGGCGGGCAACCGTCTGACCACTGTCAGCTACGGCAAAGAACGCCCGATCGAGATTTGCAGCACCGAGGATTGCTATTCCAAAAACCGCCGCGCGGTGACGGTGCTGACCGGTTCAACCTTGGGGTAAGACGATGAGACTTGCAGGATGGGTTTTGGCCGCAGTTGTTGCAACGGCGGGCGTGGCACAAGCGCAGGATCAGCAGACGCTGGCGGATATCCGGCAGGAACTGACGGTGCTGCATGTGGAAATACAGCGCCTGAAGCGCGAGTTTTCGACCACCGGCTCGCCCGCGCCAAACCTGTCCGGCAGTTCGGTCCTTGAGCGCGTAGACGCGATTGAGGCCGAGTTGCAGCGGCTGACACGCCAGACCGAGCAGTTGAACCAGCGGGTGCAGAATATCGTGACCGATGGAACCAACCGGATCGGGGATCTTGAGTTCCGATTGGTCGAACTGGAAGGTGGCGATCTGTCCACTTTGGGAGAGACGTCAACGCTGGGCGGAGAAACTGAGACGACCGCCGCGATCACCCCTGCGCCCACGCAGCCCAGTACCTCGGACCAAGGTGAACTGGCGGTGGGTGAGCGGGCCGATTTCGACGATGCCTCGCAAGCGCTGGCCGATGGCGATTTCCAGACCGCCGCGACGATGTTTGCACAGTTTGATACCTCGTACCCCGGTAGTCCTTTGGCCCCCGAAGCGCATCTAAAACGTGGACAGGCGCTTGAAGGTCTAGGTGACACACGCGAAGCGGCGCGGGCGTTTCTGGCCAGCTTCACCGGAGATTCCGAGGGGTCCGTTGCGCCCGACGCCCTGTTCGAACTGGGTGCGGCCCTGGGCCGTTTGGGCCAGACCGAACAAGCCTGCATCACACTCAGCGAGGTCGGCGTGCGTTTCCCATCCTCTGGCCCGGCCACAAGTGCTACGCAGGAAATGGCCACTTTGGGGTGTTCTTGAACAAGACCCCCACCAGCCTGACGTCCGAGATTCGCGCGCGGCTGCCTGAACGGTTGCCGCAACGGTTGGGTGTTGCCGTCTCGGGCGGGGGCGACTCGGTGGCGTTGATGCATCTGCTGGCTGAGATTGCGGCGTACGAAGGTGTTAACCTACGCGTCGCAACCGTGGATCACGGCCTGCGCCCAGAAGCCGCGCAAGAGGCCCGGCTGGTTGCAGGGCAGGCGGCTGAACTTGGGCTTCGACACGACGTTCTGAAATGGCAAGGTTGGGACGGCAAGGGCAATCTGCAGGATCAGGCGCGTCAGGCGCGCTATGCGCTGCTGACCGACTGGGCGCGGCAGAATGAGATTCCGATGATTGCCTTGGGTCACACGGCGGATGATCAGGCAGAAACGGTGCTGATGCGACTGGGTCGCGCCGCTGGTGTCACCGGTTTGGCGGCGATGCCTGTATCGCATCATCGGGACGGCATCGAAATGATCCGCCCCATGCTGGGGATCACACGTCAACGCCTGCGAGATTACCTGATCCAAATCGGTGCCACATGGGTCGAGGACCCATCGAATCAGGACAAAAGGTTCGACCGGATCAAGGCGCGCGAGGCTTTGGCCGGGCTGGAACCTTTGGGCGTAACTGCAGAATCCCTTTCGCGTGTGGCAAAAAATCTTGCACAAGCGCGTGAGGCACTGGCGCTTTATGCGCAGGATTCCGCCCGCAAGACCACCACAGTTGTTGGCGGGGACGTGTGTCTTGATCGGTCGGCGTTTGCCGCGCTGCCCGCTGAGATCCAGCGGCGCGTGTTGATTGGCATAGTCGCCTGGATTTCTGGACCCGGTTACCCCCCGCGCCAAACGACCGTGGATCAGGCCATTGACGCCCTGCAAAGCGGGCAGGCCGGGTCGTTGAACGGCTGCCTGCTGGTGCCAAGGGGCGGGAATACTTGGATTTGCAGAGAGTTTCAGGCCGTCTGCAACCTCTCATCAACCCCGTCAGACAGTTGGGACGGTCGCTGGGTCCTGACCGGTCCTGCACCCCAAGGCGTAGAAATTCGCGCATTGGGTGAGGCCGGTCTGGCGTTGCTGCCGGATTGGCGGGCGACCGGTCGCCCGCGCCTTGCGTTGCAGTCCTCGCCAGCGGTCTGGCGCGGGGATGACCTGTGCGCGGCCCCTCTGGCAGGTTTCCCAAACGGGTGGGTCGCAAAGCCCGCGACAGACTGGCCCGAGTTCTACGCTTCTTTTTTATCACATTGAACCTGCCACAATCCTCTCTATTTTAAGAGACAACCCGGCAGATCCCCATCTGCTGATATCTTTTGGGAGAATTTCCTTGGGCAACGCTCGCAATATCGCCTTCTGGGTCGTTCTGTTCTTGCTGATCCTTGCACTGTTCAATCTGTTCAGCGGACCAGGCGGAACACTTCAGAGCAATGAACGAACCTATTCCGACTTTGTCAGCGCCGTGCAGAACGGTGAGGTCAAGAATGTGACGCTGGATGGCGAACAGATTCGCTATACCACAGAAACCGGCGGGACATTCGTGACGATCAAACCCGGCGATGCCGAGGTCACCAAACTGCTGATCGACGAAAACATCCCCGTACGCGCTGAGAAACAGCAGCAATCGGGTTTCCAGTCGTTCCTGATCACGCTGTTGCCCTTCCTTCTTCTGATCGGTGTCTGGGTCTATTTCATGAACCGGATGCAGGGGGGCGGCAAAGGTGGCGCGATGGGCTTTGGCAAGTCCAAGGCCAAGATGCTGACTGAAAAGCATGGCCGTGTGACCTTTGACGACGTGGCGGGTATCGACGAGGCCAAGGAAGAGCTGGAAGAAATCGTTGAATTCCTGCGCAACCCGCAAAAATTCTCGCGTCTGGGCGGCAAGATCCCCAAGGGCGCGCTGCTGGTTGGCCCTCCGGGTACCGGTAAGACGCTGCTGGCCCGTGCCATTGCGGGTGAGGCAGGCGTGCCGTTCTTCACCATTTCGGGCTCGGATTTCGTTGAAATGTTTGTGGGTGTCGGTGCCTCGCGCGTGCGCGATATGTTCGAGCAGGCCAAGAAGAACGCACCTTGTATCGTGTTCATCGACGAGATCGACGCCGTTGGTCGCCATCGTGGCGCCGGTTATGGTGGTGGTAATGACGAACGCGAACAGACGCTCAACCAGTTGCTGGTCGAGATGGACGGGTTCGAGGCCAATGAAGGCGTGATCATTCTGGCCGCGACCAACCGAAAAGACGTTCTTGACCCAGCGCTGCTGCGTCCGGGCCGGTTTGACCGGAATGTGACCGTTGGCAACCCAGATATCAAAGGTCGAGAGAAGATCCTGGGCGTTCACGCGCGCAAGACCCCCTTGGGCCCCGATGTCGATCTGCGCATCATCGCGCGCGGGACACCGGGCTTCTCGGGTGCCGATCTGGCAAACCTCGTGAACGAGGCCGCGTTGATGGCCGCACGTGTGGGTCGTCGTTTTGTCACCATGGAGGATTTCGAGAACGCGAAAGACAAGGTGATGATGGGGGCCGAGCGTCGCTCGATGGTGCTGACCCAGGACCAGAAGGAAAAGACGGCCTATCACGAGGCTGGTCACGCTGTGGTCGGTCTGGAACTACCGCTGTGCGATCCGGTCTATAAGGCGACGATCATTCCGCGCGGTGGTGCGTTGGGTATGGTTGTGTCGCTTCCCGAAATGGACCGCCTGAACTATCACCGCGATGAGTGTGAGCAGAAACTGGCCATGACCATGGCCGGTAAAGCTGCCGAGGTCATCAAATACGGTGAAGATCACGTCTCGAACGGTCCGGCTGGCGACATCATGCAGGCCAGCCAACTGGCCCGCGCGATGGTGATGCGCTGGGGCATGTCGGACAAGGTCGGCAATATCGACTATGCCGAAGCGCATGAAGGCTATCAGGGCAACACCGCCGGTTTCTCGGTTTCAGCGCACACCAAAGAGCTGATCGAGGAAGAGGTGAAGCGCCTGATCCAGCAAGGCTATGAGCGTGCCCATAAAATCCTGACCGACAAGAACGAGGCTTGGGAACGTCTGGCGCAGGGGCTGCTGGAATACGAAACCCTGACCGGCGACGAGATCAAGCGGGTCATGAATGGCGAGTCGCCCACCGAAGGCGACGACGAAGGCGACAAGCCGGATGAGGGCAGCGCGCCCAGCGTCACGGCCATTCCCAAGACCAAGCCGAAGAAATCTCCGCCCGAAGGTGGGATGGAACCTGAGCCGACTGCATAAACAAAAAAACCCGGAGCCAGCCTCCGGGTTTTTTCTTTTCATCAGGTCGGTGCTGGGCATTATGCGCGCAAGGACGCTGATAAGAAGGGAAGGCCTATGCCGTTTTTGCGCGAAACCGAGTTCACTGGCGAAGTGATATGGCTGGGCCATGTACCGGCAGGGCAGTCGTTGCGGGCTGAGCCGGTTGATACCTTGCAGCTAGATTTCGACGGTGTGCGCGGCGAACGGCATGAAGGGCTTAACCGGGCGTCCTGCGTGCGCGTCAAGAACCTGTATCCGCAGGGCACCGAGATCAGGAACGTCAGGCAGCTGTCGGTCCTGTCGGCCGAGGAATTGGCCGGGATCGCGACTGAGATGGGGTTGGATGATCTTGATCCGTCGTACCTTGGGGCGTCGATTGTCGTGAAGGGCATTCCCGATTTTTCACATATTCCCCCATCCTCGCGCTTGCAGGCCGACAACGGTGCGACGATCACCGTGGATATGGAAAACGCCCCCTGCGTTCTGCCGGGGCGTGAGATTGAACAGGATCACAGCGGTCACGGTGCCGCCTTCAAACCCGCAGCCAAAGGGCGGCGCGGGGTGACGGGTTGGGTCGAACGACCCGGTTCCCTGCGAATTGGCGGCAAAATGCGATTGTTTGTCCCTGATCAGCCAATCTGGCAGCCATAAGGCCCATTCGTTTCCGATTTGAAACTCACGATATCCGGCGACGCCGTTTCGCGGCATGAATATGTCGGAATCCATAGCCATCGGAATTGTGTACGACTGTATGGGTTGCACAGCGCCGACGCGCTGCGTCGGTTTTGCAAGGCATTCAATCAGGGACCCTGGCCAATGAGCTACAAATCCGACATCGAAATCGCCCGCGAAGCGAACAAGAAGCCGATTCAGGAAATCGGCGCCAAGATCGGCATCGATTCCGCCGATCTGCTGCCCTATGGCCACGACAAGGCGAAAGTCAGCCAGGACTTCATCAACTCGGTGCAGGACCGTGAAGACGGCAAGCTGATCCTTGTAACCGCGATCAACCCAACCCCGGCAGGTGAGGGTAAGACCACGACCACTGTGGGGCTGGGTGACGGTCTGAACCGCATCGGCAAGAACGCGATGATCTGTATCCGTGAGGCCTCGCTCGGCCCGAACTTCGGCATGAAGGGCGGCGCTGCAGGTGGCGGGTATGCGCAGGTTGTTCCGATGGAGGAAATGAACCTGCACTTCACCGGCGACTTCCACGCGATCACCAGCGCGCACAGCCTGCTGTCGGCGATGATCGACAACCACATCTACTGGGGTAACGAGGCCGAGATCGACACCCGTCGCGTTGCATGGCGTCGCGTGGTCGACATGAACGACCGGGCCCTGCGTCAAATCACGGCGTCTCTGGGCGGTGTATCGAACGGCTTCCCGCGCGAAGCAGGTTTTGACATCACCGTGGCCTCTGAGGTTATGGCGATCCTGTGCCTGGCGACCGACCTGAAAGATCTGGAAAAGCGTCTGGGTGACATCATCGTCGCTTACCGCCGCGACAAGACCCCGGTCTACTGCCGCGACATCAAAGCCGAAGGCGCAATGACCGTGCTGCTGAAGGACGCAATGCAGCCGAACCTGGTGCAGACGCTGGAAAACAACCCGGCCTTTGTCCACGGTGGTCCGTTCGCCAACATCGCACATGGCTGTAACTCGGTCATCGCAACCAAGACCGCGCTGAAAGTGGCCGACTATGTAGTGACCGAAGCCGGTTTCGGGGCCGATCTGGGTGCTGAGAAATTCATGAACATCAAGTGCCGCAAAGCGGGCATCGCTCCGTCGGCTGTGGTGCTGGTTGCCACCGTGCGCGCGATGAAGATGAACGGCGGCGTGGCCAAGGCCGATCTGGGTGCCGAGAATGTTGATGCCGTCAAATCGGGCTGCGCCAACCTGGGCCGTCACATCGAAAACGTGAAATCGTTCGGCGTGCCGGTTGTTGTGGCCATCAACCACTTTGTCACCGACACCGATGCCGAAGTGCAGGCCGTGAAAGACTATTGCGGCGATCACGGGGTCGAGGCGGTTCTGTCGCGTCACTGGGAACTGGGGTCCGAAGGCTCGGCTCCGCTGGCCGAGAAGGTTGTGGAAATCGTCGAAGGCGGCACCGCGAACTTCGCGCCGATCTACCCTGACGACATGGCGCTGTTCGAGAAGATCGAAACCATCGCCAAGCGCATCTATCGCGCTGACGAGGTTCTGGCCGACAACAAGATCCGCAACCAGCTGCGCGAATGGGAAGACGCGGGCTATGGCAACCTGCCGGTCTGCATGGCGAAAACCCAGTATTCGTTCTCGACCGACCCGACCCTGCGGGGCGCGCCTACCGGCCACTCGGTTCCGGTGCGTGAGGTCCGCCTGTCCGCCGGTGCTGGCTTCATCGTGGTTGTCTGCGGTGAGATCATGACCATGCCCGGTTTGCCCCGCAAACCCGCGGCTGAGACGATTCGCCTCAACGACGAAGGCCAGATCGAGGGCTTGTTCTAAGCGCCTGAATGATACATCTCGTGGTTCGGGGGTATCCCCGGACCACAGGAGATTAAAATGTCCATTCTGATACTGCCGCAAGACTGTCACTCGATGCCGGAGTTGCGGGTTCAGATCGACAAGCTGGATCGCCAACTGATCGAATTGCTGGTGACGCGCGCGGGCTATATCGACCGCGCATCCCAGTTGAAACCGGCCGAGGGCCTGCCGGCCCGTATCCCGGATCGTGTTGAAGAGGTGGTGCAGCGCGTGCGCGCAAGTTCTGACGAACTGGGCATGGACCCGGATTTGGCCGAAAAGCTGTGGCGCATTTTGATTGACTGGTCGATCGCGCGGGAAGAGCGCGTGCTCGGCCCTGACTGAGAAACCGGGCGCTTCCTGCGCCCGATCCGTTTTGAAAGAAGGGATCACAGGATGGTAGCCCAGGTTATCGACGGGAAGGCTTTTGCCGCCAAGGTGCGCGCTCAGGTCGCCGATCAGGTCGCAAAGCTGAAAGAAGAAAACGGCATCACGCCCGGTCTAGCGGTGGTGCTGGTGGGCGAGGACCCGGCAAGCCAGGTCTATGTGCGGTCCAAGGGCAAGATGACTGTCGAGGTCGGCATGAACTCGTACGAGCACAAGCTGGAGGCCGACACTTCGGAAGAGGATCTGCTGGCGCTGATCGACAGGCTGAACAATGATCCGGCGGTGCACGGCATTCTGGTGCAACTGCCGCTGCCGGGGCATCTGAACGAAGACCTGGTGATCAACTCGATCGATCCGGCCAAGGATGTGGATGGCTTCCACATCTCGAATGTGGGTCTGCTGGGGACCGGTCAGAAGTCGATGGTGCCCTGCACGCCACTGGGCTGTCTGATGATGCTGCGCGACCACCATGGCTCGCTGTCCGGGATGGATGCGGTTGTGATCGGGCGGTCGAACATCGTCGGCAAACCGATGGCGCAACTGCTGCTGGGCGATAGCTGCACCGTGACCATCGCGCATTCTCGCACTAAGGACCTGCCGGATGTGGTCCGCCGCGCCGATATCGTCGTGGCCGCGGTGGGACGCCCCGAGATGGTGCCCGGCGACTGGATCAAGGAAGGGGCCACAGTGATCGACGTGGGCATTAACCGCATCGAACGTGACGGCAAGAACAAGCTGGTGGGCGACGTGGATTATGCCAGCGCGGCTGAGCGCGCAGGCGCGATCACTCCGGTTCCGGGGGGCGTCGGCCCGATGACCATTGCCTGCCTCCTGGCCAACACACTGACCGCGTGCTGCCGCGCCAACGGTCTGCCGGAACCCGAAGGTCTGACCGCCTGATCCTGCTGGCGCGGGTGCACCCTGTGCCATAACCCGGAATATTCAAGATGCCCTGTCCCCTATATCCGGGGGCAGGGCATTTCTTTGAATGGGTTTGCTTGTATTCGATTTCGTGATATGTCCGATATTCCAAGTGGTTACTAAGTAAGACCGCAGTTTTCCGGGCAAGTGTTTGTGTGACGCGGGAAATTGCGCTCGGAATACGTATGAATATCGAAGTCAGTGAGATCAGAACTGTTCTAAGCCCTCAGCGCATCGTCGCGGCGCTCGTTTTTCTACCATTGCTGGCTTATGTGTTTCCGCCCTTCATGGACGGGGAATTGCCGTTCGGTCTGCGCCTTGTGTTCTGGGTCGGTGTGATGATCATCGCGCTCAGCGCGACATGGACTGCCCGGAAACTGCTGCGTGACAAATTGGTGCTGGTCAAACTGCCGTGGCGTGATCTTGCTTTTGCCACCGTGATGCTGGCTTTGCTGACGCCGATGTTGTGGTTGCTGGCCTGGGTGTGTTTCACCTGTATCGGCAAGATGGCGCCCGAGGCGCATGCGGTCGCCGTCTACGGCATCCTGTTCGCCGCAGGTCTTGTGCTGGTCCGCCGCGGTGATCTGCATACGCGGGAGGTCGAAGAAAAACCTGTCCAGCCGCGACTGGTCCGACGGTTGCCCGCCGGGTTCGAAGGCAAGATTTTCCGCCTGACCGTGAAGGACCACAACGTGGATGTCGTCACCTCTGAGGGGACTTTCACAATTCGATCCCGACTGACAGACGCCATCGATGAAATGGAGCCTGTACCGGGCCATTGCTCGCATCGCTCGCATTGGGTTACGGACGCGTCGATCATGGGTGTCGAGAAGGCCGAGGGCAAAACCTTCCTGCGACTGGTCAATGGCGATCTCGTGCCCGTCAGCCGCAAGTACAAGCCCATGCTGGAAGAGGACGGGCTGATCTGAGCCTAACGTGGCATCGGCACCATCTGAGGGGTTGGGCCGGTCAGAATGGCCTTGGCCCGAGGTCCCAATAGCGTCGTCAGAACATGATCTGTGCTGCGCAGCCCGCCGGTATAGGTGCCGTAGGCTGGCAGGATCAGCCGGGCGTGGTCCAGCAGGAAGGCAGGCCGGGAAATCGACCTGCCCCTGAGCGTCAAACGCGCTTTGGGGTGAAAATGCCCTGAAACCTCGCCTGTTGCGTCGGGTTGTGCGATGTGGCGAAAGACAAGCGGCCCGCAGGTCCATTCAGACAGATGTGCGCCGCCCAGCTCGATCGGTCCCGGATCGTGATTGCCTTCGATCCAAATCCAACGTCGACCAGCTTGCAGCGCCGCTATTCGCAGCTTTTCATCCGCTGCCAAAGCGCTGGAAGCGTCCAGATCGTCAAAGCTGTCGCCCAGACAAACCACGACCTCACCCCCTGTCCGGTCAAGGTCCGCCGACAACCGATCCAGCGTTTCACGGCTGTCATAAGGCGGAAGGGTCAATCCACTGCGCCGCGCCATCCTTTCGGACTTGCCCAGATGCAGGTCCGAGACACAGAGCATGCTCTGCCCCGGCCACCAGAGCGCGCCGGAGGGCAGGGCAAAAAGATCCGCACCGCAAAAGGAAAATCCCAATTTGTTCATGGTAAGTTCATTATATGTTTCAGCGTTGCGCGCAAGGTATTTTACAGATTGTCCAGCCCGGCGGCTTCCAGCAGACGGGCGCTTTCCTCTGCCAGCAAGCGTTCTTCGGCCGCGCCTTTGACCGGGATTTTGCCGACTTCCAGAAACAGCGGTGCCGCCAGCGGTGAAACCCGATCAAGGCGCATCAGATCAATCCGGTCGCCGATACGCGCGATCATCGCTTCGATCCGGCCAAAATCGACCAGACCGCGCATGGCTTCTTCGCGGGTGATTTGCATCAACAGGTGGTCCGGGTCGTATTTCAGCAGCGTGTCATACAGGATGTCCGATGAAAACGTCGCCTGCCGCCCGCTTTTGCGTTGCCCGCCCGTGTTGCGCTCGATTAGACCGGCGATTGTGGCCGAGGCGCGGAAGGTCCGTTTCATGACGGCATTTCCCGCCAGCCACGTGTCCAACCCCTGCCGCAGCGCGTCCAGACGGAACAGCGGGCTGGGGTCCGTGACCGCGTCCAGACCCCAGATCAGGGTGGCATAATCCGTGGCGACAAAGCCAAGGGGGGCCAGACCCGTCTCCTCCATCCGTTTGGTCAACAACAGGCCGAGCGTTTGCTGCGCATTGCGCCCGGCAAAGCCGTAGACGCACAGATGCTCGCGCCCGTCGCTGGGAAAGCTTTCGATCAGCAGGCGGTCGCGCTGGGGCAGGCGGGACATGTCCCGCTGCAGGGCCAACCAGTCGGCGGTGTGGCGGGGCAGTTGCGGCCAGTCGGGTTGGGCGAACATGCGCAGAATACGGTCGCTCAGCTGGGTCGAGGTGGCAAATTTCGTCCCCATGAAAGTGGCGATCTTGGGCTTTTTGTCGGCCCGGCGGCTGACCTCGACCACCATCTCGCGCAGGCCCTCGTAGCGCACGATCTGGCCGCCGATCAGGAAGGTATCTCCGGGTGTAAGCGAGGCGGCAAAGCCTTCCTCGACCTCGCCCAGTGGCTTGCCGCCGCGGTTGCGTTTCAGGCGCACCTTCAGGGTGTCGGTGTCCTGTATGGTCCCAAGGTTCATGCGGATGCGCGCGGCGGCACGGGGGTCGCGCAACTGCCACAGCCTATCGGGACGCTGCAGCAGCCGCTGCCAGCGGTCATAGGCGCGCAGGGCATAGCCACCGGTTGCGCAGAACTCCAGACATGCGTCGAATTCCAGACGGGTCAGATCGGCAAATGGCCCGGCTGAGGTCATTTCCGTGAACAGTGCGTCAGCCTCGAACGGCCCCGCCGCCGCCGCAATCAGGATATGCTGGCAGAGCACATCTCGGGGGCCTGCGCCGCGTGGCTCGCCATCCAGTTCATGCGCTTTTGCAGCCTCTAACGCGGCGACGCATTCCACCACTTCGAACCGGTTGGCAGGCACCAAAAGGGCCTTGGACGGCGCGTTGTAGCGGTGGTTCGCCCGCCCGATCCGCTGCACCAATCGCTTGACGTTCTTGGGCGCACCGATCTGGATGACCAGATCGACATCCCCCCAGTCGATGCCCAGATCCAAAGAGCCGGTGCAGACGATGGCCCGCAGATCACCACGCACCATGGCGGCCTCGACCCGTTCACGCTGCTGACGGTCCAGACTGCCGTGATGGATGCCGATGGGCAGGCCTTCGTCATTTGCAAGCCACAGATTGTGAAAGAAAATCTCGGCCTGCGCGCGGGTATTGTGAAAGATCAGCGTGGTCTTGTGCTGCCGGACCTGCTCCAGCACTGCCGGGATCGCATAAGCCGCGCCGCCACCCGACCACGGGGGCATTTCCTCGGTTGCCAGCATCGCGATGTCGGGGTCAGGGCCGGGGTCGGCCTGTATGATCCGGCAAGGGTCCGGGTGCCGCGCCAGAAAGCGGGCGATCCCTTCGGGGTCTTCGACCGTCGCCGACAGGCCGACGCGGCGCAGATCGGGGCAGAGGGTTTGCAACCGTGCCAGCGCCAGCATCAACTGATCTCCGCGCTTGCTTTCGGCAAGGGCATGGATTTCATCCACGATCACCCTCTGCACCCCATCAAACATGCGCGGAGCGTCCTCGTAAGAGGTCAGCAGGGCAAGGCTTTCGGGCGTTGTCAGTAGAATATGCGGAGGGTCAGCGCGCTGACGTTTCTTTTGCGTCGCGGATGTATCGCCGGTCCGGTCTTCGATGCGGATGGGCAGGCCAATCTCATCCACCGGCGTGCGAAGGTTGCGTTTGATATCTGCCGCCAAGGCTTTCAGCGGTGAGACATAGATCGTGTGTAACCCGCTATGTGCGCCCTCGGCCAGTTCAGCCAGAGACGGCAGAAACCCGGCCATTGTCTTGCCGCCCCCGGTGGGGGCGGTCAGCAGCGTGGCCGGATCACGCGCCCGGTCGAACATGTCTTGCTGATGGGGGTGGATGGACCAGCCTTTGGCCGAAAACCAATCGGTGATCCGGGCGGGAATCTGCGTCATAGGCGCAGATTAACCGCCCTCGTGCCGGAATGGCACGGCGTTATTTGACGATTTTCTCGTCCTTGACGAACATGTTGGCCCAGGCGCGGTCGATCAGGTCTGGGCTCATCTGATAAGGGATGCCCTCGAATTCGCAGATCGAGATCATCTGATCGATCAGGAAGATCGGCTGATAGTTCGCATAGATATTGTCGATGGTCGGGTATTTGACCTTCAACAGGTGGACCAGAGCGGCCTCATCCAGCGGCATGCCGCGTTTGCGGGCCACCATGGCAAAGATTTTCAGGAAGTTCTCCTGGTTCGGGCCGTCGATTTTGATCTTGAAAAAGATCCGGCGCAGGGCGGCTTGGTCGAAAATCTCGTTCGGGTGGAAGTTGGTCGAGAAGATGACCAGCGTGTCAAACGGCACCTCGAACTTTTCACCCGATTGCAAGCCCAGAATATCCTTGTTCTCTTCCAGCGGAACAATCCAGCGGTTGACCAGCGCCTGCGGCGGTTCCGCCTGACGGCCAAGGTCGTCCACGATGAAGATGCCGCCGGTCGATTTCAACTGCAACGGGGCCTGATAGGTCCGCGCGGTGGGGTTGTAGACGAGATCCAGCATGGACAGCGACAGTTCACCACCCGTTACAACGGTGGGGCGTTCGCATTGCACATAGCGCGAGTCGAACCGTTTGCGGCGGCGCAGGCTGTTGGGGTCGTCGGCTTCCTGCTCGATCGCGGTGTGCACGATCGGGTCATAGACGGTGATTACCTGACCGGCATATTCGATAGCATAGGGCACATAAACATTGTCGCCCAAAGCATCGCGGATACCGTTCGAGATCGAGGATTTACCATTGCCCGGAGGGCCATACATCAGGATCGAGCGGCCCGCACTGACCGCCGGACCAAGATGGTCCAACAGGCTGTCGGGCAGGACCAGATGGCCCATGGCACCGACCAATTGCTCACGCGTGACCTGAATGTTACGGATCGACTGGCGCTTGACCTGCTCGCGATAAACGTCCAGCGGCACCGGCATCGCGCCGAAATATTCAGACTGGCTCAGCGCGTCCAATGCGCGGGCCTTGCCTGCATCGGTCAGCTGATAGCCCATCTCATTGCCGCTATTGGCGTTCAGGGTGCCTGTCGCTTCGATCAGTTTCTGTTCGCGCGCGATGTCGATCAGTTCCTGCGTGACCGAACCGGGCAGGCAGACCGCCTCGGCAACTTCGGACACAGTACTGGCGTTCTTACGGAAGATCGTTTTCAGCAGAATGTCCCGCATCATCACCAGCGGAAGCTGCATCTCCCCCAAACCTTTGGGGGCAGGAGGGGCCATAACAGAGGAAGCTTGCATATTCATGAGCGACGCTCGTCCATCCAAAAAATCACACAAATGCCCGCAAACGGGCGACTTGTGGGAAATCTGGCCCAGCTTTATGGCGGGACCAAGGCAGCGGCATGGCGCGGTGATGATAGTTTACGAACCGTAAACAGTGCCCAAAATCAAATACATCGCCAAAGCCCCGGCAAGGGCAAGGCCCATCGGGAACTTTTTGCCCCGGTCCCAGCTTTCCCAATGCGGCGCGATTGCGCGCAAGCGGGTGTGGCGGGCCAGCCGATGCGTGACTACGGCACCCAACACGGTTGCCATCAAAATCGCAAGCACGACACCCAAGTCCTGAACCCAGACAAACGGTGCAGCCGCCGCCAGAAACTTGGCATCACCCGCGCCAACAGCGCCGATGGCATTCAGGACCATTCCGGCGATCAGGATCACGGGAAGATGCAGCAATTGCCAGACATAAGGCGGAAAGGCGACGGGGAATGGCCCCAGCTTTCCGCTGAGTGTGCCGGTCGACCAAGGGGGCAGGGCGATCAGCCCCACAACCACATAGACCAACGCTAAAGCCACAACGGCGTGGTTCTTGATCCGCATTTCACGCATATCGGTGAAGGCGACGTAGAAACAGATCGGCAGAATGAACGGCAGAAACCACACCGCCGCCCGAACAGGGATGTCCATTTAGGTGGATTCCTCAAGCGCACGCAGCGAACGGACGGCTTCGTCGAAATGCTGCGGATGGGTCGAGATCGCCTCGCGGAACAGGTTCTTGGCTGTGGTCACGTCGCCCTGTTTCACAGCCGAGATCCCCATGGTGTTCAGCAGGCGCGCCCGTTCGATCTGTGACATGGGAACAACCGGCAGGCTGTAATTTCCCTGTGCAGAGCGGGCCAGAACCAGATTGTTCTTTGCGGTAAACAGCGAACTGTCCTGCCGGATTGCATCGGTGAACAAACGCTCTGCCTCGGCGTATTGCCCGCGTGAGAGTTTTGAGAACCCCCAGTTGTTCATCACGCTGCCCGGGCGGGTGGTCAGGCCGACCGCAGTTTCATAGAAATGGTCGGCGCGTTTCCATTCTTTTCTGGAATCGGCCACGACCGCCTCAAGCCGGTAACGTTTGAACGTCTCATAGGTTGGCGGAACCGTGTCCAGAACCGATTTGGCCTGCGCCCAATCGCCATTTCTGACCAGAGCATCCGCGTACTCGACCTTGTCCGAGCTGTTGGCCCCTTTCATTGTCGTCACGCGTTTCCAGGCCGATACCGCTTCGGTCGTGCGTTTGGCGCGCCCAAGTGAAATGGCCAGACCGCGTTGAAGGTCGATCCGGTTGGGGCTTTTGCTGGCTGCGTTGTGGAAATAAGTCACCGCCTCATTCGGGTCGGCTGCGTTCAGCAAAACATCGTTCAGGTTGGTTTCGTCGATGACGTTCACTTCCTGAAACGTGCGTTCAACCTTTTCTTCGGCGGTTTCCTTTTCGCAAGCGGCTAGAATGAGCCCACTGAGAATGAGGGATGGAATCAAGAATTGGTGGCGCATTTTTGCGTCCTTTACTGCTCTTGCCTCGATTACTGGATTTTGCGTAGCGTAAATTGCCCGTCGCCAAGCTGCTCCAGCGTATATTCTTGTTCTTGGGGGGTATTATTAACAGGATTTTCCATTTTTGCGAGTGCTAAGCGCAGATTGTCGCGAATTGCGTCACTTTCGCCATTGTCCAGCGCAAAGGCCCGTTGAAAGACCTGAGCGGCCTCGGGATATTCCTGCAATTCCATCAGCAGAACACCCAGATTGTTCCAGGCGATGGGCCAGTCCGTATCATCCTCGACCGCCTGCCGTAGCAGGGGCTCCGCCTGACCCAATCGACGCAGCCCAACATTGGCGGTTCCCATCGAGGTCAGGACCTCCGGGGTCATCCCCTGATCCAATGCGGCGCGGGTAAAGCTCTCCAACGCAAGTTCGTATTCACCCGCTGCCATCAACCGGTTGCCAACGGTGATGTGGTCGACCGACTTGCCTTTGGGATCGACGCCCGGCGCATCCAGCCCATTGGACAGACCGCCTTCAGTGCAAGAAGCCACCGTGGCGATAACCACAGTGGCTTGAAGCAATCGGCGTAGCCGGGACAGGACACACCTGAGTTTTGTTTTCATAAGCGATCCATCAGCGACCGAAGCTCGAAATCACGTTTGCCGAGGGGCCGACCAGAATGATCAACAGCGGCGGCACCGTCAGCATCATTGTGACCAGAGTCATTTTCGTAGGCAACTTGTTTGCGGCTTCTTCTGCCCGCATGACCCGTTTGTCACGCATTTCACCGGCATAAACCCGCAGAGCTTCGGCAATCGATGTACCAAATGTTGCCGATTGGATCATCACGGTCACAAATGAACTGACATCCTGCACACCGCAACGGGTTCCAAAGTCCCGCAGAACGGTGTCCTTGTCCTTACCGGCCTTCATCTCATAGGCGACGACCTCAAATTCCTGAGCGATGTCGGGGTAGGAGGATTTCATTTCACTTGCGACGCGCACGATGGCCTGATCAAGGGACTGCCCTGCTTCGACACAGACCAGCATAAGGTCGAGTGTATCAGGAAACCCGGACGTGATTGCCTCTTGCCGTTCGGCGACCCGGCGCGTGATCCAGTATTTCGGGATCATGTATCCCACGCCGCCCGGCAACAGCACCCGGATGACCATTTGCTGAGTGGTGAATTCCTGGTCACCGGAAAACACGGTTATCAACAGAACGCCCAGAACAATACCAATGATCCCTAGGGCGAACTGCGCAAAGTGGAAAAACCGAACCGCGTCCTTGGACTGATAACCTGCTTGTCTCAGTTTCAGCTGGACGGCCGAGTATTCTTCCTGGTCCTTCGGCTCAAGGAAAGTTGCGAATTTCTCAAGCTGCTCATTCTGGCTGCCGTGCCGCAGCTTGTCTTTCTTGTCCTTCTTGGTTGCCTTTGGTGCCGCATTGGCGCGCTGAAGCTTTTTGAGCGGATCCTCGGGCTGGCTCATCATCAGCGAGACAGCAACACCGATCAGGACAAGGCCAAGAATTCCAACCACGATCAGAGGGCCAAACTCTCCCAAGTTCTCCGTAAGCAAATCATTGATTTTTGTCAGAAACTTCATGGGATCGCCCTCAGACCTTGATGTTTGTGATGATCTTCATGACGATCAGGTTCAGCGTCAACATGATACCAACGATGAAACAGGCCGGGATGAACCACTGGTGGTCCAGAACCTCGTCGTAGTATCCGGGATCTTTTACCAAAACGAAAACCAGACAGAAGATTGGGAAGCCGGACAGGAATTTACCGGACCATTGTGCTTCGGCCGTGATCGCCTTGACGCGGCGGAATAGGCGGAACCGGGCGCGAATGACTTGGGCCAGGCCTGCCAAAATCTCAGCAAGGTTGCCACCGGATTGCTGTTGGATACCCACGGCAACCGCTAGGAACCGCAAGTCCTGCATATCCAGACGTTCGGCCATATCCTTCAGCGCTTCGCCCACGTCGCGACCATAGGCGCATTCATCCGCGATGACACCAAATTCGGTGCCTAGCGGGTCCTGCACTTCGTTCGCAACCACCTGAATAGTCGACACAAACGGGTTACCAACCCGCAGCGAGCGTACCATCAGTTCAACAGCGTCAGGCAATTGCTCTTCGATCATTCCCATGCGCTTTTTGGCCTTGTGGTTGACCCAGGCGTAGACGCCACCAACGCCAATCGCGATCGAGATGGCGACGCGCAGAACCATCTCAGTGGCGGTTCCGATGCTCAGCCCCATGAATGCCACAACTGACACAAGGCACATGATCATGATCAGTTGGCGGGGCGAGAACGCGATGGCCGCCTTCTGCGCCTTGTCTGCCAGCAATGAATACAGAGGGATGCTCTGCGATTTCATATGCTGTTGCATTTCCTTGCGCAGCTGTTCCAGCACCTGCTCGCGCCCGGCGCCTTTTTCCAGCATGTCGAGGCGACGGTTGACGCGGCTGTTCAGGCTGATCGACTTGCCGAAGGCGACAAGATAGATGCCTTCGACCAAGGCGAGAACCCCCACAAAGATGGCGACATAGATGATCGCCTCCATAGGCACTTGCATGTAAGTTTCTCCTACATTGTGGTTGGGTCGTAGATCGACGCCGGTAGATCAAAGCCCCAAAGACGGAAGCGTTCGGAATAGTGGCTGCGCACACCCGTGGCGGTGAAATGCCCGATGATTTTGTTGTCGGGTGTCAGACCAACACGTTGAAACCTAAAGATTTCCTGCATCGAGATCACGTCGCCTTCCATCCCCGTGATTTCGGTGATCGAAGTCATGCGGCGCGAGCCGTCCTGAAGACGGCTGGCTTGCACGATCAGGTTCACAGCGGATGAGATCTGGCTGCGTACGGCCTTGATCGGCATTTCAATCCCGGCCATCGCGATCATGTTTTCCAGACGCGATATACCATCGCGGGCCGAGTTGGCGTGGATCGTGGTCATTGATCCGTCGTGACCGGTGTTCATGGCCTGCAGCATGTCGATCACCTCGGCGCCACGCGTCTCGCCCACGATGATGCGGTCGGGGCGCATACGTAGGGCGTTTTTCAGACAGTCGCGCGGGCTGACCTCACCCTTGCCTTCGACGTTGGGCGGGCGGCTTTCCATGCGGCCCACATGGGTCTGTTGTAGTTGGAGTTCCGCCGTATCCTCGATGGTCAGGATGCGTTCGGCATCGTCAATAAAACTGGACAGGGCGTTCAGGGTGGTTGTTTTACCGGAACCCGTACCGCCCGATACGATGATGTTCAGACGGGTCGATACGGCAGCCTGTAGATAGGCGGCCATTTCTTCCGTAAACGCGCCGAAATTGACCAGATCGTCAATGCCCAGCTTGTCTTTCTTGAACTTACGAATGGAAACCAGCGAGCCATCGACGGCAATCGGCGGCACCATCGCATTGAAACGCGAGCCATCGGCCAGACGGGCGTCAACATAAGGGTTTGATTCATCAACACGACGGCCCACGGCGGACACGATCTTGTCGATGATCCGCATCAGGTGCTTTTCGTCCTTGAACGTGATGTCGCTGAGTTCCAGCTTACCGGCGCGTTCCACAAAGATCTGCTGCGGACCATTGACCAGAATATCGTTGACCGTGTCGTCCTGCAGCAGCGTTTCCAGCGGGCCGAGGCCGGTGACTTCGTCGTAGAGCTCTTTGTTCAGCTGGGTCCGGTCGTCGCGGTTCAGAACAATGTTCTTGGCTTCCAGCACTTCGCTGGCGATTGCGCTGATTTCCGCGCGCAGTTCCGCTTCACCCGCGTTCTCCAACGCTGCGAGGTTCAGATTTTCCAGAAGCTCGCGATGCAGTTCGATCTTAATCTCGCCCAGACGCTCTTTGCGTTTGCGGTCGCGGTCCGAACCCATCGCCTCGGCCGATTTCTTTTGCAGTGGCTTGCGGGCCACGGCGTTTGGGGTAGGGGCCGCTGCCGGTGCAGCCGCTTCAGGCGCTTTCGACGGCGCTTGTACTGGCTGCGCTTCGGGCTGTTTCTTGTATCTTGAAAACACGGCTTATCCCCCCTTGGGATGGTTTTACGCGGCCTCGGCGCTGCTGCTGCCCAGGCTGTGAAGTGATTTCGCAAGTTTTGCGAATTCGCGGCGCAATGGGTTCTTTGCCGCAGAACTTGCCAAGGGCAGACCGTGATCGCCGCTTTGCATCACGGGTTTACCGCCATCCGGCAGTTGCAGATCGATCGAAATCCCAAGGCTTTCGCCCATGCGTTTGACCCGGCCTTTTCCATTCAGGTCGGTGAATTTGGGTGCACGGTTCAGGGCAAAGCGCAGCTTGTTGAAGGGCAGCTCTTCGGCCTGCAAAGCGCGTTTCAGGCGCAGCGCGTTCTGGGCCGACCGCATGTCCAGCTCGATCATGGCAAAATAGACATGCGCCGCCTGCAAAACGGTTTCAGACCAAAGAACCAGCGTCTTGGGCATGTCCACGATCACATAGTCAAAATGCTTGCGCGCCATGTCGATGACGCGCTGAATGTCTTCCGGCGTGATCAGGTCCAGCGGTACCATATCGGAGGGCGCTGTCAGCACCTGAAGCTTTTCTTCATAACTTTGAAGTGCTTGCGAGAAAACCTCATCATCCATATTGGCCGTATCCGACAGCATTTCGAACACGGTTTCGCGGCGCGGCAGATCCAGATATGTGGAAACGGTGCCGTACTGAAGATCCAGATCGATCAGGCAAACAGTCGGTGCGTCCTTGTCGGAAACACAGGCAAGCTCCCACGCAAGGTTCACCGCCATTGTGGTCGATCCGACACCACCGGCCAGACCATGCACAACGAATAGGGCACCTTCCTTGGCATCTCCGCCCGCCAGCGGCACCGCAGCCGCTTGCGCAACGGCAACCGGGTCAGGTTGGTTCATCCGCTCGATGGCTTCCTGCAATTCGCCTTCGGGCAGAGGGTAGGGGACAAACTCGTCCGCGCCCTTGCGCAGCAATTGGTGAAGAGCAGCAGGTGTGACGTCCTCGGCGATCAGGACCACTTTGATTTTTTTGTCTTTTGCCTGGGTGATGATCTCGCCCATCAAAGACAGGTTGTCCTCATCCTCGCCATCTATGGCCAGCGCAACAAACTGCAGTGATTCGGCTTCGGGCTGGCTGAAAAAGGCCAGCGCTTCGGCAAAGCCCAGATCACCCCATCGTTCGCCCAGCGCGGCTTCCATGTCTTCGATGAGCAAGTCGAAGTTCTGGACATCCCGGCTGATCGTGCAAGCCAAGATACCGGTGTTGTCATCTTGCGGCGTCGCGCTGGTCATAAACAATATCCTCGTTGAGAGAGGCCAGCTTCTCTTGCGGACGGATATCGTGCCGGTTGATTTGCTGTCGCCCCTATGCGGTCAATTCAGGCCGCAGGTCACCCAATTGTTGACAATGTCGCTGTGAAGTTGGGCGAGAATTTGGCGCAAAAGAACCAATTGTAGGGAAATGGGCGACGATGTCGCCCATTTCTGTCGTATTATCCACCATCTCCGGAAACATTGGAGGTATCTTCAATGTAACTGGGTCGCGTCGCGCTTTCGACGTATTCGCGATAGATGACTTCTGCGTATTTTCCGTCCAGCGTCTGCGGGCCACCGTCCACAAAGCCTGACACTTCGGTCACTGTACGGCGATTGCGGCGGTCTCGATTCGAAGTAGCAACCAGGGGCTGGGTTTTACCGAAGGATACGACGGCTTCCAATCTGGAGCGGGAAATACCCTGTTGAACCAGGAAATTCACCGCTGCCTGCGCCCGGCGCAAACCCAGGCTCTGATTGTAGCTGTTCGAACCGACGGCATCAGTGTGCCCATAGACCCGGAACCGCGCCTCGGGGAATTGTTTGATCCAGTCTGCTTGCTGCAACAAAATGCTTTGGGCGGATGCATCCAGTTGCGAGCTGTCGAAGGCAAAGTTGATCTGGCTGGGCACATCGGCTGCAAAGCGACGGCTCAGGATCTGAGCATAAGACAGTTCACCATTCAAAACCTGAACGTTGTTAAGCGTCGCGTTGCCAAAGGCCCCTTGGTCGGCTTCGTAACCGGCCTCACGTGTACAGGCCGAGACGGCGACCGTGAGACCCAGTGTGATGATCCACTTGTTCATTGGTCTATCCTCCTCATCAATCCAGGACGTAGCCGTATGAGCTGCCGAAATCCTGTTTGGCGACTTCAGAAGCGGCACCTACACCTGCGCGGGTCGTGCGTGCTGTCTTACCGTTAATAAACAGGTCGAACTCACTGGGTGGCTTGACACGGTCGGTTGGCAGAGCAAGCGCCTCGCCGCGTATCGGTGATACCAGATGTGCGGTGACGATGATAACGAGTTCGCTCTGATCCCGCTGGAAATCGGCGCTGCGGAACAGGGCGCCAAGGACGGGAACATCGCCCAGCCAGGGAACTTGGCTGGCTTGATCGACAAAGTTGTCCTGAAGAAGCCCGGCGATGGCAAAGCTCTCACCGTCGCGCAGTTCCACGGTGGTCTTTGCTTGACGCACGATAAAGCTGGGAACGTTGTCCCCGTTGATCGTGAAGCTTGAGCTGGTGTCGATGCTCGATACCGACGTGCCCATTTCAAGATTAATCAGATCGCCGTCCACAACCCGTGGCGTGAACAGCATTTCGACACCGAAGGGTTTGAATTCGATGGCCACGACACCATCGTCCTGAGGAACCGGGATTGGAACCTCGCCGCCCGCAAGGAAGGACGCTTCCTGACCGGACAGAGCTGACAGATTCGGCTCAGCAAGGTTGCGGACAAGGCCCTTGGTTTCCAAGGCTTGCAACAGCAGATTGACCTGCGCCGACCCGACCCCGAAGCCAAACAGCAGCACACCGTTTTCAACAGTGACAGGCGGCACGAGGTTTTGCGGGTTGAAACCACCAACAAAGTCATCGGTTGCAATGGAAAGCGTTGAAGAGAGCTCTTTCGCGACAGAGCGGTTCATTTCCGCAAACCGCACTTTCAACATGACCTGCTGGACGCCGCCAACAGACATCAGGTTCGAAACGCGCTCAGGCGCATAACGTTCCGCCAGTTCCAGTGCGCGGGCCAGTTTGGCTGCGCTTGAAACCGTACCGGACAGAACGATGCCGTCATTCGCTGTGCGAACCTCAATCGGTTCGGCGGGCAGGATCTGGCGCAAACGCTCTTTGAACTCGGTCACATCCGGGGCAACCCGGACCCGAACGTTGGCCAACAGCATACCGGCGCCGTCAAACAGCGTCAGTGTCGTCAGACCGGGTGCTTTACCCAAAACATAAATGGTACGATCGGAAAGCGACGAAATATCAGCAATGCCCGCGTTGGCAATGCTGAGTTCTGCAAAAGGTTGCTCGCTTTCAACGACGATCGCGCGGTTCATTGGAACTTCCAGTGTTTCCACTGTGCCCTTTTTGACCACGCGAAGGGTTTCAGCCCAGGCGGCATCGCCGACCGGGCCCACAACAAGCGTCAACCCCAGCAGGGTTGCGCTGATCCAGGAACGTATTGTCATGTGACCTGCCTCTCCGATCACGCCTCGTTTTTGGGTCTTATGCCCTATGGTTCAAAAGACTGCGCGAATTCCGAATTTATTGCAATAATCAATGGTTTCTGGAATTTTGTTTATGTGGACAATAGGCAACAATAACAAAAAAATGAGCCGCGCGAATGGCGCGGCTCTTAACCTGTAACGCTCTGAATTGACGTCAGTTTGTACAGGGGATCTGGGTTTCGAACGTATCGCCGCCACGGCGGATGCGCGTGGTGCAAATCTGTTCCTTGGCGACTTCCGGTGCAGGCGCTGTCTCTTCGATACCCAAGAGCTTTCGCTGGTCGACTTCGATCGCAGTTGCAACCGATTCATCGCTAACCCCTACAAGGGCAAGAGAAAGCCGGCCCGTGTTTTGTGCCTGAGCCAACGCAGCGACCTGTTCCGGTGTGGCTGCGACGGTGACAGTTCGTGCAATCGTTGTCCCTGTCACATCTGAACCTGTGCTTTGGTCCACGGCAACAAGCTGAATGCTCGTCTGAATCAAGCGCGTGATCCCGCCGGTGTTCCCTTCGGTCGTACCGCTGGAGCCGGTCCAGTAAATGTCCACGTTGTCGCCAGGGCGCAGAAAACCCGAAACGCCGGATGCCACATCAACGCTGATGGCAAAAGCGCGCATTCCTTTTTCAAGACGAGACGTCAGCCCGGCCTTCTCACCAGGTTCGGTGACCTTAACGGCCAGAATGGCCTCGTCTTTTTCCATTGTTCTCAGAATAAAGCGCTCTTGCGGGCCGGTCTCCGGGAACAGGGCGGCAATTTCAGTGAACGTGCCTTCCGGGATCGCGTTTTCGGGCCAGTCGACGGCACGCACATCTTCCTGTGTCAGGCGCTCACCATATTTCAGAGGTCGATTCGAAACGTATACCGTCACCGTTGGAACAACTTCGACCTGAGCATTCGCCAGCGCTTCGGCCGCAGCCTGCTTCTGGCGGGCGAGTTCATTCTGGTACTCGGCAATATAGTTGCGCGCCATATAAACCGCGCCCCCGGCCAAAGCCACCCCGACAATCAGAACAAGTCCGAATACCGCTCGCATGTATGCACCTCATAATTTCGTCGGTCAAAAAGTTAGCGACAGTAGCGCGACTTTTGAACAGCATTATTCCTAAACGGCAATTGTGTCGAAATGTGGGACAAAATTGCCAGTAAGCGTGGATTCTTACTATTCGTCTACAGGATTGCAGCCGAACCTAGGAGGAAGAGAGGGCGCAACTTCGTTTGGCGGGGTACGCGAAAAACGACCGTCAAAGCCACGCTAACAACGGTCGTATCAACACGTTCATTTTTTGGGAAGTTGCGTCTGGCCTTAGCCGTCGCCACCCACTGTTCCGCCACCTGAAGACGATCCTCCGCTGGAACTGCTGCCCGAAGAAGACCCTCCGCTGGAGCTACCACCAGATGATCCAGCCCCTGAGCTTCCGCCAGCGGTACCGGCAACGGTGATACCGCCGGCATTGTCGTTGTCACCAGTGCTAATGGTTGCGCTTGTTAGGGCTGTGTTCACATTCCCGCCGAAGTCGTCCGTCGCAGTGGAGATAGCAAAAAACAATGCCGAGCCCAGCCCAATGATCATGGCGGTCAACACAACCCAATCAACGGTGATGGCACCTTCTTCTTCTCTCGAAAATCGGTTAACGAATCTGAGCATGTTTCCTCTCCGCCCTCTCAGTTCCCGAGAGCCCAATAGCCCTATTTCCGGGTGCAAGTTTCCTGGGTTCATTTTAGCGTGATGTCAGTGGCGGAAATGCGGCCAAAGATTGAATTTCACGCCTTAGTCCGAGGATTGCCGGATTTCTCACTTTGAGCCGTCAGAAAAAGAGACCCTTGCGTGCAAAGCCCAGCGTGCATCTTATTGATGTTTGTGCACCAACAAAAAAACCGCGCCAAACTGGCGCGGTTTGTTTTTTTGCGAAGCGCTGGCTTAGTTGCTGCCAGCCGTGGTGATGCCGCCTTCTGCGCCGGTGTTGTCGCCGGTCGAGATGGTCGCTGCGTTCAGAGCGGTGTTCACGTCAGTCGCCAGGCCGGTCGCGCCGCCTTCGATCTGGTTGTATGCAACGGCTGCCAGGCCGATGACTGCTGCGGTCAGAACAACCCAGTCAACTGTTACTGCGCCGTCTTCGTCTTTGCGGAAGTTCTTGAAGAACTTGATCATGTTACGTCCCTCCTAAAGGATCAAAATAAGTCTGTTAAACCTTGGCGTGTTTCAGAGCTTTCTCTCTCAGTCCGCTCCAGTCCGTCTCGGTATGCATCTATGTTTGCCCGTTGCGCGTGGCAGGAATTGGGCCAAACGCATATTTTTTTTCGTCAACCTTAACTTTTTAGATACGATTTGCGTAAAGCATTGAAATACAAGAGATAAAAATACAAACAATCGATGTGATACAGGGGTGGGCGGTGCAAAATTGCGCCAAATGAGGCGAAATTGCCCCAATTCGCTTTGTTTTTCTGGCCTTGCGGGACGTTTTGAGGTTCAAATCACCTAAAAAGAGAACATGAGGCAGGCAAATGAATCTCCGGGACGCACTTACATGCGCCGGTGCACTGGTGTTTCTGGCATCTGGTGCTGCGCCCGCGGTCGCGACCGAGCCCGAACCCCGTGGCGTATACAAAAGGATCAAGGCACCACAGCCCGGCGAGCGTCGGCGCGTGACCGTGCAGATTTCACCTGAAGAACACGCAGCACGGCCCTCTGCGCCCAGCACCGGCACCGAGCTTGTGGTGCCAGAAATCATCAAACGCGCCAAGGTTCCGCCCGCCACCGCGCCTGACGCAGGCGTCAAAAGCAATCCCAAAGGGTCCTATAAGGCGTTCTGGGATCGCGTATCGCCCGAGATGGCGCAGGCTGGGGCAGGGCGTCTGGATGATGCGATCAACGCGCTGGCCGCGACCAGCGTCAGGTCCCCCCGTTTGCAGACATTGCAGAACATCGCGCAAGAGCAGGGGATCGAGATTCTGCGCTCGACCGTCGGGACCAATGTTTCGCCTGCTTTGGTTCTAGCCGTGATCGCCGTCGAATCCGCCGGGCGCGCCGATGCCGTAAGCTCCGCAGGTGCGCAGGGATTGATGCAGTTGATGCCCGCAACGGCGGCTCGGTTCGGCGTCAGCGACAGCTTCGAGCCCGGACAGAACATTTCCGGGGGGGTGAAATACCTGAACTGGCTGATGGAAGAGTTCGGGAACGACCCGATTCTTGTTCTGGCTGGCTATAATGCGGGCGAGGGCGCAGTGCGCAAACACAGCGGAGTGCCGCCCTATGCGGAAACGCGGGACTATGTGCCCAAAGTTCTGGCGGCGTTTCAGATCGCGCGGGCTTTGTGCACCACACCGCCCGATCTGATCTCGGACGGGTGCGTGTTTCAAACCAGCAGATAGAAAAGCCCGCCTTGGATGGCGGGCTTTCTTTTTGGTCAGGTTCAGTTGACCAATTGCGCTTCGGTTGCGGCGCGGATCTCGTCTTCGGTCACGCCCTCGGCCAATTCGATGATCTTCAGACCGCCCTCGACCACATCCAGAACGCCCAGATTGGTGATGATGCGGTCCACCACTTTCTTGCCGGTCAGCGGCAGGGTGCATTTTTTCAGCAGCTTGGATTTGCCGTGTTTGTTGGTGTGATCCATCACAACGATCACACGGCCCACACCGGCCACCAGATCCATTGCGCCGCCCATACCCTTGACCAGAACGCCGGGGATCATCCAGTTGGCCAGATCGCCCTCTTCATCGACCTCCATCGCGCCCAGTACCGCTGCGGCAATCTTGCCGCCCCGGATCATCGCAAAGGACGTGGCGCTGTCGAAATACGAGGTACGGGACAATTCGGTGATCGTCTGCTTGCCTGCGTTGATCAGGTCGGGATCCTCTTCCCCCTCAACGGGGAAAGGGCCCATGCCCAGCATACCGTTCTCGGATTGCAGGGTGATGTCCTTGTCGCCCACATAGTTCGCCACCAGCGTCGGAATGCCGATGCCGAGGTTCACATACATGCCGTCTTCAAGCTCTTGCGCCGCGCGGGCGGCCATCTGATTGCGGTCCCAGGGCATTATGCGTCCTCCTTCTTGCGGGTGGTGCGCTGTTCGATGCGCTTTTCATGATCGCCCTGAATGATGCGGTGCACGTAGATGCCGGGCAGGTGGATCTGGTCAGGGTCCAACGAGCCGCGCGGCACGATCTCTTCCACCTCGGCCACGCAGATCTTGCCGCAGGTCGCAGCAGGGACGTTGAAGTTACGAGCGGTCTTGCGGAAAATCAGGTTGCCCGTGTCATCCGCTTTCCACGCCTTCACAATGGCCAGATCGGCAAAAATGCCTTCTTCCATGATGTAGGTTTCGCCGTTGAAGTCTTTGTGCTCTTTGCCGTCGGCAATCACGGTGCCGACGCCGGTCTTGGTGTAGAACCCGGGGATGCCCGCGCCGCCAGCCCGCATCCGTTCAGCCAAAGTGCCTTGCGGGTTGAACTCCAACTCCAACTCGCCGCTCAGATATTGACGCATGAATTCCGCGTTCTCACCGACATACGAGCTGATCATCTTTTTGACCTGCTTGGTCTGCAGCAGAATACCGATGCCGAAATCGTCGACGCCCGCGTTGTTGGACGCGAAAGTCAGGTTTTGCACGCCGGATTGTTTGATCGCATCCAGCAGCAGTTCGGGAATACCGCACAGGCCGAACCCGCCAGCCGCAATCAGCATGCCGTCCGACAGCACTCCGTCGAGTGCCTCAGAGGCATTGGCATAGATTTTCTTCATGGAAAACTCCCCCAATGACATGGTGATGCCGCAGGTTGTGCCGCCACGTCATTGGGAAGTCAATGAAACCAAAGCGCGTAGGTATTTCTACCCGGTCGGCAAAGCATCTGCGCTGTATTGTTCCGCAAAGGCGGCAGAGGGCGGGATCGGGGTGATCACGTCAATCAATACCCCGTTGGGGTCAGCAGCGATAAAGTGCCGTTGACCGAAATCTTCATCGCAGAGCGGTTTCAGAATTCGCAGACCAGCGTGGGTCAGTCGCTCGTATTCAGCTGCTGCGTCGGCCACTTCAAAGTTCAGGATCAGCCCGGCGGCACAACCACGCCCAGCGGCTGGAATAGTGTCATGATGGGCATCCAGAATCGCCAGATTGACGCTGGGGTCCGTGTCGGATTGCAGGTGAACGTACCAGTCGGCGGCAAAGGCAGGGCTGAACCCAAAGTGAGTTTGATAGAATTCGGCAGTGCCTTGCACATCGTTTGTTTGGATGACGGGGTAATATTGTGTGGTCTTCATGTTGCGCTCCTTCAAATTTACGTACAATCTGTATGTATGTTGAAATAAACATACAGGCTGTATGTATGCAAGAAAAAACTACGACACCCATACCGAATGCAGATCGTCGCGCAGCGATGCGTGCCCGTCTGATTTCATACGCCCGCGCGTTGTTTGTTGAAAAAGGGTATGCGGACACGTCGACACCCGAGATCGTGCGCGCCGCAAATGTCACGCGTGGCGCGCTGTACCATCACTTTACGGACAAGCAGGACCTCTTCCGCGCTGTTGTCAGGGCCGAGGCTGAAGCCTTGGCGCAAGCGATCGACAAAAGCGCACAGTCCGCGGGCGAGGCGCCGATGACTGCAGGCAGCATGGCGTTCTTTCAGGCCATGCGTGTATCCGGGCGGGCTCGTTTGTTACTGATTGACGGCCCCGCCGTGCTGGGACACGAGGAAATGGCAGCCATCGATGCAGGCGGCGGCCGCCGCAGTCTGCACGAGGGGCTTGCAGCGGCGTTGCCGCAAGTTGAATCCGCTGAACTTGAGGCGCTGTCCGACGTCTTGTCGGCCGCTTACGACCGCGCAGCATTGGCCATTGCCCAAGGACAACCGCAAAAGCCTTATGTTCAGGTCATGACCCGACTGATCGAGGCCGCAACGCGCAGTTAAGAGCTTTTGGCCGTTGTCTTCTTGGTCGTCTTCTTCGCTGCGGCTTTCTTCTTTGGGGCCGCCTTTTTCTTGGTGCCCTTCTTCGCCGCCCGCTCGTTGACCAGTTCGATGGCCATCTCTTGCGTTACGTCTTCGGGCTTGATGTCCTTGGGAATGGTGGCGTTCACCTTCTCCCACTTCACATAGGGCCCATAACGTCCGTCCAGGACCTGCATCGCGCCACCATCGGGGTGCTCGCCCAGTTCCTTCAAGGGTTTGGCGGCTGCACGGCGACCGCGCCCCGGATTGGCGCGTTTTTCGGCCAGCAGCTCAACGGCGCGGTTCATGCCGATCTCGAACACATCGTTGGGGTCTTTGAGATTGGCGTAAACCGGTTTGGCCTCGTCGGCCAGCTGATGCATCAGGTAAGGCCCAAACCGCCCAAAGTTCGAGGTGATCATACCGCCCTCGGGGTGTTCGCCGATCTGGCGGGGCAGGGACAGCAGGGTCAGCGCCTTTTCCAGATCCAAGTCATCCTTGCTCCACCCGCGGGGCAGCGAGGCGCGCGGAGGTTTCTTGTTCTCGGGCGTTGGTTCGCCGCGCTGAACATATGGGCCGAACCGTCCGGATTTCAGCCAGATCTCGTCCCCCGCATCTTCGCCCAGCAGACGTTCCTCGCCCTCGGCCCCTTCACCTGCGATGGGACGGGTGTAGTTGCATTCAGGGTAGTTGCCGCAACCGACAAAGCCGCCGGTGCGTGAGGTTTTCAGGTGCAACTGGCCCACGCCGCATTTCGGGCAGACACGCGGATCGGACCCGTCCTCGCGCGGCGGATACAACTGAGGCGCAAGCGCTTCGTCCAACCTGTCCAACACTTCCGAAATGCGCAGTTCCGACGTCTCACCAATCGCAGCCGAGAAGTCGCGCCAGAACTTGCCGAGAAGGTCCTTATAGTCGCGGTCACCGGCGCTGACATCATCCAGTTCTTCTTCCAGATTGGCGGTGAATTCGTAGCCCACATACTGACGGAAGAAATTCAGCAGAAAGATCGTGACGATCCGGCCCTTTTCCTCGGGGATCAGCCGGTTCTTGTCCTTGCGCACATATTCGCGGTCCTGAATCGTTGTCACGATTGAGGCGTATGTCGAGGGGCGACCGATCCCCAATTCCTCCATCCGCTTGACCAGCGTGGCCTCGGTATAGCGCGGGGGCGGTTGAGTGTGATGTTGCAGCGCCAGCACGGCTTCGTTGTCGGACAGAATGGCGGCTTTATCTTCGGCTTTGGCAAACTGATCACGCAGCGACACCTTGGCGAACCGCGCCGGATCGCCCTGCATGATCTGCGGCAGGCGCTTTTCGTCATCGTCGGCCACATCGTCGCGGCCTTCTTCGTAGACGCGCATGAATCCGTCGAACAGCACCACCTGACCGGTGGCGCGCAGGCCGACCTGACCGTCATCGCTGCCGATCTCGACGGTTGTGCGTTCCAGCCGTGCAGCGGCCATCTGACAGGCAATGGTGCGTTTCCAGATCAGATCGTAAAGTTTGCGTTGATCTTCATCCGTGACTTTCAGTGCCTTGGCGTCGCGCGACATATCTGTCGGGCGGATACATTCGTGGGCTTCCTGCGCGTTCTTGGCCTTGTTCTTATACATGCGCGGGCTGTCTGGCACATATTCGGAACCATAACGATCCGCGATTGTCTCACGCGTGGCGGCTACAGCCTCGGGCGCCATGTCGATGCCGTCGGTCCGCATATAGGTGATATATCCGGCCTCATACAACCGCTGCGCCACCTGCATCGCGTGACGTGCGCCCATGCCGAACTTGCGGCTGGCCTCCTGCTGCAGGGTTGAGGTCATGAAGGGCGCGCTGGGGTTGCGGGCCGCAGGCTTGGCCTCGACCGAGGTAACGCTCAGCGCACGGCTGGTGATCGCCTGAACCGCCAGTTCCGCCTGCGTGGCATTGGCCAGATCGTGCTTATCCAGTTTCTTCCCGGCCAGAGTGACCAGACGCGCCTCATAGGTCTGGCCGCGCGGTGTTTCGAACAGCGCGCGCACGGACCAGTATTCAACCGGTTTGAACGCCTCGATCTCCATCTCGCGCTCGACGATCAGGCGCAGGCAGACCGATTGCACCCGGCCTGCCGACCGGGCACCCGGCAGTTTGCGCCATAGAACCGGAGAGAGGTTGAAGCCCACCAGATAGTCCAGCGCGCGACGGGCCAGATACGCCTCGACCAGCGGCATGTCGACCTGACGCGGGTTCTGCATCGCCTCGGTCACTGCCTCTTTGGTGATGGCGTTGAAGGTGACGCGGCTGACCGGTGTGTCCTTTTTGATCGAGCGGCGCTTGGTCAGCGCCTCTTGCAGGTGCCAGCTGATCGCCTCGCCCTCGCGATCGGGGTCGGTGGCGAGGATCAGCGCGTTGTCTTCCTTCAGCGCGTCGGCGATGGCTTTGACATGCTTACGGCTGTCATTTCCAACCTCCCATTTCATCGAAAATTCATGGTCGGGATCGACAGATCCGTCCTTGGGCGGCAGGTCGCGAACATGACCGTATGAGGCCAGAACCGTGTAGTCGGGGCCAAGATACTTGTTGATCGTTTTTGCTTTGGCCGGAGATTCTACAACAACTACGGGCATTTAAGAGGAATCCTCGCTCGACGGGCTTTGCGCTTTGTATGGCCGTGCAAAATGTGTGCGGCAAGATCGAATTGTCAATGCGTTCCTTTGGTCACCGGCGGGGGCGCGTCGATTTGGTGCGTCTTCCGGTGGGCTAACGGCCCGTTTTGTCGCCACTTTGGCGTCAACCGGCCAAGGACAGAAGACCGCCGGGTTGGCGTTGAATCCGCCCATCCAGTTCCAGATCGACCAGAATGGGGCCGATTTCCCCTGCGGTCGCGGCGATGTCTCGGATCAACTGGTCCTCGGCAATGGGTGAGGGCCCCAGCCGCATCAGAATTTCGTTATGCAGCGCGGCAGGGTTGGATGCTGGCTTTGGGTCGGGTGCAACCGGGGAGAGCGGTTCCCTGAACATCTCGGCGTGTTCAGGTGGCAAGGCGTCAATCACATCCTCCGCCGAGCGCACTAAAGTTGCCCCGTCGCGGATCAGCAGATTGCACCCCGCGGCGCGTGCATCAAACGGATGTCCGGGCACGGCCAGAACCTCGCGCCCCTGATCCAAAGCGTCGCGGGCCGTGATCAGGCTGCCGGATTTGGCTGCGGCTTCAACCACCACAACCGCTTGCGCCAGACCTGAAATGATCCGGTTGCGGCGCGGAAAATGCCGCGCCTGCGGGGTCACGCCGATGGGTTGTTCGGACAGGCGCAGGCCGGTTTCGGCAATGTCCCGTGCAAGATCCGTATTCTCAGCCGGGTAGATCACATCCACACCACCGGCCATAACCGCAATCGTCCCGGTATCGACCGAGGCCAAATGTGCGGACGTATCGATCCCTCGGGCCAGCCCCGAGACGATGACGAACCCTTTCTCGCCAAGCTCTTTCGCCAGCCCGCGCGCCATGCGGGCCCCCAGGGACGAGCAATTGCGCGCGCCGACCATTGCAATCGACCGCCGTTTCAGGACGGACGTATCCCCAATCGCCCACAGCATCGGCGGGGCGTCGGACAAATCGTTCAAGGCATCTGGGAAATCGGCGGACCCAAGGCACAAAAGCCGCGCTTTGGCGGCTTTTGCGGCCTTGAGCTCCGCCTCAATCACGCCGGGGGGGCAAATTTCATACCCTTCAATTCCGGCAGCGCGTGCCATTTCCGGCAGCGCGGCCAGCGCATTCTGCGCCGAGCCATGTTCGCGCAGAAGCCGACGAAACGTCGCCGGACCAACCTTGCGCGAGCGCAACAGACGGAGCCAGGAAAACCTGTCCTCTTCCGTGGTGGGTGGGAGTGGGGGGTGATTGGAAGAAAGCTGCTCTTCGGTCATCCGATGCTCCGCCTGATTGCAGAACTGGTTTACGATTGCGCGGGTTAACAGCCTGTGAATCTTGGAAAATTATACGCAATCTCTTTCGAGAAATGGCAAGAACATTCGCTAAACTGTTGAAATTTAACAAAACAAAATCTGCAGTGAATTTTTTGTCAATCGGTGGAACGCGTTGACACGAAGCCAAAAGAAAGGCGCAGGTTAACCCTGCGCCTTCCGAATAACTGGTTCGTCCGACTCAGGCGGCCGAGCCACCGACCGTCAAACCATCCATCAAAACCGTGGGCTGACCGACCCCAACGGGAACCCATTGGCCATCCTTGCCGCAGGTGCCCATCCCCGGATCCAGTGCCATGTCATTGCCCAGCCCACGAATCCGCTTGAGCGCCGACGGCCCGTCCCCGATCAGCGTGGCCCCTTTGACCGGCGCGCCGATCTTGCCGTTTTCGACCCGATACGCCTCGGTGCAGGAGAACACGAACTTGCCGTTGGTGATATCCACCTGACCGCCCCCGAAGCCAACGGCCCAGATACCGTCCTTGATATCGGCCACCAGCGCGGCCGGATCAGCCTCACCGCCCAGCATGATGGTGTTGGTCATGCGCGGCATGGGTTTGTGCGCATAGCTTTGCCGCCGCCCATTGCCGGTGGGCGAAACGCCCATCAGGCGCGCGTTCTGGCGGTCCTGCATATAGCCGGTCAGCACACCGTCTTCGATCAACACGGTCCGCGAACTGGGCGTGCCTTCATCATCCACACTGATCGAGCCGCGACGGTCAGAGATCGTGCCGTCATCGACCACCGTGACGCCCTTCGAGGCGATCTGCTGGCCCATCAACCCGGCAAAGGCAGAACTACCCTTGCGGTTGAAGTCGCCTTCAAGCCCATGACCGATGGCTTCGTGCAGCAGGATGCCGGGCCAGCCGGGGCCAAGCGCCACTTCCATCACGCCAGCCGGGGCAGGGACCGCATCCAGATTGACCAGAGCGATTCGCAACGCTTCGCGCGCCTTGTCCTGCCAATCGGTCGGATCCAGCAGTCCGCTTAGGCCAATGCGCCCACCACCGCCGGCCGAGCCGCTTTCACGACGGCCATTCTGTTCGACAATCACCGAGACATTGACCCGTGTCATCGGGCGCACATCGCGCACCAGCACACCATCGGGGCGCAGAATCTCGACCTCTTGCACCTCGGCGCTGATCGAGGCGCTGACCTGCACGACGCGGGAATCAAGGTCGCGGGCGAAGGCGTCAATCTCGCGCAAGGTTTCGATTTTCACCGGAAAGGCGGCGGATTCGATGGGGTCCTCGTCCGTGTAAAGCCGCGTATTGGTGGCGCGCGGGGCATCAGCCAGAGTGCCGCCACCGTCGCCAACGGCCAGTCGCGCCGTCTCGGACGCGCGCTTTAGTGCCGGGATCGAAACCTCGGTCGAATGGGCATATCCGGCAACCTCACCTTGTACCGCACGCAGGCCGAACCCCTCGGACGCATCGTAGGATGCGGTGCGCAAACGCCCGTCATCAAAGACCAGAGCCTCGGATTTTCGCCGCTCGACAAACAGCTCTCCGTCCTCGGCCCCGGCTGTCGCGGACTGCAGTATAGACAGCGCTTCGTCATGCGGCAGAGCGTTTTCAAAGGGGCGAAACGGGGCTTGAGCCATGGGTTGGGACCTTTCGGGTTTGATCCAGATCAAAAATAGCGTCTGTTTGACGCAAGCATTTTGCTTTATCTACCAGCAGGAATATGGTTTTTAACGCGGCCAAAGACAACGGGAGAGGTGCGACCGATTCACACCTTTTCGCCAGGGACGCAAAGATCAAACGATCAGGACAGAACATGAAGAATGCTTTGATGCTTTCGGGCTTTATGACAGCCCTCTCCAGCCTTCCCGCCATGGCTCAGGAGCTTGAGATTATTGGCAAGCCGGTCGATGGCGGCCTTGGGTTCCAGCCTGCGGCCACCAGCCTTGCCGAAGGCATCCACAAGTTGGATACGATGATTCTGGTGATCATCACCTTGATCTGCGTGTTTGTGGCTGCACTGCTGGTTTACTGCATCGTGCGCTACAACCAGCGTGTAAATCCAACCCCGGCGCGGTTCTCGCACTACACCCCGGTCGAGATTGCGTGGACCTTGGGCCCGATCCTGATTCTGGTCTTTATCGGTGCCTTCTCGCTGCCGGTGCTGTTCAAGCAGCAAGAGATTCCCGAAGGCGACATCACCATCAAGGTGGTCGGGAACCAGTGGTACTGGACCTATGAATATGTCGATCACGATTTCGCGTTTGACAGCTATCTGCTGGGTCATCCGGCCACGCTGGACGAAGGTGCGCGGCCTGCGGATGCAGACGTCACTCCGTTCGTGCTGGACGATGCGATGCGCGCCAAGCTGGCCGACTCGGGCTATAGCGATGATGAGTGGCTGCTGGCCACCGACACTGCCGTGGTTGTTCCGGTTGGCAAAGTTATCGTGATGCAAGTCACCGCCTCGGACGTGATCCATTCGTGGACCATCCCGTCCTTCGGCGTGAAGCAGGACGGCGTGCCCGGACGTCTGGCCGAGCTGTGGTTCGAGGCTGACAAGGAAGGCATCTATTTCGGTCAGTGCTCGGAACTGTGCGGCAAGGACCACGCTTATATGCCGATCACTGTGAAGGTCGTCAGCGAAGCGGCCTATGAACAGTGGCTGCAAGGCGCGATCGACGAATATGCGGGCCTGCCGCAAAGCTATCAGGTTGCTTCGAACTAAGCACTGTGCGGGCAGGGCGACCTGTCTGCAATAAACAGCCAGCTGCGCGGTGGATCGCGCAGCTTTCGCCGCAAAAGGACCAGGAATGACCGACGCAAGCATCAATGCCAGCGCAACGACCGCACAGGCGCACGCGGATGAGGCCAGCTTTGGCGATTACTTCGCCCTGCTGAAGCCCCGCGTCATGTCTCTGGTCGTGTTCACGGCCTTGGTCGGTCTGCTGGCAGCTCCGGTTGCGGTGCACCCCTTCGTGGGTTTTTGCGCCATCCTGTTCATTGCCATCGGCGGCGGAGCCTCGGGCGCGCTGAACATGTGGTGGGACGCGGATATCGACAGGGTGATGAAACGCACCAAGAACCGCCCGATCCCTTCCGGCAAGGTAGAAGAGGGCGAGGCGCTGGCAGTTGGGCTGGCCCTGTCCGGTCTGTCGGTAATCATGCTGGGCCTTGCGACCAACTGGTTCGCGGGTGCGTTTCTGGCCTTCACCATCTTTTTCTACGTGGTCGTCTATACGATGTGGCTGAAGCGCACGACGCCGCAGAACATCGTGATCGGCGGCGCTGCGGGTGCGTTCCCTCCGGTGATCGGCTGGGTTGCGGCAACCGGGTCGATGTCGATCGAGCCCTGGCTGATGTTTGCCCTGACTTTCATGTGGACACCGCCGCATTTCTGGGCGCTGGCGTTGTTCATGCGCTCGGACTATGACGACGCAGGCGTGCCGATGCTGACCGTCACGCATGGTCGTCGCGCAACACGCTGGCATATTCTGGTTTACACCGTGCTGCTGGCCCTGCTGGCAGTCGGCACGTCCTTCTCGGGCATTGGCGGCCCGGTCTATCTGACCGTCGCGCTGGTGCTGAACGCGCTGTTCCTGCGCGGCGCATGGCAGATCGCGCGCCGGACCGAGGACGATTCCGAGGCAGACAACTTCAAAGTCGAGCGTGGGTTCTTCAAGCTTTCGCTTCTCTACCTCTTCCTGCATTTCGGGGCTATTCTGGTCGAAGCCCTGCTGAAACCTTACGGCTTGGGAGGCTGGTCATGAGCCTGCGCAAAAGCCACGAACTGCATAAACGCCGCTTTGGCCGCAACCTTGGGGTCGGCCTGACCTTGGCGGCGTTCATCGTGATCATTTTTGGCCTGACGGTCGTGAAAGTGTCGGGCACAGACTTTGGCATGGCGACTGAGGAGGTACAGAACTGATGGCATTGACCGGCCCGCAGAAGACGGTTGCACAAACGGTGGGTGTGGTTGTCCTGATGGGCAGCCTGGCCTGGGCCGCTGTCCCCTTCTACGACTGGTTCTGTCGCGTCACTGGGTTTGGCGGCACCACCGGCGTGGCCGAAGCGGCCCCCGAAGACATCCTGGACCGCACCGTCACCATTCGCTTTGATGCCTCAAAGGCCAAGGGCATGGCATGGGAGTTCAAACCGGTTGAACGTGAGATGGAAGTGCGCATCGGCGAGACTGGTCTGGCCTTTTATGAGGCCTACAACCCGACCGACCGCCCCATCGCGGGGCAAGCGTCGTACAATGTGGCGCCATATTCGGCCGGCGGCTATTTCCAGAAAATCGCCTGTTTCTGCTTTGAGGAACAGGTGCTGCAACCGGGCGAGCGGGTAGAGATGCCCGTCAGCTTTTTCGTCGATCCCGAGATGGTCGAGGATCTGGAAGCGAAATATGTGCATACGATCACTCTGTCGTATACATTCTACGAAATTGACCTGCCCGAGGGCTTTGCCGCCCTGGACGCGCAGACCGATACAAACACGAACTAACGCCTTTAGGTGAGGGACACTGATGGCACACGCAAAAGACCATGATTACCACATTCTGAACCCCTCAATCTGGCCGCTTGTCGGCGCGATTGGGGGCTTTGTGATGCTGTTCGGAGCCGTCCTGTGGATGCACGGCATCACGCCATGGATGTTCTGGGCCGGTTTGGTGGCTGTTCTTTATACCATGTTCGCCTGGTGGTCCGAAGTGGTGGTCGAAAGCCGCCAGGGCGATCACACGCCGGTCGTGCGCATCGGCCTGCGCTATGGCTTCATCCTGTTCGTGATGTCCGAGGTGATGTTCTTCTTTGCCTGGTTCTGGTCGTTCTTCAAACATCGCATGTATCCGATGTACGACTATGCAGGCACTGAATACATCCAGCCGGATATCCATGCGGTTGACCCGTTCCACCTGCCGCTGATCAACACTCTGGTCCTGCTGCTGTCGGGCTGTGCGATCACCTGGGCGCACCACGCGCTGGTGCACGACAATGACCGCAAGGCGCTGATCAACGGTCTGGCCATTGGTATCGTTCTGGGCATCGCCTTCACCGCGCTGCAGGGTTTCGAATATTATGAATTGCTCGCGCATGAGGACTGGAAGTTTGGCGGCGACCAGTTCTACTCGAACTTCTTCATGGCGACCGGTTTCCACGGCGCGCATGTGATCATCGGCACGATCTTCCTGTCGGTCTGTCTGATCCGCGCGCTCAAGGGCGACTTTACCCCTGAAAAGCACGTGGGTTTCGAGGCTGCTGCCTGGTACTGGCACTTTGTTGACGTCGTCTGGCTGTTCCTGTTCTTCGCCGTCTACATCTGGGGCCAGGCCCCGCTGATGTAACACCGGTCAGGTGATCCAATTGCAAAAGCCGCCCCTTGGGGCGGCTTTTTCTCGATTAGGGCGCTTTTCGTTTTATCTAGATTTCTTCATCAGAATGCGCGTTCGACCGAAGGGAGAGGCAGCGCATTCTGATTCAAAACAAACGAAAAGCGCTTCAAGGGCGCAAGATTGCGCCCGATACAATTGCGTGGTTGCAATCCGGCCCGCGCCGCCCTTAACAAGACGCCGGTTCCTGCAATGAGGTTTGCCCCCGCCATGCGCCGCTTTTTGTTTCTGCTGATCTTCGGCCTCGCCGGTCTGGCCGTGCTGGTGTCGCTGGGCGTGTGGCAGGTGCAGAGGCTGGCGTGGAAACAGGGCGTGCTGGCCGAGATCGACAGCCGCATCTCAGCCGAGCCTGTGGCGCTGCCGCAGAAACCGTCCGAGGGTGTTGACAAATACCTGCCGGTCGTCGTCGAGGGCGAACTGGAGCCGGGGGAGATTCACGTTTTGGTTTCGGTCAAACAGGTCGGGGCAGGGTACCGCATCATCCAGTCGTTCAGCACGCAGGACCGGACCATTCTGGTGGATCGCGGATTTGTGCCGACCACGGCGAAACAGGCCGAGCGCCTGACCGGGCCTATGCAGATCACCGGCAATCTGCACTGGCCCGATGAGATCGACAATTACACGCCCGACGCCGATATCGATGCCAACATCTGGTTTGCCCGAGACGTGCCCAATCTGGCCGCTGCATTGGGGGCAGAGCCGGTGTTGCTGATCGCGCGGTCGCAAACCGACCCCGGCATCACGCCTTTGCCCGTCAGCACGACGGGCATTCCGAATGATCATCTGCAATATGCAATCACCTGGTTTGGTCTGGCTCTGGTCTGGGCCGCGATGACCGGGTACTTCCTGTGGCGCAGCCGTGCCAATTCTGAAAGTGACGCGACATGAAATACATCTCGACCCGTGGGCAGGCGCCCGAACTGAGTTTTGAAGAGGCGATGCTGACCGGGCTGGCCCGAGACGGCGGCCTGTACCTGCCCGCCGATATCCCGGTGATGAGCCACGACGAGATCGCCGCTTTGGCCGGTTTGCCCTATGAGGAAATCGCGTTCCGGGTGATGTGGCCCTATGCCAGCGGCTCATTTGCCGAAGGTGAGTTCAAGGACATCATCGCCCGCGCCTATGAAGGCTTCGGCCACGATGCCCGCGCGCCGCTGAAGCAGTTGAACGAGAACCACTTCCTGCTGGAGTTGTTCCACGGGCCGACGCTGGCCTTCAAGGATTTCGCCATGCAGCTGATCGGTCAGCTATTCCAGGTGGCGCTGAAACGGCGCAATGATCGCGTGACCATCGTGGGCGCGACCAGCGGCGACACCGGCTCGGCCGCGATTGAGGCGTTCCGGGGGCTGGACGCGGTGGACGTGTTCATCCTGTTCCCGCATGGCCGCGTGTCCGAGGTACAGCGCCGTCAGATGACGACACCCGCCGACAGCAATGTTCATGCACTGGCCGTAGATGGCGATTTTGACGATTGTCAGGCCGCCGTGAAAGATATGTTCAACGATTTCGACTTCCGTGACGGGGTCAAGCTGGCCGGTGTGAACTCGATCAACTTTGCCCGCGTGCTGGCGCAGGTGGTGTATTATTTCTCGGCAGCCACAAGCCTGGGCGCGCCGCATCGCAAGGTCAGTTTCACCGTGCCCACTGGCAATTTCGGCGACGTTTTCGCGGGCTATATCGCCAAACGCATGGGCCTGCCCATCGACCGTCTGGTGGTGGCGACGAACCAGAACGACATCCTGCATCGCTGCCTCTCGGGCGAGGGGTATTTCAAGGGCGACACTATCCCCTCGATCAGCCCGTCGATGGATATTCAGGTCAGCTCGAACTTTGAGCGCGCGCTGTATTACGCCTATGGCGAGGATGGCAGCGCTGTGGCGCAGTTGATGGATGAACTCAAGAATGGAGGCTTCAACGTCAGTCAGGGCGCGATGGAGGCGCTGCGCGAGAATTTCGACTCTGGTCGCGTGTCCGAGGAGGAAACGCTGGCGACGATCAAATCCACGCTGACCCGTAGCGCCGAGCTGGTCTGCCCGCACACCGCCATTGGCATCAAGGTGGCCGAGGATCACCGCGCGGCGGACGTGCCGATGATCACGCTGGCCACCGCGCATCCGGCGAAATTCCCGGCGGCGGTCGAGACGGCGAGCGGCGAACATCCGCCTCTTCCATCCCGCATGTCTGATCTGTATGAACGTCCGGAACGGGTGACGCGGATTGCCAATGATCTGGGCGCCCTTGAGGATCATATCAGAAGGCATATTGCTGAGTGACAGTCAGACAGGACCAGCTGAAGAACGGCTTTCGTATCGTCAGTGAACATATGCCGGGGCTGCAATCGGCGGCCATCGGCATCTGGGTGACCGCCGGCGGGCGGCATGAGCGGATCGAACAGAACGGCATCGCGCATTTCCTTGAGCACATGGCGTTCAAGGGAACCGAGCGCCGATCCGCGCTGCAAATCGCCGAAGCGATCGAGGATGTGGGCGGCTATATCAACGCCTATACCTCGCGCGAGGTCACGGCCTATTACGCGCGTGTGTTGAAAGACGACGTGGCGCTGGCGATGGATGTGATCGGCGACATCGTGCTGAACCCGGTTTTCGACCCGCGCGAGATTGAGGTTGAGCGTGGTGTGATCCTGCAGGAGATCGGTCAGGCCTATGACACGCCGGACGATGTGATCTTTGACTGGCTGCAGGAGCAGAGCTATCACGACCAGCCTTTGGGCCGGACCATTCTGGGCCCGACCGAACGGGTCAGCGCCTTCTCGCGTGAGGATTTGTCGGGTTTTGTGGCCGAGCATTACGGACCCGAGCAGATGATCCTGTCCGCGGCGGGTGCCGTGGATCACGATGCGCTGATGAAACTGGCCGAAGAAATGTTTGGCCATCTGCAACCGCGCAAGGGTTTGATCCCCGAAGCGGCCCGTTTCACCGGCGGTGAGGCGCGGCAGGAGAAAGAGTTGGAGCAGGCCCATTTCGCGCTGGCGCTGGAAAGTCCGGGCTACCGCGACGATGCGATCTATACGGCGCAGATTTATTCGACGGCCTTGGGCGGCGGCATGTCCTCACGCCTGTTTCAGGAGGTGCGAGAGACACGCGGGCTGTGCTATACGATCTTTGCCCAGACCGGGGCCTATGCCGACACCGGCACGACCACGATCTACGCCGGAACTTCGGCCGATCAGGTGGGCGAACTGGCGACGATCACAATTGATGAGATGAAGCGCGCGGCCGAGGACATGAGCCCCGAAGAGGTCGCCCGCGCCCGCGCCCAGATGAAGGCGGGGATGCTGATGGGGCTGGAAAGCCCGTCGAACCGCGCGGAACGTCTGGCGCGTCTGGTGCAGATCTGGGGAAGGGTGCCCTCGCTTGAGGATACGGTCGCCAAGATCGACGCGGTCAGCACCGAGGATGTATGTGCCTTTGCCGAGAAGATGGCGGTGCAGGCCCCGGCGGCGCTGGCGCTGTATGGCCCCGTTTCGGGCGCGCCGTTGCTGGCGGAATTGCAGGAGAGGCGTGCGGCGTGATGCTGTTGGGCAGACGCAAGCTGAAACTCGAAACCGAGCGCCTGAGCCTGCGCCCGCCCGTCCATTCCGACTTCAACAACTGGACCGCGCTGCGACGATCCTCGAAAGATTACCTGACCCCGTGGGAGCCGATCTGGGCCAAGGACCATCTGAGCCGGAAATCTTTTACCAATCGCGTCTACTGGGCGCAGCGCTCGGTCACCAGCGGCACCGCCATTCCGCTGTTCCTGTTCCGGCGTGAAGATGACGTGCTGTTAGGCGCAATCACGCTGGACAATATTCGTCGCGGCCCGGCGCAAGCGGGCACGCTGGGGTATTGGACCGGGCAGGCATTCGCACGCCGTGGTTACATGCGCGAGGCCATTGGGGCGGTTGTTCATCACGCTTTCACGCGTTTGGATCTGAGCCGGATCGAGGCGGCCTGTCTGCCGGAAAACGCGGCCTCTCGGGGGTTGTTAGAAAGCTCGGGGTTCAAATATGAAGGCGTGGCGCAGTCTTATTTGCAGATCAATGGGCGATGGCGGACGCATGTTCTGTACGCGAGCCTTCGGTCGGATCGGCGCGGCAAGACGGACGCAGGGTAGGGGGCTCTGCCCCCGTCGCGGCAGGCCGCGACTCCCCCGGGATATTTTTGGCCAGATGAACAAGGGGCATGTCGCACAAAAGTTGGCACCTGATTTGTGCCGCTCGGACATGCACAACTAAAGCGCATGACTTGGGGGCGTTCTGCGCTACACTCTGGGTATGCGCTGGTTGGTTGCGGCATTGATGGTGATTTCGGGCGGGGCTGCAGCGCAAGAGCGGCGGCCGAGCCATTGCATCGCCATTGCGGATGCAGCTCCGGGGATCGCGTATATCCACAAGGCGGCCTGGCAGGATCCTGTGCCTGAGTTTTCGGTCCGGATCAGTTATGTCGCCCATGCGTCGTTTCTGATCCAGACTCGTGGCGGGTTGAACGCAGTGACGGATTTCACCGGGTTCATTGGTGGTGCCGACCTGATCCCGGACATCGTGACCATGAACCACGCCCACAGCACCCACTGGACGGCCCACCCGGACCCCGCGATCCCGCATGTTCTGCCGGGATGGGGCGAGTTCGGTCAGGGCATCGATCACTACCTCGATCTGGGTGAGATGCTGGTGCGCAATGTTTCGACCGATATCCGCTCGGTCTATGGCGGGGTGGAAGAACAGGGCAACTCGATCTTTGTCTTCGAGGTTGAGGGCTTGTGCATCGGTCATCTGGGGCATCTGCACCACGTGCCCTCGGATGAGCAATTCGCGGCGCTGGGGCGGTTGGATGTGGTCATGGCGGCGGTGGATGGGGGTACGACAATGCCATTGCCCGACATGATTTCGGTGCTGAGGCGGCTGAAAAGCTCGGTCATCATCCCGATGCACTGGTTTTCCAGTTTCTCGCTGGATCGGTTTCTGGTCGATATCCGTGATGAGTTCCCTGTTGTGCGTGAAGGCACGTCCGAAATCACCGTATCGTTGCGCACGTTGCCTGACCGGCCAACCGTTGTGGTGCTTGAGCCGGAATATCTGATTGATCTGGAATAAGGCTTGTGGGTGCCGTGCACCTTGGGCAATGAAGAGCAATGACCCTGAACCCCGCTGATGACCATCTTGCAGACCTGATCCGCTCAACCGTGGGGATCGATGTGCTGCGCCCGATTTCAGAGCGATATCTGGAAGAACCGCGCGGTCGGTTTTCCGGGGAGTCGGGCCTGTTGGCTTTGCCGCATTCGGTCGAAGAGGTTTCCGCTCTGGTCCGGCTTGCGTCCGATCAGGCGGTGCCCGTTCTGCCCTATGGCGGCGGTACAGGTCTGGTCGGGGGGCAGGTGATGCCCGACGGGCCGACCCCGTTGGTGATCTCATTGGAACGCATGACTGCGATACGTGAGGTCTATCCCACCGAGAATGTCATGATCGCCGAAGCGGGCGCTGTGCTGGCCGATGTGCAGGCGGCGGCCGAGGCGGCGGGCCGGCTGTTTCCTCTGGCATTGGCGGCGCAGGGGTCATGCCGGATTGGCGGCAACCTTGCGACCAATGCGGGTGGGGTCAATGTGCTGCGCTATGGCAACGCCCGCGATCTGTGTCTTGGGCTTGAAGCCGTGCTGCCAACCGGTGAGATCTGGCATGGTCTCAGCCGGTTGCGGAAGGACAACACGGGCTATGATCTGCGCAATTTGCTGATTGGGTCCGAAGGCACGTTGGGGATCATCACGGCGGCGTCGCTAAAGCTGTTCCCGCGCCCCGCGGCGACCGGGACCGCGATTTTTCAGGTTGCTTCACCCGAGGCCGCGATTGATCTGCTTGGCGTGGCGCGCGATCAGGTGGGCGAGACGGTCAGTACGTTTGAGTTGATCCATAGGCAGGGGCTGGACTTCTTGACCGAGGTGTTGCCGGATGTGCGCCAGCCGTTTGACACGCCGCCAGACTGGTCCGTTCTGATCGAGCTGGGCCTGCCTGCCGGGCAAGACCCGTATGACGCTTTGGAGGCCCTGTTCAGCGCTGCGAGTGCAAGGGGTTTGGTCAATGACGGGGTGATCGCGCAAAGCGAGGCGCAGCGTCAGGAGCTTTGGGCGGTGCGGGAAAACATCCCCGAAGCAAATCGCTTGATCGGTTCGGTCTCGAGCCACGACATCTCAGTGCCGATTTCGGCGATCCCCGAGTTCATTCAGCATGGGGCTGAGATTATCGGGGCGCTGGGGCCGTTTCGGATCAACTGCTTTGGTCATCTGGGCGACGGCAACCTGCATTACAACGTATTTCCGCCCAAGGGGCAGAGCCGGGCAGATTTTGCCGAAGACCGCATGCTGGTCAAACAGGCGGTGCACGATCTCGTGCATGCGTTCGAAGGATCTGTCAGCGCGGAGCATGGGATAGGTCGGCTAAAGACAGAGGATCTTGAGCATTTCTCTGAACCGACGAAACTTTCTGCCATGCGGGCGATCAAGGCGGCTTTGGACCCCAAGGGCATCATGAACCCGGGCGCTGTTCTAAAGATGTGATCACGGCCCAGCCGGGACCGGGCCGTGAAGAATAATGCTTAGGACGCAGGCAGGATTACCTTGTCGATGACGTGGATCACGCCGTTGCTTGTCTCGATATCGGCCTGAACAACGTTGGCGTCATTGACCATCACGCCCGAGTCCAGATCGATGGTGATGTCACCGCCCTGAACGGTCGCAGCGGTCATGTCGTCGGACAGATCGCCCGACATCACTTTGCCCGGCACGACGTGGTAGGTCAGAACCGCCACAAGCTGATCTTTGTTTTCCGGCTTCAGCAGGTCAGCGACCGTGCCCTCGGGCAGCGCTGCAAAGGCTTCATCGGTCGGGGCAAACACGGTGAACGGGCCCTCACCCTTCAGCGTATCCACCAGCTCGGCAGCCTGAACAGCTGCAACAAGGGTTTCAAAGCTTCCGGCGGCGACGGCGGTGTCGACAATGTCTTTGCCGTGGCCATCGGCCATGGCCGAGGTGCTCAGAAGGATCGAAGCAACACTGACGGCGGCGAATTTGCGAAACATAACGTAGTCTCCCTGGTTTGGGATGCTCTCAGCAGCATCAACCGGGATACGCCGGGCGCATGGAACAGATCACATGAAACGCGCAAAGAATTGGCTTGAAAACTGGCGAAGCCGGACTAAGCCCTAGCCTTTTCAGATTTCCACTCAAAAATATGTGATTTTGTTTGGGTCAAAGACCTTCGAATTCGCAAAGGATGTGCACATCCATGCCCATCTCTTCCAGAACCTTGCGGCCGCCCAGCTCGGGCAGGTCGATGATAAAGGCGCAAGAGACGATTTCGCCACCCAGACGTTCGATCAGCTTGATCCCGGCCGCCGCAGTGCCGCCTGTCGCCAGCAGGTCGTCGACCACCAGGATTTTCTCGCCGGGCAGAATGGCGTCATCGTGGATCTCGACAATCGCCTCGCCGTATTCCAGTTTGTAATCCTGACTGATCGTGGTGCCGGGCAGTTTGCCCTTTTTGCGGATCGGCACAAAGCCCACACTCAGTTGGTGCGCGATGGCACCGCCCAGAATGAACCCGCGCGCTTCCAGCCCCACAACCTTGTCGATCCGTTCACCCGCGTAGGGGTGCAGCATCTGGTCGATGGCCATGCGAAACCCGCGGGGATCGGCAAACAGGGTCGTCACATCGCGGAACATGATCCCTTCATGGGGGAAATCGACGATGGTCCGGATGTAATCTTTGACCGTCTTGTTTCTGGACATGAGGCAACCCTTTGGCGTCAAAACACGCCGGGCTGTTTGGCCCATCGGGGTCAGTCATGCAAGAAAAGAATACCGCCTGCGCCTATTTGCGGCGGTCCGGGGACGCCTTCGGCAAACCGTAATATCGGTACAGTGCTGCGGGCAACCACGACAAGTGTGGTTTGCGCCAGTTGCGCTGATCTCGCAAAAGAAATGCCTGAGCAGTATGAAGGTTCATTGCCATAATCCTATTTTTGTTGTTATGTGCCCGATATCTACAACCTCTATGCCATGTATATACATTGCATCGCAAAGAGATTCAAGGTTCAGACGGGAAAAAGACGCGTGGCAAAGAAAGACGGTAAGGGTTCCACCAAGAAAAACAGTCAGTTGGTCTTGCGTCTGGACAAAGATGAGCGCGATGCTTTTGTCGAATTGTGCAAAGAGCTCGACACCTCGGCAGCGCGCGAAATCCGCCGCTTTATTCGCGGTTTCATGAAGGAAAACGCCGAGGAATAGGTCAGGCGGGACGGCGCAGTACCGCGGTTGCGATGCCCATTCCGATCAGCGCGATCCCTCCGGCCCGTGTCAGGGCGGTGATCACCCCCGCGCGTCCGATCATCACGCGCAACCGGTCGGCCAACAGCGCATAGGCCAGCGCATTCAGCGCGGCAAGTCCGACGAATGTGGCGATCAGGATAACGAATTGCGGACCCAAAGGCTCGGCGGGGCGCAGGAACTGGGGTACAAAGGCAATGAAGAACGCAATGGATTTGGGGTTCAGCGCGGTCACTGCGGCAGCGTGACCAAAGACGCCTCGGGCGGTTACATCGCGCCCGGTCTCTACCGGGGTCAATCCGCCAGACGGTGCGCTGCGCAGCAGCTTTAGCCCTAACCAGACCAGATAGACCGCTCCGACCCATTTCAGGACGGTGAATAACGTCGCCGAGGCCAGAACCAGCGCGCCCAGCCCCAAAAGCGAGGCCGTCATTGCAATCAGATCACCCAGCGCAACCCCGGTGGCCGAGGCCACGGCGACGCTGCGCCCTTTGGACAGCGCGTAGCTGAGGACCAGCAACACTGTTGGTCCAGGGATCAGCAGCAGCGCAGTTGATGCGGCGACAAAGGCCAGCCAGAGTTCGAAAGACATGGTTCACCCGGATTTGTGCAACCCGCAGCAAGCCCATTTGGCGCGCTGGGGTCAAGAGTTTTGCTGTGAGCGCCACAACATTAACCCCAGATTAAGCTTGGCGTATGTTTCTTGAATCTGGCAAACCGGCCCCCAGACTAAGGGCATCACTGCATTCGGCGGAGTCATCGATGAACCAAACTCAACAAGTAGGAAAGGGCACCGCGCCAAACGATGCGCCCGGTACGCGTCGTGTGACCCGGCTGTTTGTCACCTTGTTTGCTTTGGTCGCCGTTCTGTATCTGGCCGCTGTCGGATACATGTACGTCAATCAACGCAACTTGCTGTTCAAACCGATGGGGGATTTGCCAGAACCCGGCGCAATCGGGTTGGCGGATGTGGACGTCATTTCATTGCCCATGTCGGATGGAACCGAACTGACCGCATGGTCAGCGCCGCCAGCCAGAGAAGATGCGCCAACCGTGTTGTTCTTCCACGGTCAGGGCGGCAATCTGGGCGATCGCGCTGCGCGCCTTCGGGAAATCCTCAACAACGGCTACGGGCTGCTTGCGCCCAGCTATCGGGGCTATCCCGGCAGCGCAGGTGAGCCGTCCGAGGTGGCATTCGTGTCGGATGGGCTGGAACTGTTCGACTGGCTGAACGATCAGGACAAACCCGTCGTTTTGCATGGCCAAAGCCTGGGCACGGGAGTTGCGGCTGCCGTTGCGGCGCAGCGTCCAGCGGCCGAGTTGCTCGTGCTTGAAGCCCCGTTTACCGCAACCGTTGACGTGGCGGGTGAGCGTTACCCGTGGCTTCCGGTCAAAGCGTTGATGAAGGACCATTTCGCCACCCGTGACATCATGGCGGATATCGAGGTCCCGACGCTGATCTTCCACGGCTCGGCGGATACGGTTGTTCCTTCCCATCACGGACAGGCTTTGGCGTCACTGGCCGAGGATACGGCCAGCCTGTATCTGATCATCGGTGGAACACATGATGATTTGTGGTCGCACGGGCTGTGGCAGGTGGTCCAGGACACGCTGCCCCAGCCCTGAGCGCATCAAAGCACTCGCCCGGCCACCGCGTCCAGCTTGGACAGCAAGACCAGATCGCGCTTTTCCGGGGCCGTAAGGATCGCATATTCCAATGCCCGGTCACATCCGTGCGGGCAGGGCACGCGCACGGCCCCCAACAAGGATGGCAATCCTTTGACCAACGCCTGTCCCTTTTCGGCATTGCCGGTCAGGGTTGCGATGATGGCGGTGACATCAACCTCGCCATGGTCCGGGTGCCAGCTGTCATAATCGGTGACCATCGCGATGGAGGCATAGCAAAGCTCGGCCTCACGGGCGAGTTTCGCCTCGGGCATGTTGGTCATTCCGATGACATCACAGCCCCATTGCTCGCGGTACATTTTGGATTCGGCCAGCGACGAGAATTGTGGCCCCTCCATTGCCAGATAGGTTCCGCCGCGATGGATGTTGATACCCGCAGCCTTACCGGCGGTCTCACACGCATCGTTCAGCCGCGGGCATGTGGGGTGGGCAACGCTGACATGCGCCACGCAGCCGGTGCCAAAGAAGCTTTTCTCGCGCGCAAACGTCCGGTCGATGAACTGATCGACGATCACAAAATCGCCCGGAGCCATATGCTCGCGAAACGATCCACAGGCCGAGACTGAAATCACGTCCGTCACGCCAAGACGTTTCAGCGCATCGATATTGGCGCGATAGGGGACTTCGGTGGGCGAATGCACATGCCCGCGCCCGTGGCGCGGCAGGAACGCCATCTCGACCCCATCCAACGACCCGGTCAGGATCTGATCGGACGGCATGCCCCATGGCGTTTCGACCGTGACCCATTGCGCGTTTTGCAGGCCATCGATGTCATAAATACCCGATCCTCCGATCACGGCGATTTTTGTTTGGGTCACGTTCGGCCTCCGCACTGAATTTCTGATACCCGAGTTCTGCGACCCGGCGATCAAATTGGCAAGTGCAGTCAACTGTTTGTGTCTTGTGCACGTGTCCTAAGGGTGAAGTTATGCAAGAAATGCATAGCGGGTTCCCACTTGTGTGGTATCTCAGCCCGGGCTTAACCGGTAGAAGGCCCCCTTCGCGCGAACATAACGACCCACAGGACCGTCTCATGCCCCGAGCCATGCTGGCAAGCTTTGCCAACCGTATAGCCAAACCCGATCTGCGTTGGGTTCCGGACGAGGGGCTGACCGTCTCGCGCCTGCGGATCGAGCTGTTGTCGGGTCTGACGGTGGCACTGGCGCTGGTGCCCGAAGCGGTGGCGTTTGCCTTTGTTGCGGGTGTGCACCCGCTGGTCGGCCTGTACGCGGCGTTCTTGGTCGGTCTGATCACGGCTCTGATCGGTGGTCGCCCGGGCATGATTTCGGGCGCAACGGGTGCCTTGGCCGTTGTGATGGTGGCACTGGTGGCGCAACACGGGGTGGAATACCTGTTCGCGACTGTGGTTCTGATGGGTATTTTGCAGGTCATCGCCGGTGCCATGCATTGGGGCCGGTTCATTCGCCTTGTGCCGCACCCGGTGATGCTGGGCTTTGTGAACGGTCTGGCCATCGTGATCTTTCTGGCGCAGATGGGCCAGTTCAAAGTGCCCGGTTCCATGGAAAACACCGGCCATGGGATGAGCGGGGGCGAGTGGCTCTCGGGCGCGCAGCTGTATACCATGCTGGGCCTTGTGGCGCTGACCATGGCGGTGATCTGGGTGATGCCTCGGATCACGCGCATCATTCCTGCGCCACTGGCCGGTATTCTGGTGGTTGCGGCGCTGGTGATCGGCTTTGGCCTGGACGTGCCGCGCGTCGGCGATCTGGCCTCGATCGAAGGCGGGCTGCCCGCGTTCCACATCCCGATGGTGCCTTTGAACTGGGAAACACTTGAAATCATCCTGCCCTATGCCGTCATTCTGGCTGCCATCGGCCTGATCGAATCCCTGCTGACGCTGAACCTTGTGGGTGAAATCACCGGCAAACGAGGCGGAGCTTCGCAGGAATGTATCGCTCAGGGCGCATCGAACATTGTCACCGGTTTCTTTGGCGGCATGGGTGGTTGCGCGATGATCGGTCAGTCGATGATCAACGTGAAATCCGGTGGCCGAACCCGGATCGCGGGCATCGCGGCCGCCCTGTTCCTGCTGATCTTCATCGTGTTTGCCTCGAAGCTGATCGAGCAAATCCCGCTGGCCGCACTAGTGGGCGTGATGTTCATGGTGGTAATCGGCACCTTCGCCTGGAACTCGTTCAAGATCATGCGCAAGGTCCCTGCCATGGACGCCTTTGTGATCGTTCTGGTGACTGTCGTGACCGTGATGGAAGACCTTGCGGTTGCCGTTGTGGTCGGTGTGATCGTCTCGGCGCTTGCTTATGCCTGGAACAATGCCAAGCGCATCCATGCGGTCACGCGCGACTCCGAAACCGAGAAAGGCGCAAAGGTCTACGAAATCCAGGGCCCGCTGTTTTTTGGCTCGTCAGACGGCTTTGTTGAGTTGTTCGATGTGCCCAACGATCCCGACACGGTGATCGTGGACTTCGCCGAAAGCCGGGTCGTCGATCAGTCCGCCCTGCAGGCCATCGAGAACATTGCCGGTAAATATGAGGCCGCAGGCAAGCGCGTGATGCTGCGCCATCTCAGCCACGACTGCCACAAACTGCTGAACAAGGCGGGCCACCTGATGGTGGATAGCGACGATGACCCGGATTATGGCCTTGCCGTCGACTATTCTGTTCGCACGGGCATTCTGGGCGGGCACTGAGTCTTTATGCGAGGCTCTGCCTCGCGCTCCGAGGTATTTGGGGCCAGATGAATGAAGGATCCCTTGTTTCATCTGGCTGAAAATACCTCGGGGGAGGCGCGCGTAGCGCGGCGGGGGCAGAGCCCCCAACCCCGTCAATCGTCGGGGCGGTTCAGCGAGAATAGCTCGGTGACCACGGAATAATCCCGATACCCAAGCCGGGCCAGCGGTTTGAATGAGGTCACGTCGAATTTCCCGTCGTGGATGTGGTCGTCGTGGAGGTGGATGCCTGTGACCTCGCCGAATACGACCCTGTTGGCTTCGCCCGGCAAGGTGACGATCTTGGTCAGTTTGCATTCCAGTGCTGCTGGCGCGCCAGCGACCCGGGCGCATGGGATGGTTTCGCACTCGACAGGTGTCAAACCGGCATGTGCAAACTCGTCGGTCTCTTTTGACAAACCCGCTGAACTTGCGTTCATTGCGTCCTGATGGGCATGGGCGACGACGTTTACACAAAAAACCTGTGTGGCTTCGATATTCGCAATGCTGTCCTTGCCGCCGTTCTGATCATGCTTGGTGCCGGTGGTTGCAAACATCACCTGTGGCGGCGTGTAGGCGACTCCGTTGAAGAACGAATATGGCGCCAGATTGTTGATCCCATCCGCGTCGCGGGATGAGATCCAGCCGATCGGGCGGGGCGTGATGATGGCATTGAACGGGTTGTGCGGCAGGCCGTGGCCGTCTTCGGGGCGATAGAACATCTGATCTCCAAGCGTTTGCCCAAGGCGTAGCGAAGTGCTAGGGCGATTGCCAGCAAGGAAAAGAGGGCAAGCGTGCAGCAATTCGGGATCAGGCCGGAAGAGCCGGACGATTGGTGGGAGGTCGAGGCCCTCTATGACCTGTGCTTTGCACCGGGGCGCGAGGCGCTGTCGTCCTATCGTCTGCGCGACGATGTCCCTCCGGTTTCCGGGTTATCACTGGTGGCACGGGACGGGCAGGGTATTCTGGCAGGGGCTATTCGGTTCTGGCCGGTCCATGTGGGTGCGGATGATGCGTTGCTGCTGGGGCCAGTGGCGGTGCACCCCACGCATCAGGGTGAAGGATTGGGCGGATACCTGATCCATGCCGGGGTCGAGGCCGGGCAGGCCAAAGGGTGGAAACGGGTCATGTTGGTGGGAGATGCGCCTTATTACGCGCGGTTTGGCTTTGCCCGGTTGAGCGGGGTGGAGATGCCCCCACCGACCAACCCGGACCGAGTTTTGGGTCTGGAATTGCACCCCGATGCGTGGGTCGGTGTGCGCGGCCCCGTTACACGCTGGATGCGCTGAGCTATTGAAACCGCGCTCGTCAGCCCCGATGTTTCCATGACAGGAGGGCACAGATGCAGGACGTGGTTCTTGTCGAAAATGTAGATGCCGAGGCCGAGCTGGACCGGCTGGCGGAACATTACAAATCCGCTGGCGGGGCCGGAGTGAAACTGCTGAACGCGCTGGGCGGATCGGCGGAGACTCTGCTGGACCAATTGCCCGACCCTGTGCGTCAGGGCCTGACCGGAGCGACGGAACGGGCGCTGTGGTTGGCGATTCATGCGGCACAGGGTTCGCGTCGCGCAATTCCGGATCAGAAACCCTGGGTCAATACCGCTGTGACAACCGCAATGGGGGCAGCGGGCGGAATGGGCGGTCTGTCCACCGCTTTGATGGAACTGCCTGCAACGACTGCGATGCTACTGCGCTCTATTCAGGGGGCGGCGGCGCGGGAAGGCTTTGATCCGGCTGAGGAAAACGTCAAGTTCGATTGCGTTCGGGTTCTGTCGGCGGCTGGACCGCTGTCCTATGATGATGGCGCGGATCTGGGGTTCTTTTCCGTGCGTTTGACGCTGACGGGCCCGGCGATGCAGCGCTTGATTGCTGCTGTGGCACCTCGGCTGTCGATTGTCTTGGGGCAAAAGCTGGCGGCGCAGTCTGTACCGGTGCTGGGCGCCTTGGCCGGAGGCGGCACCAATTACGTCTATACACGCTACTACCAGCAGATCGCTCATGTGCATTTCGGCCTGCGCCGACTGGCCATTGACGCCGATATTCCACATGACGAACTGGTGCGGAAACTGTCGGCCAGAATGTAGGCCAATCCGCCTGTTCCTTGGCTTGAGCGTCATTATGTGGTATCCAGACACGTAAGGGCCGCAAAATAGGATAAAAACCGGCGGTCTGGCAGACAGGCATGACCCTCATGGCGGAAGGGATTGGCAGCGATGAATGCCCGGCTTTCATCCGATCTGTTGCACGGCACCGGAAATCTTCCGGTTTTGCCGCAGGCAGCCGCCTTGTGCTACCGGATCGAGAAAGGGCGGCCTGAAGTTCTTTTGATAACGACGCGCCAAACCCATCGGTGGATCATTCCAAAAGGCTGGCTGATGCAGGGGCTGTCCGAGGCTGAGACCGCCGCGCAGGAAGCCTGGGAAGAAGCCGGTATCATTGGGCGGTGCAGCCCGCAAAAACTGGGGCAATTTCCCTTTGTCAAACTGCGCGCCAGGAAAGGGCCAGCGCTGTGTATGGTGGATGTTTTCCCGCTATACGTAAAATCCGTTGCTCGGAATTTTCCCGAGAAAGGGCAGCGCAGGCGAGAGTGGTTCTCGCCCAAAAAAGCGGCCGCAAAGGTTGCGTCACCTGAACTTGCCGCGATTTTGCGCGACTTTAAGCCTCGGCTGCATTGAAGGGCGGCCAGAGGGGCTTGATATTGCCTTGTCGGTCGGTATCTATTCGGCAATCGATTTTTGGACGGACCATGATTCAATACGCATTGAAATGCCGTGAAGGCCACACTTTCGAAAGTTGGTTTCAGTCAGCGGAAGCGTATGACAAGCTTGCGGCGGCGGGGCTTGTGACATGTGCCGTTTGTGGCAGCGCGCAGGTGGAAAAGGCGATCATGACACCGCGCGTTCGTCCTGCACGCAGCGCCGCGAAACAGCCAGAGGCTCCGGCGCCGGCGCAGAACGATGTCAGCGTGGCAACCCCCGCGCCCGATGTCCAAAAAGTTCTGGCCGAGTTGCGGCGCAAGGTCGAGGAAAACTCGGATTACGTAGGCAAGGATTTTGCCAGCGAGGCGCGGAAAATCCATCTTGGCGAAGCGCCGGATCGGGCGATCTATGGTGAGGCCAAACCGGATGAGGCGAAGGCCCTGATCGAAGATGGTGTACCAGTTGCGCCGCTTCCTTTTGTTCCCAGCAGAAAGACCAACTGAGACATGCATATCCTGATTACCGGGGCCAATCGCGGTATCGGAAAAGCGCTGGCAGATCAGTATCGTAACGACGGCCATCAGGTGACGGGGACGGCGCGGGACGACAGTGCCGAAATGCGTCTGGACGTGTCTGACCCCGCGCACCACAGCGCCATGGCGGACCGTTTGCAGGGACAGCCGGTGGATCTGCTGATCTGCAATGCAGGGGTCTATCTGGACAAGGGGCAGGGCATTGATGGCTACCCGGCCGAGATGTGGGCGCAGAGCTTTGCGACAAATGTGACCGGTGTGTTTCTGACCGTTCAGGCGCTGTTGCCGAACCTGCGTGCGGCGCGGGGTCGGATTGCGATCATTTCATCTCAGATGGCGTCACACACACGTGCGCCGGGCGGTAGCTATATCTACCGGTCTTCCAAAGCCGCTGTGCTGAACCTGGGCCGGAACCTGGCCACCGATCTGCGCTCGGACGGTATTGCGGTTGGAATTTATCACCCCGGCTGGGTCAAGACGGATATGGGCGGATCGGCCGCAGACATCCATTTGGATCAGGCCGTATCCGGCCTGATTGACCGTTTCGACAGCTTGTCGCTGGATACATCGGGGTGTTTTGAAACCTATGACGGGCAGGCGCACGCCTACTGAGTGTTCAGGGCCGCCTTGGGCAGTTCGTAAACCTCACCGGGTTCGATGAAGATCACCAGCAAATCGCCGCGGGTCTCATAGGTGAGTTTCGAGGTTGAGCTGCTGGAATCGGGAATGCCATCGGTGAAATAGATGTTGCGCACCTCGCCATTGCCCAGACCAACGGCAAGTGTTGCGCTGCCATCGTCGCGCCGGCGCAGTTCGGCATTGCAGGTTTTCAGCGGATCTCCGGCGTTTGCGGCGCATGGGATTGTGCCCAATGCGTTCTGACCATCGGTTCCAGCCAGGCTTGTAACCTGAGCCGCGGCGGCAGAGGACAAAAGGGCGAAGGCAGCGGCAAGACGGAGCATGAATAACCTCTTGGAATGATTGCGATGCGCAGGCTGACACCACGCCTGCCCATTGTAAAGCGGCCCTGCGTCGCAGGCAAAGCCTGTTTGCGCCCTTGCCCTTGTTCCCCCCCTCGCATATGAGGCACGGAACCATAAGTCCAAGGCGCGGAGACACCTGCCCCCATGCCCGTACTCGTAATGAAATTCGGTGGCACTTCGGTTGCCAACCTTGACCGCATCCGCCGCGCTGCAAAGCGCGTGGGCGTCGAAGTGGCCAAGGGATACGACGTGATCGTCATCGTCTCGGCCATGTCCGGCAAGACCAATGAGCTTGTGGGTTGGGTCAACGAAACCTCGCCCCTGTTTGACGCGCGCGAATATGATGCCGTGGTGTCCTCGGGCGAGAATGTGACCGCCGGTCTTATGGCGTTGACCCTGCAGGAAATGGACATTCCGGCGCGCAGTTGGCAGGGCTGGCAGGTGCCGCTGCTGACCAACGGGGCGCATTCCGCCGCCCGGATCGAGGAAATTCCGACCGATAACCTGAACCAGAAGTTTGGTGAGGGCATGAAGGTTGCCGTTGTGGCCGGGTTCCAGGGCATCAGCCCGGAAGGTCGTATCACAACGCTGGGTCGCGGTGGGTCGGACACGACCGCTGTGGCCTTCGCCGCCGCGTTTGATGCCGAGCGCTGCGATATCTACACGGATGTGGACGGCGTCTACACGACCGACCCGCGCATCTGCGAAAAGGCGCGCAAGCTGGACCGGATCTCGTTCGAAGAAATGCTGGAACTTGCCTCGCTGGGCGCAAAGGTGCTGCAAACCCGCTCGGTCGAGCTGGCGATGCGCTATAAGGTGAAATTACGCGTTCTCTCAAGCTTTGAGGAACAATCCGACGAGGCCGGTACGCTGGTCTGCGACGAGGAGGATATCATGGAATCCAATGTTGTGGCCGGTGTGGCCTATTCCCGCGACGAAGCCAAGATGACCGTCGTTTCCGTGGCCGACCGCCCCGGTATCGCCTCGATCATCTTCACTGCACTCAGCGATGAGGGCGTGAATGTGGACATGATCGTGCAGAACATCTCGGACGAGGGGCGCACGGACATGACCTTCTCATGCCCGACCGATCAGGTGGCGCGCGCCGAAAAGGCGCTGCTGGCGATCAAGGAAAAGGGCGAGCTGAACTATGCCGAACTGGTTGCGGATAACGATGTCTGCAAGGTCTCGGTCGTGGGAATCGGCATGCGCTCGCAATCGGGTGTGGCGGCCAAGATGTTCAAGGTGCTCTCGGATGAGGGGATCAACATCAAGGTTATTACAACCTCTGAGATTAAAATTTCCGTGCTGGTCGACAGGAAATACATGGAACTTGCGGTTCAGGCACTGCATGATGCCTTTGAACTGGACAAGGCGGCCTAAGCTGATCGGCCAAAGGTTTCGCCTGACACGCTAATTTGGGTGGGCCATGGCGGACGGCACCGAAACAGAATCCCGCAAGCTGCTGGGGCGGCTGCGCGAAGAAATGGCGAGCGAGGCCGCTGGTCAGGAACGTCTTGACCGGATCACGCAACTGATTGCGGACAGCATTCAGCGCGAGGTGTGCTCGATCTATCTGTTCCGGGATGAGGAAACCCTTGAGCTTTGCGCAACCGAAGGTCTGTCGCCCGAGGCGGTTCACAAGACCCGTATGCGGCTGGGCGAAGGTCTGGTGGGGCGCGTCGCCAAATCCGGAAAAGTGGTGAATACGGCCGATGCGCCGTCGGCCAAAGGTTTCCGTTTCATGCCCGAAACCGGCGAGGAGCGGTATTCCTCGTTTGTGGGTGTCCCGGTGCAGCGGCTTGGTCAGAAGCTGGGCGTGCTGGTCGTGCAATCCCGCGAGGCGCGCGAGTTTTCATCCGACGAAGTATATGCGCTGGAAGTTGTCGCCATGGTGCTGGCCGAAATGGCCGAACTTGGCGCCTTTGTCGGCGAGGGCGCGGCCCTGTCGCCGTTGCACCAGCAATCTGTTCTGCTGCGGGGCGGACCGGCGCAGGAAGGGGCGGCAGAAGGCCATGTCTGGCTGCACGAACCCCGCGTGGTGGTCACCAACCCGATTGCCGACGATCCGCATCGCGAGCGTGAGCGTCTGGTCGAAGCGGTCGAAGAACTGCGTGTCGGCGTCGACAAGATGCTCGAGATTTCTCAGGGCGGCGACTCGGATCAGTTGAAGGTGCTGGAAGCCTATCGGATGTTCGCGAACTCCAAGGGCTGGATGCGCCGGATGGAAGAGGACATCGCGCTTGGCCTCAGCGCCGAGGCGGCGGTGGAAAAGGAACAATCGCAGGCCCGTGCCCGTATGGGTCAGGTGACCGACCCGTATCTGCGGGAACGGCTGGCCGATCTGGATGACCTCAGCAACCGGTTGCTGCGCATTCTGACAGGGCAGGGCAAAACCGACAGTTCCGACCTGCCGCCCGATCCGATTCTGGTGGCGCGCAATATCGGCCCTGGTGATCTGTTGGAATATGGTCGCTCGCTGAAAGGTATCGTGCTTGAAGAAGGATCTGTCGGCAGTCACGCGACCATTGTGGCGCGGGCCTTGGCGATCCCGTTGGTCGTGCATGTAGGTCGGATCACGACCGAGGCTTTGAACGGAGATCATGTCCTTGTCGATGGCGATCAGGGCGTGGTGCATCTGCGCCCCGAGGACACTGTGGTCAGCGCCTTCCGCGACAAGATCGCGATGCAGGCCAAGGCGCAGGAACGCTATGCTTCGATCCGGGAAACGCCGACCGTCACGCAAGATGGCGCGCGGATAAATCTGGTCATGAACGCGGGACTGATGGCGGACCTGCCGTCGCTGGACAATTCGGGCGCAGAAGGCGTGGGACTGTTTCGGACCGAGTTGCAGTTTCTGGTCCGCAACCAGATGCCCAAACGGTCGGAACTGGTGACGCAATACAAGCGCGTGCTGGATGCGGCGGGCGACAAGCGTGTGGTGTTCCGCACGCTCGACATCGGCTCGGACAAGGTACTGCCTTACATGAAGCACGTGGCCGAGCCGAACCCGGCGCTGGGCTGGCGCGCGATCCGTGTAGGGCTGGACAAGCGCGGCGTGATGCGGATGCAGTTGCAGGCGCTGATCCGGGCTGCAAACGGGCGGCCGCTGACGATCATGTTCCCCTTTGTCGCGCAGGCCGATGAATTCCGCGAGGCCCGGTGGGAGGTCAACAAGACCATAGAACGGGAAAAGCGTCTGGGTCACGTGCTGCCCGAAACGCTGGAAGTGGGCGCGATGCTGGAAACGCCCTCGCTGGGGTTCGCGCCGCAGAAATTCTTTGACGAGGTCGATTTCATCTCGATCGGCGGCAATGATCTGAAGCAGTTTTTCTTTGCAGCGGACCGCGAAAACGAACTGGTCCGCCGCCGCTATGACACGCTGAATGTCAGCTTCCTGAGCTTTATCGAGCGTATCGTCGAACGCTGCGATATCTCGGACACGCCGCTCAGCTTCTGTGGTGAGGATGCCGGGCGTCCGGTCGAGGCGCTGTGTCTTGCGGCCATGGGGATTCGGACCTTGTCGATGCGTCCAGCTTCGATCGGGCCGGTCAAAACCCTTCTTCTGCGCTCGAACCTGCAGGATGTGCGCAAGATCATTGCGGATGCGCGCCACAGGGGTGAGCAATCCGTAAGGCCATCGGTGATGGAGTGGCTGCGCAACCAGCCATAGGTGGAAAACCTGTCGCATTCCGCAAATCCAAGCTTGATTTTTCTGCGCGGCCTTTCTATTGACGCCCTAAATGTTAGCGATAACAGTTTCGCGTTTTGGGCGCTTCGTGCCGAAAAAGCCGGTCGTGCTAAGCTGACGACAGAGAATTCGAAAGGAACCTTGCCATGGTGTCTCGCGTAATTCCGGTGGATCCGTTCGACCTGGTGCTGTTTGGTGCGACAGGCGACCTGGCGCAGCGGAAGATCATTCCGGGCCTCTATCATCGGTTCCAGGTGGGCCAGATGCCGGAAGACGCCAGGATCATCGGCACAGCGCGGTCAGATATGGACAGCGCCGCGTTCCGGGATCAGGTGCGCAAATCGATGGACGAATTCGCGCCCGGCTTTGACAAGGCCACGCTGGACCGCTTTCTTGAGCGGGTCGAATATGTCCCCGTGGACGCTCTGGGCGCGGCGGGCTGGGATGATCTAAAGTCCGCTTTGCGCGAGGATGTGGTCCGCGCGTTCTATCTGTCGGTGGGGCCAAGCCTGTTTTCGGGGATCGCAAAGCGCCTTCAGGATCAGGGCCTTGCGACACCCGACAGCCGTATCGTGGTGGAAAAGCCGTTTGGTCATGACCTGGCCTCGGCCAAGGCGCTGAACGAAGGTCTGCGCGCCTGTTTCGAGGAGCATCAGATTTACCGCATCGACCATTATCTGGGTAAGGAAACGGTGCAGAACCTGATGGCGCTGCGCTTTGCCAATTCGCTGTTCGAGCCGCTCTGGAACTCGACCCATATTGATCATGTGCAGATCACCGTGGCCGAAACTGTGGGGGTCGAAGGGCGCGGCGCGTATTACGACCAGTCCGGCGCCATGCGGGACATGATCCAGAACCACCTTGTGCAGCTTTTGTGTCTGACCGCGATGGAACCCCCCTCGAAGTTTTCGCCAAACTCGGTGCGCGACGAAAAGGTCAAGGTGATCGAGGCGTTGGAGCCGGTTGATGCCAAAGACATCGCACGCGGCCAGTACCGTGCGGATAAGGGCGAGGGCGGATATGTCGACCACGTGGGCGATCCGGCCAGCCGCACCGAAAGCTTCATTGCGCTCAAGGTCCATCTGGGCAACTGGCGTTGGGCCGGTGTGCCGTTCTATTTGCGTACGGGCAAACGGCTGCGGGCGCGCGAATCCGAGATCGCGGTGTTCTTCCGCGACCCGCCTCATACAATTTTCCCCAATGTCGGTCCCTTGCGCGGCAATGTGCTGGTGATCCGCCTGCAACCGGATGAAGGCATCACACTGCGTACCACGATCAAAGACCCGGGTCCGGGCGGTTTCCGCCTGTCCGACGTCTCGCTGGATATGAGCTTTGCCGACGCGCTGGGCGACGATGCCAGCGCCCCGGACGCCTACGAACGCTTGATCATGGACGTGATCCGCGGCGACCAGACCCTGTTCATGCGCGGGGATGAGGCCGAGGCCGCCTGGGCCTGGGTCGATCCCATCATTCAGGGGTGGGAACAACGCGGCGACCGCCCGTCACGCTATGATCAGGGCAGTTCGGGGCCGGAAGAAGCACTGATGCTGATGCATCGCGATGGACGCCGCTGGCGTCAGATCGGAGGTTAGGAATGGTTCACACCGTCATCAAGGACGTCACCCAGCGGATCATCGACCGCAGCGCCGACCTGCGTGGCCCGCATCTGGAACGGATGGAACAGGCCAAATCCAAGGGCCCCGCGCGCGGTCATCTGTCCTGCAGCGGTCAGGCCCATGCCTATGCGGGGGCGGGCACAGATCAGCAGGCCATGGCCACCGGTACGGCCGGCAATCTGGGCATTGTCACGGCTTATAACGACATGCTGTCGGCCCACCAACCGTTTGAACGCTACCCCGAACTGATCCGTCAGGCCATCCGTGCGGCAGGGGGTACGGCGCAGGTCGCAGGTGGTGTACCCGCCATGTGTGACGGCGTCACTCAGGGTGAGGCGGGGATGGAGCTGTCGCTGTTTTCGCGCGATGTGATTGCGTTGGCGACCGGTGTATCGCTCAGCCACAACACCTATGATGCGGCTGTATTCCTTGGCGTCTGCGACAAGATTGTCCCCGGTCTTGTGATCGGTGCACAGGCGTTTGGCCATCTGCCAGCGGTGTTCCTGCCTGCCGGTCCCATGACCAGCGGTTTGCCGAATGACGAAAAGGCAAAGGTCCGCCAGAAGTTCGCTGCTGGAGAACTGGGCCGCGAAGAGCTCATGGCCGCCGAAATGGCCGCTTATCACGGCCCCGGCACCTGTACCTTCTACGGCACGGCCAACACCAATCAGATGCTGATGGAGTTCATGGGCCTGCACCTGCCGGGCTCCAGCTTTATCAACCCCAATACGCCTCTGCGCGATGCCCTGACCGAAGAAGGCGCGCGCCGTGCCTTGTCGCTCAGCGCTTTGGGTAATCACTACACCCCGGTGTGCCAGATTTTGGACGAGCGCGCCTTTGTGAACGGCATCGTCGGTCTGATGGCCACCGGCGGGTCCACGAACCTGCTGATCCACCTGATTGCCATGGCCCGCGCGGGCGGTATCGTGCTGGACTGGCAGGATTTCTCGGATGTGTCTGCTGTAGTCCCCTTGGTCGCGCGGGTCTATCCCAACGGTTTGGCCGACGTGAACCACTTCCACGCGGCAGGCGGTCTGGGGTACTGCATCGGTACGCTGCTCGAAGACGGGTTGCTGCATCCCGACACCCTGACCGTGGCCGGGCAGGGCCTGCATAACTATACCAAAGAACCCAAGCTGATCGGCGGCGAACTGATCTGGGAAGAGGGCGCAGGCCACAGCCTGAACGAAAAGATCGTCCGCCCGGCCAAAGACCCGTTCCAGCCCACCGGCGGACTGTCGCGCCTGACAGGCAATCTGGGCACTGCGGTCATGAAGGTCTCTGCCGTCGCGCCTGAACATCAGGTGGTCGAAGCCCCGGTCCGTGTCTTCCACGATCAGGACGAGGTCAAAGCCGCTTTCAAAGCTGGTGAGTTCACCGATGACGTGATCGTCGTAGTGCGATTCCAGGGGCCCAAAGCCAACGGGATGCCCGAACTGCACTCACTGACGCCGATCCTGTCGATCCTGCAAGGACGCGGGCAAAAGGTTGCATTGGTGACAGACGGCCGGATGTCCGGTGCTTCTGGCAAAGTCCCCGCGGCGATCCATGTCTCGCCCGAGGCGCTGGATGGTGGCGCAATCGCCTATCTGCAAGACGGCGATCTGGTGCGGGTGGACGCTGTGAAAGGTCAGTTGGAAATCCTCACCCAGGGCGTTCTGGATCGGACACCTGCAAAGGCCGATCTGTCGGCCAATCAATTCGGTGCCGGGCGTGATCTGTTCGGCACGTTCCGCGCCAATGTCGGGCCCGCTGACACCGGCGCCAGCATTTTCGGAGTGTAAGCCATGTCCAAAACCCAACGCACGCGCGAGATTTGCGCCCTTGCCCCGATTGTTCCGGTTCTGGTTGTGGACGATGCTGCCACAGCGCGCCCGCTGGCCGAAGCACTTGTCGCTGGCGGCCTTCCGGCGCTTGAGGTCACATTGCGCACTCCGGCGGCTTTGGACGCAATCCGGGCCATGGCCGACGTGCCGGGCGGTGTCGTTGGGGCCGGAACACTGATCACTCCGGACGATGTCCGCGCCGCGAAAGAGGCAGGCGCGCAATTCGGTGTTTCACCCGGTGCGACCGACGCATTGATTGCTGCCTGTGAGGCGGAAGGCCTGCCCCTGCTGCCCGGCGCAGCCACCGCCAGTGAGGCGATGGCGCTGCTGGAACGGGGCTATGACATGCTGAAATTCTTCCCTGCCGAAGCCTCGGGCGGCGCGCCCGCATTGAAAGCGATCGGAGCACCTCTGCCCCAGATCAAGTTCTGCCCCACGGGCGGAGTTTCCCCGGCAAATGCGCGCGACTACCTCTCCCTGTCCAACGTGGTCTGCGCCGGTGGCAGCTGGGTCGCGCCGAAACAGATGGTGCAGGATGGCGACTGGGCAGGCATTGAAACTCTTGCGCGCGAGGCGTCCCGCCTGACGGATTGACGCCGCCCAAAGCAACGCTAGGGTAAGGATCAATTCATACAGGTTGATCCCATGACAAACCAAATCTCCCTTGCGCAGGGGCGCGGGTATCTGGCGATTCCGGGTCCGTCCGTCATACCCGACGCGGTTCTGCAGGCGATGCACCGACCGTCGCCCAATATCTACGAAGGCGCGCTGATCGAGATGATGCCCGCGTTGACCCGCGACCTGCGTCGCGTGGCCCGCACGGATCACAATGTCGCCATCTACATCTCCAACGGCCACGGCACGTGGGAGGCGGCGCTGTCCAACGTGATCGCACCGGGTGAAACGGTGCTGGCCCCGGCTTCGGGCCGGTTCGCCCATGGCTGGGCCGAGATGGCCGATGGGATCGGCGCCAAGGTCCAACTGCTGGATTTCGGCACCGCGTCGCCGTGGGATTTCGACCAGATCTCCGAGGCCCTGCGCGCGGATACCGCCCACCAGATCAAAGCGGTGCTTGCGGTGCATGTCGATACCTCAAGCTCGGTCCGCAACGATATTCCAACCCTTCGCGCGCTGCTGGACAATCTGGATCATCCGGCGCTTCTGATGGCCGATTGCATCGCCTCGCTGGGCTGCGACCGGTTCGAGATGGATGCCTGGGGCGTCGATGTCATGGTGACCGCCTGCCAAAAGGGGCTGATGACCCCGGCAGGCGTTGGTTTTGTCTTCTTCAACGACAAGGCACAGGCGAAACGTGCAACCATGCCCCGCGTCTCGCAATACTGGGACTGGGTGCCGCGTGCCAATCCCGATCTGTTCTACCAGTATTTCAACGGCACCGCGCCCACCCACCACTTATATGGTTTGCGCGCCGCGCTGGACGTGATCCATGCCGAAGGGATCGAGCATGTCTGGGCCCGCCACGAACGTCTGGCACAAGCCGTTTGGGCCGCCTGCGAGATCTGGTCCCAGGGCGATGCCCTGCACATCAACATCGCCGACCGCCAGCACCGCAGCCACGCGGTGACCGCGCTACGCCTGACCGATGGACGCGGAACATCACTTCGCAGATACACCGAGACCCAATTGGGCCTGACACTGGGGATCGGGCTTGGAATGGCGGATGAAGACGGCTGTTTCCGCCTTGGCCATATGGGCCATGTAAACGGGCAGATGATCATGGGGATGCTGGGTGGCGTCGAATCCGGCCTTGCTGCGCTGAACATTCCCCGCGGCTCAGGCGCGCTCGATGCTGCAGCTGCCGTTCTTGCGGGGTAACCCCTCAACAGGATCCGCTGCTTCATCTGGCCAAAAATATCTTCGGGGGGAAATCGCGCAATGCGCGATTGGGGGGCAGACAGCCCCCCCTGCGCCGATCACATCCCGCGCGCCGCGTTCAGCGCTTTGGGCAACGCGACCGCAAATGCATCCAGATCAGCATCCGTCCCGCAACTGACCCGGATACAGCGATTTTGCGGGGCAACAAAAGGCATCCGCACAAAGATTCCCTGCGCGACTAACGACTCCAATACTGCCTTGGCAAAGACACCATCCCGACCGCAGTCAATCGCCACGAAATTGGTGGCCGAGGGCAAGGGCACCAACCCATTGTCCCGCGCAATCTGGTTGATCCGATCCCGAGCCGCGTCGATCAAACCCTGAACCTGCGCCAACCAGGCCCCATCCGCCAACGCGGCCAGCGCCCCGGCCTGTGCCGCGCGGTTCATCCCGAAATGATTGCGCAGCTTGTTGAAGGCCAATATCAGTTCAGACGCACCAATCGCATAGCCGACCCGTGCTCCGGCCATCCCGTAGACCTTGGAAAACGTGCGCATTCGGATCACGCGCGGGTCTTCTGCCGATACCGGCGCTGCCGTACCTTCGGGCGCGCATTCGACATAGGCTTCGTCCAGCACCAGCAGGCAGCCCTTGGGCAGTGCCTCCATCGCGGTCACGATATCCTCCCCGCTGTGCCAACTGCCCATCGGGTTGTCCGGATTGGCAAGATAAACCAGCTTGGCCCCAACCTCGGTGGCCTTGGCAAACAGGGCCGACGGGTCTTCGTGGTCTGCGGCATAGGGCACCTTGTGCAAAACGCCCCCATAGCCCGCGACGTGATAGTTGAACGTCGGATAGGCCCCATCCGAGGTCACAACCGCGTCGCCCGGACCTACAAGCAAACGCACGAGATAGCCCAGCAGCCCATCGATGCCTTCACCAACCACGATATTCTCGGCTGACACAGCATGATGGTCGGCCAGAGCAACGCGCAGATCGTGGTTTTCCGGATCTCCATACATCCAGATCTCGGCCGCTGCCTGTCGCATCGCCTCAATGGCGCGCGGCGAGGGGCCGAACACGCTTTCATTCGCGCCCAGCCGGGCCGTGAATGGCGCACCGCGCTGACGCTCCTGTGTTTCGGGACCGACAAAGGGCACGGTGGCAGGCAGGGATTGCGCAAGGGATGTGTATCGTGGTCCGGTCATACGTGCAGATAAACGCAAGTCGCGCGGCTCGACAAGGCTCAGCCAAGGCCGGCCTTTGCCCTGACGTCGCAGTGGAACTCGGCCCGCCTTTCGGGGCATGCTGACAAAAACCAGAGTTGGGAGGCCCTGCATGGCGCGCGTATCCGTCGAATACAAAGACCACATTGCCCACGTAACGCTGACACGCGGCGACAAGATGAATGCGCTGGATGACGCGATGTTCAAGGCGATTGTGTCGGCCGGGCAGGACGTCGCGGCCTCGGACGCCCGCGCCGTTGTGCTGTCGGGTGAAGGCAAAAGCTTTTGCGCCGGGCTGGACATGGCCAGCATGGCGGGGCTGGCGCAGGCCGATCCAAACGAGATGCTGATGCCGCGCACGCATGAGGACGCCAACCCCTTGCAAGAGGTCGCGATGATCTGGCGGCGCGTGCCGGTACCGGTGATCTGCGCCATTCAGGGCGTGGCCTATGGCGGTGGTCTGCAAATCGCGCTGGGCGCGGATATCCGCATCGCCCACCCCGAGGCCAAGCTGGCCCTGATGGAGATGAAATGGGGCATCATCCCCGATATGGGTGGCATGGTTTTGCTGCCGAATCTTGTGCGCTCGGATGTGCTGCGCCTGCTGACCTACACCGCGCGCCCCATCGGCGCGGCACAGGCCGCCGAGTGGGGGCTGGTCACAAAACTCTCGGACGATCCGCTGACCGAGGCGCAGGCACTGGCCGAAGACATCGCGGGCAAAAGCCCCTCGGCCATCCGCGCTGCGAAACGGCTGATTGATGTGGCCGAGACCCGGCCCCGCGCCGACGTTTTGCTTGAGGAGTCCGCCGCGCAGGTGGAACTGATCGGCAAGCCGGATCAGATGGAGGTCGTGATGGCCCAGATGCAGGGCCGCAAGCCCGAGTTCAAATAGTCACCGCATGAAGGCCCGCCGCGCATCGCGGGCCATGTTGTATCGCATTTCCAGATCGGCGATGCGGGCCATGGCGGCCTTGCGGGCCTCGGGGTCGGTCAGCGTGGCATATTCCTTGCGGGCGGCGTCCAGCTTTTTCCGGATCTCGAATTCTTCGGGCAGCACACCAGCTTGCGCCATGATCCGGTGCCCGGCTGCAATGGCGGGATCGCCCTGCGACTCGGCAGAGCGATCGGGCAGGGGTTTGCCTTCGCCCTCAAGCCCCTGCAACTGGCCCTCGGCCTGCGCCTTTTTGATCTGGCGTTCGATCAGTTTTCCCAGCGGTCCAAACATGGCGCAACAATAAGCCATAACCACACCGGATAAAAGCGTTCAGCGCGCCCGGTTGCTGAGCAGATAGGCGATGCCGCCCGCCGCCAATCCCCAGACCGCCGCACCCAGCCCAAAGACCGAAATCCCCGAAGCGGTGATGGCAAAGGTGAGGATGGCCGCCTCGCGTTCGGCCGGCACTTCGAGCGCGGCAAAGGTTGCGTTCGCCATCACGCCGATCAGCGCAACGCCGGTCAGGGTTCCCATCAACAGCGGGTCGGCATGGGCGGCAAACCCGGTGATCGCCACCGCAAAGACGCCAAACAGGCAATAGAACACACCGGCCATGACCGCCGACCAATAGCGCTGGTCCCGGTCCGGGTGGCTGTCCTCGTTCGAGCACATCGCAGCGGTGATTGCGGCAAGACAGGTGGCGGGCGCGCCGAACGGGGCCGACAGGATGCTGGCCCCTCCGACCGCCGAGAACAGCTTGCCCGCATCCGGTGTGTAGCCAAAGCTGCGCATCACCGCGATGCCAGGGATATTCTGCGTGGCCATGGTGACGATGAACAGGGGGATGCCGATCCCGACAGCGGATGCGACCGAGAATGTGGGCATGGTCCAGACCGGCGCGGCCACCAGATGCTCGGGGCGGACGGGGCTGCCTCCGGTGTTCAGAACAACGACGTTTGCCGCCGCGACCACGGCGGCGGGGACGGCGAGCAGCCGGTTGAAACGGCCCGCAATGAACCAGGTCAGGATCACCGGCAGGGCCTGCCACGGCAGTTCCACCGCCGCTTTGAAGGGAATGATGCACAGGGGCAGCAGCACCCCGCCCAGCATGGCCTGCGCCAGTGTCGTCGGTATCGCCGCCGCCAACCGCCCAAGCGGCCGCCAGAGACCGGCCAGAACGGTCAGGGCCCCGGCGCACAGAAACGCGCCGACGGCCCCTGAAAAGCCAGCAGCAGGCGTGGCCGAGACTGCAAGCAGCGCCGCACCGGGCGTGGACCACGCCACGCTGATCGGCTGCTTGTGCCAAAGGCTGAGGATGATGGCCGCCAGCCCCATCGCAATTGCCGCCATCATCAGGCCGGATGCGGATTCAGCGCCCGAGGCGCCCATCGCCGCAAGACCCTGCAACACAATCGGAAAAGAGCTGAAGAAACCGACCACCGCCACTACGAGGCCGGTCGAGATTGTCTGCACGGGGGGAAGCGGGTGCGCCATTGCTGCCTCGGGGTTGTTTGAGCAAATTGCTAACAATCGCGAGCCATCATGAGCAAGTGGAAAGCCGTGTCGCCCATAGAAAACCCCGCCGGGTGAGAGGCGGGGTTCGGGATTTGAGTATTTGTGAAAAGATGAAGATCAGGCGATTTCGGCCAGACGGGCGAGCGCCTCGTTCAGTTTCGCCTCTTCCTCTTCACGGGCGGCGAGGTTGGCTTTGGCTTCCGCGACAACCTCTTCCGGGGCCGAGGCCACGAATTTGGGGTTGTTCAGGCGACCGCGCAAGCCGCCCAGTTCCTTGGCCAGCTTGCCTTTGGCTTTTTCCAGCCGTTCCTTTTCCGCGCCGATGTCGATGATATCGGCCAGCGGCAGACCAAAGGACGCGCCGGGCGCGGCGATGGAGATGGTGCCTTTGGGCAATTCGTCCGCTTTGGTCAGGCTGTCGATCCGCGCCAGACGTTTGATCAGAGTCTCGTTGCGATCCCATGCTGATTGGCCATCTGCGTCGATCTCGGTCACCAGCATCGGCACGTAGAGCCCCGCCGGAACCCGCATCTGCGCGCGGGCCGAGCGGGTGTTTTCGATCACCGAGATCACCCAGTTCATCTCACGATCCGCGTCCGCGTCGATCAGGTCAGCGGCGGCGTAGCTCGGCCAGTCGGCGTGAACGATCATTTTCGCGCGGTCGCCGGTCAGACCCCAGAGTTCCTCGGTGATGAAGGGCATGATCGGGTGCAGCAGGACCATGCACTGATCCAGAACCCAGCGCATGGTGGCGCGGGTCTCGGCCTGCGCCTCGGCGTCATCGCCTTGCAGCAGGGGTTTGGACAGTTCCACATACCAGTCGCAGACCTTGCCCCAGACAAAGGCGTAGAGCCCGTTGGCGGCGTCGTTGAAGCGGTAGCTTTCCAGCGCGGCGTCGACCTCCTCGCGCACGCGGGCGGTTTCGCCGATGATCCAGCGGTTCACGGCAGCTTTGGGTTTCAGGTCGGCGACGTCTAGTTGTGGCACGGCGTCGGTGAAGACTTCGTTCATCTCGGCAAAGCGGACCGCGTTCCACAGCTTGGTGCCGAAGTTCCGATAACCGGTGATGCGTTCGCGGGACAGTTTCAGCACGCCGCCAATCGCCGCCATCGAGGCATTGGTAAAGCGCAGCGCGTCGGCACCGAATTCGTCCACGATCTCCAGCGGGTCGATGACGTTGCCGGTGGTTTTGGACATCTTCTTGCCCTTCTCGTCGCGGACGAGCTGGTGCAGGTAGACGGTGTGGAACGGGATCTGATCGACCACAGCCAATTGCATCATCATCATCCGGGCGACCCAGAAGAACAGAATGTCGAAGCCGGTGATCAGAACATCCGTGGGGAAGTAGCGCTTTAGTTCCTCGGTGTGTTCGGGCCAACCCAGCGTGCCGATGGGCCAGAGGCCGGAGGAGAACCAGGTGTCGAGGACGTCGGGGTCGCGATAAATCGCAACCGTGTTGTTCTCATCGCCCTCGAAACAGTTCTTTCCAAATGCATCGTTCCAATCGGTTGCAGCGATAACGCTTTCTGCCGCATCTCTATAGTAAGCGCGCGCTTTCTCTAGAGCCTCCTCTTCCGTTGCTCCACAAAACTGCACGGTGAAATCCGCAACATTTGTTGTTTGTTGCCATTTCTCTTTTTCTGGTCCGAACCAAACCGGAATCTGATGCCCCCACCACAGCTGGCGCGAGATGCACCAGGGCTCGATGTTTTCCAGCCAGTGGTAATAGGTCTTCTCGCCCGATTCAGGGATGATCTTGACCGTGCCGTCCTTAACCGCATCCAGCGCGGGGCCGACGACTTTTTCGGCGTCGACGAACCACTGGTCGGTGAACATCGGCTCGATGACCACTTTCGAGCGGTCGCCGAAGGGCTGCATGATCGGTTTGCTCTCGACCAACGGGACCAGCTTGTCCGCGCCTTCGTGGTCGGGCTTGAGCGCAGTAGACCCCAGACGCGGATCATCCGCGCGGGTCATGACGGCCAGACCGTCGGCTGTGATTTCTTCGACGACCTTGGCGCGTGCCTCGAACCGGTCGAGGCCCCGCAGGTGGTCGGGGATCAGGTTGATCGCGTCGATCTCGTTCTCAGTGAACGCTTTGCCGCGCGCGTATTCCTGCGCCTTGTCGGCCTCGTCGGCGTAAGGCTCGCCATCGGCCCGCATCGCGCCTTTGGTGTCCATTAGGCGATACATCGGGATACCGCCGCGCTTGGCGACCATGTTGTCGTTGAAGTCATGAGCGCCGGTGATCTTCACTGCGCCCGAGCCGAAATCGGGGTCGGGGTAGTCATCGGTGATGATCGGAATCTGACGGCGGTGCTCTTTCGGGCCAACCGGGATTTCGCAGAGTTTCCCGACAATTGGCGCGTAACGTTCATCCGACGGGTGAACCGCAACCGCGCCGTCGCCCAGCATGGTTTCGGGTCGAGTCGTGGCGATCGAGATATAGTCGCGCTCTTCCTGAAGAACGATGTTCCCGTCCTCGTCTTTCTCGACGTAGGTGTAGGTCTCGCCACTGGCCAGCGGGTATTTGAAGTGCCACATATGCCCGGCGACCTCAATATTCTCGACTTCGAGGTCTGAGATCGCAGTTTCGAAATGCGGGTCCCAGTTGACCAGGCGCTTGCCGCGATAGATCAGGCCCTTTTCGTACATATCGACGAAGACTTTGATCACCGCATCGTGGAAGTTGGCTGAGTTCTCATGCCCCGTCCGTGGATCACCCGCCGCTCCGGCCATGGTGAAGGCATTGCGCGACCAGTCGCAGGAAGAGCCCAAGCGTTTCAACTGCTCGATGATCGTACCGCCATATTCGCCTTTCCACTCCCAGACTTTCTCAAGGAATTGCTCGCGACCCAACTCAGTCCGGCTCGGCTGCTGCGTGGCGGTCAGCATCTTTTCAACTTGCATCTGCGTGGCGATGCCTGCGTGGTCCTGACCGGGCTGCCAGAGCGTGTCGAACCCACGCATGCGGTGCCAGCGGATCAGGATGTCCTGAAGCGTGTTGTTGAAGGCGTGACCCACGTGCAGAGCACCCGTCACGTTGGGCGGCGGGATCATGATGGTAAAGCTCTCGTCGCGCGATTTGTTCGCGCCCGCCTTGAAGGCTCCGGCCTGTTCCCAGGCCTCATAAATGCGCGCCTCGGCCTCGGCCGCGTTGAATGTCTTTTCCATCGCCATGGGGTGCGTCCTGCGTCATCGAATTCGGGTCAGCGCCTGCAATAGCGAATGGACGCGGGAAGGGGAAGGGCCTGCGCGTTCAGGACAAGCCAAAGCGGGCTTTGAAATAGGCGTCGACGCGCTGATAGGCGGGGTCGTGGAAATCGAGGGTCAGAAGCGAATGGTCCTTGCCGGGATATTCCTCTGTCTCCAACAGATCGCCAAAGGCGTGTTCCAGCGCTTCCATGAGTTTTTTTGGGGCTATTTTGTCGCGTTCATAGCGCATTGCCAGACCCGGACCATTGGCCGCCATGCCCGCTGAGGCAGCCGCGATGTCCTGCGGGCTCATATGTAGGTGCTTGCCGCCGAATACGGGCAGGGCGGGCTGGCTTGCCACACCGCCCAGAACTGCATCTTCGGCCATCAGCGTCAGGGCAAAGCTGCCGGTCAGGCACATGCCGATCACACCGACGCCTGCGCTGTCCTCACGCTGTTTGATCTCTTGCGTTAAGGCCCGCATCCATCCAGCAATTGGGCTTTGTTTGCCTCTGGCGAAGATGTTGAACTCCTTTCGCACGCAAAACAACCGGGCTGCGTTCTTGGCCATTTCAATCTTGCCATAGGCGCCGAACAAATGCGGCAGGTAAACGCGGAACCCTGATGCGTTCAGCTTGGTTGCCAGATCCAGCGTTTCAGGCCCGATGCCAGGCAATTCCTGCAAGATCAGGATCGGAGGGCCGTTGCCGCCGACGTAAACATCGTGCGTCGTGTTCTGCCCACCGGTCAGCGGGGCTGTGAATGGGAAAACGGTGTCATGTGTCCAAGCCATAGCTTGCATGCTACCTGATTTCTGTAACGCGGCAACATTTGGGCGCACGGGTACCGAAAGTTGCTGCTTTGGCGTGGGTCCGGAACGTGAGGCGCGTCACAGACCATGCGCTAACAATGTGCTACAAATTGTAACTCAGATAGCAATACCGCGAGCAGATCGGCTGCCCAAAAGCTCATATCTGGGGTAGCTGCGACGCTCAGGTGAAGGCTTTGGTCTGATATGTTGTGTTGTTTGTATTTTGTTAATGGTTTCAGTGTCATGAAGATCACAGCGCGTTTGAAGTCTCTGGTTTGGGATGCTGTCGATCCGGCGGTGAGATGGGCCATGATCCTTGGTGCCAATCGGCAACGGCTCACGCCTTCGTTCATGGCCTGTGCCTTGCCCCAGGCGTTTGGGATACCCATGATCAGGTTTACCCCGGCGGTTGTGTTGGCGATACCTGTATCTTCGGGATCGGCGGCAGAGATCGGGGCAGCTTGGCAGGCGCACCGGTCGCTTGGAAGATACGGCCGGAGACGTGCCCAAGGCGTACAGGGTGCAGCGGGCTGAAATGTCCGCCACACCCCAAAACGAATAGGAAGTGCTGAAAGATGAATTTGTCGCGGTTGAGTAGGAGGGTTCTTGGATGGCTCGGACGGCCATTGCGATCCGAGCATTCCGCCGAGACGCCGCATCGCGAGCCGATCAGCCATGTCATCATTCTTGACGGTACCATGTCGACGCTGGAGCCGGGGTTTGAGACCCACGCCGGTCACACCTACCGTTTGTGCCGCGAGGCCGGAAGTCAGGTCTCGGTCTTCTACGAATCCGGTGTTCAGTGGGAAAACTGGAAATCTTCGCTGGACGTGATGATGGGGCGCGGCATCAACCGGCAGATCCGCCGGGCGTATGGGTATCTGGCGTCTCGGTACAAGCCGGGCGACCGGATCTATTTCATCGGCTATTCGCGGGGGGCTTATGGGGTGCGCAGCCTGGCCGGGGTGATCGACATGATCGGGTTGCTCAAGGCCGAACACGCAACCGAGCGCAATATCAAGCAGGCCTACCGTCATTACGAGTGCAACCCCAGCGGCGCCGCGGCGCGGGATTTTCGACAGCAGTTTTGCCATGACGAGATCGCTATCGAGATGATCGGCGTGTGGGACACGGTGAAAGCACTGGGTCTACGCCTGCCGCTGCTGTGGCGCTGGGCCGAGGATCGGCATGCCTTTCACAACCATCATCTGGGTCGCGCCACCCGGCACGGCTATCACGCCATGGCGCTGGATGAGACCCGCGAAGTCTTTGAGCCCGTCTTGTGGAAATGCACGCCCGACTTTCAAGGCCATGTCGAGCAGGTCTGGTTTCGCGGCAGCCACGGCGATGTGGGCGGCCAGTTGAACGGGTTTGAGCAGGCGCGACCGCTTAGCAATATCTCTCTGATCTGGATGCTGGATAAGGCCGAGATGCACGGTCTGCCGCTGCCCGAAGGGTGGCGCGACCGGTTCCCCACAAATGCCCACGCGCCGTCTGTTGGCACGTGGCGCGGGTGGGGCAAGATTTTCCTGCTGCGCAAGCATCGAAAAGTGGGGAAGGATCGGTCGGAACGGCTGCATGTCTCGGTCGCGCTGGATGAGTTGCCGCGTTGGGTGCCGATGCCGGATTTCCCGTCACATCCGGCGCAGTAACCTTCGGCTTAATCGAACAGTACCGAGGGGTGTTGGGACCGAAACGCTTCGAACGCCGCCTGAATGTCCTGTTCAAGGTTCCGCGTCAAAGAAAGATCGGGCAGAGAGTTCATCGGAAAGAACGCCACGTCGCTAGTCTCAGGTCCCGGTTTCGGTGTGGCCGCACCCGCCTCATCACACAGAAAGAACAGCTTGTAGAAATCCCGAATGTCTGCCGGGTACGGGTGCCGTGCCTAGTGCCGAAGCGCATAAAGGTGCTGTGCACGAACGCGCAATCCGGCCTCTTCCCAAACTTCACGCGCGATGTTTTCCGCCGGAGAGCTTCCGATATCCGCAAATCCGCCCGGCATCGCCCATTTGCCGTCACTGCGCTCGCGCACCAGCAGGATGTGGCCGTCGCGGATCACGGCCCCTCGAATGTCGATGCTGGGCGTGGCGTAGCCGCCCGCATGTTCGGATACCAAAGCGTCGAGTTCCGACAGAGGGATGCGCCCCAGATCGGCCAGCATGGCGCGGGCCATGTCGGCGATCTCGTCATAGCGTTCGCGGTCGAACGGGTCTTTGGTGAAATGCTGGCCGGTTTCGGCCAGAGCCAGCAGTCTTTTTGCCCGGGTGAGCCAGGTATCCTCCATCGCGGTCGGATTCTGGCGCACCGCGTTTAACGCCGCCGGTCGCGACGCGAGCTCATGGGCTGGAAGGCCACGCCCACATGTGCCTCGCAATAGGGTTTGCCAGCCTCAACGGGCAGGCCGCAGAACCAGAAATCATCGGTCGCGGGGTCGCCGACAGGCCATTTGCAGGTCTTCTCGGTCAACTCCATCAGCGTCAGCTTCTTGGCCTTCTTCTCAACCTCGTTGACCTTGGCCAGCGCCTCGGGGCTGATTTCGTTGGCCGAGGGCTGCGGCGGCAATGGCTGACCGGCAGGGATGATCTGACGACGGGCCGGAACCGCCGGTTTGGCTTCCGCCGCCGGGGCAGGGGCCGGGCGCGCAGGTTCGGTTTTGGGCGCAGGCTTGGGTTTGGCCTCGGCCTTGGGGGCGGGTGCCGGTTTTTCCTTGGGTTCGGATTTCGCCGGGCTGGCGCCGGTTGCCCGGTTCGACAGGCCCAGACGATGCACCTTGCCGATCACCGCGTTGCGCGTCACACCGCCCAGTTCCTTGGCGATCTGACTGGCCGACTGGCCCTCGCCCCACATCTTTTTCAGCAGTTCTACGCGCTCGTCGGTCCAGGACATGGGTTGCCTTTCAAAAAACGGGAAAGCGGCCCCGGATTCGGGCCGCCTTGGGAATTCGTGTCAGCCCCCTATTCTAATCACTGCGCCCCGAGTTACAAGCAGTCTTCGAATCGGATTGAGGTCAGATGATGCAGAGCCCCGCAGAGCAGAGTGAACCACGGTTTGGTCCGGTCAACTGGATGGGTCTTTATACGCTGGCGCAACGCGAAACGCTGCGCTTTCTGGCGGTCTGGACACAAACCTTGCTGGCCCCGTTGGTGACCGCCGGTCTGTTTCTGCTGATCTTCAACATCGCCATCGGCCCCAGCCGGTCGGACGTCATGGGTGTGCCGTTTCTGACCTTTCTGGCCCCGGGCATCATGATGATGACGGTGATCCAGAATGCCTTTGCCAATACGTCCTCGTCGATGGTGATCTCGAAGGTACAGGGTAATATCGTCGACACTCTGATGCCGCCGCTTTCTCCTTTGGAGATCCTTCTGGGCTATCTGGCAGGTGGTATCGCGCGCGGCGTGCTGATCGCCTGTGTCGTTGCGGCTGCGCTGGCTTTGGTGTTGGGGATCGTGCCGCAACACCCGCTGGTCGCGTTGATCTTTGTCATCATGGGCGGCGCATTCATGGGGGCCCTGGGGCTTTTGGCCGGGATATTCGCCAACAAGTTCGACCAGATGGCGGCGATCACAAACTTCATCGTCACCCCGCTGGCTTTCCTGTCGGGCACATTCTACTCGGTCGAGGCGCTACCGCCGCTTCTGAACCGGATCAGCCATGTAAACCCGGTGTTCTATCTGATCGACGGGTTGCGATACGGCATGATCGGTGTCTCGGACAGCGCACCTGTTTTGGGGTTTGCGGTGTGTGGGTTGGCCACGTTGATCGTCTGTTGCGCCACCTGGCAGATGCTGCGCACCGGTTACCGGCTCAAGGCCTGACGCTGCCGTGTTTCACGCCAGACCAGGATCAGTGCCCCGGTCAGGATGACCGAGGATCCGATGACGCTGACGACATCGGGGATCACGTCGAAGATCGCGAAATCGTAAAGCGCAGCAAAGATCAGCGTTGCATAGCTGATCGGGGCGACAAATGACGCATCCGCCCGCGCCATTCCGTTGACGAAACACGCCTGCGCGCAGGCCATCAACCCTCCGATACCAGCCAGCGCCGCCCATTGGGCAGGTGTAGGCGGCTGCCACACGGCGATCACGGCGACCGTTGCAATGGCCAGACCCATCGAATTGTTCACCAGCAGAATCTGAATCGGAATTTCCCAGCCCGCCAGCTTTTTGATGAAAATCAGCTCCATCCCGATCACCGCTGCCGCCGTCAGCGCCAACAAAGCAGCGGGCTGAAAGCTTGCAGGCGTCGGGCGCAGCAGAATAAGCGCCCCGCTCAGCGCTACCACAGCGGCCAGCCAGCGCCACGGCCCAACACCTTCCTTCAACAGCGGGATGGCCAACACCATCGCAAAGACGGGGTTGAGGAAAGAGATCGCGGTGGCATCCGCTATTGGGATGTAAGCGACCGAGGCAAACATCAGCGTGATCCCCAACCAGCCAAAACTGGTGCGGCCAATGTGCAAGCCCCAATGCGGCCGCCGAAGCCTGGGACGCAGCGCGGCGACGGCGCTGATGATCACCAGAAACGCGAACAGAAACCGCCCATGGCTGATTTGCATCGGGTGCAGGGGCGGGCCCAGAGTGTCAGTACCCAACGCCTTGGCCAACAGCGTCGTGGCGGCGATCAGGGCGCTTGCGACAAAGATCAGCAAAGCCGCAAGCGGCGGGTTTTGGGGTGTGGGTGTCATAACCAAGCGGTGCGTTACATCCGGGGAAATGGCAAGTGGGAAATCCCGCGCCTTATGCCTTTCGGGTATCAGCGCAGATTCGGGGTTTTCAGATCCGACACATCCCGCTATACGACCGGCCATGATCAAAACAGCACATATCCTGCGCCTCCGACGCCGACGCCGCACAGCGTAACCGGCCCGTTTGATCCAATTGCGCGCTGTAAATCCGCGCAAACCCCACCAAATCAGTTGACGACCATGGCCCTTGTGTATCAACCACAGGGCTTAACCTACCCGAAAAGGATGATCCGATGATCCCGTCCGTTCTGCCAACCTATAACCGTGCGCCCCTGACCTTTGTGAAGGGCGAAGGCGCCTGGCTGACCGAGGCGGATGGCCGACGTTTTCTGGATCTCGGCGCAGGGATCGCGGTAAACGCGCTGGGCCACGCGCATCCGGTTTTGGTCAACGCCCTGACCGAGCAGGCAGAGGCGCTATGGCATGTCTCGAACCTCTACCACATCCCGCAGCAACAAGCGCTGGCCGACAAGCTGGTCGAGCATACCTTTGCCGACACGGTTTTCTTTACGAATTCCGGGACCGAGGCCTGCGAACTGGCCGTGAAAATGGCCCGCAAGTATTTCTATGACAAAGGCCAGCCGGACCGGGTCGAGATCATCACCTTCGATGGCTCTTTCCACGGTCGCTCCTCGGCCGGGATCGCGGCGGCGGGGTCCGAGAAGATGACAAAGGGATTTGGCCCGCTGTTGCCGGGCTTTGTCCACCTGACTTTCGGTGATCTGGATGGCGTGACCGATGCGATCACCGAAAAGACAGCCGCAATCATGATCGAGCCGGTTCAGGGCGAGGGCGGTATCCGCCCGGTTCCCGACGCGGAACTCAAAGCCCTGCGTCAGATCTGCGACGAACACGGGCTTCTGCTGATCCTGGACGAGGTCCAATGCGGCGTCGGGCGCACCGGCAAACTCTTCGCCCATGAATGGGCCGGGATCACGCCCGATATCATGATGGTTGCCAAAGGCATCGGTGGCGGCTTCCCGTTGGGCGCGGTGCTGGCCACGGAAGAGGCCGCCAGCGGCATGACCGCAGGCACCCACGGCTCGACCTATGGCGGCAACCCGCTGGGCTGCGCCGTCGGATGCGCGGTGATCGATCACGTCGCAACCCCTGAATTCCTGGAAGGCGTTAACCGTAAGGCGGGCCTGCTGCGCCAGAAACTCGAAGGTTTGATCGCCGATCATCCGGACGTTTTTGAAGAGGTCCGCGGCTCTGGCCTGATGCTGGGGCTGAAATGCAAGGCGACAAATCTGGACGTGGTGAATGCAGGCTACGACAATCAGGTTATCACCGTGCCTGCCGCCGATAACGTGATCCGCCTGCTGCCGCCTCTGACGCTGACTGAAGACGACATCGCGCAGGCTGTCATCCGCCTGGACAAAGCCGCCGCGCAGGTCGAAGGCCAACTTGCCACTGCCTGATCTTCATCTTTTCCTAAATACTCTGGGGGTGTGGGGGCTGGCCCCCACCTGCCGATCAGCCAAAAGCGAAACGATATGAACCATTTCCTTGATATCCACATGACCGATCAGGGTGACCTGCGGGCCATGATCGATCAGGCCGCAGCAATGAAACAGGCCCGTCTGGGCCGCCCCAAGGCAGCACTGGACGACGAACAACCGCTCAAGGACCGCATGGTCGCCCTGATCTTCGAAAAACCGTCAACCCGGACGCGTGTGTCCTTTGATGTGGGCGTCCGGCAGATGGGCGGGCAGACCATGGTGCTGTCGGGCAAGGATATGCAACTGGGCCATGGCGAAACCATCGCCGACACCGCCCGCGTCCTGTCGCGCTATGTCGATATGATCATGATCCGGACATTCGACGAAACGATCCTGACGGAAATGGCCGAATACTCGGATGTGCCCGTCATAAACGGTCTGACCGACCGTACCCATCCCTGCCAGATCATGGCCGACGTGTTGACGTTTGAGGAACACCGCGGCCCGATCAAAGGCAAAAAGGTGGTCTGGACCGGGGACGGCAACAATGTCTGCGCCTCGTTCCTGCACGCTGCCGGTCAGTTCGGGTTTGACCTGACCTTCACTGGCCCCGCGCAGTTCGATCCCGAGCAAGAGTTCATGGGGTTCGCCCGCCAGAAAGGCTCGAAGATCGTGGTGGAACGGGACCCGTACAAAGCGGTAGAAGGCGCGGATCTGATCGTTGCCGATACATGGGTGTCGATGCACGATTCCCAATCGGCCAAGGAACGCCGCCACAACCTGCTGCGCCCCTATCAGGTCAATGCCGAGCTTATGTCGCACGCCAAGCCCGACGCGTTGTTCATGCACTGCCTGCCCGCGCACCGGGAAGAAGAGGTCACGTCCGAGGTGATGGACGGCCCGAACTCGGTCATTTTTGACGAGGCTGAAAATCGCCTGCATGCGCAGAAGTCGATCATGCGGTGGTGCCTCGGCGTCTAAGCCCGCCGTCTGGCATCCCACACCCGTAATTTGGTGAGCGCCCGGGCGCTCGCCAGTACCACCAGAACGCATAAAGCGGTCTTGGTCATGATCTCCATCGTGCCTTCGATCAGCATGGCGTGGATCACGCTGCCCAGAATGGTAATCATCGCCAGCCCCGTATGACTCAACCGCCACAGGCGAAACCGCAGGTTCAGGCGCGCCCGGCAGATGCCCAGAACTGCGGCCCCAAATGCGGCCCACATCGCAATCACGCCCCATGCCGAAAACGGGGTTGGCGATGTAAAGAGAAGGGCATCTACGACATCCGGCGGGCTTGTGATCCATAACCCGATTACGTGGGTCAGGATGGCCAAGACCAGCATTATTCCAACCGCACGATGCAAGCGCCGGCTGGTCACGGGCGATAGTCCCGGCAGGTCTTTGGCTGCCAGAAGTGGTTGCAGCAACAGAAGACCCATGCTCAGAACACCCGCGAACCCGGCGGTAATGTAGATGGGGTCACGCCATTGCAGATACGGGCTGGACGCCGCTGCAATCAGCGGAACAAGCAAGGCAGCCGTCAGCGCCCCCCAGATTGCCAAGCTGCGGATCACGCTTCAGACGGGCTGAAGGACGAAATGCGCCGCAAGGGTTTTGTCCCTTGCACTGGACATGACCGGGCGCAGGAACACGGTTTCGAAGTCGCCACTGTCATAGGCCAGATGCCCGTGTGGCTGGCCAAAGGCGGGCACGATTTGCGGCATTTCCAGCCGGAATTCACCATTGGCGTCGGTCAGGGTTGCCCCATGGCTGTGCGGATCGCGCTCGTGCCCTTCTGTGGTGTGCGCCCAGATCTGGATGCGTTGACCGGGCAGGGGTGCCCCGTTACCAGCGCGCCGTACTGTTCCGGTCATCCAGAACCCGCCGCCGCCAATCCGTTCGACGATCGGCGCGCCGGGGCGGTAATTGTTCGACCCGCCGCGCATCGATGGCGTGGGGGCAAGACCTGCTGCACGCGCGGGGTTTGGGCGTAGGGCTGCAACGCCGACCGCAGCTGCTGCACCCGTTGCGATAAGGGTTCGACGTGTCATCAGTATACGGGCCATGAATAACGCTCCTATCGATCCTGCGGCGACCTTGTACGATCCAACCAACCAGGCGCAATCGATGGCTAAAGATAGCACACCCAAGCCGGATTCCGAGTTTCTACCCTTTAGTATTCGGCAGGATTCCCCTCACGCCTGTGTGAGCGGTTGGGCCGAGGCGGCCGCTTCGGCATCGGTTTGCACGGACACTGTGCGCTCGTGCGCTTTCCCTACTTGTTTTGCGGTATATATTTGCACCCATGAACACAATGCGGTGCAGTGGCCGCTTTTTGAGGGAGAAGAGAAATGAGTTGGAATCCGACCCACAATCCCGAATGCGTGTCCGAAAACCCGGCGCTGGATACTTTGATCATCCCGCGTGCGCGCGATCTGGGCGGGTTCGAGGTGCGTCGCGCCCTGCCATCGGTTCAGCGACAGCTTGTCGGCCCGTTTATCTTCTTCGACCAGATGGGCCCGGCGGAATTCATCACCGAAGGCGGCATCGACGTGCGACCGCATCCGCATATCGGTCTGGGCACTGTCACCTACCTGTATAAGGGCGAGTTCGAACACCGCGACAGCCTTGGCACGCATCAGATGATCTACCCCGGCGAGGTTAACTGGATGGTCGCCGGGCGCGGGGTGACGCATTCCGAGCGCACAAGCGACGAAACGCGCGGCAAAAGAAACAGCCTGTTTGGTATTCAGACCTGGATCGCGCTGCCGGAACAGCATGAGGATATGGCCCCGGATTTCGAACATCACAAACAGGGTGCGCTGCCTTGTATTCAAGATACCGGCGTCACCGCGCGGCTGATCCTTGGCTCGGCCTACGGCGAAACAAGCCCGGTGACCATGATGTCCGAGACCTTCTATCTGGATGTCCAGCTTGATCCCGGCGCGTCCTTCCCTCTGCCCGACGATCACGAGGACCGCGGCGTCTATGTCACCGAAGGTTCGGTTGAAATAGCGGGCGATACGTTCGAAGCCGGGCGCATGATGGTTTTCCGTCCAGGCGACAAGCTGTCCGTCAAGGCGGGGCCTCTGGGCGCGCGGCTGATGCTTCTGGGTGGCGCGACATTGAATGAAGATCGCTATATCTGGTGGAATTTCGTCTCTTCTTCGAAGGAAAAGATCGAAACAGCGACGCGGGAATGGAAGACGGCTGATTGGGCCAACGGCGCCTTTCACCTGCCGCCCGGTGACGATCAGGAGTTCATTCCGATTTCCGAGGATCTGGAACGCACAAAACCAAGGCTCGCGCGTCGAACGTGACGTCATACGGCGGCAGGGTTGTCCTGCCCCCGCAACGCTGTGATCCTTCCCTGAACGGAGGGATCGCCATGAAAATTGTCGTCGCGGGCGCTGGTAGCATCGGGTGCTATTGCGGCGCTTTGCTTGCCGCCTCGGGGCATGAGGTCACTTTGCTGGGGCGCGCGCGCGTGCTGAACCCGATCCGGAAGGACGGTCTGACAGTCACCGATTTCACCGGGCTGCACCGCACAGTGTCGGCTGAGGCCCTTGTGTTGAGTGAAGACCCCGCCTGTCTGGGCGAGGCCGAGCTTGTCATCGTGACCGTGAAATCCGGGGCCACGTCCCAAATGGCCGAATTGATTGCGTCCAACGCTGCACAAAACATCCCCGTCTTGTCCTGGCAAAACGGGATGGAGAACGCTCGGGTCCTGAAAGACATCCTGCCCGGTTATGACGTTCGCGCCGGGATGGTGCCCTTCAACGTGGTGCCGACCGGTCCGGGGGCCTATCACCGGGCAACCTCGGGCGACATTGTTATCGAAGATGGCCCCGGCGGTTTGGCTACACGGCTGAGCAGCCCGGACCTGCCCGTCTCGGAAAGCGACCGGATCGAGGCGGTTCAGTGGGGCAAACTGGTTATCAACCTCAACAACGCCCTGAATGCGCTGTCAGGTCTGACGCTGGTGGATCAATTGACGGATCGCAACTGGCGGCGTCTGATGGCCGACCAGATGGCCGAGGCTTTGGCCGTTCTGAAAGCGGCGGGCCAGCCGGTTGCCTCGACCACCCCGCTGCCTGCCGGGATGACGCCGCACATTCTGCGCCTGCCGACGCCTCTGTTCACCCGCATCGCGTCCAAAATGCTGACCATCGATCCGGCGGCGCGAACCTCGATGGCCTACGACCTGATGGAGGGTCGGCCGACGGAAATCGACTCGCTGCAGGGTGAGATCATGCGTCTGGGTCAGAAAACCGGGGTGCCGACACCGATTTGCACGCGCGTTTCAGACCTGATCTTGCAACAGCCTTCGACCCGGCTGACACCGGATCAAATCCGGCCCTGACGGCTCTGGCCTCACGCGAAGGCTGTCAGGACCCAGAAGATCAATGCAGACATGGTCGCCGCTGCCGGTACGGTGACGACCCACGCGGCAACAATGGTCATGAAATGCGACCGCCGCACCAGTTTGCGCCGTTGGTGTTCCTCGCGCGCCAATCGCTTTTCGCTGGGGCGTTGCAGGTTCGACTGTTTCCAGCGTCGGTCCGAGTGCCATTCGCGGTAGAACCCAACACCGAACACGGCACCCACCGCGATGTGGGTCGAACTGACCGGCAAGCCCAGCCAGCTTGCAACGATAACCGTGATCGCGGCAGACAGGGCCACGCAAAACGCGCGCATCGGGTTCAGCTTGGTGATTTGGCTGCCAACCATCCGGATCAGTTTCGGGCCGAACAGGAACAGACCAAAGGAGATCCCGAACGCGCCGATGACCATGACCCAAATCGGGATAGAGACTTTGGCGGCGAAGTCACCGAACTCTGCCGCATGTACGATCGCGGCCAAGGGGCCAACAGCGTTGGCCACGTCATTTGCCCCATGCGCAAAGCTCAGAAACGTGGCAGAGATCACCAGCGGCAGCCCGAACAGGGTTTTCAGCGACCGCGTGCGGTTCTCAAGCCCTTCGGATTTTCGTTTGACCCATGGCACGGTGACCGACCAGGCCAGCGCTCCCGTGGCCAAGCCGATCAGGAGGGCGGTCTCCGGTTCGATCTTGACGATCCGTTTCAGGCCCTTGACGGCCAGATAGGTGGCGAACGCACCGGCCATCAGCGCCACAAGGATGGGTACCCAGCGGCGGGCGGCGGCGATCTTGTCGTCCTGATATTGGATTTTGGCTTTGATCAGCGCCAGAAAGGCGGCTGCGATCAATCCGCCCAGAACCGGAGAGATCACCCAGCTTGCGGCAATCGCGCTCATGGTGCTCCAGTTGACGGCGCTCATCCCTGCGGCGGCGATGCCGGCGCCCATCACCCCGCCCACAACCGAATGGGTCGTCGAAACCGGCGCACCGACCCATGTGGCCAGATTGACCCACATCGCAGATGAGATCAGCGCGGCCATCATGGCCCAGATAAACACGTTGCTGTTCTGCACCGACATCGGGTCGATAATGCCCTTGGATATGGTCGAGACCACATCGCCCCCTGCCAGCAGCGCGCCAGCGCTTTCGGCGATAGCCGCGATGGCAATTGCACCGCCCATGGTCAGTACGTTGGCCCCGACCGCAGGCCCCATGTTGTTGGCCACGTCGTTTGCGCCGATATTGATCGCCATATACGCGCCAAAGGCTGCCGCAGCGACGACGATCAGGCCCCCGTCGAAGCGCCCGAAAAAGACCGCAGCCGTCAGCCCGGCCAATGCCATGAAGGCCAATGCCAGACCGGGTCCCAGCAGCGGGCGCGCGACATGAGAGTTCGCGGTCTCGACGCGCGAAATACGGTGGAGGTCAGTGTCCAGCGACTGCCAGCGGGCTTTGGAATGTGTATTCGACATGGGCTCGATCAGATCATCTATGCGATCACAGGCCGCTATCGGTTTACGGACAGCAGGGCAACGTGTCTGTCATCAAATTTTTGCAATCTCGTTACATTTGGCAAGCAATGACTGCAATTCCGGCTCGGCAACCAACGTAGCCGCCGTTTCGGGCGAGACCCAGTTGCGGGTGCGCTGATCGGCTTCGGGGAAATCCTCGGACAATTCTGCGACGGTGACATGGTAGACCGTGGTCAGAACCGGTTGTGCAGACCCGTCTTTGAGGATCTTGTCATAGGTGTAGTGACCGACCGGCTCTTTCCGGACCGCCTCGGACCGGACACCAGCCTCTTCCCACGCTTCCTGCGCAGCCGTTTCCGCCCCGTCCAGCCCATCGATGGGCCAGCCTTTGGGGATGACCCAGCGACCGGTGTCGCGGCTGGTGATCAGCAAAATTTCCATCCCGGTTTCGGTCTGACGTGTGCACATGGCTGCGAACTGCACCCGACGCGGGCGCAGGAACAGGGGTCTTGCGACCTCTTCCCAGATGTTTCGAAACCAGTGTGTAATTGGCACAGTCTAAAAAAGCCCCGGTCTTTCAGAGCGGCTGAGGTAACAATTACGTCAGGTAATTTCAATGAAATCGTAAAGTTTCGGTGAATTTTAGCCTGTTTTGGCGGAAATATGTGACTTTTTGTGGGGTATAGCCGTGCATCGGGCTGGTTCAGCCTTTCGACTGACCCTGCCTGCGTTTGGCGCGCAGGGTCGGATCGGCCTGCGTTGGGTCTTCGGGCCAGGGGTGTTTCGGGTATTGCGCGCGCATGTCCTTGCGCACGTCCGCGTAGGACCCGGCCCAGAAACCGGGCAGGTCGCGGGTGATCTGAATGGGCCGCTGTGCCGGAGACAGCAGGGTGATCTTCAACGGTGTGCCCCCAACTACCGGGTGCTGAGTAACCCCAAAAAGCTCCTGAAGGCGCACCGCAATTTCCGGGGCTGCGCCACTGTAATCAATGGGAACTTTACGACCCAAAGGCGTGACAAATGAACCCGGCGCGCGCCGGTCCAGTTCCTGCGTTTGCGTCCAGTCCAGACGGGCGCGCAGGGCGGGCAACAGGTCAAACCGTTTCCAGTCTTCGGCCGAGCGGACGCCGGTGAGCATCGGCAGCAGCCAATCCTCAAGCGCGTTCATCAAGCCGTCCACCGAGAAATCGGGCAAATCGACCCCGTCCGCGCGCACCAGTTCCACCCGCGCGGCAAGGCGCGCGGCGGCTCCGTCCAGGCGCAGCCCCAGATCACGCACGCCGTCCAGCATGGCCTCAGCTACCGCGTCCTCAGGCACGTCCTTCCAGATACGATCCCCAAGCGTGATCGCGCCGAATTGCTCCTGCCGTCTGGCGACGACGCGACGATCCCGTTTGGACCAGACGCAACTGTCGACCCAACGGATCTGATCGCCGAATTGATCGCGAATCTCACGTTCCGAGATCTGAACTGCCATCCGAACCCGTGCCTCGCGCGGGTTTCCGTCGGTGTCTAGCGCAACTAGATAGGGGGCTTCGGCCAGTGTGTCGTCGTTTTCCAGAATAACCCCTTTGCCTCCTGACAACACATATCGCGGCGCATCGCCCTTGCGTCGCTGTCCAATCCTGTCGGGATAGGCCAAGGCCGCCATCGCGGCGGGGCTTTGGGTTTCGGTCTGGGGTGGGGCGACGGCCCGCAGGCGTTTTGCCTCGGCCTTGATCCGGTCCAGCGCACTCACGTTCACCTGCCAGGGCTTCCCCCTTTGAAATGCGCGCAGGTCTTTCATTGCATCCAGCCGCAACGCCAAATCGACCGGAGCGCCACGCAGCGGGTCCCGCTCGGCCAGCAAGGCAGCAAGCGGCGCGGCCTGAGCCCCGGCGCTTACCAGCATATGCCCCAGACGCGGATGCAAAGGCAGAGCCGCCAGATGACGCCCGTGATCGGTGATCCGTCCTTTGCCGTCGATGGCATTCAACATACCAAGCAGGGCTCTGGCCTCGGTCAACGCGCCTTCGGGCGGCGGCGTCAGAAAGGCCAGATCGCCAGGGTCCGCACCCCAAAGAGACAGCTCCAAAGCCAATCCCGTCAGGTCTGCCGACTCGATTTCGGCAGGTGGGTAGGCGGCCAGCGCGCCCTCTTCCCCCTTGGACCACAGCCGGTAGCAGACGCCTTCGGTCACACGCCCGGCGCGGCCCATGCGTTGGGTTGTTTCGGCCCGCGTGACCCGCTCGGTTACCAGACGCGACATGCCCGAGCCCGGATCGAACCGTGCCCGGCGCGCCTGTCCCATGTCCACGACCACGCGAATATCGGGAATCGTCAGCGATGTTTCCGCGATTGAGGTGGCCAGTACGATTTTGCGCCCGTTTTCAACCGGAGCAATGGCCGCGCGCTGGGCGGCAAAGGGCAGGGCACCGAACAGGGGTCTCAGAACGCAGTCCTTCGGCAAGCGTCGCGTCAGAGCAGCCTCAGCCCGCCGGATTTCCCCTTCGCCAGGTAAAAAGACCAGCACACCGCCGCCTATTGAGCGAGTCTCGTGCACAGCGGTTTCAACCAGATCGCAAAGCGCATCCAAACGGCGGGCTTGGGTGCCCAATGGCCGATCCAGCCAACGGGTTTCGACCGGATAGCTGCGCCCTTCGGATGTCACCAACGGGGCGTCCATCAACTGCCCGACGGGCTCGGCATCCAGTGTTGCGGACATGGCCACCAACATCAGATCGTCACGCAGCGCCCCTGCAACTTCAAGACACAGCGCCAGACCCAGATCGGCATTCAACGAGCGTTCGTGGAATTCGTCGAAGATCACGGCTCCGACCCCGGGCAGGTCCGGGTCGGATTGCAGCATCCGGGTCAGGATGCCTTCGGTAACGACCTCGATCCGGGTCTGTTTTGAGACCTTGGCGTCACCGCGCACGCGGTAACCGACGGTTTGGCCTGCACGCTCGCCCAGCGTTTCAGCCATCCGTTCGGCGGCGGCCCGCGCGGCCAGCCGGCGGGGTTCCAGCATCACGATCCTGCCGTCGCACAGTCCGGCCTGCAGCATGGCCAGCGGCACGCGCGTGGTTTTCCCCGCGCCCGGCGGAGCCTGCAACACCGCGCGGCGATGGTCGGTCAGGGCCGAGAGCAGTTCGGGCAGGGCGTCATCGATAGGCAGTCGGGTCATGTCGCCTTATCGCCAAAGCTTGTGGCAAGGTCCAGAAGGCCCAGCGGGAACCACGCATAAGTGCTCTGGACAAACAGGGTTCTGACCCTTCATTTAGGGCAAAATTCCAAAAGGGTCGCACGCATGGATATTGCTGAACTGGGTGAGAGGATATTGCAGGGCGAACGCCGTGCTTTGGCGCGTGCGATTACTCTGGCCGAAAGCATCCGGGCCGATCACCGGGCACAGGCGTCCGAGCTTTTGGCCTACCTCGCCAAATCTGGTCGCCAATCGTTGCGGATTGGTTTGTCTGGCACGCCGGGTGTCGGCAAATCCACGTTTATCGAAAGCTTCGGCATGATGCTGATCAGTCAGGGTCTGCGGGTCGCGGTTCTGGCGGTTGATCCCAGTTCGGCCCGGTCGGGTGGCTCGATTCTGGGCGATAAGACCCGGATGGAACGCCTGAGCCGCGAGCCAAACGCGTTCATCCGCCCCTCACCCAGTCAAAGTCATCTGGGCGGCGTCGCGCGTCGCACCCGCGAAGCCATTGCGCTGTGCGAGGCCGCAGGGAATGACGTTGTGCTGATCGAAACCGTCGGCGTCGGTCAGTCCGAGACGGTGGTCTCCGAACTGTCTGATCTGTTCCTGTTGCTGCTGGCCCCGGCTGGCGGGGACGAATTGCAGGGCGTCAAGCGCGGCATCATGGAAATGGCGGATATCATTCTGGTCAACAAGGCGGATGGCGATCTGAAGGCCACGGCAACGCGCACCTGTGCCGATTATGCAGGGGCCCTGCGGCTGCTGCGAAAACGACCTCAGGACCCCGAGGGGTTTCCCAAGGCCATGACCGTTTCTGCGGTTGAAGAACATGGGCTGGATCAGGCTTGGGACGAGATGCAGGCCCTTAGCCAATGGCGACGCGACAAGGGGTATTGGGCCGCAAGCCGGGCAACGCAAGCGCGGTACTGGTTCGATCAGGAGGTTCGGCATGCCCTGCTGGCCCGGCTGGACACGCCCTCGGCCCGCGCCGAAATGGACCGGCTGAGCACTGAGGTCGGCGCAGGCACGCTCAGCCCCTCGGTTGCGGCGCGGCAGATGCTGACCGCCCTGGCGGCGGACTGACCCGGCCGCCCTTGCGCGCAACGCTTGGCTAGGGACCGGTTGTCGGTGTAGTCTGAACGCAATGTGTTGATACGTTGCTTTTTACATTGATTTTAAACGGTCTTGGCCCCGGCGGTTTTGTCTGGTGCTAAGCTGACAGACGGGAACTGCCGACCATGCCCAATATTCGCGGCACCAATGGCAATGACATAATCGACGTCACCGATGACAACGGGACGTTGAACGGCACGCCGCAGGGAACGCCGATTGACAACGTTCGCGGCCGACGCGGTGATGACGAGATAACGGTCACCAACAGCACGGTTGTTGGCATCGTAGGCGGTGGGGGCGGTGATGACGATATCACAGTCACCGGCAGTACCGTGGGAACCGTGGGCGGCGGAGGCGGGGCCGATACCGTCATTGTGCGCGGATCGGACATCTCGAACATCAATCTGGGCAATGGCAACGACACGCTGGACTTTCAAAGTTCAACCGTATCGGGTTCGATTGATGGCGGCGGGGGCACCGATACGCTGAACCTGCCGGAAGGTACGGTGATCAATGACAGCACATTCGGGACGATCACGGTTGTGGCAGGGACCAGTTATTCCCTGTCCAGCGGATCGTTTACGCTGCCATCGGGCACGACTGTCACATATTCGGCGTTCGAAAACGGGGCCGGCTTCCCTTGTTTCACACGCGATACCCTGATCCGGACGGATCAGGGGAACCGCCCTATTCAAACCCTAGCGACCGGTGACATGGTTCTCACCATTGGCAATGGGCTGCAGGCTATCCGCTGGGCGGGCAGAAGGCGGTTCGACCTGGCGGCGATGGAGCGTGACCCCAAGCTGCGTCCGGTTCGGATATTGGCCGGTGCCTTGGGGCAAGGGGTGCCGGACCGGGACCTTTTGGTGTCGCGGCAACACAGGATGCTGGTGCAGTCCGAGATCGCCCAACGGATGTTTGGCGCGGCCGAGGTTTTGATCCCCGCGATCAAACTGACTGCGCTGCCCGGTATTTTTGTGGACCAAGAGGTGCAGGAGGTTGAGTATTTTCACCTTCTCTTCGACCGGCATGAAATCATCGAAGCCGAAGGCGCACCGACCGAAAGCCTTTTCACCGGCCCCGAGGCGCTGAAATCCCTCAGCCGCGACGCGCGGGCCGAGATTTTCGGGATATTCCCGGAACTGGCGGACATAAACCACCAGTCGGATCTGGCGCGCTTTGTGCCCAAGGGGCGGCATCAGATGAAACTGGTGGCACGGCATCTGAAAAACAACAAACCCCTGTTGCAGCGCCCTTGATCCCGATACAGGTTCTTGGGGCCGGGCAATGCCTGCCGACATAGTGCAAAGAATTCGTGCTGGCTGTCTTGACCCTTCCTGCGATTCCCACTACACGCATCCAACCAGTTTTCGGGCGCGACTTCGGGTTGCGCCCCTTGTGATTTGGCCGCAGGCATTTTGCCCGGCCTCCAGAAACAAAGGAAGAAACCATGTCGCGCCGTTGCGAACTGACCGGAAAAGGCCCGATGACTGGCAACAATGTCAGCCACGCCAACAACAAAACCAAGCGTCGTTTCCTGCCGAACCTGAACGACGTCACCCTGCAGTCCGAAGCTCTGGGCCGTGGCGTCAAGCTGCGCATCTCGGCTGCTGCTCTGCGTTCGGTTGACCACCGCGGTGGTCTGGACGCGTTCCTGGCCAAAGCCAAGGACGAAGATCTGTCGGCGAACGCGCTGAAAGTGAAGAAGGAAATCGCCAAGGCACAAGCCTCGGCCTGATTGCTTCCACTGCCAAGCATTCTTGACCCCGTACCAGTCTGGTGCGGGGTTTTTCTGTGTTAGGGGTGCTCTGGCGTGGTGCTATTGTTGACGATTTGGAAATAAAATCACCAAACCGTGAACTAGTTCACATACAGTCAGGCGGGCGCGACGTACCGTTGATGTATTCTTCTGGCGGGGGCCGTCCGATGTCATTTAAAAGTTTCTATATTTTTCTGTTGCTTACCAGTGTTTTCAAAAAGGCATACTTGGCTTGTACCCGTATGCAACGCCGGGTGAATCATTCCCACACCAGCCTGACCAAGGGCACCGTCAAACGGCCCGGGCTGGACTACTAAAATCCGCTTCAAGCGCGACCCTTTGGCGCTTGAAGCGTTTTCGTTCTGTGAATTATATGCGGATCAGGATGAGATCTGCTGTTCATAGCCTGTTCCCCATTGTACTTTCCCTGTTTGTGGTTCTGACCGGGCAGGGTGTCGCCGTCTCGCGCGGCGTGGACAAGGCTGTGGGTCAGATGGTGCTGTGCACCGGAAACGGGCCGGTTGTCGTTTACATGGACGAGAACGGGCAACCGACGGCCCCCCCGCACTATTGTCCCGACTATGCGCTGACGCTGCTGGGGGCGGTTGCGATTGCGCAACCGTCATTGCCCCAAGCCCCGTTGCCCGAAATGCCGCCCCTTTTGCGGGCCTCAGAAAGCCTGATTGCACCGCCTGTTCCGCAAACACCGGCGCGCGCGCCTCCTTCGATCGTCTGACTTTTTCCAAAAAACTCAAATCGCGAGAAAAAGGAGACGTAAGATGTCCCTCAAAACCACTCTGTTTGCTGCCCTTGCAACCGCCATTCTGGCTGGTCCTGCCCTTGCCGAGGGCACAATTGTTGTCGACGACGCCTACGCCCGGTCTGCAGGCAAGGCCGCCAAGGCGGGGGCGGCGTTCATGATGATCAAGAACACCGGCGACACGGATGATCGTCTGCTCAGTGTCACTTCGGATGTATCGGCCCGGGTCGAACTGCATACGCACAAGATCAACGATGACGGGGTCGCCCAGATGATCCATGTCGAGGAGGGCTTTGTCATCCCGGCGGGTGAAACGCACATGCTGAAACGTGGTGGTGACCACGTCATGTTCATGGGTCTGAAAGAGCCGTTCGAACAGGGCGCGACGGTTCCGGTCACGCTGGTTTTCGAACAAGCGGGCGAGATTGTGATCGAGGTTCCGGTCGATCTGGAGCGGCAGGATAAGCACGGCCACGAACATAAGCACGAGCACGGATCGGAGTCGAACTAAGACTTCGCCTGTCTTCGGGCCGCTCTGCGGCCGTCATCCATGCGACAGGCCGGGCGATGCCCGGCCTGTTGTCGTTTTTGGCCGGTGTCGGTGAGTATGTGTTCAGCGGTTCACCGTCTTTAGTCCCACGCGACTTTTGGCATTGCGAAAACGTATCGCCAGCCAGACCATGACGGCTGAAATGGCCAGGGCCGAGAACGCGATGGCCCATCCCAGCGCCACGAGCGCAATGGCGGGCCAGATCATCAACACCAACCCGACAATCAGTGCAGCAAACCCCGACCCGCGCATCGAGCCGCGCTGTGGGTCGCGTTCGTGCATCTGACCGGCTGCCGCCAATGAACCGATGCCGATGATAAGCGCCCAAGCCCCCAACAGGAAAAACGCCAGTTTGACGGTGCCTTCGGGCCAGATCATCAGGATCAGACCGATCAGAACACCGCCAATGGCGGCCCCGCCCAGCAGCCCCCGACGCCCAACACCGAACAATGTCAACGCGCCATCCAGGATCAGCAACGCCCCCACCAGCCTCAGCAACAAGGCGATACTGCCCGAGGGCCAGAACAGGGCGGCGATGCCCACAGCCCCGGCCAGCACCCCGCGCAGCAGAAAGGTCCACCACAGGCTGGCCAATTGCGCGCTCAGCATGTCGCGGTCCGCCATGCTGCCTTCGTCCATGATTTCACCGGTTCGGGGATCTTGGTCTGTCATGACATGGTCTCGCTTTGGTTATGTGGTCCGCTTATAGATGGTTTGTTATGTCTTGGCCTGTAACAGCCGATCAACCCATAACGGCACAGTTTCGGTTGCCTTGCCGACCAGCCTGTCATCAAAGCTGTTGTCTGTGGGTTCAAGATTGATCTCGATCGTTTGCGCCCCGAATGCCTGTGCCTCGCTCGCAAAAGCAGCGGCGGGATAGACTTGGCCGGATGTTCCGATTGCGGCAAAGATCGAGGCTGTCGCCAGATGGCCGAAGATGTCATCCATGTGATAGGGCATCTCACCGAACCAGACCACATCGGGCCGCGCGGCAGGGGCGTTGCAGGCCGGGCAGGGCTCGGCCACGGCCATCTCGGGCGGCGCGGTCCAGCGATGTCCGCAAGAGGCGCACAGCGCGCCAGCCAAAAGGCCGTGCATGTGGATGACGCCCTCGGCCCCTCCGGCCTCGTGCAGGCTGTCGACGTTCTGCGTCACGATCACGACCTCGCCGGGCCAGTCCCGCTGTAGCCGGGCCAGAGCGTGATGGGCTGCATTGGGCTGCACCTGCGCGGCCTGGACGCGGCGAGCGTTGTAGAACCCTTGAACCAGGGCCGGATTGCGGGCAAAGGCCTCTGGCGTTGCGACATCTTCAATCCGGTGCTGCGCCCACAGCCCATCTTCGTCGCGAAACGTGCTGAGCCCGCTTTCGGCGGAAATTCCGGCCCCGGTCAGAATGACGATCTTTTCCATATGTCCTCGGCGCGTTAAGAGATGAGTTATGACACACCGTATCCTCTTTGTCTGTCTGGGCAATATCTGCCGGTCCCCTGCGGCCGAAGGCGTGTTTCGCGCCCGTGCCCCTCAATACATGTCCGACAGTGCCGGAACCTCGGGCTGGCATATCGGCAGCCCGCCGTACGGCCCGATGCAAGAGACTGCCCGCACGCGCAACATCGATCTGAGCGATCTGCGCGCGCGCCAGTTCGTGGCTGAAGATTTTGACCGGTTCGATCTGATCGTAGGGATGGACGCGAACAACATCGCCGATATCGAAGCCCTGCGTCCATTAGGCAATTAGACCCCTGTGCGGCTGCTGACAGATTTTGCACCGCAGACAGGGGCGGATCACGTGCCTGACCCTTACTACACGCGGGATTTCGACGGGGTTTTGGATTTGATCGAGGTCGCGGTTGACGGCCTTGTGGACCATTTGGGCGATTAGCCGTCCATCACCTTCAACTGACCGCTCAACCACGGCAGTTTCGCCATGGCGGGATCGATGATCTGGCTTTGCATCAGACGCCGCATCATCCCGGCGACCTCTTGCGGAACCTGATCGGACCAGTCTGTCCGCGTGAACAGCGAGATTGTTCGGGAAAACGCGCCAAACGGGCAGGGGTGGGCCTGCAGATCATCATGGAACCGCGTTGCGCGCATATAGCCCAGCGGTGTCGTGATCGCCCAGCCCAACCCCCGCGCGACCATGGCCATCAGCGCCAGATGCGAGCCGATCTCGAACCGTTCCTCGAACTCCATCTGCTGTCGGGCCACATGGCTTTCGATCTGGCGGCTGATCAGTTGCTCGCGCGCATAGCGCAGGAATGGCAGCTCCTGCACAACGGCATCCGCTGAGCCTGCGCCGTTAGGGGCCACCAGAATGAACGGATCCTGAACCAGGGGGTATTCGACCACACCTTCCAGCACTTCGCCGCTATGGGCCGAGACCGCCAGATGCAGTCGCTGCGCGTCCAGCTCGGCAAACAGGTCCAGACTGGGCAGGGTGATCAGCTTGAATTTCGACCGGGTCAGGCTGTCGGCCAGCAAGGTGGCCAGCCGTGGTGTCAGGTCATTGTCGAAATCGTCGATCAACCCGATGGATAGCGTGGTCAGATGCCCCAAATCCATCACGGTCAGTTCGCTTTGCGCCATTTGCAGCTCGGCCAGAACCGCTTCGGCCCGCGACAGGAAGCTGCGCCCGGCCTGCGTCAAGCGCATGGGCCGCCGCCCGTGATCCACCAGATCGGTGCCCAGAGCCTTTTCCAGATTGCGCAACTGCTGGCTGACCGAAGGCTGGCTGAGCCCCGTGATCTCGGCCGCTTGCGCCACCGATCCCGTCCGCGCCAACGCCTCGAACACTTCGAGACCGCGCAGGGTCAACCCTTTCATTACCATGCAACGTCCTTTCGCTGCGCCTTTTCTGAGGGGCAGCGGGCGTCAGGTCAAGAAGGGGAAGCGCTTAGCTGCAGATTGCCTGCGCCATTTGGCCGAAGTTCTGATACCGATCCCACAACGCATCATCGCGCGCCGTGCGCGACATCTTCAATTCCTGCGCCTGATGGGGGTCTTCGAACCATTTCGAGACGGTTTTCTGATCGCTGCGCGTCAACGCCTGATCCGCCACGCGTTGAATGCAACTGCACCGATCCCGCGTCGCCGCCTGACGATCTGACGCCAGACATGCCCGTTTGATCTGCGATGCATCCACAGTCGGAGCAACCGCCGTCAGCGACGTCGCACAAAATGCGATTAAGAGGAACTGTTTCATACTCGAGCCTCGTTTTTTGCCTGCCCGGACGGGTCTTGTGCCCCTCTCGGTCTGCGGCGGAGTATGAATCAAAGTGGGGAGCGGATCAATTGGGTGGATCGAAAAAGTGATTGCACGAGCCGAAGACACCTCACCCCGTAGGCCGGGCTTCAGCCCGGCACCCGTTAGGATAGGAATGGTAGCCACCGTTCGATGGCTTCAATCAAGGCTTCGAGTTTCTCTGGATGTTTTGCAATGTAGGCATCCACAACGACCGTTGCGCCTTTGGTGGTTCCAACCACGATTGCGGTGCCAACAGCCAAATTGACCTTCCTCGCGCACCATTTGAGAAGACTAGTCAACCCGGATTTTAGTTTATCCAGAATGGCTTCGATCCACTCGCGAGCAGGATTTTCCTGCTCCAAAGCCTTCGAGAGTTTTTTCTCCGCATCCCAAATCAGTGTGACAGCACTAGACAAATGCTTGTCTTGAATGCTCTCAGGAGGGTTGTTCCCTCCTATGCCATGGCGTGCAGAGGTCTGAACTTTGAAGCTGCCCTTGAGACTTTCTAGTGCGCTCTCGACCCGGAGCTGAGCCTGAATGCGTTCGATTTCGTCTGCAACCGCTTTGGGCCCGTTTTCCAAATTGTATCGTGAATCTGAGCTATCCGGCGTTGGAGTGCCACATCAACTGGCGAGCCATCTACAAATCCTCGATACCAAGTTTGCCAAAAGGCCCATATTTTCTCATCGTAGCTCCAATAGCTTAGTAGCGGTGCGGTTTGAGGTTGGTTGGAGAGTATCCATTGATCTGGCTCTTCTGCTGTTGCGTCATCGTTGGCCCAGAGTGGAATCCTAAAATCGAGATCCGCTGGAGGCACAAACTGGATAAGTTCGTTGTTACTATAGCGAAGAGATTTCCAACCTATTGAGCCGGGTAACACCGACGAAATTCCGTCAGCGAGTGCGACGACCGAGTCATCTTGATCGGTATTGACGCTGAAGCCCGGCGCACAAATGCCCAATAAAACTTCTTCAGCTACTGAGGCTATGGATTTCAGATCAACAATTGCCTCTTTATCTGGCGCACGCTTAGTAGCCTTTCTATGTCGTCTCATGTGATCCAGAGCGAAGAGCGCAGAATCTTCATCCCCCGCGACACAATTGATCAGCGAACGCAGTACAACGAGTAGCCAAGTATCGAGTTCGTTTTCACCAAAAGCATCCGAGCCGGTTGGTGCGCTGAACAGACCCAGCGCTCGCAAACTCTCTCTGCTCGCGACAGTCCTTGCTTGCTGAAAAACTAGGTCATCAAATGCAATCATTGGCCCCCCATTTTTCCGGATAGCTTGCTAGGTTTCGGCTAACATGACGCCTTGACCAACCCACGATTCCTCTACATATCCCCAACCCATGACAGACCTCGCTCATATCCGCAATTTCTCCATCGTCGCGCATATCGACCATGGCAAATCCACCCTTGCTGACCGGCTCATCCAAGAGACCGGGACGGTCAAGGATCGCGACATGAAGGAGCAGTTGCTCGACAGCATGGATATCGAGCGCGAGCGCGGCATCACCATCAAGGCCAACACGGTTCGCATCGACTATACCGCCGATAATGGCGAGGCATACGTGCTGAACCTGATCGACACCCCCGGCCACGTGGACTTTGCCTATGAGGTCAGCCGGTCCATGCGTGCGGTCGAGGGGTCGCTGCTGGTCGTGGACTCGACCCAAGGGGTCGAGGCGCAGACGCTGGCGAATGTGTATCAGGCCATCGACGCGGACCATGAGATCGTGCCGGTGCTGAACAAGATCGACCTGCCTGCCTCTGACTGTGACCGCGTGGCGGAACAGATCGAGGATGTGATCGGCATCGACGCGACCGACGCCATTCAGGTCAGCGCCAAGACGGGGCAGGGCATCCACGAGACGCTTGAGGCCATCGTCACCCAACTGCCCGCGCCGCAGGGCACCGTGGACGCGCCGCTCAAGGCGATGCTGGTGGATTCGTGGTACGACGCCTATCTTGGCGTCATTGTTCTGGTCCGCATTATGGACGGCACGCTGAAAAAGGGGATGCGGGTCAAGTTCATGTCGAACGGCACCCTGCATCACGTCGACCGCGTCGGCGTGTTCCGGCCAGAGATGGAGATGGTTGAGTCCTTAGGCCCCGGTGAGATCGGGTTTCTGACGGCATCCATCAAACAGGTCCGCGACACCCGTGTCGGCGACACGATCACCAATGATCGCAACGGTGCCGAAGACGCGCTGGACGGCTTCAAACCCGCGCAGCCGGTGGTGTTCTGCGGCCTCTTCCCCGTGGACAGCGCCGAATTCGAAGATCTGCGCGACGCGATTGAGAAACTGGCGCTGAACGACGCCTCGTTCTCGTACGAAATGGAAACCTCGGCCGCGCTGGGCTTTGGCTTCCGCTGCGGTTTCCTGGGCCTTCTGCACCTTGAGGTCATCCGCGACCGCATCGAACGCGAATATAATATCGAGCTCATCACCACCGCGCCGTCGGTGATCTATCACGTCTACATGAAAGACGGTGAGATGATCGAGCTGCACAACCCCGCCGACATGCCGGACCTTTCCAAGGTCGATCACCTTGAAGAACCGCGCATCAAGGCGACCATCCTTGTGCCGGATGAATATCTGGGCGACGTGCTGAAACTGTGCCAGGACCGGCGTGGCATCCAGTTGGACCTGACCTATGCGGGTTCACGCGCGATGGTTGTCTATGACCTTCCCCTCAACGAAGTTGTGTTCGACTTCTATGATCGCCTGAAATCCGTAACAAAGGGTTACGCCAGCTTTGACTACCAGATGACCGGCTATACCGAGGATAATCTGGTCAAGATGTCGGTGCTGGTGAATGACGAACCGGTCGACGCGCTGTCGACCATGGTTCACCGCGACCGGGCCGAGATGCGGGGCCGGGCGATGTGCGAAAAGCTGAAAGACCTGATCCCGCGCCACATGTTCAAAATCCCGATCCAGGCCGCCATCGGAGGCAAGGTCATCGCGCGCGAAACCCTCTCGGCCCTGCGCAAGGACGTGACCGCCAAATGCTACGGAGGCGACGCCACACGGAAACGGAAACTGCTGGACAAGCAGAAGGCGGGTAAGAAGAAGATGCGCCAGTTCGGGAAGGTGGATATCCCACAAGAGGCGTTTATTTCTGCACTCAAAATGGACAGCTAAAAGCTGTCCATTTTACGTGACATTTGCGCCCAAAATTCAGACGCGAAAACGCTGAAGTATTGGCGAAGTCGGCAAGCTCAGTCTTGCTCGTCCACAGATTTATCTTTGAAAACTGGTAGGCCAGCAAATCGCTCAATTGGAACGACGTATGGTTGAGGTTTGACCTCTGAGTATAGGTCTGCCAGTCGTTCTGCTTCTGCTAGAGCGCCATGTAGTTCATTATTTGGGTGTGGTTCAGGCGCGTCCCTAAGGCTCTGTCTTACGGATCCAACAAGTCCCATTTTGCTCTCCCTCTGCTCAAAGAGGTACATGATGGCTGTGCATCACGAACTCTAATCGCACACGATCAACGAAGCCGGTTAATGGGTCGTTATACCCACGTATCGCTTCACGCAAGTCTACTTTATCCGAATAATCATCAATTTCTATGCGCAATTCCGTTAATTTTGCTACATCTAGATTCCGACCGTGAGACCTCCAGCGCTTGTGATCAGCTAAATCACGAGCTATCTGTTCTGCCCGCTCCGCTTTCTCATGATTTGTCACTGGAGTACCTGCATTGGTAGTTCGATGGTGGGTCCAGTTCTTAAACTTGTACTGGACCAGCCACTTTTTCAGCAGATCAACAGAAAGGTCCTTTGCTTGTTCGAAAAGCGCTAGTTTTGCTAGGTCCAAGCTTTTCAACATGACTACATCCGCCGGTGCTAGATGACCTTTTTGAGTGATCTCCTCAACTTTATCTAAGTAACCAAGCGCAGGAACGTAATCTCCAGTGTCAGGCGTTGGAACTTGTGGATCGATTGGGCCAAGCGTCGAAGCGTAGTCCATGTAGATTTTATCTCCGGACATACAAAGAATTGTCCCGGCGGACATCGCGACGTCTGGGACAACGAAATTCACTTCTGCGTAGTGCTTCCTTAGCACTCCAACCATTCGTTCGGTTGTTTCTGCCGAGCCACCTCCGGTTCTCAGCAGCAATGAAATTCTGTCGTTATCGCGAGTACTTGCTGTTCTGACTTGCTCAACAAAGTCTCTGAATTCTCGGAAGTAATGAGGTAGGATGCTACCATGATAGAAAATCACATCACTTTCGAGAACATCCTCCAGTCTTTTGCAGCGTTTATCAATTACTTCAAAAATTGATCGGTCGAAATGATCAGGCTTCAAATTCTATCTCCGTCTAGTCATCTAATCCGGTATTGCAACCTTAAGTAGGTTAATCAAGGGAAAGTGAGGGAACCGTTTGGGTTATCGCTGTTGTAGCAGCAGTCCAAAACAGCGAACGCAGAACCCACCCGCCCGGCGGCCCTCTGATTTGTTGACCGACTTTTGCGGCTCCGTAGGGCGGGCTTCAGCCCGCCATTTGCTGTGACCTAACTGGCTGTCGGGACTCTGGCGTTTCCGTTGGCGGGCTGAAGCCCGCCCTACGAGGGTGAGGGGGCATTTTTATTGTGACCCAATTCACATCTATCGACTCTACAATCTGATACTGTTGACCTATCGGAAACTCTCCGCATGAGGCTCCAATGTCGACATCCATGATCCCCATCATCGCCCTCGGGTCGGCTGGCCTCTATTCCGTTGCTATGATCGCGATGAAGTTCTGGTGGAAAATCCCCGGTGTCGGCCTCGGCCTGTTGATCGTCGCCACGTTATTGGCGGGCGCGACGCTGGAACTCGCCGCGCTGCGCGAGGAGCGGTTGGGTATCATCTACACCGGCATTCTGGGGGCTGAGGTCATCCTGATCGCCGTCGCCTCATATTTCCTGTTTGGCGAGAATTTCTCGTATCGTGAGGTCTTTGGCATCAGCCTTGTCATCCTCGGCACCGTGCTGGCCTGGGCCTGAGGGCGCGCGTCATCTAACGCCAAGCTGAGCCTGCCGTTAAGTTTCCTTTAGGTAAGTTGTAACCGCCTCTCCCCCTCCCAATCTGTACGACAAGGCCAGTGATGGCCACGATCTGACGGAGGAGAGACCATGACCAGATATATGACTGCCGGAGCGGCTGCTTTGGCCTCGACCCTCGCCCTTGGCAGTGCGGCTGCCGACACCACGCCCGATCTGCGCGGCACCTGGACGGCCAGCCAGACGACGGTGTCGCCGTCGAACGCGGCCACGGGCGATGCGCCCCGGTTCAACCAGTCGGAATGGGTTCTGGAGATCCAGACGCAGCAGGACAACGTGTTCTGGGGCCCCAGCATGTGGCGGCGCAGTGCGATGGATGACTGGACGCTGTATGAGGCGACCGGTTCGATCAGTCAGGACGGCTCGGGCAAGATCGGGATCGTCGAAAGCTCGGCCGAGCCAGCCGTCGGTGTGAACGCGCTGATCGATGCGCGCTATGAGGATGGCAGGATCTATGCGGATTTCCGTAGCCTGCGGACCGGAACGACCTACAGCACCGTTCTGGAACGACAGGTGAACTGAAGCGTTCCCGGCCTGATCGCATGTAGGGGGTACCTGCCGTCCATTCCGGCGGCCTGTAATAGGTAGCTAAGGTCAGGTCGGAACGCTTCTCAGATCAACGGCCCCGAGTCGTTCGATTCGGGGCGGTTTTGGGGTGGATTCGGCTGCGTGACCGTCTGTTTTCAAGTTCGCACCTGCAGCATCGGGTGATTTTTGGGCCTGCGTCCGGTGTTTCGACTTTTCCGGCACCAAGCCTGCGCGGTTGCAAAACTTCTCGATTTATCCACATCGCCCTCCAGCCAGATATCAACAGGTTATCCCCGTCTAATTTCCATGCTGCAGTGCTATTTTCTTGCCGGAAACAGGGCGCAATGTAACAGTCTTATTACCGCAGCACTTCTTCGGATAGGGCGGCGGGGCGCAAGGGCCAAGGTGGCCGGAGCAAGTTGAGCAGATCTTAGGATTTTGTTTAGTTTGCAAAGGTTTGCCAGGCGGTGATCGGTCAGTGTTGGGTGTCCGCCCAGTGGTGAGAGATCAACGTCTTAAACGGTTCAGGCGCGCTGCGGAGGCCTTCGGGTTCAAAGCGGCAGCCGCAGTTTCGCAAGGGGCTGAGGTAACTGGATCGACGCACCCCTCGGGGCAAGTCGGACCGGTAAGGCGTCAGGAGTGTCCGAAAGGATGCATGCAAAGACCGCGTCTGCGCACCTGACGCCTTTTCCTATTCCAGATCAGGGTTCCATACAGGCTACCACTTACGACCCCGCAAATGGCAACGGGGTTCTTTCGCGCGAACGAAAGAACCCCGTCTTAACGTCAGAAATGCAATGCCGCGTCTATGCACCTATGCTTGTCAGCCTAGCGCCTTCGGATCAGGTTTTCAACAAGATGTTGATGCAATTCTACGCGACCCCGCAATATGCTGGGCGTGTCAGATGCTTTCCTGAACGTCGGTCGCGGCGTTCTGGATCGCGTCTCCGGCCTTTTCAATGTCTTTACCAGCGCCTTTGGCTGTTTCGCAGGCGGTCAGTGCAAACAGGCTCAGGCCAATCAGAATTGCGCGGATCATGCTTGTCTCCTTAGTGCTCGATCCTGTGTTCGGTAGCACCTTTTCCAACGACGGGCCAGCGTTAGGCAACGTCGTCCTGACAAAACAGTTCGTAGACGGTTTCCAGCATCTTACGGGGGCGATCATCCGCGAGCCGGTAGTAAATGGCTTTGCCCTCGCGTCGCGGCAAGACCAGACCTTCCAACCGCAGCCGGGACAATTGTTGCGACACGGCGGCCTGACGGGCGGACAGCAACTCTTCCAGTTCGGTTACAGATTTTTCGCCGGACACAAGATGACACAGGATCATCAACCGACCTTCGTGGCTGATCGCCTTCAGAAAGTTTGAGGCGCGGGTCGCATTGTCGACCATTCGGTCTAGATCATCTCGAGTCATGTCCGAAGATAGCTGGGGAAGGGCCATCACTTCTTTTCCTTGCAGGCCCGATGAGCGGGCGTTGTTTTCATTCCATAAGTGCTTTGCGTGCGAAACACTCCGTTACGTAGTTTGGACGTATTTTCCTATATGCATGAATCAAAATGTCGTGATGAATGTAAGGGGAATTTATCGTAACCCTTGTCCCTTATGATCCAGAGGCATTCGCGGAACAGGTCGGTTTCAGGCATGTCAGCCGTCGCAAACCACCAACAATTCCACAATCGGGGGCCGATGTTTGCAGCCCCCCTTGCAGCCCCCCAGTGGCGACACTAAGACTCGGGTAATACTTGTTGGGATAGTCTCCCGAACCATAGCAAATCAGGCAGGTTACGAATGTTCGATCCAGTAGACACCTACATGAATACGCTTGTCCCCATGGTGGTCGAACAGACCAGCCGGGGCGAGCGCGCATATGACATCTTCTCGCGTCTGCTGAAAGAGCGGATCATCTTTATCAACGGTCCGATCCATGACGGGATGAGCCATCTGGTCGTGGCCCAGCTGCTGCATCTTGAGGCGGAAAACCCCAACAAGGAAATCTCGATCTACATCAACTCGCCGGGTGGTGTGGTGACCAGCGGTTTGTCGATCTACGACACAATGCAGTACATCAAGCCGAAATGTTCGACGCTGGTGATCGGTCAGGCGGCCTCGATGGGGTCGGTTCTGCTGGCCGGTGGTGAAAAGGGGATGCGGTTCTCGCTGCCCAACAGCCGGATCATGGTGCACCAGCCCAGTGGTGGTTATCAGGGCCAGGCCAGCGATATCATGATCCACGCGGCCGAGACGCAAAAGCTGAAGGATCGTCTGTATGACATTTACGTGCGTCATACCGGCCAAACCAAAAAGGCGGTTGAAAAGGCGCTGGATCGTGACAATTTCATGAGCCCGGAAGAGGCGAAAGAATGGGGCCACATCGACGAGATCGTTGAAAACCGTGCCAAGATGGACACGGAAGAGGCCTAAGAGACGGACCCCGCGCCCATCGCGCGGGGGTCATTTTGAGATTGTAGCCGCCACAGTGCTGGCCTAAGCTGCACGAACATGCGCAAGGGCGCCCCGGCAGACAGGGGCGCAGGGACGAAGCCCGAAAGGTAGATCATGGCGACGAATTCAGGCGGTGACGGCAAAAACACGCTCTACTGTAGCTTTTGTGGAAAAAGCCAGCATGAGGTGCGCAAGCTGATCGCAGGACCGACCGTTTTCATCTGTGATGAATGTGTCGAGCTGTGCATGGATATCATCCGCGAAGAGACCAAAGCCAGCGGGCTGAAGTCATCCGATGGTGTGCCGACGCCCAAGGATATCTGCGAGGTTTTGGACGATTACGTGATCGGTCAGGCCACCGCCAAGCGCGTGCTGTCCGTGGCGGTGCACAACCACTACAAACGTCTGAACCACGCCCAGAAAGCGGGCAGCGATATTGAACTCGCCAAGTCCAATATCCTGCTGATCGGCCCGACGGGCTGCGGTAAGACGCTTTTGGCACAGACTCTGGCGCGTATTCTGGATGTACCGTTTACCATGGCGGACGCAACCACGCTGACCGAAGCCGGTTACGTGGGTGAAGATGTCGAGAACATCATCCTGAAACTGCTCCAGGCCAGCGAATACAATGTCGAGCGCGCGCAGCGCGGTATCGTCTATATCGACGAGGTCGACAAGATTACCCGAAAGTCCGAGAACCCCTCGATCACGCGCGACGTCTCCGGCGAAGGTGTTCAACAGGCGCTGTTGAAGCTGATGGAAGGCACCGTGGCCAGCGTTCCGCCGCAAGGGGGGCGCAAGCACCCGCAGCAGGAGTTCCTGCAGGTGGACACCACGAACATCCTGTTCATCTGTGGCGGGGCCTTTGCGGGGCTCGACAAGATCATTGCGCAACGTGGCAAGGGTTCGGCCATGGGCTTTGGCGCCGATGTGCGTGACAATGATGACCGCGGCGTGGGTGAGATTTTCAAGGATCTCGAGCCTGAAGATCTGCTGAAATTTGGCCTGATCCCGGAATTTGTCGGCCGTCTGCCGGTATTGGCGACGCTGGAAGATCTGGACGAAGATGCTCTGGTCACCATCCTGACCAAGCCCAAGAACGCTCTGGTCAAGCAGTACCAGCGCCTGTTCGAACTGGAAGATGCCGAGCTTGGCTTTACGGACGATGCGCTGAAGGCGATTGCCAAGAAAGCGATCGAACGCAAAACGGGCGCGCGGGGACTGCGGTCGATCCTTGAGGATATTCTTCTGGATACGATGTTCGAGCTGCCGGGCATGAAGAACGTGACCGAAGTTGTCGTCAATGAAGAGGCGGTCAGTTCGGACGCGCAGCCCCTGATCATTTACGCAGATGCAGCACCGGAATCTGCATCCGCAGGTTAACCCAAGCGACGGTTCAGGGGGGCTCTGCCCCCATCGTGGCAAGCCACGATTCCCCCGAGGTATTTTGAAACAGAAGAAGTGCGGATCCTTTCTTCATCTGGCTAAAAATATCTCGGAGCGCGAGGCAGAGCCTCGCAATGAATCCGGTTTGCGTGGTGGAGTCCTTTTAAATTCTCGGTACGGTGGATCGCAGTGAAACGTATTTCTTCAGGTGGCGAATTCGAAGCCAAGGCCGGGTATTGCCGCGCCGTGGTTGCAGGTGGTTGGGTACATGTTGCCGGGACCGTCGGGCAGGGAGATGACGTTGTCTCACAATGCCGGTCTGCGTTGTCCATCATAGAAAAAGCACTGGCAGAGGCCGGAGCGGAGTTCTCAGACGTTGTTCGCGTCACCTACATGTTGCCGGATCGTCATGAATTTGAACCTTGCTGGCCCATTCTGGCCGAAACCTTTGGCGCAAACCCTCCGGCGGCGACGATGATCGAGTGTGGTCTGATCGATCCGAAATACCGTATTGAAATCGAAGTGACGGCATTCTTGCCCGAGTGACGCAGTCACGCGGGTGGTACTGGACCTTTGCCCGCCTTTCGGTCATATCTTGCCTGACGAACACGCCGGAGATCACCTATGGGACTTCTGAACACTCTTTTGCAGGCTGTGACTTGGTGGAACGGGGCGACCCTGAACACGAAACTTTATACAGCGCGCAAAGGTGTCAAAGTTGGTGAAGACAATGAAGGCAACGTGTTTTACCGCAATGCGGATGACAGCAAACGCTGGGTGATTTTCAACGGTGAGGCAGAGGCGAGCCGCGTTGATCCGGACTGGCACGGTTGGTTGCACCGGACTTGGGATGAGCCGCCGACCGACAAGCCGCTGCCCCACAAATCCTGGGAAAAGCCGCATCAGGAAAACCTGACGGGCACTGCATTGGCATACACTCCGGCAGGATCGTTGCGCAGGCCTGATCCGGTCGAGCGCAAAGATTACGAGGCCTGGAGCCCCGAATAGCAGAGGCGAGCAATGTCGACCCATAATTGGACCGAAGTTTTCGTCGGTGGCGCCGTATTGGCCGTTGCCGTTGCATTTGGCGTTTATGCCAGCCAATCGACCGGCCTGTCCCAGGGCGGCACTGGTTACGAGTTGGGCGCGTCCTTCCGCTCGCTCGAAGGGGTTGGTGTTGGCACCGATGTCCGTCTGGCTGGCGTCAAGATCGGCACCGTAACCGGTGTTGAACTAAACGCGGACACGTACCGTGCGGATACGACCTTCACGATTTCTGACGGGATTCTGGTGCCCGATGACAGCGCCATTGTGATTTCGTCCGAGGGGTTGCTGGGTGGCAACTTTGTCGAGGTGATGCCCGGCGGCTCTCCGTTCTTTTTTGAGCCAGGGGACGAGATTGAGGACACACAGGGCGCGGTCAGCCTGATCTCATTGCTGGTCAAATTCGTTGCCGGAGACGGCGGCGAATGAGGGGGCTGGCGCTGACCGCTCTGCTGCTCTGCGCGACGGGCGCGGCGGCACAGCAGAAGGTTGAATCCGGGCCCGGGGCGATGCTGCGTGGCCTGGACAAGGTCAGCGGTCAGACGGTCGATGTCGAAATGCAAAGCGGCGAGACTCAGCCGGTGTTTGGTCTGGACGTCGCACTAGGGGATTGCCGCTATCCGGCGGACAACCCGACGGGCGATGCCTTTGCCTATCTGACGATCTGGGAAACGGGCAAAGCCGATCAGCTGTTTGATGGTTGGATGATCGCCACGTCGCCCGCGCTGAACGCTTTGGATCACGCGCGTTACGATGTCTGGGTGATCCGCTGTATCACACCCCCAGCCGACTGAGTTATCGGGGCCGTAAAATCGGCGCTGGCGCTGATCGCATCTTCCAATGCTTTCCTGTAGCGGCTGCGCGGTATTTCGATGGCCCCGAGTGAGGCAAGGTGGGCCGTCAGAAACTGGGTATCGAACAGTTGAAACCCGGTTTGGCGAAGCCGATCGACCAAATAGGCCAGGGCGATTTTTGAGGCATCGGTGCGGCGCGAAAACATGCTTTCCCCAAAGAAAGCTGTGCCCAGAACAACCCCGTAAACGCCGCCGACCAATTGGTCATGGTCCCAGATTTCAAGCGAATGCGCGTGGCCGGCCTGATGCAATTGGCTATAGAGATCTCGCAGTTCGGCGTTGATCCAGGTGTCGGCCCTATCGGCGCAGCCGTCGACGACTGCGGCAAAATCCCGGTTGATAGTGACGTCGAAACCGCAATTACGGATACGCCGGGCCAGACTTCGTGAGATGTGAAATCCGTCCAGCGGGAACACGCCCCGCAGTTTCGGGTCGACCCAGAACAGGTCCGGGTCATCCCGATGTTCGGCCATCGGAAAAATGCCGATGGAATATCCATGCAGCAGAAGTTCAGGGGTCAGGCTCATCGGATATGCCCGGAGCCCGGACGGGTGGACCCGTCCGGCCTTGCGACTTTATTCGCCCATATTCTCCGCAAGCCAGTGCTCCAGCCAGTGGATGTTATAGTCGCCGCTATGCAGGTCGGGTTCCTGCAACAGCGCGTGAAACAGGGGCACGGTTGTGTCGATGCCGTCCACGATCAACTCTCCCAAAGCGCGATCCAGACGGGCCAGAGCCTCGGCCCGGTCGCGGCCTTGAACGATCAGCTTGGCGATCAGCGAGTCGTAATAGGGTGGGATCGAATAGCCGTCATACAGCGCCGAATCCATCCGTACGCCCAGACCACCCGGCGCGTGATACGCGGTGATCTTGCCGGGGCAGGGAGAGAAGTTTGGCAGCTTTTCGGCGTTGATCCGAACCTCGATGGCGTGGCCGTTGATTTCCAGATCGTCCTGACCGAAGGACATCGGCTCACCAGCTGCAACGCGGATTTGTTCGCGCACCAGATCGACGCCAAAGATGCCTTCGGTGACAGGGTGTTCCACCTGCAGGCGGGTGTTCATCTCGATGAAATAGAACTCGCCATTTTCGTACAGGAACTCGATGGTGCCCGCGCCGATATAGTTGATCTTGGCCACCGCATCGGCGCAGATCTTGCCGATTCTGGCACGTTCTTCGGGGGTGATGCAGGGGCCGGGGGCCTCTTCAAACACCTTCTGGTGGCGGCGTTGCAGGGAACAGTCACGCTCGCCCAGATGGACGGCGTTGCCTTTGCCGTCGCCGAAGACCTGAATCTCGATATGGCGCGGCGTGGTCAGGTATTTCTCGATATAGACCTCGTCATTGCCAAAGGCGGCTTTGCCTTCGGCCCGGGCGGTCATGAAGGCGCTTTCCATCTCGGCGGCGTTCATCGCGACTTTCATGCCGCGGCCGCCGCCACCTGCGGTGGCCTTGATGATGACGGGATAGCCGAATTCCTCACCGATGCGTTTGGCGTCTTCCAGCGTGGGAACGCCACCGTCCGAGCCGGGAACACAAGGCACACCCAGTTCCTTCATCGTGTCCTTGGCGGTGATCTTGTCGCCCATGACGCGGATATGTTCAGCGGTGGGGCCGATGAAGGTGATGCCGTGGTCTTCGACGATCTGCACGAACTCGGCATTTTCGGACAGGAAGCCATAGCCGGGATGGATCGCCTGCGCGCCGGTAATCTCACAGGCCGAGATGATTGCAGGCACCGACAGATAGCTTTGCGGGCTGGGCGGAGGGCCGATGCACACCGATTCGTCTGCCATGCGCACATGCATCGCGTCGCTGTCGGCGGTGGAGTGCACGGCGACCGTCTTAATCCCCATCTCGCGCGCGGCGCGGATGACGCGCAGGGCGATCTCGCCTCGGTTGGCAATCAGGATCTTGTCGAACATGGGCCCGCCTTACTCGATGATGACCAGAGGGGTGCCGAATTCCACAGCATCGCCATCGCCGACCAGAACACGCTTGATGGTGCCCGATTTGGGCGCGTGGATGTGGTTCATGGTTTTCATCGCTTCGACAATCAGCAGCGTATCGCCTTCGGACACGGACGCACCGACCGAGATAAAGGCAGGCGCACCAGGTTCGGGCTGCATGTAGACCGTGCCGACCATGGGTGACGTCACAGCGCCGGGGTGGCTGGCCGGATCTTCCTGTGCGGCGGGGGCTTCCGCGGCGGCCGGGGCTGCTGCGGCAACGGGTGCGACGGGTGCAGCCGCAGGAACGGCAACCTGCACCGGGGCGGCAACCGCCTGAGCCGCACGGCTGACGCGGACATTCAGGCTGTCGTCGTCGCCATATTCGCGCATGACTTCCAGTTCGGTCAGGTCGTTTTCGCGCAGCAATTCGGCCAGTGCCTTGATGAACGCCACATCCGCTTCGTGTTTGGTATCTGTCATGAGTGTCCTCGACGGTTCCCCTTTGGCCCGTCTGTTCGCGCGGGCTTTGGTATGATTACGCAGCGTTATAAGCCAAGCGACCGGTCATGAAAAGCGCAGTCTGACAGGAGAAAACGAACCTTTTGCCCCTGCTGCACAGGCAGTTTCGCGTCACAGGGGCATGCCTGACAGTTTCGCCACCAGTTCCGGCAGTTTACGCGCCCCGAATTTTTCAAGCAGGCGGGCGCGATAGGCCTCGATCGTGCGGTAGCTCAGCCCCAGTTCCATGCCGATTTCTTTTGCCGAAAGACCCCGGCAGGACAGGATTGCGACCTCGCGTTCGCGCACGGTCAACTCGACGAGGGGGCGCTCTTCAGAGATATCGGAGAAGCTCCAGATTCCATGGCGAAACGGGTCGTCGGGTGTCAGCGACCGTCCTCGCGCCCGGCACCAGAACAGATCGCCATCGCGCCGACGCATCACCCGTTCGTCGGTATAATAGCCGGTGCTGCGCATCACCTGCAGGCTGCGTTCCCCGATCCGTTCCCAATCAGCGACCGAAGGGTACAGATGCAAAAGCGGCATGTTGCGATAATCGACTTCCTCGCCCCCGAAGGTGCGTGCGAATTGCAGATTGCACCGCCGGATGATCCGGTTTTCCAGTTCAACCAGACCAATGGGGGCGTATTCGAATGCGGGGTCGCTCATGGTCTTATGGTGCCGGGAATTGAGGTGGATTAGAAGGGGCCTTGCGCAGTCGCCGGATATTCTGCGCCATCGTGCTTTTTGCCGTCGGTGTCAAAGCTGTAAATCCATAGTGAAAAGTACGACTTAACTGAATGCAAAAAATAGAATAATCTGAAAACAACTGGATCATTCGCAACGCTCAGGAGGTGGAGCTATGCGCGACACTCTTACCGGAAGCCGCATACGTGAACGGCGCCAGATTGCCGGGCTGCGGCAGGCTGAACTGGCGCGTCGTGTCGGAATTTCTGCGTCCTACCTGAACCTGATCGAGCACAATCGCCGCCGGATCGGGGGCAAATTGCTGGTCGATATTGCCGGGGCACTGGCGGTTGAGCCATCGCTGCTGACGCAGGGGATCGAGGCTACGCTGATCTCGGCCTTGCGAGAGGCGGCGGTTGATGCGGTCGGGCAAGAGGCTGAGGTTGACGGGCTTGAGGAATTCGCCGGGCGCTTTCCGGGCTGGGCGGGTGTCCTGGCGCAAATGCATCAGCGGGTGATCTCGTTAGAGCGCACGGTGGAAACCCTGTCAGACCGCCTGACCCACGACCCGCATCTGGCGGCCGCGATGCACGAGGTTCTGTCGACGGCAGCCGCGATTCGCTCGACGGCGGGCATTCTGGCGGACACGCAGGACATTGATGCCGAGTGGCAGGAGCGGTTTCACAAGAACCTTCATCAGGATGCCGAGCGGTTGGCCGACAGCTCCAAGGCGCTGGTGACCTATCTGGACGAAAGCGACTCGGCCACGGACCCGCGGGGCGTACCCTTGGAGGAGGTCGAAAGCCATTTTGCTGCACGCGGTTACAGTTTCCCCGAACTCGAGGAGGGCGGGTCCGCCGATGTCAATCTGGACGGGCTGAACACAACCGCCGCGCGCACCGTGGCGCGCGAGGTTCTGGACCTGTGCGCACAGGACGCAAGGGCGATGCCGCTTGCCCAGCTTAAAAAGCTGATGGAGGAGAAAGAGCCGGACCCAATCGAACTGGCCCGCCTGTTCTCGGTCGATGTTGCAACGGTTCTGCGGCGGTTGGCCTTTCTGCCGGAAAGTGTACTGCACCGCCCGGCCGGGTTGGTTCTGTGCGACGCATCCGGCAGCATCCTGTTCTTCAAGCCGCTTCCCGGTTTTGTTCTGCCGCGACATGGAGAGGCCTGCCCGTTATGGCCGCTGTTCACCGCGTTAAGCCGTCCCTTGGTACCGGTTCGAAAGCAGATCGCGCAGCTTGGGCGCAGTTCGGCTGAATTTGAATGCCACGCCTATGCCTGGCTTCATTCAACGCCCGGATACGATCAGGACCCTGCTTATCGCTCGGCGATGTTGGTGCGCCCGGTCGGGGATGGGGTACAGGGTGTCGCCTCGACCCGGGTTGGGGCAAACTGTCGGGTGTGCCCCAGCAAAGACTGTGCATCCCGGCGCGAGCCTTCGATTCTAAACGAAGGCTTTTGACAGTATCCTAACTGAGCGCTTAATCTGGCGGTGGCAGCGGGCTTTGTGCGCCAGTTGCCATGGGGAGGAACTGCAAATATGAGCCGCAAGGTTCTGTTGATCGAGGATGAGCCGAACATAGCTGAGGCAATCCGATTTCTGCTGACCCGCGAAGGGTGGCAGGTTGAAACACATGCCGATGGGGCAGACGCCGTTCAGGTGATCCGGACAGCGAACCCGGACCTTGTGATTCTGGACGTCATGCTGCCCGGGAAAAGTGGCATGGATATTCTGCGCGACTTGCGAGACCTGGACGACATGCAAAGCCTGCCGATCCTGATGCTGACCGCGCGCGGACAATCCAGGGATCGGGAAATGGCCGAGAATGCGGGTGTCAGCCGCTTCATGACCAAGCCCTTTTCCAATGCAGAGGTGCTGACTGCGGTGCGGGATCTGCACGCGCAGGCATCCCGATTATGAGCCCCCCGGAAGAGACCGACCCCAAGCCAAAAGGCACACGCCCCTCGCTGTTTCTGGGACGCCAAAGCTATCGCCGCCGCAGGCTGACCGACGCGGCGCGGCTGTTGCCTTTCATGGGGGCCGCGTTGCTGGCGATCCCGTTGCTGTGGCCTGACCGGGCGTCTGGGGATCAGGCGGTGCCGTTGTCCTCGGCGATGTTCTACATCTTCATCTGCTGGGGGTTTCTGATCGCCGTTGGCCTGATCTTTGGCCTGACCGCCCGTCGTTTGGGCATGCGCGGCGACTTTGACGCGGACGCCGAGTGATGGCCACGCTCAACATCCTGATTCTGGTCAGTTTGGGCTATGTGGTGCTGTTGTTCGGCGTTGCCTTTGCCGCCGACAGAATGGCTGCGGCAGGGAAGGGGAAGTGGCTACGCTCACCTCTGATCTACACGCTGTCCCTGTCGATCTACTGCACCGCCTGGACGTTTTACGGCGCGGTCGGTAACGCGGCCCGATCCGGGTTGGAATATGTGACGATCTATCTGGGCCCGACGCTGGTGATGGTCAGCTGGTGGTGGGGATTGCGTAAACTGGTCCGCGTCGGGCGCAGCCAGCGGGTGACATCCATCGCGGACCTTTTGTCGTCGCGCTATGGCAAATCCAATACGCTGGCGGTCTGCGTCACCATTCTGGCCGTTCTGGGCGGCACACCCTATATCGCCCTTCAACTTCAGTCGATCACGCTGTCCTTCTCGATCTTTGTCGAGGCTGATCCCTCGGGCCTCTATCGTGGCGGGTCGAACGTGTTCTGGGTTGCCGCCGGGCTGGCCGTCTTTGCCATTCTGTTTGGCACCCGAAATCTAGATGCGAATGAGCGCCACCATGGCGTGGTCATGGCGATTGCGGTTGAATCCGTGGTCAAGCTGTTTGCCCTGATTGCGGTTGGCGTCTTCGTTGTCTGGGGCATTGCTGGCGGCATCGGTCCGATGATGGACAAGATTGATGCGTCCGAGATTGGCCAGTGGCATGTGGATGCCGGGCGCTGGACCACCTTCATCTTTCTGTCTGCCGCCGCCTTCGTCTGCCTGCCACGGATGTTTCAGGTCATGGTCGTGGAAAACGACGACGAAGGCCACCTGAGAACCGCCGCCTGGGCCTTTCCGCTGTATCTGCTGTTGATGAGCTTGTTTGTCGTCCCCATCGCTGTCGTCGGGCTGGACCTGTTGCCGCCCGGATCAAACCCGGATTTGTTTGTTCTGACGGTGCCGCTGTCTCAGGGCAATGACTGGCTGGCCATGTTGTCCTTTATCGGCGGGTTTTCCTCGGCCACATCGATGGTGATCGTGACGGCCATGGCCTTGTCGACGATGGTATCGAACCATGTGGTCATGCCGATCTGGCTGAATACCCATGAAAGCGCGGGCTCGGTTTCAGGCGATGTGCGCAACATCGTTTTGATGGCGCGGCGCGTATCCATCGCGGTTATCATGGCGCTGGGGTATTTCTACTACAGCCTGTCCGGGGGTGGCGCGGCGCTGGCCTCGATCGGGTTGATCGCCTTCGCCGGTATCTCACAAATTCTGCCCGCTCTGGTCGGTGGCCTGTTCTGGCGAGGGGCGACGCGGACGGGCGCTTTGGTTGGGCTGTCGGTCGGGTTTGTTCTGTGGATTTACACGCTGCTTCTACCCGGGATGGGCGGGGCTTGGATGCCGCAGTCGGTGTTGGACTACGGGCCGTTCGGGATCAGCTGGCTGCGCCCGCAGGCGATGTTCGGCATCGAAGGAATGGACCCGATGGTCCACACCGTGATGTGGTCGATGTCCCTGAACACAATCGCATTCTGCGTTGCCTCGCTGCTCAGCTTTCCCAGCCCGCTGGAACGCCTGCAAGGCGCGCAGTTCGTCAACGTCTTTGATCATTCCGTCGCCCCGCGCGGGTGGACCGGATCGGTGGCGCAAAGCGAAGACCTGATGATCATGACCCAGCGGATTCTGGGCACAGGTCCCGCGCAGGAGTTCTTTCTGGCCGAAGCGGAACAACAAGGGGCCCGTTCGCACATGCCCGAACCGACGCCGGGCTTCCTGAACCGGCTGGAGCGGGAACTCAGCGGTTCCGTCGGGGCGGCGACGGCCCATGCGATGATTGGCCAGATCGTCGGTGGCGCGTCGGTGTCGGTCGAGGATCTGCTGGCTGTGGCCGACGAATCCGCTCAGTTGCTTGAATATTCCAGCCAGTTGGAAATGAAATCGGCCGAGCTGAGCCGTACCGCCCGTCAACTGCGTGAAGCGAACACAAAGCTGACGCTGGTGTCTGAACAAAAAGACAGCTTCCTTAGCCAGGTCAGCCATGAATTGCGTACGCCGATGACGTCGATCCGAGCGTTTTCCGAGATCATGCGCGACACCGAGGGGCTGAGCGCCGAAGAGCAAACGCGCTATGCGGCGATCATTCATGACGAGGCGCTGCGACTGACCCGATTGCTGGACGACCTGCTGGACCTGAGCGTTCTGGAAAACGGGCAGGTCAATCTGAACATGGGTGAAGGCACTTTGCGTTCAATTCTGGATCGCGCGGTGTCCAGTGCCCTGGCCGGGTCGGACAGGGGCCTGACCGTGCGTCGCAGCCGGACGTCCGAACGCTTTGCTCTGCATACCGATCTGGATCGGTTGGGGCAGGTGTTTATCAACCTGATCTCGAATGCGCAAAAATACTGCGATGCGGACGAGCCTGTTCTGACTATCTCGGCCCATGATGTCGGCGGGCGCTTGGTGATCGATTTCATCGACAACGGCGGCGGCATCCCCGCCGAGGCGCAATCGCTGGTTTTCGAGAAATTCGCCCGTGTCGGCGCCGACAAGGCCGGGGGCGCAGGGCTGGGTCTGGCGATCTGCCGCGAGATCATGCAGCGACTGGGGGGCGAGATCACCTATCTGCCGGGGCAGGGCGGGGCCGCATTTCGTGTCAGCCTGCCGCTGGCCTATCAGCAGGCGGCGCAGTAGGGGTCGTCTAAAGAACTTCGTAACACTCGCCGGGTTACACCAGTGGTCAGGGACACGACAAATTGGTGAACTTTGGGCATGGCACAGACTGTGAATGCGGCTTTGGCGCGCAAGCTTTCAGCGGGGCGGGAGGATTTGAAGAACCGGCCCCGCTCGATTCTGCGGGCCTTGCGTCTGGGTTTTGCGCGGGCCGCAGCGGATCGGCTGAACCTGCCCTTGGCGGTTATCGGGGCCAAACAGTCCAACCAGCCCGCTGCCGATCTGGTTGCGGATGTGGGCGACGATTGGTTGCTGTTGTTCTTCCGGGGTCCTGACGGGGTTGCCGCAGCTTGTCTGGACCCGAACACTGTGTCGGCAATTGTGCAGACCCAGACGATTGGACAGCTCTCCGCCACACCGCCCGAGGCGCGCGCCTTCACCAACACCGATGCGGCAATGGTTGCACCTTTGGTGGAAGAAGCGTTGGTCAAGGCTGCGGAACTGGCCGAGATGGTAGAGGAAGAGGTCGACCTGACCGGTTACGAGTATATGGCCCGCGCCGGGGATTTGCGGTCGCTTTGCCTGACACTGGTGGAAGAGGTTTATTGCGGTTTCGAACTGACAATCGATCTGGCCGGAGGGGTCCGGCAGGGCCATATCGCAATCCTGTTGCCTCAACGCCCCTGCGACGTCGAAGAGGATGCCGGGGCGCAACCGGATGCGGGGGCACGCCTTGAGCAATCCTCGGGCGTTGTGCGGGCCGAGTTGAACGCCGTGCTGTGCCGTATGAATGTGCCGCTGTCCGATTTGTCAGGGCTGGGGATTGGTGACGTTTTGCCCTTGGAACGGGCCCGTCTTGATCGCACCGAGGTTCTGGCGATCGATCGCACGCGGGCTGCAGTGGGGCGACTTGGGCAAAGTGGCGGTCTGCGGGCCGTCCGCATCAATGAACACGCAGCTTTGCCCGCCCTGTCCGATATTGAAGCACAAGATTTCATCGCAAGCCGCGCCGGGACGCCGAACCGGGGCGCTGACGCAGTGGATGTCACCCCATATCCCAATGTCACCGAAATTCCCGATCCGCTGGACACCGATCTTTCATTTGCGGATTCGGATCAGATGGTCGCGGAAATCTCGCAACTGGCGGGCCTGACCGGCCCGGATGATGGCGCAGATCCGATGTGACCGAAGGGCCGCAAGATCACTCTGCGTTGTTGCGAATTTGATCCAGGGCTGGGCGCAGGTTTTCCAACTGGTAGCCCGCGTTGGTTGTTGCGGTGAGAATCTCATCCGTGCTCATCCGGTCGCACTGCCCAAGCGCCCAGACGACCGAGCAGCGTGTACCGGACGCGCAATAAGCCAGCACCGGGCCGCTGCAGGTCTCGGCCATGTCGCGCTGACGCGACACGTTTTCAGGTGTCATTGTCTGATGGGTCAGTTCCAGAACTTCATATTCCAGACCCGCTGCACGCACGGCTTCGCCGATTGCATCCGACTGCATGTCAGCCGGAACTTCGGCATTCGGACGGTTGCAGATCACCTTGACGAAACCGGCTTCGGCGATGGCCGGAACATCCTCGACCGTGATCTGGGGTGAGACGGCGTAGCGGGGGGTAATAGGTCGAATCTCCATGCCAATTCCTTAGGCCGCGTTTGCAGCCCTGTCTAGCTGTGGCCCCACGTGAGGGGCGAGGAACATTCCCGTGATCATGGCCAGCAGAAACACCACCCCGCCGCTGCCGCCAAAGCTGAGCGAGGCCAGCGCCGGACCGGGGCACAGCCCCACCATGCCCCATCCCATCCCGAACAAGATCGAGCCCACAATTAACCTCCGGTCAAACTCGGCGCGCGTCGGGGCCGGAAACTCACCGCCTGCCATGGGGTGCCGTCCGGTCGTAAGACGCCATGCAAGGATCATTGGCAGGATTGCACCACCCATCACAAAGGCAAGGGTCGGGTCCCAATCCCCGAAAACGTCCAGCCAGCCTTGCACTTTGGTCGTATCGGTCATGCCAGAGACCAGAAGGCCAATGCCAAACAGGGACCCGGCAAGTGCTGCGATCAATACTCGCATCATGCGATCCCCAGAATATGCCGCAAGCCCAGCACGGTCAGCCCGCCTGCTGCAATGTAGATCAACGTGGCCACGATCCCACGCATTGAAAACCGGGAAATGCCACACACGCCATGCCCCGAGGTGCAGCCATTGGCAATGCGCGTACCGACGCCCACCAACAGCCCCGCCACAATCACCAGCACCAGATTGCCGGTCAAATGCGTTTCGGCCCCCGGTGCGATCCATGGCCGCAGCAGCAAGGGCATCCCGATCACCCCGGCGAGGAAAGCCAAACGCTCGACCGCTTCGTTGCGCGCACTGCCATCGACCAGCCCACCCAAAATGCCGCTGGCACCCATGATGCGGCCATTGCCCAACAGGTATACCGCGCCGCCAAGGCCAATCAGCACACCGCCAATCAAGCCCATCACCCAAGCCGTCATCATGTTCGATTGATCCCTTTGTTAAAGCTTGTTGATCGGCAGCTTCAGCATCACATCGCCCTGTTCATCTGCCGGCGGCATCTGACCTGCGCGCATGTTGACCTGCAAAGACGGCAGGATCAGGCGCGGCATTGCCAATGTCGCGTCGCGCGCATCCCGCATTTCGACAAACTCTTCGATGCTGCGCCCCTGGCCGATGTGGATGTTCAGCGCCTTCTGCTCACCCACCGTGGTTTCCCAGGCATATTCATCGCGCCCGGGGGCTTTGTAATCGTGTCCGACGTAAACGCGAGTATCATCGGGCAAAGACAGGATCTTTTGGATTGAGGCATATAGCGTAGATGAGGAACCGCCCGGAAAATCGCATCGCGCGGTGCCGAAATCGGGCATGAACAGCGTATCCCCGACAAAGGCCGCATCCCCGATCACATAGGTCAAACAGGCAGGCGTATGACCCGGCGTGTGCAGCACGTCGCCGCGCATCTGCCCGATGTGAAAGCTGTCGCCTTCCGCAAACAGGGCGTCGAACTGGCTGCCATCCCGCTGAAACTCGGTCCCTTCGTTGAAAACTTTGCCGAAGGTGTCCTGCACGGTCACGATCTGGTCGCCAATTCCGATCTTTCCGCCAAGCTTATCCTGCAAGTAGGGGGCCGCCGAAAGATGGTCGGCATGCACATGGCTTTCCAGGATCCATTCGGTCCTGAGCCCCTGGGACCGGACGTAGTCGATAATCTCATCCGCCGATTTGGTCGTGGTACGACCGGATGCGTGGTCAAAATCCAGAACACTGTCGATGATGGCACAGGCCGCTCCGTCGGGTTCGTTCACCACATAGGACACCGTGAAGGTTTGATCGTCAAAAAACGCTTTCACATTTGGGGTCATGGGGTCCTCCGCTCCTGTCCATACTTCATATATTGACCATGGAATGTGTTGCAATATCCGATTTGGTTTTTGATGTCCGTCAAGGCAGGTTTGATTAATTTGGCTTAAACTTTAACCGTACCGCGCCGGATTGCCGAAATTGACGGACTCTCCGGCGGGTTTCCGCACAGTATCAGAGTAATCTGTTCCGGTCTTAATCCCGTTACCTATATCGGAGATACTGGCATCACTGGGGAGGAGCGATATGGAACCGAAATCCATCTATTCCGAAGTCGAGAAGCTTGAACAAAAGCTGGAAAACGCGTGCCTGGATACGCGTCTGGCTCTGCAACCAAGTGTCAGCAAGATTGTCGATCATATGCGCCGACAGGGCATGCATGTTCCATCCCGCCTGCGTCGGTTGGATTCCGCTTTGTGCGAAGATGCAATGGAAGCGCGGTTCGACAATATGCCGATCTAGCGCCGGGCGGTCATCCGAAGGAGATCCCGAGGATGACCAGCATCAAGCCAATCACGGACAGAAACAGGGACCCCAGGTTCCATGGCAGAACGCCCTGAACCACGGCACGCAATTCATCATCCGACAATCCGGCCTTGCGCGCCTTCATCACGCGCAGAATGCACCAGACCAGTCCGGCAAGCCCGGCCAGTGACAGGGCGGCCCCGCCCCAGGTGATGACTTCAAACATGGCGCCCCAAAAAGTTGCTGCGAATTGAACCTGCGCTTACTGGATCGCACCGGCACAGACAAGCCCGGTGACGGATTGGGTGCTTGCGACCTGCGCGGACCCGATGTATCCGCGAGGTAACTGCATCCAATTCAAGCCTTAGGGAAAGACGTCGATGGAAGATATGACCGAAGATCAGGCCACCGCAAATTACCGCGTAACCGCTGGCGAATTGCGCCAGTTTATCGAGCGGTTCGAGCGTCTGGATGCCGAAAAGAAGGACATCGCCGAACAGCAGAAAGAAGTGATGGCCGAGGCCAAGGCCCGTGGCTATGACACCAAGGTCATGCGCAAAGTGATCGCGCTGCGCAAGCGCGACAAAGACGACATCGCCGAAGAAGAAGCGGTTCTGGAGATGTATAAGGAAGCGCTGGGGATGTAACCCGGCCTAGACGTCCAGAACCCGAATGTTTGGCAGGGTTCGGATTTTCGCCATATCCTGCGCGTAAAGTTCTGAAAACGCGCTGACGATATCTGCGTTCCAGCCCGGCAGATCCAGTTCCTCTTCGATCTGGTCGGGCTGCGCATAGTCTTCAAACAAGGCGATCAACTCATCGCGCGAGGCAAGCCTGGCCCCCGATTGTTCCTGTTGGATCAGCGGCAGAAGCTGGTGTTTGCCTTGCTCGGTCAACAAAGAGGCCAGCAGCGTATGCTCGCCCTTTATCGCAACGTCATTCCCCAAACCGGCCATGGCACGCACGATGTCGCCCCAGATCAGGGGTGTGTCCTCGTTTTCCCACAGCGTGATCTTCACGTTGGGCGCCAGGTCGCTCAGGTCTTCGATCATGCTGACCCAGCTCAGGCAGCTCAGGTCCGTGGTGTCCAGAATTGACCGCGCGCGGTCAGGGTCCATTGCCGTCAGAATCTTCGGAATGAACGATCCCGGGTTCATCAGCCCGGCAAAAACCTCGACCTCTGCCCCTTCCAGAACCTCTTGCGAGTATGCAATGCGCCGTCCGGCAAACGGATACATCTGGCCATGTTGCAAGGCAGTCTTGATCGGGCCAAAGAATTTCTCGCTGGACACGATCAAACGCCCGAAACCCGAGGTATCTGGCAGAAGCGCCCGCAACTGATCCCGGGTGTCGGCGAGAGGCAGGTTTTTCAGGATCGAATCCGACATAATCCTTTCAAAATGCCGACACTTGCGCGGCCCCAGCGGAAAAGCCCCGGTCTGAGTGATGACGCCTTTGTTGGCGACCAGCGAGTCCAGCAATTGCCCTTCATCCGTGAAGGCGACCCCAGCGTGAATGACTACCTGCATATTTTCCTTACGCCCAAAGGTTTTGCCAAGCGTTCCTCGACCCGCATCACATAGAACGAAGCCCGCCGCTTCGATAGGTTGAGTTTCACACAATCGCAGAAATTTCGGCAATCCCCAACCGAATGCTGAAATTCCGACTTGCAGTCCTGTTCCGAAGGCAGTAATCGGCAGCCAGTGCCCCTATAGCTCAGCTGGTAGAGCAACTGATTTGTAATCAGTAGGTCCGCGGTTCGAGTCCGTGTGGGGGCACCACTTAAACACCAGTCAAACACCGGCAAAATAAGATGTTCCCTCAGTTACTTGAGGTGCATACTTAATCTTCGGTTGGGTTTGATATGGGTTAGAACGTAACGTGAACCTTGTAACGAACGCGGTTTTACAAGGACACGATATGCCACACATTAAGTTCTCAGATTCGAACCTCAAAACCCTGTCAGCGGACAAAACGACATGGTTCACCGACCCCGACGTGAAGGGTCTGCGCCTGTGCGTCACAAAAGGCGGAGTCAAAACATGGTGGGTCAACAAGTGGGATTCTGAGGCCCAGAAGACCCGAGCTGTCAAACTCGGCCAATGGGCGAACCAAGGCACACACTGCGCTTGGGCCAAGAAACAGGTCGGCAAGGCCCTGCTCGAAATTCAGGAGGGCAATGTCCTGACCAAGGGCGAGCGCGAACTGGAACGGGCGAAGCTCGGAATCCCGACATTTGCGGACGCGCTGGAGCAATACATCACCCACCGGACAACGGCGCGGGCGTCAGGCAAAGCCCGTATGATGGAGACAACGGCGCGCGACTATCGCAACTCGTTCAAGAACCATCTCGGTCAGTGGGGCGACATCCACGTCGATGAGTTGCCTATCCTTGAGATCAATCAATACCTGAACAAGCTGCAAGAATCGCGTCCGAACGCGGCGCATCTGGCCGGGTCTGTAGCTGGTGCGGTTGTGCGGTTCATCAACCGGCTTTGTGCCCTTGCTCTGCCGATCCCCGCGCTCCTTGATGGGACCAAGATGAAAAGCCGTGTCGAGACCGGCAAACTTGATCTGTCCGTGCCATGGGCAGACCGCAAAACAGAGATCGACGGCATCAAGAACGAGCATATCCGTCTGTGCTGGATGCTAACGTGGTACACAGGGTTTCGTGGCCGGTCGTTCCGCGCGCTGACTTGGGATCAGGTTGATCTGGACGAAGGGACGGTCACGTTCGACCGGCTGAAACGGCAGGAGTCATCGCGCACGATTGCTCTGAGTGACGATGCGCTCCGCCTGTTTAAACGCCTCAAAGACATCAGGTATGAGGACAGTGACTATGTGTTCCCGAGCCGCCGGGTTGTGGGTGACACGCGTGGGCATATTGATGTGCTGGATCGGTTGCCAAAGACTCTGCCTGGAGATTTGCGTCACTTCTGGATGACAGTTGCTCGCGAAGTTGCACCCCGCCATGTCCACCGCTGGCTGGCTCAACAGACCATGATCGACAACGATCTACGGATGCTTGGACACTACGGCGCGCCGATGCTCAAGGAGCAGAAGGCAGCGGCTGAGGCGATTGCGGCGGCAATAAACAAGCAATTTCAAAATGTACCTTCCAATGTTGTTGAAATTGGTCGAACAGGCACTTAATTTCAAATCATCAACGGTGAAGCGATGCGGCAGTGCCGAACTGTGACCTGCGGGTACAGGGAGGCGCGCGACAGCACGCAGAGAGAACTGAACCGCCCTTATTGGGCCTCACTGCAATCACTTAGCTGTTGGAGTCATCATGACAATTCAAGATATTGGTCAGCAGATTGCTGACCTACGCGTTGATATGATCCGCGCGAACCCACCCCAAGTAATGAATCCGGAAGAAGCTGCGACATTTCTGGGCGTCACAACCGAGACTTTGTTTCGCTGGCGTAAAGACGGTAATGGTCCGAAGTATAGCCAGCCAACATCGCGAGTCGTGCGGTATCTGCGTTCTGATCTGATCGAATTCCTACGGGAGTATCAGTAATGGCTAAAAAGAATAACCGAGTGCGCCACGTCTTTTCCGACGCTGAGCTTGCAACTTTTCCCGAGCGCGACGCCGCTCAGTTGATGCGGTTCAATTTGTCAAAGCAGCGCATTGTTGACCTGTGCAACGCAGAACTTGAGGACGACGTGTTGCTCGACGAGCGCGACTACTCAACCTACAACCGGGCATTGAATGGCTTGGAAGTGTGGGAAGGTATCGTTCAATCGCTGGATGATCTCTTGTGCGTTCAAACCGCGCGTCCTTGGAAATACATCGACATCACGCGGACAGACGACCTGCGCGAGGACATGAAGCGTCTGGCCAAAGCTCCTTGGTGGTACGAAACTCTCGGCCTCACCATGTCCAAGGCGTCGTTCAGTGCATGGTTTTCTGGGCGAACGATGGGCAAGACCAAGGTGGCCGAGGTGCAGGAGAAATACGACGACTGGCACGTGCGCATGGAATCCGCACTGTATGATGCCTATGAACATACAGCGGCACAAGCAGCCTATAACTCCTGTTACAGAGAGCGACACGGATCCGGGTCGCATCGCTGCGTCCAGTCTTGGGACACATTCATCAAGGATTTGCTCGACAGTGGATTGTCGATTGATCAGGCGCGCGAGAAGTTTTTGGAACGCGCGGACAAGCTCGACAATCACTATCTCGAAATGATCAATCCTGCAGACCCTGTGTCACCTTTGAAAAAGGTTTCGTCCTCGAAACGCGAATATGTCCAGAGGAAGATCGAAGACCGGAAACATGAGTTTAATGAGCTCATTAAACTTGGCCTACCAAGGGCAATGGCGATGCCCGTTGCGTCAGACGAGGTGTATTTCGTCGAGGACAAATGGGGTGATCGTCGGCAAGAAGAAGGCCCCGTCGATCACAACGAACATCTGTATGGTCTGCACTACCGGTCTAGATGCCAAAACTATGTGGACGAGCAGGAGCGTGAGGTTCGCTCCAACTCAGAGATTGTTGCGGTTTCTAGGGACGGTAAGACTTGGACGCCTGCTGATGATCGACACAAGCGCGGTTGGATTAACGGCGTTGACGATATCTTCATTGCACTGGCCGAGGGTCGCGACACGAACAACCAGTATACACAAGCGGTTGAAGCCGCGCGGGTAAAAGTCAGGCAATTGCGCCAGCAATGCGAGATGTGGTCAAATCGGCATAAGTACGACGAGCTTCAAGCGGAGCTTGTGAGGGCTGATAAGGCGCTTGAGAACGCCTTAAACAACACAGGTTTGTAGCTACGCAGCAAAAGCCATTCTACCTGGGAGCGTGTCGAGGATTTCGGCACGCTCTTTGCGTTTCACATGTGGGATCAACCAGCGACGGATGATTTCGCGGTCAACACCTGCGGCGTGCATTTCATGGGCGCGGGATTTCGGGTCATACATGGTTTGTCTCCGTTTTGATGCAGCGCATTTCGCGCGCGATCAATATACGGGCCGCATGCTTGGTTCGACGACCGGAATACCGGGTGATGATAACTCAGTTATAGGTTCTAGATCGTTAGGGCAGGAATTATGCTGCGCTATATGGCGCGCGCGCACATGTGCATAAAAAAATGATGATGAAAAATCTGGTATCCTGAGGTCAAAATTTCATCATCATTTTTTTATGCACACGTATGTACGCGCGTTATGGCACAGCAATCTGGTTCATTCCTCTGCAAGCTGCCACTCAGCGCGCAGAAATGCGTCCTCTGATCAGTTTCGCACACAAATTTGCACAGCCGCTTATGCGCAATCACTTTGGCTAGGAAGATAACGTATTGAAGTTACAGTGCAATGTTGCTCGAAATTCTTGTAAACGGTCTTGTAACGCCCGGTACGCATGGCAAATCCTGTCCCAACGCAACCGACCCCCTTTTTGACAGACGCCCAACCCGGCCCGGGCAAATTTGGAAGAAATCAATTTCCAAAATCCCCCGTTTCGCCCTGCACCCCATTGGTGTCAGCAAGCTAACCCTGAGCCATCCACCGAATGCCACGATCTACTGGGCGACAAACCGGGGCAACGATCAAATCTGACACCATATACCCGACCGCCCCAAAAACCGCGTCTCCGACGTGCTCTGCGAGTCTGTGAATTCCAGCAACATTCCGGCCCCGTTCCTGAACTTAAAATTTCCGCCTCCAAGACCTGAAACTCCGGTAACGCCGCCCACGCGTATCCCCGTAATGTTCGGTGTACGCCACGAGCGTTCACGGGCCGCGTACAGAGCGGCCCCTTTCCCGCCTCCCAAGGGCCCGTGAACTGTCTTGAAAGGACCCCAACGTGAAAACTTGTCACATCAAAGAAACCCCTCACGGGTCACGCCTCTGCGCGACTGAACTGTTCAACGCATGGCATCTCGATGTGCCCGTGAAACCGGACACCCTGCAACAACTGATCCGGGACGCGATCAAAACACCGGACGAACATCCCCGCGTCGAGAAAGACGGTGTTGCTGTTGACCGCACGCCCACGGGCGTTCGCGTCCAGCATGTCAGAAACACATCTTGGATGGACGTTCCTTGGAATATCGTCGTCAAGGAATTGATCCAATGACCAAGATCGAACACGCAACCTATGCGGAGATGAGTCTTGCCTATGACAAAATCCGCGACGTTCTGCACGGCGAAGACCGGCTGAAAAATCGCGGCCCGGTTTACCTGCCGCGACCCGAAGGCATGACGCAGGCACAATACACGCGGTATGTGCAGGGGTCGTCGTTCTACGCGGTGGCCGAACGCACCCTACGCGGCATGGTCGGCGCGGTCACGCGGAATACCCCCATCGTCGAACTGCCGAACCGCATCGAACCGATGCGCAACGCCGCAACCTTCGAAGGCAACGCACTGGATGTGCTGATCGAAGACGCCTTGCGCGAAACGATGTCTATGGGTCGCTTCGCTATGGTCCTCGACTATCCTGTCCAAGCTGCGCCGGGTTCTGCTCCGTTCATTTCGACCTTCGATGCGGACAGCATTCTGGACTGGAAAGAACAACTGGTCGATGGTCGGCAGAAGCTGACCTATCTGCGTTTAAACGAGCGCAACGACGAACTGGACAATGGCGTCGAACAGCATCTCGTTCTGACTTTGGACCCCATCTACACCGTGCGCCGGTTTCATGTGCAAACCAAACGCACGGGCGATCTCACCCAATCCGTCGAAGAAATGCAGGTCGGGGAAGACATCATTCCATCGGTCAACGGCCAGACGATTGACGAAATCCCAGCGGTCATCGTCTCGCCCTACAATCTGAAAGCGGATATCGAAAAGCCGCCGTTTCTGGATTTGGTCAATGTCAATCTCGCGCATTGGCGACTGTCTGCGGATTACTATTGGTCCCTGTACCTAACAAGCCAGCCAACGCCGTGGGTTGCGGGTTCAATCAACGAAAAGAACAAACCGCAGCAAATTGGCTCCGGTGCGTTCTGGGTTCTGCCCGAAGGCGCAACAGCCGGGATGCTCGAGTTTACGGGCGCGGGTATTGCAGCACAAAAGGCCGCTCTGGACGATCTGACGGCCCAGATGGCAACGCTTGGCGCGCGAATGGTCTATGATGGCAAAGGGCGCAATGAGACCACTGACACGGCCAAGCTGCGCCACCGTTCCGAACTTTCCCTGCTTCATTCGTCGGTCAACATGGTCGAAGCAGCCATCCTGAAACTGCTGCGCCTTGCGGCTGACTGGACCAGCCCTGGCACAGCCGATCAGGTCAAAGTCAAACTGCACCGTGACTTCATCACAGCACAAATGGACGCCTCTGTCCTCACGGCTTTGGTCAAGGCATGGCAGGCGGGCGCTATCTCGCATGACACCCTGCTTATGAACCTCAAGAAAGGCGAACTGATGGACGTGAACCGAGCCATCGACGACGAAAAGGAGATGATCGAAACCGACGACTCTGTGTTGCCGTTTCCTGCCGCATGATCAATGTCGCTGGAAATGTGAAAGCTGTGGAAGTCGGCGAAGTCGGCCTCTACCGCTCCGTCGTCACGCGCGCCATCATGGATTTGTTTGGTTCGCTGTCACTGACCTCGCAGCAAGACGAAGCCCGCGCCGCCCGTGACGACGCGTTGAGTTTTCTGACGGCTGAAACTGGTGGTTGGGCGCAATCGCGAAACACCATCTGCGAGATATGCGACATCGAACCAAGCATCCTACGGAGCAGAGTTGTTGCGATATTGGAGGGGCAAGATCCACCGGATGAGGCCCGCCAGTCAATTTTCACCAACTTGGACGCTGCTCGTGATCTTTGGGCGAAAAAGAAAACAGAGACCGACCGCGCACAGGCCGCAAGAGAACGTCAGGCAAAGATCGTTGCGCACCGGCGCGCCGAACCGCAGAAACGCAAAAGAACGCCGGTTAGGCATCGGTATTCTGAGTTGCGGTTGATGGTGTTTGACCTGCTCCGGCGTGAACCAATGAAATTCAAGGACATACTGCAAGCGATGGGCGGTGTTTCTGACCATGCAATTCGCACTCTCCTGAACAATGCGCTTGCGAAAGGCGAGGTCGTACGAAGCAGCACCTTTGTCTATTCCTTAGCACCTTCTTCTTCGGTTGTAGCGGAACCGGAAGCTGCCTGATTGTCGAACTGTAGGTGAGGCCTGCAACTTCTTGTTTGGCGACAAAAGGGGCGGGTTTCGGCTCGTCCCATTCGTCAAAACAGGAGTCCCAACATGGCCGACGAAGACCAAAACTCGACGCAGGCAGAGGCGCTGATTGCGGCCATTGCCCCCAAGATCGCGGAAGCGATCATTCCCCAGATTGCCGAACAGGTAGAAACCCAGATCAAAGGTGTCGTCGCCAAGAATGACGAACTTCTGGACAAGCTGCAAAACATGAAAAAAGACGCAGAGATCGCCGAAAGCGCAAAACACCTTCAAGCGATCACGGATGCGGCGGCGCGCGTTATGAATGGCCCGCAGGGCAACGACACCCAGCAGAATTTCAAACCGAACGAACCGATCCGGCTCAGCCGGACTGATGCCCGCGATGTACGCAAATATCGCGAGGCGCGGGCGCAAGCCGAAAAGGCAGGCGTCGTACTGGAAATCGTCGCGGACGAATGAGCCGGGGTCAGCAGCATAAGATTGCGCTGCTCCCGACGGAGCAGCGCAACGAGGTCGTCCGTGACATCGTTCTCGGGCGTAAGTCGATGTATGCGGTCGCAAAAGAGATCAACACCTCGGACACCTCCGTCAGCCGGTACATGGCGACCGTGACTGAACAAGAGCGCTTGGAAATCATCGCCGCCGCAATGGGCGAAGCGAAGATGGCTGAAATCCAAGAGAATGCGGACATCGTAAACCAGTTTGGCGAAGACACCGACAAAGACCTCAAGTGGGTTCTGCGCGAACTTAAAGATCTGCTGAAATCGGCCAAGGATGACGACGAAAAAGTCCTGCAACTCGGCACGTTGAAAGAGTTGCGCCAGAGCCTCATGGCGCTTGCTGACCTGCACGGCAAGCTGAACAAGAAGATGGATGTCCATCTGAACTTGAACGAAAGCCCGCAGTTCATCCAACTGCGCCAGATCATTCTGGACGTATTGGGGCGTCACCCGGACGCGAAGGCGGACTTTCTGGAACAGATGAAAGTCCTGCAAGTGATCAAGCATTCCACATGATCCACGACCCGCATCTCCATTCTTTCCTCCAAGGACTGACCGTCAGTCTGGACCCCATTGAACGGTTCCGGCTGACGATTGGTGAACCCGACCCTTGGCAGGAAGAATTGCTCCGTACTGACCCCGCAGCCAACGAGGCAGACCGCATGGTCATGGCTTTGTGCGGGCGTCAGTCGGGCAAATCAACGACATGCGGATGCCTGGCCTATGATGACTTTTCTGTCGGCAAGACCGTCATACTGACCGCGCCATCATTGCGGCAATCGACGGAGTTGTTCCGGCGCATTTTGGAGTTCAAAAACAGTGACCCATTCTGCCCGCCAATCGTGCGCCAGACACAGACGGAATTGGAGGCACACCCAAGGCACGGTGGCCGGATCATCGTTGTGCCTGCAACCGATCAGGCGCGCGGCATGACCGCTGACACCATTTTGGCAGACGAAGCCTGTTTTCTCGACGACGACGCGCTGACGGCTTTCTTTCCTATGCGTAAAGAGACTGGGCGCATTTTCCTGCTGTCTACGCCAAACCTGCGCACTGGCTACTTCTACGACACGTGGACATCTGCAAAGCGGGTGCGTCGCATCATGGCGAGGTCAATCGACATTGAGCGGCGTCGGGCGCAGGTCGAGTTTGACCGGGCAACGATGTCAGAGACGACCTTTCGCCGGGAACATCTTTGCGAGTTCGTTGGCTCCGGCACGCCGCTGTTGTCTTGGGACACCTTGGAACGCACGAGCACTTCGGGCGTCAAAGCACTGGAACTGTCATGACCAAGCATGTTTTTCTGCCCGACGGGCGCGTTATCCTGCCATCAAACGCCGATCCAGCCGCCGCCGGTACGCAGGTGTTCGGCTGGGTCAGACATCGCGTCGGCCTTGATCTCGGGCGCAATGACCCGTCAGCTATCGTTGTCATTCGGGACGAATGCTATCCTGAGTTCACGGGCAACGGGTTCGAGCAACGCCTTGGCACGCGGCGCTGTACCGTCGTTTTCCAAGAGTCGATCCAACTCTATTCGTACACCGACCTTGCTGATTTTCTGGCAAAGCGGCTGGCGCAAATCCCGCATTGGTCACTTGCTATCGACGCGTCGGGCCTTGGTGCGCCGTTCTCGTCAACACTGGACAATGCTGGGATCGAACACTGGGCGGTGGTTATGACGGCTGGTGCGAACCTGACCAAGAAAGGCAAGAACGTCACAGTCGGCAAAACGATCCTGCTCGAGAACATGGCCGTCGGCCTTGAGACCGGCGCGCTGATGGTGGCTGATGATCTGCCGGGGAAGCAAGACCTGCTGAATGAGATTGCCAGTTTCGAACTGGCGTCCACATCTGCTGGCAATCTGGTTTTGCAGGGCGGGGGCAAAGGACATCACGCCGACCGCGCCATTGCCTGCGCACTTGGCTATCTGTCGGCTTCCGACCTCGACGACGCAATGGCGGCGACAACGCACCGGCTGCACGGGTGGGCGTGACACTGACGCCCCAGCGCCAATCGCTGAGTAATTCTCGTGCAATTGCGGTCAGGCACATCGGGCTTTCTGGCCTTGTGTTGACGTCTACGCTTGCCAATCTTTGTTGGCGATAGCTTGGTCAAGTGCCGTCATGTTTTTGACATCTGTGTTGGTTGCTCCGCCAGAAATGGCGTGATCGAATTCCACTAATTTCGGTTCTTCACAGGTGGTGTTGCTACCCGTAACGGCTTGCTCAAAATCCACCAGTTTTTCCTGCTCACGGTGGCGGTCGCCATTTGCCCGTTCCCTTTCTAGCGCCTTCTTATGAGATTTCTGTCCCTTCCTGTACCACTCAATCACTGTCTCAACTTGAACGTTGGGATCATTGCCCATGTATTCTTGGATATAGCGTACCGCGCCCGCTTTTCGCCCATCGACAATAGGTCCACCGGGCCGTTTGGTGCCCATCCAAGTCTGAATGATTGAATACACAGAATCTGGGTGGTGGTTTGGCCATTGTTTACCAACAAGGCCAAGTGCGGCATGGGCCGATGCAGGCTCCAAGCCTCCGCTCTGCCCCATATCACTAAGCACCTTAATCGCTACTTCTCGCAGATAGTCCGCAACCCAGATTGGCAGTGGCTGATTTGGATTATGCCGTTCGAGGTATTTCCACGCCTGAAAAGCAATCTCTCGCGCCAGACGTGCGGGTGTAGGCGCGCCAAACGCATCCCCGCTGTCCATGGGCTTTTCAGGAAGAAAATCCTCAAGTTCTTGCAGGAAGATTGCACTTGGCTCATCCCCGGAGGGCTTGAACTCGTTGGGTTCAGTCCCCTGTGATCCCGTATCAGACCTTTGATTTTCGTGCTTTTTATCCATCACGCCACCATCAAACAGGAAGGTGGCGATTAAATGTCAAAAAGGAGTAAAGCACCATGACTAATCATGACAAAAACCTAACTCGTGCTCTTGCAATCTTATGCACTAGGCTGGGGGAAATTGATTTCGCAGTGTGTGGAATTGAACATGCCACAAAGCAACTGCGTTCCATGCAAATGGTTTGGATCGACGCGGCGGGGCAACTTTTGCAGGAGGAAGCAGCATGACTGTGAAGCCAGAAAATCTCAAGCGTGCCTTGGCGATGATGACTGAGGAAGTGGATGCGACTGAAATCAAATGTTTTGGCAACAGATTATCGGTAAAAGGGCACATACTACATGTGTGTGACGAAGATGATCGAGAGGTTTTGTCTGTCCTTATGGCAGACAAGGAGTTTGGTTTTGCTGCAGGTCACTTCGAGACAGCAGCCGAGGTGATGCGCGACATGCAAAAAGTGTGGTTTGCCGCAGCGAAAGAAATGAAGAAAGGGGAAGCGGCATGAGCCCGAACGTGCGCGAACGGCTGCGCCTCATCAGCCAAGGCCTCGACCGCAATAGTTATGTGCGTTTCACGCATTGTGGGCGGACTTACATCTTCATGGAAGGGCGATGGTGGACCGCGCCTAAGATTTGAAAACGACAAAACGGGCGGCTCTGAGGCCGCCCGTTTAATTTGTGCCCAATGTGACTACTGGGCTACTATCGTCTGTCTCTGACGCGCTCTGCGGGGCACACGCCGCATTTTTACCGATATGTCCACGCATCCGGCCCGACTCGGGCCTCAAGCTGCCCTATGGTGGGCGGCTAGTCGAATATCTCCTCGCGCGTGTCGCCCCCGTCGTCGGTCAGTACAACGCAGCAGCGGGAAATCGACGACAGGGCGCGCCTGCGGCCTACACGACCCCTTTCCGCCAAGTTCAGTGGCGCCTGATAGTTCAGTCGGTCAATCAGTTGTTCGGTAATCATGGGAACCATTCCTGCGCAGGTTTAACCCTAGCCGTTAGAAAGTGTTTTTGTAGGATTGCCAGTGGTTTGCCGGAAGAGTACCTCTTCAATTACCGAACTAGTATATGAGATTCCGTATGAAGAACTTTCCGCACCAGTTTGCTGACATTGACAGATTAACCGAAGCTTTAAACGTTGCCTCGGACACTATTGCGGCCGGGCGTGATTTTAGCCGTGACGACGTATTTGGGCCCGATCTCGCTAGGGCGTATGTTTACACGTTCCGAGGTAACGCCAGCCTGGAAGATAACCTTCGGGCGGAGAGGGAAAAACCGCGTGCTAGCCGAGGTACTGAAACCGCAGCGCGTGAGATGCGGAGGTTCTTGTTACTTTCTGGCTTCATTAAACAGGATGAAGTGGCCGGACATTTTGCTGTTTCCCCGAAGGGTCGAGAGTTGCTCGGTGCCGATAGCGAAGCAGTAAGGAAAGCCCTTTGGCGAGAAGCTATGCTCGATCTTCGGTTGAGCGATGCGGATGGAAACATTAGCCACCCATATCGTGTGATGCTCCGCTTGCTCAGCGATAACCCGGGAATTGAGACGTCCAAGCTAATGCTTGCCTTTGAGGCCATTGACGACTCAGAAGCTGAATACGAGAGAGTTTCAAATTATCTGGCGTTGGACTTTGAAGATTTGATTGATGCGATTGGAATTGGAGAGGCCAAAGCTCGCAATGCTGTAAAAATCCTGCCAAGTATAGCTCGCCAAGTCGGCGATCTAGTAAAAGACGGGGCTCATAGCTTTCCTTCTGCCGCAGTCGAAGTTGCGGAGGACGGTGTCGCCACTGTATCGGCCAAATCTAAGAAAAAGAAATCGGCACCTTCGAGTGGTAAGCGTATCACCAAAGAAGTCGATGGCAATAGTATTGCCGCAACCCCTGAATTTTCAGGGGGGCAAATGGGCAATAACTTGGTCGATTTGTCGGGTGCGATTGAGCTTAGAAATCGACGGACGAAGCTTCATCAGGAGGTCGTCAGAGAGTTCGCAGAGGTGCTTACAAACAACGGATATCGACTTTTTGAAGACCCGTTCGATTGTTTGGCCCTCAAAGGTAGTCAGGGGTTATTGATCGAGGTGAAAACACTGGACGGGAGCCCTTCCGATGAACGTCGCCAATCGGAAAAAGCACTTGGTCAGATCAAAGGCTATGTTCACTTTGACCTGCCTGAAGAAGTGGACACATCTGCATTGAAACAAGTCATCTTGTTTTCGCAAAAACCTAGCGATGCGACCACGGCATTTCTGTCTAAAAACGGTGTGTTGCCTATCTGGCGTACTGAACCGAATGAATTTCAGCTACTTGACGGTGATGAGTTGATCGCCTTCGACATCGGCTACCTTTTCTCGTGAACCAGAATTAGGCCAGCCTGCGTCACGGAGGCGAGTTTCCGCAATTGCGCAGTACTTTTCGTTGAGTTCGATTCCAATAAACTGTCGCCCAGCCTGATGGGCGGCAACACATTCCGAACCAGAACCAGCAAATGGAATGAGAATCTTACCGTCGGGTTTGCAAAAGTGGCGAACAAGACGGTCGCTAATTGTCAAAGGTTTTTGTGTTGGGTGGCCAACTTTTTCATCTTTGAAGCGCCGACCAGCCAGAGTCGGGATATTCCAGACATCACCAGCTAATCTACCCTCTGGGTTGGGCGTCCAAACCTTGCCATTTTTCTTCACGCTGTATTTTAGGCGATCCGCGCTTTTATATGGCTCGCGAATTTCCTTGAAAAAGAACTCATCGGTTTTTGAGAACCAAAGTAGGGGTTCGTAAGTAGCCCTTAAGTTCCTGTTTCCACAAAAACCATTCTCATAGTGCCAGATTAATTGTCGCCGGTATTTCATTCCAAGCTCATAAAGTTGAACTTGGTTGAAGCATATGTAGTGGCTGATGCCATAAAGCAGAATACTGCCAGAGGGTTTTAAGATGCGTTCGCACTCGACGAGCCACGACCAACACCAATCCTTCCAGTCCTCAATGCTACTCCAGCTATCTGGCTTACCAAAATCCTTCTCAATGCCGTAGGGCGGGTCGGCAATAACCAAATCAACCGATCCATCCTTGAGCTTCTTCAACTGCTCAATGACATCGCCATTTAGGATCACGTTTTCCGGATTAGTATCGGTCATTTTTTCTGCAGTATCATTGCATATTGATGGTGAATGTTTGGAACGAAAGCAAACGGGTAACCATAGGGGAATACCCTCTTGAATTTCTGGTAAATAATCGTGACGCCTTTCAAGGCGAAGGGACCGTGATCTTCGATAGCACGTGAAAGATCGGAATGGAAAAGGTAGTATCGGTCTTTATTTCTAAAGTCGCCGATGATGACCACTGCATACTTCTTGGGCTTTAACGCGCGGCTTAGCGAGCCGAACAATGAACCAAGTTCGCCAAGAAAGTCCTCATAACCATCAATGTTGGCGAGGTCCGCCTGCGTGTCTCCATAGTTGTGGTCAAGACCGTTGTCTAAGCGCTCCTGCTTTGCCTTGTGATCAATCTTGTTCAAGATTCCCCAATAAGGAGGGCTGGTGATTATGAAGTCGACTGAGTTCTCTGGTAGGTTATTCGCCAGTTCTCGGGCATCACCTAGTTGAACTTCGTGTTGAGTGCGGGAGAGAATCTCTTCGGGAATCTCCGTTTCCAAACGAAGTTCGGAGAGTTCGTGGAACTTTGGGTTCAATTCGAACCCGATGGAATTTCGCCCTATTGTAGCGCAAGCCTTTGAGGTTGATCCGACGCCGCTGAACGGATCCAAGACTACATCACCCGACTTCGTAAAGAACTCGATGAAGCGCGCCACGTCTTGATATGAAAACGGTGCGGGGTGCTGGCGCTCAATTTGGGCTTCTTTGGAACCTTTGCCGAGACCTTTCTGGACCATCACGGAGACAGTTCGTGCAATCCATTCCTTAGCAGTAAGGTCGTTAAGCTTGTTACGTGGATCGACAACCGGTTCAAGTTTTTCAAGGTCGATATCGGTTGGTTCCACGTTCATTTTACTGCTGCCCCTGACTTTTCTTTTGGTCCCCATTGCTACATAATCGTATGCCGATCTGCAACGTATCTTGGCCCCTCAGGCTCAAAAAATACTAAACCTAGTGGTGTCTCGGCAGTTCCTCGCCTGCATCGCTTTGTTCGACTTTCGATCAAAGCTTTGATGTCGCCGGGTTTTTGCTGCTGCACTGTTGGCTACAGATTCCGCTGGCTGCATTTGGGGCAGCGAGCATGCAGAACCTTTTCGGATGGTGCATCTCCCGCTTGAGGACAACTCCTCTGTAAAATCGCGTCCAACGTAGCAGATCATTGCAGCAGGCGGTTCAGGATTTTTGCTTGTCTTAGGGCGATGCAAGCAATCCCTGCCGCCCTTGTGACATCCTTGTAATGCCAATCCCACGCCCTGAAAAACGCTGCGTTTCCAAGTGGGTTAGCGTCTAGTCCTAGTCATTTGTAATCAGTAGGTCCGCGGTTCGAGTCCGTGTGGGGGCACCACTATCACGCCTCAGAACCATTTACCTGATTTCAATGGGCTGCCACCCCTAATAATCGGGGTAAATTGCAGACAGTTCTGATATTCAAAAGTGATTATAGTGTGAACAACAACCCGCTGCATCCGTACGATTGACACCGCAGTCAGGTCTGCCGCACGTGTTTTTGGAAATCTGTGCCACTAACCCGCTTGATAAAGGTCGGTCGTCTCGCAACGCCGTCCAAGTTTTGCAGCTTTGAGCACAGATGATTTGTGAGTACGGTGCTACCACAGACGCAGTTATTCAGTGTGTTAAGCGATGAAAATCAACGCTCTACTTGTTTCCGCGCTGCTGGTGAGCAGCGGGATTGCCATATGGGGGATTATTGACCCTCAAGGCTTGGGGTCCGTCTCGGCCAGCATCGTGGCGGTGCAGTTCGAAAGCCGAGGTTGGTTTATCATGCTTGAAGCCAGCGCGCTTTTGTTGCTGGCGATCTACCTTGCATTCTCCAGGTTCGGCTCGATCAGAATTGGCCCTGAAGGTTCCGAGCCCGAGTTTTCCACGCCCGCGTGGATTGCGATGCTCTTTGCGGCGGGTATGGGGGTGGGGTTGCTGTTTTTTGGCGCATCCGAGCCGCTGACGCATTTCTCGGTCATTCGCGCGTTCAGCCCTGATCCGCAAGCGGCAAGTCAGGCTATCTTTGTCACCTATCTGAACTGGGGTTTTCACGCCTGGGCGATATACGGGGTCGTTGGGTTGATCATTGCCTATTTCGCCTTTCGACGAGAACGCTCTTTGTTGCTGAGCGCGCCAGTGTTGGATGTGTACGGAGACAGGGCCTGGACTCGTGCATTGGCTTGGGTGTTCGATTTCTTGTCGGTTGTTGCCATCGCAGTCGGCTTGGCGGGTTCCTTGGCCATGGGCGTGTTTCAAATCCAGACGGGGTTGGCCGGAGTTCTTGGAATACCCAACTCGTTTTACCTGACAGCGCTCATATTTGTCGTCATGTGCGTTGCCTTCCTCATCCCGCTCAGACGGGATCTGGGCGAGGGGATGTCCAAACTGTCAAATCTGGCGATGAGTATCGCGATCATCCTGTTGGTCTTTCTGTTGGTTGTCGGGCCCACGTCTTTTGCAATGAACACGATCGTTTCAGGGTTTGGGCGGTATGTTTTCAACGTCCTTCCCGCCGGGTTTTCGACAACCGAGTTTTTCGACCAAACCATATCGACCTGGTTCCAGGACTGGACACTGAATTACATGATCTGGTGGCTGGCATGGTCCCCGTTTGTGGGCATCTTCATTGCCAGAATTTCACGCGGGCGAACGATCCGAGAGTTTTTGACCGGTGTCATTATTGCACCAACGTTGTTTTCAATCTTTTGGTTCGGTGTTTTTGGTGGGATCGGCATTTTCGACATGCTGCAAGGAAACGGACAGTTGTTGGAGGTCAACGACCAAAGCCTTGATGCGACGACTTTTGCGTTGCTTCAACAGTTTCCCCTGCAATATGTGACGCAGTTGGCGACAATTGCAGCGGCGTTCCTGTTTGTTGTGACCAGCGTTGTCAGCGCGGGCTTTACGCTTGCAATGATTGGAACAGGCGGGGACGAAAACCCGTCGCCCGGCATTCGCACAATCTGGGGCGCGGTGCTTGGAGCCCTTGGTCTGGCCATGATCTTTGTGAACGACGTTTCTCTGGTCCGGTCGATCATCGCGCTTTCAGCCATCGCATTTGTTTTTATCGTACCGATTCTGGTGATTTGCCTTCTCAAGTCTCTGTCAAAGGAGGTTTCGAAATGACCGGCCCAATTGTCGATACGGTTCTGAACGTTACCGTTTTTGTGTATATCGGCTTTCTGATCTGGCTGGCGCTTTATCGCGTTTGATTAAGGACGGCAGGCAACACCCCGTCAGGTGTTTGTCGACATCTGTCGTTTCTTTTCCGGCCAGAACTCATCCACCACGACATAGGCAACGATCACAAAAATCGCAGCACTGGCGACTTGCAAAACGCGGGTGATGCTTTTGACGTCGGCCTCATCCGAAAACGGAGAGATTGATCCACCATAGACGATCAGCACCGTTGTCAACGCTGAGCCTGCCGCGGCGGCGAGCGTAGCCTGAGATTTTCCGAGTGCTCCAAGCGTTATGCAGAAGAAAAAGCACAGCAGAATTGGCGTCAGAATAATCGGGGCGATGACGTTGATTTCGTAGCAAAGGATCGACACTGCCGCACCCAAAAGGTTTGCCGTCAGCATTGCCTTGGCCACGGTTTTGCCCGCGGCAGGCATCGCCGCCAGCTGCTGGCTGAGAAGTGCCACAAAGAACAGAACCAGCAACGCCGATGCGCCGGACACAAAGAACGCCAAGGCAAATGGAACTGTGACAAGTGACATTCTGACAATCCGGCGATGCGGGTCAAAGTCAGTTGGGGATGCTGCTTTTTTCTCGGCCGCTGTCTGGGGTGCGGCTGGTATCAGCACAAACATCAATGTCGAAACGAACCCTGCAAACAGCAGGTTCAGTGGTATCCAGAATACAAGCACCAAAGCCAGATCCTGGGATTGCAGCGCAAGGTTGGGGATCATCAATGCCCCCATCAGGGCGATGACTCCGGGCAGAACACCTGCGCCGGATACCGACCAAATGAACGACAGGATAATCCCGATGGCCACCAGAATGAGGAAAACCACCGGATAGGGCGCGAAGGTCGATGACAAAAGGAAGGAAATGAACATCAACCCAATCGAGAAGACAAACAGCTTCGCGAAGGCCGCCAATGGCAGTGCAGCTGGGGCCTGAAGAAACAGGGCCGTGAACACGGCCCCGACAACGGCCAGAGGCCACCCCAGAAACAGCCCCAGCGCGAAGACGCCAGTTACACCCAGCGCAAGTCTGTGTACTGCGCGCCGATCCTCAGTACGCATAGGACAGGATCGAAACCACGCGAATGTAGGCGCGGCCCACCGCGTTCAGCAGAGAACTGTCGCTGAGGTACATGATCACGTCGGCTTGCCCGTTGAGCTGAAAGCGCAGGTCATCCTCGGTGCTTCCGGCCTCGTAACCCGGCAGCACGATACGGACCGGGAAGCGCTCGGGTTCGCGAAGAAACCCCTTGGTACTTGGGGGGCTGACCAACTGTCCGGGTGTGTCGCCGCCGCTTAGGGAAACGGCTGCGCTGAAGCTTTCTATGACGCCGGGAACAATCTTGCCGGGATGCATGTCCAGTACCACATCTACAGGCGATCCAACCGACGCCCGGCCCAGGTTGTTTTCGGTAAAATACGCTTCGATCCAGACATCCGTCGCATCCAGGAAGGTCAGCAGGTCCTGCCCGGATCGGGCATAGGTTCCGGGTGCGATCAGCAGGTTTGAGATCACGCCTGTCGCCGGGGCGCGCAGTTCCGTCCATTCAAGGTTCAGCTCTGCATCCGCCAACGCGGCCAATGCGCGCTGAATTTTCGGGTTTTCAATGCCCTCATCGCCGAGCCTCTGCTTGGCTTTCTCCAGATCTGCTTTGGCGTTTTCAAAATTCGCCTCGGATTCGGCCAGTTGCCCCCGCGCATCATCTGCTTTCGAAACGGCAATCAGCCCTTTCTTTTCAAGCGCAAAAACGCGTTCTGTCTGGATGCGCATGGTGTCCAGATCACTTTGCGCCCGTGCCAGTTTGGCCTGAGCGGCGCTGACCTCTGCCGACGAAGCGCCAACCTCTTGTGTTGCGGCTTCCAGGTCCGCTTCGGCTTTGTCGCGGTCAATTTCGTATGGTCTGGGGTCGATCCGAACCAGTACATCTCCGGCCGAGACGACCTGACCATTTTCGACCAAAACCTCGATCACTGTTCCGGTGACTTGCGGGACGATCTGGGTTGCAACGGCCTTGACCCTGGCGTTTCCCGTAAATGGCGTTTTTCGATCAGCAACCAGATACCAGACGAGAAGAACCAAAATGACGGCCAGCGTCGTCCATATTGTCTTCCTCATTGCGCCGCTCCGTCCGCGGCGTCATTGCCTTCCGGCGAGGCATCGATCCAAACCTTGAACAGTTCGTAGAAAACGGCAAACAGAACCGGTCCCATGAAGATGCCGATCAATCCATAGGCCATCATGCCGCCGAGAACACCGATCAGGATCACCAGCATTGGCGTTTCGAGACCTTTTGAGATGAAGACGGGCCGCAGGAAGCTGTCCATTACCGTCGTGGGAATGGCCAGAATGGTGAATGCCAGGGCCGCACCACCTGACATCGAACTCCACGCGTAGATGATGACCGGTAACAGAACCAATCCCGGCCCGATCTGGATGATCGAGAGGATCAGGCAAATGAATGCCAGTGTCGCAGCAGAAGAAATCCCGAACAGTGCCAGCAAAATCCAGACAACCACGGCCTGAATGGCTGCAACACCGATGACACCTTTGGTCACATTCCGGATCGTCGCCCCCGCCAGCGTCACGAATTCGCCGCCTCGCGGTGCGAACACCCGGTTGGCAAAGCGCTGAAGACCTTGCACCAAAGTCGGGCCGGGGCTGAACAAGCCCCCCATGATCAACACCGAAAGGGCAAGACCCAACAACCCGATTCCGATGCCCAGAACCTTTCCAAACAGCGATTTTGTGATCTCAAGAATCTGCGCCCCGTATTTTGCAAGCGCACCATCCAGATTTCGTTCAAACAACCCCCAGACTTCGGCAATTCTTTCTCCGATCAGCGGCAAGTCCTTGATGCTGTCCGGGGCAGGTGGAATTTCCAATTCACCGCTGTCAGCCTGTTCGGCAAACTCGGACCCAAGTTCAGCAGCCCCCGACACCGCAGTGGCAATCGGCCCCAAGGTCAGCACAAGGCCAAGCAAAACCAGGATCGTTGCGGCAAGCGACTTTCGCCCGCCCAGCTTGGACTGTAGCCAATCGAATACCGGGTAAAGCGCCACACAAAGGATCGTGGCCCAGATCACCACACTTGCCAGCGGGGCGATCATTACCAATGCGCTGTAAAGGAATAACCCGAGAAAGAGCAAACGTATTGCGAGATCGACGATCTTGGCGTCCTGTGTCTTTTCCATTCCATCCCTCCGTTCCTTTGTTAACAATACACTCAAAAAATTTAATATGAATATCTTTTGTGATTTCCGGGATTTGGTCGTAAATTGGACCTTTGCGCCGCCTTGGACGGCGATCAGCCCAATCAATAAAGTCCAACCTTCAGGCGACCTTGCTGCGTTTGAATCCCATGGATTTTTTTGGGTGACTATTCGTCGTCCTGAGACAGGATCATGTTTGCGATTGTCGTCGCCGCAGCCACAAAGATGCCCAGACCTACGATGATATAGGCCATCGTAAAGATCTTCCCCGCCGCAGTCTGAGGGGAAAAATCACCAAACCCTACGGTCGAGATTGTCACGACAGAAAAGTAGATGGAATCCAGCCAGCTCCAGCCTTCAACATAGTGGTAAAAAACGGATGCCCAGAGGATCATTCCAAGCGTGAAAGCAAGCAGGCTTTTGACCCGGCCGTCCCGAAACGCGACGCCTATGCCCCGTGTAATTCTTTTCAGTGAGTTCATTGGTCCCTCATATATATTGGAAATCGTATATATCATTAATTTGATGATATGAAAAACCGGGACGAGTTGGCCGTCAGAACCGTCAGAAAGATCGCGCATAAAATGACTGTTCGTTTTCAAAAAATCCCAAAAGGGCGGGTGTTCCCGTTTTTTTGGTACTGGGCCGCCCGGCATCACGACAGCGCAACTGTTCACGCGAACCGAAGTTGATTCCTGTTTGATTAAGTCACTGGAAATTGGCAACTTATCCCTCAGGTGCGCCCAGTTCTCAGAACATCAGCAGAGCCGCGTATTCAAGTGTCGCACGTGGAATTGGCCCGGCCACACAGTGCATCGAAACCAAAGGAGTAGAACGTGCGTTTGATTTTCAAAGGCGTTTTGATTTGCTGCGCGATCGCGTTTGTTGCTGTTTTGGCGGCTTGGCTGTTCCTGTCCTCGGCGCTGTTTTCTTCGCTTAGGACCGGTTTCGTTGAAAACCTGATCTCCAAAAAACTTGGTCAGGACGTCTTGATCGAGGACGAGGTGCGTTTGGGCCTTGGTCGGCAACTGCAGGTCTCGGCGGCGGGGCTGGTGCTTCCCGGTTCGTCCGGGACTGACGTGAATTTGGCGGCTATCGACACGATTGAGTTCGAAATCTCCGCCCGCGATCTTTGGAACAGCAAGCTGTCGCTCAGCAACCTTGCCATATCGGGTATTCACCTGAACCTGATCACCGACAAAGACGGAAATGCGAACTGGCAGTCGCTTTCTACGGTGGAAACCGAAAAGCCTGAGAACTCTCAAAAACCCTCTGTCGGCGGAATTCTGGCGGATCGTCGAGTTGACCTGAGCGACGTCACCATACTGTACCAGAACGGCCTGAACGGACTTGATCTGGATCTGCGGCTTGAGGATCTGGTGCTGGCGCGTGATGAGGGAACGAACACCGCGTCTGCCGTTGGGACCGGTTCCCTAAATGGCGAGTCGTTTGACCTGAATGGGACATTCCCCGCGGAAGACCCGTTTCAGATGGCATTGGACTTCGAACAGATATCGATTGCGGCTGAACAAATCCCCCAAGAGAACGGGTTTCAGTTCAAGACGACTGTGGAGATTGCAGAACTTGGACAGCTTCTGGACGTGCTGAAACTTAACCGCGTGCTGGAAGGGTCGGGCAATGTGGCGGCAACCTTCAAATCGGCTGACGGCGTCGCCCGGATTGATGATCTGAGCGTATTGGCTGAATTGGATGGCGGGCAAAGCCTTTCGCTGACGGGCCAAATCGGAGAGTTGGGGAACCCCGCAGATGTGTCGCTGACGACCCGTATTCGGCTTTATCCCGAAGATGCGGAACCGGCCCCTGCGGCATCTCGCTATGACCTCAAGCTTATTGCGGTTGATATGGTTATGGACAGCGTGCCGGGGCAGGTGCCTCAGCGGCAAATGGTCATTAAAACCAATGGGTTCACGCTGGACACCGCAGGTGAAGGGCCGCCGCCGGTCAAGTTTTCGGAACTTTCCAGAACGCCGGACGGTGCTTTGCGGGTCGGAAACATCAATCTGCGGATCGGAAACCCGGCTGATCCGTTTGTCATTTTGAACGGATCTGTTGACGATGCGCTGCAATTGCAAGGCGTATCAGCCGAAGGTCTGATGGATATTCCCGCCAGCAGCTTGATCTCGCCCGAACTCATGGGGCCAGACGATCAGCTTGGCCGGTTTTCGGGCGACTTTCATTTGAACGGGGACATTAATCAACTTTCACTGATCAACCTTGATGGCAAGACGAGCGAAACGGATGTCTGGTCCCTTGAGGTGCACGGTACGGTTAAGAATGTCCTCAAGTTCGAAAACCTGGATCTGGCAATCGATGTTGATGTTCCGTCCGGTGCAGACCTGATGGCTGCATTGTCGCTGGACCCCGTTGAAACCGGGCGCGCGCGCTTTGGGATCGATTTGGTGAGCGAAGGCACCGATTGGAATGCAAACGCCAGCGTCGAACTTGCCGAGTCCGTATTGCTCGTGAAGGCCGATCTTGATGACGCGACAAGCGATCCTGTGCTGCGGGGCGCGATTGAAAGTGACCTGATTAAGATCGATCAACTGCGTGATATCGTTCAGGCCGCCGCGCAATTGAGAAAGCTTGGCAGCGCAGCGCAGGATGTCGAAGACGCCAGCGCCGAAGCCGATGGACCCGGCGCATTGAGAGATGTGACGCTGAAACCCATCGGACGTTCCATTCTTCTGTCGGGTATTGATATCGATGTTGATATCGACCTTCGGCATATCGAAGGTGCCAAAGGCGTCAGCAGCTTGCAAAGCGAACTGACGCTCGACGAAAACGAGCTTCGCGCCGGTCCGCTGGCATTTGAATATGGCGGGGCCCAGTTCGACGTAAGTGGGCAGATGGATCTTTCGGATGAGGCGCATCTGCTGACCCTGACCGGCAAGGCGGGCGGTTGGCAGTTAGACGACATCCTTCACACCCTGAACTTCAAAAAGGGCGCAAGCGGCACGATCTATGCAGATTTTTCGGTGACCGGAGGAACCGAGTCCGCCAAACACTTTGCCAGCACGATGAGCGGCAGTGCGACGGTTTCCATGCGCGACGGGTCAATCGAAACGCAGTTGTTGGATCTGGCAGGGCTGGGCGTTCTGCCCTGGGTATTCTCCAAAGAAAAGCAAAAGGTCGCGCCAATCGTATGTCTTCGCGCACCCCTCAGCATTTCCAACGGCAACATTTCGACCAAACAAACCACGTTGGAAACGGATCAGGTTCAGGTCGTCGTCTTTGGCGGTGTCAACATGGCCGACAAGGCCCTGGACCTGAACCTGCAACCGCGCAAGATAGGCGAGCCGCTTTCGCGCAGCCCGTGGCCGGTCACGTTAAAAGGCCCGCTGGCCAAGCCGAAGGTCAAGGTCAAGGACGGGCCAAAGCGGCTCAAGCGTTCCGACGGTGCGGATCAAATGCCGGCGCAGCGGAAGCTTTGCATTCCGGATATCCTGCAATTGCAGTAGCAGTGCGGTGGAAAAATCAGTTGGGCGCGGGCGTGTTCGAAATCTCGCGATTTTACCACATTGCCTGAGCTTACCGCATTGTTTTCATTTATTCGCGCCTGTAATGAAGGCGGACGGGGTTCGCCCCTGATCACGACATGCCCGCGTGGTGGAATGGTAGACACAGGAGACTTAAAATCTCCAGGCGGAAACGCCGTGCCGGTTCGAGTCCGGCCGCGGGTACCAATCTTGTTTCGATCAGAGCTTTGGCAACAAGTTCCGACATCTGTTTTCGGCGCAACCCAAGCGATCTTGAGGCTACACCTTCCAATTTTCGCATGTTAGCCTTTTGCAGAAGGCAAGAAATCACGAGGTGCATATGCCGGTTACAGTGAAAGACATGATGGCGGCGGCCAACGCTGTCGTCCCACGGGTTGATATGGTCAAGGCGCGCGAGCTGATCGAACACGGCGCGTTACTGTTAGATATTCGCGGCACTGCTGAGGTGCAGAAAACCGGTCGGGCAAAAGGGGCGGTGCATATACCCCGTGGAATGCTCGAATTCCGGGCAGATGAGAGCCTGGAGTCTCATGATCCAAACATGCGCAAAGACCGGCCTGTTGTGATCTATTGCGCCTCCGGCGGTCGCGCCGCTTTGGCGGGCAAGCTGTTGAAAGATATGGGCTATGAACAGGTGTTCAATCTAGGCGGTTTCGCCGACTGGGTGAATGGCGGCGGCGAGGTCGAAGACACCTGAAGCGTGGCCTGCCCGATCAACAGACGGCGATTGATTCAGGCGTTCAGAAACGCCCGGACGGCGGCTTCGAACTCGCGCGGTTTTTCGGCATGCAGCCAGTGTCCGGCACCCGGAATTTTGGCAAAGCGCGCACCGGGGAGTAGCGCCCGGATTTTGTCGCGGTGTTCCGGCAGGACGTAGTCAGACGCGCCACCTGACAAAAACAGGGCCGGGCCATCCCATGCGCCATCCAGCTCTGGAAAGCTCATGATGTTTGGCATCTGATCGGCCAGCACATCCAAGTTCAACAGCCACCGTTTCCCAGCGACATCCAGCGATTGGGTGAAAAAGCTCTGCAGTGCTTTTTCAACGCCTTGATCCGCCAGCTGCTGTTCTGCGTCTGACCGGCGGGTGATCGTTGAAAAATCGACTGCCCGCATAGCTTCGATGAATTGAATCTGGCTGTGCCCATAGGCGACCGGGGCGATATCGGCGACCACAAGCTTGCGCACCAGTGCGCCGTGCCGCAAGGCCAGTGTCATCGCCGCTTTGCCACCCATGGAATGCCCCAGCACATCGACCGGGCCACCGACATTTTCGATCACCTGCGCGATATCCTCGGCCAATGCAGGATAGTCGTGCCGGGGGTCCCAAAAGCTGTGCGCATGGTTTCGCATATCCACCGCGATCACCTGCCGTTCATCCGACAGCCTTCGCGCAATCACGCCCCAATTCCGGGCCGATCCATACAAGCCATGAGCGATAATAAGGGGCGGCAGCGCAGTGGGTTCGCCGTGAATGATCGTGTTCAGCATAGCCGCGTGATACCGCCCTTGCTCCAAAACAGCCAGCCCCATTGTCGCGTACAGCATCAAAGGCTAGTGTCGCGCGTCAGGAGGGGCCATGGCGCAAGACACCGACATTCAGGACCGGATCACGGAAACCGTTGCTTTGCTGCGGGCCAAGCTGGGTGTGCGGGACAAAACGCTCGAGGCATCGATCCGCCGCGCCCGACACCGTTTGCCGCGCCGGGTGTTCAAACAGGCGATGATTCTGGCCAGGGCCGAACAGATGGCGGCGCACCCCAAACTGCGCCGCGTTCTGGATACGCCTGCCTTGACGAAAGCCTCGGACGAGGTTCAGTCGCACCTGACGGCGATCAATCTGGCGGATCGGCGCTGGGGGTGGTTCCTTGGCATGTTGGGCGGTCTGGCCTTCAACTTGCTGGCCTTGACCGTGTTGGTTCTGGTGTTTCTTCTGTGGCGCGGCTTGATCTGATCGCAGGTTTTGTCCTTCGCGCGGCGCTTGCCCTAGCCTTTTCTTCGCATGTTTGATGTGTGCCAAAAGGGGCGGGAACGTCTACTGAAAAAAAAACGGCGCCCGTTCTGGGCGCCGTTCTCTTTTTTCATGCCGATCCGATCACAGGTTCGGATAGATGGGGAACTTGGCGCAAAGGTCTGCAACCTCGGCTTTGACCTTGGCCTCGACGGCGCTGTTGCCGTCTTCGCCATTGGCGGCCAGACCGTCGACCACTTCGATGATCCAATCCGCGATCTGGCGGAATTCGACCTCGCCGAAGCCGCGCGTGGTGCCCGCAGGGCTGCCCAGACGGATGCCCGACGTGATGGTCGGCTTTTCGG
>NZ_JBQFZQ010000004.1:0-315261 GCF_056542325.1 Ruegeria sp. AD6 | reverse complement strand
ATGAAGATGGCCGCTATGCGGAATGGACGCTTGACGATCAAGGCGTGCGTGTGAGCGGCCAGCCGATCACCAACGTCATTGATGTCGAGGTGTTCTATGGTGCTGATCTGAACAATGATGGCACGATTGGTCATTTCACGACGACCGTTGAAAATGACGGCGCGACAACGCTGGCCTCGTCGACGCGTGGGGTTTACCTGATCGACGGCAGCACGGAAGTGACATGGAGAGGGGACCAGATCGGCCCTGACAGCCTGCCCGGCTGGAGCGCGATTCAGGTTGAAAGCAACGGTCCGGGTTACCTGCTCCTGCTGCAGCATGAAGATGGCCGCTATGCGGAATGGACGCTTGACGATCAAGGCGTGCGTGTGAGCGGCCAGCCGATCACCAACGTCATTGATGTCGAGGTTTTCTACGGCGTTGATCTGGATGGCAGCGGCTTTATTGGTCCCGCGCCAAAAGTTACCCAACAAAAGATGGCCCAACTTGCGCCGATTTCGGACAGTTTGTCAGATGAACCGGAATTCGATTTTGTTCCCTTGGATACGAACCATGCCGCTGAGGGCGAAGAATTGCTGGCAAATGACTTCGATCGCTCCGAGCGGTTGGGCTTGGACGGTACATCGGAGCCGGTGTCGATTGACATAGTTGATAGCGGTGGCGATCTGGGTATCGCGAACATTTTGGAAGATGACGTTTTCCTGCTCTGAAACGATTGGAGCGGTGCCGTCCTGTGGCGTCGCTCCACAATCTGAAGCAATTGCAGATTTCCGGGTTCAATCACGCAGTTGCCGGCGTTCCAGACCAATTTTTGTCTTTCGACTGAGCCGCGTCAGGGCCAGGTGGAAGTCTGAGCGCTAGGTTGAGTAGGGCTCAGATGACTTCAAAATCCTCTTTCGCCGCTGCATCTCGGATGACGCATATTCGTCATACAGGCTTTGCTGCTCCATATTGACCAGGTTTGCGGGGATATCCAGTTGGGCCAGCGCCTTGGCGATACGCAATCTGATTTCCGACACGTCATCGGCCAGAACACAGTATTTAGTGAGATACCAGGTCAGAAATTTTTTCTGAAAAGCCGGATCAATCGGCGACGGTTTTCCACAAGCTTTCAGCAAACTGTCAAGTTCGGTTACATGTGTCGTGGCCAACGCGAAATCCGATTTCGCGAAGGTGATCACATTGGCCCCTTGCAGCAAAGCCTCGAATAGGACACCGGAGTTTCCTCCAACCACGCAGGACGCCTTGTTTATCAGCCCATGGATCGAACCGTCCGTCAGATAAACGCTTTCGAACTTGCGCTGCAAGTCAGTCAGCATTCTTTCTACGGCACGGGATTTACATGAAGGGTGGCGTTTTATGACCAGAGTCTGGCCAACTTTCTCACAATAATCCGCCAACGCAAACGCGACCTGAGGCGGTTTGATGTGGTTGAGCTCGGCTACGGTATCTTCGACTGTTTGCAGCGGCATGAAGATGAATTGCCCCGGCGGGTGGGACTTGATCTTTGACTGCTTGTACTTTGATGCGTTCCTTTCAGCCTGCGATTTGGCCAGACCCGCTACAAAACGCTCTGCGTCCTTTGACGAAGTCCGCTCAATACGATCCAGGAAGTTTGACGGATGGGTCGCCAATTCCGAGAAGCCGGAATACCCGAGCCTGTCCAAAGTGTAATAAGGTGGAACGTAGCTTTCTTTGAAGCGCAGAACATTTCCCGCCCGGCCAATGGAATGGAAACTGATGACCAATTGACCTGGTTTGTAAAGGCGCGGGCTCTTGTCAGCGCCAAAGGGCAAACGCACGGGCCGCACACGAACAGAGAGATCGCTTAATGCCAATATGACCGAAGAATAGAACAAGCGGTGCCTGTCACCGTCAGACGGATTGGTAAGGTGGCCATCGGACAGTTCCAGAATGACTTCAGCGTCTGTCGGCGACATTATTTTTCCCTCAATTCACCCATGGGATACAACAAACGCCCAACTATCCGGTGCAGTTTATTGTCTTGATTGCGTGCAAACAGGACAGGGTCAGCGTCGAATTGTTCCAGCCGTTCAGGGTGGCGCTTCGATTTGAGTACGGGCCGGACAATCGGCCGCCAGGCACGCAAAACTCCAAATGGACCCATAACGTTCCAATCAGGAAAGATCAGGTCAACGATGAGCTTGTCACGCTTTTTCCGCGTCCACTTCTCACGCGCGAACCGTGCAGGGTTTCGCTTGTAAATTGCCTTTGTCTGGGGCGTAAGGCGGTTTTTCCAGACCCGGCGCAAGACCGGAGACAGCAACCAAAGCCGCCAGCCAAAAATACCATAGTTGACGAGGATCTTGGGTCGAACGTTAGCGTTCTGCATTGGCTCTGCTTCGAGTTCTTCGACTGGCTTGAAGCGATCATAGGCTTTAGAGACGATCGCAATTTCGTCTTGATACAAAGCGGTTTCGGCCGGTTTGGCCTTGTCGCCGCTGAACAACGTGCCTGTCGATCGTCCTAGCCACAGCTGTGCGATGTTTGCATTCGTCTCCTGACAGGCAGATCTGATCCAGTCTTCGTTGTCAGGGGTCAGCAGCCAAGGTTTTGGCATTGGCAGGTCGCGCGACTTCCTCCAGTTGCTAAGGCCTGTCGTCGCCTCTTCGATGAAGTCCAGATATGCCTCTTTTGTTCGAAATGGCCTGGAGTTGTAGCTTCGGATTAACTCAACATGCGGCCCGGACAGTTGAACGGAATTGGTCTGAGATTTCGATGGCATGGGAAGCCTGGTCAACAGTTCCAAATCTGTCGATTGGGCAAAATCCGTAACAAGATCGTTGTCTATCAACTCGGACTTCTGGAACAGACGAATGGTTATCTTCTTTCGCTCAATTGTGCTGGCCCAGGCGTTCAACACGTTTCGGTAGTCCAGGAAACGGGCAACCTCGGCGCTTTCCAACCAGTTGGAAATCGGGTCTTCAACTCTGCCGATTGCTCCGCCGGCCACAAACTCGCAATATTGCGCGTTGGCCCATTCGACCTGATCGCGCAGGTAGACGATCATCTCAACATCATAGCCAGAGAAGTACTCTGGAATTTTATGCGCGTTCTTTTGTAAGAAATACGCTTCGCTGGAAAGGACAATGGTATGAATGCGCCCTTCCATAAGTTGAAGGCCGCGTTCAATATATTGCAGGAAAAAGCGATCGTCTGACACGATATAAGGCACAACGCCCGCGTGTCCCGCCTGTTTGTGCGGTCTCGACTCCTGCCAGAACAGACCGATTTCGGGATACCACACCCCGTTACGCATCAATTCAGGTCGGTTCTGCTCTAACAGGTGTTGAATGTAGGTGCTGCCGGTTTTTGTTGAGCCGATATGAACAACAATCCGGGGCTTGTCGAAAGGTTTGCTCGCCTCTGGCTTGGCAATCGTTACGCGTTCGTTACGCGCGTAGGTATTCAAGGCGGTCTGCAGGTCCCGCTGGGGTGTGGCTGCCTGCGTTTCCTTTAATGTGACCTCGTACAACTTGTCCTGTGGTATCGGCTCTCTGTTGATCACATAGTCCAGTATGTCAGCACGTTCTGCCAAAATACTTGCGGCAATCAATGGATAAGCCGAAGCTCTCGCAAGCGATTTGTTATTATGTACAAACTCCGAGAGGACTTCGTCCGGTGAGATTTGGCAATGCTCAAGGATCTGCTTCACGCTTTTTATGAACGCGTCACGCTTACCCGGCCCTTCAGAAACGGCAAACCGATAGGCTTCACCATCGACCAATTGAGCGAGCAATTGTGACACGTTGTAGCGAAGATGTTCGCGTAGCGGGCTGCTGGCATCGCCCGCACCGGCATCGAGCAGGGTATCGAGCGTGAATTTGAAGTTCTGCAACATTAGCTCGAAGTCTCGAGCGGTACGAACGCGACGGGCCGTAGAGCCAACTCGAATTCGATACGCCGTAGAATCTATGTTGCGCAGGCTGATTTTTTCTGCGTTCACAAGGGCTTTCACAAGAAAAGCTCTCTCTTCCCACTGCGTAGTCCGGAAGTGGATATCGTTCTGCAGCAAGAATTCCCGGCGATACAGCCAGACCCAGAAATGCCTGTTATTCAGAATATTTGGCGTATCCGCGTAAGTCGTTCGATAGACGTCGTCCTCAAAGAAACGTTCGGCTCTGTCCTGCTTCTTTTCAACCAGTTCATCGCCGACAAAAATAGCCTCATAAGCCTTTCGGCCGCGCACCATGTCAAAGTCTTCGGACTTTGCGTGATCGTACAGAGCGCTCAGTGCTTTGGGGTTTGCCAGCCAGTCGTCACCATCGATGAACCAAACGTATTCACCACGCGCGGCCTTGATCGCCTTGTTGCGCGCAAAGCCCTGGCCGACGTTCTTGTCCAGAATAATCGGGCGAATCCTTGCGTCATGCATGGCAAGGCGGTCGATTATCTCCTGGCTCCCGTCGGGCGTACAATCGTTTACCGGGATGATTTCTATGTCGCGCAATGTTTGTTTTTGAACCGAAGCAATGCACTTTTCGATATAGTCTTCAACGCCGTAAACAGGGATTACGACTGAAACTTTCGGCGGTTCTTCGGTCTCGGTTTCGGCGCGCGGCAGATCAAAAGGTCTGTTTTCTTCGATGTATTGGAGAACATCTTCGATCTCGCTCGGCGCAGTGTGTCCAGGCACGTGGTAGATCGTGTACCAAACATAAAAATAGTAAAACACCTCCTCCAGCGAACGTTCCCGCTTGCGATGGGGGATTGTCTTCCGGTCATCGGTCAGACCCCAACCCGCATAAAAAGGCGCTCCGAAACAAACGACCTCCTTGCCGGCAAACAGTGCTTCCAGCCCCATTTGGCTGGTCGCGACATAGACTTTGTCCACCATGTCAAACAAAACAAACGGGTTCACCGGCTCGCGGATTAGGCGCACACGACCAGTGGACGACAAGTGCGAGTAGTAACCGCTTCGGGTCTCTTTTTCCCATGACGTATCTGGGTGTGTCTTGACCAGAATCTCAGCGTCCGGATTTTCTTTCAACGCCGCGACCAACATCTTTTGGAAGTCATTCTTGCTGGCCTTGCCGAAAATGGTTGAGGCATCCGCGAAGGCTTGGTCACACACCAATACGCGCCGCTTATATGTCTGACTCGTCGGTGGAGCCTGCATGGGCTGCGCGTTGTATTTGCTGATGCGCTGGGATGCTATTCTGTCGATCAGGCTTTTAGCACGGGCGAGTTGCTCGGCTGACAGAGATTCCTCGCTGTTCAGTTTGTGTGTCAAACGGTTTGGGAAATCCGACATATAGTAGTGCGATATGTCGTCATAGACATAACCCAAGCAGGCGTAACGCGGGTCGCCTTCCCGAAAGGAATGAGACCAACTGTGGGTGCTTGCAAGAAAACCTTGCTCAAAGAGAATAAGATCCGCGTCGATTGGTAAAACGTCGTACAGACCCAACAGCCCCTTGTGAGATTTCTGTTCATTCTGAAAAACTGCGCCGGACCCGAAATAGCCCCGTCCCCGATCCGCATTGGGTGCATTGAAAGGCTGGATATTGGCAAACAAGCTTTTAAGGTTGGCGCCGTAGCCATTGTCAAGTGTTCCGTCGGCGTAGCCGAACACGGCCGGATCGTTTCGCAATGATAACACATGCTCACGAATGTCACGCCCGGCCTCATGGCTTGATTTTCGCAGGTCCAGGAATTCCGAAAATCTAACTTTCTTTTGACCAAAGCTCTGTTTCATTTTGGCGTCGCTTTTATTCTTTTTAAACATCGAAACTTTGGCGCTACGTTGTTAGTTCTGAAACTGCCACCAGCAGTTTCGTCTCGAGATTGGCGTTAGCATTTGGCAACCCGCGCTCGCGGGCCTCACAGAACATCTCTTCCCATTCCGCGAAGATCGTCTCTTCGGAATAATAAGTGTCAAAACGCGTCAAAGAGGTGTTGCCCATTGTCTCTCTGAGATCCGGATCAGACATCAAGCTTTTGAAGGCATTGGTCAGATTCTCTGTTGGGCTGTCAGCCGCACACAAAATACCATTTTCGCCAGACGCGATTTGTTCGTTGATCCCGCTGCAGTTTTGGAACCCGATCAGCGGCAGCCCATGCGCCATCGCTTCCAGGCCACAAAGTGGAAATCCTTCAAAGAAAGATGACAGAACGAATGCGTCGGCATCTTTGTAGTACGGATAAGTGTCGTGTGTCTCACCGACAAATTCGACAGACTTGGCGATTTTCAAGGCAGTCGCCTGTTTCCTGAGATTATCACGTTCCGGCCCGTCGCCAACAATTCGAAGAACCCAGTCCTGGTGACGTGGGTAGCTTTTGGCGAAGGCTTCGATGATCAGATGAACGTTCTTCCGGGGAACGAGACGTGCGACCGTCAGCAGTACCTTCTTTTTCTTTGACCTGTCCCCAGGTCGCGCGATCTGCGTTGGCTTTTTAACGGTATTTGGGAGAACTCGGATCCGTTCCTGCATGAAGTTCGGCAGTGTCGAGCGGAAGTCTTCGGTCAGCAAGTGAACCAGAGTGGCGCCAAAGAAAGCGGTTTGCCGTTCAAAGACTGTATTGGTTCCGATCCAACGCGGATAGCGTGGGTCAATATGCTCGGACAAAACAAGAGGCACACCCGCGCGATGCGCGCATTTCACGTAGCGCTTGAACTCTCGGTTCATATGCAGCCCCACAAGAACGTCAAACGAACGACTGGCAATAGCCAGCATCATCTGGTCGTCTTCGCGCTCATTACTGTCTTCACCGAAGTAAATAAGCTCGATGGTGTCGTCCAGCGGCCATTGCGAGCGTTGTGCCTGGTCGTCAAATGTAAAGATCGTTACGTCATGACCACGTTTCGCCATGGCATTCGCCATCATCTGTCCAACGTTTTCCGTCCCGCCTTTGCCCTTGGTTATGAAGGGGACAAAAAAGCCAATGCGCATCTTCGCGATGGGCGGCGGCGATTTCAGAGTCTTCCGAGATACAGGCACCTGTTCAGGTATCGTATTCCACTTCCAATTGACTTGGGTCAGCTGCCCTTCGAATCGTTGTTTCGCATCGAAACCTTTCGGGAAACGCCCCGCATCCCGCAGCGTTTCAAGGTCTCCATTTGCCCTGTGCAATGCGCCCTTTGGTAACGGGCCGGGGCCACGCTGAGCGATTCCGAACAGGTTGTAGCCGTGGTGAATGAACCGTCCTTCGGACAGATCGAACCCGGCGTCAGCAAGGACATACATCAAGGTGCCGAGGTTCCAGCCCGAGTTGACATGGCCCCCCACGACCTGATGTTTGAATGGCGGCACGGCTATAAAGAGGTGGCCGTCAGGTTTCAGCACACGCCGGATTTCGCCTAGCGCGCGGCCGGTGTCAGAGACATGTTCCAGAACATGAGCACACCAAACGCAATCGAGACTGGACGTGGCGATCGATTGCATGTCGCAAATATCCAGATCGGGCAGCAGTTCAATGCCCTCCGGAAAGCCCCCTTGGTCTTCGTCCAAATAAGCTTCCATGTCCATGCCGGATGCCAGAACATCCCAACCTGCACTGAAAAAGCTGCGGGCTGCCAGACCAGATCCAGTACCGATGTCTAATATGCGACCTTTCTGAGGGAAGCTGGCGATCACTTCATCGACCAGGTCCTTTTGGCCTTGGATTGACTTGGTTACGCTGATGTTCATTCGGTTCACTGGCTTGAAAGTCCTTGCGGGAGTTCGTTCGGCGTTTGCCCTAAGCCTAAGGCTCGCCGCTCTAACGATTAAAATTGTCTAACATTTTTGAAAGTGGGTGCAACATCGTATCAACCGAGCTGCTTTGGCGAAAGAGTCAGTTTCGCGAACCAAGTGGGCATCCGCGACTGAATTCAATGCGCGCGACGTTGCTGTGTCGTTCCAAGAAGCTTACTGCTGCAGGGCACTATCCTGCGCGATCGTGGGTTATTTGCGTGTTTTGGGTTGCGTCAAGGTGCTAATAACTAAGAATAAAATTCTAGCTTCTTCGCGGGGCCTCAAAACAGAGGCCTGTTCGAAAAAGTTTAGAGAACGCTGGAGGCAAATATTCCGATGAATGCCGACGGCGGCAAAGGCTATGTGGCCAAGCGTTGGTAAGTATAAGCGGGCTGTCGCCTGACCCTGAGCCTCAGGCGACTATCCGTCAGCTAAGCTAATGTAGAAGCGTTTTCCCTGCAGGTATGCGCCTCCGGCGTCATCCTGTCGCCTGATCCCTCAAATACGCCAGAAGATTCACGATATCTTCGTCCTTTCTGAGGCCCGGAAACTGCATTTTGTTACCCGGAACCACGCCCCTTGGGTCGTGCAGAAAGGCGGATAGGGTCTCGGGTGTCCAGGTTATGCCGGACTCCTGCAAGGCCTCTGAGTATCGGAATCCGTCGACCTGTGCGGCCTGGGCACCGATGATTCCGAACAGCGATGGGCCAACGCCGTTGCGCCCTTCTTTCACCTGATGGCAGGCGCTGCATTTGCGAAATATCTTTTTGCCGGCTTTGACGTCGCCGTCCAGCGCGACGGCAACGACCTGAGGCGAGGATACGGGCGCAATGCTGGCCTGTTCGTCATCCAAATGAAAGACAAACCGCGCGGTGACGGGAACGGTGCGGGTGATGCCCGGCAGATCGGCCAGTTCCATCAGCTTGTCGATGCCCGCATTCACGCCCGCATCTTCGGTGCTGACGAACACCATGTCGCTTGTTGTCACCAGTACGGAGTTCTCCGTTAGGCGCGCGACAAACAGCTCTGCGTCAAATTCGACATCTGTTCCGACCAGCGACAGGGCGGCTTCGCTGTCCAGCGTGGTGGTTTGGCCGACTTCCAATGCGGTCAGGTTCTCCATATCGATCTTGGCGGTCAGGGTTGCGGTGCCCGCTTTGCGAAAGACGTATTCGATCATCCGTTCGTTGCGGATATCGATGTTTGTCTCGACCGAGGACAGGTCGATCTCGACCTCGACCTGCCCATCCGGGCTGACCTGACCGCTAAGCGAGGTGAAGCTGTTGACCTCGCCCACCGTGTCTTTCTTGATGCTTCCATATGCAAGATGAGAGCTTTCGGGCACCAATGTCCAACTTGCCGCAAAGGCCGGGCCTGCAACAATTGCCGACGCAAACGTGACTGCCTGTATGAGATGTTTCATTTCATTCCTCCTCGGGTTATGCCAGTCCTGAGCACGCGGGCCCGGTCCGTGGAGGAGAAACACACACAGGTCGCATTTTATTCGATGGCTGGTGAAATGAGCTCGGAACAGGCGGTGCGGACCGCCGTGCAGACGCATTCCAAACGTGTCTGGCGCTTTGCGCTGGCGTTGTCGGGCGCGTCGGATGTGGCGGATGATCTGGTGCAGGCCACATGTCTGCGCGCGCTGGAACGCCACCATCAGGTGACATCGCAGGATCGGCTGGATTCCTGGCTGATGACAATCTGCCGCTCGATCTGGTTGAATGAGGTGCGCTCGCGCGCGGTGCGACGGGCGCAGGCGTTGTCGGTGACGCCCGAGGCGGAGCTTGTTGCGACCGGCCCCGATTCAGAAACGAATATTTTCGCCGCTGAAGTGTTTACACAAGTGATGCAGCTGCCAGAGGCGCAGCGCGAGACGGTGATGCTTGTGTTCGTCGAAGGATACAGCTACCGCGAAGCCGCCGCGTTGCTGGACGTTCCCATCGGCACGATCATGAGCCGGTTGTCCAGCGCCCGGCAGAAATTGAAGACCGTAATGCAACATGATGCGGCAGGCACCGCGCAACGGAGTGGCAAATGACGTTTTCCGACGAGACGCTGCAGGCGTATCTGGAAGGCACACTGGACGAGGCGCAGTCTCGGGCCATCGAAGCCGCGGTTGAGCAGGACGCCGCGCTGGAAGGCCGCCTGATGGCGCTTGATCCGTTTGCGCCCGTCGTGCAGCAGGTGTTCGAGGGCCTGCCCGCCGTTGCCCCGGAGATTGACCTGCCTGCGCCCTCTGCCCCTGAACGGTCGGGCGGTGTGGTGCGGTTGTGTGCCGTGGCCGCATCCGCCGCAATTGCTGCCTTTGCAGTAACCTTCTGGGCCACGCGCCCGGCCGAGTTGGGTTGGGCGCAGCAGGCGGCGATCTACCAGTCGTTATATGTGCCGGAAACCATCGCCGGGCTGGATGTCTCGCCTGCCACGCTGGATGCGCAGATCGCTGAGGCCGAAGAGACGTTGGGCCGGTCTTTGAACCGAGAAACGCTGGAGTCCCTGCCGGGGCTCGAGTTGAGGCGGGCACAGATCCTCTCGTTCAAGGGCAAGCCGCTGGTTCAGATCGTGTTCGCGGATGAGCAGGGCCAGCCGCTGGCCTTCTGCGTGATCCGGCAGGGTCCGGCTGCCCCCGCCAAGGACGTCAAGCAGGCGGTGCTAAGCGGTCTGGCCACCGCGACATGGGCGCAGGGCGGGTATGGCTATATGCTGCTGGGCAGCGATCCCCAGACGGACCTGAGCGGTGAGTTGGGCGTGCTGACCCAGACATTTGCGGGTTAATGCGCTTTGCGTTTAACTTGAATCGGAATGCGCTGCCTCTCCCTTTGGTCGAACGCGCATTCCGATGAATGTACCTCAGACAAAACGCAAAACGCTGTAGAAGAAACCCCTTGTGAACCGTCCAAAATGCCCAAAGAATGCGGGCATGAAGTCGAAACATGTCATACCTGCGCCTGAGGATGAGGCCGAAGACGCCACACCGCGCAGCATCTATGACACCGACCCCCCGGATGACGATGATCTGTGGTTCCTGCCGCCCGAAGAGGATGAACCACGCGACGATTTCCTGCCCCCCGGTCCTCGCGCAGATACGCGGGTTTTGTTTGATCCGCGCGATTGGCGCAGAGCGCAATCAGAACTGTCCGCCGAACTGGCAGATCTGGCTGTCACCTTTGGGGCCTTGGACGAGCGCTTGCGGGCCGGACCCGAGGGGTGGACCCATCGTCTTGCGCTGATGGATGTATCCGATCTTGGCTGGTGGACCGGGGATCGCATCAGCGTCGACCGGCTGGCCCTGTGGACGGGTCTGCGGATCGGCGCGACCAGTGATGATGTACAGGCGCTGTTCCGGGCAGGTTGGGCCGTGCGGCGTCTTACATCTGGCGCGGCGCCCTCGGCGCACGGCTGGGAGACCGGACTGGCCGCATTTCTCGACCGGATGGCGCAGGGGATCGAAGAGGTGCCCGAAGCCGTTGCCGATCTGGCCGAGGTCATGCGCAATGCCGAAGGGTTGCACCCGGTCACGCAGGCGGCCATCGCGTTTCACGCCTGGCGCGCGCTATCCGAAGGAATTGGTCAGGATACAGAGGCCGCGATCATTGCTGCGCGTCACGCCGCCTCGATGGGGCGGGGCGGGGCGCTGTTCATGCCGCTGGCGCTGTCCGGTCCCGGCGCCTTGCGCGGGGTTGGCGAGCCGGAAGAAAAACTTTCAGCGTGGATCACCGGGGCAGGGCAGGCGGCGCTGGCGGCCCTGTTGCATCTGGATCGCGTCAGCGCGTGGGAGGTGCGTGCCCGTGAAGCCACGCAGGACCTGTCCGGGCGCACGCCGCCGGTGCTGATCGACGTTCTGACCGCCTGGCCGATGGTGTCGGCCCCGCTGGCCGAGGAGCTCACCAAAGCCTCGCGCGCGGCGGTTCAGCGCAATATCGACCGCTTCATGCGGCGCGGCCTGATCCGCGAGGTCACAGGGCAGGGACGTTACCGCGTCTGGACGGCGGCGCTGTAGTCCAGCAGCCATTCGCGAAAAATGCGCGCCGGAGGTCGCAGGTCGGTGCGGGACGGGTAGATCAGGTGATAGGCCTCTTGCCCGGCGACCTGAGCGTCGGGAAGGCAGGGCACCAGCCCCGAAACCTGCATGATCCGATCCGACGCGGGCGCGCGGGCCAGCGCGATCCCGGTACCGCTGGCCGACAGCTCGGCAGCCATGATCGAATTGTCAGCAAAAAAGAACCGGGCCTGCCCGGCGGGTAAACGCATGGTTTCGAACCAATGCGGCCAGCTTACGCGATGGGTCGAAACCTCGATCAAAGTGAACTGAAACAGATCCTGGGGGGTTTGAATCCGGGCGGCAATCTCTGGCGGCGCGACGGGGTACAAAACCTCGCGCAGCAGTTCATCGCCTTCATTGCCGAACAGGGCGGGGTTGCCGAAGACGATTTGCAGATCCGTGAATCGGTTGGCGAAGTCCGACGCAATGTTCCCGGTGGCCAGCGAAAGGTTGATCTGTGGTTGCGCGGCCTGAAACGCAGGCACGCCTTTGGCCAGAATCCCATGGGCGAACAGCAAAATGGATTGCACATAAAGCCGCTGCTCGCGGGTTTCTCCGAACAGGCCCGAGGTCGCGGTTTCCAGCATCAGAAGGGATTGCTGAACCGTTGGCAGATAAGCCCGACCTGCTTCGGTCAGCGTAACCGCATGGGCGTGACGGTGGAACAAAGGAGTGCCCAGCCGGGTTTCCAGCGCTTTGACCTGCTGGCTGACGGCAGCGGCGGACATGTTCAACTGCGCGGCGGCCCGCGCAAAGCTTTCGGTTCGCGCCGCAGCTTCGAACACGCGCAACCAGTTGAGAGAGGGAATGCGCCGAGACATGGGAGCAGGCTAAGTCAAGCTTAGCCTGACAGGCAAGAGGTTCAGTTATGGAATACTGAAAAGCCGGGATAGGCTGAAAGCGCAAAGCGAACAGGTGACCGGATGTCTATGAATACCACTTTGACCCAAGAACAGGCCGACCAGTATTGGCAGGACGGCTTTCTGTTTCCTCTTTCCGTCTTTTCCAAAGACGAAGCCGCCGGGTATCGGGCGGAATTGGAACAGATCGAGCGCGACTGGCTGGCCGCAGATCTGCCCTTGCCGCTGAACACCTATAAGCGGATCAACGCACATCTGGTCGTTCCGCTTGCCGCGCAGATTGCGCAGGACCCGCGCGTTCTGGATGTGGTCGAAGGCGTTCTTGGCCCCGATATTCTGATATGGTCGGCTGAGTTCTTCATCAAAGAGCCGAATACCAAACACACGGTTGGTATGCATCAGGACCTGACCTATTGGGGCATGGGTGAGACGCCCGATCAGGTCACGGCCTGGATTGCGCTGTCACCGGCAACGGTTCAAAGCGGGTGCATGGATTTCGTGCGCGCCAGCCACAAGAATCCGATCCTGCCGCATACGGATACCTATTCGGACACCAACCTTTTGTCCCGTGGTCAGGAGGTAGCCGTAGACGTTGCGGACAGTGACAAAACCCATGTCGAGCTTGCACCCGGCCAGATGTCGCTTCATCACGGGTTGACGATCCATGGGTCTGGGCCGAACCAGTCCGAAGATCGGCGGATCGGCCTGGCGATCCGTTATCTCAGCCCCGGCGCCCGGCAATTGGTGGCCGACAAAGACTATGCGCTGCTGGCACGAGGGTCTGATGCCCACAGCAATTTCATCCCGGTTCAGCCGCCGACCGAATTGTTCTCATCCGAGTCTCTGGCGATCTATGAACAAGTGCGCCGCGATCAGAGCAAGGCATTGACCGACGGGGCCAGCAACTCGGTTCCGCTATACGCTGCGAAGTGAGGGCGAGTTCATCGGGCGCTCAGCGCCCGACCCCCACATAAGTTTCAAAGCCGGATTTCAGCACTTTGCTTTCAGAATAGATGTTGCGCAGATCGACCATCCGGGGCGTGTTCATCGCCTCGGCCAGATCGTTCAGGTTCAGCGCGCGGAACTCGTTCCATTCGGTCAGCAGAACCACGACGTCGGCCCCTTTTGCGGCGGCATAGGGATCCTCGCACCAGTCAACACCGGGCAACAGGGCCTCACCTTCGGATTTGCCTTGCGGGTCGACCACGCGCACCTTGGCCCCGCCGCCGATCAGGGCCGGGACGATGGTCAGCGATGGTGCATCGCGCATGTCATCGGTGTTGGGCTTGAAGGTGACGCCCAGCATCGCAACGGTTTTGCCGTTGAAACTGTCATTGCAGGCCTCGCGGATTTTCTCGATCATCCGCTTCTTCACCTCATCATTCACGCGTATGACGGTTTCGGTGATCTGCATGGGATGAGCATGCTCCTGACCGATCCGCGCCAGTGCGGCGGTGTCTTTCGGGAAACACGAGCCGCCATAGCCCGGCCCTGCATGCAGGAACTTGTTGCCGATACGCCCGTCCAGGCCAATGCCGCGCGCGACCTCTTTCACATCGCCGCCCACCCGTTCGCACAGGCCCGCGATTTCGTTGATGAAGGTGATCTTGGTCGCCAGAAATGCGTTGGCGGCATATTTGATCATCTCGGCGCTTTCCAGATCGGTGGTCAGGATCGGAAAATCGCGCAGATAGAGCGGGCGGTAGATCTCGGCCATCACTTCGGCGGCGCGGTCGTTTTCAACACCAACCACCACTCGGTCGGGGCGCATAAAATCGTCAATCGCCGCACCTTCGCGCAGGAATTCCGGGTTCGAGGCGACATCGAAATCCGCATCCGGATTGGCGGCAGAGACAACCGAATGCACCTTGCGGTTGGTCCCCACGGGCACCGTCGATTTGGTGACGATGACGGTGTAGCCGGTGACGGCCTGAGCAATCTCTTCCGCGGCGGCCATCACATAGGTCAGGTCTGCGTGGCCATCGCCGCGACGCGTCGGCGTGCCCACGGCGATGAAAACTGCATCCGCGCCGTCCACGGCTGCGGCCAGATCGGTGGTGAAACTCAGCCGTCCTGCGGCTACGTTTTTGGCCATCAGCACATCAAGGCCGGGCTCGTAAATCGGAACGTCTCCGGCCCGCAGCATCTCAATCTTTGCTTCGGCCTTGTCGACACAAATCACGTCATGGCCAAAATCCGAGAAACACACCCCCGACACCAGACCCACATATCCGGTGCCGATCATCGCAATACGCATTCTAAAAAATCCTTCTCACCAATTACCGCCTGCGGCGCGGATACCATCAAAGAAACTGCGCCCAGTTTCAATGCCTGACAGGGGCTTTGACCGGCATTCGACAGTTTCTTGCTGTTCTGACGGTGTGATTTGGTGCAGAGGATTCAATCTCTGGGCGCGCAGAGAACGGGTTGAGGCAAATCCACTCAACCCGTTCAGTCTGCGCCGGGTAACGAAAGGGCGTTACGTCAGAACCAGCGCCCGACAGCGATGGCCGTTGGTGACACGGTTGCGCTGTCCGAGGTTGCGGACAGCACCTTGTAGGCTGCTTGTGAACCGGATGGGGTGTCGAAGCCCACAAACCGCGCCAAAGCGCCGCCGCCGCCGCTGATCGCGGGTGTGTTCGCGAAGGTTGCAGGGAAGGCCCATGTCGCGGTGGCGCTGGCAAACAGCGCACCCTCGACATTTGTGCAATCGGTCGCGGGCAATGTGGCGGTGCAGATTTGGGTCCCGTCGGCAAAGCGCACATAGTCCCCGGTTGCGCTGCTGCCGCGTTCGATCACTGCGCCGGTCGGGGTGCCTGCCGCTTCTGACACTGTGCCCAGCAGGTTGCCCGGCCCATAGCCGTAATCCGCGCGCATCAGGCGACCCGAGGTTGTGTCATCGGGGCTGCTCTGGACCGCCGACCCAGCTGCGTGGCCGGTGGCGGGATCAAAGCTCAGCGCTTCGGTCCATGTCCCGCCATCCGGGGACACTTTGATCGAAAAGCCAGTGCTGCCGGAAAGCCCCATCTCTGCATGGCCCGTCCAATTGGACTGGAACAGCAGGGATGCGGTCTCGGACGCGCCGGATTTGTTGATCTTTAGCTGGTGACCGCCGCCATCATGGCTCAGCAACGTGGCCGGGCTGCGAACAGACAATCGGTTGGTGCTGTCATAACTGGTGGCGACACCCACGCCATCCAGATTTTGCGTCGCAATCGGAGGAGTAACCCACGCGCTGCCATCCCAGACCTTGACTTGAGCGCTGGCCAGATCCCAGGCGCGCCACCCCGGTCGAGGGGTGACAAAACGCCAGGCGTTGTCCAGCCATGCGGCCAGCTCACCGCCATGCCCCGACCAATCCCCGCCGGGTGTCGCACCCAAAGCGTGGATTTCCCCTTGCTCGGGCGCGGGTGGTGGCGTGGGTGCGTCGACAGATGCGACGGTCAACTGAACGATCAAATCCAGCTCGCGCAGCGCCTCGTTATGGGTGACATGTTTCTGCGCCTGAGACGGTTGCAGGAAAGGCAGGTTCAATCGGGGTGAGTTCTGAGACACGGGGCGCGTCCTCCTGTAGCTGTCGGTCCGACGTTTCTGTTGCGCGCCACCCTGCCGCGAGGCGCGTGAATCCCGTCTGACCGGGCCGAACGCCCGATTTACCTGCCGCTAACAGGTGGTTTCCAATTCGGGAACAAACCCTGACCGAGCGCTGATCTGTTCAGGCATTCGCCAAGGGTGTTCTGGGTGGGTGATTCTGTGACCCCACCTTTCACACGCAGTTAGCTGCGCGCGTAGATATCTTCGTACCGGATGATGTCATCCTCACCCAGATAGCTGCCGGTCTGAACCTCAATCAAAACCATCGGAACCTTGCCGGGGTTTTCCATCCTGTGAACCGCGCCCAACGGGATGTAGACCGACTGGTTTTCCGACACCAGGCGGACCTCATTGTCGATGGTGACCTTGGCTGTGCCCTTGACGACGATCCAGTGTTCGGACCGGTGGTGATGGGATTGCAGGCTCAGCGCTGCGCCGGGATTGACGTGGATGCGTTTGACCTGAAACCGGTCATCGACCACCAGACTTTCAAACCACCCCCACGGGCGGTGATCGACGGGCAGAGATTCCGCCTGACTGGCGCCCTTGGCCTTCAAAGCGGTGACCGCCTGTTTGACGTCCTGAGCCCGGTCCATGCTGGCGACCAGAACCGCATCGGGCATTGCGACGGTGATAATGTTTTCAAGACCCATGGCCACCACCTCTTGCGCCGGGGATTCCGAGCGGATCAGGACGTTGTGGCAGTCGATGGTCGTGGCCTCTCCGGTCGTGGAAACGCCGTCTGCGTCGGGGTGGCTTAGTTCGTGCACGGCGGTCCAGCTTCCCACATCGGACCAGCCGGCGGCATAGGGAACAACGCTGAGGTTTTGGGCCTTTTCCATCACCGCATAGTCGATCGAAATGTCGTCAGCCTGCGCCCATTCCCCGGCATCCAGCCGCAGAAAGCCCAGATCGGTTTTTGCCTGATCGACAGCTTGTTTGACGGGGGCGATCAATCCCGGTGCGTGTTCTTCGAACGCAGCAACGATGTCGCGCACGGCGAACAGGAAAATCCCTGAATTCCACAGATAGCTGCCATCGGCCAGCATGGCCTTGGCATTGTCCAAATCCGGCTTTTCTACAAACCGATCCAGCGGCACGGCCGCGCCGGATGTGTCAGGCGTCTGGCTCAGCTTCAAATAGCCATAACCGGTTTCAGGCCGGTCCGGAGTAATACCGAATGTCACCAGATCCCCGCGGTCAGAAATCGCGTTCACGCCTTGCGCCACGGCGGCATGAAAGGCGGATTTGTTTGGGACCACGTGATCAGACGGAGCGACAAGCATGATCGCCTCTGGATCGCTGTCGGCCAGATACAACGCAGCCGCCAGAACCGCAGGCGCAGTGTTGCGCCCCTCGGGTTCGATCAGGATCGGGCCGGGGTCGATGCCAACGGCCCCCAACTGCTCGGGCACTACAAAGCGGAAGGCTTCGTTGGTCAGAATCAAGGGCTGGGCATACGGCGCGCCGTCCGGCCCGCGCATCCGCTGCGCGCAATCCTGCAGCAGGCTCGTCTCACCCACCAGCGGCACGAACTGCTTGGGGTAGCTTTTGCGTGACAGGGGCCACAGTCGGGTGCCTGACCCACCGCACAGAATGACGGGATAGACGGTATTCATGATGCGCACGCCTTTGAACTGCAAGTACCCGACGGTATCGCCTTAATTGCAGTCAAGGGAAAGGGCCTGTGATTATTGGGCCGCTTTCCCCGTGGCAACGATGTCATTCAGATATTGGCTCAGATCGCCGCGCAGATCGTCGCGGGCCAGCGCAAACGCCACTGTGGCCTGCAAAAACCCGGCTTTCGAGCCGCAATCGAAACGCTGCCCGTCGAACTTGTAGCCAAAGACCGGAACGCCGTTGCGGATGTCTTCCGCGATCGCATCGGTCAGTTGAATCTCGCCACCGCTGCCGGATTTCATCGAATTCAGGTTATAGAGGACCGACGGGCCAAGCACATAGCGCCCGATCACGGCAAGGTTCGAAGGTGCCTCATCCGGTTTGGGTTTCTCAACCATACCCCGCGTGCGCACCACGGTGCCCACATTGTCGCCCACATCCAGAACCCCGTACGAGCTTGTTTGTTCATGCGGAACTTCCATCGCGGCGACCATGTTGCCGCCTGTTTCCTCATAGGCTTCGATCATCTGCTGCAAACACGGTTTGTCGGCGGCGATGACGTCGTCGGGCAGCATCACGGCAAAGGGCTCATCCCCGATCAGACGCCGCGCGCACCAGACCGCGTGGCCAAGCCCCAACGCCTTGTGCTGACGGATATAGGCAATCGCGCCGCTTTCCATGTTGGTGGCGTTCAGCGTTTCCAACAGATCGTGTTTGCCTTTGGCCTCTAACGTCTGTTCCAGCACCAGATTGTGGTCAAAATAATCCTCAAGCGCCGACTTCCCGCGCGAGGTTACAAAGATGAATTCCTTAATCCCGGCAGCGCGTGCTTCGTCGATGGCATATTGCACCAGCGGACGGTCAACGAGGGTCATGATTTCCTTTGGAACCGATTTCGTTGCCGGCAGAAATCGGGTGCCCAGCCCGGCTACGGGAAAAATCGCTTTGGTGACCTTACGTGTCATAGTGCCTCTCAATTCGTAATTCGACCGGAAGGTCGCAGCGCGTCCGGCATTTCCTCATAGGCTGCGAAACCAGATCAATCAATGATGCCCGTCCTTGAGGGCGTGAATAGGATAAATCGTGCCATTTGGAAGGGTCAGAGTCAAAATCCAATCGTTAACGTGAAGGATTTGTCATCCGGAGTTTACCCATTATGCGTTGCATATGCCCCGATCAGTTTTTCAGGCTGGCCTTCATGCGCTGTTCCGGAAAACAAGTCGCGCTTTGGCCTGTCGCCTCTTGCCAGCGTCCGATTGATCGGCGGGTTTTGAACCCCGGCAGCCCATCCGCCCCGCCGACGTCATGGCCTTGCGCTTCGAGCGCGCGTTGCATCGCCGCAATGTCCGAGCGGTATAGGCCGCCAACCTTCCCCCAGCGGCCAGAGAAATCGCCGACGCCAAACTGGATCCGGTCCCCGATATGGCCGACAAACAGGGCATAGAGGTCGCTTTTGTTGTACTCTTTCAGCACGTAGAAATTTGGCGTTACCACAAAGGCAGGTCCGTTGCGCCCGGCGGGCATCATCAGATAGCCCTCACCCGCCAGTTCATGGGCCGGGAAGGGCTTGCCCGAGACGCGCGTGATGCCCATTGCCGCCCAATCGCGAATGGCCCGCCCCTGATCCGGCCCTTCCAGCGCGCAGGACACTGCGTTGGGCACCGTCACCTCGAACCCCCAGTCTCGGCCAGTGACCCAGCCATGCCGGGCCAGATAATTCGCAATCGAGGCCAGCGTGTCATCGGCAGAACCCCAGATATCCGCCCGCCCGTCGCCATTTCCGTCGGCGGCATAGGTCAGAAAGCTGGATGGCATGAATTGCGGCTGCCCCAACGCCCCGGCCCACGAGCTTTTCATGTCCCGGACATGCCCGGCCTCGGCAATCTGCAATGCGGCGATCAATTCGCCGGTGAAATAGTCCGCCCGTGTGCTCATGAACCCTTTGGTGGCCAGCACCTGAAAGGCGTCATGTCGGATCGGGACCTGTCCATATCCGCTTTCCCGGCCCCAGATGGCCAGAAGGATGCGCGCGGGCACACCGGTCTGCGCCTCAACCCGCGCAAGGGTTGCGGCATGACGTTTTGCCATTTGCCGCCCGACGGACGTTGCCCCCAGAACCGAGCCCGCGTTGAAATACCGCCCGGGCGAGCCGAACTCGGCCTGCTTCTGCTTCTTTGGCGTCTTCGCCTTACTTCCGGGCGGGACAAGATCGGGCAAGTCCCAGTTCAAAGTGACACCCGAAAAGGCGCGGTTCATGGTGTCACGAGAGACACCCTTGGCACGGGCCTGCGGCCAGATCGTTTGGTTCAGCCAGGACTGAAATTGCCGCTCAACCGCTGCGCGATCCTGCGCATTGGCGCTGCTGGCCGCAAAGACCAACAGAAGGATGGAAAGAAATGCACGCATCGGATGTTTGCTGCCCTGTGCCTGTCTGGTTAAACCCAAAGTTCTTGCCGTCAAGGATGCAGGAAGTGGGCAAATAAATCCATTCCTGCTCTTCCAATAGACGAATCCTCTGCGTTCTCGAAAAAACCTTGAGAATTGTCCTGCACTTGCCGATAGTTGACGCTAATCGGGGGCCACAGAGGACAGGCAGGTATGAGTACCATCAGAATGCCCCTCGGGTCGGTTTTGGCGCTGATCGCGGTGGCTATGCTGGTTGCCTCGGCCCAGATGGCGGGTGCCAGCGACAGTTTCATGGACCCTCAGGGCCCTATTGCGGCCGTTCAGAAAACACACCTGTTGCGGGCGACGGTGCTGATCCTTGTGGCGGTTGTGCCTGTTCTGGTGCTGGTCCCTCTGATTGCGCTGCGCTATCGCCGCCGAAAGGGTGGCACTGCGGCTTACAGCCCGAATTGGGACTTTTCCGCCCGGCTTGAGATGCTGATGTGGGGTATCCCGGTGGTGATCGTGGCGATCCTGTCCTTCTATCTGTGGAAGGCGACCCACAGGCTGGATCCCTATGCTGCACCTTTTGGCGATGAGCCCGCCGTGCAGGTTCAGGTTGTGGGTCTGGATTGGAAATGGTTGTTCATCTACCCCGAACTGGGCATCGCCAGCGTGGGCGAACTGGGCATTCCTGTCAAACAGCAGATCGCCATGACGCTGACCACGGATACCGTGATGCAATCCTTCATGATCCCGGCGCTTGCGGGGCAGATCTATGCGATGCCGGGCATGACAACTCAGCTACATTTGGTGGCAGACCGGCCCGAGACGATGCAAGGCGAGAACACGCAGTATAACGGGCGCGGCTTCACCAAGCAGAAATTCGAAACGCTTGCCATGCAGCCTGACGAATTCGAGACATGGGTCGAAAGCGTCCGGCAAAATGGCATCGTGTTGGATCAGGCGACCTATCAGACCCTCGCCATGCGCACAGATCGGGATGAGGTACAGGCGACGCTTGGAACTGCGCAAATGCCTGAAAACGCGCTGTATTTCCGACTGGACGATGGCGATCTGTTTCAGACGATCCTGCATCGCTATCACTCGGGACAGGCTTTGCCATTGGATCAACAACCGGGAACAACCGCTTACGGGCAGGAGGTCGGGCAATGACATCAGAGTCCGGCTTTTTCGGTCGCCTTAGTTGGGACGCATTGCCCATCACGGGCCTGATCCAGAACCCGAACGCAAATGAGATCGTCGCCAATGCCGCCGCAGCGGTGGTTATCGTTGGCGCGGTTGCGGTGGTTGCCCTGCTGTCATGGTTCCGCCTGTGGGGTCCACTCTGGCGCGATTGGCTGACCAGCGCTGACCACAAGAAAATCGGCATCATGTATATCGTCTTTGCTATCGTGATGCTGGCAAGGGGCGTGCTGGAAGGCGTTGTCATGCGCGCGCAACAGGCCGCAGGACCGGGTGAGGGGTTCCTTGAGGCCGAACATTTTGCCGAATTGTTCAGCACCCATGGCACGATCATGATCTTCTTCGTGGCCGTGCCGTTTGTGTTTGGTATCGCCAACTATGTCGTCCCGCTGATGATCGGCGCGCGGGATGTGGCCTTCCCGGTGATGAATCAGATCAGCCTCGGCCTGACCGTTTCAGCAGGGATGATGCTGATGGTGTCGCTGGTTGTGGGCCATTTCTCGACCGGAGGTTGGACGGCCTATCCGCCCTATACAGGGGCCGCGTTTAATCCCGGCGTTGGGCCGGATTACTGGATCTGGGCCATTGTCGTCTCAGGGATAGGAACCACGCTGACCGGGATCAACTTTGCCGTCACGATCTACAAGCTGCGTGCACCGGGCATGACCTTCATGCGGCTGCCGATGTATTGCTGGACGATCATCTGCAGCTCGATCCTGATCGTCTTTGCCATGCCGCCTTTGGGTGTTGCGGCGCTGTTACTGGCCGCTGACCGCTATCTGGATTTCCACTTTTTCACCAATGACCTTGGCGGCAACATGATGAACTACGCCAACCTGTTCTGGCTGTTCGGCCATCCCGAGGTCTATCTGCTGGTCCTGCCCGCCTATGGCATCTACTCCGAGATCTTCGCGACCTTCTCGGCCAAACGACTTTATGGCTACACCTCGCTGGTTATCGCCACTATGTCGATTGCTGTGCTGTCCTTCACCGTCTGGTTGCATCACTTTTTTACCATGGGCCAAAGCGCGCTGATCAACGCCGTCTTTGGCATCGCAACCATGCTGATCGCCATCCCGACCGGCGTAAAGGTTTATGACTGGATGGCAACCCTGTGGCGTGGGCGGATCCGTTTCTCGGTGCCGATGCTGTATGGGCTGTCGTTTTTGATGCTGTTTGTGATCGGCGGGCTCAGCGGCGTGATCCTGGCAAACCCGACTGTCGACTACCAGGTGCATAACACCTTGTTTCTGGTGGCTCATTTCCACAACGTGCTGCTGCCAGGCGTTTTGTTCGGTTTGCTGGCTGCCTACAATTATTGGTTCCCCAAGGCCTTCGGGTTTCGCCTGCATGAAGGTTGGGGCAGGGTGACCGTTGCGCTTTGGACCATTGGGTTCATGCTGACCTTCCTGCCGCTCTATTTTGTGGGCCTGATGGGCATGCCGCGCCGGTCTTACAGTTGGGAGGACCCGAGTTTTCATCCTTACATGATCGTGGCCGTCATCGGCGCGTTGGTGATTACCGCAGCGCTGCTGTCGGTTCTGGTCCAGCTTTGGATCAGCATCCGCGACCGGGATAAGACCCGCGTGCCTGTAGGGGACCCATGGGATGGGCGCACTCTGGAATGGTCGATCCCGGCGCCGCCGCCGCCCTATAATTTTGCCATCATCCCGCAGGTGACGGACCGGGATAACTTTGCCATCGCCAAGGAACGCGGAGCAGCTTATCCCAAGCCGGACGCCTATGAAGACATCGAAATGCCGCGCAACACAGGCATCGGCTTTATCCTCTGCGTAGCTAGTGGCATCTGGATGTTCGCCTTGGTCTGGTGGATCTGGTGGCTGGCCGCGCTGATGACCGTTGCGATGATCCTGGCCTTCATCCTCTGGACTTTCGACACCAGCACCGAGATCACCATTCCAGCCGAAGAGGTGCGTAAAGAGCATGAGGCCTGGTTGGCGCTGGTCCACAGCGAAGCCGCCGTGGACCGTGACCATGAGACCGCGCCGGAAAACCGCGGCCTCGCGCGTCCTGATATGGAGGCGGTGACATGAAGCGCGCGCCAACTCATAGCTATCCGGGGATCAACCTCGGCGACCGCCACGCCAGCGCCCACAAGGCGTCCGAGGTCGTAACCTTCGGCTTCTGGGTCTTTTTGATGAGCGATCTGCTCTATTTCGGCCTGATGTTCGCCATTTACATCACCATGATCGACGCGCAGGCAGGCGGGCCGGGACCGCACGAACTGTTCGATCTGACCAGCATCTTCGCCCAGACCATGATCCTGTTGACCAGCAGCCTGACCGTTGGTTTGGCAATGCTGGCCCTGAAATACAACCTGCCCCGGCCAAGGATCATTCTGTGGTTCGGCGTGACGCTGCTGTTGGGCATCAGCTTCCTTGTTCTGGAAATCCGGGACTTTATGGCAATGGCCGAAAAGGGCGGCATCCCGCAGCGCAGTGGGTTCTTGTCGGCCTTCTACGGTCTGGTTCCATTGCATGGCCTTCACGTGGCCGCCGGATGCGTGTGGCTGGTCGTGCTGGGCATCCAGTTGCGCGTGATGGGCATGACCGATCTGGTGATCTCGCGCGTGGTGCGGCTGGCGCTGTTCTGGCACTTCCTCGACCTGATCTGGATCGGCATCATCACAATCGTCTATTTCGGAGGGCTGACTTATGGATAAACGCTCTGAAATGCACCGGCGCGAGCGGCGGCGTTATGTGATTGGCTATGGCGGGTCACTGCTGCTGACGTTTGCGATGTTCGGCGTGGCCTATCGCTGGGGGATCGAAACGACCGGAGTGTATCTGACCATTGGTCTGCTGGGGCTGGCCCAGCTTATTTTCCAACTTGTCTACTTCCTGCATATCGACCGCCGTCGCAGCAGCCGAGAGGATCTGGATCTGATCCTGTTCTCAACCCTTGTTCTGCTGATCATCATCCTGGGCACAGTCTGGATTTTGGGCAATCTGGCGATCCGTATGCATGTGCACCCGATGTAAGAAGGTCTGAGTTATGAAGTCGCTGAAGCTGGTCGCAATTCTTGTCATGCTTGCCGCGATTGGTGCGGGGCTGTTCCTGTTCTGGCGACATGAAGAGAGGTATCCGTCCACGCAAGACGCCTATGTCGGCGCGAATATCATCTACATCGCGCCGCAGGTGACCGGGCAGGTGGCCAAGGTACATGTTGACGAAAACCAAGCGGTCAAAAGCGGCGATCTGCTGTTCACCATAGATGACACGCAGTTCAAGGCGTCGGTGGATCAGTCCAAGGCCAATCTGGACAGCGCCGAGCAGCAGGCCAAATCATACGCAACTCAGATTGCGGCCGCCGAGGCATCGGTCGCAAGCGCGCAATCCGCTTATGACACAGCGCAAAAGGCGCTGGAACGCGCCAAGGTTCTGTTCTCGACAGGGGATGTGGCGCAGTCTTCGCTGGATCAGACAACCTCGGATTTCGCGCAGGCTTCGGCACAGTTGACCAGCAGCCAGTCCAGCCTTTTGGCCTTGCAAAGCGGGCTGGCGGCGAAGCAGGACGATATACTGTCAGCACGCGCCCAGCTGGAAATCGACAAGGCCAATCTGGCCTGGACCAAAGTCTTTGCTTCCGCCGATGGCTGGATTGCCAACCTGACCCTGCGGCCCGGATCGTCGGTGTCTGCCAATGCGCCGCAGTTTTCCATCGTCGAATCCGCCGACTGGTGGGTCGATGCGAATTTCAAGGAAACCGCGCTGCCGCGCATTCGTCCCGGTCAGCCGGTGACGGTTCAGATCGACATGCTGCCGGGAGTGACTTTGACGGGCAAAGTCGCCTCGATCGGGCGCGGGTCGGGGGATACATTCTCATTGCTGCCCTCCGAGAATTCCAGCGGCAACTGGGTCAAGGTCACTCGGCGCTTCCCCGTTCGGATCGAGCTTGATCCGACCGATGCGCCCCTAAGAGTGGGGGGCAGCAGCAAGGTGGTCGTGGACACGACAGCAGCAACGCAATGACCGGCGTGACAAGCAGCCACGTCAATCCGGTGATCGTGGTTGCTGTGGTCTGCAGTGCCATTCTGGAAGTGCTGGACAGCACAATCGTCAACGTGGCCCTGCCGCATATTCAGGCCGCATTCGGAGCCACAACCGATCAGGCCACGTGGATCCTGACCAGCTATATCGTGTCGGCCGTGGTGGTGATGCCGCTGACCGGTTTCGTCGCGCGCCGGGTTGGACGACGCCGCTTGATCCTGACCGCCGTGACCGGCTTTGCCTGCATGTCGATCATGTGCGGCCTGTCCTGGAGCCTTGAGACCATCGTGTTCTTCCGACTGGCACAAGGCATGTTCGGGGCCTTCCTGATCCCCCTTTCGCAATCCATCCTGTTCGACGCGTTCCCGCGCGAAAAACGGGGCGAGGCGATGGCAGTGTTCGGTCTCGGCGTGGTTGTGGCCCCGGTTCTGGGCCCAACGGTGGGTGCGATCCTGACCGAGTATTTCTCGTGGCGGATGGTCTTTTTCGTAAACCTGCCCATTGCGGCCATGGCGCTGCTGTTGCTGGCCGGAGAGCTGCCGAAGGACGAGACCGAAGAGGTGAAGATCGATTGGCAGGGCCTTGCGCTTCTGGCCCTTGGCATCGGGTGCCTGCAATTCATTCTGGATCAGGGTGAAACCAAGGACTGGCTGTCCTCGCGCATTATTCAGGTTGCGCTTGTTGCGTCGGTTCTGGGCGCGCTGGGGTTGATCGTACATTGCCTGACAGCAAAAACTCCGGTTGTTGATCTGCGCCTTTTCGCGGACCGCAACTTTGCCCTGTGTAATCTGGTGATCGTGGGGTTTGCGGTGTCGCTCTATGGCGGCATCGCCATTTTACCGACCTTTGTGCAGACGCTTCTGGACTATCCGGTCATCGAATCCGGCCACCTGTTCATCCCGCGTGGTCTTGCGGCCGGCGTGTCCATGGTCGCAACCGGGGCCGTGCTGGTGAAACGGTTTGACCCCCGTGTGCTGGCCGGGGTCGGAATGACGCTGACCGCCATCAGCAATTTCATGATGGGGATGCTGAACTTGAATGCAGGGTACTGGGAACTGGCCATTCCCGGCATCATCAGCGGTCTGGGTATGGGGCTTGTCTTTGTCCCGATGTCCATTCTGGCTTTCGAGAGCATCAGCAAAACGCGGCAGGAAGAGGCCTCGGGCCTGTTCAACGTCACCCGTCAGTTGGGCTCATCGGTTGGTATTTCACTGGTCGGGACATGGGTCGTGCGGGGATTGCAGACCAATACCGCGGTGCTGAGCCAGAACGTCACGCCCTATAACCCGGCGGCACAGGCTTATTTGGCGCCCTTGGGGCTGACACCGGACAGTGCCCAAGGCGCGGCCGTTCTGGGGCAAGAGATTGCGCGGCAGGCCGAGATGATCTCGTATCTGACCGTGTTCAACAATCTGGGGCTGCTGGCACTGGCGACTTTGCCGCTGTTGTTCTTTTGCCGGGCCCCGAAGCCGGGCACAACGGCTCAGGTGCATGCCCACTAGCGGGTGAGTACCAACCCCAGCCACAAGGCACCCCAGCACAGAATAAGGCTGACCATGATATTGCCTGCGGCCAGTGCCAAAGTGCGCTCGCGGCGCAATTCCAGCGTTTGATAGGCAAAGCTGGAAAACGTCGTGAACCCGCCGCAAAAGCCGAAAACCAAGCGTTTCTGTTCTTCCCCCATCTCGACCGGACCGCCCAGATAGCCGATCCACAGACCCAGCAGCAGACTGCCCAGAACATTCACGATCAGCGTAGACAGGGGCAGGGCATGGGTGACCCGTAGTGCCAGCCAATGGCGCAGAACCGCACCAAGCCCGCCGCCAAAGCCGAACATCGCATGAAGGTACAGGTCAGTCATTGCCGCCCACCTATTGCATGAAACCGCCGCCCCAATGCCTCACCCACAAGAGCCGCCGTCAGACCAAACGCGATCTCAAGCGCCGCAGCAGCGGGGGCCGTCCAAAGCGCGGTTTGGGCCAGCCGGTCAAGTTCTGCCACGAATGAGGAAAACGTCGACAGCCCGCCGCAGAACCCGACGGCCCCCAGGTGCAGAACATGCGCGTGGACCCGGTGCCGGATGGCGTACAGCCAGCCCAGCACAAAACACGCGAAGATGTTGATGCCAAAGGTTGCGGTCAGGATAGGCACGCCGGGAATTTCCAGCGCAAACAGTTCGCGCAGAAGCGACCCAAGCGCCCCGCCCACGAATACGGACAGGAACATCAGGACACGCCCATGTTTCGCAGTCTTGCCGTTTGGTCCCGCCACCCGTCCCGCCTATTGCTGTCGCCTGACCGGCATACTGTGTGAGAACTGCGGGATCAATCAAACCTGTAACGTGGTTTCACATTCCCGACCGGTTTGTTTCCGCGACACCTAAGGGCTTGCAATCAAAAGCCAAGATGTTTCACTTTGGCTTCAATTCCTTCGGTCTAAATCATATGGGTTCAGACCGCCCCCACCAACAACCCACCCAAGGAGATCAGGAATGGTTGTACGCAGGCTCTATTATTTTCTGAGTTTCGTCTGTCTGCCCTTGGTGGCGGTTTTGGGCTTTTTCTGGTCCCCGGCGCATTGGCTTCTGGTCATTTTGATCCCGTACGCTGTGATCGGGATGTACGACATGCTGACCACCAAGCATAACGTGCTGAACAACTATCCGGTGCTGGGGCATTTTCGGTACATGCTGGAATTCGTCAGCCCCGAGATCCGGCAATATTTTGTGGAAACCAACGAAAGCGGGCGGCCCTATAACCGGATCATTCGCAGCCTTGTCTATTCTCGCGCGAAGGGTCAGGTCGATACGCAGGCGTTTGGTACCCAATATGACATCCTGACTGTGGGCTACCATCGGGCCAACCACTCGCTTGCGCCCAAGGATGTGCATGAAAGCGAAGAAAGGGTGATGCTGGGCGGGCCGCAATGCGACAAACCCTATGACGCGTCGCGCCTGAATGTGTCGGCCATGAGCTTTGGCGCGCTCAGCGCCAATGCGATCCGCGCCCTGAACGGCGGGGCGAAGGATGGCGGGTTTGCACATAACACGGGCGAAGGTGGGCTGTCGCCGCATCATCTGGCCGAAGGTGGCGATATCATCTGGCAGATCGGCACCGGCTATTTCGGCTGTCGCACGCCCGAGGGTGGGTTTGACAAGGACAAGTTCGCGGAGAAAGCCAAGAAGGACGTCGTCAAAGCGATTGAAATCAAGCTCTCGCAAGGGGCAAAGCCTTCGCATGGCGGGGTGCTTCCGGCCGCGAAGGTCGACAAGGAAATCGCCGAGATCCGGGGCGTGCCCGAACATCAGGATGTGATCTCACCCCCCGTTCATTCCGCTTTCGACGGCCCCACCGGGTTGATCGAATTCGTACAGCATCTGCGCGAGATGTCGGGGGGCAAGCCGATCGGCTTCAAACTGTGCATCGGCAACCCGTCCGAGTTCATGGCGATCTGCAAGGCCATGCTGGAAACCGGAATTCTGCCCGATTTCATCACCATTGACGGCTCGGAAGGCGGAACCGGGGCTGCGCCGGTTGAATTTACCAACCGTCTGGGAATGCCGCTGAACGAGGCGTTGATCTTCGTGAACAACTGCCTGCGCGGTGCCGGGCTGCGTGACAAGATTCGGATCATATGCTCGGGCAAAGTGGCCACCGGTTACGACATGGTCGAAAAATTCGCCCTTGGCGCGGATATGTGTAATGCCGCGCGCGCGATGATGTTTGCGGTGGGCTGCATACAGGCGCTGCACTGCAACACCAACCGCTGCCCCTCGGGCGTGGCCACACAGGACCCAATCCGGGGTCGCGCAGTGAATGTTCCGCAAAAACGCCAGCGGGTGCATCGCTATCATGATGCCACCTTGGAAAGCTTCCGCGAGTTGCTGGGCGCGATGGGGAAACAGACCGTGTCCGAACTGACGCTCGCTGATATCCGCCGCCGTACAGCGGACGAGCGGGAGTATTCTTACGCCGAACTATACACGCTGGTCGATGAAGGCGCGTTTCTGTCCGACACGATTCCGCCCGAATATGCAGCGGATTGGAAGCGCGCGTCAGCCGCGCAGTTCTGACGGCGTCAGTTGACGGTCGAACGGGGGTTATTGGCAGCGTGCGTATTGATCCGGCGCACGCTCCATTCCACCGCGTCCCGCATGGTTCGCCCCAACGCGACGTCGAAGGCATTGACCAGATCGGGCGTCTGATCGCTGGCGGCCACCACGTTTTCCTGAAACGAGCTTGAGGCAATGATCTTGTCTTCATATTCATCGATGATCTTGATGTTCATACGGACTTCGATGCGGACGGTTTTGCCGTTTTCGGTCTCGGACACCACGATGCCCTGAAATTCGCGCAGATCCGGCGCGATGACGTAATCGGCGCGAAGACCCACGGTTGAACGACCAACAGCCGCAACCTTGCCTGAATTCTCATAGCTTTCGACCAGCAGCGCCTGCACGATCAGCGGGGCCCGATCCACCCATCGCGCGCGCGGCAGGTATTGAACCTGCAAAGGGGTCGGTTGCACCGCGATCTGATCGGTGTTCACAGCCGCCGTTGCGGTGGGTTCTTCAACCACGATCTGCTTTTGGATACGCGGCAGCGAGGATGCAAACGTGCTTTTAGGTGTCAAAAGATACAGGTCGTTCGGTTTTGAGGCCTGCTGCAACGTGCCCAAACCGGCGCAGCCGCCCAGTATCACAGCCACCAGGGATAGAATAAGGGGCCTTATCATTGACGGAACTCCGATGCTTGGGTGCCCAGTAAAAAGCGTGCCGGGTCGCGTTCGACCTTGTCGACCAGGCGATCAAGGCTGATGACCAGACGCTGGGATTCTTCAATAAACCGAATGAACTGCGGTAATCCGACCCTCAGGAAATCAGACACCTGACGCCGATTGTCCTGCACCACCCCGTCGATGGTGCCCAGCAGTTCTTTCGCGGAATTCGACGCGCTGAGCACGTCGTCAGAGATCTTGTCGATCTTGTCGGTAATGCCTGCGACGGTCTCGGTCACCTGATTGGCGGCCCGGCGAATATCCTGCGCCACCGGGGCGACGTCGGTCTCGATCACCTGATTGGCCGAGTCAAAGGCCCGCTCTGCCGAGGCCAGCGCCCCCTTGGCCGAGTCCATGGTCGAGGTGATCGATCCAAGCGTCGTGTTGGCGTTCAGAACGGTCTCGGTGATCACGCTGAGGGATGCGCCAGCCTCCTGCGACAACCGGGTGAGGTTCTCGGCCAGATCCGAGCCGCGTTCGATGAACGGGCGAATATCCTGTTCGATTACGCGGTTGGTCGTCGTCAGGGTCACCTTGGCCTCATCCAGCGCCTCTTTTGCGGTGTCGGAAGCGGTTTTGATCGACTTCAATGTGTCCGTTCCGGTTTCAAGGGTGGATTCAGCGGAACTGATCAACGGGTCCAGCTTTTTGGTGAAGACCCCGATATCCTGCGCCGCATTGCCGATATTGGCCGAGACGGATTCGAAATCCGAAAGCGTCTTGTCCAGCCGACCAGTGGCCGAGGCGAGGTTGTCCAGAATGTCGGATACGGCCTTCCGGTTCTTCTCATCCACGACCGAGTTCAGCTCCTGTAGCAAGGTCACGGCCTCGTCCAGCACTTTGGGCGCGCCTTCAAACAGGGACTGGATGGTGCTGCGTTTGCTTTTGATCACGCTGTCTTGCGGCAAACGCGCTGCCGAGGTGGAGCCGCCCGTGAGCTCAACATAGCCCACCCCGGTCACCCCCAGCGATTGCAACTGCGCAATGGTTTCTTCGGTGACCGGAATATCGGCGTCCACCTCGATGCGCACACGAACCTTCGACGGATCGTCTTCATCCAGATTCAACGAAATCACCTGCCCGACCGGCAGACCGTTATAGCTGACGCCGCCCGCCGCCGACAGGCCCGAGACATTGTCGAACAGCACATCGTAATAGGCGTATTGGCGGGTCACTTCGAATTTGGCAAGCCACAGGAAGAAGCCGAACGCCCCCAGAATGCCCGCAAGGGTGAACGCGCCGATCAGAATGTAATTCGCCCGGGTTTCCATCGCCTCTACCTGTCCTGCCCTTTGTCCTGCGCCGCGCGGGCGCGGGAACCTGTGAAGTATTCCTGCACCCAAGGATGATCGACCTTGGTCATCTCTTCAATCGGACCTTCGACCAGCACGCGCTTTTCTGCAAGCACGGCGACCCGGTCGCAGATGGCATAAAGGCTGTCCAGATCGTGCGTGACCATAAAGACGGTCAGTCCCAGCGCCTGCTGCAACTCGCGGATCAGGGCATCATAAGCAGCCGCACCGATGGGATCCAACCCGGCGGTGGGTTCGTCCAGAAACACGATCTCGGGGTCCAGCGACAGCGCCCGCGCCAGCGCGGCCCGTTTGCGCATACCGCCCGACAGTTCCGACGGGAACTTGCCACAGCTCAGCTGGGGCAGTCCGACCAGGCTGATTTTCAATGCGCCCAGCGACTCCATCAACCGTTCGCTGATACCGGTATGTTCGCGCAGCGGGGCCATGACGTTTTGCAGCACAGTCAGCGAAGAAAACAGCGCGCCATCCTGAAAGGCGACACCCCAGTGGCGTTCAATGCGGCGGCGATCTTCTTCGGGGCCGTTCAGAACATCGACGCCCAGAACCTCGATACTGCCCGCCGCAGGTGTGTTGAGCCCAACAATCGTGCGCAACAGTACCGATTTACCGGTGCCCGAGCCGCCGACGATGCCCAGAACCTCACCCCGCCAGACATCCAGATTCAGGTCGTCATGTACCACTTGCGGCCCGAACTGATTGCGCAGCCCACGCACACGGATCACCGCCTCGCGCTGTGCGTCCACCGGGGTTGTCTGATGCTGCACGGTGCCGTCCATGTCAGATCCCCAGCTCTGAGAAGAAGATCGAAAACAGCGCGTCGATCGCGATCACCATGAAAATCGACTGCACCACCGAGGCGGTGGTGCGTTGCCCGACGCTTTGCGCCGAGCCCTTGACCTGCATGGCCTGCCAGCACGCGATGACCCCGATGACCAGCGCAAAGAACGGGGCCTTGATCAAGCCAACGGCCAGTTGCCAGACATCGGTGCTTTCGTTCAGGCGCGTGATGAACATGCCGGGGCTGATGCCCAGATCGATCCAACTCATCAACGCGCCGCCGAACAGCCCGGCCATATCGGCGACAAAGCCGAGAATTGGCAACATGATCAGCAGGGCCAGAACACGTGGCACCACCAGAACCTCGATCGGGTCCAGACCCAGCGTGCGCATGGCGTCAATCTCCTCCTGCACCTTCATCGACCCGATTGAGGCGGTAAAGGCCGAGCCTGACCGGCCCGCGACAATGATCGCGGTCAGCAAAATCCCCAACTCGCGCAGAACCGAGATTGAGATCAGTTCGACCACAAAAATCTCGGCCCCGAACTGTTTCAGCTGCGTGGCCCCCTGAAAGGCCAGAACAACGCCGATCAGAAACCCCATCAGCGCCACGATGGGCAGGGCCTTGAACCCGGTTTCTTCCATATGCGTGAACAGGGCCGCCCGCCGCAACCGCCATGGCATTGCAATCGTGCGGGCCAGCCGGTGCAGGGTCAGACCCAGAAACCCGAGGATCGACAGCGTATCCTTCCATGCCCCGAAGGTGCTGCGACCAACGCTCTCGACCCAATCGGCGAAGGTCCTGGGTTTGGCCAGCCGCCCCGGCTTGTCGGGGATGTTGTGCGATACGGTATCGATCAAAGCGGCATGTGCCGGTTTCAACCCCAGAAACTGAAGCTGCGCACCATTGGCCGTGAACCGCCGCGACAGGTCCGCCACCAACCACGCCCCGCCGGTATCCAACGCCTCGATTTCCGACAGGTCCACGGTCACGTCGCCGCCAACTGGCTGAACCGCGGCGAAGTCGCGTTCGACCGTTTCCAAGGACTGCGTCAACAGCGCGCCCGAAATGCGCACATGTGTGCCGGTGCTTTCGCGCTCAGAGGTGATCTTGGGCGGCGTCATGAGGACATGTGACGGAAAACGCCCACGGGCTGCAACGGCTTTGTGCGCTTTCGCGGGGATTTGGGGGATCAGAATGGCCTGGGTGTGACACTGCTTGGCGTCAGAGGGCAGATTCCCGGTCGCATTGTGACCCAATTCACTTGTTTCAACCGAAGGTAATGCTACCTTATTACATGTGGTTGAGTTTTAGTTGTTTGGTTGTGTGTCATGTCTGACCATCACGCGAATGTTGATGTCGAAATCGGGTCCGAGCGCGGGTTCGGATTTGTCTTCACAGCGGTTTTTCTGATCATTGCCCTGTGGCCTGTATTTGGCGGCGGGTCCCCGCGTTGGATATTGCTTGCGATTGCAGCGATCATCCTTGCGCTGACCTTTCTTGCCCCGCAGGTTTTGGCCAAACCGAACCGGCTTTGGTTCAAGTTTGGTATGCTGTTGGGAGCCATTGTCGCGCCCGTCGTGATGTTTCTGGTCTTCATCACCACCTTTGTGCCGTTTGGCCTTGTGGCGCGTTTGTTGGGCAAAGACCTTTTGTCCGAAAGGCTAGACAGCAGTGCAGAAAGCTATTGGGTTGTCCGCAAGGACCAGCCTGGCAGCATGAAACAACAGTTTTAAAGAAGGGAGTACCAGACGTGACATTCGTTTCCGAGCTCTGGTCGTTTTTGAGGGTCAGAAAGAAGTTTTGGCTGCTGCCCATCTTTGTGATGCTGGCTGTATTCGGTGGGCTGATCGTCCTTAGCCAAGGTTCGGCCCTTGCGCCGTTCGTCTACACGCTGTTCTGATCTTATGACGTACATTTTGGGCATTTCCGCGCTGTATCACGACAGCGCCGCAGCATTGTTGCGCGACGGCCAGATCGTGGCCGCCGCACAGGAAGAGCGGTTTACCCGCAAAAAACACGACCCCGGATTTCCGGAAAAGGCGATCCAATACGTGCTGGCCGAATCAGGCATCACATTGGTGGACGTGGACAATGTCGTGTTCTACGATAAACCGTTTCTGAAATTCGAACGTTTGATCGAAACTTACATTGCGGTCGCGCCGCGCGGGTTCAATTCGTTCCGAATGGCCATGCCGGTCTGGTTGCGCGAAAAGCTTTTTCTGAAGGATTTGCTGAACAAACAGCTTCGCAAAATCGATCCCGGTTTTACCGTCGATAAGATCCTGTTCTCGGAACATCATGTCAGCCACGCCGCCAGCGCGTTTTACCCCTCACCCTTTGAAGAGGCGATTGTGCTGACGGTGGATGGTGTGGGTGAGTGGGCCACGACCACGGTTGGTATCGGGCGTGGCAATGAGCTGACGATGGTCAAGGAACTGCATTTCCCGCATTCGCTGGGTCTGCTTTATTCCGCGTTTACCTATTACACCGGGTTCAAGGTCAATTCAGGCGAATACAAGGTCATGGGTCTGGCCCCGTACGGAGTGCCGAAATACAAGGATCTGATCCTCGAACATCTGGTTGATTTGAAAGAGGACGGCTCGTTCCGGCTCAACCAGATGTATTTCAATTACACGGCTGGTTTGACCATGACCAGCAAGGCGCTTGAGGATTTGTTTGGCCAGCCGGTGCGCAAGCCCGAAACCGATCAATTGACGCAGTTCCATATGGATATCGCGGCATCCGTGCAGGCCGTGACCGAAGAGATCATGCTGCGTATCACCCGCGATCTGGCGCGCGAACACGGCATCCGAAATCTGTGCATGGCGGGCGGTGTGGCTCTGAACTGCGTGGCAAACGGCAAGATTTTGCGGGACGGCGCGTTTGACAACGTCTGGGTTCAGCCTGCCGCCGGGGACGCAGGCGGGGCACTAGGGGCCGCCTGTGCTGCGTGGCATCAGGAATTGGGGAACCCACGACAGGTCACCTCGGGCGATCAGATGCAGGGGGCCTATCTGGGCCCACGTTTCGAAGATGATGAGATTGCCGAAGAACTGACCCGTGCCGGGGCCAAATTCACCATCCACGAAAACGGTGAACTGGTTGACCAGACTGCGCAGGCACTGGCGGACGGAAAAGCGGTCGGATGGTTTCAGGGGCGGATGGAGTTCGGGCCACGCGCCTTGGGCGCACGCTCGATCCTGGGGGATCCACGATCCGAGTCGATGCAGAAAACCCTGAACCTGAAGGTCAAATACCGCGAAAGCTTCCGCCCCTTCGCGCCGTCTGTTCTGCGCGAGGACGTCGCGGATTGGTTCGAGCTGGACGGCGACAGCCCCTATATGCTGATCGTGGCTGATGTTCAGGAAAAAATCCGCCGCCAGATGACGGATGAGGAAAACGATCTGTTTGGCATCGACAAGCTGAACGTCAAACGATCCGAGATTCCGGCCGTGACCCATGTGGATTACTCTGCCCGCATTCAGACCGTGCATCAGGACACGAACCCGGCCTATCACGCGCTGATTTCCAAGTTCAAAGACCTGACCGGGTGCTCTTTGGTCGTAAACACCTCGTTCAACGTGCGGGGCGAGCCGATTGTCTGCACCCCGACCGATGCGTTCCGTTGCTTCATGGGTACGGATATCGAGGTTCTGTCGATCGGCAACTGCCTGTTGCGCAAGGAAGATCAGGACCCGGCGCTGAGGGAAAATTACGAGACCAAGTACGAGCTCGACTAAGTTCTTGCGAGGTCAGCCGTTCCGGGACACAGTCCGCACCAGAAACTCGGGTGCGGAATCGAGGTGCGCGACATGGGTCAGGCTGGGAAAGTTCTGTTCATCATCATCGACCAGCTTCGGGCAGATTGCCTGTTCGGAGCGTTGGCGGATCACGTAAACCTGCCAAATCTGCGATCCTTCATGGCCGAGGCGGTGACGTTCAAACGGCACTATTCGGTGACCAACCCCTGTGGCCCGTCACGCGCATCGCTGTTGACCGGGCAATATGCGATGAACCACCGCTCGGTCCGTAACGGTACGCCGCTGCGCCACGATATTCCCAATATCGCGACCGAAATGCGCAAGGCTGGCTATTTGCCGATGCTGTTCGGCTATACCGACACCCCGGCAGACCCGCGTGCCTACGACCCGAATGATCCGATCCTGCGGACCTATGAACAGTCGATGGAAGGCTTCCTTGAAGTTGTCGAGATGCGGTTGGAGGAATCCTATCCCTGGCGCGCGCATCTGATGAAAAAGGGCTATGCGTTCGACAGCTATATGGACGTCTACAAGCCGGTTTCGCTGTCGGGTGGGCCGCCCAAACTAAATGACCCGGCGATGTATCGGGCCGAGGACAGTGACACGGCCTTTCTGACCGACGCGTTTCTTGAAGGTATCGCGTCGCATCACGATCAGAACTGGTTTGCCCATCTGACCTATATCCGCCCGCATCCTCCGCTGGTGGCCCCAGCGCCGTACAACACCATGTATGACCCGGACAGCGTGCCTTTGCCTGACCGGCTGGCCACGCCCGAAGACGAGAAAGCCCAGCACCCGTTCTTCGGCCCCAAGCTGGAGGTCTACACCGAAAAAGAGTTCGTGCACGGTTTTGATACAGTCGAGCCCACGGATAAGAACATCCGCACCCTGCGGTCGATCTATTTCGGACTGGCGACCGAGGTGGATCACCACATTGGCCGCGTGGTCCAGTACCTCAAAGATAGCGGACAATATGACGACACTCTGATCGTACTAACTGCGGATCATGGCGAGATGCTGGGCGACCGGCACAGCTGGGGCAAAATGACGGTCTACGACGCGGCCTATCACACACCGCTGATGATCCGGACGCCCGGAAATCAGGCGCGGGCGGGGGCTGAGGTGACGGTTCCCACTGAATCCATCGACATCACGCCGACCATTCTGCAATGGGTCGGGCAATCCGCCCCGAATGAGATGGACGGTCGGTCCCTGATACCCTTATTGCAGGGCAATGTGCCCGACGATTGGCGAAACTATTCCTTCAGCGAGCTTGATTTTTCCGAGCCAGAGAACCCGACCCTTTGGCAACAGCGCTTGGGGACGGGCAACAGCGATTCATGTCTGGGCATCCTGCGCGATGATCGCTTCACGTTGATTGAGTTTGCAGCCGACCTGCCGCCGATCCTGTTCGACCATCACGGCAAGGGTGAGTTCGAGAACGTCGCCGGTGACACGGCCTATGCAGATGATCTTGCCCGGTTGTGTCGGCAGATGCTGCGGCATCGGATGCGGAACATGGATCACACCCTTTCGCTGCATTCCATCACGCATGAGGGCGCAAGGTCCCGTAATAGGTACTAAGCCTCGGAGTTCGGAAAAATCCTAGACAAATTCATATCTTACGATATCGTCGCCTTGACTTGATGCATTTGATTTCTTTTCCGCCAGGCAGCGTGACGGTTTGATTGGTTGATTGTCCTGTGTGAAGGCCTGCGGCTTCTCATATGAACGGTATCCCGGCCTCTGGGGTGACGTGGTTACAGGAGATGGGCGATGATCGACTGGTTTGTGAATGTGTTGCGCAGCTACCCCGAACTGGCGGTGTTTCTGTCCATCGGCATCGGGTTTCTGGTTGGTCCATGGAAGCTGTTCGGGTTCAGTCTGGGCACCGTAACCGCAACTCTGCTTGCAGCCGTCGTGATCGGGCAGGTGCATATCGAGGTCGACTCGGCCGTCAAATCCACTTTCTTCATCATGTTTATCTTTGCCGTCGGATACGGCGTCGGGCCGCAGTTCATCCGAGGGCTCAAGGCCGATGGCGCGCGCGAGGTTCTGTTTGCGCTCAGCGTGCTGGCCCTGTGCCTGATCGTCCCGGTTGTGGCGGCCAAGATCGCAGGGCTGGAACTGGGTTTTGCCGCCGGTCTCTATGCCGGTTCCCAGACAATCTCGGCTGCGATTGGGGTGGCGACGGATCAGATCAATCAACTGGGTCTGTCGTCTGAACAGGCGCAAACCTATGCCAACCAGATCCCCATTGCCTATGCGGTCACCTATATCTACGGCACCATCGGCTCGGCCATCATTCTGGCCAAGATCGGGCCGCGTCTGATCGGCGTTGATCTGGTCGCCGCCTGCAAGGAGTACGAGGCCAAGCTGGGTGGTGGTGCGGCAGTGGACACAGGCGAGGGGATCGTTTCAGGCTATCGCGCCATCGAATCCCGCGCCTTCGTGATCCCCGAGGGCAGCGATCTTCTGGGGCAACCCGTCAAAGACCTTATGCCCGGCGTCCGCATCTATGCCGAGCGGATCAAACGTGGCGACCAGATCGTCGAGGTCGAAGATGATACGATCCTGCAGGCCGGAGACACGGTCATGTTCTCGGGCCGGCGGGCTGACCTTGTGGGATTGCTCGAAGCCAAGCTGAAAGAGGCTGACGCGCCGGAACTGCTGAGTATCCCGTCCGAAAAGCTGGATGTTCTGATCACCAACAAAGAGGTGCACGGAAAAACGCTGGAGGAGTTGGGCAAGCTGTCCATGGCGCGCGGCGTCTATGTCTCGAAGCTGATGCGCAACATGGTTGAATTGCCTCTGTTACCGGGCACCGTGCTGCATCGCGGTGACATTCTGACGGTGCTGGGCAGCAAACGTCATGTCGAGGCTGTGATAGCCGAAATCGGCTATGCTGACCGGCCCGTAGATACAACTGATCTGGCCTTTGTCGGCTGGGGCATTTTCCTCGGTGGGTTGGTCGGGACGCTGGCCATCACGATGGGCGGGTTTCCGATCAGCCTGTCGACCACGGGCGGCGCATTGCTGTCAGGTCTCTTGCTGGGTTGGTTGCGTACGGTGCATCCCACATTTGGGCGCATTCCCGGCCCGTCATTGTGGTTGATGAATACACTCGGCCTGAATGTCTTTATTGCCGTGATCGGAATCACCGCCGGGCCGGGCTTTATCGCCGGGCTGCAACAGGCGGGTATTGCCTTGCTGCTGTGGGGGATCGTGGCGACGTCCTTGCCGATGATCTTCTCGGTCTATGTGGGACACTATGTCTTCAAGTTTCACCCGGCCATCCTGTTCGGGGCCTGCGCCGGTGCGCGTACCACCACGGCGGCGCTGGGGATGATACAGGAAGCGGCCCAAAGCCGAATTCCCGCGCTGGGATACGGGATGCCCTATGCCATCGGAAACACGCTGCTGACCATCTTTGGCATGGTCGTTGTTTTGATCCTCAGCTGATTTGGAAAGGTTGGATTCATGGACAGACTGAAACTGCATGACTACGAAGCGCTCAGCCCCTTTCAGATCAAGGATGAGCTGATCAAACTCGCCTCGGACGAGGCGCACAAGTCGAACTCGGCCTTTCTGAACGCAGGCCGTGGCAACCCCAACTGGATCGCCACCCGCCCGCGCGAGGCGTTTTTTGCACTGGGTCAGTTCGCTGTGACCGAAGCCAAACGCGTCATGAACCACCCAGCGGGTCTGGGCGGGATGCCCGCGCAGAACGGATGCCATGAGCGTCTGTTGAAATGGGCCGAGACCCACGCCGAAACGCCGGGCGTCGATACGCTGCTTGAGGTGATCAAACACGCGATCTTCGCCTTCGACTTTAACGCGGACGCGTTTGTGCATGAACTGACGGATTCGATCATCGGCGACAACTACCCGGTGCCGGATCGCATCCTGAAACACAACGCGATCATCGCGCATGAATACCTGATGTGGGCCATGTGTTCCGGCCATCAACCGGATGCGAAATTCGATCTGTTTGCGGTTGAAGGCGGCACGGCGGCCATGTGCTACATTTTCAAAACGCTCAAGGCAAATCGGTTGCTCAACCCCGGGGACACCATCGCCCTGTGCACACCGATCTTCACGCCATATCTGGAGATGCCCGAGCTTGAGGATTACAGCCTCGAATCCGTGCATGTCGAAACCGATGAAGAGGACGGTTTTCAACTGACCGATGCAGCGGTGGAAAAGCTGAAGGACCCGAAGGTCAAAGCCTTCTTTCTGGTCAATCCGGGCAATCCGTCATCGGTTGCATTGAACAAGGCCTCGCTGCAAAAACTGGCGGATCTGGTCGAAAATGACCGACCCGATCTGATCATGCTGACCGATGATGTTTACGGCACCTTCGTGCACGATTTCACCTCGGTCATGGGATTCGTGCCGCGCAATACGATTGGAGTGTATTCCTACTCGAAATATTTTGGCTGCACCGGCTGGCGTCTGGGCGTGATCGCGGTTGCGCAGGACAATATCTTTGACTTGAAACTGGCCGAACACCCCGATGAGATCAAAGAGAGTTTGGACAAACGCTATGGCACGCTCAGCCTGACGCCGCGCGACATTCGGTTCATCGACCGTCTGGTTGCGGACAGCCGGGATGTGGCACTGAACCATACGGCGGGACTGTCCCTGCCGCAGCAGGTGATGATGACCCTGTTTTCGCTGGTCGAGCTGGTGGATACCAAAAAGGACTATCAGGCCGCCTGCATGGAACTGGTCCATCGTCGCTTCAAAATGCTGACCGAGGCTTTGGGCATCGATGTCGATGCAGGCGAGAACTATGACGCCTATTATGGGATCATCGACTTCGAATTCTGGCTGCGAAAATATGTCGGCGAAGAGGTCGTGGACTGGATCAAGCAGAACGTCCACCCGCTGGATATCGCGTTCAAACTGGCCGAAGATCACGGCATCGTCCTGCTGAACGGCAGCGGGTTCGACGCCCCGGGCTGGTCGGCGCGCGTGTCCTTTGCCAACCTTCCGGACGAGGCCTATTCCCAGATTGGCCGCGCCGTCCGGGCTGTCGCGCGTGGATATGTCGAAGCCTACAGAGCCGCCAATAACAAACCCCTGCACGGGTAAATCAGCCCCCTACACCTGCGGGCTGTCTGGTGCTACGGATAACCTGCGGGGGAGGGTGATTTTGGACATTTCGGAACAACGCATCAAGGCGATGACAACCGCCGGGCTGAACCTGATTGGTCAGGCCCTGTCGATCTATGACAGCCAATTGCGGCTGGTCCTCAGCAATCGCCGGTTTCAAGAGATGTTCGACCTTCCCGACGAGCTGGTGCAACCGGGCGCATTGTTCCGCGACACGATCTATTGTCTGGCCAGCCGAGGGGAATACGGCGACGAGGACAGCGTCGAGGAAATGGTCAAGGTGCGGGTCAATCAGGCTCTGGCCTTCGAACCGCACTATATGGAGCGCGTGCGTCCAAATGGTCAGGTGATCTCGATTGAAGGTGCGCCATTGCCGCAAGGTGGTTGGGTTGCCGTTTACACGGACATTACCGGAGCAAAACGCGCCGAAAACCTGCTGCGCGCCCGGTCCGAGGAATTGTCCGGCCAATTGCTGACCCATGCCGAGGAACTGTCGGCCACCAACCGCCAGTTGGCGGCGACGATCACAGCGCTGGAAGAGGCCAAGCGCGAGCTGACCGAGATTGAAGCCCGCACGCGGATGACGACCGAAATGATGCCCGCCCATATCGCCCATCTGAACACCGAAGGGCGGTACGATTATTCGAACCGGCGTCTGAGTTCGGTCATGCCCGGTCGTCCGTCGGATATTCTGGGCCTGCATATCTCGCAGGCGTTGGGGGCCAGCGCCTTTGGCCGCGTCGAAAGCCATTTGCAAAGGGCCTATGACGGCAATACGTCTGTTTTTGAATTCACCGAAGATCAGGATTCCCGCCGTATCCGAGTCTCGTTCACGCCGGACGGGGCAGGGGGTGTTTACGTCATGTCGGTGGATATAACCGAAGAAACGCAAGCCCGCGTTGCCCTGCAACAAACCCGCCGCCGCGAGATGGCCGCGCAGATGACCAACGGGCTGGCGCATGACTTTTCCAACCTGCTGACGATCATCCTTGGGATGCAGTCCCAGCTAACCAAGATGGACCTGCCCGAGGACGCCCGCGCTCTGGTCGCCGCAACCCAGAAAACGGCGCGGCGGGGTGGTCAGTTGCTGAACCGGATCGCCGATATGACGGGCAATCGCACGCCGCAGCCCAAAGCCACCGATATGCGCCGTCTGCTCGAGGATTTGCGGATTGTCGCCACCCCGTCTTTGCCGCGCGGTGTTGGCCTGTCGGTTGTCAATACCTTGCCGGATCAGGCCCTTATGCTGGATCCGGGTATGTTGCAGGACGCGTTGCTGAACCTTGTGCTGAACGCGCGGGATGCTTGCGGCACGTCTGGTCAGGTCACGATCAGCGCCCACACGGTCGGCAATATCTGGGTCGAGATCACGGTGTCAGACACAGGTCCCGGCTTTTCGTCAGAAGCGCTGGACAAAGCGCTGAACCCGTTCTTCACCACCAAAGGCAGCGATGGCTCGGGCCTTGGTCTGCCGATGGTTTACGACACGGTTAAGCTGGCAGGCGGTGATCTGAACCTGCGCAATACGCCCTCTGGCGCATCGGTCGTGCTGCGGCTGCCCTACCGGCCTGCCCCCCCTGAACAGGATGGTCTGGTGCTTTTGGTCGAAGACAGCGATGACCTGCGCGGACAGTTCCGGGATATGCTGATCGATCTTGGCCATTCGGTGATCGAGGCGACCTCGGCCGATGAGGCGCTTGCGTTGACTGCAAATGTGGAAGGGATTGTCATGGTGCTGTCCGACATTCGGCTTGAAGGGCCCGCTACGGGTTTGGACATGCTGGCGCAGCTTCCAACGGAATTGCCCTGTATCCTCATGACTTCTTTGCCTTATTCCGACCCGCTGCATCGGCAGGCCCTTGCCAAAGCGCCCGTGCTGAGTAAACCCTTCTCGCAGGCGCAATTGTCCGCGCTGATCCGAACCGAGGCCGCTTGATGACCCAGCCGTTGGTGACCATTCTGGATGATGAGCCCGAAATCCGTCGCATCCTGACAGATGCGCTGGAAGAGGCCGGATTCCGCACCCAAAGTTTTTCCCGCGCGCGCGAGTTCGAGGCTGCGTTGAAACGCGTCACACCGGATGTCTGTCTGGTGGACTTGTCTCTGCCGGATACGGACGGGTTGGCACTGGTCCACAGGCTGGCGCTTGAACAAGGGGCGGCGGTGATCATCATTTCGGGCCGGGCTCAGGTACAGGACCGGGTCACGGGGCTGGAACTTGGGGCAGATGACTACATCACCAAGCCATTCGACCCGACCGAAGTTGTGGCGCGCATCCGCGCCCGGCTGCGGTCTCCGCGCGGGCAGGCGCCGAATTCCGACGTCGCGACGTTCAACGGATGGACGGCGTATTTCGATCGTTATGTTCTTGAGGATGGCTCAGGCGTCGAGACACCGTTCAGCCATGCCGAGGGCGAGGTTCTGCGCCTGTTTCTGGAAAGCCCCAAACGTTTGATCAGCCGCGCCCAGATGCAGGAGTCACTGGGCGGTGGGGCCGGTGACAGTTTTGACCGCGCGATGGATGTTCGTATCTCTCGGCTGCGGACCAAGCTGGGAGAGGACCCCAAGAACCCGCGATTGATCAAAACTATCTACGGCGCGGGATATATTTTTGTGGGTGACGTAACCTGGAAATAACTTCCATTTCCCCGAAGGGGAATGGCGCAATCGACCATCGTTCTTAACGAAACCCGGGTTACTCTCGCAGCGCCTGATCTTTGATCTTCACAACGGGCTGCAGAATGTAGTCCAGAACAGATTTCTTGCCGGACAGGATGTCCACTTCGGCGATCATGCCGGGGATGATCTCGACCGCAATACCCTGCGCGTCCAGCATGGTGCTGCTGGTTCTGATCTCAACAACAAATACCTCTTCGTCGTTGCGCTCGGACCGGGTGATTGTATCTGCGCCTATGCGAAGAATTTCCCCATCCAGGCCGCCATAACGCGCAAAATCATAGGCCGTGATCTTCACTTTTACCGGCTGGCCTGCGTGCAGAAAGGCAATGTCCTCGGGTCGAACATAGGCTTCGACCAGTAACGAGTCATCCAGCGGAACAATCTCGATCAGATCCTCGCCGCTTCTGGCCAGACCGCCAATCGTGGTGCGATGGATACGGTTTACGATCCCCCGAACGGGTGAGCGTACCTGCGCCCGCGATGCCCGGTCGCGCAGGGCGGGAAGGGCAGGCTCCAGCGCCGCAAGCTCGGCTGTGGCCAGCGCCAGATCGGTCAGGGCCGCGGTTCGAAACCGGCTGCGCGTGGCTTTGATACGGTCGTCGATTTCGTCCAGCCCTGTTTTCAACCGGCTTGTCGCCGCCTCGGCCCGAACCTTGCGACCCTGCCATTCCGCCTCGCTGCGGCGCAAGGTCAGCAGGGTGGTGGCAGGCTCCATCCGTTGTTCGACCAAAGGGGCCATGATTGCCCGCTCTTCGGCCAACACTTTCAGCGTTGCGTCGGCGGTTACCTGATCGACCAGCCCTTCTTCGTATTCCTGATGTTTCTGTTGTCTTTGACGTTCGAGGATCGCGACTTCCGCGCTTAGTTCGGCTTGGCGACCCTGATACAAGGCGGTTTCCGACTTCACGACATTTGGTGCACCAGTGATCAGCTTTGCGTCAAAACGAAGATCTGTTCCTTCGATTTCAGCCTGCAAACGTTGCACGCGCGCCATGAGACCATAGGCACGCTGCTGTTCCTGACTCAACTGGCTTTCGATCTGCGTGGTGTCGAGTTCCATAAGCAACGTGCCTGTTTCGACAACCTCACCTTCGCGCACGTGAAGCGCCTGCAGCACTCCGGGCTCGGTCGCTTCGATCATTTGCAGGTCGCCTGAAGGCACAATGCGCCCGTCCACCCGCGTGACGTCGTCGAGCTCTGTCAGATAGGCCCATGTCCCCGCCGCAAGCAGGCAGGCCAGGATCACGATCAGCAACAAAGATCCGCGCAACGGCGAGCGCCCGCGCATTTCACGCGCGAGTTGGGCCAGGTCAGGATGCTGCGACATTCAGATGCCTCCCCACCCGACGCGCGTGCTGCGCCAGCAGGCTTTTGGGTCCGTCCGCGCCGATCTTGCCACCCTCAATCACAATCACCCTGTCGACCAGTTCCAGCAAACTGGTCCGATGGGTGACAATGATCATAGTCGTGTCCTTGGTTGCCTCTTTCAGACGCTGGATCACCTGCGCCTCGGTCTTTACATCCATCGCGCTGGTTGGTTCGTCCAGCAGCAATACGGGCGGTTTGCCGATCAACGCGCGCGCCAGAGCTATGGCCTGTTTTTGCCCGCCCGACAAACCCTCGCCCCGTTCTGCCAGTTGTTGATCATATCCTTCGGGGTGGCGCGCGACGAAATCCTCTACCCCGGCAACACGCCCGGCCTCGATCAGGTCCGCGTCGCTGGGCCGGATCGCTCCGCTGACAATGTTGTCCCGAATGGAGCCTGAGAACAGCCACACATCCTGCAAAACCGAACCGACATTGCGGCGCAGGTCGCCGGGATCAATCTGGCGGATGTCCAGACCATCCAGCATGACCGAGCCCACTCGGGGCGTGTAGAGCCCCAAAATCAGCCGCGCGATTGTGCTTTTGCCCGAGCCGATTTGCCCCAGAATGGCGACCTTTTCACCTTGGTTCACGGTGAAAGATACGCCGTTCAGGATGTCTTCACTCTGATCGGGATAGGCAAAGTGAACATTGCTGAAGGAAATGGCACCCTTGACGCCGGTTCGGGATATCCAACTACGGCCTTCGGGCCGCTCGCTTTCGGCCTGCATCAATGCGTTCAGGTGGCGATAGGCGCTGCGCGCTTGATTCACCCGAGTCAGCGTCTGGGCCAGTTGACCCAAAGGAGCCAGCGCGCGGCCCGTCAGCATGACGGATGCAACCAAGGCGCCCATGCTGGCCTGACCTTCTGTGATCAGGAAAACACCATAAAACACGATCAGAACCTGAGCTGCCTGCTGCGTGAACCCTGTCAGGTTCAAAGCGAGTTGAGTCACCGCCCGGCTTTTTGCACCATGCGCCGATTGCCGTTCAATCGCCTGTTCCCATCGATTGCGCATCTGCCGTCCGGCGGCCGTGGTTTTGATGGTTTCCAAACCCGTTACGGCTTCGACCAATACGGATTGCTTTGATTGTCCATCCTTAAGGCTCTTTTCGGCCATGCGAGACAGGATCGGTTGCACGGCCAGCCCGGTCAGCAACACAACAGGGACGGCAAGCGCGGGGATCAGCGCTAGATCGCCACCCACCAGATAAATGACAAAGACGAACAGGCCGATGAACGGCAGGTCGACCACAGCGACCAACGTGGCCGAGGTGAAAAACTCGCGCAACGTTTCAAACTCGCGCACCGTGCTGGTCATTGCGCCGGTCGAACCGGTGCGCGATTTCATCTGGATGTTGAGAAGGTGATCAAAAACGCGCCGCCCCATGAACAAGTCGGCATTCTGGCCTGCCCGATCAATGAAACCCGCCCGCAACAACTTGAGAATGAAGTCAAACAGCAAGGCCAAGCCCACGCCGATGGTTAACGCGATCAGGGACTCGGTTGCTTCGTTGGGAAGAACGCGGTCATAGACCACCATGATAAAAATAGAAGTCGAAAGGCCCAGCAGATTGGCCAGCGCTGCGGCAAGGGCGACCTGAATATAAGACCACCGGTTGGCGGCCAGAGCGGACCAGAACCAGTGGCCGGCATGGCCGGGGGCTTTTGCGATCAACTCCGCCTTGTGATCGCGCCGGAACAGGATCGCGTATCCGGTATAGGCTTTTGCAAGAACCTGTTCGGCCACTTCGCACAGGCCTGTACCGATTTCGGGATCGAAGATCAGCAAGGCCCCACCGGGCGCGCGTCCATGGTAGGTGACGGCCTTGCCCCCATCCAGTAACAGCATCGCGGGGACAAGGGTGTCGTCAAAGGCTTTGAGGTTCTGGGCACCGTATCCCGCTTGCAGCCCGGCCCGTCGGGCAACGCTGAGAATGTCTCGCACGCTCAAATCGCCATTCTGTCCGGATTGCGCCGAATGAAGTGCGGCCAGAGTGATGGGCCGCTCTAACGTTTCGGCGATGTTCAGCATGCAAGCTTCAATTGCCGAAACCTGCTCTTGGGTCGATGGCATGTCGCTTTGACCCATCATGGTGTGCCCCAAGTGTTGAAGGACAGCCCCAGCAGGTCGAGTATGTCGCCTGTCAGGCCAAGCGCGGCATAGTTGGTCAGGAAAAAGCTTTGTTCAGCCAGGATCAGACGTTCCTGAGCGTTCACGTAATCCCTTTGCGCATCCAGAATTTCAATCAGGCTGCGACGGCCTATAGTGAATTGCGCCCTCGCCGCCTGAACGCTTTCGGCATTTGCCTCGACCGCGATTCTGGCCGCGCGCAATCGTTCGGCCCCTGCTTTCTGGTCCGAGCGGATGAACCCGAGCTCGCGCGTGATTTCCCGGATCAGCGCTTCGCGCGCGAATTCTGCGTCTTTGACCCGAGCTTGTGCGGCTGTGATAGCGGCCCGCCTTTGACCGGTGCTGTCGAGCTCATAGTTGAAGGACAGATCCACACCGAAATTTGCGTCGCGATCCGTGTCCTGATTGGCAAAAGCAGCGACCCGAATGTCAGGCTGCCGACGCGCCTGCGCGGCAGTCCATTCTGCCTTGGCAGCCAACAGGCTTGCGTCTGCCCGGCGGACCTGCGGGCTGTTCATCACGATCTGCGCATCGGTCCGGTTCAGATCGGGCGCCGGAATGGGCTGCGGCAACGGCCCGGCCGGGGTTCCAAACACCTCGCGGAACCGGGCCTCGGCCCGGGCAACTTGGGCGATCGCATCGGCTAGGCGGGTGCGGGCATCTGCCATGCGCGAACGGGCCGTCAACACATCCGCGTTAGACCCGGCACCACTGGCCGCGCGTTCAGAAATCTGGCGGACAAGATCTTCGTGCGCGGTGACATTCTGCGAATTGACGTCGCGAATTTCGCGCCGGTCCAGCACCACCACATAGGCTTCGATGGCGGCAAGCGCGGTGGTTGCCGCCGTCTGCAACTGATCGCCATGGCTTTCATAAACCCGAGCCTTGGCGGCGGTCAGATCACCCCTTGCTGCGCCACCGTCATACACCAGTTGCGATACGCGCAGATAAGGCGATACATCCGCAATGTCCGAGTCGATCCGCTCGGACCGCGCGTTCACACCCAATGAGACCTGAGGCAGAAACGCCCCCCTTGCCGCATCCTGATTGGCGGCTGCAACTTCCATGCGTGTTTCGCTTTGCGCCAGCGTCGGGCTTGTTTCGACAGCGTTTCGAATCCTTTGGCCGAATGCGCTTTGCGTCAGCGGGGCAGAGGGTTTGGTCGCCCCGGCACCTGCGGTGCCACCGGAGAACGAAAGTTCAACGCCCGACAAATCGGGGGGCTGCGTGCAGCCGGAGACATTGAGCGCGATAAGAATGCAGCCAGTGATTTGAACAATAATTCTAAACATGTGCTTGGACACCTTCCGGTTGATTAAGGCCAAAAGCGTGTTCTTTGGCTTGCGCACCGACAACAGCGTCCAAGAATCCGGATATCTCGGATGAGACGCGCCCACTCGCGCGATGCGCCATCTGACGCTGTGCTTGCGTCAGCCAGGCGACGTGAGACAGCGACACCAGATGAGCATGGATCAGCCGCAAGGCACCACTATTGGTCAGAAGCGATTTGTGGCTTTGGGGCAGTGAGTTCACGGCCTGCAAGCTGACGCCCAGCAAACCATCCGGGCACTCGACACTGGTAAGCTGATCCAGGGGGCTAAACAGATGCATACCCTGAATGACCCGGCACAAAGTCAGTGTGTTCTGCTTAGCGGCGGCGCGTTGGCAAAGAAAACGCTGAACCTTTACCAACTCGGGTGTCAGCTTGCCGTCCGCGTCAAAAAAACACTCGTCGCGCAGGTCGTCAGTGACAAGTCCAAGGGTTTCATCGACCATCAGGCAACCCGCCGGTTGGGGTTCGGACTGCGCGTCTGTCAGGTCCACTTGAAACGGCGGGCAGCGGAGTGCCGACGGCAAATATTGCGCCAACCAGGTTCCTTCGTCCGACACAAATGGCGTTGACCCCTCGGCGTGCACAGACAGCAAGGCAACGGCTTCGGCTTCACCCGAGATGACGCGAAACGCGATTGGAAAAGCGGCCGCAGCCTGCAGAATTTCCGGCTCAACCACCGGGCATTCAGGAAGATGCCGGACAAATTCAAAGGATGTGAATCGCCGCCAATACCGATGCCCGTGGTTGAGACGCGTGACCGGAGTTAAGCCGTTCTGCACCATAACTGCCCCCTCGTTCTGTTTGGTTTCCAGCCTCTTGCCGAGATTTGCGCCCTTGGGGACGACCTATGCGGTCGCCCCTGTGGGGTCTGTGTGCAGGATGTTGTCAGCAGTCAGCCCGCTCAGATCGTCCAGCCCGTCAAAGATCGCAACGGTTTCGACCGAGGCTGTATCCGGTGCCGAAAAGTCCACTTTGACCAAGGCGCTGTCGGTGCCGTCGGTTGCAAGCACATAAAGCTCATCCCCCGCCAGCGCGCCCGAAAAGCTTTCGACTGCGGCTTCGATGGAACCAGCAGTGAGATCTGTCAGAACTGTTGTCAGGCCGACAAACCCGGTATCCGCGCCCAAAGCATCGCCTGTCGCAAGGGTTTCGAAATTTGTGCCGTTGCCGCGCAACGTCAGCACATCCAGACCATTGAACATCAAAGCGTCCGAGACGTCGGCGTCTGAGCCAAGCGAGAACCCGGTGATCGTATCAACCCCGTTTTCTGCCGGATCAGCCTCGAACACGACGACATCGCGACCCGCATCGCTGAGGTCGATCATGTCGTCGCCGTCGCCACCGCGCACGATTGTGTCGATGCCTGGGGCTGTCAGGGTATCGGCGCCGTCTGTTCCCAGTTGAAAAAACGTCGGTCCTCCATCCGGGGTGGTGATCGTCAGTTCAATGGGTTGGGTCGGGTCTTGCACCGTCATCGTAAAGGTGACCAGCGGTTGCGACAGGTCCGTGAACGTGGTTGCTGCGCCGCCAAATCGAATGACGTCGCCGGTTCCCGGGCTGGCCAGGAACAGATCGAACTCACCATTCTCGGTATCCGATCCGGTGTCGTATGTGACAACGGACGAGTCAAACTCAAGATCCGCAGTCATCGCCAGACCGCTTGAGATATCGCGATCACTGTCGGCGTAAATCGCAAAGGTCACTACTGATCCGGACTGCCCGATTTCCGAGATGACATACGCCGCAGGAACATGCGCCGTTGTTTCACCGGTTGCCGGCACAGGATCAGGCCCGCCGGAGACAGTTGCCTGAGCGGTGAAACTCAGGTCATCACCGGCCTCGGTGCCCGAAAACTCAGCGGCTGGAACCGTCAGAGACCAGGTCCCGTCGGCCGCGACTGTTGCCGTTCCGACAGAGCTGCTTCCGAGCAAGACGTCAACCGATTGACCCGCGCTAAGCCCAACCGATGTGCCGCTGACAACAAGGCCGGATGTTTGCGCGTCGGCCAGCGAAACAGAGCCGTTGGTGCCAAGTGAATTCAGGTTCAAAAGCGGTCGGAAATCCGTGGTGATGGAGGTTGTGGCCGGGGCTGAGGCATTCCCGGCATCATCCGACACAGTTGCCGCAATTGGGAAAGTCCCCGCATCCGACATGGCAGCCAGGTCCGAGGCCGGGACGGTTGTGGTCCAGGTGCCCCCGGTCACGGTTGCAGTGTATGTCTCAGTGCCCAGCGTGACCGAAACGGTCTGGCCGTTCTCAGCCGTTGTGGTACCCGAGATGGTAAGGTCACTGTCGCGCTCGATCACGTCCAGCGTTGCGCCGACCGGCAGAGCATCCATCGTGATGGACGGTGCCGAGAAATCGGTGGCAAAGGTTGTGGTTGCTTGGTTGCCGTTTCCAGCCGCGTCTTCGACCGACGCAGTGACGTCATAGGTCACAGCGTCTTGCAGCCCACCTAGATCGGAGGCCGGGGCAGTGAAGGTCCAGCTCCCCCCAGACACGGTTGCGGTGCCGCTTACGTCCACGGTGCCGTCGGGGCGGGCGATCTCTACGGTTATGACGGTTCCATTCGCCGCATCTGATGTTCCCGAGACGCTCAGATCGGTTCCCTGTTCGGAGGCGTTCATAACGGCCCCGTCAGAGAGGGTGGATATTGCAATCGTGGGAGCAGTAAAATCCGTGTCGAAACTGCTGCTGGCCTGAACCGCCGGATTGCCCGCAACATCGGACACGTCAGCTATGACGGAAATTGTCGCAGCGTCCGACAGGATTGCCAGATCGGCTGCGGGAACTGTGACGCTCCACCCTCCGCCAGAGGCGGTTCCGGTATATGTCACATCGTTCAGAGTGACCGAAACGACTTGCCCATCCTCAGCCGATGTGGACCCTAAGATGGTCAGGTCTGTGGCTTGTTCCGCAGCGCTCATGACTGCCCCGTCCGAGAAATTGTCGATGCTCAGCGTCGGCGCGGTGACATCCTTCGAGAGGTTTACATCCGCTTGCGGGGCGGCCAGTCCGTCTGCGTCCGAAACATCAGCCGTGATCGTGAAGTCGCCCCCGTCCGCCAGTGCCGTCAAATCTGCGGTTGGGACAGTGACGCTCCAGGTGTCGCCAGAGACTGTGCCGGTATAGGTTTGCCCGTCCAATGTGACCGTAACTGTCTGGCCGTCGCCGACATTCCCGGTTGTGCCGGAAATCGTCAGATCCGACCCGACCTCAACTGCGTTCAGAACGGACCCGACGGCAAGAGGTGAGATATTGATTGATGGACCTGTCAGATCGACCGGTACCGAGACCGTGACGGGGACAGAAGGGTTGCCCGCTGTATCGTCAACCGTCACGCTGATGTCGGCGGGAACGCCTGTGGTCAGGCTGGACAGGTCAGCGTTAGGGACCGTCACGCTCCAGCCGCCGCCGGTCGCTGTGCCGGTGTAGGTCTGTCCGTCCAGCGTGACGGTAACGGTCTGGCCATCTTCGGCTGTGGTGGCGCCCGTCAGGGTTAGATCACCAGTTGTGTCGACCAGATCAATCGACCCCCCGGCGACCGGATCCAGCGTCAAAGTTGGCGCGCTGAAATCAGTATCAAAGCTGCTGCTGGCCTGGGGCGCGGGGTTTCCGGCCTGATCCGAGACATCTGCTGTGACCGAAATCGTCGCACCGTCTGGAAGCGACGCGAGGTCCACCGCAGGGACCGTGACACTCCAGGTGCCGCCAGAGACTGTGCCGGTGTAGGTTTGCCCATTCAGGGAAACCGTAACGGTTTGTCCGTTTTCTGCATCGGTTGTACCAGTGATTGTCAAATCCGTTGCCTGCTCGGCGCTGTTCAGGACAGCGCCGTCCGAGAAGCCTGTCACCGACACGGTGGGCGGCACGGTATCGATGTCGAATGTGACGGTCTCAGTCGACAATTCCTCACCCGTGCTATCCAGGTTGCGGATTGTGATCTCTGAGACCCCCTGCGGCAGGCCGCTGACCTCAGATGGGGTCAGGGAAATGCTCCAACTGCCATCGGCGTTGGGTGTCGCTGTTGTCACCAGTGATCCGATTGTCACCTCGACCGTGCTGGTCCCATCGGGCGCGGTGACTTCGGTGCTGGCGCTGTTGAGCGCCGTACCCTGCAAATCGGCAAGATTCAGACTTGGGTAGCTGGGTGCAGGCGGCGGCGTAGGAGTTGGGGCGGTTGGCGCAGGTTCGGTGTCGTCGCCACCGCCGCCGCCTCCACCGCCCGCTGCGGCGGCGGCTCCGGCAAGGCCAAGACCACCCAAGGCCGCCCCTGCGCCGCTGATGCCGCCTGCGGCAGCACCGCCAGCCTCGGCAATGCTGAACTGAGCGATTTCGGCAACCGTTGCCTCGGCAATCATGATGGCGCCGCTGTCCAGAATCTGAACGTTTTCAGCGGCGACAATCAAGCTGCGGCCATCCGCCATTTTCAGCAGGACGTCGCCGTTTTTCAACAGCTTGGCCGACTGAACACCGGGGATGGTTTCGGCAAACTGAAAGGCGTACAGCTCTTCAATCGTGGCCTGAGACAGGGCGGGCAGCGCCATCAGCGTGGAACCCAGACCGCCCGCCAGACCGCGCCCGGCCCAGCGTTTCATCTTGCCGTCGATCCACTGACGAATGTGCTGTTTGCGATCTGCGCCCGGATGAGATTGGGACTCAGGTGCTTTGGTCATCTTACCCTCACATGTGTATTCCGCGATTTCGGAAGGGGGACAGTGCGCCCCGTTTAGGCTTTTGCTCATCTGTCTTTCCCTTTGGTTTCTGCGGCGATCGAACCCGAAAAAATTGAACTAAACTGAAGCCGAACTCCTCGTTTTCACCACATTCCTGCTTTGGTTTCGGTCCGGGCATCAGTTGATCCTGTTCGCAACGCCAGGGGTGGCGGTGGGGTGATGGCAATGATGCTGCAATTCGAAACTTTGGTCGCAACGGGGAGCACGGCGCTCGATTCAGGTATCGGCGATACGGCTTTAAAAACGTTTAACGGGGACACGTATCTCTACACCGTGACGGGCCCGGCAGGGGGGATCGCGGTTTGGCACCTGGTGGATGGGTCCATCCCTCAGCTGGTCGACACCGAGTATTACAGCGGCACAATCACGTTTCAGGTGGGGCGCTCGGGAACGCCTGTTTCCTTGGCTGGAACCGACCAATTGGCGTTGGATATAGATACCGCCACGGGGCTTGTGGGCTATGATTTGAACCCGGATGGCACCATCGGTGATCTGCAGGAAACAGGTACCCTGAGCGGCGGAGGGGATCTGTCCGCTTTGGTGCAATTATCCGTTGGCGCGACCGACCTTTTGGCGATGGCGCATGAAGATACCGGCCAGATCGCGACCTATGTCATCAATGGCGACGGCACGCTGAGCCTTGCCGGTCTCACCACAGGGTCTGCCGATTCGATGCTGGCGATTCAGGTTGGGGCAGAGCAGATCGTGATCGCCACCGACGCCGCCAGCAACAGCATCACAACATACACGGTCGCAGGGACCGGTACGCTGAGCGCGGTCGACAACAGCGCGACCACGGGAACGTTGGGCATCGCGACCCCAACGGCGGTCGAGGTTGTCGAAGCCTTTGGCGAATCCTGGGTGATTGTTGCCGGGTCGGGCAGCAACTCGCTAAGCGTCATGAAGCTGCACAGCGATGGCAGTCTGATCCCGACCGACCATGTGCTGGATTCGCTGGATACCCGGTTCGCCTCGGTACAGGATCTGTCGGTGATCGAGGTGGACGGGCGGGTTTTTGTGGTCGCCGGTGGCGGCGATGATGGCATCACATTGTTCACCATGACCCCGAACGGGCAGTTGGTGCATCTGGACAGCTATGCAGACACTTTGGACAGCGGGCTGCAGAATGTCGAAAGCCTGAGCGTTGCGCATGTCGGGGACGAGTTGCAGATTCTTGCAACCAGCCAGATCGACGCGGGTGTGAACCTTTTTACGGTGTCCGTCGCTGATCCGGGTGTGGTGAGCGAAGGCTTTGGTACCGTAACCGGCACTGCGCTGGATGATATGCTGAGCGGTGGCGTACTGAACACTGACCTGTCGGGCGGTGCGGGCGATGACATTCTGATCGCCGGGGCAGGGGCGACCACCATGACGGGCGGGGCAGGGGCCGACATCTTTGTCATGCAATCGGGCAGCGGCCCGACAACGATCACCGACTTTCAGGCAGGCGTGGATCGGTTGGACCTGTTTGATTATCTGTTGCTGCGATCCCCCGCGCAGCTGACCGTCACCTCAACCGCCGACGGGGCCGAGATCACCTATCGCGACGAGGTTGTTCAACTCACATCAGCCTCGGGCGGTCCTTTGACGAGCAATGAAATCTTTGGTGCCGGTTTTGGCGGGCCGGACCATATCCCCGTCGATTTCAGCGATCTTGGAGTGACCGATCCGCCGAGTTCTGATGGCATTCAGGGCAGCGTTTCGATTGATTCCGAGGGGGCCAATCCGGGGCTGGGAGATGCCGAAATTCATTTCACTCCCGACGGCAACAGCACGATCAGCACCACAGCGGATGAGGATGGCAGGTTCGACTTGGGCCTGCCTACAGGGACCTACACTGGCGAGTTGGACATCACCAAAGGGTATTCGACCGCCAGCGCCGAAATCACAGCGCTGGATGCGCTTCAGGTGTTGCGGATTGCGGTCGGGCTTGAACCGACATTCGGGCCCGCCGCGCCGGAAAACCTGATCGCTGCTGATATTACACAGGACGGTGCGATCAACGCGCTGGACGCGCTGGCGATTCTGCAAGTGGCTGTTGGGCAACCGTCAGCACATGACGCGAAATGGGTCTTCCTGGATGCCGACGCGGATCTTTCCGGCATTACCGCGTCCAATGTCGACTATGAAACAGGTGTGGATGTGGTCGCCATTGATGGGGTGATCGAGGCGGACATGACGTCAATTCTGTTGGGTAATCTTGAGGTGGTCTAAAAGACTTATAACTATGATTATGTTAATTTCATTTGCTTGGATCTGACAAAATCAACGTCGTTGCCGTAACAAAATCAGACAGATTGCAGCCAGAACACCCTAAACACGTGAAGATGTGGCCTCGGTCGGTATGTTGTCCTTTTGCCGAATGGTCGGGTCAGCGATCAAATCAAACCCGTTGCGATCTTGCGAGGAAATCGCGCGGGCGGCTTGTATGCCGGTCAGGCTGGCCCAATCGGCTCCGGGACGGTTCACATGGTAGATTGAAGAAAACTTCTTAACTTCCTGAAACACGGCGGTTCGGTAGTTCGTCTGTTGTTCACGCCAACTGGCAGCCGCATTGGTACGCGGGAAATGAATCACTTTTGAGCCCAGCATGTCGCTGGATTTCACAAGGCCTGCGCCTTCGAGTTCCGAGATCGCTTTTTTGACCTGATCTTCCTCGCTGAGCTGCAGGATGGGCGCGTTCGCGGCACAGAAATACTCAACGCAGTAAACGCCCTGCCCTTCGGGAACCATCCCGCCACCAAAGGCCCCAAAATTGGTTATGCGCCCGCAATCCAGATTGGGATCGTTCACTTCGAGCCACGCGTGCGGAAAACTGTGAGGTGCCTTCAGGAACAGGTAGACCAGTAGCACTGACCGATCCGCCTCGGGCTTGGGCTGTGGGGTCTGGACGTCACTGTCGGCATGCTTTTTCAGCATGCCCCACAGGTTTTCGATCGTCATGCTGGACACAACGTTGCGAACGGTCGCTTCGTGCTCGACCTCATCTTGGATCCAACGGACAAGCACCTGCTCGCCATTGATCGGTTTCAGATCGGTGACCGTGGCTCCGAACTGTATCTGGCCGCCTTTGTCGTCATAGGTGGCTGCAAGCTTTTCAAAAAGTTGACCAGTGCCGAAATACGGGTGTCGCCAGGCAAGCTGTTTTGAAACGCCCCCACGTCGCGCCATCGTAAAAGCCTGTTTGACAGAGGCCAAACGCCCGGATTTGGTGCCGTTCCCGGTCGGATCCGCCTCGGGTGGCGGCATGTCAGCCCATCGGGCACCGCGGAACTTTTCCCAATACCCTTGGGCCAGCAATTTTGCGAATTTGCTGCCAACGCGGGAATACCAAAAGTCCTGATATGTCTCGGGTTGTTTGACCATTCCCTTGATCCAACCCTTCAGCATCGCAGCCCCGCCCGTTGCCAGCCATGTTACAGGCATGCCGCGCGTTGCGCCCCGATACCCGCCAGACATCTCAACGATCCTGCCCTGGTACAGGCTGCCAACGCGGTGGGGGTAATCCCTGTAGTCATCGCCAAGCATTTGGCTCCAAAGATCATCAATCTCGGGAAAGCGGGCGTATAGCTCTTTGCGCCCCAAATCGAGAATGAAGTCCCCCCAGCGCGGGGACCGCATCAGGCCGCCAACCTCGGTGCCTTGTTCGAGAATGATCGATGATTGCCCGGCTGCCTGAAGTTCCAACGCCGCGCTCAGGCCCGACGGGCCCGCGCCAATGATAATCGTATCGGGGATGTTTGTGCTGTCGCTGTGTGAATTGGACATTCTTAACTATTGCAATGGTTAAAATTCATTTTCGGAATGTATAGCAAGTTTTTCCGGGCCGTGTTAGCAATTAATCGTGTTAGGCGTTCTTGTGTCGCGTCTAACAACCGACGGTTATCAGAACGATTTTGTATTTTAGTAAAAGTTAAACGGGTAAAAAGCTGGTGTTATCGGGGTCACAATCCAACGGGGGTTTTGTTCTTTCACTCGACTTTGAGTTGATGTGGGGCGTCTATCCTTCGCAAACAGTGGAAAGCTACGGCGCCAACGTCCTTGGCGTTCGAAACGTTGTCCCGCAACTGTTGGACTTGTTTTCCAGCTTCGGGATCAAGGCCACCTGGGCAACCGTCGGGTTCCTGTTTTTTGACGACCGGGATGAGCTTTTGGCCGCCCTGCCCGAGCGCAAGCCGAAATTTCGCGACAAGAGAAACACAACATATTCCTTTCTCGAACAGCTGGGCGAAAACGAAAAAAAGGACCCCTATCATTTTGGCCTGTCGCTGGTCCGGCAGGTCGTTGGTTGCCCGGGTCAGGAAATTGGCACGCACACATTTTCGCATTACTTCTGTCTGGAAGAGCCGCTGGATCAGGCTGCGTTCAAGGCCGATCTAGATGCGTCGATTGCAGCCTCGGCCCGGGTGCAGAGCCGCCCAAGAAGCATCGTGTTTCCCAGAAACCAGGTTTGTGACAAGGCGCTGGACGTCTGTCGTGACCGAGGCATCGATGTGTTTCGCGGTCCGGGCCCGTTTGGCTTTGATACACCAAGCGCGCGACGCGACGAAGGTTTGATGCGCCGCGCATCAAGGTTGGCCAACAGCTATGTCCCCAGACCGCACACAACCTCGGTCGATGCAAAGCGCGAGGCTGGTTTGTGCAACGTTCCGGCCAGCCGGTTTTTAAGACCCTATTCAAACAGATTTCCCAGTGCCGCGCGGCTGCAAACCAGCGCAATCCGGCGCGAAATGCGCAGCGCGGCCAAGGGTGGGCAACTGTTCCATCTTTGGTTTCACCCCCACAATTTTGGTGTGAACACCGAAGACAACATCTTAATGCTCAGTCGTATTCTGAGCGAATATGAAGTACTGAAATCCGAGTATGACTGGCCATCTTTGACGATGGCGGACGCGGCCAATCTTGCCCGGAGAACAGAACCGGTTGCGGGTTGATGGGGCGACAGGAATGCCGGATTTGACACGGAAAATAAATCAATCATCTGCGATATCCCAGCAGTCCGGGGTCGCGGTTTCGGATCTGATGGATCCGTCCAACGGTCAGAGCCAGTGCCGCAGCGGAAGGCTGCCCAAAGTGATGGTGATTGCCAGCCTGACATCTTCACTGGTCAATTTCCGCTTTGATCTTTTGAAGGAAATGGCCAAGCGTGCGGACGTTCTGGCCTGCGCGCCTGATGATGATCCAGAAACTCGGGCCCGCCTTTCCGAGATTGGGGTCGAGTTTCTGCGCGTTCCGATGGATCGAACGGGCACAAGCCCCGCAAAAGATGTGCAGACATTGCTTGGATTGGTGCGGGCGATGCGCTCGTATTCTCCGGACACTGTGTTTGCCTATACAATGAAGCCGATCATCTACGGTGGTTTGGCCGCGCGCATGGCGGGCGTGAAACAGTTTCTGCCGATGTGTACGGGGTTGGGCTATGTGTTTGTGGATCTGGAACACAAGCTGCACAAGCGGGTTCTGAAAGCCGGGGCCGTGCGTCTGTACCGACATGCGCTGAAACGCGTGCCAGAGGTTCTTGTTTACAACCAGGATGACGCGGCCGAGTTCAGATCCAAACGCTTGGTTGGGCCTGAGACCAAAGTGACCATTGTTCACGGATCCGGCGTCAACCTTTCAAACTTTCCCAGCTCACCTCCGCCGAAAGGACCTCCTGTATTTCTGATGGTCGCAAGGTTGCTTCGCGACAAAGGCGTTTTCGACTATGTCGAGGCCGCCAGACAGCTGCGCGCCATCCATCCGGAAATCCGGTGTCAATTGCTGGGACCCCTTGATGCGAACCCCGCCTCGGTTCAGCCGCAGGATCTTGAGATGTGGCGGTCGGAAGGCATCGTGGAATACCTTGGTGAAACAAACGATGTGAGCCCGTATCTGGCTGCTTGCTCAGTATTTGTGCTGCCCTCCTACCGCGAAGGATTGTCCCGGACGGTGCTGGAAGCCATGGCTACCGGGCGAGCCATCGTAACCTCTGACGCGCCGGGATGCCCCGATCCGGTTGTCGAAGGCGTCACGGGATTTGTCACTCCGGTACGTTCCCCGGATGATCTGGCGCAGGCGATGCTTCGGTTTGTCGAAGATGAAAGCCTTGTCCCCGAGATGGGCGCTGCATCGCGGGTCCGCGTTGAAGACAAATACGACGTGGTCGGTATCGTCAAAATTCTGCTGGGCAAGCTTGGGTTGTCCGAGATTGCCCTGCGCTAGGGCTGCGGCGTCTTGCAGATCCCGTGATGACCCGGCGATTGCATGCACGAAGGCAATTCAGGACGGCCGTATCGGATTGTTGTTTCGGTTTTTGATGGTGCGGGTGGAGGGACTTGAACCCCCACGCCTTGCGGCGCCAGAACCTAAATCTGGTGCGTCTACCAATTTCGCCACACCCGCAACCGGGCACCTGCGTGCCGGACTGAGGCGCTGCATAACAAAGCTTGTGGCCGAGTGCGAGGGGTAAATTTGATCCGATGGCAAGTTTGTCACGAGCGGACTAAACCCCGTTAATCGGCAGGGGTTTTTGCCGCGAAAGACACTGCTTGGCGTTCGATCCCAGCGACGGTTGAGTAAGTTACTCTGGCAGAAAGTCCACGAGTTGGAACGTATCTTGATGTCGATGAGCCGACGGAATTCGGGTGCCACAATTGTTCTGATCGGCGATACAATGGCTCGTCAGTGTTCGCCTTGGGAAAACGCGTTTACGTTGTGTCGGTCAACACTTAGGGTGCAAAACGGAACGTCTTTTCACCCTAAGTCGCGGACAGCCTTCAGCCCAGAGCGGTGTTGCCTGTCAGGGTTTTGGGCGAAGAAAATTCGACATGGCGGAAAATAATATAAGCAAAACAATATTTTAAGGTGGTTGAAACTCCAATCGCATCTTTTCCACCTCACCTTGCGTCAGGTTTGAAAGCAGCGTTCTACTCGGCCGAAAAAATCTTCGGAACCCCGTAATACACTCAAAGGTTGAGGCATTCCTGCGCAAGCCGCATCACATTTGCGCCACATTTCAAGCACCAAAAAATCTTATTCGCGTCAAATTAACACCGCCTTGGCCGGGCTTGTTGAGCGCAGGAGTTAATGAGTCTTTTTCGCCGCCTTGGCACCGTACGAGTTTTCCGCTCAACTCCAGTACAAGGTTCTTTGCCGTGACCAATCTGAACAACTCCGCTGCCGCCGAGCAAGATGCGATCTTTTTTGCTCGTGAAAGTTTTTTGGGTGAACTCAAGACCCTGAACCGCGATCATCCCGATACAGGCTTTGGCATTTCCCTGCGCACCCATTCGGGCGAGCATTACCTGCTGGCCAACGCGCGTATGCCCCTGCCCGCTGCCAAGTCCGACGGGTTCCCGACGGGCCGGCGCGTGGCCTGTCTGGAAAATGGCGACCGCTTTAGCTCCATCGAAGTTCTGGCCGATTCCGTGGCTTATGAAACAATTTCCCCTCGCGCCGAGGCCGAGATTCTGGGGAACGCGCTGGACTTGATCGCCCGTATCGACACCCTGACCAGCCTTCCTGCAGGCCGCATGTCGCATGAGCCGCAGATTGCTGCCACCGGAACCGGAGGCTGACCCATGGCGCGCAATGACCACCTTTTGTCTGTCGGAAACGAAGCCCTTGCGCCGATGACCTCGGCAATGTCGTCTTTGACGGCACAGATCGACCAATTGACAGAGGTGGCCGATGCGCGGTCTTCGGCCCGGCTGGCCACGCTCAAGACGCGGATGGAGAATTTCACCGCCAGCATCACCATGGTTGGGCAGGTCAAGGCGGGTAAGTCCTCGATCGTGAATATTCTGGCAGGCCGCCCTGCGCTGTTGCCTTCGGACGTGAACCCGTGGACCTCGGTGGTGACGACGCTGAATATCAACACGCGCCCCCCCGGTGATACGAAATCCAAGTTCACGTTCTTCGAGCAGGAGGAATGGGACAATCTGATGGTCGGTGGTGGCCGTCTGGGCGAGCTGGCGAACCGGGCCGGTGCCGATGACGAGATGGACGATATCCGCCGTCAGATCGCCGAGATGAAGGCCAAGTCCGAAGATCGTCTGGGCAAGCATTTCGACCTGATTCTGGGTCAAAGCCACCAATACGACTATTTCGACGAAGAACTGATCCAGCGCTATGTCTGTCTGGGCGACGAGGACGATCCGGATATTGACCCGAAAACGGGTCGTTTTGCCGATGTGACAAAATCGGCCGAGCTTTTCATGGATATCCCGCAATATCCGATCTCGCTGAAGCTGTGCGACACGCCCGGTGTGAACGATACCTTCATGGTGCGCGAACAGATCACGCTGCGCAGCCTGCGCGGGTCCGAGGTCTGTGTTGTGGTTCTGGCCGCCAGTCAGGCGCTGACCACAATGGATATGGCGTTGATGCGGATCATCGCGCAGTTCGAGAACCGTCAGATCATTCTGTTCGTCAACCGCATTGATGAACTGTCGGACCCGGTCAGTCAGGTTCCTGAAATCCGGGATCGCATTCAGGACACGCTGAAACAGAACAGCATCGACGCCAATACCAGCGTTGTGTTCGGCAGCGCCCTGTGGGCCGAGGCTGCTTTGACCGGCAACCCGGACATTCTGACCGAAGAATCCCGGCAGACGCTGAACACGTTCTATCTGGCTGCTGGGTTTGGCGATCAGGCTCCCTCGCTGGACAAGATCTGGGCGCTGTCTGGCTTGCCCGACCTGCTGCTGGCGATGAATGAACGCATCGCCGAAGGCGCAGGTGCGCGTTTGCTGGACCGGGTACGCCACCGCGCGCGCAACATCGCCAGCCAGATCCGCGCAACGGCTGTTGCCAAGACCCTGTCGGGCGGCGAAGGCGTTGTTCGCGATTTGGACGGGGCCTCGCCCGAGGACGCCATTGCCACTGTTGCCTCGGAATATGAAAAGAAAGTCGCCGACCTGACCGCCTCGTTGCGCGACAAGGTGCTGGAACGTCTGAACGCGGCTGAGGCCAATTTTGTCAAACGCGCCACCGACTCGTTGATTGCGCATCTTGAGGAGAATGGCGAACAAGGCACCTGGCAGTACGATCCGGCGGGTCTGCGAACGCTGCAAAAGGCGGCCTATTTCAGCTTTGCCCGGTCCATGAAGAAAGAGGCCGGGGCGCTTTATTCCGCGGCCACAGCGGATGTCGAGTCGCTGTATCACAAGCTGCTGGGCAACCATCTGGGCGAGTTCAGTATCGAAGCGCCCATCGTACCCCGCGTGCCGCCCCCATTGGGCATCGGGCGCACCATCGCGCTGGACTTGCAAAGCACCTGGTGGCGCAGGTGGTGGCAACGCCGAAAAGGGTTCGAGGCCTATGCCGCCGACTATACCCGTCTGATCGCGTCCGAGGCGAACTCGATCACCAAGGATATCGAGGAAAACCAGATCGCAGCGGTTCTGGAAAACGTCCGCGCCGGGCTGGCTGATTTCATGCGCGAGCAGAAAGAGACTCTGCTGAATATCTCGGCCTCGGCTGAAAAAGGCGGGCAGACTCCGGCTCTGATGGCGAATCTGCAATTGCAGAAATCGCGGGACGAGATTCTGGGCGACATCCTGAAAGACCTTAGCAACGAAGCGGCATAAGTAGAAAAATGGCAAAAGACACACATAACCGTTTCGTTTCCCCCAAGGCATGGGAGCGTATCGAGCATTGGTCGCGCCGGAAGCCGGTTTTCGCCTTAATGGGCGAATTCAGCGCCGGGAAATCCACCCTGATGAACTTTTTGCTGCGCACGCACACCCTGCCGACGCAGGTGACGGCAACGCAGTTGCCTCCGGTGTGGTTTAGCTGGGGCAATCGTCCGGCCTATGTCAAACGGCATGATGGCAGCACCGAGCAGATCGAACTGGATCAGCTTGAAACCGTCGGCGTCAACGATGCGCAGTTCATTCGCATCTTTCTTGAGGCGGACATTCTTGAGGCGGTCGATCTGATCGACACGCCGGGTATATCAGACCCCAAGATCTCGACCGATGTATGGCAACGTGCGGTGGGTCAGGCCAATGGGGTTTTGTGGTGCACCCATGCCACGCAGGCCTGGCGCGAGACCGAGCGGGCGACCTGGGTGTCCTTGCCTGAACGGTTGCAACATAACTCGCTGCTGCTGGTGACACGGGCAGATGCGCTGAGCGCGAAGGACCGGCAAAAGGTTCTGCGCCGCGTGAACCGCGAGGCCGGGCATCTGTTCAACCGCTCGATTCTGTTTTCCGCACGTGATGCGATTGAAGCGCGCGACAAGACGGGGGATGCCGAGATGTGGTCGCGCAGCGGCGGCGGCAAGATGATCGACAGCTTTCTGGAGATCACCGAGCAGATCATGGACAACCGCGCCGATCAACTGGCGCGCTATCAGATCGACAAAAGCCTGTCCGACGCGCCCAAGGTGCAGCCGCTGCGCCCGTCGAAGACCACCGAAACGGCAGCGCCCGATGCTTCGGCCCCGCTCAAACTTGTGAACCCGTTGACGGATGCGGGCGAAGATGCCTCGGTCGTGACCAGCTTTCCGGTTCGTCCCGCGCGGGTGGAACGTCGCCCCGAAGATGCGGATCGCACACGTATCGACGCAGCCGAGGCCGAGCGTTTGCGCGCCGAAATGGTGCCCGAGTCGACGCCCGAGATTGACGAAAGCAATGAGGACGAGCTGCGCGCCTATTTCCGGGACACGGCCAATGATCCGCTGGACATCGAAGCTGTTCCCGATCCCGAGGCCGATTTGGAAGACTATGATCTTCTGGATGACGCGGAACTGGATGATGAAGTTGAAAACATCCTGGCAGACGACGCATCGGATGGGTCAGCGGATGAGTCCGAGGATCTGCTGTCATCACTGACGAATACGTTGAAGGAAACACCCGAAGCGATTGCAGGCCCTGCGCAAGATCAGGCGCAACCTGATGAGCGCAGCATCGAGGTCTCGGTATCCTCGATCACGGCACTGATGGCCGAACAGCAGGACCAGGGCGCAGAGGAATACGAGCCCGAGCCCGAAACCAGCGGTCTGGTCGAGATCAAGGCATCAGCCGATTTGGTCAATGGTCCCGAAGCCCATGTGGTCGATCTGAATGATCTGACCGAAGTGGCGGTTGGCGCGCCCTTGAGCGCCGCAGCCATGTGGGAGGAAGTGACCAAAAACGAGGATCTGCCCACGGACGCAGAAGCCTTGATCAAGGTCTTTCAGTCCTTTCTGTCCGAGTTCGATCAGATCGCCGTCGAGCATACCGCTAAGCAAGCCAGGGAAACGCTGCGCTCGATCCCGAAAACCAGCGAAAACAGCGGGGCGGAATGGCATGTCTTGTAATCGAAATCGGATTGGGATAACCGCCTATTAGTGAGGTAAAACAGTTAGTTAAATGTCAATTCAGGCTGCCTTGAACACCGCGATCGAAACCATACCCGACTGCATTGCAGCCGGGTATATCGACATGGAAACGGGGATGCTGCTGGGCACCAGCACGCCCGATCCGGACGGCGCGGTTGATCTGGATTCGCTGGCAATCGCCGTGGCGAACCTGTTTCAGGGGCGCGGGGTGGCAGGTTTTGAGGCGCTTTTGCGTCAGGCCGGAACAGAAGACGAGGACAATCCGGGATTTGGGGAAATCGCGGTGTTCTCGAAAGCCCGGCTGAACATCTTTCTGCGGACCCGGGAATATCCCGATCATGTGGTCTGCTACATCTGTCGCAACAGCGCGAATGTCGGGCTGGCGTTGACGAAATCGCATCTAAGCCTGGGGCCGGTTGCGGCCGCAGTATGAACGGGACCAGAGGGGGTCACGGCATGATGGACACGGACATACTCGACATGCTCGAAGATATCGGGCGGTCGTCTGTTGCCCGATTGTCCCCGGCGGTGGTGATCGCGGGGGACACGGCTGCTGCGCGCCGGGCCGAGGTCTTGCGGGTGATCCGTGGCACGATTCTGCCACGCCGTCTGGAGTTCACGGCCGCCAATGGCGACTGTCTGGCAATCGAGGTGAACAGCTCGCGCGTGACCGATGTATTCCGCGTTGTCTCGGGCCCTGTGCCCCATTTTGATACAGCGGCGCGTGACGAATTGATTGAAAACATGGCGCGGCTGGTGACGGATATTGCATCTGCCCCTGCCCCGCTGGAGTTGTTGTCTCTGCAACCCGACAGGGCGCTGGAGGCTGACGATGTCGGCGTCACACTGCGGGAAATCGAAAACGCCTGTGCCAAGATCGATCTTCCGGCGGAACCGATTGTTTCGGTGGTACCCGATGACGCAGAACCTGTTGCCGAACTGCCCGAGCCGCAATCAACCGGCACACTTGCCCAGACGTTTTTTGCGGGCGCAGAACGCTTTGCGTTTGGGTCCGTTCTGGCCTCGGCGCAGGACGGCGATATCTCTCACATGGCCGAAGAGTGCGCCCCCGGCGGGCCGTTGTCTCCGGATCAGGCGCTGCTGGCGCAGTTTGCGGCCGATTTGGCCGGTTGGGACAAGGACACTCAGCCCGCGCTGGATCATCCCCAACTGATCGTCATGCGCCCGTCCGGCGGCAAGGGTGCTGGTTTGGCCGTTGTGAATGACGGTCAGCAGATCGCAATCGCCGTGCATGAAGCCCGAAAACTCGGGGCGGTTGTCAATCTTTGGACTGCGTTGCAGGAGGCGAACGGATGATCGCCTCCAAAACATTCAAATTTTCTAATAATTCAAGTCGTGTAGTTTTATCAGGGTAACGAGTATGAGTGAATCCAATCGTCGCGAGTTAATCCGCATAGCCGAGGACATGAATGAGACGAGCCATGACGAGACCCGTCAGTTCATCTCGCGCATTGTCGGCGATCTGTCCAATCTGAAACCGTCGATTGCCTTTGTCGGGCAGATCAAGGCGGGCAAATCCCGTTTGATCAACGGGTTCACCGGGCAGGCCGAATACCTGCCCTCGGATGTGAACCCGTGGACCACGGTGATCACGGATATGCACTTTGGCCACCCCTCGGGCCGGACCGAAGGGGCCGAGTTTCATTTCTTCGACAATCACCAGTGGCAGTCGCTGATCGCCGAGGGTGAAGAATTGCGCAACATGTTCCCCGATGACGAGGACAGCTATAAGCGCGAGATGATCGAAGAGCAGGTCGAGGCGATGAAAACCCGCGCGCAGCGGCGTCTTGGCGACAGCTACGAACAGCTTTTGGGCCAGCATCACGATCTGGAAGAGCTGACCTCGGACGATCTGGCGCGCTATGTCTGCGCCGGAGATGACCCGACCGAGGATGGCCCGTTGGATCCCGGCAGCGACCGGGGTCTTTACAGCGACATCACCCGCAAGGCCGAGGTTTATTTTGATATCGGTCACTTTCCTTTCCCACTCACGGTGACGGACACGCCGGGGGTCAACGACCCGCTGTTGATCCGCGAAGAAATCTCGCGCCAGTACCTCAAGGAATCCGATTTCTTTGTGGTGGTTCTGTCGGCGCATCAGGCCCTGTCGCGTGCCGATCTGAAACTGTTCCGCCTGATGCAGGCCTTGGAGCTTGGGCAGATCGTGGTCTTTATCAACCGCGTGGATGAACTGAGTGGGGGTGCCGGGGATGCCACCAAGGTCCGTGCCGACGTTCTGGACGGGTTGGAACAGGCGCTTGGAAATTCGAATATCGATGTGCTGATGGGCAGCGCACAATGGGCACACTACGCGCTGACGGGCGATGAAACCGGCGTCAACCATGATGACGTTCTGGCCTGGCTGCGCGCGCACCCCGAGCAGATGCGGCAGTATCTGGACGGGGTAGAAGAGATCAAGCAAGGCCCCGGCCCGATCAGCCGCGAGGCTGTCTTGCGCTTTGCGGCCATGATCGCATCGGGCCTGCCGGACCTGCGCCGTCACGTGACGCAGGCGTTGATTGACGGGCCGCGGGATGAGCAATTGCGCATGGCGTGGCAGCACCTGAACAGCTTTGCGCAGGGTGAGTTTGAACGTTCGCAGGCGCATCTGCGCGCGCTTGAGGACGAAACCGGCGAAGCGACGGCCAGCGCGGATGAAAACGACAAAACTCTTGGCGAACTGCGCGGCCTCATCGCAGAAAAAACACAAGACATTACCCGCGACATGGACGACATCCTGTCGAACTTGCGCGGCGTGATGGATGACACCGTGGCCGAGGCGGTCTCGGTCGTTGTGCGTGGTCCCGAGGGGAAGTCACCCTTGCTGGCCAAAGGCGATACCGAGCTGAACTTTACGCCCCTGCGCGACCGGATGCGGGAACTGGTTCAGGGGGCCTCGCAAGTGGTGCGTCAACGGATGCTCAGCGAGCTTTATGCCATCGACATGCGGTGCAATGCGGCGCTGCGCGCCCTGCCCGGTTGGCAGGAACCGGTCGACAATCGCATGAACACCAGTGCCGTGCGTTGGTTCCGCCCGGACACGACCGCGCTGACCCGTGGCATCACGGTAGAGTTGCGTGTAAACTGGCTGTCGCGCCTGATCTCGCGCAACAGCGTGGTGTCACGGGCCGAGCGGATGATTGTGCAGGAATTCGAGCTGATCGGCGACGATCTGATCGACACCACGCGGGATGATTTGCTGGAACGGCTGAACACCGTTCTGGATCACTACCTGGCCTTGTTGGCCGGGCATCTTGAACACAGAAGCGGCGCAGGCGAAACCAATGCCGTTGCCGAGGCGCAATCGGCTTTTGACCGGGCGCGGCGCATCAGGGGTGAGCTGGAGACCATCTTTGGACCCGGCCATGCGGAAGAAAGACAGGCAGAGGCTGCGGAATGATCGACTTTCCCGGAACCGAACAGGAAGTGCGCCAGCTTGGGCGCTTTCTGACCGCGACAGAAAACATGGAGCCCGATGCCGCGCTGGAAGATATGCGCGCGCGCGCCCTGGCCCATGCAGAACGTCTGTCGAACGCGGTCAATATCGGTTTCGCGGGAGAGTTCGGGGCCGGTAAATCCAGCCTTGCCAATATGCTGGCCGGGGCAGATATCCTGCCCACGGGTCCGCAGCACCTGAAGTTGCCACTGGTGATCGTTGCCTATGCCGACGCGCCCGAGACAACCGTTGGATGGTGGGACAGGCAGCGCAAAACCTACTCCGGTATCGCGCTGGAAAAGGCGGCGGCGGATGAGCCTGATTTCATCTCGGTTGGGCTGAACACCCCTGCCCTAAAGGAAATCTCGCTGTTTGATCTGCCCGGATCGGGTGCGTTGGATGATACGTACAAGCAGACGCTCGAATTGCTGAAATTCGTGGACTGCGCGATCTGGTGCACCAACGGAACCAACGCATGGCGCGAGACCGAGCGCCATTTGTGGGCACAGGTTCCCGCCGAGCTGCGCGACAACAGCCTGCTTGCCGTGACCCATGCCGACCTGCCGCCCGTGCGCGACGCGCTGGACCGGGTTTTGGCGCGGTTGAACAAGGACAAGGACGGCCTGTTCCGCGCGGTTGTTCCGATTGGCACCCCGGTCGCGGTCCGCGCCATGGCGCAGGAGCCCGAGCCGGACTTTGACCTGTGGGAAACCTGTGGTGGTCAGAATCTGGCCGAACAGGTTCTCGAGGCTGCCTCGGACCGACGCAAACACGACCTGAACGCTGCGCGCGAAGATCTGAAACGGGACTTCCTGCCTTATCTCGAAGCCCTGCAAGGCCCTGATGCCGAGCCTGAACAGTCTGACGCGCCTTCGATGCAAGCGACGCTGGGCTCTGCCCTGCCGCCCTTGAACAATCCGATTCTGGAAGATTGGCTGGCGGCAATTGCCAGTATCTATGAGGACCTGCGCGAGTCCTCATCAATCGAACCTGCGGCCTTTCTGCAAAGCTGTCAGGAAATCGTCGAAGATTTCGCCGAACGGTTGGAGCAAGGCGGTGAAATCGACCCCGAGGCTGACTGGATTCCGGCCGAGTTCGAAAAGGCCACGGACCTGCTGCTGTTGCTGCAATTCGAAAGCGGCGATGCGCCGTTGAAAGATGCGATCAGCATTCTGGTGCAGCTGGGCGATAACCTCGCCTGGGCTGGTAGCACGGTTGCTGCGGCGCAGCCAAAAACCGGAACCTGAGCCGTTCTCGCATAGATTGAGCTGCATTGCGGCGATTCGAAAACAGCGAAAACCGATTCTTAATTGTTTCGAAATCGTAGACCAAGCGTCTCAAATCGGGGCGTCAGTTTTCATGTTTCTTAGCCGTAAAGACAACATATTGTGACAGGAGATAGTATGGCATCTAAATATAGATGTCGCGCAAAAACGATCCATAGTGAAGCCATCAGGCGGCCCCAATAAAGTCAAATTTGAAACGTCTAACCGTTCTCAAGTGTCCTGCGGTTGTTTTTGGTTGTGAGTTCGTGGGCGATTTGCCCGGTTATTGTACCGCAAAACGAGTAGAACGGGCGGAATGAAATGAGCCACAACCAGGCGGTCGGTGCATCGCACGACGAACCTCAGATCGAAGGACTTCAACCCGGCGCAAAGCTTTTGCGCGGGCAGTATGAAATCCTGAAATATCTCAGCAATGGTGGATTTGGGATCACCTATCTGGCGCGCGACAGCCTGGAGCGTGACGTGGTGATCAAAGAGTGTTTTCCCGGCGCCCTGTGCCGCCGTAACGGTGATCTGGTGGCACCGAACGATCCGGCATACAAAGACGACCTGCGCGCCATCATTGACCTGTTCATTCAGGAAGCCCGCAACCACGCGCGGCTTGTGCACCCCAATATCGTCGATGTGCATCAGGTGTTCGAAGACAACGACACCGCCTATATCGCGATGGACCTGATCCGGGGGTGTGACCTGCTGGATTACGTCGAGAACCCCGAAAACGAAAGCGGCCCGGACTTTATCGTTCAGGTGACTGAAAAGATGCTTTCGGCGGTGTCGTTCATTCACCAAAGCGGGATGCTGCACCGGGATATTTCGCCGGACAACATTCTGATTGATGAAAATGGCGACCCGGTTCTGATCGACTTTGGCGCCGCACGGGAACAGGCGGCCAACAAGTCCGCGGCGCTGCTGACCTTGCGGGTGATCAAGGACGGATACTCTCCGCACGAGTTCTACGTACGCGGGGCCGAACAAGGCCCCAGCAGTGACCTCTATGTTCTGGCCGCGACCTTGTATCACGCGATCAGCGGAGAGCGCCCGATTGATGGCCAATCCCGCCTGAACGCCTTCAACAATGGGCAGGATGATCCCTACACGCCGCTGGCCGGTCGGTTTGACGGCTACCCCGAAGGGTTCCTTGAGGCCATCGACAAGGCGATGGAGGTTCACGCTACCGACCGCCTGCAAAGCGCGCTGGACTGGTTGCGGATGTTCCGTGGCCCCGGCGTGATGTTCGATACGTTTGCCTACCGCCCGGTTTCGGTCATCGTCGGGATGGATCGCACGGATAAAGAGGCGGAAAAAGCCCGGATCAAGGCCGAGACCGAAAATGCCGAAGCGGTCGTGACGGCGCTGCTGGCTGGAAACGCCGATATTGCGCTGGGGAACGAAGACAAAAAAGACGATGAACGGGCCAAGTTCGCTGCAAAAGAAGACACTCCGGTCGCGGTGGACACCGTGGTTCAGAGCGGGTCTGGCGGCAGCGGCAAGCTGTTGGCCGGTGTGGCTGTGGTTGCATTGGCAGTTGCCGCGGGTGGCTTCTTTGTCTTGTCGGGTGGCGACAAAGCGGATGACACGCAAACTGCGTCGGTGGTTGCCACAGATGCACAGCCAGCAGTGGTTGAGTCTGAACCCGCCGAGGAAACGGTTGTAGAAACACCCGAAGCCGCCTCCGAAACGGTGGCCACACCTGCACCAGAAGAAATTTCAGAGCCGCCTGTCGAGCAGGCAAGTTCCGACGCTGCGGAAGCGGCTGCCACAGAAGCAGCCGCCGCAGAACCGGACGCGGCGGTCAATGATCCGGCCCCCGCCGAGACCGCTGTTGCGGAACCGGCTGGTCCGGTGGATCTGGCCGAGAACCAGATCGCATTCTCGCATTGGGATGTGGATATTCCTTTCTCGATCTCGCGCCGCCGCGCGTCGACCGGGCATACGTTTTCGATAACCGGCGTTGATCAGAATCAGGACATGTCGGTCATCGGTGATTGGGTTCAGCGCGGTTCGACGATCTTTACGCTCAATGGCAGCCCGGTTCGGGGTGATGCGTCCTTTGCAACGCATGTTCTCGACAACCTCAATGTTGACCCGGACGGCTATATCCGTGTTGCGGCCCGGTATCGCCCCTTGGGTGAAACACGGGCGCAGAACGGTTTGTTGGCCCTGCCCGCCATCCGCTCGGTCGGATTGGAGAACGGTTATATGTTCACAATCCGCAGCACGGGTGACGAGAGTTGGCAGACCGTTGTGTCAGACGTTCCAGCCGAGACTGCGGGCGACCTGCAGAAAGGCGATGTTCTGCTGAGCGAGGCGCAGGGTGGTGTCGCACTCAACGGCGCAGAGAGCCTGGACGAGTTGCTGGCCGCGCTTGTTGCCGAAGAAAAATCCCAGGCCCGTTTCACAGTGACACGGAACGGAAGTGAAACGGCCGCTGTGATGCCGCTATCGCAGGAGTGATCTGACCGGTTCGAATGTGATTTGCCAGTGTGTATTTGCTGAGGATGGCCGCCTTTCAGGCCATCCTGACGGGGACCGGCCCGCCGCAGAAGGTAAGAGTTTTCCAGGTTTTTCAATATGATGAACGCCGCTGTGCTGTCTTGCGCAGAGGTATGTTGCAGCCCCCGGCACACATGTTGCGTGCCAAGAGATTGAAGGTGTCGACGCCATGTTCAAATACAAAAGCCCTCTTAGCCGGCTTCTCGAAGGCGCCGGCAAAGCCAAAGAAGACGAAGCCACGGAAACCACGTCGGCAGCGGCCAGCGAAGATCCCATCGAGGAAAAGCAGGAACAGCCCATCGCTGATTTCAACGCCCTGCGCGCGGCGCTGGCAGGCGGGAATATGTCATCCGAATCCTATGAGGAAACGGATGAATTGATGCCGGAAGAAAAGATGCCGGACTTTTCTGAGGAAGATGCCGCAGAGGTTGAGGAGCCGGTTGAGCAGTCGATCTTCGTGGAAGACGAGGCCGAAACAGCTGACATGGGTGCAGAGGAAGAAACGCCCGCACCGGTCGCGGATGAGCAGATCGTGACCCTGCGCCTGACCACCGAAGACGCGGTTGAGCCAATCGAAGAAACACCCTCTGAGCCGGAAGCGATTGCTGAGGAACCGGTGCAGACCCCCGTTGAGGAACCGGTCGCGGAAGAACCAGTGGCAGAGGTCGTTGAAACCCCCGCCCCGGTGGCTGAAGCCGCGCCTGAAGTGACGCAGGAAGTTGAGGCAGCGCCACAGCCCGCCCCCGCGCAGGACCGCCGTTCGCGCGTCAAGACCACGTTCCTTGGGTTCGAGCGTGCCGACACGCATGTTCAGGACCTGATGGAAACCGCTGAGCCGGTCGCTAAAACCGAGGCCGTGCAAGAGACCTTCCCTGTCGGGTGGCTGGTTGTCACCTCGGGGCCCGGACGTGGGGCCAGCATCACCCTGACAGAAGGTCTGATGCAGATTGGCCGCAACGACGATCAGGCAATCCAGCTGGACTTTGGCGATACGGGGATTTCCCGCTCGAACCACGCGGTGATTGCTTATGATCCGGAAGATCGCAAATGCTATCTGGGCCATGGCGGCAAGGCCAATCTTGTGCGCCTGAACGGCAAGCCGGTGCTGAGCACTGTGGCGCTGTCCAGCGGCGACCTGATCCGCATCAGCGAAACCTCGATCCGGTTTGCAGCCTTCTGCGACGACGGCTTTGACTGGCGGGATTCGTAATAGATGCTGGCGACTCCGGCATATGATATTGCGCTGATCCTGAACCAGGGTCAGCGAGACACGCAGGAAGATGCCGTGGCTGCACGGATGTTCGATGCGATCGACGCGGGTTACATCGTGATCGCTGACGGCATGGGCGGTCATGAAGCGGGCGAGGTCGCCTCGGAGCTGGTAATCGCATCCTGGCGCGAGTCGCTGGATGCGGAGCTGAGCGGTGACACCCTGGTCGAACCCGCAGCGGTTGATGCCTTGCCCCTGGCTGCGATGCTGGCCAACACGGCGATTGCGAACCACAACGAAGAAGAAGGCGGCGGCTTCAATATGGGGTCAACGCTGCTGGGCGCGCTTTTCCTTGACCAGCGGATGTACTGGATTTCAATCGGTGACAGCCCGCTTTATCTGTTTCGGGATGGTGTTCTGACACAGGTCAACGAAGACCATTCGATGGCCCCCGTGATCGATGCGCAAGTGGCCGAAGGCAAGCTGACCGAGGCGCAGGCGCAGTCCCATCCGGATCGCAATCAGCTGACCTCGGTTGTCATGGGTGGTGCGATCCCCAAGGTTGACTGCCCTGAAACGCCGCTGACGCTGAGCTCGGGTGATGTTGTGATCCTTGGCAGCGATGGTTTGCAGACCCTCTCGGACAGCGAAATCGAGGCTGTTCTGCGCGAACACAAAACCGCATTGGCACAGGAAATCGCGGACGCGTTGCTGCGGGCCGTTCTGGCCAAGGCCAATCCAGATCAGGACAACCTGACAATCGCAATCGCGAAACCGACACGACCCTAACAGGCAAAGCAACAGGACCCATGAGAAAGCACCTAATCATATCAAGCCTTGCCCTTGCCGCCGCCACCGGCGCGGCCTCGGCGCAAGAGGCATGTTCGACCTACGAGATTCAGCGCGGCGACAGCCTGCGAGAACTGACGATCCAGGTCTATTCGACCGAGGATTTTCGCATCATTTACGATGCAAACCGCGATGTCATCGGGTCCAACCCCAACATCATCCGTGTCGGTGACGTTCTGACCCTGCCCTGTCTCGAAGAAGTCGGCCGTGCGGTTGCGCCGCCAGAAACCGAGGCGGAACGTCTGGCCGCCGAAATGGCATCGGAATTGGTGAAAGCCGCAGAAGAGCGTGCGGCGAAGGCGATTGCCGATGCCGAAGCCCGCGTTGCAGCGGCCCAGGCCGAAGCCAAGAAAGCCAGCGAAGACGCCGTTTCGGCGGCCAAAGCGTCGGCGGTGGAAGAGATTGAAGCGGCCCGCGCCGAAGGTGCCGCGTTGATCCGAGAGGCCCGGTCGGACGACCGCCCCGAGATCCGCGACAGGCAGATTCTGCTGATCACAGGTGGTAACTACGCGCCGTTCACCGACGAGGAATTGCCGAACCGTGGGCTTTATACCCGTCTGGTCGAAACTGCGATGCTGCGCGCCGCGCCCGAGCAGGCGTATAAAATTCAGTTCGTCAACGACTGGTCCTCGCATCTGGACCTGCTGATGCCAACGCTGGCCTTTGACGGAACCTTCCCATGGTCGCGCCCCAATTGCGAAGAGGCGGCAGCCCTGTCTGAAAGCGACCGTGAACGCTGTGAAACCTACAATTTCTCGAACCCGTTCTACGAAGTTGTGGATACGTTCTTTGCCCTTGAAGGATCGGGCTACGAACAAACGCTGACCTATTCCGATTTCGCGGGCACGACCATCTGCCGCCCCGAAGGCTGGTCGCTATCGCATATGGATGCCGTCAGCCTGTACGAGCCGGTCATCAGCCTGATGCGTCCCGTTTCGCCGGATGACTGTTTTCACGCGGTCATCGAAGGGCGCGCGGATATCGTCGCAATCGAAGCCCATCTGGCGGTCGAGGCAATCTCGCGGCTGGGCTACGAGCATCGCATCATCGAAAACCCCAACCTTGCGGCGATCAAGTCGCTTAACGTCATGACCCACAAAGATAATCCTGATGGGGAAGCGATCCTTGAGACGCTGAATCAGGGTCTGACAATCATGCAGCAATCCGGCGAATGGCGCGACATCGTGTCGTCTGCACTGCGGCATCAAATGGAAAATGGCTAAGGCCCCAAATGGCCTGACAAACGAATAGTCTGGAGGAAGTGGACATGTTTGAATTTAATCTGAAGAAAGTTGTAATGTCGGCCGGCGCCGTTACCGCGCTCAGCGCCGGTGCTGCCGCAGCACAAGAGGCCTGCACCAACTACACCGTTGCAGACGGCGACACGATGGCGACCATCGCGATTGCCGCCTATGGCACCTCGAACTATCAGCCGATCTTCAACGCGAACCGCAACATCATCAACAACCCCAACGCGCTTGAGCCCGGCCTGGTCCTTGCTCTGCCCTGTGAAGATGGCAGCCTGCCAAACGGCCAATCGGCGCAGGAAATCATCGCAGCGGAAGAACAGCGCGCGGCCAGCGTCAAGCGTTCGAACGTCTACGCCCCGCCGATTAAGATGGTTGCCGGTAACGGCTGGGAGCCGTTCACAACCGAGGCGCTGAGCGGCGGCGGCATCATGACCCGTCTGGCAACCACCAGCCTGCAGCGGGCTGGCAACAGCCGCGATTATTCGGTCAGCTTCGTAGACGACTGGAGCTCGCACCTGGAGACCCTGTTGCCGCTTGGGGCATTTGATATCTCGATCGCCTGGACCGTTCCGGATTGCACAAACCGCACATACGAATGGTCGGCTGAAACAACGGCGCGCTGCACCCAGTTTGTTGCGTCTGTTCCGGTCTACGACGTCGTCGGCGGCTTCTTCACTCTGCCCGAAAGCCAGTATGCAAGCGCGACGGATTTCAGTGATCTTGAAGGGTCCACCATTTGCCGGATGGCGGGTTGGAGCATGGTTGTTCTGGAAGAAGTTGGCTTGAACCGTGAGAACACAACCGTCGTTCAGCCCAGCTCTGCGCGTGAATGTCTGGATGCAGTTCTGACCGGCACCGCGGATGTGGCGGCGTTCGAAGTTGATCTGTTTGCATCTACCATGAACGACATGGGCCTGACCTCGGCTGACATCATTGAAAACCCATATGTTTCGACCCTGTCGTCGATGAGCTTCCTGGCGCACCGCACCAACCCGTTCGCGCGCGAATACATTGCGATGATGAACAAGGGTCTGAACGAAATGCGCGAGTCCGGCGAATGGTACGCGATCATTTCGGACTCGCTGCGCGAGCAGAACGAAAAACTGAACGCAGCTTCGAACTGATCCCTCGGTTCAGCTGAACTCACTGGGCCGGTCCTGTGACCGGCCCTTTTTTGTTTTGGAATCCCGATCGTGCCCGCCGAATTCCAGGCCATTCGGATCGTGCAAGTGGATGGTCACAGCCAATGCCCAGCGATCTTGCGTGCCGTCCTGCGCAGGCAAGTGTACAAAAGCCAGAAATGCGTGTTTTTGGTGCCGGAAAGGCAAATGGCCAGCACCCCAAATGCTGGCCATTCAACGAGTGAGTGATTTAGCCTTGCGGCCTCACCGGTTGTAAAACTTTGTTGTCTTCAAATTACACAGATAAACCCTGCACGAGAATTAGGGGAATCCCGTAGAAACGGTAAAATTCTAGTCAAGTGCTTGTTTATGTGCGCATTTAAGTCGGTTCTTTGGCCGATCTGCACTATGTTTCACGGTTATCCAAGCCTATTGGCCGGTTTGGTACATGCCGGCGGGGTGGCGGGATGTTTCGACGGTTGATCACAACCGCACGGGGGCAAAATAATTCGCCTCAACGGCGCGATGAGCGTTCACAGAATTACCTTAACCATGTAACTGTAGGTCTGCGTAGTTGTTTGATATTTTATAGGTAAACATGGCTCGTCGCGCCTTGAAACTTCTTCTTTGTTCCGCTGGTCGTCGCGTTGGATTGCTTAACTGCTTTCGTGCGGCCGCCGAACGCCTTGAATGTGATCTCGAAATTCTTGCATGTGATTTGAACCCGGATGAAAGCGCCGCCTGCGCTTTGGCTGATCAGGCGTTTGCAGTGCCAAGAACCGACGATCCCGGTTACATCCCTGCTGTTTTACAGATCGTGCGCGATCATGGTGTGGATTTGGTGGTCCCCACGATCGATCCCGAACTGTTGCCCCTGTCCGTGGCGCTGGACGAATTCGCCGCCGCAGGCGCGCATGTCCATGTCTCGCCCCCGAATGTGATCGAGGTTGTTCGGGACAAGCATCAAACCTCTGCCGTTCTGGCAGCGGCCGGAGTGCCCGTTCCGCGCACATTGGATCACGCGGGAGTTCTTGAAAATCCAGACGGTGTGTCCTGGCCAGCATTCGCGAAACCAAGCGGTGGCAGCGCCAGCCGCGGGCTTCAGGTTTTCAATTCGATAGACGAAGTTCCCGCCGTTTTCCCCGAACCCATGATCTTTCAGGACAATCTGAGCGGACCGGAATACACGATTAACATGTTTGTCGATCAGGAAGGCCGCCTGCAAACGGTGATACCGCACAAACGGATCCAGATCAGGGCGGGCGAGGTCGAAAAGGGCCGCACGGAACGCCGCGCTGACCTGCACAAAATTGCCGAGGGGATTGTGCACGCGCTGCCCGACCTGCGAGGGGTGGCGTGCTTTCAGATCATTGACGACCCGAAACTGGGGCCATGCGTCATCGAAATAAACGCGCGTTTTGGGGGTGGATACCCGCTGGCAGACCATGCAGGCGCGCCGTTTGCGCAATGGCTGCTGGAAGAGGTGGGCGGATTGCCATCGTCCCCCCATAACGATTGGCGCGACGGGGTGCGCATGATGCGGTATGACAGCGCCGTGTATATCGATTGATGCTGGTTTTTGATCTGGACGATACCCTGTATCTTGAACGCGATTTTGCGTTCAGCGGGTTTGCGCATCTCGAACGTTGGGTCGCAGAACATTACGGCGTTTCAGGATTTGGACCTGCCTGTCAGAATATCTTTATAACCGGAGACAGGCGGAAAATCTTCAATACCGCCTGCGCTTTGCTCGGGCTGCCGGATAGTCCGGACTTCATTGATCGACTGGTGCAGGAATACCGGCTGCACGTTCCAAAAATTCAGCTTAGCCCGGACGCGGAACGGTTTCTGAATGCCGCAAGCCATCCGATGGGGTTGATCACCGATGGGCCGGAACGGATGCAGCGCAACAAGATCGCCGCGCTGGGGTTGGAAAAGCACATCGCGCATATTCGCCCCACCGGCGCTTGGCCCGAGGGGTTTGGAAAGCCGCATCCCCGCGCATTTGAAGAAATGGAAAGCCTGGCCCCCGGCGGGTCGAAAATGGTCTATGTCGCGGATAATCCGGCCAAAGACTTCGTGACGCCAAATGCGATGGGATGGCAAACGGTGCAGGTTTTGCGGGCCGGAGCCGTTCACGATCCCAACCCACCGGATCAGGCGCATGCCGCGCAGGTAAGGATCATTGACTTCGATCAGTTGCCGGACGTGATCGAGTTTTCCTGAAACATCGAGTGGCTTGGAACAATTTGATCGATGACCTGATCCCAGTCACTCAGCACCCGAGAGGGTTGCAGCCAGTACCGGTTTTCCACCGCAGATTGCCTCATTTTCGCAAGGCTGTCTTTGTCCGTCAGCAGCCCTGCCACTGCGTTCGCCAACGCCGGGGTGTCCTCCGGAGCAACGAGGATGCCGTTCTCTCCGTCCCGGACAATCTCTCGCGGGCCGTAGGCGCAATCAAAGGCCACAACCGGCAAGCCGGAAACGGTTGCCTCGGCAACCACATTGGGAAACCCTTCGAACCGCGACGGGAACACCAGCACATCTGCGTCCTGCATCCAAGCGCCGGGTCGCGCGCTTGATCCGGGCAATTGAACACGGTCGGTCAGACCCATTCGTTGAACCTGACGCTCAAGCTCATCGCGTTTTGGGCCATCACCAAAAATCGTCAATTTGGCGTCAGGCGCCCGGCTGATGATTTCGGGCATGGCATCCAGCAACAGGTCAAACCCCTTTTGCCATTCCAACCGGCCCACGGCGACCATGTTTGCGGCCCCCTCCCCCAACGTGACATCAGAAAAAGGCGCGCATGGATTGGGAATGACATGTGTGTGGTTCGCCAAAGCGTCAGGCAAATCCTGACGGGCGCGTTCGGTTTGCATCACGATGGCCGTGGCCGAGCGGGCCAGCGTGTTGAACCCTTTCAACCAGATCGGATGGGCGTGCTGCGCTTGCGGATTGTTACGCTCTGACACCAAAACGGGGACGTTCAAACCCGTGTTTGCCAACAGGGTCAGCACGTTGATCTTGGTCAGGAACGACATAATCAGATCAGGTTGCACCTGCCGCACGGTCTGCCGGATATGAAGCAACCGCCGAAATTGCACCAGCTTTGAGAATCCGTCGCCGGGGTGAATGACATGCAGGTTCGTCGCCTCGGGGTAGTCGAAATACGAACTGTTGTCGGGGGTTGCCATCCCGACGATATGCACCTCATCCCCAAGGCTCAACCGATGCTCGGCGATCATCGCGATGTTTTTTTCCGCCCCACCTGCACCAAAACCGCCTTGAACCATTAACAACTTCATGATGGATTACTCAGCCGCGTTGTGCAGACGGCCACTTATTCCGCTATCTGGCAAATCTGCGTGTTGCGATTGGGTGTCCGGGATGGTGTGCAACGGATGGGGCGCGTTCACCTCTTTCTCGATCAACGGACGGTTCAGGTCCTTGGATTGAAGGAAGATCCGGCCGATATATTCGCCCAGGATACCAAGGAACATGGCGTTCAGGGTCATCGACAGCAGCAACAGGATCGTTGTCGTCGCAAAACCGCCGGGCCAATCCTGCCCAAAGAACAGTTTTCCGATGATGTAGCCCATCATCAGCAAAAAGGTCATCAGGCCCACGGTCAGGCTGATCATCGAGGCCAGTCGCAACGGCAGCAGCGAATGGTTGATCAACCCGTCAATGGCCAGCGACAGCATTGCCTTGAACGGAAATTTTGACTCGCCTGCGGTCCGGGCATCGCGATCATATTCGAACCCGACCTGCTGAAATCCCATGCCGCTGATCAATCCGCGCACATAGGGCGAGCGGTCGTCTACAAGGCGCAGCTCGTCCAGAATGCGGCGATCCGTCAGGCGGAACTCACCCGCGTTTCTGGGTAGATCGTCATTGCTGATCATGTCGATCAACGCATAGAAACCCCGCCGGGCCGCGGCCACAATCGGACCGTCGGGCAGGCTGCGGCGAATGCCATAGACGACGTGATTGCCCTGCCGCCACAAGTCCAACATCATCGGGATCAATTCGGGCGGGTCCTGCATGTCGCAATCCAGCTGAATCGAACATGCGCCGTTGGCAGACCGATACGCAGTCAGAACCGACGATTGATAACCCATGTTTCGGGCAAAGCGGATTACACGGACCCGGTGATCCTCGGCTGCGATCTCGGACAGAATGTCAAAGGTGCGGTCCGTCGAATGGTTGTCGGTGAAGATGATCTCGGGCTCGTAATCGGGCAGATTGTCGAAGACGTTGACAACCCGGTCATAGGCCGTTTTGACGTTGTCTTCCTCATTCAAGGCCGGAATTAGAATGGATACCAGTGTCATGCGCGCGCTCCCGCCGTCGCTGATGATGCTTTAAACTGCTTTGCCCATTGAAAAGTGCGTGTCAGGCCGTCCAACAGTGAAATCGCGGGTTGCCAACCATATCGCGCCTTCATCTGGCTTGCGTCGGGCAACAGGACATTTGGCTCATCAACCGGTGCATCGCATTTTAGCATGCTTTCACCGGCTCCGGCCAAACATCTTAGATGCTGAACCACCTCTGACATTTCGGGCGCATGGCCCGTGCACAGGTTGATGACCGGGCCCGCCTTTTCAGGGGCGTCTGCGATTTCCATCAGGCCCTGAACGACGTCATCCACATGGATCAGGTCCCGGCGGTCATGGGGGCGCCGAAGGTGAACGGGTCTGTTGCTGAGCAGGTTTTCAATAACCTGAGGGATCAGGAATTCTTCGGATTGTCCCGGCCCGTAGGTCAACGCCAGACGTGCGGTCACGGCGACAAAGGGCAATCTGGGTGCCGCCATCTCAAGGTATTTTGTGCCCGCTAAAAGAGATGTTCCGTAAGCGTTTATGGGATGTTCCCGCTCTGTTTCTACAAATGGCAGGGGAACATCACCGTATTCTGCAATGGTACCGGTTCGGACAAAGGCCCGAGGCGGCGACGCGCAGGTCGCGGCCGCCTTGATCAGACGGGTCAAACTCTTGAGGTTTTCGTCGATGCTCTGATCCAGGTCCGAAAGGTCTGGCGCGTTCGAAAACCGGGTTCGCGCCGCTGTGTGAAACACCGTGTCCGGAGCAAAATCCTGAAAGCAGTCGCGCAGCGCGTGCTCGTCAGAATAGGCGCAGCGATACGTCGCAACGTCTGACACAGCAGTCCCGAGACGGCCGAGCGATGATCCCGACCGTGTCAGGATCGCAACCTCATCCCCCCGGTCCAGACAGGCCCGAGTGAGGTGCGATCCGATGAACCCTGATGCGCCTGTTATGAGGACACGTGCCATCGCCGGATCCTCAGGGAAGGATAACCGGCATTGGCAGCGGGACGATGAATTTTCCGCCCTGGGCTTCGAACTCGGCCATTTGTTCGCGGATCTCGTCAAAGAAGTTCCAGGCCAGCACCAGCAGGTAATCGGGCTTGCGCTCAAAAACCGCTTCGGGCGGCAGTACCGGGATCAGCTTGCCGGGCGAATACAGCCCCTGCTTCAGCGGGTTGCGATCGACCAGGAAATCAAGCGTCTCAACCCCGATGTCGAAATAGTTCAACAGTGTGTTGCCTTTGGCCGGTGCGCCGTAGCCTGCGACTGTCTTGCCGTCGGCTTTCAGGTCCGCCAGAATTTTCAGCAGGCTGTCGCGCAGCTCGTGCACGCGGTCGGCGAACTCTTCGTAACTGGCGCGGTCGGTCATACCTGCCGCCGCTTCGTCGGCCAGCATTTCGGCCACGATGGGCGCAGGCGTTTTGTTCAAAGTCGCGCGCTGCATGAACACCCGCATCGAACCGCCGTGGACCGGCAGTTTGGTCACGTCGACAACGTCCAGACCCACCGCTTCCCCAAGCTTGACGATGGACAACAAGCTCAGTTCCGAGACGTGCTCGTGATACACGTTGTCGAATTCATTGGTTTCCAGAATGGCCTTGCCCCAAGGCACCTCGATGATGAACACACCATCGTCGGTCAAAAGATCAAGGACACCGGCGGTGAAACCGTGCAGGTCGTCGATATGGTTAAAGGTATTTGTTGTCGTGATGACGCTTGCAGGGCCTTCCTGTTCGCGCACAGTCTTGGCGGTTTCCGGGTTAAAGAAATCAACATGGACCCGCACGCCACGCTCATTCGCGATTTTGGCAAGGTTCGCCGCCGGATCGATCCCAAGACATTTGCCGCCCAGCCCGTTTGCGTGGGACAGCATAAGCCCGTCGTTACAGCCGATATCCACGATCATACCGCCTTGCGCGCGATCAACCGCCACCTGGGCGAGCCCCGCGAAATGGGTATGCATCGTAGCCGCGCCAGACGGCACGTAGAGGTAATCGGTGAAGAAATCAGCCGGAACCTGGTCGGCGACCTGTATCAGGCCACAGTCCAGACAGGCCTGCGTGTTCAGCGGAAATGCGGGTTGCGGTTCCGACAAGTCCTGCGTTTTGGCGAACATATTGGCCGGAGGGTGATTGCCCATCGGCAATACCAGCATCAGATTTTCTGATTTACAGGCCCGGCACGTTGTGCGGGATGTTGGACGTACACTCTGCATATTCATCACACTACCTTCATTTCAATTCAATATGCGCAAAAAGCGCGACAGCTATCTGTTTTAGGTTGCGTACCGTTTGCGGTTATGTGTCCGGCAATCGGTATCTCAGGAAGTTCTGCGTCACAGAATTGCTTAGCAGATGGTTCAAACACAGCGTTGCCTTCGCGGCGTACTACCAATCTGTGCTTGTGTCTTTTTCCTTTCCTCCTTTTCGGCGAATGCGACCCGATGATTTCGGATCAAAACACCTTTTGCTTGAACACCTTCTGATACAGCCAGGTTTCGACCGTTATGTGCGCCAGATGCGCGACCAGTACGCCCAGCGGAATTGTCACCGCGATGAAAATCGAAACCGACAGCGGAAAGTTCGAACCAAACCACCCCATCTTTTCGAAGACCATGCGCATTGGCAGGTACACATAGGGATGTGTCAGGAACATGCTGTAGCTGATCGTACCCAGATAGAAGATCCATTTGCTGGAGAAAACGCGGCCACTGATGCTGCCCGGTGATATGGCCAGCATGAAATACAAGACCGAGAACACGATGGTCAGTGTCACATTCGGATCGACAAAATCTGACGGGATATAGAGAACCTTGCCAAGTTGCAGGAAATAGACCGCGCCACCAAAGGCCAGTATCTCGCCAACCGGAACCAGCTTGCCGGTTGGAAGCATGCCACGATCTGCAAGCAGCCGGATCATCACGCCACCAAGGAAGAACAGCGTCGCCGGGAAATAGAGCGTGAAGGCCACCGCAGCCAGTACAGACAGCGCCAGACCGATCTTCGATGGACGATGGATGGCAAATGCCATGACCAGCCCAGTCAGAAGATAGAACCACATCTCATAGACAATGCTCCAGGCGTTGGGGGTCAGTTGCCCGGTATTGGTGAAATTGGTCAAGAACGTTAAGGCCAGAAAGATCTTCCACGGGTCCTTCAGTTCCGGCGCCGTGTTGGTGACCGCGTTCAACACGATGAACAACATCGTCATGGCAAAGAACAGTGGATAGATCCGGATCAGACGACGTGCAGCGAACCCGCCCGGCGAATATTTGATCGAGCTGGGAAGGATAACGAAGCCGCTGATGATAAAGAAGAAAAACACTACATTGGTTCCGAAGTTCCAATAGTGTTCGAGACCCGCGAAAACAGAAGGATCATCTGCATAAGCGTTCAGTGCGGTCCCCCCGGCCAGATGGGCAATGAACACCATCAGCGAGGTTACGCCCCGAAAGGCATGCACCGTCATATTGAACGACGCGGCATGCCCTTTCGGTGCCGCCTGCGCCTTTGCTGAACCCTCAGCAGGCGCGGCGATCTCCGGAGAAACCTGGGTCTCTCTGACGTCGGTCATGCAGGGACCTTCCTTGCGCCATGCGTTTCGGCGAATTTGTTAAAGGTTTCATGCATATAGGCAATCTGCGCGTCGTCCAGACCGTGGTGGCACGCCAGAAGGATACCGCCACGCATCACCGCATCGGCGGCGGGATAGCCGTCGGGGCTGGTTTGGCACGTGACATTCTTCATGGCCGGTTGTCGCAGGATGTTGCCGGTAAAGACGGGGCGGGTCTGGATGTCCGACTTCTCAAGATAAATCTGCAATTCGCGGCGCGTGAACGGCGCGCCTTCGCGCAGGGTCAATGGGAAGGCCAACCAACCGGTCCGCGAACCCGGCAGTTGTTCGGGCAGGATGAACCAGTCTTCATACTGGGCAAAGAACGCCCGATGCGCGGCAAATGCCTTTTCGCGAACCTGAATATTGTTGTCCAGTTTGCCCAGTTGAACCAAGCCAAAGGCGGCGCTGATCTCGGACGGTTCCAGATTGTAGCCGAGGTCTTCAAACAGGAATTTCGCATCATACTCGATACCGTCCAGCATCACGTTGAAGCGGTTCTCGATGGCCTCGGATTCCACAAACAAGGACGACGAACGCCCCCATGAGCGCAGCAACAGCGCTTTGCGGCCCAGATCGTCATCATTGACGCACAGCATGCCGCCATTGCCCGCACCGTTGATGACATGACTGCCATAGAAGCTGGTGGTTGAGACGTCGGAATAGACACCCGTGCTGGTTCCATCAATTGTCGCGCCCAGCGTATCGGCGCTGTCTTCGATCACTTTCAGACCATGGGCATCGGCCAGTTCGCGGATACGGCGCCAATCGGGCAGGTTGCCGATCAACGATGGGATCATCATGGCCGAGGTTTTCGGCGTGATCATCCGTTCGATGGCATCCACATCGATATTGTAAGTCCCTGGGGCCGCATCGACAAATGCGGGGATCAGGCCCTGTCGGACCAATGGGGCCACGGTTGTCGCAAATGTCAGCGCAGGCGTAATGACCTCACTGCCTTTCGGCAGGTCAAGGATTTCCACGGCGAGGTAGTTGGCCGATGATCCGGAATTGACCATCACACCATGGCGCTTGGCAAACAGGGCCGAGACCTGCTGCTGCATCTCGCGCACTTTGGGGCCCATTTGCGTGGATGTTTTCAGCACCTCGACCACGGCATCGATCTCTTCCTGGCCATGCACTGTTTGCCCGTAATTCACTCTCATTAAAGTCGTCTCCTTAGAAAACTGCTACTGGGCCGCAAGCGGCGGTTGCGCGTACCGCTGCGACGACATCAAATTGCTGTAGTGATCGATCTGCGCATCTGTCAGATGCACCATATCCTCGCCCGAAAGCTGAGCCTTGTACCATTCAACCGTCATTCGAATGGCTTCGGACAGGTTCAGTTGTGGCCGCCAGCCCAACTGTGACTGGGCCTTGGTGCTGTCCAGCCGAAGCAGCCCGGCTTCGTGCAAATCATCCGGCGGGGTGCCAAAGGTAAACTTGGGCGCGCCGTCCCCCCAGGTCTCAGTCATTATCTGCGACAGGCTACGGACATTCACTGTGCCGGATACATCCGGCCCGAAGTTCCACGCGCCCGCAAAATCCTGACCGGACCCCAGCAGCCGTGCCGCCAGGGCCAGATAGCCTGACAACGGCTCAAGCACATGTTGCCAGGGTCTGATGCTGTTGGGGTTGCGAATATGAACCGGCGTGTTCTCTGCCGTGGCGCGGATGATGTCGGGGATCAAACGATCCTCGCTCCAGTCCCCGCCGCCAAACACATTGCCTGCCCGCACGGTGGCCAGACGCGGGCCGTCTGGGTCGGCAAAGAAGGAATGCGCGTAAGACTGCGCCAACAGCTCGGTACAGCCCTTGGAGGCGCTATAGGGGTCTTTGCCGCCCATGGGATCGTTTTCGCGATACCCCCAAACCCATTCCTTGTTGTCATAGCATTTGTCACTGGTGACAACGACAACCGCCTGCAAGGATTTCATCCGCAGCGCGGCATCCAGAACATGCGCCGTGCCCGAGACGTTGGTGGCAAATGTTTCCGCCGGGCTTCGGTAAGACCGGCGAACCAAAGGTTGCGCGGCCATGTGAATAACCAGATCGGCATCTACATCCGCAAGCGCTTTGTCAACCGCTGCCGCATCGCGGATATCGGCAAACCGACTGTCGGTGAAACCGTCGACCTTGCACAGGTCAAAGAACCCCGGCCCCGGCTCAGGCGGCAGGGACAGTCCGACGACGTCTGCCCCCAGCTTTCTGAGCCAGGCGCAAATCCACCCGCCCTTGAAACCGGAATGCCCGGTTACAAGAACCCGCCGCCCGGCAAAAGCGGCGTCAAACTGAGGATCGACTTGGTCCGTCATGTTCCGATCTCAAATCGCCAGTGCAGGATAGCTTTCGTCGCCCTCGTCGCTGAAATTCATCCAGGGCGGCAGTTCATCGTCGCACAAGGCGTTCAGCGTGTTCCGGTCGCGAATGGTGTCCATCGGATGCCAGAACCCGTCATGGCGGAAGGCCATCAACTCTCCGTCGCGGGCCATCTGGGTCAGCGGCGTCATTTCCAGCGGTTCATTGTCGTCGACCATGTAGTCCAGAACGCCGGGTTCGAAGACAAAGTAGCCGCCATTGATCCAGGTATCGCGCTTGCGCACCTTTTCGGTGAACGCCTCGACCCGGTCGCCTTTGATTTCGATGTTGCCAAAACGCGCCGGAGGTTGAACGGCCGTCACAGTCGCCAGTTTCCCGTGGCTTTTGTGGAAATCGATCAGCGCATTGATGTCGATATTGCCCAGCCCGTCGGAATAGGTGCACATGAACGGCTCATTCGGGTCCAGCCACTCTTTCAGTCGGCGAATTCGACCGCTTGTCATTGTGTGCGCACCCGTGTCGACAACCGACACGTTCCAGCCGCCGGGGGCCGAGGGCACAAGCTTGAGCTCTCCGGTATCCAGAGCGACCGAGATGTTGTTTGCGATAAGATGGTAATTTGCGAAAAACTGTTTCAGCAGCAACGCTTTGTAGCCCGCTGCAACCACAAAATCCTTGTGGCCGAAATGACTGTAAATATCCATGACCCGCGCGATGATAGGACGACCGCCTACCTCGACCATGGGTTTCGGGATCGAAACCGTCTCTTCGGCCAGACGTGAGCCCAGTCCACCAGCCAGAAGCACCGTTTTCATCGTTTTTCCTTCCTTGTTAAAATCAACTCAAAAAATCGAGAACCACCCAGAAGGATGCCCGACGCGTCGGTTACATCGTCACTTCGTGGGAAACGAATCGAGCCTTTCGCGCTCATTGACCCGCCTCCTTCGGCTTCAAGTATACCACACCTTGGCCGTAGCGATTATCAAGACCCGCGATTTCGGCCTTTTGGTACCCATTCGTCAACGCGTACTGCAACAATGATGCTTCCAGCGTTGAATCGTATCCTAAAACGAAAGCGGCAGGCGGGGTTTCGTTGAACAAATCTTCAATCTGGTCGTCACCAACAATCTGGTAGTGCTGCGCCAACTCGGTTGGCGTAAATTGCGCGATGCGATACGCAAATGGACCGGTCGCGAATTCAGGATAGACAGGCAGATCCGCTTCCAGCGGGTATAGCGGCACCAATGTTGCCACAGGCCCTTCGGGTTGACCGCTTTGCGCGATGGCTTGTTGCAGGGCGGCTCCGCCTTCAACGAATTTCTGGGGTGTAAATTTGCTTGGGTTTGTGGCCGCGAGCATCCCCAACCCAAGACGCGGCAATCCCAGCACCAGCATCACAAGGATGCCCGCCCTGATCATTGGAACGACTTGCTGACGGCTGGCGGCGGGCAAAAGGCGGTAAATCAGCGCCAACAGGATCGGAATGCACACGATCGGCTGGACATAATATTGCGGAAAGCCCGGCGTCGGTACAAATGCAAACACCGCCGTAAGGCACATGATGGCCAGAACAACAATGGCCTGTCCAATCCCGGAATTTGCCAGCGCCCCCGAGGACACCCTCAGGCTTGCCACCATCAATACCAAAGTGAGCAGCACCAAAGTCAGGACAAGGGATGACCCCGACAGCCATGCGGAATAGGCAAGTTGAAGCTTGCTTGACAACCCAAGCGCCAGTTCCGGCTCGGACGCGGCGTTGGCCTCCCAATACGCGATATGGGGGCCTGTGTGAAACTTCAGGACATGCGCGATGAACAGTTGAGGATCGGACAGCAGGTACCAAAACAACGGCACAGCCCCCAGCAATCCGCCAACCAACAACGGCAGAACAACGCGCTTCAGACGTTCGCTGAACGTGAAACCTGCGGGCAGAAAGAACGCGGCGATTGCGATCGGCGGAATGAACATCACCGCGCTGACCTTCATGCCGGCGGCAATCGACAACAGGACGCCAGCCAACACCAAGCGCCACGGTCTGAGTTCGGTTTCCAGCGTTTCGCAAACAAAAAGCCCAATACCCAAGACCGCAAAGGGCAATGGCAGAAGGTTGTTGGTTGCGGCCATCCCGGCCTCGGTCAGGAACGATTCACTTGTGAGCAGAGCAACCAGCGAAAACGTCGCCAGAAATCCTGATCTGGTCAAACGGTAGGTCAGCCATCCCGTGGCGACCAACAGCAACAGCCACGCGGCAAACACCCCGAACCGAGCCGAACCCAAAAGGCCAAACCCTTCGAACAGGGTGTTGAACCCAAGAAAATACCAGGCTGAGTACGGCACATGGTTGTAGAAAAAATCGGAATACAGGCTTTGATCCTGCATCAGGCTGCTTGGGGGGACAAACATCAGCTCGTCCCTACGCAGCCCGTAGCTCATCAAACGACCAAACACTGAGACCAGCAGAAACACCAAGCCAGAGATCGTAACCAGGTTCAGCAGCAGGCGCCAAAAGTTCAGCCGTGAAGGGGCAACCCTTGCACCAGAGGTCTCGTATTGAAGATCGCTCATGACGGGTCTTCTCCGAAAGCTCGGACCTGCAGCGCCCATGAGATCAAGAGGTAGGACATCACCACAATCGGACCCAACGCGATTGCCTGAGCCAGATAGGCGTCAAGTCCAGCTTGCATCAGCCAGTGCAGCAACACTGCGTTCACAAAGTATATCAGAACATAAGAAGAGGCATAATAGGGCAGACGTCCATATCCCTGCACACCAAAGACATAGCGTTTGTGAATGCGGAAATTCCACAAGACACACAGGGTGAACTGCAGCAATAGCGCAAGCTGGGCCGGGACGTTCAGAACAACCAGCGCGGCGAACACAAGGTACCCGAACGCTGTGTTTACCACACCGCTTCCCAAGAACCGTATGAGCCTGGATCGCATTTCCGGCGGTGACTCCACTGGACTCAGATAGGATCCTGCAGTTTTGCTACGATCACTAAACAACGTATTCAAACCATTTAACCAATATTCGTCAAAACTATGACGAGAACAAAAAACCGGGCAGCCAATCAGCTGCCCGTAGTAGCAAATTCCCCAGTTTGAGGCAGAGGCGCCTTCCCTTTCAGACCAGCGACAGCAGGTGCAACAGATACACGGGCCGGCTTGTTTTTCAGGTCCGAGACGTCAATCGGGCGCAGCCCGTTCACGCCATAACCCGGCACAAGCTCTTTCAGAAGCCGTTTGGCGGTCAGCTCGTCACATTCGATTGCCGCCGCTTCCAGCTTGCGGATCATGGCCCGCAGTCTCGCAGCCGGAACACCTTCCGGGCGCGCCGAACCGACACCCGTAATACCGCTGTCATGGCGCTGTTCGGACGCGTCAAACAGTTCTTCGAACAGTTTTTCACCCGGACGGGCACCGATGAACTTGATGTCGATGTCCTCATACGGCTTCAGGCCTGCCAAACGGATCATCCGCTCGGCCAGATCAACGATTTTTACCGGGCGACCCATATCCAGAACAAAGATCTCGCCATGGCTTGTGTCTTGTTTCAGGCCACTGGCAGCCGCGACCAGAGTCAACTGCACGGCTTCGCGGATGGTCATGAAGTATCTCTCCATGCGCTTGTCCGTGACCGTCAGCGGCCCACCGTTCGAGATTTGCCGCTGGAACAGCGGGATGAGCGAGCCGGACGACCCCAGAACGTTGCCAAACCGGACCGAGAAGAACCGGGATTGTTCTTCCGTCTCATTGGTAATTCTGTCCTGCGCCTGAACATAGAATTCAGCCACCCGTTTCGTCGCACCCATGACATTGGTCGTGTTGACCGCCTTGTCAGTCGAGACCTGAACCATGGCAATCGCGCCAACATTGCGGGCTGCGTCGGCCACATTGCGCGTGCCGATCACGTTCGTCAGAACACCTTCGCAGGGGTTCAACTCGACCATCGGCACATGTTTCAGCGCGGCGGCGTTGAACACCAGTTCCGGGCGGTGCCGTTCGAAGATTGCGTTCACACGGGTTTTGTCGCGAATGCTGGCGACATACATCCGGCGCGGAACGTCGGCGAAGTTCTGCGACAGATCCATGTCGATCGAGTAGGCGTTGAATTCGCAGTTATCGATCATGACCAGCTCGGCCGGATCAAACGAAGCGATCTGGCGGCTGAGTTCGCTGCCAATCGATCCCCCCGCGCCCGTCACCAGAACGCGACGGCCCTTGAACATCTCGCGCAGCATCGACCGTTCGACTTCTTTTTGCGGACGATCCAGGATTTCTTCGGGGTCAACATCCTGACCCTTTCCGGTGTCGTGATCTTCCAACCCGGGAACGCGCGAAACGGAAATCCCGTTGGCTTCGCACCAACGTGTGATCCGGCGAATGCCGTCGCTTTCGAAATGCGTCACGGGCTCGGTCAGAAACAGGCGACGGGGCAGATTGTTCCAGGATTCGAGTTTCTCGATGACTTTCTCAGAGTCCAGCAAGGTGCCAATGATCTGCACATCGTGGAAATACAGGCCCTGTGTGTTGCGGGCGTCATCGATAATGCCAACCGGCTGGAATTTGGAGTCGGTGTTGCGCAGGGACCGAACAAACAAGTCGCACGCAGCGCCCGTTCCGACCAGAAGAACCGGCACTTTCGTTTGCGCCTGGCAATGGGCCATCAGGCTGGCGTTTTGCCGTGTCAGCTCGCGGCTGCGCGCGACAACCCGCAATGCGCTGAAGCACAGGATCATGACACCAAACTGAATGACGTAAACCGCAAACGGAACGCTTGCTGTGACGGTCAGGATCGACCCAATCGCCGCAAGACAACACGCCGCCAGCCCCGCGCCACGCATGATCAGCACAATATCCCGAAGCGAGGTCGAGCGCGCATGACGACGGTAGACACCGGCCAAGGGGAAAACCACCAAGCCAATAATACATGACAGAATGGCCAACGGTCCGGTTGCCGGAACCAGATTTTCAGCGATGGACCCGCCACCGGCCAGGTTCAGCGCGACAATCACCGCAAATGCAGACGCGACAAGGTCACCTATGACAAGCCGGTGATTTGCTCTTAGTTCGTTGAAGATTTGAGACTGCCAAGACTGGAACCCCGACAGCAATCCCCCACTTTCCTTAAATTTATTTCCCTGAGACCCAGCCCCGGAAGAAACATAATCGAAGTCACTCATACGAACGCTCCCGCGCTGCTACATACCTCTCACTGCTGGTTTGACGGATATTGGTATCGGCGCAATTTTCGCACCGCAGACATAGAACTCAAAAAAAACAACCGACTAAACGCCAGCTGGTCGATTTTATGAATCGTACTGTCTTACCCCCTCCACCTGTGCGCCTTAAAAACCTCGCCCAGGCTTGATTAACCATCTCACTCGCAGCTGCCGACAATCGGCTTACAAACAACCATCTCTGGTTCTAACTATGCTCTGACGTTACCACAGGGCAAGGCGGAACAAAAAGTAATTTTTTCACACAAGGACCCGTGAGGGGGTCTGACCCCGAAAATTTGTTGTAAAACACTGGTAAAGAAAACTTTTATGTCTGATTTTTGGTCATTCAAAGAGCGTTTTTTGAATATGATTTACTCAAAAAAGCCGAGAACAGTTTTGATGCTTGGACGGGTCCGTTTCCTTTTCGGAAACAGGGGTGCCATGTGTCACTTTTTTAGGCCACTGGGCGACTCGGCGGCCAAAGGTTTACGGGAATCTCTCCCCGCGGCAACTGTGATTTTATTAAATATTGTCAACAACTTAATTGTCTCTTGCGAAAGATGTAATGTCCTCGGGCAAACTCGGTGTCTTTCACTCTGCGCTGGCCAGACTGAAAATTTCCACGCCTTGAATTCACGAGAACCTTGCAAGGCCTTCTACTTTGCGGACAAGGTAACACGCAGTTCGAGTCACTTTTTTGGACGAAACCGCTGTGAAGGTCGACGTTTAAATTAAATTGATCCGTGTGCTAGTTATTTAGGCGTTCCGCCGTAGTGAAACAGTGAGCTTGGTCGTGAATAGAGTTTTCGAAGTCTTCGTTTGCATTCTGGCTGCTTTGCTGGCTGCACCGTTCTTCGTCATTGCCTGCCTGATCGTTATGATGAATCTGGGCTTTCCCTTGTTTTTCAAGCAAACACGCGCCGGTAAGTCGGGCGGGGTTTTTAGCATCTACAAACTCAGGACAATGACAGACGACCGCGACTCGGCAGGTAATCTGCTGCCCGACAGCGAGCGGCAAACCCGTGCGACGGCCATGTTGCGGCGCTTGCGGCTGGATGAGGCGCCGCAGCTGTTGATGATCCTGCGCGGCGATATGGCCCTTGTGGGCCCGCGCCCGTTGCTGCCGGAAACGATCCAAGCCTTTGGCGAAGCCGGGCAGATGCGGTGCACCCAAAGACCGGGGCTGACCGGATGGGCGCAGGTAAGCGGCAATACAACACTGTCCAATCAGGAAAAACTGCAGCTTGATTTGTGGTATGTCGCCCACCGATCTTTTGCGTTGGACCTTCAGATCATGGCCGAAACAATCCGTGTGGCGATCCGGGGCGAACATCGCCGCCCTGACCGAATTCAGGCTGCCGAATCCTGGGTCAACGCCAGTACGTCCTTTGAATTGAAGGAGACGACCGCATGAAAACTGTTTTTGTTGGTGCGGTCGAAGGATCCCACGTCGCCTTGTCAGCAATTTGCGCAACCGGCTTTGTGCCGGAAATGGTGGTGACACTGCCGCGCGAACTGGCGCATCGGCATTCCGATTTCGCGGACCTGACCCCGGTGGCCGAGCGCTATGACATTCCGGTTCACTACACCGCCAAAAGCGATTCTGCCGGAACCCTGAACGCAATCCGCGCGGTGAACCCCGATTTGATTCTGGTTATCGGCTGGTCGCAGCTCTGTGGGCCGGAATTTCGCGCTTTGGCCAAGATTGGGTGCGTGGGCTTTCACCCCTCCGCCCTGCCGCGTTTGCGGGGACGGGGTGTCATTCCGTGGACCGTCTTGCTGGGGGAACGCGATGTTGGTGCCTCGCTGTTCTGGTTGGGCGAAGGGGCCGATGATGGCCCGATTGCAGCCCAGGCCCGGTATGCCGTGGACCCGGACACGGTCACCGCGCGCGAGCTTTATGACCGCGCCCTGCAAGCCCTGACAGAATTGCTGCCAAAGTTGTTGGCTCAAATAGAGGAAGGGGATGTTCCGGCAGCCCCTCAACCCGAAACAGGGATCAGTATCTGCGCCCGTCGCCGCCCTGAAGATGGCCGGATCGACTGGACCCAACCCGCCGCAGAAATCCATCGTTTGATTCGGGCCGTTGGTCCCCCCTATCCGGGGGCGTTCACGCATGGCTCGGACGATACTGAACTGGTCATTACCGAAGCCCGCTTTTCACCCCGTAAAGGGTATTATATCGGCCTGCCCGGGCAGGTTCAGGCTGTCGATGGGCATGTGTTCACCGTCTATTGCGGCGATGGTCAGTGTCTGGACATAACCGGCTGGTCGGGTGCCGAGACACCCCCTGCCCTTCATTCAAAACTTGGATTTAAAGTATGAGTTTCCCTGGATTTTCAACCGCAGACCAAGGGCCCGTTCTGGTCGTCGCCCCCCACCCCGATGACGAGGTGCTGGGCGCGGGCGGTACCATTGCCCGGCTGGCCGATGAGGGCCGCGCCGTTCATGTTGCCATCGTCACCAAGGGCCAACCCCCCCGCTTTAGCGAAGAACAAATCGCAGGCGTGCGTGCCGAGGCGCGCGCCGCCCATAATGTGCTGGGCGTGACCCAGACCCACTGGATGGACTTCCCCGCAGCAGAACTGGCCGAGCATCCGCATGGTGCATTGAATGCGGGGCTGGGAGAGCTCATTCGCAATCTCGACCCCTCACTTGTTCTGGCTCCGCATCCGGGTGACATTCACTTGGACCACCAACTGACATTCCTGTCGACCCTGGTTGCAAGCCGCCCGTATCAATCCGCGTATCCGGCGACCATTGCAGCATATGAGACGCTGTCCGAAACCAACTGGAACGCGCCCTACCTGACACCACCCTTTGTTCCCAACGTTTTTGTAGACATATCGGACACGCTGGAGCGCAAGCTTGATGCATTCCAGTGCTTTGCCAGTCAGGTCAAACAGCCGCCGCATGAGCGTTCCGTGGCCAGTTTGAGAGCATTGGCGACCTTGCGCGGCGCGACCGTACATCGCCACGCCGCCGAGGGGTTTGTTCTGGTTCGGTCCGTGACCTAAGCGTTCACGCTTTGCCGTAACGCCGCATTGCCGATCTTCACCACGGTTTCCGCCAATTGGTGGGTTCGATCCGGCGACCAGGTCGGATCCACCAGAAACGCCAGACTGGTCTGTCCCAGTTCCTGTGCCACAGGTAGCGGCTTTTCAGGCGTCAAGTTGTATCTTTCGAAAACGCCTTCCCGGTAAATCTCTGAACAGCTTCCGCTGAATATGGGGAACCCGGCCTCTGACACTTCTGCGATTATTCTGTCGCGGCTCCAGCTGGCGCTCAGGGCCTGAGGTTCGACAAACGCGTAAAACCGATAGTAGGCATGCGTCAGATCCTCCGGGGGCATCGGCACACGAAACGCCGGACAGGCCGTCAAAGCGTTTGCCAGAATCGTTGCGTTTTCCGTCCTGTGCTGGCGCCAGCCGTCCAACCTTTTCAACTGCACCCGGCCTATGGCCGCCGACATTCCGGTCATCCGCAAATTTGTCCCCGGTTCGGCGCTGTGCAGCCAACGGAAGCCGGGAGGATGGTCCTTGCGATGGACTTGATCATAGCTTTTGCCGTGGTCCTTATAGCTCCAGGCGCGGGACCACAGATCATCGTTATCCGTGACCAGCAGACCGCCTTCACCCCCGGTCGAAATGATCTTGTCCTGACAGAAGGAAAAAGACCCAAACGTGCCGTATGTTCCGACGTGACGGTCCCGGATCATCGCGCCATGCGCCTGCGCGCAATCCTCGATCACCCACAGGTTGTGGGCTTTCGCAAGCTCCATGATTGCGGGCATATCCGCAGGCCAACCCGCAAGGTGGACCAATATGATGCCGCGTGTCTTTTCCGTCAGTACCGCTGCAGTCGTCTCGGGCGAGAGGTTCTGAGTGTCGCGATCCACATCCGCAAAAACCGGTGTGGCGCCGGCCATCAGCACGGTGCTGACCGAGGCGATAAAGCTGCGGGGTGTCACAATGACTTCGTCGCCCGGCTGCAAGTCAAGCACCTGCAAGGCTGCGTCCAACGTCACGGTGCCATTCGCCATGGCAATCGCATGGGCTGAACCGGTGTAGGCGCGATACTCTTGCTCGAAGGCGTTTACATCCGGTCCCGTCCACGCATTGACGCGCCCGGACCGCAGAACCCGTTCAACCGCGGAGATCTGTTCTTCATCAAAAACTGGCCAAATCTGACTCATTACTCTTCCTATGAAACTGAAAGACCCGGGACGACCGAAGGCTTTCCCAACTTCAAACGCCATACGTTACACAACGGCTAATAGAATTGCCTGCGTGCAGCATAAACGCCAAGTCTTAAATCATCCAAGTGGGAATAGCAGGACAATGTTCGCAAATCGGGCGGCACCGTTTCAACAATCCGAAGAAGGCGCGGCGCTGTCTCCGAAGACTTAACAATCGCGTGAACCGTCAAATCGATACTGATCCAAGTTCAGCTGATTTTCGCCTGCTCTGGTCATATTCCCATCGCTCTGTTTTTGAACAAGAAATCGACGCGATCCAAAAGCTTGACGCGGGCTGCGATCTGTTCGTGCTCTGCCTTTTTTCGCGATGTTCGCCTAACTGTGAACTCGGCCCTATACTTGGTTCGCTTGACATGAAAGACAGCCTAAACCAGCATAAAATTAACGTCAGATCTTAGTGTGAACATTTGTTGATGAGTGATTTTTCTAACCTCTCGCCCGGTTCGGGTTGTGATCCGTCAGCGGGCCCGCATTCACATACAAGAAAACCCAAAATCGTGTTCGTCGGCAGCCTGACGACGTCACTGACCAACTTCCGCTATGACATTCTCAAGGAACTGTCCCAGCGCGCAGATGTTATTGCCTGCGGCCCGGAACGGCACCCCAAAACCGAAGCTACTTTGGCCGATCTGGGAATTGAGTTCCGACAATTTCCCTTGTCACGGGCCGGGTTGAACCCGTTTCAGGATCTGTCGTCGCTTCGGTCCCTGATCCGGATCTGCCGGGACGAACGGCCGGACATGGTGGTCTCGTACACCATGAAACCGATGATCTTCAGCGGGCTTGCCGCGCGGCTGACCGGTGTGCCGCAAAACTATGCGATGTGTACCGGGCTTGGATATGTGTTCTCGGAAGACGATCAATCGTTCTTCCGAAATCTGTTGCGCAAACTGTCCGTCGCCCTGTACCGCATTTCGCTGAAAGACGTGGATGAGGTTTTTGTCTACAACTCTGTCGATGCGGCAGAGTTCCGATCCCGACGCCTGATCTCGTCTGACGTTCCCATGCTTCAGATTCCCGGCTCGGGCGTCAATCTGGAACATTACCAGCATTCTGAACCACCCAGCGGCCCGCCCGTCTTTCTAATGGTTGCGCGCCTGCTGCGGTACAAAGGCGTTTTCGAATATGTCGAGGCCGCCCGGATGCTGCGGCAGAAATACCCGGATGCGCGGTGTCAGCTTTTGGGCCCGCTGGACGACAACCCCAATTCGGTCAGTGCCGAGCAATTGTCCCAATGGCAAAAGGACGGCGATATCGAATATCTGGGGGAAACGGATGACGTTCGCCCCTATCTGCGGGATTGCTCGATCTTTGTGCTGCCGACGGCGTATCGCGAAGGTATTCCGCGTTCGATCCTCGAGGCGATGTCAACCGGGCGCGCGGTCATAACTACCGATGCGCCGGGTTGCGAAGATGCGGTGTCTGACGGGCAAACCGGCTTCATTGTTCCGATGCGGAACTCTCAGAAACTTGCTGACGCGATGCAGCGTTTTGTCGAAGACCAAGGCCTGATTGCGACTATGGGTCGTGAGGCGCGTCATCGGGCGGAAAATGAGTTCGATGTCGCGCGGGTCAACACGATCCTGTTGCAAAAAATGGGGCTGATGAGCGAACACGAAAGTTTGCCGCCATCAGGACTGTCGATCCAAATGGCAGCAAACGAGGCGTAGAGCCTGTTAAGCAACCGAAGGGTCAGGGGAACCGGAGCGAACCGCTGGCTCGTCGCTTTTCACAAACTCCTGCAGGCTGGTCCATTGCCGCGATATTCCCGGCATATATCCATTCAGCTCATCCGCGTCTTTGGCAAAAAACTCTGCCATTTTCCGGGACAGATCGGCCGGCAATGGGGGGTATTCCACTTTCCGCGCCACAGCATTGCGCACGGCCTGCACCGGCCAGGTATTTCGGACAGGATCCAGCAACGGCCTTATTGGGCCAAGCACCCGGCGCAACCCGCGCGGAACCAACGGGATTTCCTTGTCCTTCACGCGCGTCTGCAGCGGAGGGTTCAGCGTGCCCGCAAATCCGATATGGCCGCTGACCTTGGCCAACTGCTCTTGCGCAGCGGTCCGGACGTCTTCGTAAGCCAGCAGCAAAACGTGATCTGCCGGAAACAGATCGTAAAAGCGCCGCAGGTGGAAGGCATATAGCCCGTCATTCAAAAACCGTTGATCGGCGGCGCGGTCCGGGTCCAGATGAGCGTAGATGTCGTCATTCACCTCACCCCGGCGAAACAGCATGCAATAGTCCGAATAGGCACGTTGCACAGGATCGCGCATCTGAACGATCAGCCGCACACCCGGACAATCGCGTTTGATCCGCTCGGCCGCCTTGGGTGCCGTCATATAAGAGTTCGATTTCTCACCAACCAGCTGAGCTCCGCCAGCGGCCTCAAAATAGCTGCTGTACCAGTCAGGCCCGCGTTCATATTCACGAGAAAAATAGTGCAGTTCCGGATCCGGCATGAAAATTTCCTGCGTCTCCATCAGCGACATCTGCAACCAGGTCGTCGCGCATTTTGCGGCACCGATGATCAGAAAATCCATTTGTCTTTCAAGCGGCATTAATCAGGCCCCTTCGCTTCACAATGCTTTCATAAATTGAACTGACCCGAGCGACATGCACATCGCGGCTCATGCTTTGGTGCACGTTATCTCGTGCCGCCGCCGTCACTGACTTTTTCAGGTCCGGCGACTCCAGAAGCTGTCGTACGGGGTCAACAAATGCGGACGGGTCATAGGGATCCACCAAAAACCCGCTGCGACCGTTTTCGATCGCCTCGGGATTGCCGCCATGGTTGGTCGCCACAACTGGTGTTCCCAGATGCATGGCTTCGATCAATGTGCGGCCAAAGGGTTCGTCCAGTGCCGTGACCAACAGCGCGTCGACACCTGCCATGGCCTCAGCAATGGGCGACCTGTGACCCATCAGGTGGATTTGTTCGGTAATGCCCAACGTGCGCGCCAAATCCCGGCATGTGTCTGCCAAACCTATATCGGCTGTCTCTTCCTGACCAAACACCACCCCGTGCACGGGGCGGTCCGGAATGGCGGCAGAAATCTCTGCCACTGCGCGGACGAAGTGATCTGGCCGTTTTCTTGTGTTGAGCAGGCCAAAATACCCCAGCAAGACCGCATTCTCGGGCAGGCCCAATTCCGTGCACAACGCTGCGTGACAGGTCGAATGTTCGGGCGGATCGCTGGAAAAATCGAACGGGCTGCGCACAACTTCGAACCGGTCATCTATTGGCCGGATCGGTTTTATGGGGCGGGCAAATTCGGAAACCGAGAGGATCTTGTTGGCAAAGATCGGCGCAATCTTGTTGATGCCCGAGGCATCAGGCCCCTGACGATGATACCAGACAAACCGGGTCCCCGCCAAACGCGCCGGAAGCGCCCAGTTGGCATGCATGCGCCCGTCATTTGTGGTGACGATGTCGATGTTAAGCTGTTTCAGAATTCGAACAAAGCGGGGCACCGAGCGGGTCAGATATTTCGGAAGTGAGGCGTCACTGTCCGAGCGGCTGTAAGACGGTGCAATAATGCCGGGCTCGGTGATCAACTGATAATCCAGCCCAAGGGACGAGATATATTCCCCTAGATCACCGGCTTCGCGATGCAAGGCAATGATGGGTTCAAACCGCGCGCGATCAAGGGCCGCCACAAGGCTCAGCGATGAGATATGACTGCCCCCGATCTGATCCCCGCCGACATAGGGAAAGAACACCCGGATGGGATTTGGCATAACAACATTCCTGACTATTCAGTGTTTGGTGATAAAATAACGGTCCGGCTAACGACCAATGTGTCGCCGGGAAGCAATGCGCCAACAGCATCAAATGCGTCGGACAACAGCTTGGATTCTCTGGTTACACTGTATTCAATAACGGTTTCGCCCACCGGCTCGGCATCAGTTGCAAGACCCGCCGCGACCACCTCATTATGTAGGGTCTGTGCCGTCGCAAGCCGCGTGCGCAACGTGAGCAATTCTTGTTCAACCTGATTAAGACGGGTCAGGGCCTGTGATCTGGCCGTATCTACCAGAGCCAATTCGTCCCGTTGCGCGCGGTTGAGCTGTTGCTTGGCATTCAGCAACGCAATCTCCAGATTGAGCCGCTCGGATATCAGGTTGCTGAGCGAGATATTCAGCGCCGTAACTCGCGCGTTGACCGCCAGCCCCCGTTCCTTCAGTTCATTCACACTTTCCAGATCTTTCCGCGTAAACTCGATCTGTTCTTCGCGCAGCTTCAGCTGTTCTTCCAGGCTTTTGATCTGCTGCTCCTGAACCTCCTGCAATTCGCGAAGGCTGACCCCCTGCCCGCTGCGGGCCGTCTGGGTGGCTGCAAGGATTTGACCTTCCAGCCCGCCAATCTCGGCGGTTGCATCCTGATCCTCGGAAGAAAGGGCATCGAGATCGGTCGTAAGACGCTCGCGCTCGTTCTCCAAAGCTGCGATTTGCGTGGTCAGCAAACGGATCTCGCCGCCCAGGCTGAGAGTTTGGAAGTCATTCCCGGACCCCAGCTGCAATGGCGGTCGCAAGGGGCCGCCAGCCAGGGCCAAAGCCTGCTGTGCCGTCAAACCGGGCCGGAACGGATAGGCACCGGGGGCCGTGACATCGCCCAGAACATAGACGGGCAGATGGTCGATCACCTCAATCGCGACATGTGGCGGTTCAGCAAGTCCCACCTGCCGCCGCAAACGCGTTTCGATCAGTTTGGACAAGGACTCCAGCGTGTTCCCACTGGCTTGAATCTGTCCCGCCAGCGGCACCATCAGGGTTCCGTCCGGGCCGATTTTGTATTCGCCCGAGACCCCGTCCCATTGAACAAATGACGACACGACAGGATCCCAGCGCATCGCGCGCAGCAACAGGCGGTCATGTTCAAGAAGCTCATAGCTTTCAGCATGCGCAACTGCCGGGACGTAGCCCATCGACATCAGGGCGCAGCACAAAATAAGTCTTATGAATTTCAATGCGTGATCCTCCCGGTACGCGGTGTTGCAGTATTGTTTTGGTGATTGGCCAGACCGGTTCTGAACTCGGCCATGCACGATGCGCTTAGCGATAGTGCAAGGATCAGAGGAACATTCCAGAACCGGGGATAAAAGGCCGGAAACATGTTCAGCATGACGCTGTAGACCATCAGGATGGTCAGTGTGATCGCGGGTACGTTGCGGGACCCGTTGGATGCAAATGCCAGCCATGCAAGATAGATACCTGTCAGGATAAAGCCGACAAGCCCGAGGAGCGAGATCAACCCACCCTCGGTCAACGCAAGAAGATACATGCTGTGAACCGGTGCGCCATGGTCGCTGACGGTACGGTATTGTTCGGCACCCAGCCCTAGGAACAGAGTATCCTGCGCGACATGCAATGCCTCTTGGATCAAGAAATACCGGCCATCGAATGTGCCGGCTTCGCTGATGTCGCCATCAACCAACGCGCCAAGGACCCGGTCCTGAAACACTTCGGGCAGGAAATACTGGCCAAATTCAAGCATCGAGAACAGGGCGATCAGGAACCCGACCAGGGTGATCACAATGCTGCGCCTCGTTCCGCATAGGAAAACGATGATGATGGTGCCAAGCGTGCTGATCAGCAGGCCACTGTTCGATCCGGTCAGAATGACCCCGTAATAGAGCGCCGGCAGACATATGACCAACCAGATGGCCTTGATTTCTTTCAGATAGTACAAGCCCAACGTAAGGATGATCGCGATCGCGGCCAGTGTGGCACATTCGTTTTCACGCTCGATCAGAGATCGCATCCTGCCGTTGTAAGACAGCAGGCGCGGCCCCGCGTCTTCGACGAAGTGAACGATATAGGCGCCGAATACCATCACAAAGGTGATGGACACGATCAGCACCCGCAGCAATGCGATCACCTGCGGGTAGCTTCGTGCCCCCAGCAACAAGGGTAGCAGCATCAGCGAAAAGAAATACTGCGATACCACGGTGACCAGTTCGACCGGATTGCCGTTTACCAGCGAGCTTATAGTCAGCCCCCCGGCGAAAAGGAAAAAGGACAGATACCACATGCCACTGGCGCGGCCAAAGTAGTTGAGAGGCAGACGTTGCTGAGACACCAGAACAATAACGGCGATCACCGCGCAGGCGTCAGAGGCTGTGAAATAGACCGCTTGCAAGCGCAGGTAATTGATGGGTGCCAAAGCAACCACAAGGAACAGAAAGAACCCTTCCAGCCCTGTCAAACCGGCGCGTCTGAAACCGAAGACATCCGGCACCTGAAAACCGCTGTGTTGAGCCGGTTTGACGGGTTGGTGCAAAGCGTCAGCTTTCACGAGGCACCCCCTTGTTGACGGCTGCACTGACAGCCCGTTTCAACACGATACTACACAAAACCAACCAAATGGCGTTACAAATCAAGTGCGACGCAGCAGCCCCGGCTACCCCGAAAGTTGTGACCATCGGGTATATCAGGACAAAAAACAGCCCGGTAATTAGGGCACCGATCCTGACCATCGCGCGGTCCTGTTCCAGGCTCAGCAGCGCGGGGTTGACGATGCAGCCAAACAGATAGAACCCAACGGCCACAGCCTGAATTGCAACAACAGGAACTGCAGGGCCGAATTCCGGCCCGAAGAACGCAAGAATGATCTTATCCAGCTGCCAGATGACCGGTGTCAGCACCAGCACCAGCACCACCGCAAATCCGGCGCTTATGTTGCGCAGGATTTTCCCCAGCTTCGCGACTTGTCCGCGTGCCGAAAGCCGCGTGAATTCCGGGTAGATCGTTTGGCTGAGCGGGCGACCCAGTCGCAGTGCCGCATCTCCGCAGCGCCGCGCGATATGGTAGTAGCCAACCGCAGTTGCCGGAACCATTGCGGCAAGAATAATGACGTCCAACCGTTGCGAGGTTTGGCGTAAAATGACCGAGAGGTTGCTGTTCCACATAAACCGCAGGAACCCCGGATTCTCGGCCAGCGTTTCCCGGATACCGCCAAACTGCAACCGATGTCCGCGTTTTCGCATCTGGGTCAGGCCCACCAGATAGGCCAATGTGCCGTCCAGCAGACTTATGAGAACGAAAATCGCGGCAAACCCCACAAGACCTAAGTCCAATACCCAGGCCATGATTGCCAGAAACGCCCGAAACGCCGCTGTTGCACTGTCCAGTTTGGCCAGAATGTCAAAGCGGTCATAGATGCGAAGCAGTGAAATACCTGTCGCCCGCAGCGACAGGACACAGGCTGCCGCCCCGACCGGTAACAGCCAGAAATAGGTGTCTTCCAGTCCAAGCAATGGTGCCAAAATGGGCGCGAGAAGAAATGCCACGGTGGCCGCCAGCACTCCGCCAGCCAAGTCCACGAGCACGGACAGGCCGATCAGCCGTCCGAAGCGATCCACCTCATCGTTTTCCAACGCCGTACTGGCATGTCGAATGACGGCCTGCCACGGCTCCAGATGCAGCAACCGGGCCATAATTCGGCTGTAGGCCTCCAGAACAGCAATCAGCCCCAGCCCTGCCGCACCCAATGCGCGCGCGCCAAAGGCAAGATAGACCATTCCAAGCAGAGCAACCGCAACCTGTGCCGAGAAAATCCACTTGAGATTGCGCAGAAGGCGCTTTTTCAACGGCTCATCGCGAAGCCCGGATGACAGGCGCGCAGTCAAGACAGGTCTCCGGCCATGATGGCAAGCCATGTTTCAACATGGCTCAACCCCGTTTGCGGATCCAAAGCCCACGGATCATCAATGCGGTTGGGATCCAGCCCATCGCGGGTTTCTTCCCAAGCATCGGGCAAACCGTCCAGATCGCTGTCGGCGACCAGATTGGTCGATGTAATATCAGGCCAGCCGCCAACTTGCTCGACCTTGTCGATGATCTGACCGGTGCAGTTTCGAACATCCCCGATGACAGCCGCATCCAGCGAGTCTGGTTCGCGGCGCCCTTCGATCTGATCACCGGAATGGCTTAGCACCCGTTCAAGCGCCTCGGCGGCGGGGATGGGGTCTGTCGCCAATTGCCAGCCTCCGGGCGAAACCTGTCGCTGTATGGCGACCGCGTCCAAAACCTCGAACCGGCGTGCGCGGCAGCCGTCGGGCGTGTCTGCAATGTTGCCTTCGGCCCAGAGGGTAACTGCATAGTCATCCTCCCACTCGAACACCTGAACGGCTTCGGGCGTTTTGCGGATGGTATCGGGGCCGGTCAGGGCGACGTTCCCGATATAGGCGATAGAAGCGTCGCCCATCAGGTCGTAGAACTCGCCAAACTGGCTGATTGGATTGTAGAAAACGTTGTTGATGACCTCGACCGGGCCAATATCAGTTGCCTTGATGTCCGGCTGCCGGTCACGGTGATGCGCAAACAGATTTCGGATCAACGAGATCCGGCCGCACGCATTCGTGGGGCCTTCGTCCGAGCAGATCAGCGCCCCTTTGGAGTGACGCCCTTTGGGATGGTTCGAACGATCCAGGCTAAGCGCAACAATACTGTCCGCCAGTGTTATGTCCTGCGCGGTCGCGTTCGATACGTGAATGTTGACGGTCTCGTCCGAGGCGAACGCCAGGGACAGGTTGCCAAGATAGACGCGCTGACCGTTTTCGACCGTTACCGCATCCACAACCGATGACTGTTCATCCGTCACCCCGGGACGCGCCTTCAGAAAGCGCACCACGACATCGTTCACGTTCTTCAATATCAGCGTGCCGACTTTCCCTTCGACAATCCGCAGCTGTATGCCATCCCCGGGCGCAGTCTGTCCGGCGATATAGGTGTTTGGTCCAACCCAAATCGCGTTCTTCAGGTCGATTGTCCCGCTAAGCGCAAAGACACATACGCGCGGGGGGCCGTTGCCTTCGGCACATTCCCGAAGCGACCCCGGACCACTGTCGTTTAGGTTGGTCACAGTCAGAACACTGCCGCCCTTCCACCCGACAGCACCAGCGCCATAGCCTACGGCACCCGGAAAGGCAGACTCTGCCGCGACATCTTGCGCCAAAAACAAAGCAACGCTCAGGGCAATGACGGTCGACGCGCGCGCAATCAGCTTAGTAGTAGCCTGACTTATTGTAGGAATAATAGTCGGCGCCACCGCCATAACCATATCTCCTGTGCTTGCGGGTGTTCACGTCGTTGATAATTGTTCCCGTGACGTCAATTCCGTTACGCTCCAGCTTGTCCACGGTGTCGCGCAGGACGGCCTCGCTCGTATTGCCCCAACGCACAACGATCAGGGTTTTGTCGACAAGGTCGCCCAGCCGGCACGCATCATGCACGATCAGAGTTGGCGGAGTGTCCACGATCACCAGATCGAAATGCTTGCGCAGCTTGGTGTTCAGGCGCTTGAGCGTGCTTTTTGCATTGGCCGGAGACTGATCGTCCAGCATGTGCAGCGACAGAAGGTGGAACGCAGTCTCGCCGTTGACGACAACCGGCTGAGGCACAACTTTGTCTGCCAAAACATCCGCGGCGCTTGCGGGTTTGGCATCCGATCCAACAAGCTTGGTCGCGCCTCTTTTGTGGTTGTCCAGATCAAGGACCAGAACTTTCATCTGCTCTTTTGCAGCGGCCGCAGCGATGGAAACGGCGACCGTGGATTTACCTTCGCCGGGAAGGCCGGATGTAATCATGACGATCTTGCCATCCGTGACCAGATTGAACCAAAGCGTCAGGAACCCGCGCAGCGCCTGAAAGAAGGACGGGGTCGCATCGCCCTCGAGGAACCAGGACGACGTATTCTCGCGACTGAAAAATGTGCGTTCCTTGATGCTTGGCAGGAACCCAAAATTCGCAAGGCCGGAAATTCGGGCGGTCTGGCGTTCACTCCAAAGACGGTAGTTCAGACCTTCCAGCAACAGCGCTGCGATAAAGGCCAAGGCCAGACCGGCAACACCGCTGACCGCAACCGCAACACGCGGGTTTGGCCAATACGGCTCAACAGGAATGCGCGCGAATGAGACCTGACGCGCGCCTTGACCGGCAAACTCCAACTGTGTCTCAAGCTCATTCAGCTTTTCGATTGAGTTCTGATACCTGAGGCGCAGCAGTTCAATCGACCGTTCCATCCGCATCAAGGCCAGTTCCGAGCGTGTGCGTTCATGCAGGGCGACCTGAATCTCGGCCAGTTCCTTCGCCACACGGTCGGATTCGTCTTTCAGCGCCTCGTCGTCCTTGACGGCATCATAGATCGAAGACAGACGGTCGTTCTCGGCACGCAACCTGTCAGGCAGGGTCAAATCATCCAGTTTGTTTTGCCGAATGAACGCCGCCAGTTGCAGTTCGGATTGCGAGAGTTCTTCGCCCAATTCACTGACCCGCGTCCGCAGGAAGGTGATGGAGTCCGAAATCAACTCGGTCCGCTTCAGCTTTGAGCGCAGGATATAGGTCTCGGCAACGGTGTTCGAGAATTTGGCGGCCAGAAGCGGGTCGTTGGATGTTGCGATAATCTCGATGGCCAGGCTTTCGCCCCGGCGAACCACCTTGTACGACCCCAGCGTTTTGTCGATGACCTTTTCTCTGCGATCTGCTGTTGAGCCGGGCGTTCCAGGGTCTGCATATGGCACAAAGGTCGGATCATTGAACAATGACATTGCTTCTGCCACATCTGCCGCAAACTCGCGGGATCGCAGAATATCCATCTCGGTTTCGATAACCGCGCGGGTCAGTTCAAAGGTTTCCAGTTCAACCTCGGTCGCGCTGACCCGGGTCTCGAGCATCGTCATGACAACGGTTGAAACTGTGCGGTAGCGTGGCTCGAGCAGGCGAACCGCCAGGAATGTAATCCCGACGACCACCGCAACAATGGCCAGCATCATTGGCATATGTCTTCGCACAATGTGCGAAACGCCATCTAATCCGACGCGACCTTCACTTTGCGACACAACTGTATGTTCAATTCTCTCTTGAACCGTCATATTCAAACCCTTTTACCGCAATAGCGGTACACTCACTCTTAAAACTTCCGGGGCTCGAACGTGCATTTGCCGAATAACCGAGCCCGCCAGCCTGAGTTCACACAAACCTAGGCAGACTTCGACAAACCACTATTGCTCGACGCCTTAACATACATCGCCTTAAGATAGGCATCCTCGTGCAACTGTATATACCTCTCGGCAGAAAATTCCGACTTAATTCTTTCACGGGCCAGTTGGCCCAATTCCGCGCGCTTGCCCGGCCCCGCATCCAGAAGTTGCGCCACGGCCCCGGACTGAGCGTCCGGATCAGCCGGTGGAACGACAAGCCCGGAGTTGCCGACAAGAAAGCCGCTGTCACCCACATCCGTTACGACGCAGGGAACCTGGCATGCCATTGCCTCGGCCACCGCCAGTGGGAAGGCTTCGCCCCAGGCTGAAGACAGCAGAAAAATATCGAGGCCCGGCACCAGTTTTTCCACATCGGGTCGGCCTTCGAATGCGCTGACCCTGTCGCTAATGCCCAAAGCACTGGCCTCGGCCACCGCAGGGCTTGTCGTGGTGCCCTGCCCAAAGATTACCGCATGCACATCGTAGCCCGATTCAAGCAGCTTTGCCGTTGCCCTGACCATCGAAACATGATCCTTCATCGGATGGCTGCGGGCAAAATTGCCGACAAAAAACCGGTCGTCGTTTACGCCGCACAGATCCTCAAGCCGCTTGCGCGCCGCATCGTCCGGGCGAAACACATTGGTGTCGATCGCATTGGGGATAAGCGCCGAATTCGCGCCCGAGAACCCAATAGCCTCGTGCTGTTTGCGCGATACGTCCGAACAATAGGTAATCTGCCCGGCAAAGCCTGACAGTTTGGCCAGCGCGCGTATCAGAATGCGGTTTGAGCGTTTCTCGTTCTGAATGTCCTGCAAGGAATGGTGCACCGCCCAGACAAGGCCGGGTTTCGAAGTGATGCGCCCGGCAATTGCCGCCCAGGCTGCCATGCATCCGTGATACATCCATCCATGCACGACGTCCGGAGCGTGTTCCTTGACTGCGCGCCGCAGGTTCACCAGCGAGCCCGGCGTCACCTGCCCTTCCCGCAAATTCAGCGAAGTGACATTGACCCCCAAAGAGCGGATCGGCTCTGCAATAACGCCGTCACCCATCAACGAGACCACCGAATGATCGCGGGCGTCAGATCCCAACGCCGCTAAATATCTTTGCAACATAATTTGGGCACCCCCAACATTGGTGCCCGTAATCACATGAACAACTTTCATTAAAAATACCTGCTACAAATCAAACAACGGAACAATGATGTAGTTCACAATTCTAAAGAATGAGCCTGGGAAGTCTTGGATTGCCACTGGTTTGTGACGGAAAGTGCGGTTTCCAGATTATTGTTGAAGGAATAGCTTCAATCATTTCGAATCTACTTTGATCGTCAGCTTCATCTATTTGAACTTACATCGACTAGAAATTTAAAAATAATTACAAATCCTTACATCGTATGCGCGCTTCCATAAGCAGCACCGTCACCAATGACTCAGTTCATAAACCCCCTTTGCTGCAATCCTTCTGCGATGGCCCCGGCCGCCAGCGACGCCCCGGCCGGGCTGAAATGCGCGTCTGATGCGTACAAATCCTTGGGCCTGGGATGCGCTTCAAACTGATCCGTCAGGTCGATCACCGCCAGCCCAACCTCGTCGGCGGCGCTTTGAACCAAGTCTCTGAGCGGGTCGTGCAGGAAGTCTTGCGATATCAAACCACTAAAACGGTCGACCGGGGGCACGAAGACGATAACAAGCTCGCCCCCCCATTGCGCCACTATGTCCTCAGCGAGGCTGAGAATATCCTTGTACTCGGGTTGTGGCGCGACCGCCTGCGGGTAGTGAAGCCCCAACAGCTTGGCCGTTTTTTGCAAGGCGAGGAAGTTTCGAACAACACGTCTGGATTGGAAATAGTGGCTCAGGGACAAGTCCATGCTGCCCCACTGTTGATCAATCTGATCTGTCAGCGTTGCAATCTGTTGATCCGATTTGGCGACAGGCCCGAAATCCACCCCGTCTTCCAGAGCTTGTGCAAGCCACGGCATTGTCAGTTCGCGGTTCAGGTTTCGCCAGTCATTGCCTGCAAAGAACACCATTATCGTCAAATCCGGCTCAAAGGCCGGGCCATAGCGCCCCAAGACCGCCAGTTCGAACAAGGGCCCGGCGCTGCGGTGCCCCAGATTCAACAAGTTGGGGGAATAGGCGCGCAACTGGTCCGCAAGGTGTTCACCGTCTTGCAGGCAGAACCCCTCAACAAACGAGTCCCCCAGCACCAAAACCTCAATGTCGCCATCATAGACAGAGTCGGGATTCCGGAACCCTAACCTGTCGGGCTCATACGTGACCGGCTGGCCATCCAGCGAACACAGAAACATCTGGTTCTTGGGCTGCGGTGCCAAAACCGCCTTGCTCAACTGTTTCAGTTCGACTGCGTTATTGACGCTTTTCAACGTCGCAGCGGGCGGCAGGTTTTGCAGATACGGTGCCAGATCAACATCGTCCTTCACAATGCCGACCGACCCCAATTCGCCTTGTAGAGATTTGACGCTGATATAGCCTTCGAACAGAAATAGCGTCGCCAACAAGGTGGACATGCAAATCCCGACCATCAGCCGTGTGTCGCGTCGTGTGAACACTGCAGCAAGCACCAAAAACAGGCCCAATGCAGCCGGAATCAGAACATAGCGCAGCAACCGCGCGGTGCCGGCGGCGTATTCGACGAAGTTGACCAGAGCGTAAGCCGCCGTGGCAAAAAAGTACAAAGCCGGGATCAAGCACAGAATCCGGCCTAACCGTTCGCCACGCCCAACGCTGTCCAAATGATTGCTCCCGTTCATGTAGAAACTCTGCCCTTGGCCCAGCGACCGAGGCGCATGGGCGTTAAGTCTCTGATAATCTGCACGCATTCCTGAAATGCAAGACAAGTCGTTCAAGCTTTTTCAACGGCTGCGTGAGTGTTGCCAAACTGAACCTTGAGTTGTGCTTTTTCCTTAAACCTTAATTAATTTGGAAACGAAAAACAAAGGGCAGGCCGATAAAGGCCCGCCCTTTTTGGTTTTGCTCGATCAGTGACCGGGCCGAAGCACGGTTATCCGGTCGGCTTTGGTTTAGCCTATGATCGCGTTGAGTGTTGCGCTGGGGCGCATCACCGCAGCGGTTTTTGTCGGATCGGTAAGGTAGTAACCGCCCAGGTCAGCCGCTGCACCTTGCGCGCTGGCCAATTCGCTAAGGATTTGCTCTTCCTTCGCTGCCAGGTCTGCCGCGACGGGTGCGAACTCTGCCGCCAGTTCCGCATCATCTGACTGCGCGGCCAGTGCTTCGGCCCAGTAGCGCGCGAACCAATAGTGGCTGTCGCGGTTATCCGGCTGGCCGACCTTGCGGCTGGGCGAGCGGTTGTTGTCCAGAATGCCCTGCGTCGCGGCCTCGGCTGCGGCACCCAGAACACCCGCCTTGGCGTTGCCCTTGTTGTCGGCCAGGAAGTTCAGGGATTCACCCAGCGCGCAGAATTCACCCATCGAGTCCCAGCGCAGGTGGTTTTCCTCAACCAACTGCTGCACGTGTTTCGGGGCCGAACCCCCCGCGCCGGTTTCGAACAGACCGCCGCCATTCATCAGCTTGACGATGGACAGCATCTTGGCCGAGGTGCCCAGTTCCAGGATCGGGAACAGGTCGGTCAGGTAGTCGCGCAGCACGTTGCCGGTGATGGCAATCGAGTCATTGCCTGCCGTGATGGTTTCCAACGACTGGCGGGTCGCCTCGCGCGGGGCCATGATCTGGAACTTGTCCGCTACGCCTGCAGCTTCCAGAACGGGCGTCACGTATTTGATCAGCTCGGCGTCATGGGCACGGTTTGCGTCCAGCCAAAAGATCGCCTCGGACCCCGTCAGGCGCTGACGATCCATCGCCAGTTGAATCCAGTTCTCGATGGGGGCCTTCTTGACGGTGCAGGACCGCCAGATGTCGCCTTGTTCGACCTCATGCGAATGCAGCGTCTCGCCATTGGCCAGAACGATGCGGATGGTGCCATCAGCAGGGGCCTGGAATGTGGTCGGGTGCGAGCCATATTCCTCGGCCTTCTGTGCCATCAGGCCGACGTTTGCGACCGCACCGGCAGTGGCCGGGTTCAGCGCGCCGTTGGTTTTGAAGAACTTGATGGATTCATCGTAAACCGACGCATAGCAGCGGTCGGGGATCACGCAATTGGTGTCGCCCTTGGCACCGGTCTCGTCCCAGCCCTTGCCGCCTGCGCGGATCACGGCGGGCATCGAGGCGTCGATGATCACGTCCGACGGAACGTGCAGGTTTGTGATGCCTTTGTCGCTGTCGACCATATACATGGACGGGCGGTCGCCCTTGATCGCGTCAATGGCGGCCATGATGTCGGCATTGCCTTGAACACGCTCCAACAGGTCGCCCAGACCCGAGTTGGGGTTCACGCCCAGTGCGTCCAGCTCGGCACCGAATTTTTCGAACACCGGGGCCAGCCACGCCTTGACCGCATAACCAAAGATGATCGGGTCGCTGACCTTCATCATCGTGGCCTTCATATGTAGCGAGAACATGGTGCCGTCTGTCTTGGTGTCCTCGATCGCGTCTGCCAGGAACGCAGACAGCGCCTTGACCGACATGAACGTCGCGTCGGCAACGGTGCCCGTCGCAAGCGGCCAGCCGTCTTTCAGAACGGTCACGCTGCCATCCTTGCCGACAAATTCGATCTTCGCATCACCGGCTTGTGCCGCAGTAATGGTCGCCGATTTCTCGTTTGCGTAGAAATCGTTACCCGGCATGGACGACACTTTGGTTTTGCTGTCCGAGGACCACTCACCCATCGAATGCGGGTTCTTCTGGGCATAGTTCTTCACCGCCCGCGCCGCGCGGCGGTCGCTGTTGCCTTCGCGCAGAACCGGGTTTACGGCCGAGCCTTTGATCGCGTCATAGCGCGCGCGGATCGCCTTTTCCTCGTCGGTCGAGGGTTCTTCGGGGTAGTTCGGAATGTCATAGCCCTGCGATTGCAGTTCCTCGATGGCCGCCACAAGCTGGGGTACCGATGCCGAGATGTTCGGCAGCTTGATCACGTTCGCATCCGGTGTCTTCACCAACTCACCCAGAGCGGCCAAATCATCGGTGATGCGCTGCGCGTCTGTCAGGTCTTCCGGGAAGGTTGCCAGAATACGGCCTGCCAGCGAAATATCCTTAGTGCCAACACTGACACCCGCCGCCGAGGCGAACTTGCGAATGATGGGCAGAAACGACGCGCTGGCCAGTTCGGGCGCTTCGTCTACAATGGTATACAATATGTCGAAGTTCGATTTATCTGCCATATTCTTTTACCTTTTTTAAGCCTTTCGGGGCGTGCGATCCAAGAGTTGGGGCCACATCAGCGTGGCGCGGTAGGGGCAGACCAATGCTATCGCCCCTGGGTGACTCTGTTTTGACAGGGCCTCCCATAAATGAGGTTTGGATTGGAATCAATCACCCAAGGGCGCGCGTTTTGCCACGGGTGGCAGGATCAGGTCGCGAAGGATGTCGGATGCAAGCGACGGGCCCGCCGCTTAGCGAAACCGCTGACCTGTCTCGGGATCAAACACCATCGCACGCTCGGGCTGGACCGAGATGCCGATGCGCTCGCCCGTTGTGCTGCGTTGGTCGTCGCGTTCCTCGACGATCAGTTTGTCGCCATTGGGTGTCAGCAGATAGGAATATGACACCCCACCCAGCGCTTCGGTCAGATCAACCGTGCAGGTTTCGGCAGAGCGGTCGATCTGGATGTGTTCGGGGCGCATGCCCAAGGTTACCTTCGACAGACCAGCAGGAACCGAGGCTGAAACCGGCAAGGGCTGGCTAAGTGCGGGGTGCGTGACATGGCCGTCGGCATAGTCGCAGTCCAGGAAGTTCATTGCGGGCGAGCCAATGAAACCGGCAACAAAGCGGTTATCAGGATCGCGGTACAGGTCCATGGGGGCACCCACCTGCTCAATCCGGCCATCGCGCAGCACGACGATCTTGTCCGCCATTGTCATCGCCTCGACCTGATCGTGGGTTACGTAGATCATCGTCGCGCCGATTTCCTGATGTAGACGGGCGATTTCGACCCGCATTTCGACCCGCAGTTCGGCGTCGAGGTTCGACAGCGGTTCGTCAAACAGAAACACCTCGGGGCCGCGCACGATCGCACGACCGATGGCAACGCGCTGACGCTGACCGCCGGACAGGGCCTTGGGTTTGCGTTTCAGGTATTGATCCAGCTTCAGGATGTTCGAGGCTTCCTGAACCTTCTTGTCGATCTCACCCTTGGCCACGCCGTTCATGCGCAGCCCAAAGCCCATATTCTCGGCCACGGTCATATGCGGATAAAGCGCGTAGGTCTGAAACACCATTGCCACGCCGCGCTTGGCTGGGTCCATATGGGTCACTTCGCGCGCGCCGATATGGATTTGACCTTCGGACGTCTCTTCAAGCCCCGCGATCATCCGCAGCAGCGTGGACTTGCCACAGCCCGAGGGGCCGACGAACACGCAGAATTCGCCATCTTCGATCTGCAGATCAATGCCGTGAATGACCTGAGTCTGGCCATACCGTTTGATCGCCTGGTTCAGAGTTACACCTGTCATGTCCCTTGCATCCTATCGCTATAGGCATCCCGGCGGGTTTCGGGGAACCGCCACGCCTGCGCCTCGGCCCCGATCTGTTCGGCCACGCGCCGAACCCGGGGAACCCAGGCTTCCAATTGCTCAAAATTCATTCGATCTGTTGAACCGGTCACGGAAATCGCACCCAGCATTCGCCCGCCCGAGGTCAGAATCGGGCAAGCGATACAGATAATGCCGGGCTCGTGTTCTTCGTCATCCACGGCGAAACCGCGCTGGCGGATCAGGTCTAGATCGGCCCGCAGCGCCTGCTCGGACGCAAGCGTTTTGTCCGTGAAACGGTGGTAGCTTTGCTGCGACACCGCCTTGTTCAAAGCGTCTTCATCCAGAAAGGCCATCATCGCCTTGCCGACGCCCGTGCAATAGGCCGGGCCGACCTTGCCGGCTTGCGAATACATCTCGACCGGCTGCGCCGCGTTGCGCTTGTCGACATACAGGACCTGACTGGAATCAAGCTGCGCCAGATGCACCGTCTCGCCCGTTTCCTGGCTGAGCGCATCCAGAAACGGCCGCGCAATCGGGGCCAGAGAGCTTTGGGTCCAGGCCGCATGTGCCAACCGCACCAGTCGCAAACCGGGTGTATACGTCTGACGTTCGGGCTCATAAGACAGCATGCCCTGATTGGTCAGGGTTTGCAGAAACCGATACAATGTCGCCTTGGGAAAGGTGCTGCGGTCCAGCAATTCCGCAAACCGCACGGGGCGCCCGAACGATGCCACCTGATCCAGCACATCACATGCTTTGCCTATTGTTCCGTCACCAGCCACGGGTGCCTGTTCTCCTCCGTTTGACCGCCGCCATCCTCATCAGGGTCTTGACAAGACTAGCCGAGTCGATGTGTAGTTTTCAATATATAAAACTAGGTTTCAATATTTGGAACTACAAAATGGAAGCTTAAGGGAGGAAACCATGCATTCCATGTTCAAGCGCACTGCGGCTGCTTTGGCGGCCAGTGTGGCACTTGCCGCGCCTGTTGCGGCCGAGTTGACCGGTGAACTGCGAATCTTCCTCGATACATCGAACCCGGCGCCGCGCGCGACGATGGAAGCGATGATCGAGCGGTTCGGAGAGCAGCACCCGGGGCTGGAGATCGAGACCACCGTGATCGACCGCGAGGCTTACAAGACCCAGATCCGCAACTTCCTGACGGCGGATACGCCTGATGTGGCCACCTGGTACGCGGCCAACCGGATGAAGCCTTACGTCGAGGCAGGTCTGTTCGAAGATGTTTCCGACCTGTGGGCCGAGCCTGAGATTGCTGACAATCTGGCCTCGACCAAGGGCGCGATGACCATCGACGGCAAGCAGTGGGGCGTGCCCTATACCTACTACCAGTGGGGCGTTTACTATCGCAAAGACATCTTTGATGAACTGGGCCTGAGCGAGCCGACCACCTGGGAAGAAGAACTGGCCAACTGCCAGAAGATCGTCGATTCTGGTCGTGCCTGCTATACCATCGGCACCAAGTTTTTGTGGACCGCCGGTGGCTGGTTCGACTACCTGAACATGCGCACCAACGGCTTCGACTTCCACAACCAGCTCGCCAACGGCGAAATCAGCTGGGAGGACGACCGGGTCAAGCAGACCTTTGCCAACTGGAAGCAGCTGATCGATATGGGCGCGTTCATCGACAACCACCAGACCTATAGCTGGCAAGAGGCCCTGCCCTTCATGGTCAATGGCGAAGCCGCCGCTTATCTGATGGGTAACTTCGCCGTGGCTCCGCTGCGCGAGGCAGGTCTGACCGACGATCAACTGGACTTCTACCAGTTTGTTGCCATCAACCCCGATGTCGAACTGGCCGAAGATGCGCCAACCGACACGTTCCACATCCCGGCCAATGCGTCGAACAAGGAAGCCGCGCGTGAATTCCTGCGCTTTGTGGTTTCGGCGGATGAACAGACCGAGATCAACAACGGTGCGAACCTTGGTCAGCTTCCCGTGAACGCCCAATCCTCGGTGGATGACGACAAGTTCCTGCAGCAGGGCTTTACCATGCTGTCGTCGAACAGTCCGGGCGGCGTTGCCCAGTTCTGGGATCGTGACGCGCCTGCCGAAATGGCAAAGGTGTCGATGGAAGGCTTCCAGGAATTCATGGTCAAGCCGGACAATGCTGATCGTATCCTGGCCAAGCTGGAGCGCGCACGTCAGCGCATCTACGACAACTAAACGGACAGGGCCGGGCTGAAGCCCGGCCTACACCAAACTGCAAATGTAAGGCGGGCTTCAGCCCGCCACCCCTCAGCCGGAATGCCGCCATGACCATTGCCGCAGACGCCCCAGAACAGGAAAGCTGGTTCCACCGCAACCAACAGCGCATCGCGCCCTGGCTGTTTCTGGCCCCGGGTCTGCTGTTCTTTATGGTCTATGTGATCATCCCGGTTTTCCAGTCCTTCAACCTGTCGCTTTATGAATGGGACGGGCTGGGGGCTGCGGAATATGTGGGCTTCCGCAACTACGAGGACCTTTACTGGGAATGGGTTGATCGGGATGCGTTCTATATCTCGCTGAAAAACAACCTGATCTGGCTGCTCCTTTACTTGCTGGCCATCCCGGCGGGCCTGTTCATTGCGCTGTTCCTGAACCAGACGGTCTGGGGCATCCGCCTGTATAAGTCGCTGTTCTTCTTTCCCTTCGTGATTTCTCAGGTCGTTGTCGGCCTCGTTTTCACATGGTTCTACGACCCGACCTTTGGCCTGCTGAACGAGTTCCTTGGCTTCTTTGGCATGGGCCCGCTCAACGTGCTGGGCGATGAGAGGTTTGTCACCTACGGCATCATCTTCGCTGGCCTTTGGCCGCAAACCGCATATTGCATGATCCTGTACCTGACCGGGCTGAACGCCGTGGACCCCGAACAGATCGAGGCCGGACGTCTGGACGGTGCAAAAGGCGGGCGTATGCTGTGGCACATCATCCTGCCGCAACTGCGCCCGGCCACCTTTATCGCCTTCGTTGTCACCATCATCGGAGCGCTGCGGTCGTTCGACCTGATTTCGATCATGACCCAAGGGGGGCCGTTCGGGTCGTCCCGCGTGTTGGCCTATTATATGTTCGAGGTCGCCCTGTCCGAATACGGCTTCCGCATGGGATACGGCGCTGCCATCGCGGTGATCCTGTTCCTGATCATGCTCTGCTTCATCGCCTACTTCCTGTGGTCGATGTATCGCGAAGAAAAGGGGCACTGAGATGTTTCCCAAACCCATCGAAAAACAACCCCGCGCGGCGCAGATCACCTATCAGGCCATGTTGCCCGTCGCCCTTCTGTTGTGGCTTGGCCCTCTGCTGGCGGTCGCCTTGTTCTCGGTCAAACCCGCTGCGGATTTTACCAATGCGAACTATTGGGGCATGCCGTCGAGCTTTGAAGGCGCGTTCAACTACGGCCAGGTCTTCTTCAACTCGGACATGCCGCGCTATCTGATGAACTCTTTCCTGATCACCATCCCAACGGTGATCGGATGTGTCGCGCTTAGCTGCATGACCGGGTTCGCGCTGGGGATATACAAGTTCAAATCGAACCTCTGGATCTTCTTCATGTTTGTCGCGGGCAATTTCGTGCCGTTCCAGATTCTGATGGTTCCAGTACGCGACCTGACGCTGGAATTAGGTCTCTACAACACCAAAACCGGGCTGGTCTTGTTCCACATCGCCTTCCAGACCGGATTCTGTACCCTGTTCATGCGCAATTTCATCCGCGCCCTGCCTTTTGAACTGATCGAGGCTGCGCGGGTCGAGGGTATCAGCGAATGGCGCATCTTCTGGTACGTGGTTCTGCCACTGATGAAGCCCGCGATCGCGGCGCTCAGCGTGCTAATTTTCACCTTTATCTGGAACGACTATTTTTGGGCCGTGGTCCTGACCCAGGGTGCCGAAAGCCAGCCTGTCACCGCAGGTATCACCAGTTTCAACGCGCAATTCCGCGCCGCCTATCAATTGATGAGTGCCGGTTCCATCGTCGCGGCTCTGCCGCCGGTGGCCATGTTCTTCCTGATGCAGAAACACTTCATCGCGGGCCTGACCCTCGGTGCCGTAAAATAACGTCAAACCAAAGGTTTGCAAAATGACCAAAATCGCCTTTGTCGGAGCGGGCTCAACGATCTTCATGCAGAACATCGTGGGCGACGCGCTGCTGACCCCTGCGCTGGCCGACAGCCACTTTGCGCTGATGGATATCAATCCCGAACGTCTGGCAGAAAGCGAAGCGGTGGCCCGCGCGATGATCCGCTTGGTCGGTACGGGTGCGACTATTTCAACGCATATTGATCGCCGCGCCGCGCTGGATGGGGCCGACTTTGTCATCACCGCCTTCCAGATCGGCGGGTATGAGCCCTGCACGGTCACCGATTTCGAGATTCCCAAACAATACGGCCTGCGCCAGACCATTGCCGACACGCTGGGAGTCGGTGGCATCATGCGCGGGCTCCGCACGGTTCCGGTTCTGTGGGACGTGGCGCGCGATATGATGCAGCTTTGCCCCAACGCGACGCTGCTGCAATACGTCAACCCGATGGCGATCAACACATGGGCGCTGGCGGAACAATTCCCGGTGCTGAAACAGGTGGGCCTCTGCCACTCGGTCCAGAACACGGTCGAGGAACTGGCCCATGACCTGGACCTTCCCAAGGACGAATTCCGCTACAAGGTTGCGGGCGTCAACCACGTCGCTTTCTTCCTGAAACTGGAACATCAAGGCCGCGACCTATACCCCGCGCTGCGGCAAGGCTATGCCAGCGGTCGCCTGCCCAAACCGCCATTGCTGATGCCGCGTTGTCCCAACAAGGTGCGTTATGAAGTTATGGACCATCTTGGTTTTTTCTGCACCGAAAGCTCGGAACATCTGGCCGAATACGTTCCGTGGTTCATCAAGGACGGGCGCGCGGACCTGATCGAGCAATTCTCGATCCCGCTGGACGAATACCCCACCCGCTGCATTGAACAGGTCGCCAACTGGAAAGAGCAGGCCAAGACGCTGACCGATGGCCGTGATATCACTGTCACCCGCAGCCATGAATTCGCCGCCGATCTGATGAACGCTATCGTCACCGATACGCCCTATGTGGCCTATGGCAACCTGCCCAACACCGGTCAAATCCCGCAACTGCCCCTTGGCGCTGCGGTCGAGACCCCCTGTCTGGTGGACAGCAACGGTGTGCAGCCTTCGGTCGTGACCGATATCCCACCCCAACTGATCGCGCTGATGCGGACGCAGATCAACGTGCAGGAACTAACGGTGCGCGCTCTGATCGATCAGAACCCGGAATATATCTATCATGCTGCCATGATGGACCCCCACACCGCTGCCGAGTTGGACCTGCGCCAGATCCGAAACTTAGTCGACGATCTGCTGATTGCGCATACCGACTGGTTGCCGGACTGGTGCAAACCCGCCAAGGCCGCCTGACCCCAAGAGTAGAAGGCTGACAAGAATGACAAAGAAACGCCGCTCAGCGCATTGGTACGGAAAGCTCGACAAGGACGGGTTCATCCACAGGTCCTGGATGAAGAACCAGGGCTTCCCCGATCACGCCTTCGACGGGCGACCGATCATCGGCATCTGCAACACCTGGTCCGAACTGACCCCCTGCAATTCCGGCCTGCGCGATTTGGCCGAAGGCGTGAAGCGCGGCGTGTGGGAGGCCGGAGGCTTCCCGGTGGAATTCCCCGTCATGTCGCTGGGCGAGACGCAAATGAAACCCACCGCCATGCTGTTCCGCAACCTGCTGGCGATGGATGTTGAGGAATCGATCCGCGCCTATGGCATCGACGGCGTTGTCCTGCTGGGCGGCTGCGACAAGACCACGCCGGGTCAGTTGATGGGCGCGGCCTCGGTCGATCTGCCCTCGATCGTGGTCAGTTCCGGCCCGATGCTGAACGGCAAATATCGCGGTCAGGATATCGGCTCGGGCACCGATGTGTGGAAATTCTCCGAGGCCGTGCGCGCCGGAGAGATGACGCTGCAGGACTTCATGAACGCCGAATCCGGCATGTCGCGCAGCGCCGGGGTTTGCATGACCATGGGCACGGCTTCGACTATGGCGTCGCTGGTCGAGGCGATGGGCATGTCCCTGCCCACCAACGCCGCCCTGCCCGCAGTTGACGCCCGCCGCATGGCGCTGGCGCATCTGACCGGCAAGCGGATTGTCGAGATGGTGGACGAGGACCTCAAACCATCCGACATTCTGAGCAAAGAGGCGTTTGAAAACGCCATCCTCGCCAACGCCGCCGTGGGAGGTTCGACCAACGCGGTGGTTCACCTGCTCGCGTTGGCGGGTCGTGTCGGCGTCGATCTGACGTTGAAAGACTTTGAAATCGGGTCAGAAATCCCCCTGCTGGTGAACTGCATGCCTTCGGGCAAATATCTGATGGAAGACTTCTGCTATGCAGGCGGCGTCCCGGTGGTTCTGAACGAACTCAAGCCCTTCCTGCGCCCGGCAAAAACGGTTTTGAACAAGGACATCTCGGCCCATTACGAAGGTGCTGAATGCTTCAACTCAGACGTGATCCGCCCTTTCAACGACCCGGTGAAACCCGCTGCTGGCCTACGCGTGCTGCGGGGCAATCTGGCACCGAATGGGGCCATCGTGAAACCTTCGGCGGCCACAGACGCTTTGCTGGAAACCGAAGCTGAGGCTTACGTTTTTGAGAATATCGAAGACCTCAAAGCCAATATCGACCGCGATGACCTGCCGGTGACTCCTGAGACCATTCTGGTGCTCAAAGGCTGCGGCCCCAAGGGTTATCCGGGCATGCCCGAAGTCGGCAATATGCCGATCCCGGCCAAGCTGGTGAAAGAAGGCGTGCGCGACATGATCCGCATTTCCGACGCGCGCATGTCGGGGACCGCCTATGGCACCGTCATCCTGCATGTCAGCCCCGAGGCGCAGGCGGGCGGTACTCTGGCGTTGGTCAAAACCGGCGACCGCATCCGCGTTTCGGCCAGTAAGGGTGAGTTGGAACTTCTGGTCGATGAAAAGGAACTGGACGCCCGCCGCGCGGCATGGCAACCGGACGACCCGCACTACACGCGCGGCTATGCGAAACTCTATATCGACCACGTGCTGCAAGCCGATCAGGGCGCAGATCTTGATTTCCTTGTCGGCAAAGATACCCGCCTTGTGACCAGAGAGAGCCATTGATGACCCAATCCGCCACATTCCATGACCTGAACGGGGCGTCTGTCTATATCACCGGCGGCGGCTCGGGCGTCGGTGCAGCCCTAACGGATGGGTTCCTGGCGCAAGGGGCAAACGTTGCCTTTATCGGCCGCTCGGACGCCAGCGCTTTTGTCGAAGAGATGCGCGACAAACACGGTCGCGCCCCGCTGTTCATGCAGGGCGACATGACCGACACCGAATTGCTGCACACCACCATGCAAAAAGCCGCCGAGGCGCATGGACCCCTGAATGTGCTGATCAACAACGCGGCCAATGACAAACGCCACGCGCTGGAAGAAACCACCACCGAGTTCTGGGACTGGATGATCGAGGTCAACCTCAAGGCCTATTACTTCGCCTGTCAGGAAGCCGCGCGACAAATGCAGGATAAGGGCGGTGCCATCGTCAATTTCAGCTCGATCAGTTACATGATGGGCAATGCGGGCTATCCGATCTACACGACCTCGAATGCTGGAATCACAGGCATGACCCGCTCGCTGGCGCGCGAATTGGGGCCGCAGAACATCCGCGTGAACGCCTTGGCCCCGGGCTGGGTGCTGACGCAGAAACAACTGGATATGTGGGCCACGCCCGAAGATCTGGCCGCCCATATGGATCGCCAATGCCTGAAAGAACACCTGACGCCCGAGGACATGATCGCGCCGACGCTGTTTCTGGCGTCTCAGGCCAGCCGCGCCATGACCGGGCAGTGCATGGCCGTTGACGGCGGCGTAGTGGTATCGGGGTGACGCGATGAAGACCGAATGGATTGCTGTCGATTGGGGAACCTCTCACATACGGGCCTGGGCCATGCAGGGCGATACGGTGCTGGATCAGGCGCAGAGCGATCTCGGTATGGCCCGAGTAGCGCCGGGCGCGTTTCAATCTGCGCTGCTGGCGCTGGTGCAAGATTGGCTGGGCGATGCGCCCGTCGATGTCGTCGCCTGTGGCATGGTTGGCGCGCGGCAAGGCTGGGCCGAAGCGCCTTATGCCGCTGTCCCCTCGGCCCCCGTACCAAATGCGCCGGTTCGTGTTCCCGGCACCGATCCGCGTATTCGGGCCTTTATCGTGCCGGGTCTGAAACAAGCGGCGCCGCCAGATGTGATGCGGGGCGAAGAAACCCAGATCGCCGGATTTCTGGCCGGGCACCAGAACTGGGACGGCGTGTTGTGTCTGCCCGGCACCCATACCAAATGGGTTCAGATCAGCGCGGGCGAAGTGATCAGCTTCCGCACCTTCATGACGGGTGAGATGTTTGACCTGCTGTGCGGGCAATCGGTTCTGAAACATTCGGTCGGCGAAGGTTGGGATGAAGCGGCCTTTGCCGAGGCTGTGGCAGACACCTTGTCAAAACCGGAAAATCTGGCGGGCCGTTTGTTTGGTCTGCGCGCGGCGGACCTGTTGCAGGGGCAGGACAGGGCCATTGCCCGGGCGCGTCTGTCCGGCCTGTTGATCGGGGCCGAACTGGCGGCGACCCGGCCTTATTGGCTGGGCCAGCAACTGGCCATAATCGGCGCGGACGAGGTCTCGAAGATCTATGCGCAAGCCCTGCAGCAACAGGGCGCATTCGTCGAGACGGCGGATGCCACGCTCTCCACTCTGGCCGGTCTGGCACTGGCCCGCACGCTGACGAAGGAAACCGCATGAGCCGTCCGATCATCGCCATTCTGCGCGGATTGAAGCCTTCGGAGGCTGAAACCGTTGGCCGTGTCATCATCGAGGCGGGCATAGACCGGATCGAGGTGCCGCTGAACTCACCCGACCCGCTGGACAGCATCGCCCGATTGGCCTCTGCCTTCGGAGAGCAGGCGTTAATAGGTGCGGGGACGGTGTTGACCGTTCAACAGGTAGAGGATGTCGCACAGGCCGGTGGGAAACTGATTGTGTCACCGAATTTCGACGCCGAGGTGATTGCGCGCACGATTGCGCTGAACCTGCAAAGCTGGCCGGGTGTATACACGCCGACCGAAGCTTTTGCCGCCTTAAAGGCCGGGGCTACGGGGTTGAAGCTGTTTCCGGGTGTCACCGCCGGACCATCCGGTCTGGCCGCGCTGCGCCCGGTTCTACCGCAAGGGACACTGGTTTTTGCCGTTGGCGGTGCAGGGCCCGAGAATTTCGATCAGTGGCTCGCCGCAGGCGCAGACGGGTTCGGCATTGGGTCGGCCCTGTTCAAGCCGGGTATGGACATCGCCGAAATCTCGGAACGGGCCATCCGGATTGTTGCCGCCTATGACGAGGCCGTGGGATGAGCGCCATATTCGACAACCGCCCCTGCGAATTGGGCGAAGGCCCGCTGTGGCACCCCGAACGGCAACAGCTTTTCTGGTTTGATATCCTGAACAAGCGACTGATGACCCAGGAAGCAGGCGAACAGAAAAGCTGGGACTTTTCCGAACATGTCTCAGCCGCGGGTTGGGTGGATCACGATACGTTGCTGATCGCGTCCGAAACCGGGCTGTGGCGGTTTTCCCTGACCACGGGGCGCAAGGATCTGGTGGTGGCGCTGGAGGCCGACAACCCGATCACCCGGTCGAATGACGGGCGCGCGGACCCGTGGGGTGGGTTCTGGATCGGCACCATGGGCAAGCGGGCCGAGCCGGGTGCCGGTTCGATTTACCGCTTTTGGCAGGGCGAGTTGCGCCGCCTTGTTCCCGATGTGACCATCTCGAACGCGATCTGTTTCGCGCCGGATCGTTCATGCGCCTACTATGCCGACACAAAGACGCGGCAGGTCATGCGCTGGCCTTTGAACGCCGAAACCGGATGGCCTGAAGGCGAGGCGTCGGTGTTTCTGGACCTGTGGACCGACAGGCTGAACCCGGATGGCGCTGTGGTCGACGCGACGGGCAATATCTGGATCGCGCAATGGGGCGACCACCGGGTTGCCGCCTATGACCGCTCGGGAAAATACCTGCATTCGGTGCGTTTCGATGCGGCCCATACCTCATGCCCGGCCTTTGGCGGCGATGAACTGACAACGCTTTTTTGCACCACAGCCCGCGAAGGCCTGAGCGCCGAGGCGATCCAAACCCAACCTTCCAACGGAATGACCTTTACCGCGCCGAATGCCGGTCAGGGTCAGGCAGAACACAGAGTCCTCTTATGAAGCCAGAACTTGGCGTTTGTTATTACCCCGAACACTGGCCCGAGGCTGTTTGGGCCGAAGACGCTGCGCGTATGATTGAGGCGGGCTTGCGCTGGGTGCGGATCGGTGAATTCGCCTGGAGCCGGATGGAGCCATCGCCGGGCGACCTGCAATTCGACTGGCTGGATCGCGCTATCGATACGCTGGGCGCGGCGGGCCTGAAGGTTGTTCTTGGTACGCCAACAGCCACGCCCCCGCGCTGGATGCTGGACAAGCACCCGGATATGTTGGCCGTCGATGCTCAGGGTCAGGTTCGCAAGTTCGGCTCGCGGCGGCATTACTGTTTCAGCCATCGTGGATACATTGAGGACTGCGCGCGGATCACCCGGATCATGGGCGAACGCTATGGCCGCAATCCACATATCGCTGCCTGGCAGATCGACAATGAATATGGCTGTCACGACACGACACTCAGCTACAGCCCCCCTGCCCTGAACGCGTTTCGGCGCTGGTTGGCGGATCGCTATGGTTCGGTCCAAGCGCTGAACGAAGCGTGGGGGAATGTGTTCTGGTCGATGGAATACAGCAGTTTCGACCAGATCGACCTGCCCAACCTGACCGTAACGGAACCCAATCCGGCCCATGTTCTGGCCTTCCGCCGATTTAGCTCGGATCAGGTGGTGGCGTTCAACAAGGCGCAGGTGGAGGTGCTGCGGGATCTGACCGATGCGCCCCTGCTGCACAACTATATGGGTCGCGTGCTTGAGTTCGACCATTTCGATGTGGGGGCGGATCTGGATATCGCCACCTGGGACAGCTATCCGCTTGGGTTCCTGTCGGATCGGCTGGAGGACAGTGCGGAGCACAAAACCAAATACCTGCAACAGGGCGATCCGGATATGCAGGCCTTCCATCATGACCTGTATCGCGCTGTCGGGCGGGGTCGCTGGTGGGTGATGGAACAGCAACCCGGCCCGGTGAACTGGGCCCCGTACAACCCAGCCCCCCTGCCCGGCATGGTCCGCCTGTGGTCGCTTGAGGCCGTGGCGCATGGGGCCGAAGTGGTCAGTTACTTCCGCTGGCGGCAAGCGCCCTTTGCGCAGGAACAGATGCATGCAGGATTACTGACGCCGGGCAATCGCCCTGCCCAAGCTTTGGCTGAGGCGCGCCAGACAGCCGATGATCTGGCCACCTTTGGCGCGGTTCAGCAGGAACAGGCCCGCGTGGCGATCCTGTTCGACTATGCCTCGGATTGGGCGTGGAAAACGCAGCCTCAGGGTGCCGGGTTTGACTATTTTCGGCTGGTATTCTCGGCCTATCGCGCGCTGCGGCGGGCCGGGGTGTCAGTGGATTTTGTCCCGGCGAACGCCGTTCCCGACGGCTATGCGATGATCCTTGCACCGGGGTTGGCGACGGTGGATGAGGGCCTGGAACAGCGTCTGTCAGACGCCTGCGATCTGGCCATTCTCGGCCCGCGAGCCGGGGCCATCACCGGCGATTTCCAAATCCCCACGACGGGCCGCCCCGGTTTGAACGGTTTGGACTGCGAGGTTGATCTGGTCGAGACGCTGCCACCGAATATCCAGCGCCCTGTGGCAGGTGGCGGATCGGCACAGCACTGGATCGACCGGGTATCCGGTGCCGCCCCCGACCTGCTGAGCTTTGAGGATGGAACCCCTGCCCTGAAAGGGGACGGCGGATTGTGGTATCTGGCCGGGTTCCCGGATGAGGCGCTGTGGGACCGCGTGATTGCGATGGCTGCGGAAAAGACAGGGCTGATCCTGCATCCCCTGCCCGACGGGTTGCGAAAGCGTGAAACGGCCCAGCAGGTTTTCCTGATCAACTACAACGCCGAAGCTGTTGAATGGGACGGTCATTGCATTGCGGGTTGCGATGTCCTGATCCTGAAACGCGCTCGGCCCGAACGGATCTAGCTTCCGTCCGGGCCGAGGCTGTTGTTCAGAGCCTGCGATTAGTCGCTTTGCAGACTGTTGGGGTCAAAGGCCCCGCCAAAGCCGCCATTGTTTGATGGCTGCTCTTCGGTCTCTGACTCATCGTCTTCGGCCTCTCCGCCACCCAGCGCATTGGGGGCAAACACGTTTCCGAATCCGCTGTTGTTCGACGGTTTCGGCGCGGTTTGCGTTGTGCCTTGTTCGGCCTCTTCCGCCTCGCGCTGTTTGCGGCGCTCCTCGCGTTGCTTGCGCAGTTCCTGGATGCGCTGTTCGGCTTCCAGCTGCTTTTGCTCACGCACGTCGGCAATGCACTGACCGGGGTTGTAGGCCGTAGCCGTGCCCACGACCGTGATCGTCGCAACCGCAAAGACCACCAGCAGAACCGCAGCCATGTTGCCCGCGAAGAAGCTGGGCAGCTTGATCTTGCCTGCCAGTTCTTCAACAGTGGCGTTCTTGCGCGCTGCGGCCACCAGTTCCTGACGCTTCAGCTTGGCCTCGTTCAGCAGGGCAAAGAACACCGTCAGAACCACGATGATAAAGGCCAGCGCCGAGATCGAAGGCGTGATGCCATAGCGGACCTTCTGCGCCAGTTCGATAGTCAGCGTCGGGTATTCGCCAAAGGTGAAGGTGGTGGTGTTGTAGTTCTCGAACGAGGCGAGGAACGCCAGCACCGCCGCCGACGCAATCGCCGGGCGCATGAAGGGCAGCAGGATCTTGCGGAACGCCTGCGCGTGGGTTGCACCCAGGTCCAGCGCCGCCTCGGTCAGGGCCACGTCATAGCGTTGCAGACGCGCCACCAGAACCAGCATGCAATAGCTGGCGATAAAGGTGGATTGGCCGATCACCGTCAGGAAAATCCCGTTCGACAGCACGCTGTCCGCACCCAGCCCCAGCATCCGGTTGATCCGGTCCCAGAACACCAGCGTCGAGATACCCAGAACAACGCCCGGGATCAGGATCGGCGCGATGATGATCGTGTAATAGGTCGCGCGCAGCTTGGGCCAGATCTGCGTGAGCAGCAGCGCCCCGGCCAGACCCATTGCCACCGACAGAACAACCGTCCCGGCCCCGATGATCAGCGAGTTCTTGATGCCGTTCAGGATGCGCTGATCCTGAAACAGCTCTCCGAACCACTGGAAGGTCAGGCATTCCCACGGGCTCATCCTTGGGAAGCTGGGCGAGTTGAAGGCGGTAATCGACATGATCACCAGCGGCCCCAGCAGATACAGGAAGAAGATCGTCAGGTAGACCCAGATGCTTATGCGGAGGAAGGAAGTGTTCATTTCCCGATATCCCCCATATTCACCTTGAACAGGCGCATCACGGCCAGCACGAACAGGATACAGGTCACCAGCAGCACGATGGCGTAGGCGGCCCCTTGTGGCCAGTCATTGTTGTCGTTGAACTGCTGATAGATCAGCTGCGTGAACCACAGGCTGGACGGCCCGCCCAGAATCTGCGGCGCGGCCAGCGCACCGGCGGACAGCATGAACACCATGGTACAGCCCGAACTGATGCCCGGCTTGGCATAAGGGATCACGACCCGCCAGTGAATGCGCCACCATGGGGCACCCAGATCGCGCGCGGCCTCAATCTGATTGCCGTCGAGACTTTCGATCACGTTATACATCGGGAAGATCATCAGCAGGATGTAGGCGTAGCCCAGACCGGCATAGAGCGCGATGTCGTTGCGGATGAAATCAAACGGCGTATCCCAGATGCCCAGACCCATGAACAGGGTGTTCAGAACCCCGGTCTCACCGAAGATGATCCGCAGGGCAAAGGCGCGCAGGATCTCGTTGATCCAATAGGGGATGATCAGCATGATCGCGAAAATGCGGATATGATTGCCCTTGGACTGACCCAGGTAATAGGCAATCGGGTAGCACAGGATCAGGTTGAAGATCGTCACACAGACCGCCGCCAGCAACGTGCGGAAGAACACGCGCAGATCGACTGCGTTGTAAGCCTGACTGCCGCCTTCGGGGCCGTAGATCAGGTATTTGTAGTTCTCCAGCGTGTAAACGTCCTTCGGGCCACCAATTTCAGGCGGCGGCAGGTTGGGACGGAACGAGAAGTCCAGCATCGACAATTGCGGCAGGATGATCAGGCCGATGGTCCAGAACAGGACCAGACCAAGGATCATCAACCCCATGCCGGTGCCATTGCGGTTGAAGAAGTCTTTCAGAAATCGGGGCATCTGTTGAACCCCTTACTCTGCCGCCAGTTCACCCGCGGGAACCAGAACCGCATTGCGGGCCTCGTATTCCAGCGTGATGGTCTGGCCGGTGTGATCTTCGAAGGATTGCCCCAGGTTTGGCAGAGATACCTTGATCTCTTTCCCGCCGTCGCCTTCGGTGAAGATGTTGAAGACGTTGCCCTCGAATTCTTCGTGATTGACGCGGGCGGTGACAAAGTGATCTCCGGTCGCGCCATCCGGGGCAATGGCAAAGGCTTCGGGGCGGATGAACATCATCGCGTCATCGCCCTCTTTCATCTTGCCCTGATTGGCGGACGAAATCCGCGCCACCAAATCGCCCGAGCGGTTGGTCGCGATCAGCGCCTCGTTGCCCATCACCTGTTTGATCTTGCCACGGAACACGTTGTTTTCGCCCACGAATGAGGCCGCAAAGGCCGTGTTGGGATCGTTGTAAATCGTTTTGCCATCGGCAATCTGGTCGATCACCCCGGCGCGCATGACAGCGATATTGTCCGACATGGTCAGCGCTTCACCCTGATCGTGGGTGATGTAGATGAAGGTGATGCCGACACGCTGTTGAATTTCACGCAGCTCGGTGCGCATGTGCTGGCGCAGTTTCAGGTCCAGCGCCGAAAGCGGTTCGTCCAGCAGCAACACGTCGGGTTCGGCGCACAGCGCGCGGGCAATGGCGACGCGCTGACGCTGACCGCCCGAAAGCTCGCTGGGCAGTTTGTCGCCCTGCCCCGGCAGCGCGATCATGTCCAGCAACTCGTCCGCGCGTTTGCGGCGTTGCGCGGCGCTGGCCCCCTTGATCTCCATCGAGAAGGTGATGTTCTCCCACACTTTCATCAGCGGGAACAACGCGAGGTTCTGGAAGATCAATGCGGTCGGGCGTTTGTTGGGTCCGATCCCGCGCATGTCATTGCCACCGATCAGCACCTTGCCTTCGCTGGGATCAAGAAACCCCGAAACCGCGCGCAGGATCGTTGTCTTGCCACAGCCCGAGGGGCCAAGAAACGAAAAGAAATCGCCCCCGTTGATGTTCACATTGGCATCGCGCACAGCGACGAAATCGCCGAAACGGATCCACAGGTTTTCCAGATCTACTCCGACCCCTGCACTCATTTTAGATATCTCCGTCTGGGGCACATGACTTTCGCACCCTGATAGGCCTGTCGCGCCACAAGGGCGCGCAGGGATCAGCCCCCCGCATATGCAAGGGGCCGGGGTTCGAAACGCTTAGGCGCTTTTGAACTTGTTGACGAACTCGGTGCGGGTTTCCGCATACCAGGGCGCTTCGGCAGGCCACGGGTTGAGGTTGGCCAGCGAGTCGCCCGGATAGGCCTCGGCAAAGTTCTTCTTGTAGGTGTCGCCCGAATACTGGTCGGCACCAAGAACGGGCGAGTTGTACCCGTGGCTATCAATCGCAACACCGGCCGGCTTCGCCTGATAGGCAAAATCGATGAAGGCATAGACCTGATCGATATTGGCAGCACCCGTTGGCATCGAGATACCGTCGACCCAAGCCATCGCACCTTCGACCGGTGCCTGATAGTGCACAGGCTCACCGGCCGATTTCAGGGCCAGCGGCGGGCCGTCCCAGGTCTGGCCGACCACAACGCCTTCGTTCAGTAGGCCGTTTTTCTGCGTATCCGCGTCGTTCCAGATCAGCTTGATCCGATCCTTGCGCGCCACGCACCAGTCGGTGATCTGACCCCAGACCTTGCGCATGGTGTCTTCGTCACCATAAGCGGCCCAGACCGAACCCGGCTCCATCTCGCCCGAGCGTTCCATGTAGAGACCCGCGCCCAGCATCATCGAATGTGCACGGCCCATGGTCTTGCCCGCGTTCTCTTCCGACCAGACGTCGCCATAGGACGGCGCGTCGCCTTCCGGCAGCCACAGGTCGGTGCGATAGGCGATGCCTTCGGTGCCCCAGATATGCGGCAGCCAGTGTGCGCCGCTGTCACCAAAGTTCCACGCGTCGGTGCCGATTTTGGCCATTGCCGGGTTCACCAGATCAACCGGAACCTTGTTCATGTCGAACGGTTGCAGCAGTTCCAGCGGTTCCCACTGAAGCGAGCGGTTGTTGGTGGGCGAGACGATGTCAAAACCCTGGCCCTTGGTGGCCTTCATCTTGTTGATGATTTCTTCGTTCGACCCGATACCGGTGTAGTTCACCTTGATGCCGGTCAGCGTCTCGAATTCCTCAATGAAGCTGGGCGGCAGGTAGTCCGACCACATCAGGATATTGATCTCACCCGACGACGCCAGCGCGCTTTTGCTGTAAAGCGGTGCGGCCAATGCAGCCGCGCCTGCGCCTTTTAGCACCGTGCGTCTGGAAAGGGATTTCCGTTCTACCATTTTGATGTCTCCCATAGTTGGACGTTTGTTTTTGTTATGTGATTGCAGGCCAGAATGTTGCGGCAGAGCTTTTTGTCCAAAAGTGACAGTTGCCAGTTTCCATGAGTCCAGTTTGCAGCCACGTCCGGTGTTTTCCGTGAGGGTGTCACGACTCGTGCCAGACAGCGATACCATAGGGCGGGATTCTCGAACTACCAACAACGTACTGGCGTGAATCGTCGAATTTAAGAACCTGTTCATCGGGGCCGAAGTTAAAGGCAAAGCCCAGATCACCCCGGCGGGTGATCCGCAGATCAGGCCCGCAGTCCGTTTTCCGTAGTCCGGCCCAGTCCAGAACGTCTACCAAAACAGCCATTAACAGGTCGCCGCGCGGGATCATGGCCAGATAAGTCGCCCGGTCCGACCGCACAATCGCCGGGCTTCCATCCCGGTAAGCGCTTGAAAAACAGCCAAGTACCTGATCGCCGGTCTCGATGACCTCGCGCCAGCCCGTGAAGGGATACGCCGATCCATCGGGCATCCGGACGGATTCCTGTACCAGATCGGGAAGCGATTCCACCCGCAGAACCCGGACACCCGCCAGATCGGACAATACGCCAGGCGCCAGATTTGATGGCGTGTGCATGTCATGGGTCTTGCTGCCAGCGCGCGCGCCGATCAGCAGTTTGGCCTTGCTGGCCTGAAGCTTTTCCGCCAGTGCAGGCGAGACGATCATGGCCTGAGGAATCACGATCAGGCGATACCCGGACAGGTCGTCATCTGGCCCTATAAAATCCAGATCAACCCCCTGCGCGCGCAATCCGGCATACCATTCCCGCAGGATATGGGCGTTTGGAAAGGCGTCATCATGGGGCAGAATATCGGCGGCCCAGACCGAGGTATAATCCAGCAGGATCGCCGCCTGCGCCCTTTCCCGCTGTACCGGAGGCAACGTATCGCGCTCGACCGCCACCTGCGCCAGTTCAATTGCCGCCTGATCCGCGCTGCCATCGGAACGAAGCAGCGCGGTGTGATATTGCTCTTGCGCGAAGCGGGCCTGCCGCCAGCGAAAGAACATCACGGCCTGCGCGCCATGGGCATAGGCGGCCCAGGTCCAAAGCCGGATCATGCCATCCGCAGGCGAGGGGTTCTTCTCGGCCCAGTCCACCGGGCCGGGCTGCTGTTCCAGCACCCACACCCGCCCCCGCCCTTGCGAGCGATAGAGGTCGCAGTGAAATCCCTGATAATCCGGCGCGCCGCTACGAAGGTAGCGGTGCTTTTCCTTGTCTGACAGGGTCGATCCCAACAGGTTGCCTAGCGGGTAACTGTCAAACCCGACTATATCCAGATCCTTGGCAACGGCGTGGTGATCGAACTCGAAACTACCTGCCATGAAGTTGTGGGTGATGTCCCGGCCCGGCGCATATTTCCGCAGAATATCCGCCTGCGCCTTGTTGAAAATCCGGACCCGATCCGAAGAATAGCGCGCGAAATCCAGCGCATGGGTCGGGTTCGGCGTCGCAACCAGCCCGTTGGGCAATTCGATCTGGTCAAAGCTGGAATAGAGCATCCCCCAGAACACCGTACCCCATCTTTCGTTCAATGCCTCAATCGAGCCGTAACGGTCCCGCAACCAGCGGCGGAACCCGTCGCGGGCGGCGTCCGAATAGCTCAGCACCGTGTCGTGGTCATTGTATTCATTGTCGATTTGCCAGGCATGAACATGCGGGTTCTGGCCGTACCGCCGCGCGTATTCGGTCGCGATACGCCGGGCTTCTTCCAAATAATCATCGCTGGAGAAACAATAATGCCTGCGCGACCCGAACCCACGCACGCGGCCGTCAGGGCCGACGGGCAGGATCTCGGGGTGCTCATCTATCAGCCATTTTGGCGGCGAGGCTGTCGGTGTCGACATCATCACACGCAGGCCCGCATCGCCCAGAATGCCGATCACCTCATCCAGCCAGCCCCATTCGAACTGATCGCGTTTTGGCTCGATCAGCCCCCAGGTGAATTCGGCAATGCGCACCCAATCCAGCCCCATTTCGACCATCCGTGCCGCATCGTCACGCCATTGGGACGGGTCCCATTGTTCGGGGTAGTAGCAAACCCCAAGTTCCAACCGGCTCATCTGGTGTCCTTCGCGGTGCGGCGTTCGATCCATTTCAGGAAGCTGGCGCAGCCCAAAGTGATCACGACATACAGGATCGCCGCCGTATTGAAGGGCGCAAAGGGCAGGAAGCTGGCGGCCTGAAACTCTCGCATCCGCTGGGTCATGTCACGCACCGACAGGATCGACAGCAGCGAGGTGTCCTTGATCATCGCGATGAATTCGTTGCCCAAAGGCGGCGTCACGATCCGCAGCGCCTGCGGTAGCACGATCAGCCGCGCTGTTTGCCAACGGGACAGGCCCAGAGAGCTGCCTGCCTCCAACTGTCCCTTGGGGATGGCTTCGATCCCGGACCGGAAAATCTCGGCCATGTAAGCGGAATATCCGACCGAAATGGCGATAATCCCCCGCGTCATGTTGGTCATGTCGATACCGCCGCCGGTCGCATCTTTCACGGCCCCGGCCAGAGGCAGACCGATATAGAGGATGATCACCAGCATCGGAATGCCCCGGATCGTGTCCACAAAGAACTCAGCCCCAACCGCAAGCGGATGCAGTTTGTGTTGCGCGCCACCAATAGTCAGGGTCAGTAGCAGGAAACCGAACACCGCAAAGGCCAGCGCCGGATTGCGGAACTTGTCCGGTAGAAAGCTGGTCTGCCACAACACCGGATAGCCTTGTGTATGCGCCTCGACCGGCACAAACGCACCCGAGACGCTGTCGACGGTTTCGATCTGCTCCAACGCGCTGGCCGCATCGGTTGCGCTGCGGATGCGGTATTGTTGATCTCCTCCGCCGTCGAATTCGCCAAACCGGATGATATCGGCCTGCGCTTGCGGCGTGCCGCGCACGATGGCGATCCGCGCCTCGGTGCTGCCGACGAGGGTATAGCTCACCTTTGGCTGCATGAAGAAAAACGTCGAAATGGCCAGCAACGACAGGCTGATCGCCCCGTAGATCATCGTCGTACGCGCCCTGGCCTTGAACGATTGCAGCCCCACCCAGATCAGCCCAAGGATGGCCGCAAATATGTAGGCAAAGATCGCCGCGCGGAATGTGATGGCGACGCCGGTGGCAAACTGCCAATGGGCCATGAACATCAGATAGAACAATGCGGCCCCGGTCAGGATTTCAAACCCCAACTGCACATACCCGCGCATCGGATCGGGCAAACGGCCCGAGACCGAACACAGCGCAATGATCACTGCGTAAGCTGCCAGCAAAACCTGTAAACCCGTCTGCACCTGCGCGACCACCTCGGGGAACAGCACCCAGGTTTGGTTGGACCGGTCAATCAGGGTCGACGTGTTTTCGCTGAGGGCATGAAAGAACACGGATTCGGCGAAAGGCATCAGCATTTGCGGTGCGACAAGGGCCAGTATCGACAAGCCAACCGCCACCGGAAACGCTGCCAGCGCGGCGAGGCGCAACCAAAGGGGGGCTTGCGATTGGAACCGGGTGTGCCGGGCGCAGAGGTATCCAAGGATTGCGGCCGTCAGGACCAGCAGAAAGCCCACAAAGATCGGCCCTGCATTGTTGCCGATCCCCAGAATGGCCACCAGGGACCGCAGGTATTTCGACGACGTGGCGAACAGGTAAATGATAAACGGCGCGGCGGCGAGCAACACAAGGTTGCTCGGGCGGATCGAGCTGAGGCGCGACATGGGGTTCTCCGCTAAGTCAAAGCCCCGGCGATTGGGTCCGCCGGGGCTGTTCGTGTCTTATGGGATTAGTTGGTGCCCCAGTATTTCGCTTTCAGTTCGTCCAAAGTGCCGTCTTCCTGAATGGCGGCCAGCCCGGTGTTGATCGCATCCACGGTCGGGTCGCCTTCCTGAAACACGATGCCCAGCGGGTCGGATTGCAGGCCGGTGATGCCCACGGTCAGCTCTCCGGCGAACTCCTGCTCGTAAGCCGAAGCCGAGGTGCCGTCGATGATCACTCCCTGCACATCGGCGTTTTGCAGCGCCAGAATGGCGGCCGAGAAGTTGTCATACAGGCTGACATTCTCGCGCCCGACCAGTTCTTCGGCCAGTTGTGCGTTGGTGGTGCCGGTCTGCGCGGCCAGTTTCTGACCCCCGGCCTTGAAGTCATCCAGCGTCATGTCGCCATTGTCCACCTGCAGCAGGATGGCCTGGCTGACGATGATGTAGGGTTCGGAAAAATCCATGGTCTCTTCGCGTTCATCGGTGATCGACACACCCGAGATCACCAGATCGAACTCACCCTGCTGAAGCGCGGCAAAGATGCCGTCCCAGGCGGTGTTGACGAAGTTGGGCACGCAATTGACCTTGGCGCAGATCGCATTCATCACGTCTACGTCGAAGCCCACGATCTCACCCGTTGTTTCATCCACGGTTTCCATCGGCGGATAAGTGGCATCCGTCCCGATCTTCAGCACGCGGCCTTCAAGATCAGCGGCAAAAGTTGCGGGCGCGGTCATCGCGGCAAGGGCCGCTGCGGCAAATAGATGTTTGAACATGTTCGGTTTCTCCTTTGTTGGATCAGTTGGATTGCGCCAGTTCCGGCGCGGGGGTGTCAGGTTGCCGCTCGATTAAGGTGGGCCTGATCTTTTTTTGAATTTCTGACGGGTCGGCCCCGTCCAGGGATTTCAGCATGAACTCGCCCAGCAGACGGCTGGTTTCGCCGATCGGCAGGTAGTAGGTGCTGGGCGGCGGCACGAAATACTGGCTGAGTTGCAGATCGTCGGTCGATATTACCACCACATCCCGCCCGACCTGCACGCCGGATTTGGCAGCCGAGGACAAAACGCCCAGCGTCATCGCCTCATTGGCGCAGATGATTGCTGTGGGTGGGTTTGAAAGCCGCGCAAATGTCTGGAAAGCCATTTCACCTGACAACGCGGTGGTCGGCCCGTTGAATACAAGGTCTTCGGCAAATCCGATCTGCGCAGCGGTGAGGGCCTGCACATACCCCTCTTCCCGCTGCGACGCATAGATCAACTCGGACGGTGGATTGACCAGCGCGATCCTGCGGTGCCCCAAACGGATCAGTCGCCGGGTCGCATCAAATGCTGCCGCCTGACTGTCGAAATCAACATAGGGGTGGGGTTGGGTGGCATCGCTCATCCCATATGTCACGAAGGGAAAATTCTGTGCTTGCAAATACGCAATGCGCGGATCGTTCCTGAGCGTACCCGAAAAGATCACCCCATCGGCCAGACCCTCTTGCACGATATTGCGCAAAGTGGTCATGGCGCCGTTCAAGTTCGAGACGCTGAATACGCTCAGCTGATAGCGTGAGCCCTGCAAGGCGCCCGATATGCCGGACAGAATGCGTGTGAATTCAACGCCTTCCCACTCCTCAGACTCATCAGCCGAGACGCCAACCAGAACCGCAATGCGATAGGATTTGTTGGTACGCAATTTCAGGCCGTCCAGATTGACCCGGTATCCTTGCTCTTGCGCAACCTTCTGGATCGCCTCGCGCGTTTCGCGCCTGACAGATGCGTCATCGCGCAAAGCGTTCGAGACGGTTCCGACCGAATAGCCCGTCTGCCGCGCAATCGATTTGATCGTCGCCCGCGCCATTACGCGGCTGTCCTCAGCTGTTGTTCCAGAAACCTGCGCCCGGTTTCCAGTGTGGTCTTGAGGTCGGGGCTTTCGTCATGTTCGACAAACAAATCCGCGCAGCCTGTGCGTGCAAGGGCCGCCAATAAAGGCCCCCAGTCAACAACGCCCTGCCCCAGATCGCGCCAGCGATCATCGCCTTGCTCGGTCGGATCGATATCCTTGGCATGGATGGACAGGATCGAACCCGCGTGGCGCTGAACCATGTCCACAGGATCCAGACCCACCGCCACAACCCAGCCAATATCGGGCTGCCAGTAGATGTTGCCTTGCGACAGGATCAAATCCAGCGGGGTGTCACCTGCCTCGCCCTGCAGATCGAAATCGTGGTTGTGATACCCCAGCCTGACGCCCTGCGCGGCCAAACGGGTGGCCCACTCGGATAGCTGATGCGCCACCTTGGACCAGCCTTCACGAGACTTGGGGCGCATCTCTGGTGACAGCCAGGGCATGATCGCCGCCGGGCAATCCAACAGGTTCAGAACCGCTGAGACCTCATCAAACCGGTCTTCGAACTCTTCCCAGTCAAAATGGGCAGACCGCACCCGCAGGCCCGAGCGTTGAACGATCTCTGCCATCTGGGACGGCGTCAGTTCGTGTAAGCCCGTCGTTTCGACATCCGCAAAACCGCAGGTCGCCGCCATGTCCAGCTGATCGGCCAGACCCCCGCAATGCCGGACTGTGTAAAGTTGCGCGGAAATACGCATATCCCACCATTGAAACGTTTCAAATATGGTGGAATACGAGGGGCGCGCTTGTCAAGCACCCCGCACGGCCCTTGTTTTCGGTTATTTTCGCATCGACATTCCGTTGTGGAACAAATGCACCTTGTCCGGGGCGGCGGTCACCGACGCGGTCTGGCCCCGCAGGTTTCGTTGCACGCCGGGCAGTTTGGCGATGACCGATTCTGCCCCTTCGGATTTCTCGAAATAAAGCAGTGTGACCTCGCCCAAGGCTTCGGTGAAATCGACGGTGCCGGACAGGATCGGATCGCTGTCGGTCAGGACAAAATCTTCGGGCCGAACGCCAATATTGACCTGTTTGCCTTCGTCCCCAGCCTCGGTCGGGATTGTCGAAACCGCCGTGCCACCAGAGGCCAGCGAAACAGTGGTCATCTGCCCGGTGCCCGTGATCGTGCCCGGCAACAGGTTCATCGAGGGTGAGCCGATGAACTGCGCCACAAACTCATTGTCCGGCGTTTCATAAAGCTCCAAAGGAGTTCCGACCTGCGCAATCCCTTTGTTGGCCAGAACCACGATCCGGCTGGCCAGCGTCATGGCCTCGACCTGATCGTGGGTCACATAGATCATCGTGCTGTCAGGCATCGCCTCTTTCAGACGCGCAATCTCGATCCTTGTGGCCACGCGCAGGGCGGCATCGAGGTTCGAAAGCGGTTCATCGAACAGATACACCTTCGGATCACGTACAATCGCGCGCCCGATAGCCACCCGTTGCCGCTGACCGCCTGACAGCGCTTTGGGCAAACGATCCAGAAACGGTTCGAGCTGAAGGATTTTGGCGGCACGCTCGACCGAGGCGTCGATCTCGGAGGCTGGCATCTTGGCGATCTTCAGGGCAAAGGCCATGTTCTCACGCACGGTCATATGCGGATAGAGCGCGTAGGATTGGAACACCATGGCGATGCCGCGCTGCGCAGGCGGGACTTCGTTCATGACCTGCCCTTCGATCTCTAGCGTGCCACCAGAGATCTTCTCCAACCCTGCGATCATCCGCAGCAAGGTGGATTTACCGCAGCCCGAGGGGCCGACGAAGACAATCAACTCACCCTGTTCGATGTCCAGATCGATATGTTTCAGGACATCAACAGGACCATAGGACTTGGCAACGTCCGTCAGCTTGAGTTCAGACATGGCTTTACCCCTTTTCCCTGATCATCAGGCAGAATTGTGCTTCGTTCAGTGTGACTTGCCCGGTGCCATCCACCGCGCCAAGGTCCTGACCAATTGGCCGCCAGTCACCTTCTGGCAGACGCAGATCGGCGCTGTCCGAGCCCAGATTGAAGGCGCAGAACACCTGTTCGGTTTCATCTTCACGTAGGAAAGTCAGGATCGGTCCGGTCTGCTCCATCCGCGTCTGCGTGCCCGAGGCCAACGCGGAATGCGACTGACGCAAGGCAATGGCACGGCGATAGTGGTTCAGCATCGACATCGGATCATTTTCCAACCGATCCACCGCCTGTTCAGCCTGCGCCATGCTGACCGGCAGCCATGGCTCAGCCGCGCTGAAACCGGAATGCTCATCCTGTGCGGCCCAGACCATCGGCGTCCGGCAACCGTCGCGTCCCTTGTATTCGGGCCAGAACTCGATGCCGTAAGGGTCTTGCAGTTTTTCAAAGGGCACATCCGCTTCGTGCAGACCAAGCTCTTCGCCCTGATACAGACAGGCCGAACCGCGCAGGCACATCATCAACACAGCATGTTGCCGGGCGGCAGCCTCGGTCAGATTCCAGCGCGAGGCATGGCGGGCGACGTCGTGGTTCGAAAACGCCCAGCAAGGCCAGGCGTCGCCTGCTTTCGTTTCCAACTGATCAAAGACTTGCTTGGCGTAGTCGGCCGTCAGCGCGCGCTTTTCCAAAAACTCGAACGCGTAGCACATATGCATTCGCTTATCGCCGGTGGTGTATTCGCCCATAATCTCAAGTCCGCGTTGGGCATCCCCGATCTCGCCCAAACAGGCGCGGCCTTCATATTCGTCGGTCAGGGCGCGGAGACGTTCCAGAAACGCGATGTTTTCCGGCTGGCTTTTTGAGAACAGGTGATCCTGATGGTTATACGGATTCACCGCAGGCGCGATCGAGGCGTTGCGCTGATCCTCGGGAAGCGCCGGGTTGTCCCGTAACGCTTTATCATGGAAGTAGAAGTTGATGGTATCCAGGCGGAACCCGTCAACGCCCATATCCAGCCAGAACCGGGCAACGTCCAGCAGCGCGTGCTGTACTTCAACGCAGTGGAAATTCAGGTCGGGCTGCGAGGTCAGAAAGTTGTGCAGGTAATATTGCAGACGGCGGGAATCCCATTGCCAGGCCGAGCCGCCAAAAATCGACAGCCAGTTGTTAGGTGGTGTGCCGTCCGGCTTGGGGTCGGCCCAGACAAACCAATCGGATTTCGGGTTGTCTCGGCTGGCCCGGCTTTCGCTGAACCACGGATGCTGGTCCGAGGTATGCGACAGCACCAGATCGATCATCACCTTCAAGCCCTTGGCATGGGCCTTGGCCAGCAGGTCCTGAAAATCCGCCAGCGTGCCGAACATTGGGTCCACGTCCCGATAGTCGCTTACATCGTAACCGAAATCCTTCATCGGGGATTTGAAGAAGGGCGAAATCCAGATCGCATCCACGCCAAGCGACGCGATGTAATCCAACCGTTGGGTGATGCCTTTCAGATCCCCGATCCCGTCACCATTGCTGTCCTGAAAGCTGCGCGGATAGATCTGATAGATCACACCGCCGCGCCACCACTCGGACGTTGCTTTGGTCGATTTGGAAATGTCCACGATGTTTTGCACGTTCATCAGACGCCTCTATTTGACAGATCCGGCCAACAGGCCCCGGACCAGATATTTTTGCATTGCGAAGAACACGACCAGCGGCACGAAGATCGACACAAAGGCCGCTGTCGCAAGGATTTCCCAATTGCCGCCTCGGGTTCCCAAAAGCTCGACAATCCGGTTGGTCATTACGGTGGTCTGACCGGTTGCATCGATCAGGAAAACCTTGGCGACCAGCAGGTCGTTCCATGTCCACAGGAACTGGAAGATCGCGAATGAAGCCAGCGCCGGGAAGCTGAGCGGCAGGATCAGCTTGGTGAAGATCTGGAACTCGGTCGCGCCATCGACGCGCGCGTTTTCGATCAGATCACGTGGCAATCCGGCCATGTAGTTGCGCAGCAGGTAAATCGCCAACGGCATCCCAAAGCCCGTATGGGCCAGCCAGACACCCAGATAGCCTTTGCCGATGCCGATATTCAGGTGGAATTTCAGCAACGGGATCAAGGCCAGCTGCAGCGGCACCACCAGAAGGCCGACCACCGCCGCGATCAGCAGCGCACGGCCCGGAAAATCCATCCATGCCAGCGCATAGGCTGCAAAAGCCGCCACAAGGATCGGGATGATCGTCGCCGGGATCGTCACCGTCAGCGTATTGAAGAACGCTTTGGCCATATTGTCGTCACCGCTGTTGCTCAGCAATACGGTGCCGTAATTCTCCATCGTGAATTCCGACGGTACTTTGGCGGTGACAAAGACACGCGCGCCACGATTGCCGGTGAACGCCTCGGAGTTCTCCATTCGGTAGTTGCCCTCTGCGTCCACGGTGATTGTACCGCCCCTGCGCAGTTCGGCCACATCGCCGGGTGCGAAGGCATCGATCTCACGCGCGCTGATCCCCCATTTTGAAATCGTCGCCTGCTGCGCTTCGTCGAACAGGTTGCCCTCGATCACATACAGATCACCCTGTTGCACCTGAGTTTCGGGCGCGGCGGCGCGGATCGTCAGGTTCTGTTCCGACGGGAACATGGCGCGCCACCAGCCGCTGCTGGAAATCTGATCCGCCGTGCGGAACGAAGAAATCAACAGCCCCAGTGTCGGCACCAGCCACAGCACGACCAGAAAGATGACCGAGCCATGAACCACCCATCTGAGGGCGGGTTTGGTTCCTGCAATATCGCTCATACCCGCTACTCCATTTCCTTGCGCGCATTGCGCACGTTCCAGACAAGGATCGGGGTTACCAGCAGCATGATGACCATGGCCGAGGCCGAACCGACCCCCCAGTCATCGCCCCGGAACAGCTTGTCATACATGTAATTGGCCAGGACCTGCGTCTCCCATTGCCCGTTGGTCATGGCAAAGACGATGTCAAAGACCTTCAGCACCGTGATCGTGATCGTCGTCCAGACGACGAGAATGGTTGTCTTGATCTGCGGCACCTTGATCTTGAAGAAAATCTGAAACGGGTTGGCCCCGTCCAGAATAGCGGCCTCGATCGTTTCTTCGGGAATACCGCGCAGGGCCGCTGACAGGATCACCATCGCAAAGCCGGTTTGGATCCAGATCAGGACGATCATCAGGAAGAAACTGTTCCAGAACGGCACCGTCAGCCATGTCTGCGGCTCGGTCCCGCCAAAGAAGATATAAAGCGCGTTCAGGATGCCGATCTGGTCTTGCTCGGCTGGCCGGGCGTCATAGACCAGCTTCCAGATGACCGATGCACCGACGAAGGAAATCGCCATCGGCATGAAGATCAGCGACTTGGCAAGATTGCCCCAGCGGATGCGGTCGGTCAGTTGCGCAACCAGCAGACCAAAGGCCGTGGACATCGCAGGCACCACGATCAGCCACAGCATGTTGTTGCGCATGGCCTCCCAGAATTTTGGCTCGGCGGCCATCTGGCCGTAGTTTTCCAGCCCGACCCATCTGTACCCGCCGCCGGGCACGCGTTCCGTGAGGGACAGACGCAAGGTTTCAACCACCGGATAGGCCAGATACAGGCCAAGTGCGGCCAGCGCGGGAAACAGAAACAGCCAGGGCCGGATCATGTTTGCGCGGTTGATGTTGCGTCCCGCATTCGGCCCGCGCGGCGGGAACAGGACTTTGTCCAGAAACTGGTTCGAGAGGTAGAAGTAGCCCACGCAACCCGACACACCGATGATGATGGTCAGCAGGCCCTGAAGTGCCGGTGTCATGACGCCCTCATGTGTTTGGAAACGGGGCAGCCGGTGGGCCGCCCCATAACATCAGTTACTTCGCGGCATCCCACGAGGACTGGATTTCGCCTGTAACCGTGGCGGCATCTTTCGCACCCGACGAATAGTCGACCATGCCGGTCCAGAAGGTCCCCGCGCCGACCGCACCGGGCATCAGGTCCGAGCCGTCAAAGCGAAAGGTGGTGGCGTTTGTCAGAATCTCACCCTGTCCGCGCTGCGTGTCATTGGCGTAATTCTCGGGGTTTGCCCCCAGATGCGGGGTCAGGAACCCGTCCTGCGACATCATGATCTCATGCGCGAAGGGGGTTTTGAGGAATTCCATGAATGCCTCGGCCGCCGGGTTCGGGTTGGTGATGGTGAACAGCGTGCCCGCACCCAGAACCGGGGTGCCCAGATCCTTCTCGGCATAGGCCGGGAAGTAGAAGAAATCGGCATCCACACCCAGTTCGGTCCCTTCCGGGAAGTAGGCCGGAATGAACGAGGCCTGACGGTGCATCATGCAGGCCGGCGGGCTGTCGAACAGACCCTTGGGGCTGTCGCGGAAATCAATCGCGGCGGTGTCATCGGCATCACCCACGACGTAGTCGTCATTGCGGGTGAAGCTGCCATATTCCTCGATCGCGGCGATCACGCGCGGATCGTCGAACTTCATTTCGTTCGAAACCCACTGGTCATAAACCTCGGGCGGCTGGGTGCGCAGCATCAGATCCTCGACCCAGTCGGTCGCGGGCCAGCCAGTGGCACCACCAGACGCCAGACCAACGCAAAGCGGCGTTTCGCCATCTTCGACCATCTGGTCCATCAGTGCTTTGAACTCTTCCATGGTCTGGGGCACTTCGTAACCGAAATCCTCAAAATTCTCGGGGATGTACCAGACCAGGGATTTCACGTTCACATTGAAGAAGAAGCCGTAGAACTCGTCTTCACCTTCGGCATTCTCGAATGTCCCAAGATCAACCCAGGACTGCCCGGCGGCAAAATTCTCTTTGATCCAATCCGCCGAACCCTCGGCCAGAGGTGTCAGATACCCGTTCTTTGCCATGTTGGCGGCAAGGCCGGGCTGCGGAAAGACAGTCAGGTTGGGGGCCGACCCGGCGGCAGCGTCAATCAGGATCTGCTGTTCCAGCGAATCCGACCCGACATAGCTGGCATTGGCGCCGGTTGCATCGATGAAATAGGCCACGAGGTTCTCGAAAGAATCGCCCTCACCCGCCAGCCATGGCCCGAAAATCGTCAGGTCCTGACCGGTCAGGTCATGAGCATCGGCAAAAGCCTGCAACCCGTCCCAATCAAAGTTTCCATCGCCGACAGCATGAATCATTTCACCTTCGGCATGCACGGACCCGGCCATCAGGGCGAGCACCGCCGCGCCTGCATATAGCGAGTGTTTCATCAATAATCCTCCCAAGACAACAACGCGCTTCTGAGATTCGTTTTTCAAAGCGCTTTGGATGCGGAACTTTATCCGCTAACATTCAGTCTCTGTCAATAATCTGTTTCTGACACTGCACTATGGTTGGCAGAGTTCGAATTGACGGAATACAGGTTGACGAATGGTCGATTTGGCCACAAAACAAGTTTAACACCTCATTTGAAGGCGCTTTGAACTGCTCATGAACCTGAAACAGCTCTCGGAAATCCTGGGTCTTTCACAGACAACCGTCAGCCGCGCGCTGAACGGCTATCCGGAGGTGAGCGAGGATACGAGGGTTCGGGTTCAGGCCGCTGCGCAGAAACATGGATACCGACCGAACAGCCGGGCCAAAGGGCTGGCGACGGGCAAGTCCATGGTGATCGGGCATGTGATCCCCAGCTCATCCCAGCATGAAATGGTGAACCCGATTTTTGGGGATTTCGTCGCCGGTGCTGCAAAGAAATATGCCGAGCATGGCTATGACATGATGTTCACAAACGCCGACGACACCTCGATCGAAGAAGCTTATCGCAGTCTGTTTCAACGCGGCGCGGTGGACGGGGTCGTGCTGCAAGGTCCCAAGGTGAACGAGCATCGGATTTCAGTGCTCAGCCGCATGTCCGTGCCGTTTATCGTGCACGGACGTTCAACTGGGGTGGACCTGCCTTATGACTGGATCGACGTGAACAACAAAAGTTCGTTTCAGCGCGCGACCCGGTTTCTGCTGGATCTGGGCCACGACCGCATCGCGCTGATCAACGGGCTTGAGGATATGGATTTCGCACATCGCCGCCGCGACGGCTATCTTGCGACGCTGGCCCAGGCCGGGCTGGTGCCGGACCCCGACCTGATGCGCAGCGCCGAAATGACCGAAGTTTACGGCCATCACGAAACCCGCGCCATGCTGGCGCTGGACAATCCACCCACCGCAATCCTGACCTCCTCCATGATCTCGGCCATCGGTGTGCGCCGCGCTTTGGAGGAGGCTGGCTTGCAGATGGGCCGCGATGTGTCCGTTATTGCCCATGATGACGACCTGTCCTACCTCAAGAACGGGCAGGACGTGCCCATTTTCACAGCCACACGCTCATCCGTGCGTCAGGCGGGGGAACTGGCCGCCGACATGCTGATCGAGCGCATCAAGTCCCCGAACGATCCGACCAAAACCAAATTGCTCGAGGCGGAACTGGTCGTAGGCAGATCAACCGGCCCGGTGCCAAGCAGGTAACAAAATGAAATACACCCGCGCTGATTTCCCCAAGGATTTTCTCTTTGGTGTGGCAACTTCGGCCTATCAGATTGAAGGCCACGCGAAGGGCGGCGCTGGCCAGACCCATTGGGACACCTTCGCCGCCTCGCCCGGCAATGTCGTGCGCTGCGAAAACGGCGATCTGGCCTGCGATCACCTGAACCGGTTCCCGCAGGATTTCGATCTGGTGCGCGAGGCCGGGTTTGATTGCTATCGCTTTTCAACAAGTTGGGCGCGGGTCATGCCCGAGGGGCGCGGTCAGGTCAATCAGGCCGGGCTGGACTACTACGACCGGCTGACCGATGAGCTGCTGGATCGCGGCATTCGCCCCTGCGCCACGCTTTATCATTGGGAACTGCCCTCGGCCCTGGCCGACCTCGGCGGCTGGCGCAACCGCGATATTGCCGGGTGGTTCGCCGATTTCACCGAGGTCATCATGGGCCGCATCGGCGACCGCATGCACAGTGTCGCCCCGATCAACGAACCCTGGTGCGTGAGCTGGTTGAGCCATTTCGAAGGGCACCACGCCCCCGGCATGCGCGACATTCGTGCAGCCGCGCGCGCCATGCACCATGTTCTGCTGGCCCATGGGCGCGCCATTCAGGCCATGCGGGGGCTGGGCATGAACAATCTGGGTGCGGTGTTCAATCTGGAATGGGCCGAACCCGCCGACAGCAGCCCAAAGGCGCGCGAGGCCGCCGATCTTTATGATGGGATTTACAACCGGTTCTTTCTGGGTGGCGTCTTCAAGAAAGCCTACCCGCAGAATGTGCTGGACGGGTTGGAAAAGCACTTGCCAACCGGTTGGCAGGACGATTTCGAAATCATCGGAACGCCAGTCGATTGGTGTGGGCTGAACTATTACACCCGCAAGCTGATCGCCCCGTCCGACGCCGCATGGCCCAGCCTGAAAGAGATGCCCGGCCCGCTGCCAAAAACGCAGATGGGGTGGGAGATCGAGCCGACGGCCCTTTCTCGTTTTCTGACCCGCACTGCGCGGGATTACACCGGGGATCTGCCGATCTATGTCACCGAAAACGGCATGGCCAGCCCCGAGCGGCAGCAGGATGACGACCGGATAGGGTATTTGAATCAGCATCTTACGGCGGTGCAGACTGCGCTGGAACAGGGCGTTCCGGTCAAGGGCTATTTCATCTGGTCCCTGCTGGACAATTACGAATGGGCGTTCGGCTATGAAAAGCGGTTCGGGCTGGTCGATGTGGATTTCGACACGCTGGAGCGCAGACCCAAAGCCTCGTTTAACGCGCTGAAATCGGCGCTGGCGCAGGGTGAACCCGTTGCGGTGCCCCTGGCACAACCGGCAGGTGCCGTGCACGCGCATTGGAACCTGGTGGCAGATATCGGCGGCACCAACACCCGGCTTGGGGTCATCACAAACGGAGAGCTGACGGATCTGCGCAAGCATCCGACCGGCACCCTACCCGATCTGCTTGACGCGTTCCACAGCCTGCGCGATGACATCGGCACCGACCCTCAGGCCGTTGTCGCCGCAGGTGCAGGCCCGGTTCGGGATGGCGTCATTCAACTGACAAACGCCCATCTGGACCTGTCCGAGGCCGAGCTGGCCAAGGCCACAGGTGCGCGGCATACCTATGTGATCAACGACTTCACCGCTGCAGCATGGTCCGTGGCCGAGGCAACGAAAGCCGATGTGGCCGTGCTGCAGGGCGACCCTACACCGCCGACCGGCACCCGTCTGGTCGTCGGCCCCGGGACCGGTCTGGGCGTCGGGGCGCTGTTGTATTCGGAAGGACATTACCACACAGCCTCGGGCGAAGGCGGTCATGTCGGTGTATCCCCGCGCCACCGGGACGAGGTTGATATTTTCGAAGCTGCCCGCCACATCACGCCGGACTGTTTCTTTGGCGATAGCCTGACGCTTGAAGCTGAAATGTTCCTGAGCGGAACGGGTCTGCCTGTCCTCTATCAATCCATCGCACTGGCCGCCGGTCAGACTGACCCAGCGCACCGTCCGGCAAAGGATATCCTTCACGACGCCCGCATCGGATCGGATGCCCATGCCATCAAAGCGGCAGAGATGTTCACGACCCATCTGGGCGCTCTGCTGGGTGATCTGGCCGTCACCTTGATCCCTCGGGGCGGCGTGTTCCTGGTGGGCGGCGTGGCAGAGAAGAACCGCTGGCTGTTTGGCGAGCGCTTTCTGGACGCCTTCAATCACGGCGGGCGATTCAGCGATTTGCGGCAAGGGATGAACCTTTATATCTCGGAACAGGTCGAATTTGGCATTGTTGGCGCTAACAACTTCTGCAAAAATGCGCTCATGCGGTAAAACCGTGTGACCATTTCCAAAGAAGGACCGCGGGATGATCCTGTGTTGTGGCGAAGCCCTGATCGACATGATCGCCGAACCGACCAATTCGGGCGCGCAGGGCTATGTGCCCCATTCCGGCGGCGCAATTTTCAACACGGCCATCGCGCTGGGGCGCTTGGGCGCGCCGGTGGGGATGCTGACGGGCCTGTCCTCGGATATGTTTGGCGCGCAATTGGCGGACACGCTGAAGGCAAGCCATGTGGACACCTCGCATGTGATTGTCAGCGACCGCCCGACCACTTTGGCTTTTGTGAAGCTGGTGGATGGGCATGCCTCGTACAATTTTGTTGATGAAAACACGGCGGGGCGAATGTTGCAGCCCGAGGATGTGCCGCAGCAATTGCTGGCGACCTCGACCCTGTATCTGGGGGGGATCAGTCTGGCCTGTGAACCCTGTGCCGATGCCTATGCCGCGCTGCTCGACCGTCATGGCGGCGACCGCGCGGTGATGCTGGACCCAAATATCCGGCCGGGATTCATCAAGGACCAGACCCGCTATCGCACCCGCCTGAATCGCATGATCGCTCAGGCCGATATCGTTAAGGTTTCGGACGAGGATCTGGATTGGATCATTCCCGGGCCGGAAACCCATGCCGAGAAGGTGCCCTTGTTGCTGAAGGCCGGGCCGTCCGTGGTGATTGTGACACGCGGCAGTCAGGGGGCGACAGGCTATCTGGCGGACGGGTCCGAGACCTCGGTGGCGGTCAAACCGGTGCAGGTTATCGATACTGTGGGCGCCGGCGATACGTTCAACGCGGGCGTTTTGGCCGAACTCCACCGCGCCGGGCACCTGAGCAAAGAGGGCCTGCGCGCCTTGACACCTGATAGCCTGCGCGCGGCTTTGTCCCTGGGCGCCGATGTCGCCGCCGTCACCGTATCCCGCGCCGGGGCAAATCCGCCCTGGGCGCATGAGCTTTGATCCCACGAGGGAACCGACATGAAACGATCCGACATCAACGACATCAAGACCGAGGCGCAGGCCTTCATCAAATCCTTCGGCGCGGTCCTGCCGCCCTTCGCCGACTGGTCCCCTGATCAGATGCGCAGCGCAAAGGCCGACACGATCCGCGCCCGAGGGTTGGGCTGGGACATTACCGATTACGGTCAGGGCAAGTTTGATGAGCTGGGCCTGTTCCTGTTCACCCTGCGCAATGGCGACGTGAATGATCTGAACCAGGGTCGCGGTATGCTCTATGCCGAGAAACTGCTGATTTCGCGCGACAAACAATTGTCTCCGATGCACCGCCATATCATCAAGGCCGAGGACATCATCAACCGGGGTGGCGGTGATCTGGTGATGGAGATCTACGCCTCAGACCCCGAAGGCGGCATTGATCGCGACAATCCGGTTGTTGTGCCCAGCGATGGCTGCGACGTGACCATCACGCCCGGCGAATTGCTGCGCTTGAAACCCGGCGAAAGCGTTACCCTGATGCCCGGTATCTGGCATGCCTTCTGGGCCGAGCGTGACGATTGTCTGATCGGTGAAGTCTCAACCGTCAATGACGACCACACGGACAATGTGTTCGAGCAACCGATCCCCCGGTTCGCGACCATTGAAGAGGACGCAGCGCCGGAATTTTTGCTGGTTGCGGACTACTAAACACTCAGTCCGCGTCGCCAAAATCTCGGCCAGAACGCTTGACAATTAAATCCGCGACAGACTAGCTGACCAGCGATGGTTCCCGTAGCGATGCCTGCGGGATGAAAATGGGAATACGGTGCGGCCCTGCGGCCAAATCCGTGACTGCCCCCGCAACTGTAAGCGCAGAGCGACGCCAAATCACCACTGGCCTGAACAGGTCGGGAAGGTTGGCCAAGCCACGACCCGCAAGTCAGGAGACCTGCCATCACCTGTGCAACCAACCCGGGGCGGGGCGTCCTGGAAGGAGGATTTGATGGCTCAATTTTTCGCCTGCGGGCGTGGCGTCTTCTTTTCGCGCGGTTTCCGCAGCGGGGACAGCCATGTCATCCCAAGCTGACCACTTCGTCCTGATCTGTTCGACCTGTCAGGGTGAAATCGAAGCCAAGGCAGCCAAGGCCAGTTTGGACGCAACCCTACCACCGGAGTTTGCGACCCGGTTGATTGCCTGCATGGCAGGGTGCGAACGCCCCATGACCGTTGGGCTGCAAGCCGAAGGCAAGGCGCAGTATCTGTTCGGCGATATCCAAAGCCCCGCCGATCTGGACGCGATTGCCGCCTTCGCCCGTCAGTTCCGCGACAGCAACGACGGCTGGACCAGCGCAACCGACCGGCCCCCTGACCTGCTTTACAAAACTCTGGCCCGTCTGCCGCGCCTTTCGACAAAGGGCGAGATATGAGTTTTCTAGTTGCCAAGGGGCTCGAATACTACGCCCTGAATGGGGATGTGTTGCTACAGGATGTCAACTTCTCGTTGGACGAGGGGTCGATCCTGGCCATTGCCGGGCCGAACGGGGCCGGGAAAACCACGCTGTTGAACCTGCTTTGCGGCCTCGAACGTCTGGCCCTTGGTGATGTGACGATCAAGGGGCAAAGCCTGCGCCAATTGTCTGCCCCGGAACGGGCACGCACCATCGCCGTGGTCGGGCAGCAGGAACTGCCTGACGGCAGGTTGAAACTGCGCGACTATGTGGCCCTTGGGCAGATCCCGATTCAGGCCGACCGGTCCGCCGAGGATCATAAGGTCGATCTGGAGCGGGTGCTTCAGATCGCCGAACTGGTCCCGCTGGCCGATAAACCGATGCAACGTCTGTCCGGCGGCGAACGTCAGCGGGCGCATATCGCACGGGCCCTGGCGCAAAGGCCATCGCTGCTGTTTCTGGACGAGCCGACAAACCACCTCGACCCCGACGCCAAGGGCCACATGCTGTCGCTGGTGGCCGAACTGGGCGTGACGGTTGTGATGATCGTGCACGATCTGGTCATGATCCCCGAATTCGCCACCCATGTCGCTTTGATGAAGGCAACCCGCATGACCGGCTTCGGCCCGGTTCCCGAAGTTCTAACACCCGAGCGTGTGCGCGATACGTTTGGCGTTGACTACCTGTGTTTCCAGCACGAAGGGCGCGTGATCCCGGCGCTGGATATCCGAAAACGAAAGCTGTCATCTTAACAGGAGAATTTGATGATGCAGAAATTCTGGTCCGTAGTCCTTGTTTCGGGCCTCGCGAGTGGTGCGGCGGCACATGAAGTGACCGTCGACAATTGCGGAGAACCACTGGTGTTCGACGGCACGCCCGAGCGGATTGTCGTGCACGACATGAACATGACCGACATGGCCTTTGCGCTGGGTTTGCAGGACAAGATTGTCGGCCTGACCGGCATTACCGGCTGGTACAAGACCAGCCCGGATTTCGATGCAAAACGCGGTGACATCCCGGAACTGGCGCCCAAATACCCCACCGTCGAAAATCTGGTCGCGGTCGAGCCGGATATGTTCTTTGCCGGTTGGTATTACGGCATGCAGCCGGGTGGCGAAGTCACCCCCGACACGCTGGAACCCTTTGGCATCAAAACCATGGTCCTGACCGAAAGCTGCGTTCACCTGAACAAGGACCGCCCCGAAGCCAGCATGGACCTTCTGTTCGATGACGTGCTGCGTCTGGGCAAGGTGATGCATGTGGAAGACAAGGCCGAAGCGTTGGTTTCGGGCTGGAAAGACCAGCTGGCGGCCATCGAATCCAAAACCGCAGACCTGCCGAAACCCCGCGTCTTCCTGCTGGACGGTCCCGCCGATGCGCCCTTTACCGCCGGTAAATTCGCCATTCCCGACGCCATGATCGAGGCCGCAGGCGGTGTCAGCGTCACCCACGACATGGACACCAGCTGGGGCCGCACCTCATGGGAAGCAGTGGCCGCCGCAAACCCCGAATTTCTGGTCCTGCTAGACTATCAGACCGGAAACGGCGCCGAGGACACGTTCAAGTTCCTGCAAGAGCATCCGGCCATGTCCCTGACTGATGCCGTCAAGAACGAACGCTGGATCGGTTTGCGCTATGAAGAGCTGACACCGGGACCGGCAAACATAGACGCCATCGAAAAGATGGTTTCGGCCATGCATCCGGGGCTGAACTGACATGGCTCAAACGGGCCGGGCGGTCCTGCTGGGGGCGGTCATTCTGACCGCCCTTTTGCTGCTGTCCGTTGTCTATGGCACGACATCCATTCCTGTCGCAGACGTAGGCACAGCGATCATGCTGGGCACCGGCTTGACCGAAGGCGAGATGTCGCCCCTGCACCGGATCGTATTTGACCTGCGCCTGCCCCGCGCCTTGTTCGCGGCCGTCATCGGTGCCGGATTGGGTGTGGTCGGCGTGGTGCTGCAAACCACCACACGCAACGATCTGGCCGACCCCTTCCTGTTTGGCCTGTCCTCGGGCGCCGCCGCCGGGGCGGTTCTGGTCATCACGGTAACCGGGGACGTGCTTGGTTTCTGGACCCTGCCGCTTGCCGCCTTCTGTGGCGGTCTGATCGCGTCAGGCATCGTTCTCGCGCTGGTTCAGGGCCTGCGCACAAGCGCGCCCGAAAAGCTGATCCTTGCCGGGCTTGCGGTCTCGTTCCTGTTTTCTGCCATCACCAACTATCTGATCTTTTCCGGCGACAGTCGTGCTGCGCATTCAGTGATCTTCTGGATGCTGGGCGGTCTTGGCCTCGCGCGGTGGGAGACCTTTCCCCTTGTCCTGATCGGGCTTGCGATGATCCTGGGCTATTCGCTCTATCGCAGCCGCTGGCTGGACGCGCTGCTGACCGGGGATTTCACCGCAGCGACGCTGGGTATTCCGGTTCAGGGCCTGCGGTTTCGCATGTTCTTTGTTGCTGCTCTGGCCACTGCAAGCTTTGTTTCGGTCGCGGGCGTCATCGGCTTTGTCGGCCTGATGGTCCCTCATATCGCGCGCGGTATTGCCGGAACGTTGCATCGAAACCTTCTGGTGACCTCGGCCATCGTGGGTGCGATCCTGCTGACCCTGTCCGACATCCTGTCGCGCCTGTTGTTGGCTCCTCAGGAACTTCCCGTCGGCATCGTCACCACATCCATCGGATCGCTGTTCGTCTTCCTGTACCTGTTCAAATCCGCCCGAAACGACTAAGCCTAGTGCGTGCCGCGTGGTACGAAATAGGGATCGACCATGATCGTCTCGCTGGCTTTTGCGGGATCGGCCAGCCTGCATTCCAGCAGCGCAATGACCTGATCGACAGCCTCAGCAATCGGGTTGTTGACCGTGCTCAGGTTGAAGATCGGCCATCTGGCCATTTCGATGTCGTCGAACCCGACCAGCGACAGCTCGTTTGGAACGTCCAGACCCATCTCGCGGGCCGCTGTCAGTGCCCCGATTGCGCTGGCATCATTGGCGCAGATCAGCGCGTCCAGCCTGTGCTGTCCCAGCAAGGTCAGCGCGATGTCCCGCCCGGTCTCAACCGTGAAATCTCCGGTCTCTTCTGCCACCAGCCCAAGGCCCGCGCGTTCCAGAACCTCGATCACACCCGCCCTGCGCTCGGCCGAGGATGAGAAACTGGGCGCACCACCCAGAAATCCAAACCGTTTCCGACCTTTCCGGATCAACGCCTCAGTCGCAAGTCGCGTACCTTCGGCATTGCGGCAGCACACGTTGTCGACCCCTGGCGCCTGCACAATGCGCCCGGCAGAAATCATCGGCACGCCCAGCTTGCTGCATCGTTTGACCAGCGCCTGAGGCATACTGCCCCCGCGCAGGATCAAAGCATCCAGCGGATAGCGCAAAACCTGCTCGATCGCGTCTTCTGCACGCTGATCCCCACCGTCGATGAGAATCGGCCATTTGTTCAACGCGTTCAGTTTGCCGACCAAAGCGCGGACAAATTCGGAATCAAAATCGCTGCGCATATTTCCGACAAACACCGCCACTAGGTGCGAGCGTCCGTCCTTCAGACCGGCGGCCAAAGCGTTGGGCTGATAGCCCATGCGCTCGGCCATATCTTCGATTATTTTTCTTTTATTTTCATCAAGATACGCGCCGGGCGTAAAGGCGCGGGAAACGGCCGAACGGGACACTCCGGCCGCGTCTGCGACGGCCTGCGCAGTGACCCTGCGGCGCCTTTCGGCGGGTTTGTCACGATCCTGAACCACGCTCAACCTGTCCTTCGATTTGGTGGAATTTGTCAATATTGCTAGAAATCATTCACCGAACTGTCATACGTTAACATTATGTGGGCACGTGTGCAGAATCCAGACGTGCCCATGCAATGCGGGGCGGAGGCTGCGCGCGACATACGCCGCAGGGGAGCCTGCACAATAAACTGGCACAAAGTGCCAACGGTCTCTTAGCTGCAAGGGGCCGACACCGAACCGGAGGAAAACATGACCAATCTGAAGTTTTGCGCAACGGCTGCTGCCCTCGCGTTTACCGCGACTGCGGCTTTTGCAGAAACAGAAATTACCTGGTGGCACGCCCATGGCGGACAATTGGGGGAAACCGTCAACAAGGTGGCCGAGAAATTCAACGCGTCGCAGGACGAATACACAATCACTCCGATCTACAAAGGCAGCTACGAAGAGACGCTGACCGCTGGTATCGCGGCCTTCCGCGCCGGTGAACAACCGAACATCATGCAGGTCTTTGACGCGGGCGCTGCCACCGTGATCGCCGCCAAGGGCGCAACCGTTCCGGTTCAGGACCTGCTGGCCGACAATGGTGTTGAGTTCGACATCAACGACTACATCGCCGGTGTGCGTTATTTTTATGCCGACAGCGATGGCAAGATGATCGGGATGCCCTTCAACTCGTCGACCCCGATTCTGTACTACAATGTCGACGCGCTGGAAGCCGCTGGCGTGACCCCGCCGAAGACATGGGAAGAATTCCAGTCGACCACCGCCCCGGCGTTGAAAGAGGCGGGCTATATCCCGCTCAGCCAGTCGCACCTGCCCTGGATCTTCACCGAGAACTTCATGTCGCGCCACAACCTGCCGTTTGCGACCAACAACAACGGCTATGACGGCATGGATACCGAGATCCTGGTCAACAACGACGCAATCAAGGCGCACTTTACCGCCGTGACCGAGTGGAAGGACAATGGCCTGTTCGAGTGGTACGGCACCGGTTGGGGTGACAACGCCAAACCGTTTGAAGAAGGCAAGGTTGCCATGTGGCTGGGCTCGTCGGGCTCGTTCGGCGGTCTGTTGCAAAAAAATCTGGGCTTTGAATTCAGCGCGGTCGAGCTGCCCTATTGGGAAGCCGTGACGCCCGAACCAACCCAAACCTTCATCGGTGGTGCTGCCCTGTTCGCGATGGCCGGCAAATCGGACGAAGAAAACAAAGCAACTGCCGAGTTCTTCCGCTTCCTGACCGCGCCTGAAACCCAGTATTTCTGGCATCAGGAAACCGGCTATGTGCCGATCACCGAGGCCGCCTATGACGTTGCCAAGAAAGACGGCCACTATGACCGTTTCCCGGCAGCCGAAGTCGGTGTGAACCAGTTGCAGGCGAAAGCCGGTGACAACACCAAGGGCTATCGCATGGGCTTCTACGTGCAGATTCGCGACATCATGAACCGCGAATATGGCCGTATCCTGACCGGTGAAACCGACGTGGACACTGCGTTCCAGACAATCGAAGACGAAGCCAACGAATTGCTGGCCCGCTTCGCAAAAACCCAGGGCTAAACCCCGGGATCACCCCCAAGATGGTCGCGCCTCCGGGCGCGGCCATCCCCCATTTTCGCAACTGGACGGGTCATGAAACGCGCGGGCTTCGACACTATCTGGCTTCCTGTGGCATTGCTGCTGCCACAGCTGATGATCATCGCAATCTTCTTCTACTGGCCTGCGGGTTGGGCGTTGCAATCGTCCTTCTTTCTGCAGGACCCGTTTGGCTTCGGTTCGACCTTTGTAGGGGCGGATAACTACACCTCGTTGCTGGGTAACGATCAGTACAAGCGCATCGCGTGGTTCACGATTGTCTTCTCGGTCCTGGTCACATTCTTTTCGCTGTCCATCGCCCTGCTGCTGGCGGTCAAGGCCGACAAGGTCATCCGGGGTGCCAAATCCTATCGCACGCTCCTGATGTGGGTCTATGCCATCGCGCCGCCGGTCGCAGGATTTTTGGGCATTCTGTTCTTTGACCAAAGCACTGGCCCGATGACCAAGTTCTTCCAGATGTTTGGCTGGGATTTCAAACTGGGCGTGGATTACAACGCCACCGCAACCGCGATGATCATCGTGGCTGTCTGGAAACAGATCCCGGTCAACTTCATCTTCTTCCTGTCCGGCCTGCAATCCATCCCGCGTTCGGTCCGCGAGGCGGCGATGATCGACAACCGCTCGGCCACCGGTCGGTTCTGGCAGGTCACCTTTCCGTTGCTGGCCCCGACCGCGTTCTTCCTGCTGATCATCAACATCACCTACGCGCTGTTCGACACGTTCGGCATCATCGATGCGCTGATGAAGGGCGAGCCGGGGAACAACCCAATGACGCTGGTCTATAAGGTCTATCTGGACGGGTTCCGGGGCAATGACCTTGGCGGCTCATCCGCGCAATCCGTTGTCCTGATGGTTCTTGTTCTGATCCTGACCGTCTTTCAGTTCCGGCTGGTTGAACGCCGGATCCACTATACGTGATGGGGGCGCAAAATGGCTGACACAACCCTTGAGACAACCGAAACCACCCGCCGCCCCCGCAAGATCAAATGGAGCGCGGTTGGCGATCATACCGTCCTGATCCTGGGCTCGCTGCTGATGATGCTGCCGCCGTTGCTGGCGCTGACCACGGCCAGCCATGATGCGGTGACCATCCACCGGCAGGGCATTCAACTGGGCCTTGGCGACGATCTCGGCAAGAACTTCAACGCCGCCATGTTTGAGAAAGGCGGCTTTACCCAAACCGTCGATGGCACGCTGATGCTGATGAACTCGTTCATCCTTGGCATTGGCTTTGCGGTGGGCAAGATCATCATCTCGATGATGGCCGCTTATGCCATTGTCTATTTCCGCCTGCGTTTTGCCACGCTGGCCTTCTGGATCATCTTCACCACGCTACTGCTGCCGCTTGAGGTGCGGATTCTGCCCTCCTACGAAGCGATCCAGAAACTGGGCCTGACGAACACCTATACCGGCCTGATCGTCCCGCTGATCGCGTCAGCGACCGGCACGTTCTTCTTCCGGCAGTTCTTTATGTCCGTCCCCGAGGAACTGGCCGAGGCCGCCCGGATCGATGGCGCAGGGCCGTGGAAGTTCTTCATCGACATCCTCGTCCCGCTCAGCCGGACGATGATCGCTGCGATCTTCATCATCATGTTCGTCTTCGGCTGGAACCAGTATCTGTGGCCAACGCTGATCACCACGGATGAAAGCTTCTTCACGCTGGTCCGGGGCATCAAGCAGATCGTGCTGACCTATACCGACAGTCAGATCCCCGAACATGGGCAGGCCTTGGCGCTGGCGATCGTTGCGATGATCCCGCCGGTGGCCATCGTCATCTTCTTCCAGAATTGGTTCGTCAAGGGCCTCACAGAATCCGATAAATAAGGAAATACGCGCATGGCTCAGGTCTCGTTAGAGGGCATCCGCAAGGTCTATCCCAACGGCTTTCAGGCCGTTGAGACCACCAATTTCACCATTCAGGACGGCGAGTTTGTCGTTCTGGTCGGCCCCTCGGGCTGTGGCAAGTCCACGCTTCTGCGGATGATCGCGGGGCTGGAAGACATCACCGAAGGGACGCTGAAAATCGGCGACCGGGTGGTGAACGATGTGGACCCAGCGGATCGCGACATTGCGATGGTGTTCCAGAACTACGCTTTGTATCCGCATATGACCGTGCGGAAGAATATCGGCTACGGGCTGAAGAACCGGGGCACGCCTGCCTCCGAGATCGCGGCCAAGGTCGAAGACGCGGCTAAGATGCTGAACCTGACCGAGTATCTGGATCGCAAACCGGCGCAACTGTCGGGCGGTCAGCGGCAGCGCGTTGCCATGGGGCGCGCCGTGGTGCGCGATCCCGCGCTGTTCCTGTTTGACGAGCCCTTGTCGAACCTAGACGCCAAACTGCGCAATCAGATGCGGATCGAGATCAAGGCTCTGCAACGCCGCCTTGGTACCACGGCGGTTTATGTGACCCACGATCAGGTCGAGGCGATGACCATGGCCGACCGCATCATCGTCCTGAACGCAGGCAAGATCGAACAGATCGGCACCCCGTCCGAAATTTATCACAACCCGGCCTCGACCTTTGTGGCCTCTTTCATGGGCGCGCCGCCAATGAACCTGATCGAGGCGCAAGTGGATCAGGGTCAGGTGCGGATCAATGGCTATGACGGGATCATGACTGCCCCGGCCTCGGCCAATGGCCCTGTGACGCTGGGCATCCGGCCCGAAGATATTGAACTGGACGGGCAGGGCTCGGTTCCGTTTCAGGTCGACATCCTGGAAGAACTGGGCGCACACCGACTGCTGCACGGTCAGTTGGGCGGGCAGCCCTTTACCGTTCTGGTCAGCAAGGACCACGATGCACAGACGGGTGAGACACATATCACCCTGAAACCCGACGCGCTGCGTCTGTTTGATGTGGAAACGGGAAAAGTCATTTGATTACAGACGTTTTGGACGCCCTGCCCGCTGTGACAGCGGATCAGCGGGCGCGCATCCTGTCGGCACCCCGCACGGCTGCCGCGCATCGCGAATTGCTGGGTGACATACCCGCGATGAACGCATTGCAAATTGGCGGTCAGGCAACCGCCACGCGTTTGCCGGCACAATTCAATGTCGCGGCATGGAATGTGGAACGGTGCCTCTTCCCCGAGGCGACTGCCGCCCATCTGCGCCCGATCCGACCGGACATTGTTTTGCTGTCCGAGGTCGATCACGGCATGGCCCGCACCTCGCAACGGCACACGACCGAAGCCATGGCCGAGGCCTTGGGCATGGTCTATGCCTTTGGTGTCGAGTTCCACGAACTGGACCTTGGCGGCCCGACCGAACGCAGTTTTTGCAAAGACGACTTCAATACGCTGGGTTGGCATGGCAACGCCATTCTGTCCTCGGTTCCGTTCCAGCGCACGGCCCTGATCCGTCTGGACGATCACGGCCATTGGTTTTCCTGCGACGAAGGGGCTGCCGACCCGGATCAGCCGCGAGTCGGGGGCCGTATGGCACTCGCCGCCATCGTGCCGACGGAAAACGGACCAATCTGTGTGATCTCGACCCATCTGGAAAGCAATGCGGATGCTGCGCACCGGCACACCCAGTTCGTTCTTCTGCTGGATGCAATCGACAGGTTTGCGCCGGGCCTGCCGGTTCTGATCGGCGGCGACCTGAACACCGGCAACCACCTGCCCCCGGATTTCAACTGGCAGGACGAAAGCCTGTTCAGCTTGGCCGAAACGCACGGATACGACTGGGGTTTCACGATCGATGGCCCCACCACTCGGCCCAGCCTGATCACCCCGCACCCGCAGCGGGTGATGAAGTTAGATTGGCTCGCAGGCCGGGATCTGAGCTGCATCGACAAAGGGCTGCTGACATCAATCTCGGATGAGGGCACGCCGCTGTCCGATCATGACTGCGTCTGGTGTCGCGCCAGCCTTTAGACGATTTGGACAAAGGCCGGGTTAACCCCCGGTCTTTTCCCGTACTACTACTGCGCCGTCCAAACCCTGACTGTTCGAAAGCAATTCCTGCACAAGCGGATTGGGGAATCGCCGCTTGAACGTGACTGCGTGAAAGTTCTCTTTGATGCGCGGATGCTCTTGCGCCTCGATCAACCGGCCCGAGGACAACTCATCCCGCACCACAATCGGGGCCACAAGGGCCAACCCAATATCTTCACGTGCCAGCAGGCGCATCATCGCCATGTCATCCACTTCGGCCACCACCTGCGGACGAACGGACATCCGGCTGGCCATTGCGTCAAAAGCGGTGCGCACACTGTTTTTGCTGGTCGGCAGGATGAACGGTTGTTCTTCGAGCAGCGCCTTGATGGGGCGCTTGGGATCCAGCCGCGCCGGGGTGCCGACAATGCTGACCGGTTGTTCCGCCAGATGATGGGTGACGAAACTGGTCAGGCTGTCACTGGCCGGTTCGTGGTTCATCAGGACCAGATCGAAATTCAGTGTCTCAAGCCCCTCAAGCAACTCACTGGGGCTGCCGGAACGCAAGATGACCTCGACATCCGTACGGGCCAGAATGGGCCGCAGAAACCCGATCTGAAAGTTGCGTGACAAGGTCGACTGTGCGCCGACACGCAGCGCCTGCCTGGCGTTTCCGGCATCCTGCAACGTTGCCACAAGCTCTTGCCCTGCCGCAAAAATTGCGTCCGCGTGGTCCAGGGCGATGTGCCCGGCCTCGGTCAGGTGCAGTTTGCGCCCGCGCCGTTCGAACAGCGGGTGACCCAGCCTCTCCTCCAGCTCTTTGATCTGAACCGAAAGCGCCGATTGCGACAGGTTCAGTCGCTGGGCTGTTCGGGTCAGGTTCCCATCATGGGCAACGGCCCAGAAATAGCGCAGGTGATGATAGTTCAACGGCATATCGTTCTATTTAAATGAACGAAAACCTCAGAACAATGAATTTTTCATTGGGCTGCACGCGCAATATGTCCTGCGAAACGGGCCGAGTCAGCCCAAGACCAAAAGGGACGCGCAAAATGCTTCATCTGTTTCTTCCATTGTTAAGCCCGCTGATTCTGCTGGCATCGGCGTATTACGCCAGTCGCCATCCGGGGTTGCGGCCGGGCAATGTCGCGAAACTGTCCGAATGGGCCGCCCTGGCCGCCTTTGCGGTGGCTGCTATCTCGGCGCTGCTGCTGGTGACGCAGGGTTCCGGCACATCGCCGCTGATTGGCTTTTTGGGCCTGGGGTTATCAGTGCGACTGGATGCAGTCAGCGCCATCATGCTGGTGCTGGTCAGCTTTATCGGCTGGATCGTGTTGCGTTACTCAGCCACTTATATGGACGGTGAAGCACGGCAAGGTGCGTTCACCGGCTGGATGTCTGCCACGCTCGCGGCTGTCCTGCTGTTGGTGATGTCGGGCAATCTGGTCCAACTGTTGGCGGCTTGGATCGCGACCAGCCTGATGTTGCACCAGTTGCTTTTGTTTTATCCAGAACGCACCACCGCTCGACGTGCTGCTCGTAAAAAGGCCGTGGTGGCGCGGATCAGCGAAGGCGCGCTGGCCGTTGCGGTCGTACTGCTGCTTGCCAGCTACGGCACCACTGACATTGCGACGATCCTGTCTTCGGCCCAAGGAAACGCCCTGACCATCGTCGCGGCCTTGCTGATCGCGTTGGCTGCGGTCATGGCCTCGGCCCAGTTCCCGATCCATGGCTGGCTGACCGAAGTAATGGAGGCCCCGACCCCGGTATCCGCCCTGTTGCATGCAGGTGTCATCAATGCCGGTGGCTTCCTGCTGATCCGCTTCGCGGACGTCATGCTGGTCGCCCCGGGGATCATGGCAATGCTGGTTATGCTGGGCGGGTTCACCGCGCTGTTCGGCGGGTTGGTCATGCTGACGCAACCGGCTGTGAAAACCTCGCTGGCGTGGTCCACCATCGCGCAGATGGCCTTCATGATCATGCAGTGCGGTCTGGCGCTGTTCCCGCTGGCCCTGCTGCATATCGTGGCGCACTCACTGTACAAGGCGCACGCCTTTCTCAGCGCGGGTGAGGCCGTGCGGAACGTGGCCGCAATTCGCCGCCCCGGCCCGGTTGCGGTGCCAAGCGCACGGAATGTGGTGCTGGCCTTTGCCACGGGCATCCTGATCTACGGCATCGTGGCGGCGGTGTTTGGCATCGACGGCAAGTCGGTCCAGGCCATTGCACTTGGCGTCATCCTGATCTTCGGTGTCGCTTACCTGCTGGCGCAGGGTTTTGCAGATGCAGCGCCCGGAGCACTGACCCGTCGCACGGTGATCTACGCCAGCGTCACCTCGGTCAGCTACTTCGTGCTGCAAATCATCGCGCAAAAACTGACCGCAGGTACCCTGCCCGCGACCCCGGTTCCGGGACCGTTGGAATGGGCGCTGATCATCCTCGCCCTGATCAGCTTTGGCGCGGTCGCGCTGGCGCAATCCACCTTCCCGCTTTGGGCCTCGCATCCTGCTGCGGCGGGCATCCGGGTGCATTTGTCGAACGGGCTTTATGCCAATGCAATCTTTGACCGGCTGTTGGACGGATGGTCCAAGCGGCAGACTGTGTAAGAGGGGTTCCCAAGATGTATATGAAGCACGAAAGCTATCCCGCAGCCCTTTTGGAACTGGTCGCACTGGCCAATGACGCGGCCCGTCAGATCCCGCCTCTGTTTCCCTTGTCCTCGAATGTCGCGGTGAACCCGTTTCTTGGGCAAACCAACGAGCCTTTGGCCGTAACCGCGGCCCGGCTTGGCCGGGTTGCGGGAACGCGGATCATGCCGGATCGCACGGCGTTTGCAGAAAAGTTGAACGCCGGAGAGATCACCGAGGGTGATCTGCTTGAAGCACTGGCCCATATCGACAGCCCGTTTGACACACCGTCGCCAGAGGATTTGGCAGCAGCGCTTGAAACCCAGGCGGCCCATCCCGCACCTCTGCCCACTGTCGCTGATCTGGCCGCAGAAGTTTCGGGGATCGACTGGCCCGGCCTGATTGACGAACGGATCGGAGCCTGGGCCGCCAGCCACTTTGATCAGGGTCAGGCGCTGTGGCAGGCCAACCGCACCGGCGGGGCCCATATTGCCTGGCGTGAATTCGCCACACGTGATCTGACGCTCGAGATACACGGCCTGAAAGGCTTTGGCGCTTTTGTTGCCGGTACCAACCGCTCGCAATGGCGGGCGATTGGCCGGGCGTCCGAGGCGCTGGGGGTGACGCCCAAGGCCGCTGGAACCGCCTTCCACCGCTGGCTGATGACGCTGGGCGGATGGGCGCAATATGCGCGCTATCTGCTGTGGCAGGCTGAACTTGAAGGCAAGACCGACACAACCACGACCGAGTTGCTGGCCATCCGCATGGTGTTTGAAGAGGCGCTGTTCGACCTTTATCGCGATCAGATTGCCGAACGCTGGGCCGAGACCGTCGCGCAACATGAAACTCCGGTTACACCATCCCGCGATATGGTGATCGACGCGGTGCTGCAGGATGCCGCTGAACGCGCGCAACAACGCCAGCTGGGACAGTCGCTTGCCAAGCGGCAGCCGCGCAAGTTCGCGGGCCGCCCGATGGTTCAGGCCGCGTTCTGCATCGACGTCCGGTCAGAGGTCTTTCGCCGCGCACTGGAAGCGCAGGGCGAAGGGATCGAAACCCTCGGTTTCGCAGGCTTCTTCGGCCTCGCCAGCGCCCACAAGGCGGCGGGTTCGGATGTCACCGAACTGCGGGGTCCCGTGCTGCTGAACCCCGGTGTCCGCTCGCATGCGGCTGAGGATACGCAGGCAGACCTCAACCGCCGCTACTCTGCGCGGGCCAAGCGCGCCTGGGGCCGGTTTAAGCTGGCCGCGGTGTCCTCTTTTGCCTTTGTCGAGGCGACGGGGCCGGTCTATGCCGGAAAGCTGCTGCGGGATGCGCTGGGGAAAGGGCATGGAGGGGCTACGTTCGATCCTGCACCCAAGCTGGATCCATCAATTGACCTGCCCACACGGATCGCATCGGCAAAAGCCATCCTTGGTGCCATGTCCCTGACCAGCAACTTTGGCCACATCGTCATGCTGGCCGGTCATGGCGCGGATGTGACCAACAACCCGCATGAAAGCGCTTTGCAATGCGGCGCGTGCGGCGGCCATGCCGGAGATGTCAGCGCCCGCCTTCTGGCAGGTCTTTTGAACGATCCAGCCGTGCGCAACGGGCTGCGCGAAGAAGGGATCGACATCCCCAGGGACACGCTGTTCCTGGCCGCCATGCACCACACGACAACGGATGAGGTGACACTGTTCGATCAGGACCAGTCGACCGGCCAATGGGCGCAGAATATCGCGCAACTGAAGATGTGGCTGCAATCGGCAGGGCGGCTAGCCCGAACCGAACGCTCAACACGTCTGCCTCGGGCCCGAGGGGCCCGCGACATCGCCCGCCGCGCCACAGACTGGGCCGAGTTGCGCCCCGAATGGGGTCTGGCCGGATGCCGGGCCTTCATCGCCGCACCCCGGTCCCGGACGGATGGAACCGGCCTGTCAGGTCAAACCTTCCTGCACAGCTATGACTGGCGGGACGATACCGGGTTTGGCGTGTTGGAACTGATCATGACCGCCCCGGTCGTGGTCGCAAGCTGGATCAGCCTGCAATATTATGGCTCGACCGTTGCGCCGACCCTGTTCGGCGGCGGCAACAAGCTGCTGCACAACGTGGTAGGAGGCATCGGCGTGGTCGAGGGCAATGGCGGTGCGCTGCGCCCCGGCCTGCCTTGGCAATCGGTGCATGATGGCGAAACCTATCAGCACGACCCGCTGCGCCTGTCGGTGGTCATCGAAGCCCCGCGTGAAGCAATGAACGACATCCTGAGACGCCATCAAAGCGTCAAAGAGCTGTTCGACAACCGCTGGCTGCACCTGATCGCCATGGACGAAAACGGCGATCTTGCCTGGCGCTACACGAAAGACCTTGAATGGGTCCCTATGGTGAAGTCCGAGATCAGCGAAAACGCCATCGCAGCGGAATAACCGCATCGCATGAAAGGCCCGGCGTGTTTCCCCGCCGGGCCTTGTGCTTTACAGCGCCGCTTTAAAAAGCTGGGTCAGGTTTTCCCTGGTCAGTTTGATCGGATTGCCGCCACAGGACGGATCAATGATCGCACCTTCGACCAGTTCCGGGATCGCCGCCTCGGTCACACCCAGTTCGGACAACGTGCGTGGGATGCCGAGCGAGTCGTTGAATTCCTGCACAAAGTCCCTGAACCCGTCGAACCCGCCTTCGATGCCCAGATAGGCTGCAGCCGACTGGAACCGGTCAGCAATGGCAGGGGCATTGAACTCCAGAACGCTGGGCATGCAGACGGCGTTGGTGGTGCCGTGATGGGTGTTGAAATGCGCGCCGATCGGGTGACTCATGGCGTGGATCGCACCCAGACCCTTCTGAAAGGCGGTCGCGCCCATGGCTGCTGCACTCATCATCTGGGCGCGGGCTTCGATATCGGTTCCATCGGCATAGGCGCGCGGCAAGTAGTCCTTGACCAGCCGCATCCCCTCCAGCGCAATACCCTGAGACATCGGGTGGTAGTGCGGGCTGGAATAGGCCTCGACACAATGGGCAAAGGCATCCAGACCGGTGCCTGCTGTGATGAACTTGGGCATCCCCACGGTCAGTTCCGGGTCGCAGATCACCACCGTGGGCAGCACTTTGGGGTGGAAGATGATCTTCTTCACATGGGTTTCGGAATTGGTGATGACGCTGGCGCGGCCCACTTCGGACCCGGTTCCGGCGGTGGTCGGTACCGCAATGATCGGCGCAATCACGTCGGCATTGGCGCGGGCCCACCAGTCGCCAATATCTTCGAAATCCCAGACGGGCCGCGTCTGACCGGCCATGAAGGCCACCATCTTGCCCAGATCCAGCCCCGAGCCGCCGCCGAACGCAATCACCCCGTCATGGCCGCCCGCGTTATAGGCCGCGACCCCGGCGTCGAGGTTCTTTTCATTCGGGTTCGGATCCACATCCGCAAACAACCCGCGCCCCAGACCGGCGGCCTCCATGATATCCAGCGTTGCGACGGTAATCGGCAGATCTGCCAACCCCTTGTCGGTCACCAGCAGAGGGCGCTTCATCCCGGCCGCCGCGCAGGCCTCGGGCAATTCCCGGATGCGGCCAGCACCAAATTTTATCGCGGTCGGGTAGGACCAGTTTCCAACAAGGCTCATGATGTCACCTTTTTCAGATGGTAGGATTTGGGACGGGTCAGGTTGTGATAGCCGATAACCGAAAGGCCACCGCCCCGCCCGGTATTCTTGCAGCCGGTCCAGCACAGGCCGGGATCCAGATAATCGGCCCGGTTCAGGAACACGGTACCAGTCTCGATCTGGTCCCCTACCCGCGCCGCGCGATCCACGTCGCGGGTCCAGAGGCTGGCGGTCAGGCCGAACTCACTGTCATTCATCAGCGCGATCGCTTCTTCGTCGCCGGACACTTTCATGATGCCCACCACGGGACCAAAGCTTTCATCCCGCATCACCCGCATATCGTGGGTCACATTGGTCAGGATCTGAGGGCTCAGATAGGCCCCGCCATCATCTTCGGCGAAAGTGTCAATATGGGCCACAGCGCCATCGGCCACGGCCTCGGCAATCTGCTCCCGCACTTCATCGGCAAAGCGCACATTGGCCATCGGACCCAGAGTGGTCTCGCTGTCCAGCGGATTGCCCAGCTTATAGCCCTTTACGATCTCAACCGCCTTGGCGACAAAATCATCATAAAGACTCTCATGCACGTAAATCCGCTCGATCCCACAGCAACACTGGCCCGAGTTGAACATCGCCCCATCGATCAGCGTATCGACCGCCGCATCCAGATCGGCATCCTCCATGACATAGCCGGGGTCCTTGCCGCCCAGTTCTGTCCCGACGCCGGTGAATGTCCCCGCCGCCGCGCGCTCCATCGCCTGACCGCCACCGACCGAGCCGGTGAAGTTCACAAAATCAAACGTATTGCCTGCGATCAGGTCATTGGTCACGTCATGGCTCAGAAACACGTTCTGGAACACATCCTCGGGCACACCCGCCGCATGGAAGGCCTGCGCCATACGTTCACCCACCAACAGGGTCTGCGTGGCGTGTTTCAACACCACCGTATTGCCTGCGATCAACGCCGGAGCGACCGTGTTGATCGCGGTCATGTAAGGGTAGTTCCAGGGCGCCACCACAAACACCACCCCATGCGGAATGCGCTTGATATAGCGTCTGAACGTCTCATCCTCGCCCACCGCGATATCCGCCAGTGCGCCTTCAGCAATCTCCGCCATATGGCTGGCCCGCTCGTTAAAGCCGCCAAACTCGCCGCCATAGCGCACCGGCCGGCCCATCATATGCGCCAGTTCCGGCACAATCTCATCATTCATCGCGCCCACAGCGGCCACGCCGGCCATCACCAAATCAATCCGCTCCTGCAACGGTCGCGCAGCCCAGCCAGCCTGTGCCGCCCGTGCCCGACCAGCAACTTCGAACGCGGTAGCCGGCGACAGCACTTCGCGTTCCGCAAAAACCGACCCATCAATCGGCGAGACACATCGCAACATCTGCCCCATATCCACTCCATCTACCAGAAACGCAGGGTCCCCTGCTTCTTCTGTTCAAAAATACCTCGGGGAGCGCGAGGGGCTGGCCCCTCGCTCCTGCCCTTTACGCCCGCTCAAACCCGCGCGCAATTTCCCAGTCGGTCACCACACGCTCGAACTCTTCGATCTCAACCTCAGCCGCGCGCGCATAGTGATCCACCACCTCATCCCCCATGGCAGCCCGCAGCATTGCCGACCCATGCAACGCATCCCGCGCCGCGCGCAGGTTGCCCGGGATCATGCCCGTATCGCCCTGATAGACGTCACCTGTGGCGGGCGACTGTAACTCCAAACCTTCTTCGATCCCCGCAATCCCGGCGGCCAGCATCCCGGCCATCGCCAGATAGGGGTTCATGTCCGACCCCGGAATCCGACATTCCACCCGAACCGCCTTGGTGCCATCGCCGCACAGGCGGAACCCTGCGGTGCGGTTGTCCACCGACCAGATGATCCGTGTCGGCGCAAAACTCCCCTTCATGAACCGCTTGTAGCTGTTGATGTAAGGCGCCATGAAATAAGTGTAATCGGCGGCGTATTTCAAAAGACCCGCCATGTAGCTTTTCATCAGCGCAGACATGCCCAACGCATCCGACTGGTCATAAAACGCAGGCTGCCCATCCATCCACAGCGACTGATGCACATGCGAAGAACTGCCCACCTTTTCATGATGCCATTTCGGCAGGAAGGTCGCTGCGTGCCCATGCTGCCACGCGATCTCTTTCACCGCGTTTTTGGCAATCGAGTGATATTCCGCTGTCGCCATCGCCGGTGCGTATTTAATGTTCAATTCTTCCTGCCCGGTCTCGGCCTCACCTTTCGAATTCTCGACCGGTATCCCCGCGTCCCACAGATGGTTGCGGATCGGACGCATCACATGCTCTTCCTTGGTGGTCTGAAGGATGTGGTAATCCTCGTTATAGCCCGAGATCGGCTCCAGATCGCGAAAGCCTTCCTTGCGGATCTGGTCGAAACTCTTCTCGAACAGGAAAAACTCCAATTCGGTCGCACACATCGCCTCGTAGCCCATCGCCTTCAGGCGATTCACCTGTCTCTTCAGGATCGAACGCGGCGCGTGCGGCACCTCTTCATGCGTATGATGATCCAGCACATCGCACATAACCATTGCGGTGCCCTCAAGCCACGGCACCGGGCGCAGCGTGCTCAGGTCCGGCTTCATGACATAATCGCCATAGCCCCTCTCCCAACTGGTCGAGGCGTAGCCGTCCGGTGTGCCCATCTCAAGATCGGTCGCCAGCAGGTAATTGCAGCAATGGGTCTCTTCCCACGCGCCCGAAACAAAGTGGCCCGCATGGAACCGCTTGCCCATCAGGCGGCCCTGCATATCGACCATGCAGACCAGAACCGTATCCACTTCGCCCGCAGCGACCTGCGTCTTGAGATGTTCGAAGGTAAGTGTTGCGGTCAAGATGCGTCCTCCCTGAGTTCCTGAATGGCGGGTCTGAGCAGCGCCAGTATTTCATCCGCCACCGTGGCAACCTGTTGATCCGAACGCAACAGATCGTTGCGCACTTCGATCATGACATTCGCCAGTCCCCGGCTGATCGCGTGCAGGCGCAGGGAATGGGTCACGCCGTCTAACGGCCCATAGGGCTCGTTCCGCTCGATCCGGCGGCCCGAGACCTGATCCACGTGATCCAGCATCAGATCGACCAGACGGCTGTCCTCATCATGCAGCAAGCCGATTTCGACGGCGCGGGGTTGGCCGAAATAGATAGGCGTAAATGAATGGACCGTAACCAACACCGTGTCAGGCCCGCGCACGCCCAGAACCCGCGCGACGGCGTTGCAGAACGGATCATACACGGTTGTCGTGCGCAGCCTGCGCTGTTCGGGGCTCAGAGCAACATTGCCCGGCACCTCGATCAGCTCGGATTTCACCGGCATGGCACTGGCGGCTTCAGGCGGGCGGTTGCAGTCATAGACCAGCCTCGACACGGTCGAGGCCACAGCGGGCGCATCCAGTGCCTGCGATAAACGCATTGTCAGGTCGCGCGCACCGGGATCCCAGGCAGCGTGACTTTCGCGATCCGCCTCGGCCAGTCCCAACCCTTCGTAATAAGGTGGGATAAACGCGCTGGCATGTTCGCACAGCAACACCACGCGCCCCGCCCCATCGGGGTTAATGATCTCAACAGTAGGGCGGCTTTTCAATTCTCGGCTCCATCGGTTAGGCGTTCAGCAGGCTCAAAAGCTCGGCGTGCAATTCGGGGGTTGCGGCTGACACAACCGCCACGTCGGATTGCATGGTCAGGGCCTGCCCCTTCCAATCGGTCATCACCCCGCCAGCCGCCTCGATCAGCGGGCAGAGTGCAAGGTAATCATAGGGTTGAAGCTCATAATCCACCACTGCATCCACATGCCCCGCAGCCAGCAGCGCATGAGGGTAGCAATCATACGCAAAGCGGCGGGTCTGCCCGGCCCGCATCAGACGGTCAAAGATCGACGGTTGATCGCGGTATATCTTGTCGCCCTCATTCACATACAGGATCGCCTGATCCAGACGTGCCACGTCCGAGGTCTGAATGGCCCGATCATTCAGCGTGGCCCCGCTGCCACGCGTGCCCACAAAGGTTTCATTTATCGCAGGCATACCGACGATGCCAAGCTGCGGCTGACCATCGACAAGATGCGCCAGAAGGAACCCGAACAGGGGATGCCCAGACAGGAACGAACGCGTGCCGTCAATCGGGTCAATCACCCATAGATGTCGCCCGTCACCGTCTTCCTTGCCGTGTTCTTCACCGAAGATACCGTGATCCGGGAAGTGCCGGCGCAGATAGGCCCGCACCTCGGCTTCCACGCCCCGATCGGCCTGGGTAACAGGGCTTTCATCCTGTTTGAATTCCACCCCCAGCGTGCCCCGGAAATACCGCATCGCCGCCTGCGATGCGATATCCGAGATCGCCTTTGCGTGGTCTTCAAGCGCCATGGCATCCAGCATGTCAGGTTCCTTTTGACTGCATTCGGGTCACGCCTTGATCCGGTCCATTTTCGGATCGTAAAGCGGCTGTAGCGAGACCTGACACGGCACGCGCCGGGTCGCAACCTCAAGCTCATAGGTGCCAGAGGTAACAAACTCCGCATCAACGCCGTCCGGATTGCGGACATAGCCGTAGCCGATGGATTTACCCACCGTGTAGCCATAGCCGCCCGAGGTCAGCCAGCCGACGCGCTTGCCATCACGATAGATCGTCTCGCGGCCCAGCAGAACCACATCCGGGTCGACGGTGAAACAGGCGAGCATCTTTTTGACGCCCTCGGATTTTTGTTTTTCAGACGCCGCGCGGCCTTTGAAATCGACATCCTTGCGCAGTTTCACGGCCCAGCCCAGCCCGCTTTCGAACGGCGTATGATCTGGCCCGATTTCCGCCCCCCAGGCGCGATAGCCTTTTTCAAGCCGCAGCGATTCAATGGCGCGGTAGCCTGCGTTGACCAGACCATGGGGCTGACCCGCCTGCATCAGCGCGGCGTATACCGCCTGGGCGTATTCCACCGGCAGGTGCAACTCCCACCCAAGTTCCCCAACATAGGTCACGCGCAGGGCTTTGACCGGGCAACCGGCAATGCCGATGGTGCGGATCGTGCCGAATTTGAACCCGTCATTCGAGACATCATCGCGCGTCACCGCCGCCAGTATATCCCGCGCCTTTGGTCCCATCAGCGACAGCACGGCGTTGGATGAGGTGATGTCGAACAGCTGGCAATTCATGCCTTCGGGGATATTGCGGCTGATCCAGTCGAAATCATGGGTGGCAAAGCCGGTGCCGGTGACGATGTAGAACTCATCATGTGCAACGCGGCCCACAGTCAGGTCACATTCGATCCCGCCCTTGTCATTCAGCATCTGGGTATAGGTCAGCGCGCCCACCGGCTTGTCCACGTCATTGGCGCAGATCCAGTTCATCGCGGCCAGTGCATCCGGCCCCTTCAGGGCAAATTTGGCAAATGAGGTCTGGTCGAACAGCACCGCTGCCTCCCGCGCTGCCTTGTGTTCCCGGCCCACAGCGGCGAACCAGTTCTGGCGACCAAAGCTGTATGCGTCTTTGGGCGTCTCACCCAGCGAGGTATCCGCATACCAATTGGGACGCTCCCATCCCAGTTTCTCACCAAAACACGCGCCCTGTGATTTCAGCGTGTCATAGAGCGGCGACTTGCGGCAGGGGCGGCCCGAGTCATGCTCCTCATGCGGCCAGCCCATTGTGTAGTGCTTGCCATATGCCTCGACCGTGCGGGTGCGGACCCAGTCGGTGTCGAAATGCGGGCGGCCAAAGCGGCGAATATCGGCAGACCACAGGTCGAACGGCGGCTCGCCCTTGTGCACCCATTCAGCCAGCGCCATACCCGCGCCGCCGCCTGCGGCGATGCCAAAGGCGTTGAAGCCCGCGCCGACGAAGAAATTGTTCAATTCGGGCGCTTCGCTGATGATGAAATTGCCGTCAGGCGTAAAGCTTTCCGGCCCGTTGGTCAGGGTTTTGACCCCTGCGTTTTCCAAAGCGGGCACACGACCCAGCGCCAGTTCCATCAACTGTTCGAAATGGTCGAAATTGCTGTCGAGCAGCGTGTAGTGGAAGCCCTGCGGAATGCCCTTCGTGGCCCACGGGATCGGGTTCGGCTCGTACCCGCCCATGACCAGCCCGCCGACTTCTTCCTTGTAGTATGTCAGCCGGTCGGGGTCGCGCAGGGTCGGCAGGTTACCGGGCACGTCAAAGGGCTCAGTCACCATATACTGATGCTCCATCGGCACCAGTGGCACGTTCACCCCAAAGCGCCCGGCAAAGGTGCGGGTCCACTGACCGGCACAGCAGATTACCTTTTCGCATTCGATGCGGCCATGTTCGGTGATCACGGCGCGGATCTTGCCATCTTCGATCTCGATATCGGTGACCTTGGTGTCCTCGAAAATCTTCGCTCCGGCCATGCGGGCACCTTTGGCCAGCGCCTGCGTGATGTCTGAGGGGTTCGCCTGCCCATCCGTCGGCAGATAGGCCGCACCGATCACGTCCGAGACGTCCATCAGCGGCCACAGTTCCTGCGCCTCGGAGGGCGTGAGCAATTGCATGTCCAGACCAAAGGAATGCGCGGTGGTGGCCTGTCGTTTGACCTCGGTCCAGCGTTCCTCGTTACAGGCCAGCCGCAACCCGCCGTTCATCTTCCACCCCGTACCGAGGCCGGTTTCCTCTTCGATCTTGTTGTACAGATCGACCGAATAGCCCAGCAATTGCGTGATATTGGCGTTCGAACGCAATTGCCCCACCAGCCCGGCGGCGTGAAAGGTGGTGCCCGAGGTCAGTTTCTTGCGTTCCAGCAGCACCGTGTCGGTCCAGCCCAGCTTGGCCAGGTGATACGCGGTCGAGCAGCCGATGATCCCGCCGCCGATAATGACGGCTTTGGCTGTTGTCGGAAGGTCGGTCATGTCTGTCCTCAGGTATTTTTGAAATCGGTAAGGGCCGCGCGGAACCGCGCGAGGTTTTCAGCCGTGTAGGCCGCATAGTCAAAGTCGATATCCGAGGTGATCTCGGACACCATGCTCCACATCGTTTCGCGCAGCAGCGAGGCGCATTTCATCGCCGTATAGCGGTGGCGCAGGTCGTCGGTGACGGGGGTCTGGAAATAGGCCTCCAGCATCCAATCTTCTTGATCCGGTGAAAGCCCGTTGTTCGAGGCCAGCCCGCCCAGATCGAACAGCGGCGAGTTGAACCCGGCATAGTCGAAATCGATCAGCCACAGGCGGGTGCCATCGTCCAGAAAGTTGCCGCAGAGCAGATCGTTATGGCCAAAGACCATGTCATATGGCCCGGCCTCGGTTTCAAGCCCGTTCCCGGTTTGCACCAGTTCCGGGATCACGGCCGAGTGGGCGCTGCTGCGCTCGGTCAGCGTGGCGGAGTAGTCGCGGATGACGTGGAACACCCAGAATACCAGTGACGGGCCGCGCAGGTGTTTGGGCACCTCCGTATGGCATCGCTTTACCAGATCCAGCACACGAGGCAGCATGTCGGGGTGGCGCACGTCCTCTTCCGTCAGGGTGCGGCTTTCGATGAATTCCAGCACCGTCAGATCGCCCGAGGCATGGACCACCGCAGGGGAAAGACCTGCGGCGTGGGCGGCTTTCGTCGCGGCGAGCTCGTTGAAGCGCATCACCTGATGCAGCGGGATGTCGTCGCCGACACGGACCACATAAGATCCGCTGGTATCCGTCACTTTGTAATTCACATTGGTGATGCCACCGGTCAGCGGTTCGGCTGCGATCTCACCCTGCCAGATCGGCAGAGCGCGGATGCGAGTCATCAGGTCGGAATGGTTCATGTCAACTCTCCAGTCCAAAGCGGATGCGGGCCTGACGGGCGCTGGCGTTGATCAGCCGGTCGGCGATGATGGCGATGAAGGCAATCGACAGACCGGCCACCAGACCCCGGCCTGTATCGGCCTTGGTCAGCGCGATATAGACCTCTTGCCCCAGATCGCGGGTGCCGACGAGGGCGGTGATTACCAGCATCGACAGCGCCAGCATGATGGTCTGGTTGATGCCCAGCAGGATTTCCGGCAGTGCCATAGGCAGGCGGATATGGCGCAGCAGTTGCGCGCGGGTGCATCCCGAGACCAGACCGGCCTCGATCAACTCCTCACTGACGGAACGCACTCCGTGTGCGGCATAGCGCACCGCCGGGGCCAGCGCATAAAGGACGATGGCGATCAGCGCAGTGAAATCTCCGACCCGGAACAACATCACAACGGGGATCAGGTAGACAAAGCTGGGCAGGGTTTGCAGCGTGTCGATCAGCAGGTTGATCACAGCGCCCGCCCGTTTGTTCAACGCCGCCAACACGCCCAGAGGCACCCCGATCAACGTCGCCAAAATCACCGACGCGCCGCACAGATAGACCGTCACCATCGCCTTGGACCACAGGCCTGACACAAGGATCAGCGAGGCCATGCCACCGCAGAGCAGCGCCAGCCGCCAGCCCCCCGCGTGCCAGCCCAGCAGGGTCAGCATCGCAATCGCCCAGGGCCACGGGATGCCCAGCAGCACCGTCTTGATCGGGATCATGAACCACGTCAGGAAAAAGACCTTGATCGCCTCGAACGTGTCGAAATAGTTGACGTTCAGGTATTCGACCGTGTTGTCCCAGAACGCGCCCGTCGTGATGGTCTGGCCTTCGGGATATTCCAGCAGCAGGGGCGAGAACTGGCCCAGCACCCATGTCAGCACTAGCAGGATCAGCACCAGAACCGTGCGGCGATGGCGCGCGATCCACGCGCCCGGCTGTTCATGATGCACCTGCCCCATGCGCTCGGCAAAAGCCTGACTTAGCCGATCCACGGCAATAGCCAGAACCACGATGGCAATCCCGGCCTCGAACCCGGCACCGATGTCCAGACGGCGCAGCGCGGCGAGGACGTCGAACCCCAGCCCCCCAGCCCCGATCATCGAGGCGATGATGACCATGTTCAGCGTCAGCATGATCACCTGATTGACGCCGACCATCAGGCTGTGACTGGCCGATGGCACCAGAACGCGCCACATCAATTGCCGCTGGGTTGTACCTGCCATACGTCCGAAATCCAGAATCTCAGGGTCCACGCCTTTCAGCGCCAGCGTGGTAATCCGCACCATCGGCGGGGTGGCGTAGATGATCGTGGCAACCAAAGCCGAGATCGGGCCAAAGCCGAACATGAACAGGATCGGCACCAGATAGGCAAAGATCGGGATCGTCTGCATCAGGTCCAGAACGGGCGAGATGATCTTTTCAAACAACGGATGGCGATAGGCGAGAATGCCCAGCATCAACCCTCCGCCCGCGCCAATCGGCACCGCGATCAGGACCGAGGCCAGTGTCACCATCGCGCTGTCCCATTGTCCAAAGACGGCCAGATAGATGAAACAGGCGCCGACCAGCGCCGCCAGCCCCCAATCACGGCAGTATTGCCCCAGAGCGATCACGGCAGTGATCACCACGACCCAGCTGATCGCGGGCAGGATGACCTGCGCGTCATTGCCCTGACCGCTGACAAATCCGTCAGCCAGCAGGGCCAGCACCAGATTATAGGGCTGCTCGATCAGCCAGGCGATGGCGCGGGTGACATCGGTGAACGAGACCGGGCCAAGGGCGGCATCCTCGATCAGCCATGTCATTGCCGACGAGATATAGGTCTTGAATGGGATCACCCAGGCCGAGGGGAACTTGGTCAGCCAACGCGCATCCAGCGCCTTGCCCAGATCACGACCGAACCAGCCCAGCAGGATCGTGATCAGCACAAGCGACAGGATGACGATCTGGCTGCGGCTTGGGCGGATCATGCGGCGTCCCCGTCACCGAACAGCACATGCGCCACGGCCTTGCGGTCGATGGCCCCGACTATCCGTCCGGTGTCGTCTGAAACCGGGATCGGCGCATCGGCCGCGATGATCCGTTCCGCCACGTCCGAGACGCGGGTAGATTGCGGGATCGGGTCGCCCTGACCATCCGCACCGGCGGCCATCACGCCGCCAACGGTCAGAACCTTCGAGCGGGGTATATGTTTCGTAAATTCAGCCACATAATCAGTGGCCGGGTGCATCACCAGCTCTTCTGGCGTGGCGATTTGAATCACCTCTCCGTCCTTCATGATGGCGATGCGGTCGGCCAGACGGACAGCCTCTTCAAAGTCGTGGGTGATGAAGACGATTGTCTTATGCAGCCGCTCCTGCAGGCGCAGAAACTCATCCTGCATTTCGCGCCGGATCAGCGGATCGAGCGCCGAGAACGGCTCGTCCAAGAACCACAGATCCGGTTCCGTCACCAGCGAGCGGGCGATGCCGACGCGCTGTTGCTGGCCGCCTGACAATTCGCGCGGATAATAATCCTCGCGCCCTTTCAGCCCGACCAGTTCGACCACTTCGCGGGCTTTGACCTCGGCCTCAGCCTTGGGTGTGGCCTGAATGGTCAGTGGGAACATCACGTTCTGCAAAACGGTCAGATGCGGCAGCAGGGCGAAATGCTGGAACACCATGCCCATCTTGTGACGGCGGATCTCGATCAACTCCTTGTCGCTGGCGCGCAGCAGATCGGCATCGTCGAACAGAACCTCTCCGCCCGTGGGTTCGATCAGCCGCGACAGGCAGCGGACCAAGGTGGATTTGCCCGAGCCGGACAGGCCCATGATGATGAAAATCTCACCCTCGGCGATGTCGATATTGGCGTTGCGCACCGCGCCGATCACGCCCGCCTTGCGGATGTCATCAGCTGACGGGTTCGGATTTTGCCGCAACAGCGCATCCGCATTCGGACCGTAGAGTTTCCACACGTTACGGCAGGACAATTTGGTCTTGGGGGTCATCTGGGACGTCCGATTGAAAGGCCGGGTAAGCCGGAGCGGTTGGGGAGAACAGGGTGACCGCTCCGGCCAATGCAGATTACTTGGAGATCCAGCCAGACCAGCGGTCTTTATTGGCCCCCATCCAATCTGCAACAACGGTATCAATCTCTACGCCGTCCAAATCTGCCTTGCCGACCATCGCGCTCATCTCATCGTTATTGATGCTGTAGGCTTCGATGATGTCATACGCACCCGGCCATTTTTCCTGCAAACCGGACCAGGCCGCCTTCCAGATCGGGCCGCGCGGCTTGCCGCAGTCATAGGCCAGATCGGGGTTCACCCCGACTGACGGATCTGCGTAGCATTCCGGGGAAAACGGCGGGAATTCAACGAATTCGCCATCATATTTTGCCGGTGCCCAATGAGGAACGTAGACCCACAGCATGATTGGATCTTCGCGCTGATAGGCGGATTCCAATTCGGCAAACAGAGCCGCATCGGTGCCTGCGTGGACAACCTCGAACTCAAGCTCCAGCGCTTCGACACGCTCTTCGTCGAACCCGCCCCAGGTTACCGGGCCGCCCACATAGCGCCCGTTCGGCGCGGTTTCGGCGGTGGCAAATTCCTCGGCGCAGTCTTTCAGCGCCTCCCAGTTCGGCAGGCCAGGGCAGCGGTCTTTCATGTAAGTCGGATACCACCATTCCTCGATCGCCATCAGCCCGGTTTCGCCCACGTTCACGACGTTGCCCGAGGCTGTCGCCTCATCCAGCGCCTCGCGCCCGGTGGTTTCCCAGATCTCCATCGCCAGATGCAGATCGCCGGTTTTCAGGCCCGCGAATTGCGCGATGTAATCAGCCTGCACATATTCGACGTTATACCCCGCCTCTTGCAGGATCGAGCCCATGATCTTGGTGTTGATCAATTGCCCTGACCAGTCATGCAGCGTCAGCTTGATCGGGTCCGAGGATTCCACAGCCCCCGCCGAGGTCACGCCCGCAACCGCCAAAGCCAATACGCTAAGTCCCAGTTTGAGTTGCATTATACCATCTCCCTGTCGTGGTTTTTCTTTGTGAATCGGTGGTATTATTGAAAGACGACCACATTGTGGGGTTTTGTGTCAATAAAAACCACGTTAAGCCACACAAATACTCTCAAATTAAAACTTAACCGCGCAAATTCTGGCAATTGCGTTGCTTTATGTGGTAGTTGTGGTACCCCTAGTGCCAACTACTGCCATTACCATGGACCCAATGAACCTAAAAACCACAAATCAGCGAGAAGATGAGATTTTGCGCGCCCTGTTCCGGTCGGGCGGATCCTGTCGGGTCAGCGTGCTGGCCAATGAACTTGGCGTGACGCTGGAAACCATCCGCCGCAATGTGCGCAATCTGGAAGAGCGCAGTATCGTCCGCAAAGTCCATGGCGGCGTTCATCTGGTCGAAAACTTGCTGGAACCTTCGCTGGAAAGCCGGTTGGACAGTAAGGTCGACGCCAAGGAAAAACTGGCCAAAGCCGTCGCCGAGATCATCAGCGACGGGGATTCCCTGTTCCTCGATATCGGGTCGACGACAGCATATGTGGCGCAGGCCCTTCGGGATCATAAGGACCTGTTTGTGGTGACAAATTCAGTTGTCGTGGCCAACACGCTGGCCGCGCATAACAACAACCGCGTGTTCATGGCCGGGGGTGAGCTGCGCCCCCATGACGGCGGCGCGTTCGGGGTGGAAGCGCAGGAGTTGATCAGGCGATTGAACGTCCGCTTTGCGATCCTGTCGGTCGGGGCGGTAAACGCCGATCTGGGCTTCATGCTGCATGATTTGCAGGAGGCCAACCTGGCGCGGATCGCAATCGACAACGCTCAGGTGCGTGTGGTGGTGGCCGATGGCGAAAAGCTGGGCAAACGGGCCCCCGTGACGCTTGAGGTTCCGTCGAAGATCAACCTGTTTTTCACCGACACCCAGCCGTCGCAGGGCATTCGCGACATGTTGGCCGAGAACGAAATTGATCTGGTGGTAAAGGACTAGCCTTCGCGTTTCTGGGCAATGATCCAGACCGGATGGTAGGTCAGCGGCACGCCCTGCCCGTGGCCGAATTCCGACCAGTATTCCTGCTCGAACCGGGCCAGCGTCGACTTGGTCCAGGCACGCTGCGCGCGGCCATTCACGCCGGTATTCCGCAGGTGCCGCAGCATGTCGCGCGGGGTGGCAAAGTAGGAGGGCCGCAGGCTCTCACCGGCGGATTTGACGATCAGTACATCTTCGATAGCTGCGCGCAGTTCCTCCGCCCCACACAGGCCCGGTGCCTGCGCAGCGGATCCGATCTGCCGCAGTTCCTGATACTGTTTGGGGCCGAAACCAGACACGGCAAACCAACCGCCGGGGGCCAAAGCCTTGGCCGCTTTGCGCAACAGATCAGCCGGGTTCTCCATCCACTGGATCATCGAGGCAGATACCAGCAGATCGATATGCGCGGGCCAGGATACCTGCCGCGCGTCACCTTCGATAAATCCGGCATCCACCGCATGTGCCGTTTCGCGGGCCTGCGGGGCGATGTCGTTCAGGCTCAGGTGATCAACCGAGAACTGCGCGCGCAACAAACGGCTCAGATGCCCGGTGCCGCAGCCAAGTTCGAAGCCCGCCCGATACTGATTGGGCGCGCCCAGCCGGTGTAACTCGTCCACCAGCTTCTCGGCCACCCAGGCCTGCTGGTTTGCCGCATCGTGATAGGTGTGAAAACTGCGGCTGAAACTGCGTTGCACCTTGTCTGTCAGATGGACTGTCATGCAAACCACTCCGCCCAGCTTTGACCCGCCGCAAACGGGACATGAGGGGTATCGACGCGCCGGATAATGTCTGACCGATCCGCCCATGCGGCCTCTTGCGCGGTGGTGGGGATGACGCGATCCCGCTGCGGTATCCAGATGCGGTCAAAGCCGGGATCGTGGGCCGCGCCCCGATCGATCACGGCAAGCAGTTCGTCACGTGCGGCGGCAATGTCCAGCGCGGGCGCAGACCCGACCAATCCGGCCCGGCGGCAGAACTTGGTGAAACTCGCATTAGACAGGTTATCCGCCGTTGCCCGGATCATCTCGGGTGCGATGCCAAATTCAGCGCTGGCCGGGTTCAACGTCCCGCTGACGGCAACCAGCCGGTCAGGCCGGAAACCGGTCTGCGCCAGCCAATGCGCTGCCGAGGCGACCCCGAAGGAAAAGGCCAGCAGGTGAACGCGCTCAAACCGCTCAAGCGGCAGGGGCGCGTCAATCTGCGTGTAGCCTTGGATCAGCAACAGGTTGTCCGCATCGGTCAGACCATCAAAAGGCGCAGCCCCCAGTGCCCAGCCCCCGAAGACAAGGGTCAGGTCGGTTCCGTCCGAGCGTGACAGCCACTGATGCTTCACTGTGCACCTCCGGCCAGCGCGACCATGGCCGCCGTGACGCGGCTCAGCTCATCAGCCGAGATGATGTAGGGCGGCATCGTGTAGATGTTGCGCGCAAAGGGGCGCAGCCAGACGCCGGTTTGCGGGGCAAGGCGGTGCGCGACCCGGGGATCAACCGTATCCTTCATCTCAATCACGCCAATCGCGCCCAGGACCCTGACATCGGCAACACCCGGCAAGTGGCGGGCGGGCTCCAGTTCAGCCCGCATCTGGTTTTCGATTGCAGCCACCTGCCCTGTCCAATGACCTTCGGCCAGAAGGCTAAGGCTGGCCGAACCCGCGACACAGGCCAACGGGTTGGCCATATAGGTCGGGCCATGCATGAAAACGCCCGCCTCGCTGTTGCCGATTCCATAGGCGATTTTCTCGCTGGTCACCGTCGCCGCGAACGAAATATGCCCGCCCGTCAGCGCCTTGCCCAGACACAGGATGTCAGGTGTTACACCCGCATGATCGATGGCAAACAGTTTGCCGGTACGGCCAAAGCCGGTTGCAATCTCGTCAAAGATGATCAGAACGTTGTGGGCGTCACACAAGGCCCGCGCCGCGCGCAGCCATTCGGGGTGATAGAAATACATCCCCCCAGTGCCCTGCACGACGGGTTCAAGTATCAGTGCCGCAAGCTGGTCGCCCTTTTCGTCAAGCAGGCGTTCCAGCGGTTCAAGACCGTTTTGCGCCGAATCCTCAGGCCATTCGTCATCCAGCCGCACATGCGGGCGCGGCAGGAAGTGCTGGATCGACAAGGCACCACGGAACAGCCCATGCATCCCGGTGACCGGGTCACAGACGCTCATCGCTTTCCACGTATCACCGTGATAGCCGCCCCGGACGGTGGCAAACTCGACCTTGCCGGTGCGGCCATGGGCCATCTGATACTGCACCGCCATTTTCATCGACACTTCGACCGAGACCGAGCCGCTGTCGCAGTAGAAAATCCGGTCCAGCCCCTCGGGCAGCATGTCAACCATCCTGCGCCCCAGATCGATGGCCGGGTTATGGGTCAGACCGCCGAACATCACATGCGGCATCTTCTCCAGCTGGCGCTGCATGGCCGAGGTAATCACGGGGTGCTTATGCCCATGGATCGCGCACCACCATGAGGACATGGCGTCGATCATCTTCGCCCCGTCTTCGCGGTACAGATACACCCCCTCGGCCCGGTCGATCAGGTGCATCGGGCCGGGATCAGCCACGTTGGTATAGGGGTGCCACAGGTGGCGGGCGTCAAAATCCAGCGGGGTCATAGCGCCCCCCGGATGGCATCGACATCGATGGCCTGGAATGCGTTGGCCAGAGCGTCACGCGACAGGTCGGGCAGCATGGGCAGACGCCCCAGATGGCGCACATCGCACATCTGGACGATGGTCTGTTCCACATCCGGCTCGGGTTCGCCCACAAAAGCCACGCCCACCACCTGGCACCCTGCATTTCGCAGCGCCATCAGAGACAAAGTGGTGTGGTTAATCGTGCCCAAAGCGGTCCGCGCGACCAGTACAACCGGGGCCTCCCATTGCGCGATCAGGTCCAGATAGAACAGCTTGCGGTTCAGCGGCACCATCAGGCCCCCTGCCCCTTCGACAACCAAGGGCCCGTCAACCTGCGGCAGGGACAGGCGCTTTGCATCGATTTCCAGCCCCATATCCTCGGCGGACAGATGGGGTGAGGCGGGCATGTTCAGTCGGTAGGCCTCGGGCAGAACTTCGGCACCGGACAGGTCCCGAACGATGTCGGTGTCAGTGGCGTCTTCCAGCCCCGACTGCACCGGCTTCCAGTATGTCGCACACAAGGCAGCGGTCAGCCCGGCAGAGAAGACGGTTTTGCCGACACCCGTATCGGTGCCGGTGACGATCAGCGCGCTCATGCGGCCTCCGATTGCTGTTGGGCCAGCGCGGTGAACAGGGCCGAGATGTCGGTGTGATCCACATTGCCGGTGATCGAGATCCTCAGGCGCGACGTGCCGCGCGGAACGGTGGGCGGGCGGATGCCGCGCACGTCAAAGCCTCGCTCTTGTAGGGCCGAGGCCATAGCCATCGTGCGCGCCTCATCGCCCAGAATGACCGGGATGATCTGGCTGTTCAGGGCGGTTTCGGCGACGCCCTGCTGGCGCGCAACCGAATGCGCATGGCGAATGCGGCCCTGCGCGGCCTGTATCAGCCCTTCGTCCGAGACCAGCGCCTGCAAAGCTGCGCGCACCAGCGCTGCGTTCAGCGGCGAAGGAGCGGTTGCGAAGATGAACGGTCGTGCGCGGTTGATCAACGCGTCGATCATCACCCGAGGTCCGCAGATCAATCCCCCGGCGACACCCAACCCTTTGCCGCAAGTGTGCAATGTCAAAAGTTGCGCGTCCAGATCATGCGCCAGACCTTCTCCGTGCGCGCCATAGACGCCGGTGGCGTGCGCTTCGTCCACAACGAGAATCGCATCGAATTCCCGTGCAAGGGTCGCGAAATCCGATAGCGGGGCAAGATCACCCTCCATCGAATAGACGCTTTCGACGGCAAGCCAGATTTGCCCGGTGCCCCCTGCCGCACGCCATTCTGCCGCCACCGCCCGGGCATCGCTTACATCATTGTGCCGGAACGACCGCAGATCCGCGCGGCTGGCGCGCATCCCTTCATGGGCGCTGGCATGGACCAGCGCGTCGTGCAGAACCAGATCATCTGCCGCCGGAAGGGTGGAAAAGATCGCCTGATTGGCCTGAAACCCGCCGCCCATGAACAGGGCAGCCTCGGCACCGAAAAACGCGGCGGCCTCATGCTCCAGCACTTCGTGTTCGGGGTGGTTGCCGCGCAGCAGGCGCGACCCGCCGGACCCCACTGGCACGCCACGCGCCACCGCGTCCTGCGCGGCGTCCCGCAACAGTTGCGAGCTCGCCAGCCCCAGATAGTCGTTCGACGCAAAGTCCAGCCCTTTCGCCGCCGCCAAATGGCGACGACGATGGCGCGCATCCAGCGTGCCAAGCATCGACTCCAGCCGATCGACTGCTGTCATTCGGCAGCTTCCGTCTGCGCGTGATCTTCTGCCGTCTCGGGCTGAATACCCAGCTTGGCGAACAGGATCGAATCCACATCCTCTTCGGGGTTTTCGGCCGTCAGCAGCGTCTCACCCACAAAGATCGAGTTCGCACCGGCAAAGAAACACATGGCCTGCATCTCATCGCTCATGTCGCTGCGACCGGCGGACAGACGCACATAGGATTTCGGCATCAGGATCCGGGCCAGAGCGATGATCCGCACAAACTCAATCGGGTCAATCGGCTCGGCATCGGCCAGGGGCGTGTCCGCCTGCGGCATCAGCATGTTGATCGGAACCGAATCCGGTGCGGGCTGCATGTTGGCCAGCGTCAGCAACATGTCGATGCGGTCGCCCGAATGCTCACCCATGCCCAGAATACCGCCCGAACAGACCTTGATCCCGGCTTCCTGCACACGGTTCATGGTGTCGATCCGGTCGCTGAAGGTGCGGGTGGTGATGACCTCGGAATAATAGCGTTCCGAGGTGTCGATATTGTGGTTGTAATAGTCCAGCCCCGCATCGCGCAGTTGTACGACCTGAGTGTCATCCAGCATGCCCAACGTCATGCAGGTTTCCATGCCCATCGCCTTGACGCCTTCGACCATGGCGACCAGTGCAGGCATGTCACGGGGCTTGGGCTCGCGCCACGCCGCACCCATGCAGAACCGCGTCGCGCCGCCATCCTTGGCTTTCTTCGCCTCGGCCAGAACGCGCTGGATCTCGATCAGTTTCGACGCCGGCAGGGTCGAGCCGTTGCGGGCCGATTGCGAGCAATAGGCGCAATCCTCGGCACAGCCGCCGGTTTTGATCGACAACAGCTTTGAGGTCTGAACCTTATTGGGATCAAAGTTCTCGCGATGCACGGTTTGTGCCCGGAACAGAAGATCCATCAACGGAAGGTCATAGACAGCTTGCGCAGTTTTGCGGGTCCAGCCGGAATGGGGGATGATCATTTTATCTATAAAATTTCCTGCAGCTTGCGTTGCTTTGGAGTTATTATCGATAAAATGTTTTGACGCAACACTCTATACGCCAATCACCCCAATATGACGCATCGTCGTTCTGTGACGATCTCGTACGCAATTGAGAAACAAGGTGTCAGCCCAGAATGCCCGGCAGCCGCAACCCGTGTTCGCGCGCGCAGGCTTTGGCATCCTCGTACCCCGCATCGGCATGACGCCAAACGCCCGAGGCCGGATCGTTCCACAGAACGCGCTCCAGCCGTTTTGCAGCCTCATCCGTGCCATCAGCGCAAATCACCACGCCTGCGTGCTGGCTGAACCCCATACCGACCCCGCCGCCATGGTGCAACGACACCCATGTCGCCCCCGAGGCGGTGTTGACCAGCGCATTCAGCAGCGGCCAGTCGCTAACCGCATCCGAGCCGTCCTTCATCGCCTCGGTCTCACGGTTCGGGCTTGCGACCGAGCCCGAATCCAGATGATCGCGCCCGATCACCACCGGTGCTTTCAATTCGCCGTTGCGAACCATTTCGTTGAACGCCAAACCGGCGCGATGGCGGTCGCCCAACCCGATCCAGCAGATACGGGCGGGCAGGCCTTGGAAGGCGATCCGCTCCTGCGCCATGTCGAGCCAGTTGTGCAGATGTGTGTTCTCGGGGAACAGCTCTTTCATCTTGGCGTCGGTCTTGTAGATATCTTCCGGGTCGCCCGACAGCGCGCACCAGCGGAACGGGCCGATGCCACGACAGAACAGCGGGCGGATATAAGCAGGCACGAAGCCGGGGAAGGCAAAGGCGTTTTCCAGCCCCTCATCCTGCGCCACCTGCCGGATGTTGTTGCCGTAATCCAGCGTCGGCACGCCTGCGTTCCAGAAATCGACCATCGCCGCCACGTGTTGCTTCATCGACGCGCGCGAGGCTTTTTCAACCGCCTTGGGATCGCTTTCGCGCTTGTCCTTCCACTGCGCCATGGTCCAGCCCAATGGCAGATAGCCGTTGACCGGATCATGGGCGCTGGTCTGGTCGGTGACGATGTCGGGGCGCATGCCGCCTTCCTGCATCCGCCGATAGATTTCGGGGAAGATTTCGGCTGCGTTGCCCAGCAGGCCGACCGATTTCGCCTCACCCGCCTTGGTCCAGCGGTCGATCATTTCCAACGCTTCGTCCAGCGTCTCGGCCTTCTCATCCAGATATCTGGTGCGCAGACGGAAATCGATGCTGTCCGGGTTGCACTCGACCGCCAGACAGCAGGCCCCGGCAAAGACCGCCGCCAAAGGCTGCGCGCCGCCCATGCCGCCCAAACCGCCGGTCAGAATCCACTTGCCGGTCAGGTCGCCGTCATAATGCTGACGCCCGGCCTCGGCAAAGGTCTCATAGGTGCCCTGAACGATGCCCTGCGTGCCGATATAGATCCACGAGCCAGCGGTCATCTGGCCATACATCATCAGGCCCTTCTTATCGAGCTCATTAAAGTGATCCCAGTTCGCCCAATGCGGCACCAGATTCGAGTTCGCGATCAGCACCCGAGGCGCATCCGAATGGGTCCGCACAATCGCCACCGGCTTGCCGGACTGCACCACCAGCGTTTCATCCTCTTCCAGATCCTTGAGGCTGGCGACGATGGTGTCGAAATCCTTCCACGTCCGCGCCGCGCGGCCAATACCGCCATAGACCACCAGCTCATGCGGGTTTTCGGCCACATCCGGGTGCAGGTTGTTCATCAACATCCGCAGCGGAGCCTCGGTCATCCAGCTTTTGGCGTTCAGTTCGGGCCCGGCGGGCGGGTACACGTCACGGGTGTTTTTGCGAGGGTCAGTCATCGGGCAAGCTCCAATGCGGTGTCGTGGATAGCGTCGAGTATATCTTTCAGCCAGCGGCGCAGGCGCGTGGCTTTGCGTTCGTCATAGGACCACGGCGGGCGCTCGGCGGTCAGGTAGGTGGATTGCGCCAGTTCCATCTGAATGGCGTGCAGCCCTTCGGCAGGGCGGCCATAATGGCGGGTCGTCCAGCCGCCCTTGAACCGCCCGTTCAGCACTGTGCTATAGGGCGATGAGGCCGCAAACTCATGGGCGATGGCCTCAATCTCGGGCGCGCAGGTCGTGCCGTCATTCGTTCCGAGGTTCAGGTCCGGCAGTGTTCCGTCAAACAGGAAGGGGATATGACTGCGGATCGAGTGGCAATCATACAGCACCGCAACACCGTGGATCGCCTTGACCCGCGCCAGTTCGGCCTCAAGCGCGGCGTGATAAGGCGCGTGGAAGGCGGCGCGGCGGGCGGCGATTTCTGCCTCAGAGGGCGGATCACCCCAGATATCCCGCCCGTCAAAATCCGTCATCGGCACCAGCGTGGTGGTGTTCTGACCGGGATATAGCGACACGCCCGACGGGTCGCGGTTGGCGTCGATCACATAACGATGGAAAGTGGCGCGCACTGTTGTGGCACCGGGCAGCAACCCGTCATAAAGCTGATGGATATGCCAGTCGGTATCGACCAGCCCCCTGCCCCGGTCATTCAGCCTGGCCTCGATCTCGGGCGGAACATAGGTGCCGGTATGAGGCAGGCCCAGCACGATGGGGCTGTCGCCCCGCGCGATTTCAACCGAGTCGATCATGCGCCAAGCTCCGGCATGTCTATACCTGTGCCATGGGCAATCTCACCGTTGGCAATCAGTGCATAGGCGGCTTCGATATCCGGCGCGGTATAGCGGTCGTCGCCCAGGGGCGGCACCACAGCGCGCAGGCGCGCCATCACGCCCTGCAAGGTCTCGCTGGTCGGCAGCGGCGCGCGGAATTCGACGCCTTGCGTGGCGCAGAGCAGTTCGACCCCAAGAATGCGTTCAAGATTGGTCACCATCTGCCCCAGACGCCGCGCGCCATGGGCGGCCATGCTGACGTGATCCTCCTGATTGGCAGAGGTGGGCGTTGAGTCCGTCACACAAGGGTTGGCCAGGTGCTTGTTCTCGCTCATCAGCGCGGCCGTGGTGACCTCGGCAATCATAAGCCCCGAGTTCAGCCCCGGATTGGGCGTCAGGAAAGGCGGCAGATCAAAGCTGAGCACCGGATCGACGATCAGCGCAATGCGGCGCTGAGCAATCGCCCCGATCTCGGCCACGGCCAGCGCGATCATGTCGGCGGCAAAACCCACCGGTTCAGCGTGAAAGTTGCCGCCGGAGACGATCAGCCCGGCCCCGGACAGGACCAGAGGGTTGTCGGTGGCGGCATTTGCCTCGATCTCCAGCGTGGTGGCCGCCTGACGCAGCACATCCATCGCCGCACCCACGACCTGCGGTTGGCACCGGATGCAATAAGGGTCCTGAACCCGTGTGTCGCCCTCACGATGGCTTTCGCGGATCACCGACCCGGCCAACAGGGCGCGCATGGTGGCCCCGGCCTCGATCTGGCCGCGATGGCCACGCAGCGTGTGGATTTCCGGTTGCAATGGGGCCGTGGACCCCATGATCGCATCCGTGGTCAGCGCCGAAGTCACCAACGCGCTTTGTGCGGCTTGCCACGCACCAAACAGACCCGCCAGCGCAAAAGCGGTCGAGAACTGGGTGCCGTTAATCAGCGCCAACCCTTCCTTGGGGCCGAGTTCCACCGGGGTCAAACCGGCGGCGATCAGCGCCTTGTGGCCGGGCATCACCCCGCCGCCATATTCGGCCTCACCCGCGCCCATCATGACAGCGGCCATGTGCGACAGCGGTGCCAGATCGCCCGAAGCGCCCACCGAGCCCTGCGCCGGGATCACCGGGGTGACGCCTTTGTCGAGCATGGCTTCAAGCAGGTCGATCAGTTCCAGCCGCACACCGGACGCGCCACGCCCAAGGCTGAGCAGTTTCAGCACCATCATCAGCCGCGCAACCGCGCGCGGGATCGCAGGACCGACACCACAGCAATGAGACAGGATAAGATTACGTTGCAGGGTCGCCGTATCCTCGGCGGCAATCTTGACGCTGGCCAGTTTGCCAAAGCCCGTATTGACCCCGTAAACCGCCGCCTCACCCGCCGCAGCCTCGGCAATGCGCGCCTGCGCCGCTTCGATGCCGGGGCGGCAGGCCGGGTCAAGCCGCACCGCGCATTCCTCGCGGTAAACCTGTTCCAGTTGCGCCAGCGAGACAGCGCCGGGGGTTAGTGTCAGCGGGGTCAAAACGCACCTCCGATGATGCGGGCGTGAAGCGGGTTGAAGCCGATGCGATAGGCGAGTTCCGCCGGGTGCGAGACGTTCCAGACCGCGAAATCGGCGCGCAGGCCGGGGGAGATCTGGCCGCAATCGCTCAGACCCAGCGCGCGGGCAGCGTTGGTGGTGACTCCTTGCAATGCCTCTTCGGGCGTCATGCGAAACAAGGTGCAGGCCATGTTCATCGCCAGCAGCAAAGACGTCATCGGGGCAGAGCCCGGATTGCAATCGGTCGCCAGCGCCATCGGCACATTGTATTTGCGCAGCAGGTCGATCGGCGGGGCCTGTGTCTCGCGCAGCGTATAGAACGCTCCGGGCAGGATGACGCCCACGGTGCCTGCCTCGGCCATGGCCTGAACGCCGTCTTCATCCAGATACTCGATGTGATCAGCGGACAACGCGCCATATGAGGCGGCCAGCTTTGCACCACCCAGATTGGACAGTTGCTCGGCGTGAACCTTGATCGGCAGACCAAGCTGCTGCGCCACATCGAACAACGGCACCAACTGGTCGGGCAGGAAGGCTATTCCTTCGCTGAACGCATCCACCGCATCGACCAGACCCTCGGCATGGGCGGCACGCAGGGTCGGAATGCAGATTTCGGCGATGTAATCTTTGGGCCGACCGGCATAGTCCGCAGGCACAGCATGGGCACCCAGAAAACTGGTGACAACCCGCACCGGGCGGTGTTCGGGCAAAGCCCTGGCCGCGCGCAGCATGGTCAACTCGGTTTCGTGATCCAACCCGTAACCCGATTTGACCTCGATCACCGAAACGCCCTCGGCCAGCATCGCGTCGACGCGGGGTAGCGCCTGCGCGATCAGGTCATCGACACTGGCCGCTCGCGTCGCCTTCACGGTTGAGATGATGCCACCCCCGGCCCGCGCGACCTGTTCATAACTGGCCCCGTTCAGGCGCATTTCGAATTCGGCCGCGCGATGGCCACCATGCACCACATGGGTGTGGCAGTCGATCAGTGCTGGCGTCACCAAACGGCCCTCCAGTGAGGTTCTGGGCAGCGCCGAATACTGTGCAGGCAATTCCGTCTGAGCACCGACCCAGACAATCCGACCGCCCTGAACGGCAATCGCGGCCCCATGGACCAGCCCATATGCGGCCTGTCCCGCCATCGTTGCGGCATTCAGATCGGTGAACAGGTGGTCGGGGGCCTGCATTCGAATCCCTCTCGTGAAATTCTCTCTTTTCTGGTACAGGTGTTTATGCTTTATGTCTATCCATAAAACCGGAGGCAAATATGACCACCATATTCGCAAACCGCGCCCTGCTGGCGGATGGATGGGCCGAAAACCTGCGGCTGGAGGTTCGGGACGGGCGCATTTCACGCCTGACACCAAACGCGGCGGCCATGCAGGGAGACACCCGCGTCGATACTCTGCTGCCCGCGCTGTCCAATCTGCACAGCCACGCCTTTCAACGCGCGATGGCCGGGATGACCGAATACCGTTTGGCGGGTCGCGACAGTTTCTGGACCTGGCGCGAGCTGATGTACCGCTTTACCGCGCATCTGACCCCGGATCAGGTGCAGGCCATCGCCGCGCTTGTGTATCTTGAGATGCAGGAGGCCGGGTACGCCGCGGTCGGAGAGTTCCACTATCTGCATCACCAACCCGGCGGGCAGCCCTATGACCGGCTTGCCGAGCTCAGCGACCGGATCATGGCTGCCGCTGGTGAGACCGGGATCGGGCTGACCCACCTGCCGGTGCTATACAGCTACGCGGGCGTCGGGGAAAAACCACTGGAACCCGGCCAGCAGCGGTTTGGCAATGATGTGGACCGGTTCTGCACGCTGGTCGATCAGGCGCGGGGCGCGCTTGGGTCTCTGCCCGGGGATTGCCGCGTTGGCATCGCGCCGCATTCCCTTCGCGCCACCTCACCCGCCGATCTGGCGCAGGTGATCGCCGCGCAAGGCACTGGTCCGATCCACATCCACATCGCCGAGCAACCCAAAGAGGTGGCCGAAGTACAGGCCGGTCTGCGCGCCCGCCCGGTGGAATGGCTGCTGGCCAATGCCCCCGTCGATGCCAATTGGTGCCTGATCCACGCCACCCATATGACCGAGGCCGAGACCCGCGCCATGGCCGCCAGCGGGGCCGTTGCAGGCCTGTGCCCCATCACCGAGGCCAATCTGGGTGATGGTCCCTTCAACGGCCCCACCTATCTGACCGCTGGCGGGGCGTTCGGGGTCGGCTCGGATTCCAATGTGCTGATTTCCCTGACCGAAGAGCTGCGCACCCTGGAATATTCCCAGCGGCTGCGCGATCTGTCGCGCAATGTGCTGGTTGTGGGCGAAGGCTCGGTCGGGCAAACGCTCTATTGCGGCGCGGCCATGGGTGGCGCGCAAGCCTTGGATCGCGATGCAGGACAGATCGCCGAGGGCAAGCTGGCCGATCTGGTCGCCATAGACAGCCAAAACCCGGCGCTGTGTGCACTGCGATCCGATCAGGTGCTGGACGGGTTGGTCTTTGCGTCCAGGGACTCGGTCGTGACCGACCTTTGGTCCGCCGGGCGGCATCAGGTGCGCAACGGTCGCCATATCCATCGCGACCGGATCATCGCCACTTACCGAACCGCGATAGAGGGGCTTTTGTCCGCGCTGTGATTAGGTTGATAACTTTGCATCCAGATTTAATCCGGACATAATATGAATAGAGGCAGATATTAAGTGAGCAACCCGTGACCGTGCCAAAGACAATGGGCTTTCAGGACATACGCGACGAGGTTCTGAACCGCATCCAGACCCGCATCTGGCCACAAGGCAGCCTTTTGCCGACCGAGTTGGAGCTTGCAGCCGAGTTCGGTTGCGCCCGCGCCACTGTCAATCGCGCTCTGCGGGAATTGTCCGAGCAAGGGATCATCACCCGCAAGCGCAAGGGCGGCACGCGCGTCGTGACCACTCCGGTCAAGCAGGCCAAGCTGCCGATCACCGTGGTTCGCCAAACCATCGAGGATATGAATGCCGAATACCGCTATGCTCTGGTTAGTCGGACCCTGATTGATTGTCCCGCATGGTTGCAGGCCAAGCTGGGTCTGGCCGAGGGGGCTCAGGTCCTTCACCTGCACTGCATGCACCACGCCGACAACCGCCCCTTTCAGTTCGAGGAACGCTGGATCAATGTCGAGGCGGTCCCCCATGTGGTGGACGAGGATTTCCTTGCAACCGGACCCAACGAATGGCTGCTGGCCGAGGTGCCCTTTTCAAACGCGGAGATCGCCCTGTCGGCGGTTCCGGCCACGGGGCATTTGCAGGATTTCCTGTCCGTCCCGCCCGGAACGCCGCTGTTCCAGTTGGAGCGCACGACATGGTTTCAGGCCAAACCGGTGACATTCGTGCGCATGACCTTCCATCAGGGATACCAGATGCGCACCACTTACTGAGGCCAGGGCAGCGAGTAGGTTTTGACATTGGTGAAGAACTTCATCGCTTCGATGACACCTTCTTTCACACCATTGCCGCTGTCCTTTATGCCCCCGAACGGAGACATCTCAATCCGGTAGCCCGGTTGCTCCCAGATATTGCAGGTGCCGACGTGCAGCCCGTTGATATAGGCAATCGCGCGGTTCAGATCGTTTGTGCAAACGCCCGATGACAGGCCAAACGGCGTGCCATTGGAAATTGCCATCACCGCGTCGTCATCGTCGGGGACACGCAGGATGGGGATGATGGGGCCGAAGGTTTCCTCCATCACCAACGCACTATTGTAGGGCACGTGATCAACCACGATTGGGGGCAGTAAGGCCCCCTGTCGCCCGGGGTGATACAGAACTTGCGCGCCCTGCCGTTCGGCATCCATCACGCGGGTTTCAAACAGCGCCGCAGCCTCTGCATGGATCACGCAGCCCAGTTCCGTTTCCGGGTCCTGCGGGTCGCCAAAACGGATGGCTTTAGCCTTGTCCAGCACGAAGGGCACAAAACGATCTGCCACGCTGTTTTGAACCAGAATACGTTTGATGGCGGTGCAGCGCTGCCCGGAATTGCCCGTTGCCCCGGCAACCGCGATGGCCGCGGCCCTGTCCAGATCGGCGTCGCCCAGATCGTTCAGCACGATCAGCGGGTCGTTTCCACCCAGTTCCAAGGCCTGCCGTTTGTACCCCGCCTTGGCCGCGATACTTTTGCCGACGGGCACGCCCCCGGTGAAGGTAATGATGTCGATATGGTCATTGGTGACCATCTCATCCCCGATCTCTTGCGGCCAGCCCGTGACAACCTGAAACATCTCGGGCGGCAAACCGGCTTCATACAGAATGTCGGCAAGGCTGAGCGCGGTCAGGGGGGTCAGTTCGGTCGGCTTGCAGACCATGCAATTATTCGTCGCAATCGACGGCGCGATCTTGTGGGCGACCATGTTCAAAGGATGATTGAACGGCGTGATCGCACTGATCGCACGAACGGGTTCGCGCTTGGTGAAAATCTTGCGGGGCTTGCCGTTGGGGGTCAGGTCGCAGGAAAAGACCTCGGCATCATCGCGCAGCGCCTCGGAGGCGGCGAACTGAAACACATCCTGCGCGCGTCTGGTTTCGTAAACCGCGTGCTGATGGCAAATCCCAAGCTCCAGCGTCAGCCATTTCGCGAGGTACTCGCGCCGCTCACCGATCAGGTCGCCTGCACGCTGCAAGATCTGACTGCGCTCATAGCGGGTCAGGCGGGGTGTGTAATTGGCGGCAATCTCGAAGGCCTGCCGCACGTGATCGACCGTGCCTGCGGGAACAGTGCCGACCACCTCGTTCGTGTAGGGATAATGAACCGGAATGGTGGCCTCAGAGAACACCACCTGCCCGCCGATGCGCATGCCTTCGTTCCGAATGTCCACTGCCATCTGCCTACCCCAATTGCCACGGGTCAACGGATAGAGCTGCCCTCCGCCCTGCGTCAACAATGGGTTTCGAGAAAACTCAGGCTTGGGCAAGTGCGGGTCGCTGCCCCTGATCGACCGGAAGCTCAGACCGATAGGTCGGAATAACCCCAACCGGCGGCTTTTCCCGGATATACTCCCCTATTCGCGCCAACATCGGTTTTCTCGGGCAATTGGGGCGTGTGGCAGCCCCCAGATCGCGCAGATGGCCGGGCGCGTCGAACGGGATGAAGCACAAGGGCCAGTTGTCGCGCTTGAATTGCTCGGCCGCCAAAGCCGAGACAATGGTGCAGTCATCCGAATGGCAGATATGGCGGCAGATCGTTTCGAACCGCAGGGCAGTCAGGTCAAAGCGCTTGCTGATCCGGGTTGAGGGGTCATGTTTGGGCAACCGCTCCTCAAGCTCATAGCCAAAACTGTGTGGCAGGCGGATGAAATCATGCGGCGGCACGTCTTCCGGTGTGATGGATGTTAAAGTACACAGCGGATGCCCTTGTCGCAGCGCCAGAAACAGCGGCTCGGACCAGATCGAGGTGAAATCCAGCGCGGCACTGTTATTGATCTTGGCCACCAGAGCCATGTCCAGCGCATGATCTTCGACCATTTGCAGCATGTTCTGCGGCAGGTCTTCGATCATGGTAACGCGCATCCGTGGGAACAGTGCATTGAACAGATCCGAGAAATACTGCGTCAGATAGGGGGCCAGCGTTGGGGTCATGCCGATGGTGAAGGGCACAGCCTCGGGGTCGCGGAACTCGGTCGCGGTATCGCGGATCTTTTGCGCGTCGGCCAGAATGCGTGCGGCGATGTCCACGATCCGCGCACCGCAGGCGGTAGGGCGTACCTCATTGTTCAGCCGCAGGAACAATTCCGTGCCAAGCTCATTCTCAAGCTTCTTGATCTGGTTGGACATCGCTGGCTGGGACACGTTGCACGCCTGCGCGGCCTGACTGAACTGACCGTGTTTGGCAATCGCAAGGACGTATTCCAGATCACGGATATTCATTTTGGCAAACGTCACAATTGGAAATGGGAGCATTCATGCCGTCAAAATACGCCTGAGGGGCCGGATTCAGAAGACCTGCGCCCGAAATCCGGGGGAATAAACGCTCACTTCCGTTAACAAATCTGTCAACTTTCGAAAATGAATAGGGCAAACCGCGTGGCGTGTATTCGTGAAGCGCCTTGTTTTGCAGGGTTTGAAGGTTTCAGACCTCACGCGTTTTGTGACTATTTGCATCGGTTATAGCCCCGATTTGGACCATGAATTTCCGCTGCCTCGGGGTGGGGCCTACTCCTTTGATGCGTCGGCTGCCCAAGCATTCGGGCCGCCTGCACCACGCAACAAACCTGACGGAGTGACCCATGCTGTCCCAATTCGTAGAAAGCCTGCGCGCCCGTCTCTTGACCACGTCAACCTTGGCGCAAGAGACGACCCGCGACGGCCAAACCCTTTTCAACAACTTCTTCCAGAGCACGGTGGTAGATGACACCCCCGCTTTTGTTCTGGCCAATGATTTCTCGCGCCTGCTGAACTTTGGCGAGATCGTCACCAACAACGCCGTTGCCGCTGTTCAGGCGCAGGGGCAGGATGTTGACATCTTCAACTTCCGCTCGGGCGTGATCGACGCCAATAGCGGCCCTGATGCGCTGGCAACCGGCGTTCAGGTCACCGGCAGCGCCGCTGTGCGCAACTTTGGTGCAATCTCGGGCGACTTCAACGGTGTTCAATTCCTGGGCGCAGACAGCTCGGGCAGCCTGGACAATTTCCGGGGCGGCGTGATCAGTTCCGACAGCCGTGCCGTGGACATTCAGGGCCAAGGCATCGATGTGCGCAATTTCGGCGACATCCTCGGCACCGGCGACCAGCGCAATGGCACGATCTACACCAACAGCACTGCCGAGGATATCTCGATCTCGAATTTCGCGGGCGGGACCGTAGATGCCGGTGAGGGCAATCAGGGCGCAGGCGTTTCGCTTCAGATCGGTGATGAGATCGGCGACCGTGTGGAAACCGATGTATTCAACGGCTTCGGCGCGACCATTCAGGGCCGGGGTCAGGCGGCGTCGAACACCGCGCTGGCGGGCGACGGTATCCGCATCGACAATGGCGCCGAAGGCACCATTCTGGACACCGAGATTGTTAACAGCGGTTTGATCTCTTCGGAAAGCACCCAAGGCACCGCCGCGGGTATCCGGATCGCTGACGGTGCAAACACCGAAGGCGAGATCCTGAACACCTCGACCGGTGTGATCGAAGGGGCCGCGAACGGCCTGTATATCGGTCAGGGCGCGCATGATCTGGACGTTCTGAACTTTGGCACCATTCAGTCGGACAGCCGCGCGGTCAACATCGACGGCACGGGTGTGAACCTGGTCAACGGCGGCGATATCCTCGGCACTGACGATCAGCGCAACGGCACCGTTTATGCGGACGGTACGGCCGACGACTTCTCGGTCAACAACCTGACCACCGGGACCATCGATGCGGGCGAGCACAATCAGGGATCGGGTTTTGGTGTCGAAATCGGCGGGGCCGAGGATGGCGCGAACTCGTTCACCCTTGACAACGCCGGTACGATTCAGGGCCGTGGCAACGCAGCCGCAGGCACCAATGCGGCGGGTGATGGCGTCCGGATCGGCAACGTCGGCAATGTCGGCACCACTGACGCGATCATCAACAACACCGGCACCATCGACTCGGAAGGCGCAAACGGAACCGTTGCGGGTGTGCGTTTCGTCAACGGTGTTTCGTTCCAGGGTGAGTTCAACAACTCGGGCGATATCTCGGGCGTTCAAAACGGTGTCTATTTCGGCAACCCCGTTGCAGGCGAAGGCGCAGATCACACCGGCGGTGTGTTCAACAACCTGGAAGGCGGAACCATTTCGTCGGACAGCCGGGCGTTCAACATCGATGGCATTGGCCTTGAGGTGAACAACGCCGGTGAAATTATCGGCACTGACAGCCAGCGCAACGGCACGGTCTACGCTGACGGCACCGCGCAAGACTTCACCTTCAACAACCTGGAAACCGGTGTTGTGGACGCAGGCGAAGGCAACGAAGGTTCGGGCTTTGGTGCCGAGATTGCAGGCGAGAATTCCTTCGAGCTGAACAATGACGGCACCATCCAGGGTCGGGGCAACGCCGCCGCAGGCACCAACGCAGCCGGTGACGGTATCCGCATTGGCAATGTCGGCAACGCCGGGACCTTCTCGGGCACCATCATCAACGCGGGCGTGGTCGCCTCGGAAGGTGCTAACGGCACCGTCGGCGCATTCCGCGCGGTGAACAACGTCAACTTCCAGGGTCAGCTGATCAACGAAGAAGGCGGTCTGTTCGAAGGTGGCCAGAACGGTGTGTATTTTGGCACGGGTGATCACACGGGCGGATCGTTTGTGAACCGTGGGACTGTCACCTCGGACAGCCGTGCGGTGAATATCGACGGTGAAGGTCTAGAGGTTGTCAACGAAGGCACCATCCTCGGCACCGGCAACCAGCGCAACGGGACTGTCTACGCTGATGGCACCGCCGACAACTACACCTTCAACAACTCCGGTGTGGTGGATGCAGGTGAAGGCAACAACGGGTCTGCCGTTTCGCTGCAAACTGGTGACGTCTCGGGCGATGTGGTTTCGGCCGCGATCCTGAACGAAGGCACGCTGCAAGGTCGTGGCGACGCGATCGAGGGCAACCAGGTCGGCGACGGTCTGCGCCTGTTCACCAGCCAGGATGACGCCTCTTTCGCGGGTGTTGTTGTCAACGAAGGTCTGATCGCAGGGTCCGAGGACTCGGACGCGGCAGCCGGTATTCGTATCGATGGCGGCCTGAACCTGCTGGGCGCGATCCTGAACGAAGGTGAGATTCGCGGCACGGTCAACGCAATCGACGCCTCGGACGCAGCCAGCGTGACCATTGTCAACGACGACGAAGGTGTGATCAACGGCAACGTCTTGCTGAGCGATGGCGACGACATCTTTGTCGATCTGGGCACCACCAACGGTGATATTGTTGGCGGCGCAGGGGATGACGTGCTGATCGCAGGCGATGCGGACAATGTTCTGACCGGCGGTCTGGGCAATGACTTCATCGACGGTGGCGACGGCATCGACACAGCCGACTTCTCGGATCTGGATGTCGCGGTCGAGGTTCGTCTGGACGCCAATGGCAACGGCACCGCCACGCGCGACACCGGCTTCAACATCTCGGTCGTCGATGCGGTTGTCGCAGCACCGGATCAGTTCGGTTCGGCCATCGAAGACGGCGCGCAGTTCGTGGAACAAGCGGTTCAAGGCAACCTGTACTACAACATCCACACCTCTGAGTTCCCGGGCGGTGAAATCCGCGGGCAACTGCTGGTCGATAGCGACGTGACCGAGAACGGCATCCGCACAGTCTCGCTGAGCGGCGGTCTGGACGCGGCGCAAGAGCCTGGGCCGACCTCGGACAGCGAAGCCACCGGTGACGCAACCGTTGTCATCACCCAGAACCTAGCGACAGGCGAGGTCACCTATTCTAGCGAACTCAGCGTTGTGGGTCTGAACGAAGCCGACCTGAACACGCCGATCCCGGGTGTTGTCTCGGCCATCCATCTGCACAATGCACCGGCGGGCATCAACGGCCCGGTCGTACAGGATACGCTGGTGGATGCAGGAGCGACGCTGGACGTCAATGCCGTGGGTGGCATTGGTGTCATCGGTCAGGACGTCATCGAGAACCAGATCGAGACAGACATCCTGCAATCCATCGAGAACGTCATCGGCTCGGACGATGGTGACGTGATCTTTGGCAGCGATCTGTCCAACGTTCTGAACGGTGGCGAAGGCGACGACCTGCTGAACGGTGAGGGTGGCGATGACATCCTGATCGGCGGCGCAGGTTCAGACACCTTCTCGTTCGGCTCGAACTTCGGCAACGACGTGATCCAGGACTTCGAAGTTGGTCTCGACCAGCTTCAGTTCGGGGACTTCGGCCCGGATTTCGGCGGCGCGCTGAGCGTCGCTCAGGATGGCAACGACGCTGTCATCTCGTTCGGAGGCGAAGGCTCGGTCCGTCTGGCCGGTGTCAACAGCACCGACCTGAGTGACGACGACTTCGTCGCGTAACCAACCTCAATCGGGGCGGCCTTCGGGTCGCCCCGTTTTTGATCAACCGGAAAGGGCTATCCGATGTTCAAGAAATCCAACCCCGTCGAAACCGCTTGGGCCGCGCTGCGCAAAGGCTTTGTCGCCGCCGCGCTGTTCAGCCTGTTTCTGAATCTGCTGATGCTGGCCGGACCGCTTTACATGCTTCAGGTCTATGACCGTGTGCTGACCAGCCAGAACATGGACACACTGATCGCACTGACGCTGCTGTTGGGCGGCGTGTTTGTCGTGATCGCCTGTCTCGACCTGATGCGGATGCGCATCCTTGGCCGTCTTGCCGCCCGGTTCGAGATGTCTGTCGGCGCGCCCGTTCTGGGTGCCGCCATGCGCCGCCGGGTTCAGGGCGACGGTCAGGCCGGTGAGAATCTGGTCGAAGACGTCAACGGATTTCGCGAATTCATTTCGGGCAGCACCCTGACCGCCTTTTTTGATGCGCCATGGATACCGATCTATCTGCTGGTCCTTTACGTCTTGCACCCGCTGCTGGGTCTGTTGGGGCTGGCCGGAGCCGTAACCCTGACCCTCATGGCGGTGATCAACAACGCCCGCGCCCATGCGCCGATGCAAAACGCCGCGCAGGCGCGGGGACGCTCGGATGCGTTGTTCAACACCAGCGACCGTAATGCCGAACTAGTGCACGCGCTGGGGATGAAATCCGATCTGGTGCGCCGCTGGACCGCGCTGCAGATCGATGCGCACAGGCACAAGACCAAAGCCGCTGACCGGATCGCCAGCTTTTCGGTCATGTCCAAAACTATCCGCATGGGGCTGCAATCCGCGATTCTCGGACTGGGTGCCGCCCTTGCGATCACCGGAGAATCCACCGCAGGCGTGATGATCGCCGCCACCATCGTTCTGGCCCGCGCCCTGTCGCCCATCGACCAGTTGATCGGCCAATGGCGCGGCTTTCTGGCGGCGCGCGGGTCCTATGCCAAGATCAAGGCCCTGACCCATGAGTTTGCCGAGACCCCGCCCAACCTGCACCTGCCCCGCGCGTTCAAATCCCTGAACGTCCGCATCGCACAGGCCGGACCGCCCCGCGCCATCAACGCCACGATCCGGTCGATCGATTTCGCCCTGGACGCGGGCGATGTGCTGGCCGTCATCGGCCATAGCGGCTCGGGCAAGACCACGCTGGGCAAGATGCTGGCCGGGATCTGGCACCCGCAACGGGGCGAGGTTCTGCTGGATGGCAGCCCGATGTCGAAATGGAATGCCGAGGATCTGGGCAAGCAGATCGGCTATCTGCCACAAGACGTTGAGCTATTCGACGGAACGATCCGCGAAAACATCGCGCGCTTCTCGGTCGCCATCGACGATGCCGAGGTTCTGCGCGCCGCGCGCGAGGCGGGCATTCACGAGATGATCAACGCCCTGCCCGACGGCTATGAAACGCGCATCGGTCAGGGATTCTTCCTGTCCGGCGGTCAGAGGCAACGTCTGGCACTGGCCCGCGCGCTCTATGGCGATCCGTTTGTACTGGTCCTGGACGAGCCCAATTCCGATCTGGATGCCGAAGGCGAACACGCATTGCGTGAGGCTATTCTGGCCGCTCAGGCGCGCGGTGCCATTGCCATCGTGATGACCCATCGCCCCGCCACCCTTCAGGCCGCAAACAAGGTCATGGTCATGCGCAACGGGGCCCAGACTCAGTTTGGTGACAAAGAGGATGTGCTGAAGGTCAACCGCCGCAACGTATTGGAGACGCAAGCGAAATCCACACCCCAGCCCGCCCCCGCACCCCAAGTCACAGGAGCCGCACAATGAGACAGCTTGTTCCACACACCCAATCGCAGACTACTCTGACCCTGAATGACGGGCAGATGATCGACATCACCGACACATCGCCCGGTATTGCGCGCTATGTCCTGTTTGGACTTTTGGCAATGGTGGCTTTTGGGGCTGGTAGCGTCTACTGGGCCTTTGCCTCGAAGCTCGACGGGGCGGTAGTGGCCCCGGCCTCTTTCGTGGTCGAGGGCGACCGCAAGACGGTCGAGCATCTGGACGGCGGCATCATCCGCTCGATCCTGATCGCGGACGGGGATTTCGTCGAACAGGGGCAACCTTTGATCCGGCTCGACAGCACTGAGATCGACGTCGATCTGAACGTGCTGGGCAGCCAATTGGGAGAGCTGTCGGTCCGCCGCGCGCGGTTGATCGCACAGATGTCGGGCGAGGACAGCTTTGACGAGGCCGCAGCCCTTGCCCAGTTCTCTGCCAACATGAACCGGCTGCACTGGTTCCCGGCTTATCTGACCCAGAAACAACTGTTCGACGCCGAAGCCCGCGCCCGCCGGACCGAGGCCGACATCAATGCCCAACGCATCACAGGGCTGCGCGATCAGATCGCCGGGCTGGCCGAACAGCGCCTGAGCACCCAAAACCAGATCACGATCACGCAGGTCGAATTGGACAACCTGCAGGGCTTGCTGGACAAGGGTCTGGTTGCCGCAACCCGTGTCAGCGCCCGCCAGATCGAGCTTGAGCGTCTTTCGGGCGTCGATGCCTCGCTTCGGACACAGATCGCGCAGGCTGAGAACCAGATTCATGAGCTACAACTGACCCTGCTCAGCCAGCAAAAGCTGCGCGATGAGGTCATTGCCGGTGAACTTGCGGTGGTCGAGGCGCAACTGGACCTGATCCGCCCGCAATATGCAGGCACCGCCGAACGACGCAGCCGGATCGAGCTTGTGGCCCCGGACAGCGGGCGCGTGGTGAACCTGACCGCCTCGACCACGGGCGGTGTGATCCGGCCGGGTGAGCATATCATGGACATTGTTCCCGCCGACCAAGCGCTGATCGTCGAAGCGCGGGTGAAAACCGCTGACATCGACAAGCTGCATGTCGGACAATCCACGCGCATCCGCCTGTCGGCCTTTGCGCAGGCCGATGTACCCGAAGCCCATGGCCAGATCTTCGATATATCAGCGGACGTGCTGGAGGATGAACGGACGGGCGAGCCCTATTACCAGGCCCGCGTCAGGCTGGATGCGGATCAACCCGCGCCGGTTACCGCGCTTGATCTGGTTCCGGGCATGCCTGCCGATCTGTTCGTCAATACCGGCGAGCGCACGGTGATCGCCTATCTGGCGCAACCCATCAGCGACCGGTTGGCACGAACTTTCATCGAATAAAGGATTTCCAAAGACCTGTGCCTTAGACCCAATACTTACCGAGTGCCATTTTACTGAGTGAAGGATGGCCTGCACCGCAAGCCCCGGTGCAGGCCATCAATTTTCAGGCACCATAGCGGGCCAGGAACATATCCACGGCATGCAGCGCGACTTCGTCAATCTCGGCCTGGCTGAACTCTTTCTGGATGCCAAAGGCAGCGCGCACCCACAGCCGAACCTTGCACAGTTCGGCAAATTGCTCGGCGGCAATCTGGACATCTTCAATCGCAAGTTCACCTCTGACAACGGCCTTTTCCAGATACTCTGCAATCTTGCGCTGTCCGTTCTGAGGTCCGGCCTCATAAAATGCCTGCCCCAGTTCCGGGAACCGATCCCGTTCTGCGACACAGACCCGGAAGACCTGTTGATTAAAGTCTGATACAAAAAACCCGACCAACTGTGTTGCGGTGATGGTCAACACCTCACGTGCTGGCTTGGTTTCATCGATCATCGACAGAACACGCTCGGCCATAAGCCGGCACTCGGTCTGTGCCACCTCGACAAACAAAAGCCGCTTGTCCGGGAAGTAGCTGTACAGCGTCGCCTTGGACACACCCGCCGCACGGGCGATGTCGTCCACACTTGCGCCTTCGAACCCATCCGCCATGAAAACCTCTCGGGCCCCGCGCAGAACCTGGTCGAATTTTCGGCCGGTGCGCAGGATGGTAGCGGTCTGGGTCATGTCGTCTCCTGATGCTTGAGGTGGTCCGAGTTTATAAACCGTTCGGTTCAGATACAAGGATTCTTGGCCATTGCGCGCAGTTTGACGTCACGATCCTGTGAAATCCGGCACTCCCAGCACGGTCACCTCTGTCCCAAGACCGGGCTTGCAGCAGGCCCAAACCATGCTAGGACAAGACCCATGGTCGAGGTCTTTCTGCGCACGCTGCCCTTCTTTGCGATCATCGGCCTGGGCTATTGGGCCGGGCGCACCCGGTTTTTCTCGGCCGAGGCCACCGCCTATCTGACCAAGTTCGTGTTCTTTTTCGCACTGTCGGCAATGCTGTTCAGGTTCGCAGCCACCCTGCCCTTTGCCGAGATTTTCAACGGCCGCCTGATCATCGGTTACCTGATCGGAACGCTGGCGGTCTATTCCCTTGCCACCTTTGTCGCGTGGTTGCGCGGCATGGACATCCCCACCGCAGCGGTCGAGGCGCAATGTGCCGCCATTGGCAATGTCGGATTTCTGGGCCTGCCGATGCTGGCCCTGCTGCTGACCGAGGCCGCAATTGGCCCGGTGATGCTGGTGCTGGCGGTTGATCTGGTGGTGTTTTCCTCACTGATTGTCATACTGATCAACGGTGGGCGGGACGGGAAACTGACCCCTTCAACGCTGCGCCTGATCGGGATCGGATTGCTGAAAAACCCGATGATCGTGTCCATTTCCGCCGGTCTAATCTGGTCAGCCTTGCAAGTGCCGGTACCCGGCCCCCTGAATGATTTCCTGACCATTCTGGGCGGGGCCGCAACGCCCGGCGCGCTGTTCGCCATCGGAGCTTCTCTGGCCGGAAAATCCGCCGAACGTGTCCACATCGCCGCATGGCTCAGCTTTTGCAAACTGGTCATCCATCCCGCCTGCGTGGCTATCGCCGTGATCTGGCTGGTGCCCGTCGATGCCTTTCCGGCGGCGGTCGCAATCGCAGCGGCGGCGCTGCCCGTAGCGGGCAATGTCTACATGCTGGCCGCGCATTACAATGTCGCCCCGCACCGCGCCTCGGCCGCGATTTTGTTGTCTACTGTGGCCAGCATCCTGACCGTTCCGGTGGTCATCGCCTGGGTCGGCACATTCTGATCTTCACCTTTTCGAAAAATACGCGCGACGAAGGCGCCCGGACTTTACGTAGGGGCCTTGGACCGTTAGCCATGGGCGGACCCTAACGTAAGGAAAAGACCTGATGGAAACCCTTTCGGAAAATGCCTGTTTCGGTGGCGTGCAGGGCGTCTACCGCCATGCCTCGACCGCGTGCCAATGCGACATGACCTTTGGCCTGTTTCTTCCGGCCGAGGCAAAGGACGGCCCGGTTCCGATCCTGTGGTATCTGTCCGGCCTGACCTGCACCCATGAAAACGCCATGACCAAAGCGGGGGCGCAAGCCTGGGCTGCTGAACAGGGCATCGCGGTCATCTTCCCCGACACCTCGCCGCGCGGCGAAGGTGTGGCCGATCACGAGGATTACGATCTGGGCCAAGGTGCCGGGTTCTATGTGAACGCAACGCAATCCCCCTGGGCCCCGCATTTCAACATGTGGGATTATGTGGCCGAGGAATTGCCCGCCTTTGTAGCCGAGAATTTTGCCATCGACATGGACCGTCAGGCCATCACCGGCCATTCGATGGGCGGCCACGGTGCGCTGACGCTGGCGATGAACCTGCCGGGGCGGTTCCGGTCGGTGTCGGCCTTCGCGCCGATCTCGAACCCCACCGGTGCGGATTGGGGTCGCAAACAGCTTGACGCGTATCTGGGCGAAGATGAGGGCCTTTGGAAAAAGCATGACGCGTCCCTGATGATGAAAGAGGTCGGCTTTGACGGCCCGATCCTGATCGACACCGGCGCGAATGACCAGTTCATCGACCTGCTGCGCCCCGAAGCGCTGGCTGCCACCATTGCCGAGCGTCGCCAGCAGGCCACTTATCGCCTGCAACCGGGCTATGATCATTCCTATTTCTTTGTGTCCACCTTCATGGAAGACCACATCACCTTCCATGCCGAAGCGCTGTACGGAGACTGAGGCATGAGCGATTATGACTACGACCTGATCATCATCGGGTCCGGTCCCTCGGGGCGGTCCGCCGCGATTCAGGCCGGTAAGCTGAAGCGCCGCGTGTTGGTGATCGACCGCAAGGATCGGTTTGGCGGCGTGTCGGTCCATACCGGCACCATCCCGTCGAAAACCCTGCGCGAGACGGTGCTGAACCTGTCCGGCTGGCGCGAGCGCAGCTTTTATGGGCGGTCCTATCGCGTCAAGGACCAGATCCGCGCCGAAGACCTCAAGGCCCGTCTGCATATGACGCTGGATCATGAGGTCGATGTGCTGGAACACCAGTTCAATCGCAACCACGTGGAAACCCTGAACGGGTTGGCCTCGTTCGTTGGCCCGCATGAGATCGAAGTTGCCACCGATGCCGGTGAGAAAACGCGCCTGACCGCAGCCAAGTTTCTGATCGCCACCGGAACCAAAACCTATCGCCCCGATTATGTGCCCTTCAACGGCAAGACCGTCGTGGATGGTGACGATTTTCTTGAGATGGCCGAGATTCCACGCTCGCTGGTCGTCATCGGGGCTGGGGTGATCGGGGTGGAATACGCCACCATGTTCTCGGCGCTGGATGTGCGGGTGACGTTGATCGAACCACGGGAAACCTTCCTCGATTTCATCGACAGCCGGTTGATCCACGATTTCACCCATCAGATCCGCGAGAACGGTGTCGATCTGCGATTGGGCTCTGCGGTCGAGAAAATCGAAGACACCGGCGACCACGTTGAAGTCACGCTGGAAAACGGTCGCCACGTTCGCGCCGAAATGCTGTTGTTTGCGGCCGGGCGGATGGGCGCGACCTCGGCGTTGAATCTGGACGCGGTCGGGCTGGAAACAGACCACCGCAACCGGATCAAGGTGGATCGCAAGACCTATCAAACCTCGGTGCCACATATCTACGCAACCGGCGATGTGATTGGGCACCCTTCACTGGCCTCTACGTCTTTGCAACAGGGTCGGGTCGCCGCCTGTCACGCGCTGGAAACACCGACCTTGCCTGAGAGCCCCTGGTATCCTTATGGCATCTATTCGGTACCCGAGATTTCCACCTGCGGCATGTCCGAGGAGGAGTTGCAGGAGCGTGGCATTCCCTATGAGGTCGGCGTGGCGCGGTTCCGCGAAACCTCGCGCGGGCATATCATGGGGTTGGAACATGGCATGCTGAAGATGCTGTTCTCGCTGAAAACCCGCCGGGTTCTGGGCGTGCAGATCGTCGGTGAAGGCGCGACCGAGCTGATCCATATCGCGCAGGCCGTGCTGAACCTGAAAGGCACCGTGGATTACTTTGTCCAGAACACGTTCAATTATCCAACGCTGGCCGAAGCCTACAAGATCGCCGGTCTGGACGCATTCAACCGAATGCCGATTCCGGAAGAGTTCAAGGTGAAAAAGAAGCCAGCGGCGACGAAAGAGGCAAAGAAGGCGTGACAACGCTCTATATCGATGGCGATGCCTGCCCCGTGAAGGCCGAGGCCGAGCGGGTGGCGACACGGCACAAGGTTCCGATGGCGCTGGTGTCGAATGGCGGGCTGCGGCCTTCGGCGAACCCTTTGGTGCAGGTGGTCATTGTCTCGGAAGGGGCTGACGAAGCGGATAAGTGGATCGCCGAACGCTGCGGGCCAGGCGATGTGGTGGTCACATCCGACATCCCCTTGGCTGCAAAATGTGTCGAGGCCGGCACCCGCGTGCTGCGCCCCAACGGCGAGGCGTTCACCACCGCCAATATCGGTCAGCAACTGGCGATGCGCGACCTGATGGCGGACCTGCGCGCGGCAAATCCGTTGGGTGCAGGGGGCGGGGGCAAACCCTTCAGCAAGGCCGACCGGTCCCGGTTTCTGGACGCCTTGGAACGGGAACTGAGGGCTGCAAAACGGGCATAGCCCTCCCGCCCGTCGGCGATGCATCAAAGATGCATCTTCTCCGGTTGGGCCGGGCAGCGCTGCGCGCTGCGGTTGGTGCTTGAACTTGGACGCCGGGCTTGGTTCAGTCGGCGCGGCAGGAATTTGAAGCAGGAACACAACATGCCCATCCAAGCGGTCATTTTCGACATCGGCAATGTACTGATCGAATGGCAGCCCGAGCGCTACTATGACCGTGTCATCGGCGAGGATCGCCGCCGCGCGATGTTCGACGAGGTCGATCTGCACGGCATGAACGATCTGGTGGATCAGGGCCATCACTTCACCGATACGATCTACAATTGGGCCGAGAAATATCCCAATTGGCGCGACGAGATTCGCATGTGGCACGACAAATGGATCGAGCTTGCCGCGCCTGAAATTCCGCATTCGGTCCGGTTGCAACGGGCATTGCGCGCCAAGGGCGTGCCCGTTTTTGCGCTGACGAATTTCGGTGTGCAGAATTTCGACTATGCCACCACCGTTTATCCGTTTCTGAACGAGTTTGACCGGCACTATGTCTCGGGCCGGATGAAGATGGTGAAGCCCCATGTGCCGATCTATGCACAGGTCGAGGCCGATTGTGGCCTGCCGCCCGAGACATTGCTGTTCGCGGACGACCGGATCGACAACATCGAAACCGCGCGGTCCCGTGGTTGGCAGACGCATCACTTCACCGGCCCGCAAGGCTGGGCGGATCGCCTGGTTGCCGAAGGCTTGCTGACCGAAGAAGAAGCCCGCTAGGCTGCTGCGGGTGTTGCGCCCCGGTTTTCGCGGATCGGCAGATGGACGATGGCACTGAACGCTCCGACCGCGACGCCGATCCACCAGACCATGGTGTAGTCGCCATAGACGTCATACATCCGCCCACCCAGCCAGACGCCCAGGAACCCCCCGATCTGGTGGCTGAGGAAGATGAAGCCGTAAAGCGTGCCCATGTAGCGCAAGCCGTAAAGATGCGCGACAAGGCCCGAGGTCAGCGGCACCGTCGCCAGCCACAGAGAGCCCATGACGATTGAAAAGATGATCACCGAAGTTGGCGTGATCGGCATCAGAATAAACGCCGCAGCCGCGAGGGTTCTGGCTGTGTAGATCGCGGCGAGCAGGTATTTCTTGGGGAAATGATTGCCCGCCCAGCCCGCCAACAGCGTACCGCCGATATTGGCAAGACCCACAAGCGAAATCGCCACCGCACCCAAGGCAGAAGTGGTGGTAATGCCCAGCGAATGCAGAACACCCCCGGGTTGGATGGGGCCGCACATCTCGGTCACGAAAGCCGGGAAATGGGCGGTGATGAAGGCCAGTTGATAGCCGCAACTGAAAAAACCCAAGAAGATCAAAGCGTAGGATGGGTCCCGGAAGGCGCGGCCCAGGATCTGGCTCATGCTTTCTTCCAGCTCGGCCTTGCTGACCGGTTGCGGCGCGCGCATGAAGGGCAGCGTCAGAACAAGCGCAAGGATCGCAACGGCGAACACGATAAACACCTGTTGCCACGGCAGGAAGGTGAGCAACCATTCCGCAGTTGGCGCGCCGATCACCTGACCGAAGCTGCCCGCAGCAGTCACAATCGCCAGAGACATCGACCGGTTCTTGTCCGATGAGGCGCGGCCAACCACAGCCAGAACAACGCCGAACCCGGTGCCTGCGATACCAAAGCCGACCAGCCATGCATACATCTGGTGCCCAAAGGGCGTGATCGACCAGGCCGACAGAACCATACCTGCGGCATAGGTCAATGCACCCAGGATGATCGCCTTTCGATCACCGATCTTTTCGGCAATCGCGGCAAAGATCGGTTGCCCAATGCCCCAGGCCAGGTTCTGGATCGCAATGGCCAGGGAAAAATCGGTGCGCAGCCAGCCGAACTCATCCGCAATCGGGATCTGAAACACCCCAAACGAGGCGCGCACAGCGAAGCTGACCGTGATGATGATACACCCCACGATCAGGATCGGATTCAACAGTCGGGCGGATTGCGGCATGGGGGCCTCGGGGCGCATTGATCCGGCAGACGTTAGCGGATTCAGACGGCCCGTCAATTCAACAGATTTGCTGTCACGCATCAGAAATATTGATGCTCTAATCAACCTCAAAAGCAAAGGGCCGTCTGGTCGCGAATTACAGTCGGCCAAGTCGCAAGACAGGGTCTAGACGGGCTTTCTGAGGTTCAACGTCGCCAAGGTCTCGCCCATCGTATGGTGCCACCGCTCTCGCAGCATGTGGTTTTCGGTGCGTCTCAGGTTCATGGATTTCAGAAGCTCGAACCGTTTCGGATCATCGCCCCCGAACGAGGCTGCCACGCGGGGCCACCAATAATCGACCGAGCTTTGCATCGCGTCCGCCTCGCCCGCCGCAATAAGCTTTGTAGCGCCCTCCAACGCCAGATCGCCGTGGTTCGCCTCGATAGGCGCGATGATCCGGAAAGCTTCGGCCAGCGGCTGATACGAGATCGTCGAAAACTCGGCCAGTTGCTCGGCGACGGCGCGGCTCATCAGCAGGTTCATGACGACGGCATCTGTCCAGCCGCTGATCGGGTAGTTGAACACCGCAAGGCGCATGTCGTGTTTGCTGCGGGTCGCGCCAATATCGGCATCACGGTCCAGACGCGCGGTCCAGGGGTGATGGCTGGCGTATCTTTCGGTGTCCGCCCCGAACTCACCCATAATCTTCAGGACGCGATCCGCGTTGTCGGTTTTCTCCAGCACGATCTTGGCGGCCGCGATGCGCTCCTTGATGCCCGGCCCCTGATTGATGATGTCGGCAAACCCGGCGGCCCCGGCCAGTTCGCTATCCACGAAAGTGGCCATCAGCTTCATCAGTTCGGCCCGGTATCGCGGCGGGACATTGGTTGGATTGGTCAGCACCCCGCCTGCGGCCAGATAGCTGTCGAGTGTCATGGTATCGCTCATCAATCCCCTCCTGTCACTGATCGTAGTCGACGACGACGCGGTCGGTCACCGGATAGGCCTGACAGCTTAGGACATAGCCCTTTTCGACCTCGTAATCCTCAAGCGCGTGATTGGCGAGCATTTCGACCTCGCCCTCAAGCACGCGGCAGCGGCAGGTGGAGCAAACTCCTGCCTTGCAGGCGTATGGCGCGTCCATGGCGTTTTCCAGCGCGGCCTCAAGAATGGACTGATCCTTGGGTAGTGTCATGGTCTGGGTGGCCCCGTCCAGCGTGATCGACGCACTGGTCTGATTAGCCTGCGTGCCCGCCTGCGCCGCGCTTGCCTTGCGCTTGGCCCGGCCCGGTTGGGCGCTGGCGAAAAGCTCGAACTTGATCTGGCTGTCTTCCAGCCCGTGGTCGCGCAAAGCGGCGGCAATCCCCAGCATCATCGGTTCCGGCCCGCAGATAAAAGCGGTGTCCACGTTTGTGATATCGATCCAATGCTTGAAAAGCTGACCGCATTTGTCCTGCGTGACCAGACCGGTGAACAAGTCGATCTCTTGCGCGTCGGCTTCGAGGATGTGGATCACGTTCAGGCGACCCATATAGAGGTTTTTCAGGTCCTCCAGTTCTTCCCGGAACATGATCGTGTTGATGCCTTTGTTGGCATAGATCAGCGTGAAACGGGATTTGGGCTCGCGGGCCAGCGTGGTTTTCAGAATCGACAGAACCGGCGTGATGCCCGAGCCGCCGGCAAAGCCAAGATACTGTTTCTGCGCATCTGCATCGATGGGCGCGTGGAAGCTGCCCATTGGTGGCATCGCCTGCACGACGTCGCCAACGGTAAGTTCTGCATTGGCCCAGCTTGAAAAGGCACCGCCCTCGACGCGTTTGATACCAACCTGCAAAACACCGTCATCCTTGCCCGCGCAGATCGAATACGATCGGCGCAGTTCCTCACCGTCAAAATCACGCCGGAACGTCAGATACTGACCGGCAGTAAAGTCGAACTGATCCGCCGCACCGTTTACCGGCTCAAGTGTCACCACAACCGCATCGCGGATGGTCTTGTGGATGTCGGTGACTTTCAGATCATGAAAACGTGCCATCCGGTGCTCCTCCTCAGATGCACTTGAAATAGTCAAAGGGTTCCAGGCAATCGGTGCAGCGCCAATGGGCCTTGCAGGGGGTCGAGCCGAACTGGCTGACCTTCTCGACCGCCTTGCTGCCGCAATGGGGGCACCGGTCCGGGCCGCCCGCCGGTTGCGGCGGTGCAATGCCATAGTCTTCCAACCGGGCGCGGCCCTTATCGCTCAGCCAATCGGTGGTCCAGGCGGGGGCGATGCTGGTTTCGATCCGCACATCCCCTATCCCATGATCGCGCAGGGCGGTTTCGATATCCATGCTGATCACCGACGTCGCCGGGCAGCCGGAATAAGTTGGTGTGACCGTAACAACCACCGTCTCAGCCTCCCACCGCACATCACGGACAATGCCCAGATCCACGACCGAGATCACCGGGATCTCGGGGTCGGGAACGGCATCCAGCCAGCCCCAGATCTGTTCGGTCGAGGCCTGCATCACATCTCACCACTTCGCGCCGGGATAGGCGCGTTGCAACCATTGCATCTGTGTCAGCAGGTGGCCCAGATGCTCGGTATGCATCCGCCCATCGCGCCCGCCCTTATGGGCAAAGCGGTTGTCCGGAATGGTCAGCGTTGCCTTGGTCAAAACAAGTTCAACCAAAGCGTCATATTCGGCGCGCAGATCGGACGGGTTCGGCGCGATCCCCGCTGCAACCATCTGGGCATCGATATCGTCGCTGACAAACATCTCGCCCACGTAAGGCCACAGGTAATCCAGCGCCTCCTGCATCCTTGCGTGGCTTTCCTCGGTCCCGTCACCAAGGCCCACCACCGTGTCGCCCGAGCGTTCCAGATGATAGGTAACTTCTTTGCTGGCTTTCGCGGCGATGGCCGCAACCCGCTCGTCCGAGGATGTCATCAGACGCCCCAGCATGATCGAATGCCATGCGTCGAACAGGAACTGGCGCATCAGCGTACGGCCGAAATCGCCGTTCGGCACCTCGACCAGCAGCACATTGCGGAAATCCCAGGCATCGCGCAGAAAGGCCAGATCATCGGCGCTTTTGCCGCCATCGACCTCGCCCGCAAGGCCAAGCCACATCTGGGTCTGTCCGATCAGGTCCAGCGCGGTATTGGCCAGCGCGATGTCCTCCTCCAGCACGGGCGCATGGCCGCACCACTCGCTGACGCGGTGGCCCAGGATCAGGGTATTGTCCCCCATCCGCAGCAGGAATTGCAGCAAAGCGTCGTTGGAAACCGAAACACTCATTACATCGCCCCCACGTCTTCGGGAATGTCGAAGAAGGTCGGGTGGCGGTACACTTTGCTTTCACTGGGTTCATACAGCGGGCCTTTGTCGCTGGGTGAAGAGGCCGAGATGTTGTTGGCTTCGACCACCCAGATCGAAACGCCTTCGTTGCGGCGGGTGTAAACGTCGCGCGCGTTCTTGATCGCCATTTCCGCGTCGGGCGCATGAAGCGAACCGACATGCCGGTGGCTCATCCCATGCTGGCCGCGGATGAAGATTTCCCACAGGGGCCATTCGTTGTTCATCGGGTTTCCTCCTTTGGGCGAGCTTATTCCGCCGCCAGATTGCCAGCGCGTTTCTTGCGGGCATGGGCCAGCAGCCCGTCGCGCACCCATTGGCCGTCATCCCAGGCCTTGTTGCGCGCGGCCAGACGATCCACGTTGCAGGGGCCGTTGCCTTTGAGCACGTCGAAGAACTCGGACCAGTCGGGTTCCGAGAAATCGTAATGCCCGCGGTTCTCGTTCCATTTCAGGTCCGGGTCGGGGATGGTCAGGCCCAGATACTCGGCCTGCGGCACGGTCTGGTCGACAAATTTCTGGCGCAGTTCGTCATTGGTGTTGATCTTGATCTTCCACGCCATCGACTGCGCCGAATGCACGGAATCCTTGTCGGACGGTCCAAACATCATAAGCGACGGGAACCAGAACCGGTTCAGCGCGTCCTGCGCCATCCTGCGCTGCTCGGGCGTGCCTTCGGCCATCTTGCGGATCGCATCATAGCCCTGACGCTGGTGAAAGCTTTCTTCCTTGCAGATGCGGATCATGGCGCGGGAATAGGGGCCATAAGACGTGCGCTGCAGCGGCACCTGATTCATGATCGCGGCCCCATCGACCAACCACCCGACCGCGCCGATATCGGCCCAGTTCAAGGTCGGGTAGTTGAAGATTGACGAGTATTTCATGCGCCCGTCCAGCAGCATCTCGGTCAGTTCATCGCGACTGACCCCCAATGTCTCGGCCGCGCAGTACAGGTACAGCCCATGTCCGGCCTCATCCTGCACCTTGGCCAGAAGGATCGCCTTACGCTCCAGCGTTGGCGCGCGCGTGATCCAGTTGCCTTCAGGCAGTTGGCCCACAATCTCGGAATGCGCGTGCTGCCCGATCTGGCGGATCAGGGTCTTGCGATAGGCCTGAGGCATCCAGTCCTTGGGTTCGATCTTGATATCCGCGTCGATCCGCGCCTGAAATTCCGCCAGCTTTTCCGGATCGTCGTCCGACGCTTCGGATTTTACCATCTGAGCGTACATGTTCCGTCTCCTCCGTCACACGCGTTCAAGAATAAGGGCCGCGCCCTGCCCGACACCCACACACATGGTGCAGAGCGCATAGCGGCCCCCGGTTCGTTTCAACTGATAGGCCGCGGTCAGCACCAGACGCGCGCCGCTCATGCCCAAGGGATGGCCAAGCGCAATCGCGCCGCCATTCGGGTTTACGTGCGGTGCATCATCGGGCAGGCCCAGTTCCCGCAGCGTCGCCAGCCCCTGGGACGCGAAGGCTTCGTTCAACTCTATCACGTCCATCTGTTCGATGCGCAGCCCCGCACGAGCCAAAACCTTGCGCGTCGCAGGCACCGGGCCGATCCCCATGACGCGCGGCTCTACCCCCGCGACCGACATGCCCACCACGCGGGCCATAGGGGTCAGATCGTTCTTTGCCGCTGCCGCCTCATTCGCCATCAGGATCGCGGCGGCCCCATCATTCACGCCCGAGGCATTTCCCGCCGTAACCGTCTTGTCCGGCCCGTTCACCCCTTTGAGACCCGAAAGCTTTTCTGCCGTTGTTCCCGGTCGCGGATGTTCGTCGGTGTCCGAGACAATCGGATCGCCCTTGCGCTGCGGGATCGAGACCGGGGTGATTTCGTCCCTGAACACGCCCGCTGCATGCGCGGCCTGCCAACGGGCCTGGCTGCGCGCGGCAAAGGCATCCTGATCCTCGCGGCTGATCCCGTAATCCTCGGCCACGTTATCAGCGGTTTGCGGCATGGAATCGATGCCGTATTCCTGCTGCATCTTGGGGTTCACAAAGCGCCAGCCAATCGTTGTGTCATACACCGCATTGCTGCGCGTGAAGGCGGACGTCGCCTTGGGCATCACAAACGGCGCGCGCGACATGCTTTCTACACCGCCCGCGATGGCCAGATCGTAATCCCCCGCTTTGATCCCACGCGCGGCCATTCCGACAGCATCCATGCCGCTGGCACACAGGCGGTTTATCGTTGTTCCGGGAACGTCAATCGGCAACCCGGCCAATAGCGCGGCCATGCGCGCCACGTTACGGTTACTCTCCCCCGCCTGATTGGCGTCGCCATAGATCACATCATCCACGCTGGCCCAGTCAACCTGCGGATTGCGGGCTTTCAGGGCGGCCAGCGGGATGGCGGCCAGATCATCCGTGCGCACAGAAGACAACGCTCCGCCATACCGTCCGATCGGAGTGCGCGTCGCGTCGCAAATGAATGCGTCCATCTGTAATGTCTCCTGTTCGCAGGAACTGCCATTAACCGTCTGGTCGGTTAATAAATTCAGATCCGATTCGAAGCAAGACTTATGTTACCATATAGCCGCCTGCTTCGCATATTGTGTAACATGATAATCCATACCTATGCCGCCACAATGGCTGAACCAACCCAAGCCACTGGTTTTGTACCCTGACCGGCGCGGGCAACCGGCCCTGCGTCAATCGTCCAGCGCGGCTTCCAATGTTGCAAGATCGGGGCGGGGCAGCTTGTCCAGCAACCGAAAAACCGCCTCGCGGCACTCTTCCCCCTTCCAATCCGAAGGCAGAAACGCAGGTGGCATGGCCGGGTGGCGCAGGATCAGACGCCGCCACCCGTGCACGATCAAAACGCGCAGCACAGCCCTGCGCAACGGATCGTCCACGCCCCTTGCGGGCAGATGCTGTTCGACGATCTGTATCGAGCTCCAGAACTGGTTATACGCCGTTTTCAGGGCCTCTGGCCCGCACAGATCACGCAGCCAATCAGGTGCCGCGATGGTGCTGCTTTCGATGCCCAGCAACTCCTCCAGCCCGTCCGGGATCGGGCCGGGCGCCATGGCTGTTGTGGGACTCACCGAGATATAGTCCCCCGTCAGCATCAAATCCGACAGTTCTTTCCGGGAACTCTCGGTATTGCTGGCAATCAGCACATGCCACACATCAGGCTCAGTCGTTTCGCGGGCATAGATACGCGGCGCGGCGGCCGCGCTTTGGCTGCGGCCGAATTCGGTGAGCCTGTGCACACTGTTCCGCCCCACCCGCGTACTTTCGATCCAGCCTTCCTTGCGCAGCCGGTGCAGCGCGACGCGTGTCGCTTCGGCCTTGATCCCGGCCAGAGTGGTGAGCGTGGTAATCAGCGCACCACTCACCTGATCCGATCCGTTCTGCGCCAGATCGCCAAAAATCGTAACCAGAACCGACCACACCCGCTGCGTGCCCGTGTTTGTCAGTTGGCTGACGCAGGTTTCAAACCAATCAGGAGCCGTATCTTTCATAGGCCAAGTATAATAGGGCCGGACGGAATTTCCATCCGGCCTTGTGGGTCTAGTAGGCGACCATGGTCAGCAATTCATACTCTGCTACCATGTCATCATCCTGCTGGGTCAGGGTGACATGCCAGCGAACCTCGCCATATTCGTCGTTTCGCTTGGTCTTGCTTTTGACCGTCAGACGCACCTTGATCGTATCCCCCGCCTCGACCGGTTTCATGAAGCGCAACCCGTCCAGGCCGGTATTGGCCAGAACCGGCCCTTCATTGGGCTCAACAAATAACCCCGCAGCAAAGGACAGCAGCAGGTATCCATGCGCGACGCGGCCCGGGAAGAACGGATTCCGTTCCGCCGCCGCCTGATCCATATGGGCATAGAACGTATCACCGGTGAAATGGGCAAAATGTTCGATGTCCTCCAGCGTGATGGAGCGCGGGTCGGTGTGGATGGTCTCACCAATCGCAAGCTCGTGGAATCTGCGGGTAAAGGGATGGGCCGGGCCTGCGATCTCGGTAGCACCCGGCACCCATTTGCCGCCAATTGCGGTCAGCATATCGGGTGAGCCCTGAATGGCGGTGCGCTGCATATAGTGTTTCACGCCGCGCACGCCGCCCATTTCTTCGCCGCCCCCGGCGCGGCCGGGTCCGCCATGGACCATATGCGGCAAGGGTGAACCGTGGCCGGTGGATTCGGTCATCGAGTCGCGATTGTTGAAGTAAAGCCGCCCGTGATAGGCCCCCGCCCCCATCGCAACCTGCCGCGCCACATCCGGGTCATGGGTGATAATCGACGCCACCAGCGACCCCTGCCCCCGGTTCGCCAGTTCGATCGCATGGTCGAGGTCGCGATACCCCATCACTGTGCTGACCGGACCAAAGGCTTCGGTGTCGTGCACGCGCTGTGCCGTGTCCGGGTTGGCGCAGTGGTACAGCATGGGCGGCAGAAACGCGCCTTTTTCGGCATCCGCGCCATCGACCGTGAAATCATCCGGGTTGCCAAAGACACGCTCGGCCTCTTTCCCGATGATCGCGGCCTTTTCCAGAACGTCGCGTTTCTGACTGGTCGAGACCAACGCACCCATGCGCGTGGTCTCCAGCTTTGGGTCTCCGATGGCCGTTTTGGCCAGCCGCGCGGATAGCGCCTCGATCACCGCCTGCACCTGCGACTCGGGCGCGATGATCCGGCGGATTGCGGTGCATTTCTGACCCGCTTTCGTGGTCATTTCACGCTGAATTTCCTTGACGAACAGGTCAAATTCCGGCGTGCCCGGCTGTGCATCGGGGCCGAGGATCGAACAGTTCAGGCTGTCCTGTTCCGCCACAAACCGCACCGAGTTCTGCAAGATCACAGGGTTGGATCGCAGGTTCAGAGCAGTATCGGCAGACCCTGTGAAACTGACCACGTCCTGCATGGTCAGGCGATCCAGCATATCGCCCAGCCCGCCCGAGACCAGTTGCAGCGCGCCCGCTGGCAAAATGCCCGAGTCCAACATCAGCCGGACACAGAGTTCAGTCACATAGCAGGAATTCGTCGCCGGTTTCACAATCGCCGGAACACCCGCCAACAAGGTTGGCGCCAGCTTTTCCAACATCCCCCAGACAGGAAAGTTGAACGCGTTGATATGAACCGCCACGCCATGCAGCGGGGTACAGATGTGCTGGCCCAGAAAGGTGCCATTGCGCGATAGCTGCTCGACCTCACCATCCAGATACACATGCCCGTCCGGCATCTCGCGCCGGCCCTTTGAGGCGAAGACGAACATCGTGCCGATACCACCGTCGATGTCGATCAGGTGATCCGACTGCGTGGCACCTGTGTTGAAGGACAGGTCATAAAGGGCCTGCTTGTGCTGACCCAAATGCAGAGACAGCGCCTTGAGCATCTTGGCCCGCTCGTGAAACGTCAATTTGCGCAAGGCCGGGCCGCCGACGTTGCGCGCGTGGTCCAACATCGCCTGCACGTCCAACGCGCTGTTGCCCGCCGTGGCGATCACCTCGCCCGTGACAGCGCTGGCAATGGTGCGGGCCCCTTCGCCGGGCGAAACCCACTCACCGGCGGCGAAGCTGGAAATCTGTTGGATGGTCATGAGCGTCTCCTCATCTGCATGGCGATCTTCGCGCAGCCCTTTGCCGGTCTGGCGAAATGATATTTTAAACCGTACGGTCGGTCAATAAATTCCCGAACCGATACCCCTGAACCAAACATCTCAAACCTGCGCGGGCAGTCGTGCGAAGCCGCGAAACCGGATCCGCCCGCCGCGTTCGGCACCTTCCGTGATGCGATAGTTGGGGAACCGGGTCAGAAAACGCCCGACGGCAACGCGCCCCTCCATCCGCGCCAAAGTCAGGCCGACGCAGGTATGGGGTCCGCCGGCAAAGGCGTGATGCTTGTTGGGGCGGCGGTTCAACAGGACAGCATCGGGCCGGTCGAACTGCCGCGGGTCGCGGTTGGCCGCGCCGATGCACAGGTGAACGTCGGTCCCGGCCGGGATTGTTTCTCCGTGAAACGACACGTCTTGGGTGGTCAAACGATTGCCAAACTGGTTGGGGCTTTCCAGCCGCAGAAACTCATCCACTGCGGTGGTGATCAGATCGGGGTCGGCCAGCAACTCGGCCCGTTTGTCGGGGTGGCGGTCCAGCAACTCCAACGCGTTGCCGATCAGGTTGGTGGTGGTCTCATGCCCCGCATTCAGGATGAAAATGCAGTTCTGATACAGCTCGACTTCGGTCAACCCGCCATCGGTGTCGTCCTGCATCAGCCGCGTCAGAACATCCGTCGCGGGGTCTCCGGGATTGGCGCGGCGGTCTTCTACGATGTGCCTCAGGAAATCCTTGAAGTCGGATACCGAGCGGTTGCCCCACTCTTCTTGCTCTGGCGTCAATTTGGGCTCCAATGCGCCGAGAATGGCCAAAGACCAATCGCGCAGCGGCCCCCGTTCGGACCGGGGAATGCCCAAAAGGTTGCCGATGATTTCAATCGGGATCGCACCGGCAAAATCCTCGATCAGTTCCACCGTGCCCTTCGCCTGCATCTCGTCCAGCAACCCATCGACCAGCTGGATCAGCCCCGGCTCCATCTGCGCCAAAGCCCGCGGGTTCATCGCGCCGACCATCACCTTGCGAACACGGGTGTGCAGGGGAGGGTCGTTGAACACCAGGCTGGTCGTGTGATGTTCAAACAAAGGGCTGTCGATCCCGTATTTGGGGCCAAAAACCGCCTTTTTATCAGATATGAACCGGTCCGTGTCCCGATACACCAGATCCAGATCATCATATCGCGACAGAACCACAGATCCGTCGGGCTGCCAGCAGACCGGCGTGTCCTCGCGCAGCGTGGCGTAGATTGGATACGGGTCCGCGTGGAAACCTTGTGGCAATGCGGTCAGAGAAAACATCAGTGACCCATCGCCCCCATATGTTCAGGCAGTACCAGTACCAGCCAGGGCACAAGAACGATCAGAGCCAGACGGAAGATGTCCGCCACCCAGAACGGCGTGACCCCTTTGAAGATTGTACCGGTCGACACATCGCCGACCACGCCTTTCAGGATGAACACGTTCAAACCGACAGGGGGCGTGATCAGGCTGATCTCGGTGACGACAACGACGACAATACCGAACCAGATCGGGTCATAGCCCAGCGACGTGACCAGCGGGAAAAAGATCGGCACTGTCAGCAGCAGCATCGACAGAGATTCAAAGACGCAGCCCAGAATGATGTAGATCCCGAGGATCATTAGGATGACCACGAAGGGTTCCACCTCATACGCTGTGACCAAGGCGATCAAGGCTTCGGGCAGACCGGCAAGGTTGATGAAATTCGAAAAGATCTGCGCCCCGATCAGAACCGAGAACAGCGCCGCCGCCGTGAATGAGGTTTCTTTCAGCACCTCAAAGGTGGACGCCAGCGTAAGCCCACCACGGGACAGAGCGATCAGGAACGCGCCCATTGCACCCATGCCCGCAGCCTCGGTCGGGCTGAAGGTCAGGTTCAGCGGGTAGAAATCGAACACACCATACAGGCCGCCGATCACCAGAAAGAATAACAGCAACACGGCCCAAACCGAACGCAGTGCTGACAGACGTTCGCCCCAGCCATGGCGTTCGCCCGCCGGGCCGGACTCGGGCCTGCGCCAAACCGTCCAGCGCACGGCAAACAGGTAAAACAGGATGCCCAGAACGCCGGGAATGATACCCGCGACGAACAGCTTGCCGATCGAGGTTTCGGTCAGCAGGCCATAGATCACAAGGATCACCGACGGCGGGATCAGAATGCCTAATGTGCCGCCTGCCGCAATCGACGCCGTCGACAGCTCATCCGAATAACGGTAGCGGCGCATTTCGGGCATGGCGACCTTGGACATGGTTGCAGCCGTTGCCAGAGACGAACCGCAAATGGCCGAGAACCCGCCGCAGGCCGCAACCGTCGCCATGGCGATACCACCGCGAAAGTGCCCCAGAAACGCGTTCGAAACCGCGTAAAGTTCACGCGCCAGACCGCCTTTGTTCACGAACAGGCCCATAAGGATGAACAACGGGACAACCGACAGGCCGTAATCCTGCGCCGTGTCGGTGATCTGACGACCCACCATCGACATCGCAGCCTTCAACCCACGCTCGGACAGGATGCTGCCGCCGCGTTCATAGGCAAAGCCCAGCGTCCCGACCAGGCCCATTGCAAACACGATGGGCAGCCGCAGCAGCACGAGGACAAGAACAAGGGCAAAACCGATCAGTGCGGCAGTCATCAGGCGTGCTCCGACAAAGCGTGAGGGGCAAAGATCTGCAGAAGGCCGGTGATGATCATTGCGACGGCGGTGATCGCAGTGAAACCGGCGATGAACCAACCCACGTAGAAAACCGGGATCGACAGGTATTCGGTGACATCACCATAATCCCGCGCGCGCTCCGCCAGAACCCAAACCCGCTGGATTGGCCAGATCAGCATGATGCCGGACACCAGATAGACAATCGCATCGCGCACCCGGCTCAGCCGCAGGCGCGAGAATATCCCATCCGTCAAGTCCACCGCGATCTGCCCCTTCCCCGCCGAGATCATCGGCAGAACCGAGAACACAAGGATCGCCATCAGTATCCGTGTCAGCTCGGTCGCGGCCTCAATCGGAGCATTGAAGACAGAGCGCAGGATGACGTCGAAAAAGGTCATCACCATCAGGATGAACAGCGCCACACAGGCCAGCACCGTTGGAATGATGCTGACGCGACGCGCAAAGGTCACGAGAGATTGCATGATTGGTCCCCGGTGGGTGAAACTGGCTGGCGGATCGATCCCGCCAGCCAAAGCGCGTTATTGCGCAGCCATTTCATTGACGATCATGTCATAGGCGGCCTGCGCATCGACGCCGGTGCCGTTGACCTCATCAATCACCTTGGCGCGCACATCCACTGCAATCGCATTGAACTTTTCCAGATCCTCGGCAGAGGCTGTGTTGATCGCGTTGCCCTCGGTCCCTTCGGTGGCTTCCCGGCCAATCGCGTCAATCTCATCCCAGATCTTGCCGATCTCGCGGCTGAGCGGTTCGCCAAAGACGTTCTCTTCCAGCGCGGCCTGCAGGTCGGCGGGCAGATCGGCAAAGGTATCCTCGTTCATGATGAAAGCGAACGACCCGCGATACAGACCACCCGGAACCTCGTAAACGTTCTGCGCCACTTCCGTCAGCTTGAAGCCCTTGCGGGATTCAAAAGGCATGACCACGCCATCGGCCGCTTTCGAGGCCAGCGTTTCGTATACTTTCGGCGCAGGCACCTGAATACCGGTCGCCCCCAGCGCCGTGCCGACGTCACCGCCAACACCACCCGGAATACGAACCTTGAGGCCCGAGACCTCGTCCAGCGCGGTCACCGGGCTGCTGGAATGCAGCTGCGCCGGGCCATGGGTATGCAGGGCGATCACTTTCACACCGCGATGTTCTTCCGCTGCCTTGAGGTGCTGGTCATAGGTGCGCCAATAGGCAACCGAGGCATCCTCGGCCGAGCCTTCATATCCGGGCAGTTCAATCATCTTGGTGGTGACGAACCGGCCCGGCTGATAGCCGTGGAAGATGATCGAGGCATCCGCCGCGCCATCCATGATCAGGTCCATCTGCGCGGGCGGAGGGGCAAGGCCCAGTTTCAATTCGGCGGTCACCTGACCATCAGTGGCCTCTTCAACCATCTCGACGAATTTCGGCCACATCTTGGCGTTGATACCATGGGTCGGCGGCGCCCAGCTGGAAATGGTCAGCGTGTAATCCGCCGCCAGCGCTACGGTGCCCGAAACGGCCAGCGCGGCCGAGGCCAAAAGCGTGCTCAACTTGGTAAGTTTCATGGTTCTGTCTCCTCCCTGTGAAACATGACTCGCAAATGCGTTAATGGTCGCTTTTGTAACCATCAACATGTTAAAGACCCTCAAGACCTTCCGCGATGCGCCACGACCCCGGACTTTCTGCAGCGACGGTTGCCATGGTTGCGCGGGTAGCGTCCGGCCCGATCTCTTTGCAATAGGCCATCGGCCCACCCCGCCAGCGCGGAAAGCCGTACCCATGGATTTGTACCATATCGACGGCCTCGGTGTTTTCCGCGATCCCCTCTTCGAGGATCAACGCCCCCTCATTCGCCAGCACGGCGAGTATGCGCGAGGAGATCCCGTCATCCGAAAAAGCGCGGCGAGTAATGCCCTGCTGCGCGGAATAGGCTTCGATCAGCGCCTCAACCTCGGGATCGCGGATCGGCTCGCGCTTGCCATCTTCGTAGCGATACCACCCTTTTCCCGTGCGCTGGCCAAGCCGGTCCATTTCACACAGCTGGTCCGCGATGGTCACATAGCGTTCGCCCGGATCGCGGGTTGCAGCATTGCGCTTGCGATTGGCCCAGGCGATCTGAAGGCCGGTCAGGTCCTGCAACTCATACGGCCCCATGGGCATTCCAAGCGCCCGCATGGCCCGATCCACCTGATAGGGCAGCGCCCCGTCCGCCAGCAGATAATCGGCCTCGCGCCGGTAAGCGGCCAGCATGCGGTTGCCGATGAACCCGTCGCAAATGCCCGACAGAACCGATATCTTGCGCAGCTTTTTACCCAGCGCAAACCCGGTTGCGACCACCTCGGCCGAGGTGTGCGGGGTCTTCACGATCTCCAACAGCTTCATGACATGGGCCGGGCTAAAGAAATGCAGGCCAATGCAGCGAGACGTGTTATCAATGCCCTCGAAAATCTGCAGCGGGTCCAGATAAGACGTGTTGGTCGCCAGAATTGCGTCTTGCGGCATATGGCGCGCCAGCTCCGCGAATACCTGTTGCTTGACGAACAGGTCTTCGAAAACCGCCTCGATCGCAAGTTCTGCATCGGCGGCCTCGGCGTACTTGTCCACGGCACGGAAGGCGGCAAGGCGATCCCGAAACTGCGCCTCGGTCATCTTGCCCCGTTTGACGGCCCCTTGCAGCAGACCCTCGACCCGGTTGTGCGCCGCTGTCGCCGCATCCGAGTCCCGTTCGATCAAAGTGACCGACAGGCCACCGTTCAGGGCAGCGGTGGCAATTCCGGCGCCCATCAGCCCCCCGCCGACAACGGCGACCCGACTTATGTCGCGCGCGGTTGCGCCCTTGATCACAGCGGGTTTCGCCACGCTGCGTTCCGCAAAAAAGGCGTGGCGCAGGGCCCGGCTTTCAGCGCTTTGGCGCAGGTCCAGATGGCGGGCACGCTCTTTCGGCTGTGCTGTTGCAAACGGCTCGGCAGACCATTCCAGCGCGGTCAGGTTCTCCAGCGGCGATTGCTGCCCTTTGGCGCGTTTCTTCAGGTCCTGGCGGCTGATGTCCAGCAGGTCAGGCGCAAAATCTGCCACGGGGCGCTGGCTGACAGGGATCGGACGTTCGGGCAGGTTGGCAATAAAATCGGGGATCGCGGCCTTGGGGTCTCCTGCGACAAGATCCACGCCCCCAAGTTCGGCCAAAGCCTCGGCTTTTAGTATTTTTCCCGAGCACGCTATGTCGATTGCAGCCTGCATCCCCACAAGACGCGGCAAGCGTTGCGTGCCCCCTGCCCCGGGGATCAGGCCCACATTGACCTCGGGCAGACCAAAGCCTGTACCCGGCGCGGCAATCCGCCAGGCGCAGGCCATGGCAACCTCCAACCCGCCGCCCAGCACATTGCCGTGCATGCAGGCAATGAACGGCACCTGACTGTCTTCGATTTTCTGCACTACATCCGGCAAATGCGGCTCAACCGGCGGCGCATCGAATTCGGACATATCTCCGCCCGCGATAAAGGTTCTGCCCGCGCAGCACAGCACCGCCACGCGCGCGCCTTTGACCGCGTCAACCGCATCGGAGAGCCCCTGCCGCACCCCGGTCGAGGTTGCGTTCACCGGCGGGTTGTCAACCGTGACCCAGGCCACGTCCCCCCTGAAATCAACACGCACCAGCGACATGAGCTATTCCTTTGATCGGCCCGGAATCGGTTCGGGTTTATATATTGACCAACCGTTCGGTTAATGCAATGATTAAGTTGGAACGGGACCGGGTGGGACAGTCATGAGCGATACGATTCTTGTGCAAGACAACGGGAACTGGGCCGAAATAACCCTGAACCGTCCCGACAAGCTGAATGCGTTCAACGAAGAGATGCACTTTGCCTTGCAGAGCGCGCTGAAATCTGCGCGCGACAATGGGGCTAGGGCGATCCTGCTGACCGGAGCCGGGCGTGGCTTCTGTGCTGGTCAGGACCTCGGCGACCGCGACCCGTCGAAAATGGACGGCCCGCCCGATCTGGGCAAAACGGTCCGCAGTTTCTATGCGCCGCTGGTCCGTTTAATACGGTCGATGGACTTTCCCGTGATCTGCGCCGTGAACGGCGTCGCCGCAGGCGCGGGCGCAAATCTGGCACTGGCCTGCGACATGGTTCTGGCCGGGGAAAGCGCAAAATTCATCCAAAGCTTCTCCAAAGTCGGTCTGATCCCGGATACCGGCGGCAGTTGGCACTTGCCCCGTCTTTTGGGTGAGGCTCGCGCCAAGGGTCTGGCCCTGACGGCGCAACCGCTTACCGCGAAACAGGCCGAAGACTGGGGGCTGATCTGGAAGGCGCTGCCCGATGATCAACTGATGGACGAGGCGCGCGCGCTTGCCGCGCAACTCGCCAACGGCCCCACTCTTGGACTTGGCCTGACAAAACACTGCATTCAAACCGCGGCCACCACATCCCTGAGCGATCAGCTTGAGATCGAAGCAGATGCGATGAAAACCTGCGGTGAAAGCGCGGATTATGCCGAGGGTGTTTCCAGCTTCCTGGAAAAACGCGCACCGAATTTTCAAGGACGCTAAGGATGACCCCAAAGGAACGCGCCGAAAAATCCGCCGCCGCAATGTGGGCCAATGATGAGGCCAGCAAATGGTTCGGGATGGAGATCGCCGAGGTCGATGAAGGCCGCGCAGTCCTGACCCTGACCATCGCGCCCCATCACTGTAACGGGCACGGCATGTGCCACGGGGGCGTCACCCATGCGCTGGCCGACAGCGCCTTTGCCTTTGCCTGCAACAGCCGCAACACGGCAACCGTCGCGCAGCATACGACGATCAGCTTTCTCGCCCCCGGAAAAAAGGGCGACCAATTGACCGCGACCGCGACCGAAGTCACCGTTGCGGGCCGCAACGGTATCTACGACGTCCGCGTTACCAACCAGGACAACACTCTGATCGCCGAGTTTCGTGGCATGTCCCGCGCGATTGGTGGTCAGAATTTCGAAGAATAGCTTCGCGACCAGAGGAGGCACGCGATGGAAGACCTTTCCCCGAACCGGGCGGACCTGGACCCGATCGAGATCGCCTCGATCGACGAAATCCGCGCCACACAGCTTGAGCGCCTGAAATGGTCGGTACGCCACGCCTATGACAACGTTCCGATGTATCGGCAGCGCTTTGACGAGGCGGGCGTGCATCCTGACGATCTGCAACAGCTCTCCGATCTGGCGAAGTTTCCGTTTACCTACAAGAACGACCTGCGCGACAATTACCCGTTTGGCCTGTTCGCCGTCCCACGCAGCGAGATCATTCGCCTGCATGCCTCATCCGGCACGACGGGCAAACCGACCGTGGTGGGTTACACAAAATCCGACATCGACAATTGGGCCGATCTGGGCGCACGGTCCCTGCGCGCGTCGGGGCTGCGCAAGGGGGACATGGTGCACAATGCCTATGGCTATGGGCTGTTCACCGGCGGTCTTGGGGCCCACTACGGGATCGAACGGCTGGGCGCGACCGTGGTACCCATGTCAGGCGGGCAAACCGAAAAGCAGGTCAGCCTGATCCATGATTTCCGGCCCGACGGGATCATGGTGACGCCGTCCTATATGCTCAATATCCTCGAACAGTTCCACAAAGCGGGGCTGGACCCGCGCGAAAGCTCGCTGAAGGTGGGTGTATTCGGCGCAGAACCCTGGACGGACGCCATGCGGGCCGAGGTTGAGGCCGCCTTTGACATGCACGCGGTCGATATCTACGGCCTGTCCGAAATCATGGGTCCCGGTGTCGCCAATGAATGCGTTGAAACCAAGGATGGCCCGGTGATCTGGGAGGACCATTTCCTGCCCGAAATCATCAACCCCGAAACCGGCGAGGTCCTGCCCGACGGCGAAACCGGAGAACTGGTGTTCACGACCCTGACCAAGGAAGGTCTGCCGATGATCCGCTATCGCACACGTGACCTGACCTGCCTTTTGCCGGGCACGGCGCGGTCCATGCGCCGGATGGCCAAGATCACTGGGCGCAGCGACGACATGATGATCCTGCGCGGCGTCAATGTCTTCCCCAGCCAGATCGAGGAACAGGTGATGGCGACCGGCGGCCTTGCGCCCTACTACCAGATCGAACTCTATAAATCCGGTCGCATGGACGCCATGCGTGTCTTTGTCGAGGCGGCGCTGGATTCCACCGATGAGCTGTCCAAGACTGCCGCGGCGCGAATGCTGACCAAGCGGATCAAGGACGTCGTTGGCGTTTCCACGGAAATTGTTGTAGGTGACCCCGGCGACGTCGAACGCTCTCAGGGCAAGGCGAAGCGCGTCATCGACAATCGCGACAAGGAATAAGCCGTGGCCCGGACAATTGCCAAAGACCACGACCAGAAACGCAAGCAGATCCTGAAAATGGCGGCCAAAGTGTTTGCCGATCAGGGGTTTGACCGCGCATCGATGACCTTGCTGGCCAAGGAATGCGGGATCTCAAAGGCCAACATCTATCACTACTACGACAGCAAGGATGCTATCCTGTATGACATCCTTGAAACCTATCTGCGGGAACTGCGCGACCGGATTTGCAAACTCGATCTGAACGGCTTGGACCCTGAGGAGAAGCTGCGCAAGGCCGTGCGCGAGATCCTGTTTGCCTATCAGGGTGCGGATGACGAACACCGGGTCCAGATCAGCGGCATGAGTGCCCTGACCGATGATCAACAGAAGCGGCTACGCGGCTATCAGAAGGATTTGGTGAATTTCATGCGCGACATTCTGAGGGACCTGTCGCCTCAATCCTTTGGCGATGACAAGGACAAGCTGCGCGGGGCCACCATGTCTGTCTTTGGGATGCTGAACTGGTATTACATGTGGAATTCCGGCGCGGGGCCAAAAGCCCGCGAAGACTATGCCGATCTGGTCAGTTCCCTGACTTCGGACGGGGTTCGAAACCTGTAGGATCGGTATTTCTTCTCTGTCGGGTTATGTTGGCCTGAAACAGAATTCCTGCGCCTGCGCCGTGACCGTCTGGCAATTGGACGGGCCATTCACCCGGGCACCACAACGATCCCGCAAAATTGATGCATTGTCCGAAATGACGCTTTTCAAGCCTGGGGGTCAAAGGTAAGGCTCGGGTTTATGACGGATTTGATCTCGCTTTACGACACCCGCATTGCCGAAGGCATTTTGACCCGCGACGACGCGCAAGAGGCTGTTCTGCCACATTTCGAACGGATCCGTGCCGCGCTGGCCGCACCAGTGAAACGCGGGTTGTTTCGCAAGGCGCCACCTGCACCGCAGGGATTGTACCTGTGGGGCGGCGTCGGGCGTGGCAAGTCCATGCTGATGGATATGTTCGTCGACAGTTTGCAGGACATCCCCGCGCGGCGCGTTCATTTCCATGCCTTCATGCAGGAAATTCATGCCGGGATGCACAAGGCGCGGCAGGACGGGGTTGAGGATGCGCTTGCCCCTGTCGCGCAAGCGGTCGTGAAATCCGTGCGTTTGCTGGCCTTTGATGAAATGCAGATCACCGATATCACCGACGCCATGATCGTCGGGCGGTTGTTCGATCTGCTGCATGAGGGCGGCGTTGTGGTCGTGACGACCTCGAACCGTCATCCGGATGATCTGTATAAGGACGGGCTGAACCGGCAGCTGTTCCTGCCGTTTATCGCTCATATCAAGGAACAGCTTCAGGTGTGGGAACTGGTCTCACCCACCGATTACCGCCAGAACCGGCTGGAAGGTGCGCCGGTCTATTTCACGCCGATTGGCCCCGAAGCCCGGCAGAGCATCCGCGCGGTCTGGAGCGATCTGGCCGGTGGTCCGGCCGATCCGCTGGTGTTGCAGGTCAAGGGGCGGGCGGTCGAGCTTCCGCAGTTCCGCAACGGGATCGCTCGGGCTTCGTTTTATGATCTTTGCGGACGGATGCTGGGCCCCGCGGACTATCTGGCCATTGCCGCCGAGGTGAAGGTTCTGGTGCTGGAAGACATCCCCCGCCTGTCGCGCAACAACTTCAATGAAGCCAAGCGCTTTGTCACGCTGATTGACGCCTTGTATGAGGCGAAGGTGCGGCTGATCTGTTCCGCTGCTGCCGAGCCCGAGATGCTGTATGTCGAGGGTGAAGGGACGTTTGAGTTTGAACGCACCGCCTCGCGCCTGAGAGAGATGCAGGCTGAGGATTGGGGGGCCTAGGGGGCTCTGCCCCCGCCGCCTTTGGCGGCTCCCCCGAGGTATTTTTAGCCAGATGAAGCCCTGCGGGCGGATCGCCTCAGCCGTTTTCGCGCAGGATATTGCCCGCAAGGTAGAGCGAGCCGCAGATCAGGATGCGGGCTTGCGGGTCTTGGGCCACGATGGAGTTGAGCGCATCTGCAACGCTGCTGGCTGTGGTGGCGGGCAGACTGACTTTCGTCGCAGCCGCAGCGGTGTCTTCGGCGCTGAGCGTGGCGGTTTCACCGGGGATCGACACGGCGGTCAGGGTTTCGGCCTGCGCCGCCAGCGGGGCGAGATAGCCGGTCACGTCTTTGGTGTTCAGCATGCCGCAGATCATGTGGGTCGGGCGTTTGGGCAGTTTGGCCAGCACATCCGCCAATGCAATGCCTGCGGCGGCGTTGTGCCCGCCATCCAGCCAAAGCTCGGCCTGTGGGGCAGCTTCGACCAACGGTCCGGTTTTCAGGCGCTGCATCCGGGCGGGCCATTCGGCCTTGGTCACGGCAGCCTCATAGGCGTCGTCGCCCAGGTTCAGGTGCCGCAGGACCGCCAGCGCGGCGCCTGCATTCTGGATCTGATGCGCGCCCAGCAGATTGGGCAGCGGCAGGTCGCGCAGGCCGGTTTCGTCCTGATAGACCAGTCGTCCGTTTTCCTCGGCCACGTGCCAGTGCTGGCCATGGGCAATCAGCGGCGCGCCGAGGCGGGCGGCGGTCTGTTCGATGACCTCCATCGCCTCATCGTCTTGCGGGCCGACGATGCAGGGCACACCGCGCTTGATGATCCCGGCTTTCTCCGCCGCGATCTTCGCCAGTGTGTTACCCAGAAACTGTTCGTGGTCGATGGAGACCGGAGTGATCACCGTGACCGCGGGCTGTTCGATCACGTTGGTGGCGTCCAGCCGACCGCCCAAGCCGACCTCAAGCAGAGTGTAGTCCGCCTGCGCGCGGGCAAAGGCCAGCAGGGCGGCGCAGGTTGTGATCTCGAAATAGGTGATGTTTGCGCCGCCATTGGCCGCGTAACACTCGTCAAGCACGGCGGTCAGATCGGGTTCCGAGATCAGTTCTCCGGCCAGACGGATGCGTTCGTGGAACCGTGCCAGATGCGGTGATGTGTAGGCATGCGCCGACAGCCCTGCCCCTTCGAGCCCCGCGCGGATCATCGCCTGGGTCGAGCCTTTGCCGTTGGTTCCGGCCACGTGGATCACCGGCGGCAGTTTGGTTTGCGGGTTGTCCAGCGCATCCAGCAGACGCCAGACGCGATCCAAGGTCAGATCAATGATCTTGGGGTGCAGCGCCATCATCCGGTCGAGAATGGCGTCCGATGTCTGCGCGGTCATTTCTTGTCCGTATCCTCAGCCGGGGCATCCGCCGCAGGCGCTTCGGGGTCCGGCGCGGGCAGATCGCCCTTGATCGCGGGGGGCTGTTTCATCAGCATCCGGGTGATGGTGATCAGTTCCTCGCGCATCTCGGTGCGTTTGGTCACCCGATCCAGCATGCCGTGGTCCAGCAGGTATTCGGCGCGCTGGAAGCCTTCGGGCAGTTTTTCCCGGATCGTCTGTTCGATCACGCGCGGGCCGGCAAAGCAGATCAGGGCGTTGGGCTCCGAAATGTGCACATCGCCCAGCATCGCGTAAGACGCGGTTACGCCGCCCGTCGTCGGGTGTGTCAGCACGACGATATAGGGCAGGTTCGCCTCTTTCAGCATTTCGACCGCGACGGTGGTGCGCGGCATCTGCATCAGGCTCAGGATCCCCTCCTGCATCCGCGCGCCGCCAGCGGCTGAGAACAGGATCAGCGGGCGCTTCAGTTTCACCGCCTCTTGCGCGGCGGCGATGATGGCGTTGCCGACATACATGCCCATCGACCCGCCCATGAACGAGAAATCCTGTGCGGCGGCAATGATCGGCGTACGTCCGATTTCGCCCGAAGCCACCAGCATCGCCTCTTTCTCGCCCGTCTTTTTCTGCGCGGCTTTCATGCGATCGGGGTATTTTTTCTGATCGCGGAAGTGCAGCGGATCGTCTTTGGGTGCGGGCACCTCGACCTCGGTGAAGATACCGCCGTCGAACAGATGGGTGAACCGCTCGCGCGGGGTGATCGCCATGTGGTGACCGCACTGGGTACAGACATTCTGGTTTTCCGCCAGCTCGCGATGGAACAGCATCGTTCCGCATTCGTCGCACTTGTGCCACAGGTTTTCGGGCACCTCGCGGCGCGAAAAGATCGAGTTGATCCGGGGGCGGACGTAGTTTGTGATCCAGTTCATGTCGGAACCTTGCTTGTGCGGCGTTGACGTCAAATAAGACGCTACGGAAAGAAATGCAATCAGCGCCTGATGGCAAGCCGTGCTGTGAGCCAACCGACAAACATTGCGACGAAATCCACCAGCAGCCATTGTCGCAACATGCCGGTTTCGGACATGTCATAAGGCAGCAGGTACAGGGCCAGCCCGCTGAGCGTGTCGGGCAGCGAGACAAACAGCAGCGCAACCGCATTGTTGAAGAAGTGCAAGGCGATAGCCGGGCCCAGGGTGCCGGACCGGGCCGTCAGGTCAGCGGCCAGCAAGCCGAAGACACAGGACCAGACCGCGACGATCAGGGCGTTGTCACCGGCAAGACCCGGGGCGTAGTGACCGGCGGCGAACAGGGCCGATGGCACCCCCATCCAGATCAGCGGCGATCTGAACCGCGCGGCCAGCGACTGTTGAAGGTAGCCGCGAAACAGGATCTCTTCGGCGCTGGTCTGGATCAGCACTGCGCAGGCGGCGAAAGGCAGTACGATCAACCAGATAGAGAACGGCAGATTCGGGGTCAGCGGATCGCCCATGCCATAAGGCGGCAGAACAGCCATCGCAATTCCAAGCAGCACAAGGGCCACAAACACGCGCAAGAACTGCTGAATGGCCAAACGTCGCGGCCCCAGAATCGCGCTGAGCGGGCGGTGCTGCATCACCCAGGCTGCAACGGCCACGCCCAGGGTCAGAAAGCCAAAGCTGGCCAGCAAAAGAAGCGCGCCGGATGTCGAGGTTCCCAACAAGAACCCCTCGACCTCGGACGATGGGATCAGGCCCCCGATCAAGGCAAACAACACCGAGTTCAGTGCCAGATACAGCGCCATGACGATGACCAGCCCGGCCAGCAGCCGCCACAGCTCGGGCCGGGCACGGGCATCGCTGACCAGTTGCTCATGCGCGGAATAGGCCGTTGGCTCAGGCATCAGGGCCCGCACTTTCATCCTGAAGCGTCGTCGCAACTTCCGGGAAGATTTCCGATGGGTCCTTGGCGTTGTTGATACGTGTGGACAGCGTGGAAAGATAACCTGCCACAGTCTGCAACAGTTGCACGGCAACCCCGGCGTCGCTTTCGATCACGGCACGCAGTTCTTCCGCGCCGATGCGCAGGAAGGTGCAATCCTCGGTGGCGGTCAGATCAAGCTGCCGTAGATCTCCGGTGATGATCGACAGGTCACCGATCAGACGACCAGGTTCGATGATCGAGATCGTGCGGCGGTTTCCATCCTCGTCGGACCAATCCAGATTGGCCTTGCCTTTGATGCACAGATACGCCGCATCCGGAACCTGCCCGCGCGAAAAGATCATCTGACCAGCGGCGACATCATACCATTGCGCCGAAAATGCCAGCAGGCGCTGGTTTCGCGCGTCGATGCCCGAGAACAGCTCGGTCGACGATATGATTTCAAGCTTACGGCTCAGATCGGCCGAGACGCTTTCTTCGTGCAGGGTCTGCGTGCGGGACACACCGTCAATCCGGCCATCCTTGATCTCGATGAACAGATCATAGGCTTCGGGATGGGCAAAGTGATCCTCCATGAAAATCATGATCGAGTCCGGCAGCAGCTCGCGCAGTTTCAGGCGGGTGCGCAGGCGGCTTTCCGAATCGTGGCTGGCCAGTGCTTTGTCGAGGATCAGAACATCGGGCCGCTTGATACCGGCGCGCGAAAACGCGGCGCGTTCCTGAAAAACCGTTGGCAGGTTGTTCCCGCCCAGACCCGATGGCAGATCGTAGATAATGGCCGCCGCGCGGCGCCGCAGTCCGGCCTGGTTCATAGCCTCGGCCACAACGTCCTCGATCTCGCCCGCATGGACGCCGGCGGTCAGAGAGATTCGCCCATACAGCGCGTTTTCGAGAACCGGCAGCATAGAGATATAGATGTCCGGCGACAGCGGCAGGAACATACCGTTCATCGAACTGCGCAATTGTTCGCCCTGCCCCTGCCGGATCGCAAGGATCTTGTCCTTGTATTCATCGGGGAAATCCGCGCCGATCTGTTCTGCGGTCAGAAGGAAAGGCACGGTCAGCAGCAATGCGCTTTCTTCATCGCTCAGCTCTCCGTCGCCTTTGCCCTTGCGGCGATCTTCGATGTCCAGCCAGCGGTGGTACATCTCTTTACTCATCCCAAGTCGCAGAAACAGCGGGTGATCGGTGCCGTCCCGGCCAAAGGTGCGGCTCAGCGTATCCAGAACCGCCTTCGAGATGCTCATCGCGTCATCGGCCAGATCATGCGCCCTGAGCATGGACAGGAAATGCCCGTCACTGGCCAGACTTTCGGGCGAGATATGACGTGTGGGGGCGGCATACAGCAGGTTGCCGCCCAGCGGGACAGCCGGGTTAAAGCGGTTGGGATCGAACCGATAGACATATTTGTCCAACCCCTTTTCGCGCAGACGTTCGGCAATGGTGTCCCGCAAATTGACGATTTCCTGCGCCAGAACGGGATGCAGCTTGGGATCAAAGCGCGACCCCAGCGTCCGGCGGAACATGAATTCGTCAATGCCCATCGCCTCGACCAGCTCGAACCACCAATTGCGGATATCGTCGATATTCTCCAACCCCGCGAGACCCGGATCGATCCATTCATCGCTGAGCGAATCCGTCGGGTTGCCCGAGCGCGCGGATTCGATCTGTCGCCGCGTCGGGGCCTTCTTATCGTCGCTTTGAGGCTGGGGATGCGTTCGCAGGGGCATCATCAGGTTGTCGCCCAGCGTTCCGTCAAACAGATATGGGCGCGAATAGGCATATCCGATGCGGGCCGCGATAACCGACTGATGCAATTCGCGCAAATCGTGCCCGGCCATGATCACGTCACCCTGAACCGGCAGAATCTCGCGCGTCAGCAGCTGACCCAAGGCGCTGCGCTCGGACGCGTGGGTGGACTGGATTGCCACGCGCGCGCCGTTGGGGATGACAAGATCAAGGTCCTCTAGAATGGTTTTGCCGTCACCATCCCGCACCGTTACATTCCGCAACTCGATATCGCCGTTCAGATGCGGGATCGTCTCGGGTTCGCCGTCAAACAGATGCTCGGGGATCATGTTGTCCGGGGCAAACCGCTCGGTCACGATTTCCCAGCGCAGCGACATGTCCTGCACCTGATTGTAATAGGTCAGAAGATCCTTCCACGGGCCACTCAGATCCTTGTACGCCCCAAGGGCCGCGACCAGAGCGCCTACCGTGATCTCGCCCTTGATCGCCAGATAGCCGCCGACGGAATAGAACAGAAACGGCGTCATCTGAGTGATCAGATTGTTGAGGAACTTCATGAAGAACTTTTTGTTGTAGATCTTGAACCGGATCTCGAACAGGTTCCCCAGCCGGTGGCTGAACTGCGCCAGCCGATAGCGCCAGCCGCCATTGGTGCGCAGATCGCTGATCCCGGCGGCGCTTTCGCCGATCTCGGAACTCAGGTGCCGGACCTCCTGAATGCGGTCCTTGTTCAGCAGGTTGATCTGGCGCTGCAGCTTGGGGATCAGCCAGGCCTGGAGAGGGATCAGGGCGATACTGGCCAACCCGAACCAGACGCTTTGCATGAACAGGAAGGTGACGATGGTCATCATCTGGCCGAACTGGAACACCGGCTGTGCAATGGCGTCGCCCATCAACCCGCCCATCGGCTCGGCCTCGGAGGTGATCATCGAGACCAGCTCGCCCTGGCTTGTCGTCGCAAAGTAGGATTTTGGAAAACGCATGGATCGGTTGATCAGCGTGAACCGCAACCGGCGCAGCATCCGCTCGGCCAGAACGCCCTTCATCGTGTTGATGCGCATTTTCATCAACCCGCTTGCGATCACGGTGGCCAGAAAGGCGCAACACAGGATCAGCAGGTAATGGACCTGTGTGAAGGTGATCCCCAACAGGGTCACCGTATCCCCCGGCGCCCCAATGGCGTCGTTGATGATCTGCTTGGGCAATTCCAGCGAGGCATACAGGAACGGAAATGACAAAACGGTCAGAACCAGCAGCACAAGTTGCTGTTTCTTCGAGTATTTCCAAATAAACGAAAACAGAGTGGGTTCCATGCACTGGCCTTGTCTGTAATGAAATTGTTGCGCCGAGGTTCCTAAGAAAGACCCACTTTAAGTCAGGTGGCAGACGGTAAGCACTGGCCCCGCGTAATACAAGAACGCTTGGGGTGTTTCTTGGCACGAAATCGGGGCCTGCGGGGGTGCGTCTTCAGGATTGGTGAATATTCGCCCCCTACTGTGCCATTCCGGGTTTGTCCCGCACCGCGTCTTTGACTAAAGAGGTACAACTTCGGACGATGGGACCATGGGCAGGATTCTGGATCGCTATATTCATCGACGGGCCATGCAGCGTTGGCGCACCGCCGCGCAGCAGGCGCAGGATGTGCCGCAGTCCAAACTGCGGCTTCAGCGCGATCAGGCCCGCGGGCTGCGGGCCCATCTGAACAAGCTGATCCATATTGCCGATGGGCGTCTTATCCGTCCCCAGATTGGCTCGGTTCAGTTTCCCAAACCCGTCGGCACCGACTGGTCCTGGCGCCCGGACCTGTGGCGCGGACCTCTGGCCCGACCGGGTGTGGCCTCGGCCCCGCGCAAGGCCGGGATTGACGGTCAGGTCACCCTGTTCCACGACTGTCCACAATCCGAGATCGCGGTGCGGCAGGTCCGCAACCGGGGCGACGATGATCTGGCCCCGTTCAGCCTGGCGGTTGAGGCGTTCAGCTTCGAGGGCTCATTCCTGTCACTGTCCGTCGAACTGCCGCCCGAGGCCGCACGGGATCTGACCAAACAACATCTGATGCGTGTCGATACGTTGATTGACAGCGAACAGAACTCGGGCGTGTTTGCACGCCTCAACATCCAGCACGGGCCAAACACCGAACAGGTGCTGCGGCAGATGGATTTATCCGTATCCCCCGTGGCGGTGGATTTCGATCTGGCGCATCTGCCCCTGAACGAGCGGCGGATCGAAAAGATCTGGCTGGACCTGATCTTTAAAAACCCGCGCATGAACCGCATCGTTCTGCGCGATCTGACCTTCTGCCGCCGCCACCGCGCCGATTTGTGAGACGCCAGGACATGACGCAGCCCAGCTTGACCCCATCCAGCTTTGAAAACGGCATCTGGCAAGGCCATCTTGAGGCAGACACGCAGCCTCAGATCGAGGCCCGCTATCTGGGCGAAACCTTGTCTGGGGTCGAGGTCTCACCCGCCGATGGCGGTTGGACCATCACAGTGCCCGTTCCCGTTGCCGCCCTGTCCGAAGGCGTTCATAGCTTTGTCATCATCGACACGGCTAACACGCAAAAGCTGGGCGGTTTCACCATAATCGCGGGCGAGCCCGCCGCCGATGATCTGCGCGCCGAGGTCGAGCTGTTGCGCGCCGAACTGGAGATGCTCAAACGCGCCTTCCGCCGGATTTGCCGGGACGACGCCTGACCGCCTCGGGCCGGTTTCCCTATCTTTTCAGCCCTTTTCATGCATCATTGACCCACCAGGATCGAAAAAGGTGCGGATATGGAGCGGAGCAGCATCATAAAAGTCATCGCTTTGATGGTGACCGCCTTCGGCATCGGGATCGATTTTACCGGCGCCCTGATGCTGGTCCCGGCAATCGAGAACAGCTTTGACACCGATATCACCAGCACCCAATGGGTCCTGAATATCTATGCGCTGTTCTTTGCCATGACCATGGTAGCCGGGGGCCGCCTTGGCGATATGTACGGCCACCGCAAAATCATGATCATCGGCCTGACGATCTTTCTGTTTTCGTCGGTGATGTGTTTTGTGGCCCCCAGCCTCGATTTCCTGATCGGCGCGCGGGCGCTGCAAGGGATCGGCGCGGGCTGCGTCTGGCCCTGCACGCTGGCTTTCGGGGCCACCAAAGTCTCGCGTCAGGAACACCGCGCGCTGGTGATGGGTCTGATCCTGGCCGGCGTCACCTCGGGCAACGTCTTTGGTCCGATGATCAGCGGGCTTGCCGTAAACCTGGGCGAGTGGCGCTATTTCTTCCTGGCGAATGTGATTTTTTCCTGCATCTCGATGGCCACCGCGCTGGTCCTGATGGAGCGCGAGACCCAGCACAAGCAGGGCGAGCATATCGATTTCGCCGGTATGGGCCTGTTGTCCCTGGCCGTACTGCTTCTGCTTTACGGGCTTGATGTCGGCGCGGATTGGGGTTGGACCTCGGTTCCGCTGCTGCTTTTGTTCTTTGTCAGCGCGGTTCTGTTTTTCCTGTTCCCAAAGGTCGAGAAACGCGTGAAGGAACCACTGCTACTGCCGCAGATGATGCAGAACAAACAGTTCCGGATCACACTGGGGCTGAACATGTTCAACGTCTCCGCTGCCTTTGTCGCCCTGCTGTATTTCCCGCAATACATGCAAAAGGTGCTTGGCTGGTCGACCTTTGCCTCGGCTTTGGGGCTTGCTCCGCTGACCGTTCTGCTGGCCGTGGGCTCGATCGTGTCGGGGACGCTTTACAATGATTTCGGGCCCAAGCGGCTGTTGTTCTGGGGATACATGCTGGCCACCATCGGCTCGGCCAGCATCGTGCTTCTGCCCGGCGGGTTGGGGTATTTCCAGATCCTGCCCGGCATGGCGATGATCGGGCTGGGGGCAACGCTGACGGTTGGTCCGTCGGGCACCGCGGCAGTTTGTGCGGTCAAGCCCGAACGCGCCGGTCTGGTCGGTGGGCTGAGTTTCATGACCCACCTTGTTTACGGAGCGATCTCCGTCGCCTGCGCCACCGCGATCATGTATGTGGTGTCCCTGTCCAGCCTGCGCGACAAACTGGCCGCCGCCAAGATCACCCTGTCCGACACCGATCTGCGCGCCATCAACGGCGGCACACTCGATACAAACTCGGCCCGCGCGGTTTTGGCCAAATTTGATGCGGATCAGGTCGAAACGGTCAAATCCGCCCTTTCAGCGGCCTTCAACAGCGGCATGAGCATGGCCTTTGTCTTTTCCACCATCTCGGTCTCGGTCGGTATTCTTCTTGCGCTGAGGCTGGACGAAAGCAAACTGCACAAGATCGAGGGATGAAGAAGGTCCGCGCCCTGCTGCAAGCAACTTACCAGAAGTATTGCGAGGCCAGATACAAAGCACAGTGTACTAAACTACTCTAAAATTTAACCCTCGCATATTTCTGGGAATGTACCGCACCCGGGAACGGCGGCAGTGCGCAACAAAGCCGCAGTTTAATCGATGGCTTTTTTTACTGATCAGAACAGTACGCTTAAATTTGCTCCCAGGCCATGTTCTTCGCCATTGGAACGAGCCGAATAACTGTACCCTGCCGTGAACCTAGTTTGCTCAGACATCTGATACCCTAGCCCCAGCCCAAGAACGAACCCATTGGCTCCTCGGTTTTGTCCGACTTGAGTGAATGTCCCAAATATCGGGCTCGTAACGGTGATTTCGTGTTCCCTGTTCTTGTTGGCATAGAAGTCGTACTCGTAGCGGGCAAAGGCTATTGGTGTGAGCAAACCATTCTCGGTTAAGAAGTCCTGTTGATAGTCAATTCCAATGGAAGCGATCAGGGACTCCGCATCCGCATTTTCAACTGAATAGTTAAAGTCACCGCCCCCGGTCTCTGTCCCAGAGCCTTGCCGGATGCGACCATAATTCAATCCAAAAACTGTGGACATTCTTGCACCGCTTTTCAGGTTGACCAGCTTCCTTGCCTGAACACCGGCGTGAATTCCCTCTTGGTCAAGATCCGATTTTGCCTCACCTCCAGTAAAGCCATCAAGAGAAGGGTTAATCCGCCTGGCGTCGGTTTCACCGAACATGTATCCGATCAACCCGGAAAATTCCCAGGTTCCGGTTGTCGTACGACCGTAAACACCAGCGTGATAGCTGTCGGTCGAAAAGTCTTGATCGACTTGATCGTGCTCATCCATGGAGGACGTCCCAACGCCTGCGTAAACGCCAACGACCCCTCTATCGGAACTTACGACATCCGCACCGGCCACAATGGTGCTGAGCGAATAATCGAATGTTCCGAGGCCGTTACTGCCATCGACATTGCCACTCACATAAGCTGTATCGATCCACCAGCGACGATCAGCACAGTCTATTGCACCAGTCCTGTTCTGGATGGCATCGATGTCACCGGACGCAATGGGTTGGTCCTGGGTCCTGAAGCCAACCGATTGATACCTGCGACAATCTGCGTGGCTAAGCACAGCGTTGGTTATCAGGTCCAGTTGCTCCAACCCGATTGTCAAATTTGAGGAATAGGGCTCGGCATGTACCCGATTGAACCCGGCCAACCCAGCATTGGTTAGCGTGCTGACAGCGTTGCCCAAAGTCGCGCCACTGCTAAGCATGGTTCCCGGCGAAGTGCTTGCCGTGTTCGCAACTGCTCCGGAAAGGTTACTGGCATTGGGAGAGCCTGCAACTAGGGGGTTCTGCGGCAGGCTTGAAACGGGCAGCGTCGTAAACGCTATATCAATTCTACCGTCTGCCGTTGGCACATTTGCGATACTCAAGCTGGAGAGAGCTGGCAAGGAACCCCCGGCAACAAGTATGGGGGTGTCACCGTCGAAACTGGAAGCTTGAAAGACTGTGTAATCGTTGCCAGACGCATAGTCTTGTGCTGACAAACCGGGTCGAGCTGCTTCGACCTGTATCCTCGCACGATTGATTCCGGTCACTGGACCGGTGGATGTAACCAAGTCGGCTTTTTGTCCGGCTAAGGGATCAACTTCAGTCAAGATGGTTGATCCGGCATCAAAGGCGATCCCTCCAGTGTTGTGGAGCGTTCCGATAGAAAAGCCCGGCGAAAGTACGCCGCCGTTTTTTACCGTGAAATTGACGGCATTTACCGTGCCATTGCCCGCCAAAGTGCCAAAATTGTCGAAGTTAAAGGAAGAAAGACTGCTTGACGCATCCAGGCGCAACGTTGTTCCGGCGGCAATCTCCATATCGCTGGTTGAAGAAATCGAACTATTGGTCAGTGTAAAATCAGAAGCCTCAACAATCCGAGTTTGAATAAAATATGCACCGAAAACGACTTCGGTTGCTCCCACAACCGTCAGGTTGTCGTAGGTTAACGGACGGTCGGATTGAAAGTACACTTCGGTGGGGTCGATGTTTTGGCCATTGAATGGCGCAAACGTCATGGATCGGCCCGATCCAATCGAAGTGTTGATCAGATTTACTCTAAGCTTGCCGTTCAGGTTTGTAGCCAGCGCTTCTCGGGAAACAAAGTCTCCACTACCTGCTGCGACATCTACATTAAGCAGGGTCAATACTGAAGCGTTACTGGGAACTACGTTCCGACCCGGGACATATATCTCGATCTCCCCAGAGGACGTTATTGATGAGTTTTCAATAGTAAGTCCCGTTATCGGTCCATTCGGGATTGGAAGACACGTACGCTCGGTTGTAGAGATAGTTTGGTTTGTAAGAGTAGTTTCAGATCCAGATGAATACTCTACTCGAGGCGATCCCAATTCAGCGCAAACCTGTGAGCTTTGGGCTTGTGCGCTGGCTGACAACAAAAAGTAAGCTAAACTTACGAATGTTAAACTCGTCAAAGCCGCGCGCTGCAATTTGCGACCCAAATCGATCGGGCTATTGATTATCACCAACTGTCTCCTCTCGCGGCAAAAGGCGAAACCACTTCACCATCATAAGGCTTGAAGAGAACAATTCATATATTTGTTTTTGATAGGAAATTCCTGTGGCATTTGAGCAAATTCACCAAACGAACACCGTTTGCTTTGGCACCCACAACTACCATTCACACGTTGTCGATCGCGCACTTATTCGCACACGATCAACACTTTTGGTCAGAGGTTCGGCCCTACGCCGCCCCGCGCCCCTAATGTCCAAACGCCCTACTGCGAAGGCCCGTTTGGATTGAAGGCCGACAGGCCCTTGAGGATGTCGATGGCATAGGCCAGCTGGTAATCCTCTTCCCGCAGTTCAGCAGTGGCTTCGGCCTTGGCGCGGTCTTCTTCGATCTGGCGGATTTCGTCCTCGCTCAGGCTGTCATTGTCCAGGCTGCCGCGCAGTTCGGCCTCGGACCGGGTGAAGCGGTTTTCCTCTTCCTCCTCGGCTTCGGGCTGCGGGCGCGGTTGTTCGACGATGATGTCGGGGCTGACGCCAAGCGCCTGGATCGAGCGTCCCGACGGCGTGTAATAGCGCGAGGTGGTCAGGCGCATCGCCCCGTCGCCTCGCAGCGGCATAACCGTCTGGACCGAGCCTTTGCCAAAGCTCTTGGTGCCGACCACGATGGCGCGGCGGTGATCCTGCAGGGCACCGGCCACGATTTCCGAGGCCGAGGCCGAGCCGCCATTGATCAGAACGACGATGGGCTTGCCTTCGGCCAAATCACCGGGGGTCGCGTTGAACCGCTCGCCCTCTTCCGGGTTGCGGCCACGGGTCGAGACGATCTCACCTTCGTTCAGGAACGCGTCCGACACCCGGATCGCCTGCGTCAGCAGACCGCCGGGATTGTTGCGCAAGTCCAGCACGACGCCATTGACCTTTTCGATGCCACCGGCTTCGGCGATCTGTTCTTCCAGCCCGGCCTGCAGGTTGGGGAAGGTCTGATCGTTAAACGTAGTCACCCGCAGCACCACGCTGGTGCCCTCGGTGCGGGCGCGCACGGCGGTCAGTTTGATCGTGTCGCGGATGATGGTGACGTCGAAGGGCTCGGGCTCGCCTTCGCGGACAACGGTGATGATGATCTCGGAGCCCACCGGCCCGCGCATCAGCTCAACGGCCTTGTCCAATGTCAGGCCCAGAATGCTTTCGCCATCCACATGAGTGATGAAATCCCCGGCCTCGATCCCGGCCTCATCGGCGGGCGTGTCATCGATGGGCGAGACGACTTTGACAAAGCCTTCTTCCTGCGTGACTTCGATGCCAAGGCCACCGAACTCACCCCGCGTCTGCACGCGCATCTGTTCGGCATCATCGGGGGACAGGTAGCTGGAGTGCGGATCCAGCGAGGTCAGCATGCCGTCAATTGCCGCTTCGATCAGTTCCTCGGGCTCGACCTCTTCGACATATTGCGCGCGAATGCGTTCGAAGATGTCACCGAACAGGTCCAGTTGCTGATACACATCGGCCTTCTTTTCGGCCTCTTGCGCCAGCAACGGGCCTGCAATCTGAGTGGTTGCAATGATGCCTGCCACGGTTCCGGCCAGTCCGGCCATCACAAATTTCTTCATACTCGTTTATCCATCCTTGCTGGTCCGAAACCACGATTCCGGGTCCACGGGGCTGTTGTCTTCTCTTACCTCTATATAGAGCGTTTCTGACCGGTCAGTTCCAGTGCCATCACCAGTTGTTGACAAAATAGCGCCGATTTCCGGGGTTTCACCGGGCATCAGCCCAACCGGTGTGCCTTCGGGGATCACTTGTCCGATGTCGCCATAGACCTCTTGCAAGCCGGAAAAAACAAACAAAAGCCCCGGTTGCGGTTCCAGAATAATCAGGTTTCCAAGGTCCAGCAGCGGGCCGCGATAGCGAATGGTTGCCGCAGTGGGCGCAGTCACCAGCGCGCGGGGCCGTGTGCCCAGGACCAGACCGGGGCGCGTCACGCCCGCCGCGTCTGTTTCGCCTGCCCTGTGCAGAAGAATGCCCTGAACCGGCAGCAATATATCACCCTTGCGACCCGAGACGCTGGCATTGGTGGCCGCAATCTCCCCTTCCGAGATTTCGGACAATCCGCTGGCAAACCCGTCCAGCGTTTCGGTCGACGAGATCAGGATCGCCGTCTTGATCGGATCCTCGACAAAGCGCTGCGGCAGGTCGGTGCGGTCGGCAATCGCCTCGCTCAGACGGGTGCGGGCCGATTGCACACCGGTCAGGCCTTCGGTCAGGGTTTCGGCGGCGTCCTGTTGCAATAGGCGCAGGGTCTGAACCTCTTGCAGATCACGCGCCAAAGCTTCGGCCTTGGCGTTTAGGCCCGGTGTGACCTCGGACAGCATCATGCCGGTGCGGGCCGCGCCCAAAGGGCCAGAGGGATGCAGCATCAGAACCGGCGGTGCGGTGGTCTCGATCGTCTGCAACACACCCAGCAGCTGCGCCACATCCTTTTCGCGGGCGCGCAATTCGGCAGACAGCTGCGCCTCACGCGTGGCGGCCATGCGCAAACCGTCGCGCATGGCGGACAGTCCGGCCTCGTAGGCCTGGATCGTCTGGGTCAGGGCCCGCACGCGGTCCCGCGCGCTGTCGGCTTCGGTCAGTGAAACCGAGGCCTGTTCCAGCATCTCCGCCGCTGCCAGCGCCGCCTCAGACGGATTGCTTTGGGCCGTCGCCGAACCGGCAAGACACAGCGCGACTGCGACGGCCAGACCCCTCATGACAGCAGGCTTTCCCCGGTCATTTCAGGGGGTTTGGGCAGGTCCATCAGGTCCAGAAGCGTTGGCGCAAGGTCCGACAATCGCCCGCTTCGCAACGCGGCATCTGCGGGGCCACCGACCAGAGCAACCGGCACCGGGTTCAGCGTATGCGCCGTATGCGGCCCGCCGGTTTCCGGATCGACCATCATTTCGCAATTGCCGTGATCGGCGGTGACGATCATCGCGCCACCGGCGGTGTTCAACGCCTCGACAACCTGTGCCAGACCCTGATCCACCGCCTCGCAAGCCTTGATCGCAGCCTGCAAATCGCCTGTATGCCCAACCATGTCCGGGTTGGCGTAGTTGGTGACGATCAGGTCATAGCCCGCCTTTATCGCCTCGACGAATTTGGCGGTCACCTCGGCCGAGGACATCTCGGGCTGCAAATCATAGGTCGCCACTTTGGGCGATTTGGGCATGAAGCGGTCCTCGCCTGCCTCGGGTACCTCTTTGCCGCCATTCAGGAAGAAGGTCACGTGCGGATATTTCTCGGTTTCCGCCAGCCTGAACTGGCGCAGGCCCTGCTTGGCCACCCATTCGCCCAGCGTGTTCACGATGGCGCGTTTCGGGAACACCGTTGTCATGTAACCGTTGTGGCCGTCGGAATACTCGACCATCCCCAGCAAGGCCGACAGCACCGGGCGCGGGCCGGTGTCGAAATCGGCAAAGCCCGGCTCGCCAATGGCGCGCAGGATTTCCCGTGCGCGGTCGGCGCGGAAGTTCAGGCAAAAGAACCCGTCGCCGTCTTTGACACCCTTATAGCCATCCAGCACCGTCGGGGTGATGAATTCATCCGTCTCGGATTGGTTATAGGCGTGATCGACCGCCCCATGCGCGGAACTGGCCGCGCGTCCCTGTCCTTTGATCATGGCGTTATACGCCTCTGACACGCGCTCCCACCGGTTGTCGCGATCCATGGCAAAGTAGCGCCCGCTGACGGTGACGATGCGCGCGCCTTCGGGCAGGCGATCCTCAAGCTCGGCGATGTACCCAAAAGCCGATTTCGGGGCCACGTCGCGCCCATCCGTCACCGCATGCAACGCTACCGGCACACCTGCGTCGGTGATTGCCTTGGCCGCGGCGACGATGTGGTTCACATGGCCATGCACGCCGCCGTCCGAGGCTAGCCCCATCAGATGCGCCGTACCACCCGCCGCCTTTGCCGTGGCGATAAAATCCTGCAACGCCCCATTGTCGAAGAAGGATCCATCCTCGATGGCCAGATCGATCTGTCCAAGATCCATCGCCACAACCCGGCCCGCGCCGATATTGGTATGGCCGACCTCGGAATTGCCCATCTGCCCGCTGGGCAGGCCCACATCCGGGCCGTGGGTGATCAGCGTGGCATGAGGGCCCTGCATGATCGCATCGAAGGTGGGCGTTTTCGCCAGATAGGGCGCGTTGGCCTGCGTGTCCTTGGACAATCCCCAACCATCGAGAATGCACAGGACTACGGGTTTGGGCGTGGCCATTTTACTCTCCGGTAACTGCTCTTGGCGAACCTTCTACCCGCTGACCGCCGGGGGGTGAACCGCCTTTGCGGCAATTGGCGCAGAATTAATCAAGCGCTCATCGGGCGCGCAGGCCCGGATTTCCATACCCCGACACGCAGCGAACCTTACGTCATGCCGCCTTGCGCCAATGGGGTGCGCCTGCCTAGTCTCGACCATAGGGAAGAGGACGGTCATGCAGCCAGAGATAGCGGTGTTTGCACTGATCTACGTATTGGCGCCTGCCGCGCTGATGCTGTTGGCGCGGCATTGGGCGCTGGCCGGACGGCTGGGGCCGATTGTGCTGTGCTATATGGGTGGTCTGGCGCTGGGTTTGTCGGGTCTGCAACCCGAGACGGCCCAGCACATCCGCAACAGCGTGATCGAGGCCAGCCTGGGGCTTGCCCTTCCGCTGCTGCTATTTGGCGTCAATCTGCGCGCCTGGGGTCGGATCGCCGGATCAGCCCTTTTGTCCATGGTGTTGGCCGTGTTGTCGGTAAGTCTTGTTGCTACCGGTCTGTTCTACGCGTTCAACGCAGGCGGCACCGAACAGGCCGAGCAGCTGTCGGGCATGGCCGTCGGCATGTATACTGGCGGGCTGGCCAATATGGGCGCGATCAAGCTCGCGCTGGATATCCCCGAGGGTCGCTATCTGCTGTTTGCCACCGTCGACACCGTTGTTGGCGCAGCCTACCTGCTGTTTGTGCTGACGCTGGCCCCTGTGGTCTTTGGGCGATTCCTGAAGCCCTTTGCCGGAGGCGTTGAAACCAATTCGCCGGAACCGGCCGAGGCCACCCGGCCCAACTGGATCGCACACGGGCTGATTGCGTTGCTTGGGGCCTCGATGTGTGTCGGTGCGGCATTGACCTTGGCCCCTTTCGTCACCTTCGCCGCGCCGCAGGTGATGATCGTCGTTCTGCTGACGACGCTGGGCATTCTGGGGTCCCTGACCCCGTCCTTACGCCAAAACCGGGCCGCGCCGCATATGGGGATGTATCTGCTTTATGTATTTTCGTTCAGCGTTGCGGCCTCGATGGATCTGGCAAAGCTGCGCGACTTGGATCTGGCCGTTCTGGGGTTCGTCCTAATAGCAACCTTTGGCAGTTTTGCCCTGCATGCGCTGCTGGCGCGATTGGCGGGGGTGGATCGGGACACGTTTCTGATCACCTCGGTCGCTGCTGTCATGTCTCCTGCCTTCGTGCCCATGATCTCGCGCAGCCTGCGCAACCCGGCGATCTTGATGTCGGGAATGGCAACCGGCATTCTGGGTTTTGCCATCGGGAACTATCTGGGCATTTCACTGGCGCTGCTGCTGGCCCAAGGGGGATAGGATATGGATCATCAGAAACTGCCGGAAACCGGCCGCCCTGAGGGTGAGATACTGGACCAGCTCAAATCCTTTGCCAAGGATGATCCGAATTACCGCGATGGCCGGACCTGGAGCCTCGTTTACCATCTGGATGACGATCACGACGCCTTCACCGCCAAAGCCTACAGCGCGTTTTCTTCCGCCAACGGCCTGAACCCTGCCGCCTTTCAAAGCCTGAAACGGATGGAGACCCAGATCATCGCGACCATGGCCGGGTTGCTGCATGGCGGGCCGGACACGTGCGGCGTTGTGACGGCGGGTGGGACGGAAAGCTGCCTGATGGCGGTCAAAACCTATCGCGACATGGCGCGCAAACGGCGCAAGGTGACGCGGCCCAACATGATCCTGCCCAAGACGGCGCATGTGGCATGGTTCAAGGCGGCGGAATATTTCGGGGTCAAGGCGCGCCTGCTGCCGATGACACCGGATTATGCGACCGACATTTCCCGGCTGAAGCGAATGATCAACGCGGGCACGGTCATGATCCTGGGTTCAGCCCCGGAATACCCGCATGGCACCATCGACCCGATTGCCGAAATGGGGGCGATTGCGCAGTCCAAAGGCATCCCGCTGCATATCGACGCCTGCGTCGGCGGGCTGATCCTGCCGTTCATGGAGCGGAACGGCGTCGACTTGCCCGACTGGGATTTCCGGGTTCCGGGCGTCACCTCGATCTCGGCCGATCTGCACAAATACGGCTATGCGGCCAAGGGGGCCTCGACCATCCTCTATCGCGATCTGGACCTGCTGAAACACCAGATGTTCATCTGTCAGGACTGGCCCGGAGGGGTTTTCGCCTCACCCGCCCTGCTGGGTACAAGACCGGGCGGAGCCTATGCTGCCGCATGGGCCGTCATGCAAAAGCTGGGGGTCGAGGGCTATTGTCGGCTGGCCAAAGACACGACCGAGGCGGTCGAACAGCTGAAGGCAGGCATCACAGCGATCGAAGGGCTGCGCATTCTGGGCAACCCGCAGGGGCCGCTGCTGGCTTATGGTTCAAGCGACCCAAAGCTGAACATCTACGCCGTGGCGGATCAGTTGGAACGGGCGGGTTGGAACATCAACCGGGTGCAAAACCCCGATGGCATCCATTGCATGGTCACCGCCAAACACCTGCATGTGACCGACGAATACCTGTCTGATCTGGCGCAGGCCGTCGCCACCGTGCGCGCCAATCCCGAACTTGCCAAGACCGGCGGGGCGGCAACCTATGGCATGATGTCCCATGTCCCCCTGCGCGGAATGGTCAAATCCAAAGTGCTGGATGTGTTTGCCGAGATGTATCGCGCGGGCGGCGGCGGGTTGCATCTGGACGACAGCAAAGCGCCGAACCTGCTGGAACGCGGCATGGCGCGCTATGTGCAATGGAAAGCGCGGCGCAGCTAGTCTTTCAGGTAGGTTTTGTAGGGTTTTGCCTTGCGGTTGCGGTACTTGACCGTCAGGTCCAGAGGCATCTCGTTTTCGTCGTAAACCCCCAAGACAATCCCCCTGCCCCGGCTTTTGCTCCGCATCTCGATCAGTTGCTGTTCCGACCGGGTGGTGCGCTGCGACGGGCGGCGGGTCCAGACGAACAGATGCTCGTACATCTCGGCGATCACCTTGGCATGATCGGCGCTGTCGCCCAGATCGATCAGTTCCTGCGGGTCGTTTTCCAGATCGAACAGGATGGGGCGGTGCCCGCCCTCGCAATGGATCAGCTTCCAGCGTTTGTTGGCGACCATGAACATCACTGCATCCCGGACCGAAGCATTCAGACGCTCGGCAATGGGTGAGGCGGAATAATCGTATTCGCAGATCACCACATCCCGTGGCACCTCTTGCACCTGCCCATGCAGGATTGGCAGCAGGGAATGACCTTCGAGGATATGGTTGGCCACTTCCCCTCCGGCCACATCGACGAAAGTGGGCGCTAGGTCGATGGACTCGACCAGCGCATCACAGACGGTGCCACGGGTCGCATCAGCCTCGGGCGATGGGTCATAGATGATCAGGGGCATCTTGGTCGAGGCATCGTGGAAGAAGGTTTTCTCACCCATCCAGTGATCGCCCAGAAAATCCCCGTGATCCGAGGTGAGAACGATCATCGTATCGTCCATCCGCCCAGTCTGTTCCATCCAGTCGAACAGGCGGCCCATCTGGTCGTCGGCCTGCTTGATCAGGCCCATATAGGCGGGAATCACGGCCTCGCGGACCTTCTGACGAGAAAAGGTCTGGCCGATCTTGGTGTCCATGAATGCCTTGAGCACCGGGTGCGCGTTCTGGCGTTCTGCCTCGGATCGGACCACCGGCAGCACATGTTCGGGGCCGTAGATCGAGGCATAGGGTTCCGGCACGATGTAGGGCCAATGGGGTTTGATAAAGCTCAGATGGCAACACCACGGGCCGTCATGGGTTTCCATGAACTCCATGCCGCGCCCGGTCAGATAGGGCGTTTCGCTATCCTCTTCGGCGATATTCGCGGGCTCGGTTGCGTTCTTGAGGAACCAGCCGGACAAAACGTTGCCCTCGGCATCCAACCCGGAATTGGCGAAGTCGTGCCATGGGTTATCGCTCTCGTACCCTTTGGCAGTCAGATACTTGTTGTATTCCTTCGCGCCGTCCGGGTCGTAATAGCCATCTGGCCCTTCGGGCAGCATTCCGTCATCACGTTCGAATACGTCAAAGCCACACTCGGCCACACGGGCCCCGATCAGGCTGTCGGGTTCCAGCCCCAATCGGGCCATGCCTTCGGCATCGGCGCGCATATGGGTCTTTCCGACAAGGTAACAATTCATCCCGGCCTTGCGCAGATGGTCGCCCATCGTGATCTCGCCGACTTTCAGCGGAATGCCGTTCCACGACGCGCCGTGGGAATGCACGTAGCGCCCGGTATAGGTAGACATGCGGGAACTGCCGCAGATTGGCGACTGGATATAGGCCCGGTCAAAACGCACACCACGGGCGGCCAATCGATCAATGTTCGGAGTGTGCAGATGCGGATGCCCGTAACAGCTCAGATAATCCCAGCGCAGCTGGTCGAACATGATGAACAGGATGTTTCTGGCTTTGGCCACGCGCGCCTCCCGACTGGTCCGGGGGCTATCTAGCCAGTTCCAACGGCGCTGCGCAAATGCAGATCAGGACTGACGTTCCATCTGTTCCAGCATCTTCTTGGCGCGCTTGCACTGAAGCTGATCGCGCAGGGGGCTGTTCGGGTCTACATCCTTTTGGCAGACCACGCATTTATCCGCGCCCGAGATCGCGTTCAGACCACCGCAGCTGCCCTTGATGGTCTTACCCATCAGCATCACACCCAGCGACATGCCGACCATGACCAGAGACAGAAGAATAAAGGCCAGAATGAAGGTGCTCATGTCGGTTCCTACCGGTCAGTTGGTTCCCAGGGCGGCTTTGAACGCGCTGCTGTGGACGGTTATATAGGCATCGTCGCCGCCTGTCACATCGCGCGAGATGAAATACACGGCAAGTTTATGCTGTTCGGCCAGTTCCAGACCCTTTTCCTGCCCCAGCGCCAGCATCGCGGTTGCCCAGGCATCGGCCATCATCGCGTTTTCGGCCAGAACCGTGACCGAGGTCGTGCGATGCGTGATCGGACGCCCGGTGGTCGGGTCGATGATATGCGAATAGCGCACGCCATCCTGCTCGAAGAAGTTCTTGTAATCGCCCGAGCTGGCCATGCCGCGATCATCCAGTGACACGATCAGCTGCACGCTCTGCGATCCGGCCTCGGGCTTTTCGATACCGATCCGCCAGGCCTCGCCCTGATCGTTCTGGCCCTTGGTGACCAGATCGCCGCCGATTTCGACCAGATAATCCTCGATCCCCGCATCCTGCAGGGTTTCGGCCACCGCATCGATGCCATAGCCCTTGGCAATCGCTGACAGGTTGATCCCGACAGACGGATCAGATTTCGCCAGCGTGCCGGCCGAGGCATCCAGCGTCAAAAGTCGCGCCTGCCCCACACCATTCAGGGCGGCCTGAATATCGGCATCCGATGGCACCGGGTCTTCGGGCTTGCGCGGGCCAAAGCCCCAAAGCTCGATCAGCGGGCCAAGTGTGACGTCGAAAGTACCGCCGGTTTTCTCATGCACATCATTTGCCGCCGCCAAGACCAACGCGAATTCGTCAGAGATCGCCACCGGGTCGGTGCTGGTTGAGGCCGAGAAGGTCGAAACCTCGGAATTCGGGTCCCAGTTCGACATCTTGGCGTTGACCTCGGCCAGTGCCTGTTCGACCGATGCGGCCAGCGCGGCCTCGTCCAGATCCTCGCCAATTGCGGTGATGTTGAAGGTCGTGCCCATCGTCTCGCCCGACAGGCGCACCACGTCGGGTTCCTTGTCGAACAGGCAGCCGGTCAGAAAGGATGCAAGGGCCAGTGCAGACAACAGACGCATGGATCGGTCTCCGGGGAAAATCAGTGCCCGGCATATGCCAGCGCCCCCTGTCAGAGTCAAACCGGCTTCACAGCTTCAGCGGCAAAAAGCCCAGCACCAAAAGGCCGATCCCCGCCGGAAGCCCGAACAGCCACGCGCGTTTCTGCCAACCCTCGGGCTGTTGTTTCCACGCCATGCGGAAATTATGGCCACAGACGACCACCGCAAAGAAGATCAGCGCCGCGATGGGGGGTGTCAGGTACAGATCGCTCACAAGGTCAGACTCCGGGTTTTCGCCGATCAGGGCATTTGCACCCTATACAGGCCATTTAGCTGCGCTAAGGTAAAAGGGAAAGACACTGCAAGAACCAAGAAGGAGATTGCCCATGGCCCCAACCTCTTACCAGGCACCGATGCGCGGCGACAAAGACAAAAAGACGACGCACAGCCAAACGACGGGGTCCAATCTGGCGCAGTCACAGACGACCGTGGCCAAACTGCTTGAGGGCAAGGGCGACTCGGTGTTTTCAGTGCGCCCGAACGAGACGATCCATTCCGTGGTCAACACCCTGAAAGAAAAGCGGATCGGGGCTGTTCTGGTAACCGATCAGAACGGCGCGCTGCAGGGGATTCTGTCGGAACGCGACATCGTGCGCCGGATGGCGGACACGCCCGGCCAGACCCTGCCGCAATCGGTCGAGGATCTGATGACGCGCGAGGTCAAGACCTGCTCGCCCGATGATCCGTTGAACGAAGTTCTGAAAACGATGACCGAGGGCCGGTTCCGCCACATGCCGGTCCTGCGCGATGGCAACCTGTGCGGCGTGATCACAATCGGCGACGTGGTGCATTTCCGCCTTAAAGAACTGGAATACGAAGCGCTGCGCATGAAGCAGATGATTGTCGGTTAGGTCGAGGTAAACCGCACCCCGCCCCTGAATATCTCAGCCGCCGTCAGGCGGCTGGTGGAATAGGCCCCGGTATCGATTGAGACAACCCCGTTCTGCGCCCGCGCGTGAGCGACAATCGTGTGCCCATGCACAACCCATTGCCCGTCCTGTCTGGCCTGAACCCGGAACATCGGATGCCCCCACAGGCAAATCTGGCGCAATTGCGCGTCCAGCGCCTTGCGCGGGTCCAAAGCGGCGTGGACAACCGTGACATTCCCGCTGGTCCAGCTGAGCGGGCGGTTTGACAGCCAGTTCAGCAACTCATTCCCCATGGCTTGCCGAAGCTCTTCGGCCACGGCAACGGCCTGTTCGCCTTCTGTCACCTCGACCCCGCCTGCAACTCCGAACGAGTTCAGCGTCTCAACCCCGCCGTTTTGCTGCCAAAGGTGACCCACACGCTTTGGGTCTTCGACAAAACGCAACAGCATCTCTTCGTGATTGCCCAGCAAACAGATGATCCGCCCGCCCGAGGATTCGCTGAGGTGGTGCAGGTGATGCAGAACCTGTGCGCTGCTGTCGCCGCGATCCACGTAGTCGCCGACAAACACCCATGGACACGTATTATCCAGACGAGGCAGTAGATCCTGTAACAGGTCCAGCCGCCCGTGAATGTCCCCGATTGCGATGAACCGCTCCTCGGGCGCGATTTCCGGCGCGTCAACCTCTGCGGTCTGCGCGACACCCTGCCCAAACAACCCTTTGATCCAGTTCCTAACCATCACAGTCTTTCACTACCCGGCCTGATGCGTTCCGACAATCGGCAATTCCGGGCCATGGCACGATGTTGACCAATCCGGTTGCAGATTTGCTATGACGGATAAAAGGGAGATTCTACTTGACCTTGCAGCAAGGAGAGTATCCCTGATGCCTAGGGTTTTATTGTGTTCGAGGGTTTTATGAAGCGAGTTTTGATTACCGGTACGGCGGGTTTCATCGGGTTCCATCTGGCCAAGCTGCTGCTGTCAGAAGGGTTCCGCGTGCATGGCTATGACGGGATGACCGACTATTACGACGTCACCCTGAAACAGCGCCGCCATCAGATGCTGATGCAGACGCCGGGCTTCACCGCGACCGAGGCCATGCTGGAAGACCACGACCAACTGATGAAAATCGCCGATGAGTTTCAACCCGAAGTCATCGTGCACCTCGCCGCCCAGGCCGGTGTCCGCTACAGCCTGGAAGAACCGCGCAGCTACATAAACTCCAATGTTGTCGGCACCTTCAACGTGATGGAGGTTGCGCGTGTGCATAAGGTCGATCACCTGCTGATGGCCTCGACTTCGTCGGTCTATGGCGCGAATGAGGATATGCCCTTTACCGAGGTCGAAAAGGCCGACACGCAGCTGACCATCTACTCGGCCACCAAAAAGGCGAATGAGGCGATGGGCCATTCCTACGCGCATCTGTGGGACCTGCCGACCACCATGTTCCGCTTTTTCACCGTCTATGGCACCTGGGGACGGCCCGATCTGGCGCTTTATAAATTTGTTGATGCGATTCTGGATGATCGTCCGATCGACATCTACAACCATGGTGACATGTATCGCGACTTCACAAATGTGAACGATCTTGTCCGTGGCATCCGATTGTTGATCGATGTGCCTCCGGTCCGGCCCGCCAGCGCGGATGAGATCGAGGACGGCGACAGCCTGTCCCCGGTTGCGCCCTATCGGGTCGTCAATATCGGCAATGGCGACAAGGTGCGCCTGATGGACTTCGTGGAAGCCATCGAAGAGGCGGTGGGCAAAGAGGCGATCCGCAATTACATGCCGATGCAGATGGGCGATGTTCCCGCCACTTGGGCCAATACGGACCTGCTGCAACGCCTGACCGGTTACCGCCCGCAAACCGATTTCAAGGATGGAATCGCCCGCTTTGTCGAGTGGTTCCGAGAATATCACGGCAAATAAGGGACAAAGCTTGATGCTGGACACAAACCCGGATGCCCGCAAGATCGCTGTTATTGGGCTGGGCTATGTCGGCCTGCCGCTGGCCGTGGCCTTTGGCAAGATCGGTCCGGTCGTCGGCTTTGACATCAACCAGCCGCGCATCGACGCCTTGCGCGGCGGCAATGATGCCACGCAAGAGGTCGAGCCCGAAGATCTTGCCGCCGCCTCAGGGCTGAGCTTTACCACCAACGTCTCGGATCTGGCCGACTGTGACACCTATATCGTCACCGTGCCCACCCCGATTACACCGGGCAAACGGCCGGACCTGTCGCCTTTGCTGGCAGCGTCCGAAACGGTGGGCGGGGTTCTGAAACCCGGCGATCTGGTGATCTACGAATCCACTGTCTATCCCGGCGCGACCGAGGAAGACTGTGTGCCGGTGCTGGAACGCGCCTCGGGCCTGCGGTTCAACGCCGATTTCTATGCAGGCTACAGCCCTGAACGGATCAATCCCGGCGACAAGACCCATCGGATTGCGGATATCTGCAAAGTCACCTCGGGCTCGACCCCCGACGTGGCAGATCTGGTCGATGCGCTTTACGCGCGGATCATCACCGCCGGAACCCACAAGGCCGAGAGCATCCGCGTGGCCGAGGCCGCAAAGGTCATCGAGAACACGCAACGTGATCTGAACATTGCCTTGGTGAACGAACTTGCGATGATCTTCGGCCGGATGGAAATCGATACCGAGGCCGTTCTGCGTGCCGCAGGCACCAAGTGGAACTTTCTGCCCTTCCGCCCCGGTCTGGTCGGTGGGCATTGTATCGGCATCGACCCCTATTACTTGACCCACAAGGCCGAGGCGGTGGGGCACCACCCTCAGATCATCCTCGCCGGGCGGCGCCTGAATGACGGGATGGGCGGTTATGTGGTGTCGCAACTGATCAAGCGGATGACGCGCGACGGTATCAATGTCGGCGCGGCGCGGGTTCTGGTGCTGGGGCTGACCTTCAAGGAAAACTGCCCGGACCTGCGCAATACACGCGTGGTTGATATTATTGAGGAACTGCAAAGCTATGGCGTCAGCGTCGATGTGCACGACCCGCATGCCGACCCGGCAGCCGCGCAGGCGGAATATGGTCTGTCCCTGATCGATACGCCACAGGACGGGGCCTATGATGGCGTCATTCTGGCCGTCGCGCATGAAGAATACAAAACGCTCGATCCGGGCCAATTCCGCGCCTATGGCAAAGCGCAAAGCATCGTCTATGACATCAAATCCTGCCTGCCGCGTGAGGCCAGCGATCTGAGGCTTTAGGCCTAAACCCGACAAGCCTTGGGGGCCTCAAGCCCCCAAGCTTGCAAAATGGGGCCGCTTTCAGTATATACATCCATATATACCGGAGGTCCAAATGATCGAAACCAAGATCCGCAAGGTCGGAAACTCGGCCGTTATGACATTGTCGACCGAAATGCTGACTATCCTTGATGCCAAGGAAGGGGACACCCTTTTTGTGCTGCGCGGGGATGATGGCACGTTGAAAGTCATGGCGCATGACCCTTCGGTGGCCGAGGCGCTGGCCGCGGCTGAGGTCGTCATGGATGAAAACCGCGACCTTCTGCAGGCCTTGGCTTGAAGCCGCGGATCTGGGTTCCGCTGGCCGCAGTCATCGCCATTCACGACCGACAAATCTCGCGCCATGGCGGTGCGCCCGGTATGCGCGACCGGGCGCTGTTGGAGATGGGCTGCGCAAGGGCGATGAATCTGGCGGCCTATGAGGACGCCGATCTGGCGGCAATCGCAGCGGCCTATGCGTTCGGCATCGCCAAGGCCCATGCGTTCATCGACGGCAACAAACGCACGGCTTTCGTCACCGCCCTGACCTTTCTGAGGCTCAATGGATATGCCTTCCTCCCCGACCCGGTCAAAGGTGTCCAGATGATGGAGGACCTTGCAGCGGGTCAGGTTGACGAGACGGAATTTGCGGCCTGGCTGAAGGCTGGCTGGACACAGACCTAAGCCGTCTCGGCAATTGCTCAAGACCACCAAAAAGCAAAGCCCCGCTGCGAATGAGCGGGGCTTTTCTATCTTGGTCCTGCGTTAAACTTACCCGCCGAAATCGTCGAGCATGATGTCTTCGCGATCCACGCCCAGATCCAGCAGCATGTTGATGACCGACTGGTTCATGATTGGCGGGCCACACATGTAGAACTCGCAATCCTCGGGCGCGGGATGGTTCTTGAGGTATTCGTCGAACAGAACATTGTGGATAAAGCCGGTGTAGCCTTTCCAATCGTCCTCGGGCTGAGCATCCGAAAGCGCCACGTGCCATTCGAAATTGTCGAACTCCTCGGCCAGCTGATCGAAATCCTCGACAAAGAACATCTCTTTCTTCGAACGCGCACCGTACCAGAAGGTGATCTTGCGGTTGCGGTTCTCAAGACGCTTGAGCTGGTCGAAGATATGGCTGCGCATGGGCGCCATACCGGCACCACCGCCGATGAAGACCATCTCTTTCTCTGTCTCGCGGGCGAAGAACTCACCAAACGGACCCGAGATCGTCACCTTATCACCCGGTTTCAGGTTGAAGATATACGACGACATTTGACCGGCGGGGATCCCTTCGGAGCCCGGAGGTGGCGAAGCAACCCGGACGTTCAGCATGATCATGCCCTTTTCATCCGGATAGTTGGCCATCGAATAGGCGCGTTCGATCGGCTCATTCACGACGGACTCGTATTGCCACAGATTGAAGCGGTCCCAATCCTCGCGATACTCTTCCTCAACGTCGAAATCGGTGTATTTCAACTGGTGCGCGGGGGCCTCGATCTGGATGTAACCACCGGCGCGGAAGTTCACATCCTCGCCTTCGGGCAGGTCCAGCGTCAGTGCCTTGATGAAGGTGGCCACGTTCTCGTTCGAGCGAACGGTGCATTCCCACTTCTTGACGCCAAAGACCTCTTCCGGGACTTCGATCTCCATATCCTGCTTGACCGCAACCTGACAGGACAGGCGGTCGCCGCAGGATGCCTCGCGCTTGGTGATGTGGCTTTCCTCGGTCGGCAGGATCGACCCGCCACCCGAATGCACACGCACCCGGCATTGCGCACAAGTACCGCCGCCGCCGCAAGCGGAAGGAACGAACAGTTTCTCGGCCGCCAGCGTTTGCAGCAGCTTGCCACCCGCCGGAACGGATACGGTTTTCTCACCGTTGATCGTGATGTTGACGTTACCGGTCGACACCAGGCGCGAGCGGGCGGCCATGATGATGGCAACCAGTCCCAGAACGATCAGAGTGAATAGGATGACGCCTAAGCTAAAGGTTTCCATTGCGCCCTCCTTACAGTTTCACGCCCGAGAAGGACATAAAGGCCATAGCCATCAGTCCCGCGGTGATGAAGGTGATGCCAAGACCCTGCAAGCCGTCCGGAATGTCCGAATATTTCAGCTTTTCGCGCACACCCGCCATCGCGGTGATCGCCAGCGCCCAGCCAAAGCCCGAAGACAGACCATAGGTCGCCGCCTCGGCAAAGTTATAGTCGCGCTCCACCATGAACAGCGAGCCACCAAGGATGGCGCAGTTCACCGTGATCAGCGGCAGGAAGATCCCCAGCGCGTTGTAAAGCGGCGGGAAATACTTATCCAGGATCATCTCGAGGATCTGAACCATCGCCGCGATGACACCGATATACGAGATCAGGCCAAGGAAGGTCAGGTCCACATCCGGGAACCCGGCCCAGGCCAGCGCGCCCGGTTTCAGCAGGTAGTTCAGCAGCAAGTTGTTGGCAGGCACGGTGATCGCCTGAACCAGCATCACCGAAATCCCCAGACCCAGCGCTGTCGAGATCTTCTTCGAAACGGCGATGAAGGTACACATCCCCAGAAAGAAGCTGAGCGCAAGGTTTTCGACAAAGATGGCCTTTACGGCCAGTGAGATCAGACCTTCCATCAGTGGGCCTCTACCTGCTGAATTTTGTATTCACGCTCTTCCACCTGGTTCGGCTTCCATGTGCGGAAGGCCCAGATGATCAGACCGATGATGAAGAACGCCGACGGGGGCAGCAGCAACATGCCGTTGGGCACGTACCAGCCACCGTTGTTGACGGTCTCCAGAATGGTGACGCCAAACAGCGACCCGGCGCCGAACAGCTCACGAATGAAGCCGACCAGCAGCAGGATCAGACCATAGCCCATGCCGTTGCCCATGCCGTCGATGAAGGACGCGACCGGGGGGTTCTTCATCGCAAACGCCTCGGCGCGGCCCATCACGATACAGTTGGTGATGATCAGGCCAACGAAAACCGACAGGGTTTTCGAGATCTCAAACGCGTAAGCCTTGAGGATCTGGTCCACCAGGATCACCAGCGAGGCGATGATCACCATCTGCACGATGATCCGGATCGAGCCCGGGATCTGGTTGCGCAGGCACGAGATGAAGAAGGACGAGAACGAAGTCACGAAGATCACCGCCAGCGCCATCACCATCGACACCTGCAGCGACGAGGTCACCGCCAGCGCGGAACAGATGCCCAGCACCTGCAAGGTGATCGGGTTGTTGTCGACAAGCGGGTCGACCAGCATCTCTTTCTTGGTCTGAGACATTAGAACTCTCCTGCTTGCAGCTTGGCCAGGAACGGAGCGTAGCCCGCGTCGCCCATCCAGAATTTCACCAGGTTATCGACACCCACCGAGGTCAGGGTCGCCCCCGCCAGCGCGTCGATATAGAAATCAGGTCCGGCCGCAGGCTGGGATTTCGACACGGTGATCTGCAGATCGCCATTGTCATCGCGCAGCTTTTTACCGTTCCACAGCGCCTTCCAGCGGGGGTTGTCCACCTCGGCCCCAAGGCCCGGGGTTTCGCCATGCTGATAGAATTGCAGACCGTAGATATCGTTGCCGTTATTTTCCAGCGCGATAAAGCCATAGAGCGTGGACCACAGGCCATAGCCGTGCAGCGGCAGGATCACCTTGTCCAGATCGCCCGCATCGTCGCGCAGCAGGTAGATTACGCGATACTTCGACTTGCGGCCAATACCAGCCGGGTCATCGTCCAGCGCAACGCTCAGCTCAGGATCGCTGGCGGCGGCAATGTCGTCGAAGGTGGCCGGGTCGAACTGGTCATCGACGAAATCGCCGGTGGACAGTTCCACAACATGCGGCTCGAACGCGGCGAAAGCTTCGGTCACGTCGGTGCCCGGCTCATAAACGCCTGCCACCTGCAACACGTTGATCTGCTTGTCCTTCAGGCGGTTGACCTCTTGCACCGGGCGCAGGCTGACCGCCGCGGCTGAGACAACCATCGAGGCGACAAGACAGACGGCGACCGCGATGAAGATCGTCTTGCCGACCGAATCCGGCGAGGCCGCCAGAAACTTGGCAATCGCGCCTTTGGGTTCTGGGGATTGCGTATCAGACATGGCGACGCGCCCTCCGTTTGATGTTGGCCTGAACGACGAAATAGTCGATCAGCGGTGCAAAGACGTTGCCGAACAGAATGGCCAGCATCATGCCTTCGGGGAAAGCCGGGTTGATGACACGGATCATCACAACCATGACACCGATCAGCGCACCATAGATATAGCGGCCCATGTTGGTGTGGCTGGCCGAGACCGGCTCGGTCACCATGAAGGCCAGACCGAAGGCGTAGCCGCCGATGACGATGTGCCAATACCATGGCATCGCAAACATCGGGTTGGTGTCGGAACCGATCAGGTTCAGCAGCAGGGTAAAGCCAATGGTGCCCGCCAGACAGCCGATGATCAGGCGATAGTTGGCTATCCGCGTGGCCAGCAGGAAGGCCAGACCGATCATACAGGCCAGCGTCGAGGTTTCGCCAAAGCTGCCCTGAATCGAGCCAAAGAACGCATTCCACCAGGTGATGCCATCAGCGGCCAGCGCCTGAAAGCCCTGCGAGGCCGAGACGGACAGAGCAGTGGCGCCCGAGAACCCGTCAACCGGTGTCCAGACCGTGTCACCGGACATGCTGGCTGGATAAGCGAAATACAGGAACGCCCGGCCCACCAGAGCAGGGTTGAGGAAGTTCTTGCCGGTGCCGCCAAACACCTCTTTCCCGATCACAACGCCGAAGATGATCCCCAGCGCCACCTGCCACAAGGGCGCAGTAGCTGGCATGATCAGCGTGTAAAGCATTGAGGTGACAAGGAAACCTTCGTTTACCTCATGTCCACGCACGGTGGCAAAGATGACCTCGAAGATACCGCCTGCAACCAGCGTCACGATGTAGATCGGCAGGAAATACATCAGCCCGTGCATCACATTGGCAAAGACGCTGGAGGGGTCCAGCGAAATCCCAAACATCTGCAACAGCGCAATCCGCCATCCGGTCGCCGAGTCAGGCCCCAGCGCAGCAATGGCCGAGTTCGCCTGATAACCGGTGTTATACATCCCCCACAGGATACAGGGGATTGTCGCGAACACGACATAGGTCATGATCCGCTTCATATCGATATACGACCGCGCATGCGGCGCGACGGTGGTTACGGTTTTCGGAGTGTAGATAAAGCTTTCCACCATCTCGTAGATGGGGAAGTACTTCTCGTACTTGCCGCCCTTGGTAAAGTTCGGCTCGATCCGATCAAAGAAGCTGCGCAAACCCATTTGGCTCAGCCCTCCTTTTCAATCTTGGTCAGGCAGTCGCGCAGCGCCAGCCCGTATTCATATTTCGCCGGACAGGCAAAGCCGACAAGGCCCAGATCCTCTTCGTCCAGCTCCAAAGCACCCAGCGCCTGCGCGGTATCGGTGTCCATCACCAGCAGCGCGCGCAGCAGCTGTGTCGGCAGGTAGTCCTGCGGCATCAACTGCTCAAACGTGCCGGTCGGAACCATAGCCCGGCGTCCGCCATTCAGGTTCGAGGTCAGCGGAAACAGCTTCTTGGCAAGGGCAGAGCCCAGAACCGGCTGCACCGCGAATTTCGACGGCATCGGAAGGATCCAGCCCAGCGTGTGCTGGTCGTGATCTTCGCGAATGATCGAGATCTGGCGGGCAAAGCGCCCCAGATAAGCGGTCGGTCCATCGGCCTGCGTTCCCGACAGGATCGAGCCCGAGATGATCCGGGGCGTGCCCTCGACATTGACCTCGTCCCGGGTCAGATCGTCGGTTGAGGCACCCATGACGGTACGGATCAGGCGCGGCTGACGCGCGCAGGGGCCGCTGATCGCGATGACGATATTCGGGTCCAGATGACCGGTCTGCACCAGACGACCGATGGCGATCACGTCCTGATAGCCGATGGTCCAGACCTGTTTGTCGCCTGCCAGAGGTTCAAGGAAGTGGATATGCGTACCAGCCAGACCTGCCGGGTGCGGGCCCGCGAAGGCGGCGGCTTCAACACCGGGCGCATCCGCACCGGGAACGCTGTCGCCGTCCTTGTGGCAGAGATACGTCTTGCCCTCGGTCAGTTTTGCAATGGCCCCAAGACCCGCAGCAAACGCATCCCCCGCATCCGCAATGATCACAGCGGCATCTGCGGCCAGAGGTTCGGAATCCATCGCCGTCACGAAGATTGCAGCGGGTTTGGTTCCGGGTTCGGGCATTTTCGAATAGGGCCGCGTGCGGAACGCGGTCCACAAACCGGCGGCGCACAGCTTTTCGGTCACACCTTCGGCACTGTCGACATTGCCAACCCCCGAGAAATCGACGCCCGCATCATTGGGGTCCGATACCTCGATCACCACACTTTGCAGCACGCGGCGCGCACCGCGATTGATTGCCACGACCTTGCCGGTCAGCGGGGCCACCATCATCGCATCGGGCGCATCCTTGTGACAGAACAAGGGCGTGCCGCGTTGAACAGCATCCCCTTCCTGCACCAGCATGCGTGGTTTGAGCCCCAGATAATCTGCGCCCAACGCCGCTACGGTTTTGAATTCCGGCCCCGGATGGATTTTCTGTTCAGGCGCACCCTGAACCGGCAATTCCATCCCCTTCTTCAGTTTGAAAGTTTGCATGTCGCTACTGTCTTCCAAGCCTCTTTACCTGCGCCGACCATCTCTGCCATCGGGTCATGGCCCGAGATAGCGCGAATTGTCTCATCCAAGGGAGGGCAAAAGCGCCATTTCCCTGCCAAAATCCGCTGGCGTTCTTTCGATCACGGACCCTTTACGCGCGCCTGTCGCGAAACGCAAACCTGTTACCGCCGAAAATGCGGAAACCCTATCACTTTCTGTGTGAACAGGCACAATGGCAGCAATCTAGCATAAAAAAAACCGTGTCGCGCCCGGTTTCTATCCGGTGTAAGCAACGGAAATGACAACATCTGACCAGTTCGAGATCTTTTTGGCGGCGACCCCGGGCCTCGAGGCGCCGCTCTGTGACGAAGCCGTTCAGAACGGATTCGCAAACGCCCATCGCGTGGCCGGCGGCGTCAGTTGCCGGGGCGACTGGTCCGAGGTCTGGCGCGCCAATCTGTGCCTGCGCGGGGCAAACAAGGTTCTGGTCCGGATCGGCAGTTTCCCCGCTGTTCATCTGGCACAACTGGACAAACGCGCCCGCAAATTTCCATGGGCCACATTCCTGCGCCCCGACATCCCCGTGAAGGTGGAGGCCACTAGCCGCAAGTCGCGCATCTATCATGCCGGGGCCGCGCGCCAGCGCATTGAACGCGCCATCTCGGAAACGCTGGGCGCACCGATTTCATCCGAGGCAGACCTGCGCGTCATGCTGCGCATCGAAAAAGACGTCTGCACCCTGTCGCTGGATACCTCGGGCGAGCCTTTGCACAAACGCGGTCACAAACCCGCCATCGCCAAGGCGCCGATGCGCGAGACCATGGCTGCCATGTTCCTGCGCAATTGCGGCTATGATGGGTCCGAACCCGTGCTGGACCCCATGTGCGGCTCGGGCACTTTCGTGATCGAAGCCGCCGAGATCGCCCTTGGCCTGCCCCCCGGCCGCTCGCGCCGGTTTGCGTTTGAAGACCTGGCTTGCTTTGACGCAGAAGCGTTTGACGCGCTGCGCGTAACCGGGCCTGAGGTACAGACGTCCATCAGGTTCTACGGCTCGGACCGGAATGCAGGCGCTATCGAAGCCGCCACCGCGAACGCAGATCAGGCCGGTGTTTCGGACGTGGCCCAATTCACCCAACGCGCGGTCAGCGACATAAAACCACCCGAAGGCCCCGCCGGGCTGGTCATCGTCAACCCACCTTACGGAGCCCGCATCGGCGATGAAAAACGCCTCAGGTCGCTTTACGGCAGCCTGGGCAAGACGCTGCTGTCGCGCTTCTCGGGCTGGCGCGTTGGGATCGTGACCAGCAATCCTTCTCTCGCCCGATCCACCCGCTTGCCTGATTTGTCCGCCGGGCCAGTGGTCGATCACGGCGGCACGAAAATCAAACTCTACCAATCCGGCCCGCTGCCCTAAAGGCCCGCATAGCTGCGTTCATCCCGCGCGCCTGCCTATTCCAGTTGCCCGCGAGATATAGAAATATCCCTCTTGCACATCCCAAACACCGGGTATAGACCCGCCGCCACGGTCGGAGTGTAGCTCAGCCTGGTAGAGCACTGTCTTCGGGAGGCAGGGGTCGGAGGTTCGAATCCTCTCACTCCGACCAAACCAAAGTTGTCCCGTAATTACGCAATCATTTTGCTTGCAGAGCTGCCGTTGCGTGTTTCGGTGGTGCTTGAGTCCTATGCTCCTTGTCCACCAGCCCCCTTCGCAAGTGGTCCGCCGTGAACCGGCAACCATAAGAAAGTTCGGTGCCTACTGCCTTGACGCAGTAGCTCGAGCGCAGTGCAAGATGTTTCGACAGCTTTGCGGACGCAGCCGAAGCCTTATTTTTGTGCTTTGTAAAACGGACGTTTAGAGCGGCGCAACAAAGAACGCAGGGGCTTTCTCGCCTTTGCTAAGACTCGCCTCAAATGCGCGGGCGGTGTCGAGGGCTTCGCGGATTGTCACGTCCATATCGAGGTAGCGATAGGTTCCCAACCGGCCTACGAACGTCACTCCGTCCGTTGAACGAGCAAGATCAACGTAGGATCCGAGCAACTCCTTTTCCGTCACCTGACGGATTGGATAGTAAGGCGTGTCACCGGGTTCTGCCAATCGAGAGAACTCGCGATAGCAGACCGAGCTTTCGTGCTGTTCCCATGGGGCAAAATGCTTGTGCTCGGTGATACGGGTATAGGGCACGTCCTCGTCACCATAATTCATGACCGCACAGCCTTGGTAATCCCCATCATAGTCAAACCGTTCGAAATCAAGCGTGCGATAGCCAAGGCGCCCCAACTGGTAGTCGAAATACCCGTCAAGCGGCCCCGAATAGAACACATGATCGTAGTCTGCGCCCATATCCTTGGTGAACTGGGTGTTCAGATGCACGGTGATCCCGGGATGATCCAGAATGGCCCCGATCATCGCGCTGTAACCGTTTTCCGGCATCCCCTGAAAGCGATGAAAGAAATAATTGTCGTCGTAATTAAACCGGACCGGCAATCTTTTCAGGATGGATGCCGGTAATTCCGACGGATGAAGGCCCCATTGCTTTTTCGTGTAACCCTTGAAAAACGCTTCGTACAAATCCTTGCCGACAAAGCGCAGCGCCTGTTCCTCGAATGTCTGGGGGTCGTCGATACTGGTGTCTGCTTGCTCTTGCGTGATGAAAGCTTCAGCCTCATCCGGGCGCAGGGTTTTGCCGAAGAACTGGTTGATCGTGTGCAAGTTGATCGGCAGCGAGAATACGCCCCGTTTGCCGTCCGCGTCGCGCGACGTGGTTTTGACGCGGTTCTTGTAAGGCAGGAAGGTCTCGAACCGGTTTACGTAATCCCACACCTCGGCGTCGTCTGTGTGAAAGATATGGGGCCCGTAGACATGCAGCAGCACACCGGTTTTTTCATCGCGGGCCGTGTGGCAATTTCCGCCAATGTGATCCCGCGAGTCGACGACGGTGACATCATGGCCCGCCTCTGCCAGGTGCCGACCGATTACAGCGCCGGACAAGCCCGCGCCAACCATCAAATATTTTCCAGACATTCCCGGCCTTCTCGGTTTCTGTTGGCGGTATGTGTCGATATTTGATTGCAGAATATCTTGCAACCAGAGTCTTGTTGGGCCCCTTCCACCGATGCACTCTGCCCTCGCATTGCTGTTCCCGCTCAGGTCTTTTTGGAAATTGTCGTCATATCCAACGGTTTGCTCAGCTGTCGCCGCGCGATTTTGAATATCCCGGCGCGGGCCTCGCTGGCGCTGCGAAAACGCGGCAGAACCGACATCCAGCCCCGGCACATGCGCCAGCCCACCTGTACCCGGCCCGAGATTGGCTGACCGCCCTGCAATATCCCGGCAAAGACAATCGGGACCGTGCGGCGAGACAGATCGAACATCTCTTTCAAGACCGCCTCTTCCTCTTCCGAGCTCAGGTTGCCCGTCTCAGCCATCACCGCCTTCAGGTTCTTGCCGATGGGTCGGGTATGATGCATTGCAATCCCGTCCAGAATGGCAGTGCGATATGCTCCGGCCTCGTCCCAGCGGCACCAGATATAGTCCAGACCATAGCCGCTCATCGTACCGCGGAACAAAGGCAGGGCCTTCCTGAGAACATCTCGATGCAGACAGGGGGCCATGATCTCGATGTAGTTGGTGTATCGCAGCACAAATCCGGGGCATTGGCTGAATACGAAATGCGAGAAGTAGCTTTCGGGGCTGAGCGAAGGCTGCGCGATCCTCAGACCATGCGTGTTCATCGCATCAAACAACGCGTTCACATCCTGCGCGCTGATGTCCAGATCGTCATCGGGCAGCCAGTAGAAATCATACGCATCCAAATCCCGGTCTGACAGGGTTGCGAACAGCCCGTCCCACTTCCCGCCCTTGATCAGAACCGCCTCGACCCCAGGCTCCGGCTGGAACGCCGCAAAAGCCTCGTCCGAGAAAAAACTGATCAGAAGGTCATAGTTCCGGTCTTCATAGGGAATCTCCGTCCAACGGGTGTGGAGGGATTTGCCGCCCGCACGGACGACGACAAGGTTCTTTTTCATATACGGTTCCGAAGCGTGTTATCCGTGCGCAGCAAGGGGCCCAGCCCTTCAATCATCTCTGGCTTCAGAGGATGGCTGAGCCGCCCGTAGGTGTACTTGATCTGGTACAACAGGTTCCGCACGAACCGGCCGATAGACGACTCGCTTTTCTTGCTGGTGCGGCAGGCTTCAATGTTGCTGTCAAACACCCCACGCTCGGCCACCATCTGCTCCGCCAGGGTCAGGATCGGGACTTTGTGTTCCCAATAGAATTTGAGATCGATGTCCACAGGTCGCGCAAACGGCGCGTGTACCCGAAGCAATTGTGCCGCAGCTCGGCGCCCCAGAATATAACCCGTGGTTCTGGGCGGCAGACAATCCGACAAGACAAGGTTCTGATCCGCAAAGGGTTTCAGTATCTGATTATTGCGGCCAGAAACGCCATCCAGTTTGATCATGACATCTTCAAAGCATTCGGAACATTTTGACAATGCACTCAGAAAGGCCGTCGGGTCCTGCACAAAAGTCGCATCGTCCTCCAGCACCAGAACAACGTGATCTTCGGACTCTGCTATAGCTTGCCAGATTTGCCGATGCCCAAGCGCACAGGCCACTTCGTTTGCGCTGAGGGGACGTTTGAACTTGCTTCGGTTCATGTCCGCGTCATAGTAACGACCCAGGTCGGTTTCGTTCAGCTGATCACCGGCAAGGGCGTCCGAAAATTCATACTGCAAACCCAGGCGCGCAAGTTCGTCTTCGCAGGAGCGTCGCCGGTCTACGTCTTTTGGCAGACTAAGAATTACGGCTTTGATCGACACTTGCTTTCACCTAATCAAATTTGCCGGGGTTCTAAGGGCCATACATGACATTCACAAGCGTTAAAACGGCACCTGCATGCGCCGTTGGGTGCGCTGAGCCCAATGGCGGTTTTCTGCTGAACAACAAGCCCGGCGTAAATACTCAGAAGCCCGTCCCCCAAAGATGCACCGCGATAGGCCAATCTCAGGCTATCACACTGAAACTGCTTATTCAAATTTCGAATTACGCTTGGTGAGATGCAATAATACTTGCGCTGAGCGGAGGCTAAATCAGACCGCCCCAAATAGCGCCCGGCAACGGCTTTCCTTTGTAATATTGGGTGATCGGCGTGACCGATAAGACACATAATACCGGAAGACCAACTGATTCCTTGCGCATTCATATGCTGCGCATACGGGGTAAACGACATTATGCCGACCTCTTGCAACTCTGCTCGATCATTCCTAGCTGAGCATCCCTACGCGGCGAATATTGCCGTCATACGCTCGTCCATCGAAAACGGTCACTCTGTCACGTGAGACAATCTGCCCTTTAGGCAGAAATGATTATAGGTTATCTGAGCGAGCGCATGGTTTCATGATCTGGAGAATGCAATGATTAAGCGCGCCTGGAATGAATGGCGATCCGGCTATATGGGTCGCCTGATGGGCGAAAGTTTGCGGGCTCAGGGCTGGATGTACGCTGTCGCAATTGTTGCGATGATCATCGTGGCAGCCACCACTGCCGGGTCGGCCTATATGATGGAATACATCGTAGATGCCATGACCAGCCCCGAGATGCGCGAATGGGCCCCATTGATTGCGCTTGGCGTCATCGGGTTGTTCCTGGCCAAGGCGGTGGCTTCGTTCGTGCAGGCGGTTTACCTTGCGCGGGCGGGGAACCGGATTGTCGCGTCGCAACAGCAAAAAGTGTACCGGAAATTGATCCGGCATGGCGTTGGTTTCTTTGGCAAGAATGAATCCTCCGGACTTCTGATGCGAACGACAAATGGCGCGCAGGCCGCCCGTAAACTGATCGACGTTCTGGTGACCGGCTTCATTCGCGATGCCCTTACGTTGTTGGGGCTGGTTATCGTCATGGTCTATCAGCAACCGCTGTTGTCCGTCATGTTCCTGATCGTGGGCCCCGTTGCCTTGTTGGGTGTCCGGTACCTTCTGAAAAGTGTCCGGACGATTATGAAGGCCGAATTCAAATCGATGGCCGAGATCATCCGCGTACTTCAGGAAACCTCTGCCGGGATCCGGGTCATCAAGGTGCTTTCGCTGGAAGATCGCATGACCGAGCGGATGGATACCGCCGTTCGGAAAGTTGAAAAACGCGCCAATGACATTGCCCGTCTACAGGCCATTGCAAGCCCGCTGATGGAATTCCTCGCGGGCTTGGCGATTGCAGGCATCCTGATTGTCAGCACCCTTGGCATTGCCGGAACCGAGCAGCCCACCGCCGGCCAGCTGATGTCCTTCATCACCGCCTTGCTGATGGCCTATGAACCCGCAAAGCGACTGTCGAAAATGCGCGTCCAGATCGAGGCAGCCATGGTCGGCGTAGGCCTCCTGTTCGGCCTGCTTGACCAGAAGGATACCATGATCGAAAGCCCAGACGCCGAGGATTTGCCTGACGGGCCAGGTGAGATCGCGCTAAAGAACGTGAAGTTTGGCTACCAGGGCTCGATCTCGGTGATCGACGACATGAATGTGACCTTCGAAGCCCGCAAGACCACGGCTCTGGTCGGTCAGTCCGGCGGCGGGAAATCCACGATTTTCGGTCTTATCATGCGCTTCTATGACCCGCAGGAGGGTACCGTGGAGATCGACGGCCACGATGTGCGCCTCGCAAGCTTCGACTCTCTGCGCAAGAAGATCTCCTATGTGGGCCAGGACACGTTCCTGTTCTCGACCACCGTCATGCAAAACCTGCGCTTCGCGGCGCCGGATGCGACAGATGAGGAGATCTATGACGCCGCCCGCGCCGCCTATGCGCATGACTTCATCTCGGAACTGCCGGATGGCTACGACACGATGGTGGGTGAGAACGGTGCATTCCTGTCTGGCGGTCAAAAACAGCGATTGGCAATTGCCCGCGCCATCCTGCGCAAAGCGGAAATTCTACTTCTGGACGAGGCGACCAGCGCACTTGATGCCGAATCCGAAAACCTTGTGCGCGAAGCGTTGGATTCCCTGACCAAAGACATGACCGTGATCGTCATTGCGCACCGTCTGTCGACGGTTCTGGAGGCGGACAAGATCATGGTGGTTCAGGATGGCTCGGTTGTCGAACAGGGCAATCTGGACGAGCTGATGGCCCGCGAAGGCAGCTTCCGCAAGCTGTTTGACCAGCAGTTCAAGAAGGGCAACGAAAAAGCGGCGATTGCCGGGTGAGTATCCGGGCCTCGGTCTGTTCCCGAGGCCCGGAACACTAACGCTGGTCGCAGGGCACTAGGGCAGATCGTCCAGCAACATCGGATAAAGCAGATTGCCCGCCTGTGGCCCGGCTCCCAGATAATCGACCCATTGATCCGTCGACTCATTATAGCGGCGATAACGTTCGATCTTGTCGTATAGACCGTTCACGATGGTCTGCTGTTCCGAGATCGGCAGGCGCACCCAGTCATCCTCGGTAATTGCCATGATCTGCGATTTGTAGGGCAGATCCGCTAGATATTCGTCCAGCGCCACCGCCTCGGCCAGGCTGGGATCGGACTGGCGCGACACCTGATCGGGTCGGCGGCTCATATCCGCGGCCACACCCAGAACCTGCGTAAAGAACTGATCGGGGTTCACCACGTTGCGCTCGGCCTGATCCACGATGATACGCAGGGCCTCTTCCAGATTGCTCAGATCGGCCTTGGATATCAGCAGCCGGATCGACAGCGGTTTCAGGCCCGTGCGGTCAAAATCACGGTCGGCCACGTAAGCCTCGAACAGATCGGGCGCTTTCGCGCCCTCGGTCCGGCCCAGATAAGCCAGTTGCATGGTGCGGCTGGCGGTGTTCAGACCGCTGAACAGCCCGCCTTCACTTTCGTCGATGATCGCGTCCTCGTTCAGCAGCTCATCGCCACCGCTGCGCCGATAGGATGACGCCTGCTGCGCCACGAACTGTCCCAGCTGACGGGCGGTGTCCTTGTAGATGGCCGGATCGCCGTTTTCGATCGGGAAATACAACGGCGCGGAGTTCGGGAAAGCGGTCAGTTGCTTATAGGCTGCCTCGGCCGAGGGGTGATCTTTTGCCCCGCGCTCGGTCCGCAAGTGCATGACCGCCATGGCCCCGCCAATGCGTTCACGGATCAGCCGGTTCAGGCTTTCCGCGCTGAGGCCGGTGGACGAGTATTCGTCATCGAACTCACGAGGCCCGGCATCGGTGACCAGCACGATAAACCGGCTGCCGAACTCACCCCAGTCCATATCCTGCAACGCATGTTCGATGCCACGATAGCTGTCTTCGCGGAAGTTCTTGCTGCTGGATTCGGCCTCCTGCATCTGGTCGATACCGGCCAGAAAATTCTCGACATTCAGGCCCTGTTCCAGATCGACAAAGGTTTTGACGTCATACCCCAGCCCCGGAGCCGCCTGCAGGCTGTCGCGATAGCCCACAAGCCCAAAGCTAAGCGCATTAGCCGCGTCCGAGGATGCCGCCTGACGATATACTTCCTGCAGCGCATCCCGTGTGGCGCGGATATAGGGCTCCATCGAAATTGTTGTATCGACGACAAACACCACCGCTGTTTTCAGATCACCCGTCGCGTCGGGGCTGGTCACGTCCGGCAGGTTCGGCGCGTTGGCGCTGGCCACGGCAACCTGCAACAGATTGACGAAGGGGCCGATATCGAACACCGCCTCTTCGGTGGACAAGATCGGCATGACATAGAGGTTCTGCCGCTGGTCAATCGTCTCACGCGGGCCAAGGGCGATCACGGTTTCCGACGGCGTGCCGCCCTGTTCCGCCGCCAGTGCTTCATCCCGGGCATCCTTGGCCAACCCGGCTGGATTTTCGCTTTCGATGATGTCGTAGATCGGATCGATGTCGTTGAAGAACAGAACCCGCCCCACATTGTCGCTGCCTTCCAGCGTCGCGACGATGTTCTGGTTCCAGTCAACTGTCGCCGTCTGCGGCACCCACATCAGATCGTCACCCTGATCGGTCGCGCCAATCTGCATCCAATCGCCGTCCCGTTCGTAAACAAAGAACACCTGCAAAGGCGACAGGGCGGTGGCGGTTTCTTCACTATCGGGCTCAACCCGCGCGTCGATGCGTTCGCGGATCAGCACCCGTTGGAACAGGCTGGTTTTGCCCTCGATCGGCAGCGGCGATTTCGATTGCGCCAGCACCGGCCCGGTCAGCATCAAGGCAGTTGCAAGAAGGGCTATCCGTTTCAACATCATATCCGTCTCCTCACTCGCCCAAGCGGTTCAGGGCGTCGCGTGCAGGGTCCGAGCCCAGATCAGCCGCACGCTGATAATAGCGCCGCGCCGCAGAAGGGTCGGGGCGCGGGAAGGGTGAAGTTACTGTGCTATGGGTCTTGGGATCGTACATCTCGGCGATCAGGATATTGGCGTCAGCCCTGTCCTGCTGCGGCAGTTCCTGATCATTGCTGATCGCGATCAACGCCCCAAGCGCGGCATCCAGATTCTGTGACCCGCCCGCGGCCAATAGGTCACGAGCCGCAGTCAGAGGGTTGTCGGCAGCGACTGCATCCTGAGCGATGCCCACAGATTCGTTGACTTCAGCCGAGGGGCCACCTGCGCCGTTCAGAACATACCACGCGCCGCCTACAATCACGGCCAATCCAACAACAGCAGCCGCAACAAGGGGCAGTTTGCTGCTACCCGACGCCTCGGGGGTCGCGGCGGGTTGTTTTTCAGGTGCCGCACCAGCCGAGGCGGATTTCTTGGCCCCGCCACTCAGCGCCTTGCGGAACAGGCCGGGCAAATCGGTGGGGCGGTCCTTGGGGTTGGCTTTCAACAACTGCTCCAACGCCCATTTCAGGCCCGGCTCGACCTTGGGATCGGTGATCTTTACGTCCGTCTTGCGATCTTCGACGGCGGCAAACCCCTTACCTTCACCCGGCAGTTTCAGCCCCGATGTCCGCATCAGGACCAGCCCCAGCGCATAGGCGTCGGTGGCGGCTGAGACCTCATTGCCAAACAGGCCCAATTGCTCGGGCGCGCAATAGCGCAGCTTGCCGGCAAAACTGTCGCCGATAATCGACTTGTCCGTACCCACACTGTCCGAGGCGAGACCGAAATCGATGAACTTGGCCTGATTGATATCCTCGTGCGAGATCATGACGTTGTCCGGGGCCACGTCACGATGCACGATGCCCAGCTTGTGAATGGCCTCAAGCCCCTGCGACAGGCGCAAACCCAGTTTCAGAACATCGTCCGAGGACAGCCGCGCGCCCTTCTTCAGGTAGTGCGCCAAAGGGTGACCCGGCACAAACTCCATCACCAGAAACAGACGGCCATCCTTGTCCAGCATCGAGGTTTCGAACCGCACAACCGCATCGCTGCGTACGGTGCGCAGCAGGTTCGCCTCACGCCGGAACAGGTCGACCGCTTTTTTGTTTCTGGCAAAGCTGGGCGTCATGACCTTGATCGCCACCTCATGCCCGCTGGCCCGGTTCAACCCGCGAAAGGTGGCCCCCATGCCGCCTTCGCCCAGCAGGGACTTGATCTCGTAGGTGTCCTGCAGAACGCTGCCGGGTTTCAGGCCAAGTACCGAATGTTCCATGGTCGTCCTTACCTCCGGTTTTTCAGGCTGATGGCGCTGTGTTTGCTAAAGGTGCGGATATCCATGATCTGAAAGCAGATGCCCGCAAACACCAGCGAGGATGTGATCCCGAACACCACGGTCAGAAACGCCGCGATAATGGTCGTTGTATCCGGTCCCAAAGGCGACAGGCGCAGCATGTTCACCGCGATAAAACAGAAAAAAACGATGGATATGCCGGTGGTGATCCAGACCAGCACTTCAAGCGATTTGTTCAATACATCCCGCATTCTTCAACCTTTCCAATTCATTCTTCGACAAAGCCCAGAGCAACGGCCTGAAAGTCATCTGCGATCTGATCCAAATCCGAATAACCCGCCACAGTGCGGGCACCGATGTGATCCTGCACCATCGCCAGACAGGTCGCCCGTTCGCGGCCACGCTCGGCCTCGGTGGGGTAGATGAAATCGATCTGTTTGCGGAGCAGGACGGGCGAGTACTGATCGACAAGACCCTCGATCAGGTTGGCGTATTCGACGATATCCGCCTTGGCCTTGGCCTCCAGCTCGGCCAGTTTGGCGGCGGCGTCTTCCTTGGCGGCCAGCACTTCATCAAGGAAAGCCTGATCCCCGCTTTGCCGCGCTTCCGCCTCCAGCGCGTCCAGTTCCGGCGCGATGGTCAGGGATGAGATCAGCGCGTTCAAGTAGCGCCGGATGCCCTGACCACAGACCAGCACGCCCGAGGTCAGGATCAGGCGGATCGACTGGTCCCGCTGCGCGTTGCGCTCGACCCGGCCCCGGTTCAGCGTGTCCTTGATCACCGCAAGCTGCGTTTTGGTACGATCCGACAGGGTCTCTGCCGAGATTTCGTCCAAGAGGTCCATCGCCTCTTGCTCGCTGGCCGCCACCGCCAGCCCTTCATCGGGGCGCGCCAACTGGTCCAGCCCGTCCTTCAGCGCCTGATCCTGATCGGCCGAGGTAATCGCCAGACCCTGCAACACCAGCCGGGTGCCGGTGAACCGGTCCGCCGAGGCTGTGTTGGACAGGATGTCAAAGGGCGGCACTTCGAACCGGGTCGAGGATGTGATGTCAGCCAAAGGCGTCCGCGCGTCGCCACCGCGCTTCACGAAGCCACCCGCCTGACCATGCAAACGCCCGTGACGCACCAGCGCAAAGGGATCGCCCACAATCTCGGACGCGTTGCCCAACATGTCGTGCAGACCCAGCGGATTGGGGCGCAGAGATCCCACGACCTGCAATTTCCCCCCGGCTGAAGCTGTGCCGCCATGGGCAATGTATTCATCCTGCGGCGTGCCTTCGGGCACAGGCGGCAAAGGGGCCCGGAACAGGGCCTGATCGACTTCCAGACCGCCACGGGCGGAATATTCCCATTCCTCTTCGGTCGGCAGGCGCAGATAGCCGCGGGTATCACCCACTCTGGGCAGCGAGTCCGGCGCGTTTTCCATCAGCCACAGGGTGTAGGCTTCGGCAAAGCGCTGATAGTCCAGCTTGGTCTGCCCAACCGCCGGAACAAAGCCTCGGCGGCGGGGTTCCTTGTCGGGGCAGCCTTCCATGACCACATCCCATTGCGCCTGCGCCAACTCATACTTGGCCATGTAGAAATAGCCCTTGGCCGCGCCTTCGGGGTCGGCAAACGCGCCTGAGACAAAGGCCCGGCGCAGACCGTTCAGATAGGGCTGATCGCTGCCTTCCTGTCCCAGCACGACCGAAACATCGCCGATCACACCATCGGTATTGGGCGTCGCCACCTTTCGAAAGGTCATGGCCCCGCCGCAAGGCATGGGCAGGGACAAGTCTCCATCTGCAGGCTGCGGGTTATAGTATTTCTCGCGCCATGTGATGTCCTGCGCCTGCGCGGTTGCGGAGAAGGTCAGCAGACCGATCAGCGGGGCCAGGGCAAGGCGGGTCAGTTTAGGCATGGGTCAACACCTCCTGAGGTTCGACTTTGCGCACGGCAAACACCGCCCAGACCGCTGCGGTCACCGCTGTCACGGCCCCCAGAACCAGCGTCGCCAGAATGTTTCCCACATAAAGGCGCGCCACGGATTCACCCGGGGCGGTTTCAAACGTTGCGTTGATGGCCAGCAGGAAGGGCAGGATGATGATCAGCGTGGCAATCACACCGCCCAGCACCAGCGTCAGGCTTTGCACCACCGGGATCACACAGCGTTGCCGGTCGGGCATGGTCAGCATGGAAAACAGGCTGAAGATCACCCGCTGCCGCTCGACCATGCCGCGCAGATTGGCCGAGATCGCCGCCCAGAAGCCAAACATCGCCAGCGCCGCAATCGCGGTGAACAGAATGTTCAGGTTGCGCCGGAAGGACAGCAACAGGGCCGCGTTTTCGGCCCGTGGGCGCGATTGCAGCCCCATCTCGGACAGATGCGCGGACAGGGTTCCGATATCCTCAAGCGAGCGCGCATAAAGGCGGAAACTGGCATAGGTCTTGGGCTCGGCCACAGGGTCCGTCCAGTTCGCGGGGTTCGAGGTCAGATCGTCCCGGAACCGCTCGACCGCCAGAAGATCGGGCAGCGACAGAAAGATGGCCGGGCGGGGCCAGATCTCGGGCGGCAGCACGCCGATGACCTGCAGATCGCGGCGCGCGTTTTCGCGCTGGCCGTCCACCTCGCGCCCGATGATCATGTCCAGCGTATCGCCCGCCGATACCGACAGATCCTGCGCCAGCTTGTCTGAGATCCATACACGCCCCGGCGCAACCGCTTCGCCGTCGATCAGCGGATCGCCAGCGGCTGAGGGGATCAGCGGCACCGCGCGCTCCAACTTGCGCTGTGCTTCATGCCGCACCGCATTGGCCGATGTGTTGATCGAACGGGTGGCAGGCACAATGAACCCCACATCCTGCCGCGCGCCTAAGGCCGCGAAGAAAGCCGCGTCGTGCTGTTCGGCCCCGATGGCCAGAATTTCGCGGTTCGACGGATCCTCGATCAACCGGCCCACCATGGTGCCGATGATCCCGTTTTTCAGGGCCAGAATGATCAGCAGCGGGCCCAATACGCCTGCCAAAGCGGCCACGAAACACAAAGCCGATTGCCAGTCATGGCGCAATTCGCGCAAGGCCAATAGGGTCGGTATCCGCACCATCACGCCACCCTCGCCGCCGCGCGGCCTGCGGTTGAGAAGATCGAGTAGGACTGCCCCTGATGATCCAATATGCGGTGATCGGCGCGGGGGGTGTCCGCAAATTCACCGGTTTGCGCCTGATGGCTGGCCAGAACCACCGCCGATCCGGCCTCGGCCGCCAGATGCACAATCAACCCTTCGACCTCGGCCACATTGGCGGGATCAAGGGCCGAGACAGGCTCATCCAGCAACAGCAGCGCAGGTTGCCCCAGCAACGCCCGGGCGACCGAGGCGCGTTGGCGTTGGCCCACGGACAACTGACCCGGCTTGCGCGTGGTCAGATCCCGCAGCCCCATGGCGCGGATCAGGTGATCCTGCCATTCGGCATCCGGTACCTGCCCGGCAACACGCACCGGCAGTTCGATGTTTTCCTGCAAGCTGAGATACGGCACCAGAGTATTGGTTTGCAGCACAAAGCCCAGCTTGTCCGGTCCGGCAAACGCGGCCCTTGGGGTGTCGGGCGTGACCTGAACCCCGTCAATCACATGCCGCCTGTCCGGCAGGTCGGTCAGAGGCAACGCCCCGGCAATCAGCCCAAGCGCGGTGCTTTTGCCCGCACCGCTAACCGCGTCCAGAACGATGGTTTCGCCCGCGTTCAGCTCCAACTCTTCGATCACCACGAAGAAACAGGGCGCGCGTTCGATCCCAAGGTTGCGGATCGACAGAACCGTATCAGGGACGTCTGAGGACAAGCGCTACCCCCCCGAGTTCAACCTTGGATTTCGTGTTGATCTGCACCGGTTCATTCGGCTTCAGACGCCGGCCATCGACCTTGGTGCCGTTGGACGAGCCCAGATCGGTCAGCATCATCTTGCGGCCCTGCAAGGACAGGCTGGCATGACGTCGGCTGAGGTTGCGATCGGTAATGGTCAGCGTGTTTTCACTGGCCCGGCCAATGGTGACGCCGGATTGCAACTGCGACGCGCTGAATTTGGCCGATTGGCCATCCATGCTGACAGCCAGAATCGCCCGGCCCGAGGATTTCACACCCCCGCCACGCAGGGATTTTGACCCGTCATCGCCCTTGTTTTGCGACGCAACATAGTAGATCCCGCCGATCACCAGGGCACCTGCCCCGCAAAGAACCGCCAGAATGATCAGCAGGCTGTTGTCACCCCCTGCGGGGTTCACCATTTCCGGGTTTTCCGGATCGCATTCCTGTTGATGGGACGTGAACGGGATACCCGTATCCCGCAAAAACCCGGCAATGGGATTTGCGGACGAGGCCCAGAACGTGTTGTTCGTGGGTGTAACGCCATCCGAGCTCCAGACCGAGATCACCGTATTGATCCCAAGAACCGAGCCGCAATAGTCGATCAGCGGCCCGCCCGAATTGCCCGGATTGACCGATGCGGTGTGCTGCACAATCTCCAGCGTTCGACCGGTCTCGTTAAACGATCCTGGCGCCACTTTACTGATTGCGCCTTGGGTCAGAGTTGGTTCCAGAAACGGCAGCATATCGCCGCCCGCGTTGATCTGATCTGACGATCCCGGATAGCCGATGGCGGCAACCTGTTCGCCCTTCAGCGCCTTGCCTTCACGCAGCGACAGGATGCCGGGCCGGTGCCCGCCGTTTTCCTGCGGGACGATCCGCAGAACCGCCAAGTCCAACTCGCGCGAGGCATGCAGCACCTGCGCATCGTAAAAGAACACCCGATCACCCTGTTTGAAACCGACCTGAATGTACTGGCCGCCATCAATGACGTGATGGTTGGTGATATAGTAATACCCGTTGCCTTCGGGCAGTTCCGACAGAACAAAGCCCGATCCGGTGCCACCCCGGCCACCGCCCCGATCCACCAGGGTCCGCCCCATCGCCTTATCGGCCTCAGCAACAATTTCCGGAACGATCTGGGCCGGGGCCGCACTAGCCATGGCGATCAAACAGGCGGCAGCGAAGCCAAGGGAACGGACAACTTTCACGACACTCACATCAGGATTCCATATGCAATGACGGCCGCAGCCACGACCAGGATCAACAGCAAGACCAGTACCGACGCCGCCCGCGATCCACCCCGTTTTCGAGGTTTCGGTGTTGGGCGGTTGGTCCCTTTTTTGCGCGGTTCGGGCGCGGAATTGCGCGGGACTGCTTGGGGCGCGTGCAGGTCGATACCAACAACGCGCGCATAGTCGCGGGCAGTGCGGATGCGATCCCGTGGCAGCAGCTTGCAGCCCATGTCGATGGCATTCAGCAGCGCGTCGTCATATTGCGCCTGAACGCGGTTGCGTTTCAGGTTCTGACGCACCGGGACATAAGGGTCCCGCCCGCTGGCCCGCATTTCTTTCCAACGCTCTTCGGCATTGGGCGGCAGGCTTTGCGAGACCATCTCGTACAGGATCACGGACAAGGCGAACAGGTCGCTCCACGGGCCTTCATGAACGCCTCCGGCCAGACCGGTCTTTTCCGCGGGGAATTGCTCAATCGCCGCATATTTCCGTGTGAACATCGAGGCCAACCCGCTGGATTTCCCCATCAGCCGCGCCGCGCCAAAGTCGATCAGGATCGGCTGACCGTCTTTGCGGATCATGACATTCGCGGGCTTCATATCCCGGTGCACCACGCCAACTTCATGCACCGCGTCCAACGCGCCCAGCATCGACCTCAGGAAGGTCATCACCAGGTCCTGCGGCACCGACCCCCGCGCGTCGATCATGCGCGCCATCATCCGGTCCAGCGGATCGCCGTGGATATATTCCATCACGCAATAGGCCGTACCGTGCTTGCGAAACGCAGCACGCACCCGCATCAGGCCCTGCTGCTGGGGCAGATCGCGCAGCAGGTTGGCTTCTTGCAGGAAGGCTTCAAGCCCCATGTGAAACAGTTGCCGCCCCTCGGATGTGGGCGACACCGCGTTGTTGGGGCCGCGATCTGCATAATCCGCCGGAAAATACTCTTTGATCGCGAACCGCTCGCCGGTTTCGCGATTGCGCGAACGATAGGTGATGCCAAACCCACCCTGCCCCAGTACGTCGCCAAGAACGTAACCGGCAAAGGTTTCTCCCTTTGGCAAATGCACGGACACTGTTGGGTCTACCTTCCTTCACCAAGGGGTTCGACATCCTCTGCCGCGTCCTCGTTCGGGACGGGTTCGGATGCTGGTTCCTCTTCCACTTGCGGGGTTTCCGACTCTTGCGGCGCTTCCGGGGCCGGTGCTTCGGGCTCGGCTTCATCCGGCGAGCGTGTCGCGGGCCCTGTATCCGGGTCCTCCTGACCCTCCGGCTCGGGTTCCGTCAGCGGCTGACCATCGCCGTCCGGGTCTGACACTGCCGGATCTTCGTCGACCGAACTGTCACCGATTCGCCGTTCTTCCTGCTGCACGGGCGGGGTTGGCGCGGGCTCTTCCTCCTGCGTGACCTCGGGTTCGCCGCCCTGGCTGAAAATCAACGCCCCTGCCGTTGCGACAACGGCCAGCGCCCCCAGACCAATCGCCGCGTATTTCAGGGATTTGTTGTTCCTGTCCGAATTGTGGAACGCCCATTGGCTGCCCCGCAAAAGGCTGCTCATACCGTCCTGAACATGGGCGTAGACGACAACCGTGGTGTTGTCCTGCTTCGGCTTTCCCTTCGCCTCGACCGCGTTCAGCAGATCGGATGCAACACCGCGCATGTCGCGGCTTTTGCCGTTTTGAAGGATTTCGCGAATCTCGGCCTGCGACAGGGTATCCAGCCCGTCCGAGCAGGACAGGACCACATCCCCCGGTTTCAGGCTGATCGCGTTGACATCTGTCAGCGAAATCCGGTCGCCCATCAGGGCCGAGCGCAGCGCATTGCGGCGCGGATGGCTGTCGGCCTCTTCCTGCGACAGTTTTCCGGCCGCCACCATCTGCAGCAATTCACCATAAAGCGAATGATCCGCGTTCAGCTTTTTCAGACGCCCATCGCGCAGCAGAAACAGGCTGCTGTCGCCCACCGACACCCAGATCAGCCGGTCCCCCAGCTTGAGCGCCGCCACCAAGGTACAGCCCATCCCCTTAAGGTCAGGCTGCGTGGCGATGCGCTGGCGCAGGGCCTCGTTTGCCGCCGTCAGCGACTCTTGCAACCGGTCGCGCGGGCGCGGCGCGTCCGAGCCCCCGACAAAGTGCTTTTTGAACGCCGACAGGGCCAGGTTGGATGCAACCTCACCCCCGGCATGGCCGCCCATCCCATCGGCGACCAGCATCAGGATGTCGGACTTGGGATCACGCTCGTTCTGATAAACAAGATCGAACGCGTCCTCCTGATTGTCGCGCTGGCCCAGGCTCTGTTTGCCGCTGATGATTGTCATCTGGATCAGTCGTCAGAGCTTTCGGCCAGTTCCGACCAGTCAAAATCCTCGTTACAGAAGGCGACGAACCGCACATGCGTCTGCTTGGACAGTTCGATCAACGCGTAGTTTTCCAGTGGCATGGTCGTCGCCACGATCTGACCATTGATCCGGCTGATATTGCGGCCCGTGCCGGGGGCGGCAAAAAACACCCGGTTGGCATCGTCGAAAATGATCCGAAGGTGATCATTGCCGGAAATCATCTTGTCGCCGAAATCCAAAGATACACGCTCGCCACCGTCGCGGCCCAGCGTGTTCATGCCCGAGCCCAGATTGACCGATTGCCCCAGCCCCGGTCCCTTGACCACGACCAACCAGCCGGTGATCGGATCCACCATCGGGTCGAATTCGGCCTTGTCCGAGAAGTTTTTGGACATGCCGCCGTGATAGATCTGCGTCTTGTCATCCTCGACATATTCCGTCGGCGCTTCGCTGAAGGACGACCCGCTTGGCATAGCATGCGTCGCCTCGTCATCCGACGGAGAAATGCTTTCGGTAAATCCGTCATCCGAGCCGAAATCCAGATCGTCGTTCAGGTCTTCTTCGTCCTTGTCGAACAGCCAGCTTGTCTTGTTGTCGTTGCCCATGTTCTTCACCTTTCCTGTGTGTTTGGCCGCTGGGTTATGCCCGGACCAGTTTCAGGCGAACGGACCCAAGGCCCAACGTGTCACCCACATTCACTCTTTGTGCGCCTTTGATCTTGCGTTCGTTGACCAGCGTCCCGTTCAGGCTGTCCAGATCGCTGAGCGTGAACCGCCCGTCGGGCGAGCCGCTCAATTCCGCGTGCACACGTGAGATACCGCCATCCGGGATCACCACGCCGTTCGTACTGCTGCGCCCCAGGGTCGAGCGACCAGACGGCACCGGGAACCGATGCCCGTTATCGACCCGCACCAGATAGGCAATCGGTGGCGGAGCGGTGGCGACGGTACGCGCGTCATCCTGCGGTGGGCGCATGCCGGTGATGTCGCCATCGTCGAACTCTCCCGCTTCCAGATCATCGCCGTCATCGCCCGATCCGCGCCGGGTCAGCAGCACGATCAACAGGATCAGCAACAGCAACAGAACCCCGGCCCCGATATACACATACAGCGCCGGCAGGCCGAAAATCAGATCCTCTTCAACCGGGTCGACCACTGGATCCGGCGTCGGCGTGGGATCGACCACGGGCTGGAATTCGGCCGAGTAGCTTTTGGTTTCCGTCTGTCCAGGCTGGCCCACAACCGGTTGGATCATGTCGATGGTGATCCGCGCAGGCGCGGGATCGCCAACGGGAACGATCAGGCCCGAGCCTTTGACCGCGTTGCCATAAGACCGGATGAAATCCGCCACGACCGAGGTCGCATCGGATTGGTTCTGCAGGAACACCTCTTCCATCAACCCGTTTTGCGGGTCGGTCAGGCGTTTCAGAACATCGATGCCGCGCGTTGTGCGCGCATTGCCCTGCGCCCGCCAGAACATGCCAAGGGCCGAGACCGATACACCCTCACGCTCAGCCGCTTCCGAGATCTCTTCGACCGTGGCCAGACCTTCCTCATCGCCGTCGGTGATCAGGATCAGGTTTTTCAGCAGCACATCGTCCTGCTGGCTCAGCAATTCGATGGCGCGGGTGGCGTTGGCGACAAGGCGGGTGTTCTGTTCCTTGATCTCAAGGTCTTCGATCACATCCTCGGCGCGGGCGCGGCTGGTCGAAAAGGGCGACAGTTCGACAATGTCGTTGCCAAACCCATAGATCGCCACTTTCTCATCCGTCGGCAGGTTGCTGACAACGCGCGAGATCAACTCGCGTTCGCGGCTCCAGCTGCGCAGGCGACCACTGCCGTCGCCCACCGACAGGTCGATCAGAACCATCGTGGCGGACAGCGTCAGATTGCCGGGCAGATCGTCCACAGATTTGACGAACTCGAAATCGGCCTGTGCATCGCCCAGTGACCGAAAGCTCATCCCGCCGCGTTCATTGCCGGACGGGACGCGCACAAGACAGCTATCCTCGGGTGCGGGGGCTTCCGGGGCGCAATCCAAAATGGCCAGCCCTGTGGCTGGTGCGCGGGTCTTCCCCTCTTGCGCGTGGGCAGCGCCCGAAATGACCAAAGCGGCGGCAAGCGCCAGAAATCTGCGTGAAAATCCGTAGGTCACGATCCCAAGACCCCCCTCAGGCAAGACGTCCCGGTCGTCGCATGCGTCGACAAGCGCCGACCTGACGTGATTGGTATTAAATCGACAACGCGCGATAGGCTGCTTTGATCCGGTTCAGTTCGGACGACACGACCGACGCACTTGCGCCACTGTTCACGTCACGCTCGACCGCGCTCAGCTGGTTATCCAGCGCCTGCACCTGCTGCAGCTTCACCGGGTCCGAGGCCGAGGCCGCACGCGCCTGCGCACCTTGCGCTTTCACTTCGGCAATCTGCTGGCGCAGCGACGCGATTTCGGAACTGTTGGCATCCCGTTGTGCGGCCAATTGCGCGTTGCGCTGCTCGGCTGCCCGGTTTTGCGCAATAATGGCATCCGCCTGCGCCTTGTTATTGGCGATCTGGCGGTCATATTCGCCCGAATTCAGGTTTGCGATATTGTCGAACAATGTGGCCGTTGTCGGATCGGTCGATCCGGTACAACCGGCAATCGCAATCAAGGAAACAAAAGCTACTGGTTTTGAGAAACGGAAAAGATCACACGTCATTTTACCACACTTACTATTGGAAAACCCGCGCCTGAAAGACAGACGCGGGTCAAAGGAAATTAAAGCAGATTAATGGATGCGCGGGTCCGGGCCAGACGGTTTTTATTGCTGACCGCCGCATTGGTCGCACCGCCCAAACCGGGCTGACCTTTGCTTGAGGCCGTCCGAAGTTCGGAAATGGTGTTGTCCATATTCTGTTCGCTGCGCTTGAGCTCGGTCGAGACCACCTGACGGTTGGATTTGATCGCCTTGACCCGCTGGTTATACGCGGATTGCGACAATTGCCCGCCATCCAGCTGACGACGCAGCGACTTCAGTTCTGCGTTCTGCGAGGCCAGAACCGAACGCAGGTTCGCTTCGACCGAGTTCAGCTGTTTGCTTACATTCGACAGATTGGCCAGAACCGCCTTACTGTTTACAATCTCGACGTTTTTGGCTGCGGCCTGCTTGCCGACCTGATTCCCGCCAACACCGCCGATCAGGCCACCGGCAGCGGCACCCGCAGCGCAATCACCGGCGTCACCACCCAGCAGCAGTCCAAGTCCGCAGCCGACAATGGCACCCGCAACGGCACCCTGAACCGTGTTGTTTACAATGATGTCCTTCGAGACCTGATCCAGGCTGCGAACTTGCTTTTCAAGTTGCTTTTCCTGCTGGGTCTTGCCGGCCACCGACGATGATGACGCGGATTGGATCGTCTCTTCGGTACAGGCTGAAATGAAAAGGGAAATAGCAGCAAAAAGGGACACTGCGGCTGTACGCATCTCGTTACTCCGTAATACAAATTTTTCTTCGTAGTTGATTATGAACTCACATGTTTTTTATTTTCAATCAACGATTCGCGAATGTCTTGTGATTACAGGATACTGATTCGGGACACTTTCGACCAAACACTTTCGAAGATTCGTTCATAGGTAGAGTTTAAAGATGAAAATACCCCTTGGTATTCGGGACAAGATGAATCTGGCAAACGAGATTTTTGCATTTGCCGGACACATTGCCGCAGGAATTGGCGCGCTGTTTGCGCTTTTGGGCATTAGCTCGAATTTCGCGAACAATACCACCAGTGTGGTCTTTAATGTTGAAGTTGCCAGCCTCTCGTTGCCGGTTCGCATGACGCTGCTGATTCTGATTGCGGCGGCACTGGGCTGGGGGCTGGGCGCTCTGGTCGCGTGGCTAAGCCGGTCCAACAATGAATCCCTCAGCTTCGCGGCCTATGTCGTGGCCATTCTGTGGGGCGGAATGATCGTCGGCGCGGCCGAGTGGCTGGCGGTATCGCTCAGACAGCAGATCCTGTCCGAAACCCTGCTGTTCACCGTCGCGGGCATGGGTCTGGCGCTTTGGGTGGCGGGTTTCCATTTTCGCAGTTCCAACGCCGGGGGCAGACATGCGCTGAGGTTGCGTTGTGACGCGCTGCTGTTGTTTTCAATCGGCGCGGCCCTGTTCCTGGTTCTGACATTGCTGGGGACACGATAATGATGATCGGCGGACCTTTGGACGACAAGAACGCCGCGCGCCTGCTTAGCGCGGCGGCCCTGCTGGATTTCATGTTTCTGGGCTTTGTTGTCGCCACGCTTGAACCTGTGCTGCGGCAAGAGCTTCGGTTGCATCAGGCGGGCCTTGCCCTGCCGATTGGCCTGTTTCTGGTGTTGGTGCTGATCTACTGGCTGATCTGCGAAGGCATCCTGAGCGGCGCAACCATCGGTCGGTTTGTCATGCGCCTGAACATGCGTGACAAAAGCGGCAAGCCGGTTTCGGCAATGCGCCGGTCGTCGCGAGCGATGAAAAAGATCATGACCCTTGGCCTGACTGGCCTGAACCCGAACTCGGCCGCGCGCTATGACCGGGCCGCCGAGGTGCGATGGTTCAGCCCCATGGCGCCGCGCCCGATCAAGATGTGGCGTCTGGCGGTCTCATCCGGCCCGGATCAGGGCAAATCCATCGTCTTCCGCGATGTGCCGGGAATCGCGTCCACCCATCAGATCAAGATCGGGCGCGATTCCGGTTGGGCCGATCTGTCGCTGGAGCGTAGCAAAAAGGCGTCCGGGCAGCATTGCGTGATCCAGATCGCCAAGGGCAACCAACTTTACCTGCGCGATCTGGGCTCGTCGAACGGAACATTCATTGGTGGACGGCAGATCAGGCCGGAAAAACCGACGCGTCTGGGCATGAACAGCCGGTTCCGCGTTGGCGATGTCTGGATTTCGATCATCCGCTGATTTCAGGGCAGAGACAACGCGCCACAGGAGTTGTGCTTGCAACCGGCTGGCATTTCGTATACCGCGGCATACAAACTAAATGGCCAGGTGCCAAACGCACCTCGCGCTCTCGCCCAAACCGTCGGAACACGCCATGAGCCTTTATACAGATTACCTTACCGAAATCGAAACCCGCAAAGAACAGGGCCTCAGCCCCAAACCCATCGATGATGGGGCTTTGACGAAAGAAATCATTGATCAGATCCGCGATCCGCAGAACGAATATCGCGCGGATTCGCTGCACTATTTCATCTACAATACCCTGCCGGGCACAACCAGCGCCGCCGGTGAAAAGGCAGGCTTTCTGAAAGAGATCATTTTGGGCGAAGCCGCCGTCGAAGAGATTTCGCAGGATATTGCGTTCGAGCTGTTGTCGCACATGAAAGGCGGCCCCTCGGTCAAGGTTCTGCTGGATCTGGCCCTGGGTCAGGACGCCTCGATCGCTGGCAAAGCGGCTGAGGTGCTGAAAACACAAGTCTTCCTGTATGATGCCGACACCGACCGTCTGAAAGCCGCGTTCGAGGCTGGCAACCCGGTCGCGAAGGACATCCTGGAAAGCTATGCCAAGGCCGAGTTCTTCACCAAGCTTCCCGACATCGACGAAGAGATCAAGGTCGTTACCTATGTCGCTGCCGAAGGCGATATCTCGACCGACCTGCTGTCGCCGGGCAATCAGGCGCATTCGCGAGCTGACCGGGAATTGCACGGCAAATGCCTGATTTCCGAGAAGGCACAGCAAGAGATCGAGGCGCTGAAACTCCAGCACCCCGACGCGCGCGTGATGCTGATCGCCGAGAAAGGCACCATGGGCGTGGGCTCGTCCCGCATGTCTGGCGTCAACAACGTGGCGCTGTGGACTGGCAAGCAGGCCAGCCCCTACGTGCCCTTCGTCAACTTCGCCCCGATCGTGGCGGGCACCAATGGCATCTCGCCGATCTTTCTGACCACCGTTGGCGTCACCGGCGGCATCGGGATCGACCTGAAAAACTGGGTCAAGAAGGTGGACGAGGATGGCAACGCAATCCTCAACAACGACGGCAACCCGGTTCTGGAACAGAAATATTCGGTTTCGACCGGTACGGTTCTGAAAATCGACACCAAAAGCCACAAGCTGCTGAGTGAGGATGGTGACGAACTGGTCGACGTCTCGTCGTCCTTCACACCGCAAAAGATGGAATTCATGAAGGCGGGCGGTTCATACGCCATTGTCTTCGGCAAGAAACTGCAGACATTTGCAGCCGAGACACTGGGCGTCGAAGCACCCTTGGTCTTCGCCCTGTCCAAGGAAATCAGCCACGAGGGTCAGGGCCTGACCGCGGTTGAGAAGATCTTCAACAAAAACGCCGTGGGCGCCACGCCGGGCAAGACCCTGCATGCCGGATCGGATGTGCGGGTCAAGGTCAACATCGTGGGTTCTCAGGACACCACCGGTCTGATGACCATGCAGGAACTTGAGGCGATGGCCGCAACCGTCGTGGCCCCCAGCGTCGATGGTGCCTATCAGTCGGGCTGTCACACTGCATCGGTCTGGGACGCCAAGGCGCAGGCCAACACGCCACGTCTGATGAAGTTCATGAATGATTTCGGCCTCATCACCGGGCGTGACCCGAAAGGCGTCTATCATTCGATGACCGACGTGATCCACAAGGTGCTGAACGACATCACCGTGGACGACTGGTCGGTCATTATCGGCGGCGACAGCCACACCCGTATGTCCAAAGGCGTCGCCTTTGGCGCGGACTCGGGCACCGTGGCACTAGCGCTGGCCACCGGTGAAGCTTCGATGCCGATCCCGGAATCGGTCAAGGTGACCTTCAAGGGCCAAATGGCCGAGCACATGGATTTCCGCGACGTGGTGCATGCGACGCAGGCGCAGATGCTGGAACAGCATGGCGACAACGTTTTCCAGGGCCGTGTGATCGAAGTGCATATCGGCACGTTGCTGGCGGATCAGGCCTTCACCTTCACCGACTGGACCGCCGAGATGAAGGCCAAAGCCTCGGTCTGTATCTCGGATGATGAGACGCTGATCGGCTCGCTGGAACTGGCCAAGTCGCGCATTCTGATCATGATCGAAAAAGGCATGGAGCATGAAAACGGCATGCTGCAAAAGCTGGTCAACATCGCCGATGCGCGCATTGCTCAGATCAGGTCGGGTGAAAAGCCTGCCCTGCGCCCCGATGACAATGCGAAATACTTCGCCGAAGTTGTCGTCGATCTGGACCAGATCGTCGAGCCGATGATCGCCGACCCGGATGTCAACAACGCCGATGTTTCCAAGCGCTACACCCACGACACGATCCGCCCGATCTCGTACTACAATGCTGAAAAGCATGTGGATCTGGGTTTTGTCGGCTCGTGCATGGTGCACAAGGGCGACATGAAGATCGTGGCGCAGATGCTGCGCAACCTCGAAAAAGCCTCGGGGAAAGTTGAATTCAACGCGCCGCTGGTTGTGGCCGCACCGACCTACAACATCATCGACGAGTTGAAAGAGGAAGGCGACTGGGAGATTCTCCAACGCTATTCAGGATTTGAATTCGACGATCTGTTCCCCAAAACCCAGGCGCGCACCGAGTACGAGAATATCCTGTACCTCGAACGTCCGGGTTGTAACCTCTGCATGGGCAACCAGGAGAAAGCGGCCAAAGGTGACACGGTTCTGGCCACCTCGACCCGCCTGTTCCAGGGCCGCGTCGTGGCGGATGCGCCCGACAAGAAGGGTGAGTCGTTGTTGGGCTCGACTCCGGTTGTCGTACTGTCCGCCATCCTTGGCCGGACCCCGACACTGGACGAATACAAGGCGGCTGTCGAAGGCATCGACCTGACCAAATTCGCCCCGCCGGTGCAAGCGCCCGCCGGAACGAAATCGGTCCACTTCTAAAGCCGCGATCCGATCAAACCAAAAGCCCGGCCTTCTGGCCGGGCTTTTTTGTTCAGGCGGTCATGTCCTTCACGGCAGTCAGCAACTGCGCCACCTCCTGCTCGGTATTGTAGTGGCACAGCGAAATGCGGATGCAATCCGACAGTCCCAGCGGCGTCAGCACATTGCCCGAGTAATGATCTGCCTTGCGGGTATGGGTGCGGATACCCTGCTGATTGAGCGTTTCGACCACCTGTTCCGACGGGATGCCATCCACCACAATCGACACCAACCCCTCACGCGCAGCGTTGTCCGCCCCGGCCAGAATGCGAATGTGGTCCATATCCCGCAGCCCCGGCAGGTTTCCGACCCCGTTGATCATCGCGTTCGTCAGATGCGTCTCGTAGCCGTGAATGGCGCGACCCGCAGCCTCGATCCGTTTGCGCGGATCGGTTTCGTCGGACACCTCGCCGCCCAGCCAGATGAAATAGTCGATCACGTCGGACATGGTGGCGTAGGACCCGGTGTCGCGGGTTCCGAACTCCCACCCTGTTGCCGGCGCATCGATCAGCATGTCATGGGGCAGCGCGCTCAGCTTGTCGGAAATCCATGCGATGCCATAGCCGTGGCGCGAGAACACTTTGTAAGGTGAGATCGCATAGCCATCGACGTTGTAGGCATCCAGATCCAACTGCCCGTGTGCCGCGTGCTGAATACCATCAACGATGATCAGACAGTCGGGTGAGACAGCCCGGATCGCGGCTGAGATCGCGGCCACATCCATGCCCATCCCCGTCACGGGTGAGGCATGCAGGATTGTCGCCACCGCCACGTCCGGAGTCATCCGCGCGGCATAATCCTCAGCCGTGACCAGCCCGGTTTCGTCGTCATGCTGCACGTTCACGTAGTCCAGCCCGGCAATCCCAGCCCAGCGACGCGCAGCACTGCGGGTCGCCGGGTGTTCGATTGAGGACCCGATCACCTTCGCCCCTTTCGGCGCAACCAGACAGGCCGTGCGGATCAGCCGGAACAGCAACTCAGTCCCGCTTTCCCCGGCAAAGAACTGGCCCGATGAGGCGTTCATGAACACGCCCAGATCGGCCTTGGCCTTGTTGATCACATTTTGGGTGCCCTGCCCCGCCGGATTGATCCGCCCCGGATTGTCCGGGATCGCCGCATAGAAAGCCGAGGTCTCGGCCACCTTCTTCAGCGTCAGCGCGCCGCCTGCGTTTTCAAAGAAAACACGCTCGCCCTGAAACGGGCAGCTATCCACATGGGCAAAACGATCGCGGATCGCCGCGATCAGACCGGGGTTGTCTTTGATCATGTTGTACTTCCTGTCACTGCGTCCAAGTGTCGGGGCCGCGATGGCCTGCGCCTGTGTGGGATCCGTATCTCAAAGGAAACCATCGTCAATGTCAGCGATGGCGGCAAGGGGTTGATCCATAGGGTCATCTCACGGCAATCCTTCTGCACAAAGGGTTTAGCTGGCATCCGAATGTCGACAAATCAGAACCTTCCTTACAATCGGTCGAACAGCCGACCCGGAAGCCCGGCATGTGGTGGCAGCCCAAGCTGCTGGACCAACGCAAACATCATCGCCTGGTTCGAGGTCACGACCGGTTTGCCAAGCGCATCCTCGATCCGCTCAACCGCCTCGACCGCGCGCATATCGGTGCAACTCAGGACAATGGCTTCGGCCTTGGGATCGTCGGCCCGGCAGGCAAGGTCAAAAACCTCCTCTGGCGTCAGCTCTCCCTGACCGTAATTGCCCAGTTCGCGCCCTATGTCTGCGCAGCGCACCGTCTCGATCCCGTTCTGAGCCAGAAAACCCATGGCCTGCGTGTTGATCTCGCCCAGATAGGGCGAAGAGAAACCCACATTCGACACACCCAGCGCCTTGATCGCCTGCACCAACGCACCGGCGGCGGTAAAGGTGATCGCACCCGAGGCGGCCTTGATATCCTGTGCCAGTTGCGCGTCAAAGCCGGGGCCATGGGTCAGCGTGGCCGAGGTGCAGCCGTACAGAACCACATCGGGCCGGACGCCTGCGATCATCCGCAAGTCATGGCTGTTATCCGAGGCCCCCAGCCCGGCCATCTGGTCCGAGCCCGGAATCTCATCCACGTCATAGCCACCCATGCGCTGGAAATGCACCGTCGTATCCGGGCAGCGCATCAGTATCATGTCGGCTTCGAGGTTGGTGTTGGTGAAGGGTACCAAAACGCCGATTTTTGCCCGAGTTCGGGTTTCATAGCTCATGACGTCACCTTTCGCAGCACGGCCAGACAGCGATCCATGATCGCTTCCCGGCAGATCGTGGCCCGCAGGCAATCGGTCAGCCCATAGCCGCCCATACCGCGCATCAGCAAGCCCTCGGCCCGCAGGGCCTGATCTGCCTTCCGGGCGGTTTCAACATCTGCGAACCGGATCAGGACAAAGTTTGTATGGCTGGGCGGAACCGACAGACCGAGCGCCCAGCACCCATCGGCAAAGCGATCCCGGATCGCAGCCGTTTGGTTCACCGTTTCCCGCATATGCGCCTGATCCCGCATCGCCGCCGTTGCCATGGCTTGCGAGGGGATCGACACGTTGTTCGGGTTCAGCACTTTGCGCATCTCAGCCGCAATCGCGGGCGGGAACACGCCCCATCCCACACGCGCACCCGCCAGCCCATAGGCCTTGGAAAAGGTGCGCATCACAACCGTGTCGCCCCGTCCGACCAAATCAAAAACCTCAGCCGGGTTTTGGCCCTCATCCGCAAATTCCGCATAGGCCTGATCGACAACCAGCAGCACATCCTTGGGCAGGTCGTCACGAAGACGGATGACCTCGGCATTGGGGATCAGCGTCCCCGTCGGATTGCCCGGATTGCAGACAAAAACGATCCGCGTTTGGGGCGTGACGGCGGCCAGAATATCATCGACGGAAACGGTCAGATCGACCTCACGCGCTTGCACGTAATCCGCCTGCACCTGCGCTGTGGCCGACGCCACATAGGCATAGCCGTAATCCGTACCCAGCACCCGGTCCCCCGACCCTGCAAAGGTGCGGATCAGACAGCCGATCAGTTCCATCGACCCTGCACCGCACAGGACCGTGTTGGGGTCAAGCTTGTGGACCTCGGCAATCGCCGCGCGCAACTCGGGCCAGTCCGGGTCCGGGTAGAGCGGCATCTGCCCCATCACCGCCTGCCCCGCCGCAATCGCCTTTGGGCTGGCTGGAAAGGCGCTTTCGTTCTGTGCCAGCGAAACGGTGCCCGCATGCCCAAGATCGGCCAGCGCATAGGCGGCCATGGAACGGATGTGATCGACCGCCCGGATCATGGTTTGCCCCCATAGGCCTTGGCCCCTTCGGGCGTCACCAACCCGCGCCTCAGATCCAGCGCCAGCGCATCCGGGTCCCGATCTGCCGGGTCACCAAACCCGCCACCGCCGGGCGTGTCGAAGATCAGGTAGTTCCCGCCTTCGACCCGCAACTCGCCCTTGCCGGGGATGTCGCTGACCCCGTCCCGAAACCGGATCCGCCCCGGCGCGCCGGGCTGCCCGCCCATTCGGCCCAAGGCGGGGAATTTCAGCCGCTCGACCGACAGGAACACGATGAAGGGCGTGTTGTTGGACGAGGTCATCTCGATCCTCTGCCCCAGCCCGCCACGATATTTGCCCGCACCGCCCGAATCCGGCAGCAACTCGCGCCGCCACATGATCACCGGGGCCACGCTTTCGGTAATTTCGACCTGTGAGCCAAAGACGCCTGACGGGTAAGCCGTGGCCGACAGCCCATCCGCATGAGGCCGCGCACCGGTGCCGCCATTGTGCACGGGTTCAATGGCAAACTCGCGCCCGCCACTGGCCGCAACCTCGGGCGCGTGGCGCATGGGCAGGTCGAACATGCACGAGGCACCCTCGGCCGGAACCTTGTCAGGCAGTGCCTGATGCAGGCAGCCCAGCACCAGATCGGGCGTCACCTGCCCCAGCGTGTGGCGCATCGCCACCGGAACCGGGCGTTGCGCGTTCAGGATACAGCCCTTGGGGCCGTCCACCGTGAACGGTTCCAGCGAGCCGGCGTTGTTGGGAATATCCGGCCCGACGATACAGCGCAGGGCGAACACGGTATAGGCCGTGGCATAGTTCAGCGGCACGTTGATGCCTTTTCTTGAACAGCCCGACGTGCCGGTGAAATCCACATGCATCCCGTACTTGGTAACGGTCAGTGTGGCGTGTAGCTCCAGCTCATTCTCGTACCCGTCCATGCGCAACACGTTCTTGTAGACGCCTTCAGGCACCTCGGCGATGGCCTCCAGCGCGCCATTGCGCGAGGTGTCGATAATGTAATTGCCCAAACGGTCCAGATCGTCGATCCCGAACTCATCCATCATCGCCACCAGCCGGTCCACCCCAGCCTCACAACAGGCGATCAGGGCGTAGATGTCCCCCTCATTAGCAATCGGCTCGCGTGAGTTGGCGCGGATAATGTCCATCAGCAGCGCGTTTGGCGTGCCTTCCTCGACCAGTTTGCAAGGGGGGATCAGCAGGCCCTCGTCGTAAATATCCGATCCTTCCGGCCCCATGCCCAAGCCCCCCAGATCCACCAGATGCGAGGTGCAGGAGGTAAACCCAACTACCCTGCCATCCTTGAACGCGGGCATCATCAGCAGGAAGTCATTCAAATGACCCGAGGCCAGCCACGGGTCGTTGGTCATGTAGATGTCACCTGGCTTCATGTCCTGAACGGCAAAGCGTTGGCGCAGATGCAGGACGGCCTCGGCCATGGTGTTGATATGTCCGGGCGTTCCGGTCACGGCCTGCGCCAGCATACGGCCATCGACGTCGAATATCCCGGCCGAGATATCGCCGCATTCCCTCACGATGGGGGAAAAGGCGGCGCGGATCAGCGTCTGGCCCTGTTCCTCAACCACCGCCAGCAGGCGGTTCCACATCACTTGCAGGCGGGCGGGGGAAAGGTCGGAGTTCATCTCGCGCCTCCTTTCTGGTCTTGGATCAGAACCAAATTACCAATTGCATCCATATGGGCCGAGAAATCGGCGGATACGAGCGTGGTGGTCTGCGGTTCATGGATCAACGCCGGGCCCGGCACGTGATCACCGGGTTTCATGTCAGCGCGCGCGACGAAAGCGGCGTTTTGCGCAGTACCATCCACATCGCAGGTGATCGGGCGCGTCTCGGTTGCGTTGAACAGGGTGCGTTCGGGCGCATCGGGCACCGAAGGAACAGAGTTGTCCAGCGTCGCCACCCGTACGGCCCAGTTCAATATCTCGATCTGCATCCCCGGCACCGGGCGCGAGAATTGCTTGCGGTATTCTTCCTCGAACGCGGCGGTCAGCGGGGCAATGTCTTCGGGCGTCACCGCACGATCCGGCAGGGGGATTTCGATCTCATGCCCCTGCCCGTTATAGCGCATAAACGCGGTGCGCAGGGTCTGGGTTTGCGTATCACCTGCCCCTTGGGCCACGACCTCTTTCGCCTCGGCAATCATTGTATCGAACAAGGCATTCACCCCGTCCAGATCCATGCTGTTCAGCAGCGAATAGCGCGAGCGGACGATCTCGAACGAAACCGGCGCGAACAGGAAGCCCACCGCCGAGCCAACACCCGGATTGGGTGGGATCACGATACGCGACACCCCAGCAGAGCGCGCGACACGGCTGGCATGTAAAGGACCATTGCCGCCAAAGGCGATCATCGTGCGCGGGCCCAAGTCCTTGCCCGACTCAACAGCGTGCATGCGTCCGGCACTGGCCATGCTTTCATCCACGATGCGGCTGACGCCATCTGCCGCGCCCACGGCGTCAAGTTGCAGCCGTTCGCCAACCACGCGGGCCAGCGCCGCTTTGGATCCTTCGGGGTCCAGCCGGATATGACCCTCGGCAAAGGTGTCCGGGACGATATAGCCCAGCGTGATGTCGCTGTCGGTCACGGTGGGTTCGGTGCCGCCGCGCATGAACGCCACCGGCCCCGGCTCGGACCCGGCAGATTGTGGCCCGACGGTCAAGCGGCCCAGACGATCCACCCCGGCAATCGAGCCGCCGCCCGCGCCAATCTCGATCATCTCGATCACCGGAATACGCACCGGCATGCCCGAGCCTTTGATGAACCGCGCCGCCCGGGCGATCTCAAACGCGCGCGAGGTCTGGGGGCGGGCACCATCAATCAGGCACAACTTGGCGGTGGTGCCCCCTACATCGAAGGACAGCACCTGATCCAGACCCGCCCGCGCCGCGATACGTGCCGCCAGAATGGCCCCACCCGCCGGGCCGGATTCGACCAGACGGATCGGAAAACGGGCCGCAGTTTCGACCGTGCACATGCCGCCCCCTGCGCTCATCATCAGGATCGGGCATGTTACGCCTTCGGCCTCGAACTGATCTACGAACCGGGCCAGATAGCTTTGCATCAGAGGCTGGATATAGGCGTTCGCCACTGTGGTGCAGAGCCGGTCAAATTCCCGCGCTTCGGGGCTGACATCGGATGAGATCGAGACGGTCAGGCCGGGGCGGTGCCGGGTCAGAAAATCACGCAATCGCCGCTCATGCGCGGGGTTGGCATAGGCATGCATCAGGCAGATCGCCACTGCCCCGGCCCCACTTGCGTCAAATTCAGCTAGAAGGTCATCGATCTGCGCCTCGTCCAGCGGGATCAGCACAGCACCCTCGGCGGATATACGTTCGCGGATCACAAAGGACCGCTCGCGCGGGACCAGAAGATCGGGTTTTTCCAGATTGATATCGTATTGGGAATAGCGCCGCTCATACCCGATATCGAGGATGTCGCGGAACCCTTCGGTGCAGATCGTCGCCACCACGGCCCCGCGCCGTTCGATCAGAGCGTTGGTGGCCAGCGTGGTGCCATGGATGAACCCCGTCACTTGCGACAGGGACCGCCCGGTTGCGGCCATGACCCGCCGCGCGCCCTCCATCGCGCCATCCGCCGGGTTTTGATGGGTGGTCAGGGTTTTGGTCGAGGCCAGAATCCTGTCTTCGCCTTCAACCAGAACCGTGTCGGTAAACGTGCCGCCAATGTCGATGGCCAATCGCAGCGCGTGTGTCATGTGGTGGTCCGTCCTCGTTTGCAATCCTGCCAGTCAAATGCCCAAAAAGGCGATTACTGACACATCGCAACGAGGTCGCAGCCCGTGGCCCGACGATCCAGAGGGTTATGGATACACACGCGGTTCATACCTGTTTGTCCCGTGGTTTGCCCGGCGATACTAGCACATTTGCGACAAATCAGCGGTCAAATGCCGTCGCACGGGCCGGGTCCCACTATTGCGGCGTCACCGTTTTCCAGTCGCCGGTATTCAGGCTGTTGGGCGAGAACTCGGTCAGGCTGCCCCGGAAGGGCAAGGCGTCACTAAGCCGAAGGCCTTGAACCATATCAAACCGCCAGCCCCGTTCGGCCCCTTGGAACCCGGCGATGTCGGGGTGGTGCGCGTCCAGCACCTCGACCGTTCCGGTCAGCATCAGCAGATCGCCGTTTTGGTAATCCGGGAACAACAGCCCCGCGCGCGGCGTAACAAGGAAATTCCCCAGCGTGTTGAAGAAGTTGTTTCCAAGGAAATCGGGCACAACAAGGCTGTTGCCTTGCACTTTCACAAACCCCGACCGCCCGCCGCGATGCGAGACGTCAACGCTGCGCTCACCTTCGGCGTCAGCATAACTGGCCACGTAGAACGAGTTGGCTGAGGCGATGAACTCGCGCGCCGCCGTGTCCAGAGTTTCAAACCGTTCGCTTTTGATCTGTGCCCCCTCGGGTGCGGGGTCGCGGATAAACTCAACATCATGGGTCTGGATGTATTTCGGACAATTCCCGAAGGATTGCAGCACGTCCAGCGAAAAGCCGGTTTCCGACACCTCTTGCACCGTCGCATTCATCCGATTGCGCCGCCGGGTCGACAACTCGACCCCGACCACTCCAATCGGTGCTGCGGTTTCAAGGGCCGCTTTCAGCGGATCATCCGGATGCGGTTGGGCCTGAACGTCCAGCAAAGTTTCGGTTGGCGTGGACAGAAACCCAGGCCGCCCGGACAGGACCGAGGCCCAGGGCCAGCCCTGCGGATCAACGCTGCCCAGCACGACAAAGGGCAGTTTGCCGAAGAACTCACGATGCTGATCCGGCATGTAGGGGCGTATGACGGTGCGGCCGATTTTCTCCATCCGCTCGCGCTTGCCAATACGTGTCTGCATCTCGCGTTCGCCGCGGTGAAACGGGGATTTGGCGGTTTGTCCGGTGGCATTCATCGGGGGCCTCGCATGGGTTTGAGGGCCCGGCCGTGGCATCGCACGGCCGGTTTTGTCATGGGTCCGAACCGCGTCAGGCGGCGTTCAGACCGGCTGCGGTCTTGGGCATCGGGACAAAGCCGTCCAGCGCCTCAATATTCGCCAAAAGACGGCGGACATTCGGGTATGGATCCAACGAGACGTCACCCTCGGGCGCATGGGCGGTATAGCTGTAGATCGCCACGTCGGCGATGGTCGGGCGGTTGCCCACCAGCCAGTCGCGCCCTTGCAGATGCGCGTCCAGCTTGCCCAGAACCCTGGCCGCCGTCGCGTGGGTGAACGCCTTGTCCAGCGGTGCGTTGAACACGTTGATCAACCGGGCCGCTGCGGGGCCAAAGGCGATCTCACCAGCGGCGAGGGTCAGGAACTTCTGCACCTCGGCCTCAAGCACGGGGTCATTGGGCAGGTAGTCAGGCGCATATTTGCGCGCCAGATACACGAGGATGGCGTTGCTGTCGCAGATGATCACCTCACCATCTTCCAGAACCGGCACCTGCCCTGCCGGGTTCATGGCCAGAAAGTCATCCTGTTTATGCGCCCCTCCCGGCAGGTCCACATCAATCACCCGATGCGGCAGGCCGGCGAGATTTGCGAACAAAACGGCCCGGTGCGCGTGGCCCGAAAGCGGAAAGCTGTGAATGCGGAGGGTCTGGGACATGGGGGATTCCTTATTTTGGCGATTGTCACTGAACCCCAAGCTAACTTGCCCGCATCTAAACTATAATATACTCAACTGGTGAATAACTATGAACGTTTTGTAGACAATGGACACGATCATCGGAATGCGCACCTTTGTGGCCGTGGCCAGCCACAACTCGTTCACCGACGGTGCGCGGCAGGTTGGGATCAGCACCAAACTGGCCAGCAAATATGTCGGCCAGCTGGAACAGCGCCTGAACGCGCAACTGTTCCACCGCACCACCCGCAGCGTGACCCTGACCGACACCGGCAAAGCCTATTTCGAACGGTGCCTGCCTTTGTTGGAACAGTTTGAGGAGCTGGAGGGGCTGGTGCAGCAACGCCAGACCGAGCTGGCAGGCCGCATCCGTATCACGGCCCCGACCGGCTATGGGTCGGCGGAACTGGTCCATCTTCTGAAACCGTTTCAGGACGCACATCCGAATGTCGTGATCGAGCTGCACCTGTCCGATCACCACGTCTCATTGGTGGATGAAGGCTTTGACCTGGCCATCCGTTTCGGTGGGCTGAAGGATTCAACCCTGGTCGCGCGCAAACTGACAGATATGCGGATCGTCTGCTGCGCCGCGCCCGATTATCTGGCCCGGTTCGGCGCGCCGGATGTACCCGAGGATCTGTCAGAGCATAATTGCCTGCTGCAAACGACCGGCAATGTGATCGACAGCTGGGCGTTCAAAGGGCCGGACGGGGACATCATGGTGCCGGTATCCGGAAATTTCCGCGCCAATTCCCCGCGCGCAGCGGCCAATATGGCGGCGGACGGGCTGGGTATCGGTCGCGTCCCACTTTATACTGCCCGGCCCTTTCTGGCGGACGGGCGGTTGCAGCTTATCCTTGAGGCGCAGGAGACCGCAGTCTTGGGCCTCTATGCCACCTACCCGCCCAACCGGCACCTGACGGCCCGCATTCGGGCTTTGATCGATCATCTGGCGGCAGCCCTCGCGCACGGGTGATCTGAGATCAATCCCACAGGTTTTTGAAGTCGGAAGTGAGTATTTGGAACTGATACTTGAAATTTCCCTACCTAGTAGTAGATAGTTTATCTCAAACATATCCCACAGCCGTGGTCCGTCCAAAAAAGGGAAAACCGTTATGGAACTGAACTCAGATTTCTCTGCCCGCGTTGTCGTTCATTCTGATCGATTGGACTGGCAGCCTTCGCCGATGAAAGGCGTTGATCGCCGTATGCTGGACCGGATAGGCGGAGAAGTGGCACGTGCCACGACAATCGTGCGCTACGCCCCCGGCAGTTCGTTCTCGGCCCATACCCATACGGGCGGAGAGGAATTCATCGTGCTGGACGGCGTGTTTCAGGATGAACATGGCGACTTCCCGGCAGGGACCTATGTGCGCAACCCGCCGACCTCATCCCACACGCCCGGCTCTGCCGCCGGCTGCACGATCTTCGTCAAACTCTGGCAATTCGATATGGATGACCGCACGCAGTTTCGCAAAACCATGGCGGATGAGCTTGGAACGCCCGTCAACGGTGTGGCAACCGCAACCCTGCATGAGGACGCGCGCGAAGTTGTCACATATAGTCGTCTTGATCCGGGCGCTGAATTGATCTCGGACGCCAGCGGCGGGCACGAGATCCTGGTGATCGATGGACAAATCACAGCGGGTGGGGACCAATTGGCCAAAAACGCCTGGTTGCGTTTGCCCGAAGGTGAAACCCTGTCGGCGGTTGCTGGGCCAGACGGCGCGAAGGTCTGGATGAAAACCGGGCATTTGCCCTTTGCCCAACCTCCTGCAGCGTGATCGGGGGCCGAGACCGTGAGGCGCAACCTTACGCTGGACACCCAGACACTGATCATCGGCGCAGGTTTGTCAGGTCTCAGCCTTGCCGCGCAACTGGCGCGGCAAGGGCAGGATTTTGTACTGGTCGAGGGGCGCGACCGTCTGGGGGGCCGTATCCTGACCCACCACAACGGCAGCGCGGGGTTTGATCTTGGCCCCGCGTGGTTCTGGCCGGGGCAGCCCCGGATCGCAGCGCTGATCGCGCGGTTGGGGTTGGCCGCGTTCGAACAGTATTCCGCGGGCGAGTTGACCTATGAGGACGAGCAGGGCCGCGTCCTGCGCGGGCACGGGTTTTCGTCGATGCAGGGGTCTTTGCGGGTGGACCGAGGGTTTGGCGCCCTGATCGATGGCTTGGCGAAGCAGGTTGATCCCGACCGCATATATCTCGCGACCCCAATCCAGGCATTGCAGCGCACCGATGATGGTGTGATCGCCACCAGCCGGAACGGTCTAACCTTCCGCGCGAGGCATGTTGTTCTGGCCCTGCCCCCTCGGGTCGCGATGCGCATGTCTTTCACGCCAGCCCTGCCAGAAGCCGCCACAAATGCAATGGCAGCCGCCCCCACGTGGATGGCCGGTCAAGCCAAGGCCCTTGCGATCTATGACACGCCGTTTTGGCGCAAGGCCGGGCTGTCGGGTGATGCCATGAGCCGCCGGGGCCCGATGGTCGAGGTCCACGATGCCTCGCCCGCTGAAACCGGCCCTTATGCGGTGTTCGGCTTCATTGGAACGCCGCCGCAGGCGCGCACAGATCAACAGCGCCTGCGCCAGATGATAACGGAACAACTGACCCGCTTGTTCGGGGCTGAGGCCGCGCAGCCGTTGGATGTGCAAATCAAAGACTGGTCCGCCGACCCGTTTACCGCCGTGGAAGAGGATCAACACCCGCTGTTCAGCCACCCCTCCTATGGCCTGCCCCGCACGCTGGACCGAATTTGGGACAACCGTCTGATCTTTGCCGGAACCGAAGTGGCCCCGCAGTTTGGCGGCTATCTGGAAGGCGCATTGGAAGCGGCGGACCATGTTGCCGCGCGGCTTTTGCAGGAAAAGGTTTGAGACACTATGAGACCAGACACCAAAACCGCCCTTCTGGATGTCGCCGAACACGCCGCGCGCGCGCGCGGTTTCGATGGGTTCAGCTATGCCGATCTGGCCGTTGCGGTCGGTATCCGCAAGGCGTCGATCCACTATCACTTTCCGACCAAAGCCGCCCTCTCGGTGGCCTTGATGGACCGCTATCACGCAACCTTGCAAGGCGAATGCGACCGGATCGACGAAACCTGCCCCACCGCCGCGCAACGTCTGCTGTCCGTTATCGCGTTGTATCGGGATGCGTTGAACGATGGCAAAACGCTCTGCCTGTGTGTCGCGCTGATCAGCAGTCGTGAAAGCCTGTCAGACGAAGTCATCCAGAAAATCAACGACTTCCGCGCCATGATGGTGGCCCGTCTGACGGGCATTTTCGAGCTTGCGCAGACGGACAACAGTATTCGCAATCTGGGCCGCCCCCCGGCCGAGGCCCGCGCGACCCTTGCCTTGCTGGAAGGCGCGCATTTGACAGCCCGCGCGGAAAGCAACGTCGCGCCCTTTGATCTGGCGGTAGAGTTATTGCAGGCCCGCTGTCAGCACGACGGCCAGACCATCACGCCGCGTCCGGTGCCCTGAGCCCGCCGATCGAGGTCAGAAGTTCTACGATCGCACCAATTCCTTCCCTTTGCCGCAATGACGAGAACACAAACGGGCGGCCATTGCGCATTCTGGTCGCGTCGCGTTCCATTACCTCAAGCGACGCGCCCACATGCGGGGCCAGATCGGTTTTGTTGATGATCAGAACGTCCGATTTCGTGATCGCTGGCCCACCTTTGCGCGGGATCTCCTCACCCGCCGCCACGTCGATCACGTAAAGTGTCACATCCGCCAGTTCAGGGCTGAAGGTCGCCGACAGGTTGTCGCCACCGCTTTCGATCAGCACAAGTTCAACATCCGGGTGGCGTGTTTGCATCTCGGCCACTGCTGCCAGATTGATCGAAGCATCCTCGCGGATCGCAGTGTGGGGGCAACCGCCTGTTTCCACGCCGATAATCCGGTCCTGCGGCAGGATTTGCATCCGCATCAGGGCCTCGGCGTCCTCCTGCGTATATATGTCATTGGTGATCACACCAACCGAATGCGTATCGCGCAACGCCTCGGACAAGGCGGCTGTCAGCGTTGTCTTTCCAGCCCCAACCGGGCCGCCAATCCCAACCCGCAAAGGGCCATTCATCTGGGTCATGTTCGGAACATCCTTGAATATTGGGTTTCATGTTTCATTGACGCGATATCGGACAGAAACGCGGTCGAGCTAAGCGCCTCGAGCCCTTGATCCTGCGCTTCGGTCGCCAGTCTGGAGCATAGCGGTGTCAGGTCTCGGATCAGCCGTTGCGCCTCGGTCTGGCCAAGGGGAACCAACCGCGTGGCACATGCCACAAGGTTCGACATGAAGGATTGCACGAACATCTGTGTCGTCAGGAGCAGAGGCAAACCATGCAGACGCGCGGCACGTCCGACCGCAACCGGATAGGTCAGGCCGGCCAGATCCACCTCCCAAACCTGTGCTGTGACACCACAGAACGCCTCACCCAAAAGCTGCGTTTCCATCAACCGCTCGGACGAGGCGCAGAAGGCGCGTGCGGTTGCGTCGATCTCGGTCAGTTCCTTCTTCGAGTTGGCATTATAAGCCGCCACAAGAAACAAAGCGTCATTCCGGACCGAGCCATGGTTCAGCACATCCGAAATCCATGCGCCCGCGCTGTTGGCATCCGTCACGGCCCCGCTATCGATGGCCCATTCCAGCCCGTGCGAATAGGCGAACCCGCCCACCGGATAGGCGGGTGACAGCCACTGGTTCAGCGTCAGGATATCGGCGTCAGTGGGCGTGGCCATGGGTCCTGCCGTGCCCGTAAGCCCCGCCTTCCGGGGTGAAGGGTTCCACAACCTCGCGCGTGGTGGCACCCAGTTTGTCCAGCATGTCCCGGATCACATGATCGCGCTGGATCAGCAAACGGCCCGGTTCGATCTGGCAGGGCGTGTGGCGGTTGCCGATATGCCAGGCCAGGCGCAGCAGGTTGTCTCCGCTGACTTCCAGCAGATCTTCGGGCGCGGCCACCACTTCGATCTCGCGCCCATCTTCCAGAACAAGAACGCCGCCGTGATCCAGCGACAGCGTCTGCGCCAGATCGACCAGAAACGCCTCACCATCATCGGTGGCCAGCATCTTGCGGCGCAGGAACCGGCCGTCATAGTCCAGCGAAACCTGCGCATGGGCAGGGGCATGGGTATGATCGTGATAGATGCGGGCGGTTTTTATATCGGGTGTCATCGGGGCCTCTTCCAATCTCAGAACATGAAATAGCGTTGCGCCATCGGTAAAACCTCGGCCGGTTGGCAGGTCAGCAATTCGCCATCTGCGCGGACCTCATAGGTTTCGGGATCGACCTCGATATGCGGGGTTGCATCGTTCAGCAACAGGTCCCGCTTGCCGATGTTTCGCGTGTTTCGCACGGCAACCGTTTGCTTGGCCAAACCAAGCGCGTCACCAATCCCGTCGGCCTGTGCCGCTGCCGAGACAAAGGTGATCGCCGAATGCTCGACCGAGCGGCCATAGGCCCCGAACATCGGACGGCTATAGACCGGCTGCGGCGTCGGGATCGAGGCGTTCGGGTCCCCCATCTGTGCACAGGCGATGGTCCCACCCAGCAAAACCATCTCGGGCTTCACCCCGAAAAACGCTGGGTTCCACAGCACCAGATCGGCGCGTTTGCCTTCTTCGATACTGCCAATTTCATGGCTCAGGCCGTGCGCGATGGCCGGATTGATGGTGTATTTCGCAATGTAGCGACGAACGCGCAGGTTATCGTTGTCGCCGGTTTCCTCGGGCAGGCGTCCGCGCTGCTTCTTCATCTTGTCGGCGGTTTGCCAGGTGCGGATCAGCACCTCCCCCACCCGGCCCATGGCCTGACTGTCGGACGCAATGATGCTGAACGCGCCCATGTCGTGCAGGATATCCTCGGCGGCAATGGTCTCGCGCCGGATGCGGCTTTCGGCAAAGGCCACGTCCTCGGGGATGGATTTGTCGAGGTGGTGGCAGACCATCAACATATCCAAATGCTCTTCCACCGTATTCACTGTGAAGGGCCGCGTCGGGTTGGTGGATGAGGGCAGAACGTGATTCTCGCCACAGATCTTGATGATGTCCGGCGCATGGCCGCCACCCGCGCCTTCGGTGTGGAAGGCATGGATCGTCCGGCCTTTCATCGCAGCCACCGTGTTTTCCACGAAACCGGATTCGTTTAGCGTATCGGTGTGGATCATCACCTGCACGTCCATCGCATCCGCCACAGACAGACAACAGTCGATGGCGGCGGGCGTTGTCCCCCAATCTTCGTGCAGTTTCAACGCGCAGGCCCCGCCCTTGACCTGTTCCTCAAGCGCGGCGGGCAGCGAGGCGTTGCCCTTACCCGCAAAGGCCAGGTTCATCGGAAAGGCGTCTGCCGCCTGCAACATCTGCCCGATATGCCAGGGGCCGGGCGTGCATGTGGTGGCCAAAGTGCCATGAGCCGGGCCGGTGCCGCCGCCCAACATGGTCGTCAGACCGGAATGCAGCGCGTCTTCAATCTGTTGCGGGCAAATAAAGTGGATATGGCTGTCGAATCCACCGGCGGTCAGAATGCGCCCCTCGCCCGCAATAACCTCGGTCCCCGGTCCGATGACAATGTCGACACCGGGCTGCGTGTCCGGGTTCCCGGCCTTACCGATCTTCGCAATACGCCCATCTTTCAGGCCCACATCCGCCTTGTATATGCCCGAGTGATCGACGATCAGCGCGTTGGTGATGACCGTATCCACGGCCCCCTCGGCCCGCGTGACCTGAGACTGCCCCATCCCGTCGCGGATCACCTTGCCGCCACCAAACTTGACCTCTTCGCCATAGACCGCGTTGCGATGCCCGGTTTCGGTGAACCGGGCCGCTGTGGCGCGATCCACGATCAGGTCCTGTTCAACCTCGATAATCAGATCGGTATCGGCCAGACGCACCCTGTCGCCCACCGTTGGCCCGAACATGGCGGCATAATCACTACGGCTGATCTTGCCCGGCATCTCTCAAAGCCCCCATGATATGCATGTTGAAACCGTAAATGTGCCGACGCCCTTCGTACGGAACCAGCATGACCTCGCGCGTTTGCCCCGGCTCGAACCGCACGGCTGTCCCGGCCGGAATATCAAGCCGCATCCCCAATGCGGCATAGCGATCAAAATCAAGTGCCGAGTTCGCCTCGGCAAAGTGATAATGGCTGCCAACCTGAACCGGGCGATCACCCGTATTTGCAACCGCAATCAAACGACTGCTGCGCCCGGCATTGAGCGTCAGCGACCCCTTCGCCGGAATGACCTCACCCGGGATCATTTGGGCAGTTTGGATATCAGAGTGATGGCGACCAGCGCGATCAGGGCCAGCCCAACACCCAGCCCAACACCCAGCGCGACGTAATCGCTGCCATGAGCGTGAATATGGGTGTCCGAGTGGGCCAGCGCCGGGCCGGACAGGACAAGGGCGGGAAACAGCATACGGTTCATTTGGACCTCCTGTATGGGTTAGCGAATAGGGTTGTGGACGGTCACAAGCTTGGTTCCGTCCGGAAACGTGGCCTCGACCTGTACGTCGAGGATCATCTCGGGCACGCCCTCCATGCATTGATCGCGTGTGATGACTTCGGCCCCGGCCTGCATCATGTCAGCGACCGAGCGCCCATCCCGCGCGCCTTCGACCACCGCATCGGTGATCAGGGCGATCGCCTCGGGGTGGTTCAGCTTGACGCCCCGCGCCAAACGCTTGCGGGCGACCTCGGCGGCCATGGCGATCAGCAGTTTGTCTTTTTCACGCGGGGTCAGGTTCATGTCACAGCATCCAGCATCGTGGGAGAGTTTCGGAATTCAATCGTCGCAGGACCGGCAGCAAAATGCGGCGCAACGCGAACCCGCTGGGCGCCAGTATCCGAACCACCATCAGGCCTTCGCGGATAAGGCTGGCACCTCCGGTGTCCGGCAGTATTTCCCGCACTGCTTGCAGAAGTCCGCCTGCCGAGGTCGAGGCCAGAATGACCAACGCCATAGCCCCTGCCCCGCCCCCAATGTCGGGCCTGCCAAGATGCGCATTCAGATCACCTTCAAACCGGATTGCGTCCAGAAACAGTGGCTGATTGCCGAGGCGGAGTTCGATGTGGTCCCACAAGCGTATATCGCCGAGGGTTTCGCCCATGGCCTGCCGCCCGAAGATCAGCGGCTCGACCACCAGCGCCTGCGCGCCGGGATCGAGATCGACGATCAGACGCCGATTCAGAGCGCTGTTGTCATAGAGGATCGTCTCTTGCGGCAGCCAGTTCAGGCGCGCCCCCCCGCCCACCTTGATCGTGTTTCTGACGGTACCAACTTGTCCAGGCTGCGCCTTGTAAACCCGCTCACACGCTTGGGTTGTCAAAGTCACTGTCGTGTAAGGGGCTATCTGCCCGGTAAAGCGGAACTGATCGCCTCCGGTGATCCCACCGGCCGTGTTGAGCAAAACGGCCTCCAGACCCAGGTCCTGCGCGCGCGGGAACATGCACTTGTACGAGCCCGACTGCTGGAACCCGTCGATGACTGTTTTGCGGCCCAGTGCCTTGCTGGACAAAAAGACCCTGCCCACGGCGCGGGGCGGATTGGCCAAATTGGGGGACGATATCGGGATGGTCTGGGTGATGGGAACGGCTCATGCTTCAAGGCTGCGGGAAATTTGTCGCCGCCTGTTGCAGTGAACTCTATGAACTGCGCCCTGGACCTGCCGATTCTCCTGTCGATCTGCTTAAATCCTGTGCGAATTGACGCCATTCGCCCAGTTTTTGCTCAAACTTGTATCGACGACCTTATTGAATGGTCGCGTTCAATATTAGCGCATCACACCCCGCACCTTCCAGTTTTTTTGCTTCGCGACAGTCTCGGAGTTGGACCTTCGCCTGCTTTAGAGGTGCATTCTCAAACAATGAGGCGATGCACATAATGCTCTTTTTCTGACATTAATGCGCACAACTTGAAACCCTCAATGAAAGGCCCAAACCAGGTTGGAACTAGTCTCCTAGATTGCCCCTCAGTTTCGTTGCGAAACCGAGGTCAGAGCATGTGCTCTGCAATCTGCTCAACGATCCACGCCGCATCATCTGCAGACAAGTTGCGCCCGCGAATGCGAAGGCGCAGTTCGCCTGCCGAGACCTCTGCCTGAATTTCCCCACCACCCGGAAGACTGACCGGTGCCAAACGCTCAACCTGTTGCGGTCGTCCGCCACGCGTTTTGTCTCTGGACGGTTCGGGCGCGTCCCTGAGCGCATTTTCCAGCAAGGACCATTCCGCCTTGGCATCCAGAACATCTGCACCTGCTAGGGCCTGCCGCAGTTTGGCTTGCGCCCCATCCCGCAATGCGGCCGCGAGCTTCAGACCGGCCTTCTCGGTCAAGGCGATGGGATGCTGCAGCAAATCCCCCAGCGCCTCGTGAACACTGGCAAAGCTGCGCACCTTGGAACGTTTGGCCTTGGACGCGGCTGCAAACAAAACGTCCACTGCGGCTTCGGTGGAGTCGAAAACCCCCTGCCCTGCGGCCAGAACAGCGATCCGACCGCGCTCATACGGGCTCAGGTTGGCGCGCAGTTCGTTCTCTTCGACCATCGAAACATAGGCACCCTGCCCTGTCTCGGCGTTGCGCACAAAAGCCGGGATCGCCGCAAATCTCGGATCGGTTTTGGCCAGACGCCGGAAGGCATCCAGGCGTCTAAACCCGGAAATAAGGCCATACCCCTCACCGTCCGGTGTAACCTCGATCGGTGTGCGAAGGCCGTGGACGCGCAAGGACTCCAGCAACTCGGCCATTGCCTCTTCATCCTCGACCATGCGGTCCCGTCGGATGTAGTCGGCATCAATATCGTCCAGGGCCAGCTTTTGCGCCACCAGACCAGCGTCTTTTGCGTCGCGCCAGGCGGCGGCATCTGTTTGGTCCTGCGCCAGTGCGACCCTGTCCGTCACCGCAGCCATCCCGTTCAAAGACGCAGCCTCGGCCGCAACCTGTGCAATCGGCGGTGCCGGGGATTTTGTATCAAACGGGCTGATCGAAGGTTTCGCGACGAAACCAGCCTCGAGCTGTTCCAGTTCCGCCGTGTCCGGGGCGGTCAGTCTTCTGCGTTTAGCCATCTGCCTCTCCTCCCATCTGAGCATCGCGCCACCAGCACCCGATCAGAACCTCTTTGAATTCCGCATAAGTCCGGTCAAAGGTCTCGCGGCCTCGCACATAGGTGTCGCGGTTGAAATCGCGGTAATCCGCTTCGTAAATCCCATTCACTTGCTCCCCCGCCTGCCCGACCAAAGCGGTATAGTCCTGACGGTAGGCATTCATGAAATCCCCGAAATAAGCCTGTATGACATTTGCCATGTCGGTCTGCTGACTGGCGTCAAAGCGCGTGATGATTGCCCGGACTACATCCCATTCGAACTTAAGTTCGGGTAAACCTGCCGCCCGTTGCGCGGCATTCTCGCCATCTTCGATGCTGGCAAAAGTCGTATACAGCATGTCGAAGAACCGGCCCGTCGAATCAAACTCCAGGAATGACGCCCCAAGCGGCACCAACAGAATATCCGCCGCGGCCAACGCGTTGATCGTTAGGTACCCAAGTGCAGGAGGGGTATCGAGGAATACGATGTCGTAATCATTCAGAACGCCCTCGTCTTGCAGGAAGTTCGTCAACCCATCCCAAAGAGGCCAGCTGCGCAGGCCCATGCGCCAGACGGGAATCTGGAACTCGGCCCAATACAGGTTCAGCTGCGCGCCGATCAGATCGATATTGGGCCAGTGCGTCTTTTGAATGACATCGCGGGGCAGGGTGGTCAGGGCCTCTTGCAGCGTTTCGTCCAAGGGGATTTCGGGTTGACCCGCCGCGCTGCGAACCCTGTTTTCCTCTTGCACGGCGCGCGCATAGTCTTTGGCGATCAATGGAAAAACCGTTTGCCACTCATCCGCGACGCGACCACCAAGGATCGAGGTCATGGACCCCTGGCTGTCCAAATCGATCACGAGAACCTTGTAGCCGTCCAGCGCGGCGGACATCGCCAAATGAGCGGCGGTCGAGGTCTTTCCGACACCACCCTTGAAATTGGCGACGGCGACGACCTTTGCCGGAAGGCCCTCCGGACGATACGGCAGATATTCCTTTGTGCTGACGCCTTCAGCCGCGAAATGCTGGCGCAGGGTCAGAACCTCTTCCAAAGTGAACCATTTGGATCCGGCCTCGCCCTCACCCTGGGGCAGGTCGGGATTGGCCTTCAGAACCCGTCTCAGATGGGCGGGGGCGACTGGAATAAGATACTTGGTGATTTCCCATATGGAAAACCGCCGCAGCCGTTTTTCTCCATCAGGGGCATAGCCACGGCGGGCAAGGTCTTCTCGTCCCTTGGCGCAGAATGTGGCCGCTTTTGCGAATCGAGATGTCCCGATAGGATCAGGCAACTTGGTTGCCGCGGCCTCTGGATCAAGATTCAAATAGGGCGGCACGGGAGGTTGGTTGGATTTGTTCACTGTCGATGCCTCGGATAATGTTCGCCTTACCAGCGTATATTCCAAAATGTAGCGAACATTTTGTCTGGCGGCTATCCTTCATTGCGGTTTTTTTCACAGAAATACATCAAATGACCGAGTTTCGTCGCGAAACCAGTTCTTAAAACAAAAAAAGGCGCAACAAAGAGTTTATTCTATTTAGAAGTTTTAGATTCTTTGGGCCCAAAACTACTAATGATAACAATGAGATGAATGCACTACCGGACCTCAATACGGTACGAAAGGAACCCGTTTTCAGGACAATAGGTTCCTGTTTGCAGGACGAAAAGCGCCAGAATCCGGGAAGAGGGGGCCCGATTCGCGGTATTCAAAAAAACAGGCGAAATCAGAGCCTAATCCTGCCCCTCGGAACAGGTTGACGAGTCGTTTTGAGCGGCATCCAGTCTTCGCCGAGTCCCTGCCCTGGGGATAACTCTCGGTGCAGAGTCATTAGGTACCTGTCTACGGGATTCCCTTCATCCTGTATTTGGGCACCCAAAGAAGATTGATCATTGGGTACCTTTCATGGCACAAATATCAAAACGAGCAGTCAGGCAGAATCATGCCGGATACATTATTGGACATGGATACCCTCTCTGGTGCGCTGCGCCGGGAGACGGTGAAAAAGAATGTCGCCGCGATTCATATCAGCGGCAAGCTGACGCTGTTGCAGCGCAAGCTATCCAATGTGTTGTTGCTGAATGCCTATGATGCGCTAACCTCGGCCCCCACCCATACGATTGACGCCAGAACCCTGGCCATGATGGTCGGTTACAATTCCAACGACTTCGATACACTGCGCGCCAGCCTGCGCGCTTTGGCGGAAACCGTAGCCGAGTGGGATATGCTGGATGAACAGGGCCGTCAGGAATGGGGCGTCTCGTCCTTGCTGAGTTTTGCCAAGCTGAAGAACGGGGTGTGCGAATATGCCTATTCCCCGGCGTTGGCGCAGAAGCTTTATGACCCCAAGATCTATGCCCTCATCAATGTGCAGATTCAGCGGAATTTCAGTTCAGGCCATGGCCTGGCATTGTATGAGAATTGCTATCGTTTTGTCAGAACGGGCTCGACAGGGTGGTGGGCGCTGGACGTGTTCCGAAAGTTGATGGGCGTGGATGGCAGCGACTATTACAGCAGCTTCAAGCATCTGAACGCCAAGATCATCAAACCGGCGGTGGCCGAGGTGAACAAAAGCTCGGACATTCTGATTGATCCGGAATTCAAGAAGAAGGGTCGCACCGTCACGGACATCCGATTCCGTATCAAGGGCAATCCACAGAAAGCGATGTTCGAGATTGATGACAGCGACGGCGTTCGCAACCTGCCGATCTACAAGACGCTGCGCGATCAGGGGGTATCCGACAGGTTGGCGCGGCAGTGGATTGCTGAACATGGGGAAGACTATGTGCGGCAAAAGCTGGACTATGTAAGCGGGCAGGGGGGTGTAAAATCAACGCTGGGCTACCTATCGGCTGCGCTGCGCGATGATTACCAGCCACCCGATCCGGACCCGAAACCAGAGCCAAGCCCACAGGCTCTGGCCGCGGCGGAACAGCGTCAGGAAGAACGGGCTGAGGAAGATCGGGCCTATGCCGCGCGGGTGGCCGAGCGATCCGAAAGGGCGCGAAAGCTCTCGATTGTCGAAGAACTGGTTTCGCGGCGAAACCCCACGCAGAGAGATGCCGACAAGCGTTTGTTCTTGGCCGGGCTGGACAATGACCTGGATCGGGAACATTTCCGCGCACATGGGTGGCGATCCGGTCTGAACGCGGCGGCAATCTTTGCCTTTTGGCAGGACCTGGAGCCAGAGGCCTTTGAGTAAATCGCCCGCATCCGGCTTGTCTGTCCAACGCGCCCGCCCAATGTGGTGTGCATAAATCCGAAATAATGATTATTAAAAACCAAATAGCTCTAAGTCCTTTTGATCCTTAGGATGAAACCCTCGCGCGCAATACGACCCCAAATATCAAAACCGCAAAATCAGGAATTTCCCCGTTTGCGTATGCCGCGCCCTTAGGTCAAGTTGCCCGTCAGAGATTGCGCAATGCCGCAGACAGGTTCGAAGGACAGATCCGAGATGACGCAACGAAATGGCGGTGTGGTACTGGTGGAATGCCTGCAGGCGCTTGGGGCGCGGCACAGTTTTGGCGTTCCCGGTGAAAGCTATCTGGCAGTTCTGGACGCGCTGCATGACACAAGCAGCACAAGGCGGGATACAAACGGCGCGCTGGATTTCACCTTATGCCGGAATGAAGGTGGTGCTGCGTTCATGGCTTCGGCTTACGGCAAGCTGACCGGTCAGCCCGGTATCTGCTTTGTGACCCGAGGACCGGGCGCGACCAATGCCTCGATTGGCGTGCACACGGCGATGCAGGACAGCGCCCCGATGATCCTGTTTGTTGGACAGGTCGGTACGGACATGAAAGGGCGCGAGGCGTTTCAGGAGATCGACTATCGCGCCTATTTCGGCACCGTTGCCAAATGGGTGACTGAGATCGAAACGGTGGACCGCATCCCCGAGATCATCGCCCGCGCCTGGACCACCGCAATATCAGGCCGCCCCGGCCCAGTGGTTGTCGCCTTGCCCGAGGATATGCTGACCGAAGTAACAGACGTCCCCGCGTTGACGGGCCCTGCGCCGGTTCACGAACCCGGCCCAACGCCCGACGCGATTGCGGCGGTTGTGTCCAAACTCTCGACCGCAAAACGCCCGCTGATCCTGATTGGTGGTGGTGGCTGGCGGGCCGAGGGCAGCACGGCTTTGCAGCGATTTGCCGAAGCCGCCGATATTCCGGTGATCGCCGCCTTCCGGTTTCAGGACATCCTGGACAACCACTCGCCCAGCTATGTGGGTGACGCCGGGACCGGCATGACACCGGCGACCCGAGCACAGATCCAGGGCGCGGATGTGATTCTGGCCATTGGCGTGCGGTTCGGAGAGATGACAACTGATGGCTACACCTTGCTGAACGTGCCCAAACCGGATCAGACGCTGATCCATGTGCACGCCTCGGACCGCGAGATTGGAAAGGTCTACATTGCTGACCTAGGTGTCCAATCCGGCCCGAATGCCTTTGCTCAGGCCATGTCGCAACAGGTTGTGCAAGGCAGCTGGGCGGACTGGCGGGCCAGAGCCCGCGCGGATTATGAGGCATTTTTCGATCTGCCCGACCTGCCCAGCCCCGTGGATATGGGTAAGGTCTCGGCCTATCTGCGCGACCGTCTGCCCGAGGATGCGATCCTGACCAATGGTGCCGGCAACTTTACCGTTTGGCCGAACAAGTTCTTCAAGTACGGCCCGAACCAGCGGCTGCTGGCTCCGCAATCCGGGGCGATGGGCTATGGGCTTCCGGCTGCCGTTGCCGCCAAGGTCGCGCATACGGACCGGACTGTTGTCTGTTTTGCCGGGGATGGTGATTTTCAGATGAACTGTCAGGAGCTTGGAACCGCCATGCAGGCCGGGGCCCAGCCCATCGTATTGATCCTGAACAATGGCACATACGGCACCATTCGGATGCATCAGGAAAAAGCCTATCCCGCTCGCGTCTCGGGCACGACGCTGGAGAACCCGGATTTCGCAGCACTTGCAAGGTCTTACGGTTACCATGCTGAGCGGGTTGAGCGGACCGAGGAGTTCAAGGCCGCGTTCGAACGGGCGCTGGCGTCGGACAGCGGGGCGGTTTTGGATCTGAACATCTCAGCCGAAGCGCTGACTCCGCGCCAGACCCTCAGCCAGATGCGCGAGGCAGCACAGAAGGCGGGCTCCTGATAAAAGTTTCGGGGCCTCTTTCCCTTGTGGGACGGGCTGTCTAAGAAGTGCGTCCAACTTGATTTCAGGAGGCCCCATTGGACCGTATCGCCCGCACCATCGCCACCGAGATTCAAGCCCGCCCCGAACAGGTGAATGCAGCGGTCAAACTGCTGGATGACGGTGCAACGGTGCCGTTTGTGGCGCGGTATCGGAAAGAGGCAACGGGCGGGCTGGATGACGGTCAGCTGCGCACCCTGTCCGACCGCCTGACCTATTTGCGCGAACTTGAGGCGCGGCGTGACACGATTCTGAAATCGATCAAGGATCAAGGCAAGCTGAGCGACGATCTGGCCAAATCCATCGCACAGGCCGACACCAAGGCGCAGCTTGAAGACATCTATCTGCCCTATAAGCCCAAACGCCGCACCAAGGCGATGATCGCCCGCGAAAACGGGTTGGAGCCTCTGGCCGATGCCATCCTTGCGGATCGGTTCGCTGATCCCGAGGCGCTGGCAAACGGGTATATTACTGACGCCGTGCCTACGCCGCGCGACGCGCTAAACGGGGCGCGGGATATTCTGACCGAACGGCTGACCGAAAACGCCGCCCTTTTGGGCGAGTTACGCGGCTTCATGCAGCGCGAGGCGTATCTGAGTGCCAAGGTCATTGAGGGCAAGGAAAACGAAGGCGCCAAGTTCAGCGACTATTTCGACCATTCCGAGTTGTGGGCAGACGTCCCCTCGCACCGGGCGCTGGCGATGCTGCGGGCCTCGAAAGAGGGGATCGTAACGCTGAACATCGCGCCGGAGCCGGAATTTGGTGCAGGGCGGGCCGAGACGATTGTGGCCGCCCATTTGCAGACGCGCGGCGATGGGCCGGGCGACAAGTGGCTGCGCAAAGTGGCGGGCTGGACCTGGCGGGTCAAGCTGTCGCTGAGCATGATGGTCGAGCTGATGGCCGACCTGCGCAGCCGGGCGCAGGACGAGGCTATTCAGGTCTTTTCCCGCAACCTCAAGGATGTGTTGTTTGCCGCCCCCGCAGGCGCGCGGCCTACATTGGGGCTGGATCCGGGTATCCGGACCGGGGTGAAGGCGGCTGTGGTGGATGCAACGGGTAAGGTTGTGGCGACAGACACGCTCTATCCGTTTCAGCCCAAGAACGATTTGCGCGGGGCGCAGGCGGCGATCCTGAACCTGATCTCGGCCCATCAGATCGAACTGATTGCCATCGGCAATGGCACTGCCAGCCGCGAAACCGAACGGATGGTGGCCGACGCGATCAGCCTGTTGCCCAAGAGCGTGAAAGCACCCACCAAGGTTGTGGTGTCCGAGGCCGGGGCCTCGGTCTATTCCGCCTCGGAACTGGCGGCGCGCGAGTTTCCCGATCTGGACGTCTCGCTGCGCGGAGCGGTGTCGATTGCCCGCCGATTGCAGGACCCGCTGGCCGAACTGGTGAAGATCGAACCGAAATCCATCGGCGTGGGGCAATACCAGCACGACGTGGATCAGCACCGCCTGTCCCAGTCGCTGGCAACCGTGATCGAGGATGTGGTGAACGCGGTGGGGGTTGATCTGAACACCGCCTCGGCCCCGCTGCTGTCGCATGTGTCGGGTCTGGGTCCGGCGCAGGCCGAGGCCATCGTCAGCCACCGGGACATCAATGGACCATTTCGGTCGCGCAAGGATCTGCTGGACGTCGCCCGCCTTGGCCCCCGCGCCTTTGAACAATGCGCCGGGTTCCTGCGGATCCGGGACGGGGCTGAGCCGCTGGACGCCTCCTCGGTTCACCCCGAGGCGTATGACGTCGCGCGCCGTGTGGTCGCCGCCTGTGGCCGGGACATCCGGCAGATCATGGGGCATGAGGGTGCCCTGAAACGCCTGCGGGCGGAACAGTTTGTGGATGACAGGTTCGGCCTGCCCACCGTGCGCGATATTTTTGCCGAATTGGAAAAACCCGGCCGCGACCCGCGACCCAGTTTCGTCACGGCCTCGTTCACGGACGGGGTGGAAGAGATCACCGACCTGAAACCCGGCATGATGCTGGAAGGCACCGTCACCAACGTCGCGGCCTTCGGGGCGTTTGTCGATATCGGCGTGCATCAGGACGGGCTGGTCCATGTCAGCCAACTGGCGGACCGTTTCGTCAAGGACCCGCATGAGGTGGTCAAGACCGGTCAGGTCGTCAAAGTGCGCGTGGTCGAAGTGGATGTGCCGCGCAAACGCATCGGCCTGACCATGCGCAAGAAGGGCGGCGACACGCGGCGCAGGGCGTGAACAAAGGGCAGACACGTCGCAAATTCGTTAAGCAGCCAATGATACGCTGCCGGCAACCGGGCTGCATCCGGCTGGACTTGGTTGACACAATGCAAGACGCTCGGGTCGGATTGTTTGGAAATGGGCGACCCCCGGGGTCGTAGGTAACTGAAAAACATGCAATATCACAACAAACCATACGATCAGCTTAGGGTCGGTGACAGCGCCGAAATCACGCGTAGCTGTTCGGTTGACGACTTCTATGTCTTCGCCAACAACTCGGGCAATCACAACCCGCTGCATCTGGCGCATGAAGACGGCGACGGCGACAATGAGCCCGAGGCGCTGGCCCCCGCGATCTTTGTCGGCGCGCTGGTCTCGGCGGTGCTGGGCAACGTTCTGCCGGGCGCAGGCACGCTGTATAAATCCCAAAGTTTCGAGTTTGTCGCGCAAGCCTATGCGGGTGACGAATTGACCTCGAAAGTCACCGTTCTGGAAAAGCGCGACCACCGCGAGGTTGTGTTTGACACCAGCGTCACGCGGGCATCGGATGGGGCCGTGATCCTGCGCGGGCAGGCCGTCGTGATTGCGCCGGAAAAACAGATGACCTTTGCCGAGGTTGATCTGCCCGGCCTGGTGGTCAAACGTCATCGCCATTTCGACGCCCTTCTGGAACGGGTGCGCCCATTGGACCCGATGCCAACCGCAATTGTCGCCCCGGAAGAGGCGAACTCATTGGGTGGGGCCCTGTTGGCGGCGCGTGAGACCATTATTCAACCGATCCTGATCGGTGACCCGGACAAAATCTACGCCGCCGCGACTGAGATCGGTCAATCGCTGGACGCGTTCGAGATTCTGCCGGTGATGGATCACCTTGGCGCGGCACATACCGCCGTTGATCTGGTTGCCGAAGGGCGGGCGCAGGCCGTGATGAAAGGGCATTTGCACACGGATGAGCTGCTTAAGGCCGCGTTGCGCCGGGATCAGGGGCTGCGGACCGGTCGGCGCTTTACCCATGTCTTTGTCATGGATGTGCCCGGCCAGCCGCGGCCTTTGCTTGTGACCGACGCGGCGATCAACATTGAACCGGATCTTGAGACCAAGATCGACATCACCCAGAACGCCATCGATCTGGCGCTGTCGCTGGGCATCGAACAGCCCCGCGCCGGGGTGTTGTCGGCTATTGAGACGGTGAACCCGGCGATCCGGTCTTCGGTCGATGCGGCACTTCTGTCCAAGATGGCCGAGCGCGGCCAGATCAAAGGCGGCTTGGTCGATGGGCCGCTGGCGATGGACAATGCGGTCAGCCTTGCCGCCGCGCGTACCAAAGGCATCGTGTCCGAGGTTGCGGGCCGCACGGATATTCTGGTCGTGCCAAATCTGGATGCGGGCAACATGATGGCCAAGCAACTGACCTATATCGCCAATGCCGAAGGGGCAGGGGTGGTCATGGGGGCCAAAGTGCCGATCATCCTGACCAGCCGTGCGGATGACGACAAGGCGCGGCTTGCGTCTTGCGCAGTGGCGGCGCTGCATCAGGCGCGCATCTCAGCAGTTGGGAAGGGGCGGGCATGACCCATGTTGTGACGCTGAATGCCGGGTCATCCTCGCTGAAGTTCGGGTTCTACGAACTTGCCCCCGGCGACCCGGTCGAGAAATGCACCGGCACCGTCGAGCGCATCGGCGAGGCGAGCGTATCGGTCACTGCAAAATCGGCCAGCGGCAGGGCGTTGGCAAATGGCAGCCCGGGCGAGACGCCGGACCATGCAGCAGCGCTGGATTGGGTTCTGGGCTTTCTCAGCCGAACCTATCCGTCCGCGCAGGTGTCGGCGGTCGGGCACCGTGTCGTCCATGGTGGCCCGGATATCGACACGCCCTTGCCATTGACCGCAGACTCGATCGCGGCGCTGGACAAACTCTCGCCCTTCGCGCCGCTGCACCAGCCGCATAACCTGGCCGGGGTGCGGGCGGCGATGGAACGGTTTCCCGACGCGGCGCAGATCGCCTGTTTCGACACCGCCTTTCACCGCAACCACCCGTGGGAGAATGACGTCTTCGCCCTGCCGCGCGAGTATTATGACAAAGGTGTACGTCGCTACGGGTTTCACGGCCTCAGCTATGACTACATCTCGGGCCATATGGCGGATACCGCGCCATTGCTGCATGAAGGCCGGGTCGTTGTCGCGCATCTGGGCAACGGGGCATCAATGTGCGCGATGATCGGCGGGCGCTCAGTCGGATCGACCATGGGGTTCTCGGCCTTGGACGGGCTGCCGATGGGCACCCGCTGCGGTCAGCTTGATCCCGGTGTCGTGCTGTACCTGATGGAGCAAGAGGGGCTGAGCGCCACAGAAATCTCGGATCTGCTGTTCCGAAAATCCGGCCTGCTGGGCCTGTCGGGTCTGTCCAATGATATGCGCACGCTGGAAAAGGCCGACACCCATGAAAGCCGACAGGCGATCAGCTATTTCACCTTCCGTCTGCGGCGCGAACTTGGTGCGATGGCGGCGGTTCTGGGCGGTATCGATGCGCTGGTCTTCACCGGCGGCATTGGCGAGAACTCACGCCTTGTGCGCGACCGGGTCTGTACCGGGATGGGCTGGTTGGGGATCGAGCTTGATCCCGACGCAAATGCAGACAACAACCGGATCATCTCGACCAACCTGTCCCGCGTGGTGACAATGGTGATACCCACGAATGAGGAACTGGTCATCGCCCGCGCCGCCGCCAATCTGCTGGCAGGTTCGGATGTCCCAGCTAGAGGCAGCCACTAAAGCGCTGGCTGCGGATCGCGTCCGGGGTCAGGCGATACCGGTCGCGAAACGACCGGGTCAGCGTTGTGACCGACGAAAACCCGGTCGCCGCCGAAATCTCGCGCTGTGACAGATCGGTGTGGCGCAGCAACTCATGCGCCCGTTCCAACCGCAGGGCCTTGTAGGTCGACAACAGTTTGGTTCCGGTTTTTTCCAGAAACCGCCGCTGCAACTGTCGGGTCGAGGTTCCCAGAATGCGCGAAATATCGGGGATTTTCAGCGGGTCCTCGATATGCGCCAGCATGGCATCAACGGCGTGCAAAACCATCGGGTCCGCGCCGGATCTTTGGATCAACCGTGTGGCCAAAGTGCTTTTGTGCTGCGCTTCCGGCTCGGTCAGGCCGATATACGCGCGCAGCGTGTCCGCGATATAGGCCCCGTGATCCAGTGAGGCCAGATCAGCCAGCAACCGCAACGCACCAAGCCGGGTCGAGGCGCTATGCGTGCGCCCCTCGGCAGTCAGGTGCCTGTCAGCACTACAGATGCACAGCCCGCTTTCCTGCGCGGCGGCGGCAAAGTTCGGGTGCACCGCCACGGATTTCTTGTGCGTACGCCCGATTTCGGCCAGCAACAACACGGCGCTTCCAACAAGGATGGTGCGGGGGGCCAGGCTGATCACCTGCGCGGTCCATGCTCTTTCCATGGGGGACAAGGTCCAGTGATTTTCCAGATCCCCCCAGAAGATAGCGGTCCGCCCGTGCCAGAAGATCGGGTTCCCCGGTTTTTCCTGTGCAATCTGGCGGATGTTTACCTGATAGGAATAGTCTTCGGAAAACGCGTTAAGGGCCTGGAAGAATTCCGCAATCATTCCGGTAGATGCGACTGCAATATCGGTTGCCACAAACACGTCAACGTCGCGCTGCTTTTGGGGCTGCGGCGACACTGATCCAGCCAGTTCCAGGCACGCATCGTTAGGGACGTAATGTTTCATTGCGATGCCTTTCTACAAGTGGAACGTACTATTACTAAATGCTTGGGGCGGTTCGTGGACCCCCCGCCTTTCTGTGGCGGGGGGTTGTGTTTGTGTTGTTATTCAGCTGCGTCTTTGTATGCGTCCATTGGGGGGCATGTGCAGACGAG
>NZ_JBQFZQ010000003.1:0-336995 GCF_056542325.1 Ruegeria sp. AD6 | reverse complement strand
CATCGGATACTGAACAGGCATCTCCCAGCCCGCAAAATCAACCAGCTTACCTCCCAACTCAACGTGCAAGGCGTACAAGGGCGTGCGTTTCGGTGAGGTCATGGCGAAAACCTTCTGTGGTTCAATTTGTCAGAACGCATATCCGCCAGTCTGACCAAAGTTGCATTTTTTGCAACGATTCAGCCCAGGATTTCCGGCCTGTGCCGCCACCGGACCGGCCAGTATACGGGCGCATGCATCCCTGATGTTCCTATAGGAAACTTTTTTCCGTTACGCAACACTCGCAAAACGATCAGGGTGGTACAGCTTCGTGAAGATCCGCAGCGGAAGCCAAACCTGTGTGACATAGCTTAGAATTTTCCGCCATATATCAGTGAATTGGAAACCAAGTGTCAATTCTGACCGTTCAATTCGGCGACGGCATGTTCCAGTACCCGGAGACCGGCGATCAGGTCACTCTCAGCCGTGTCTTCGGCAAAATCATGGCTGATTCCGTTGATCGAGGGCACAAACAGCATCGCAACCGGCATCAGGCGTGACACGTTGGTGGCATCGTGCAAGGCCCCCGAAGGCATCTGTTGCCAATTGCCCGGCGCGACCTGCTCGGCACCCCGCTCTAACGCACTGCGCAGCGTCTTATCCATGGCAACAGGCTCGAGCCCCAGCATCGTGCCGAAATGCAGCACCATCCCCAGTTCCACGGCCACGCTTTCGGCAGTTTCCCGGACGATATCTTCCATGCAGACCAGACGATCTGCATCGCCATCGCGCCATTGCGTCGAGAATCGCACCCGCCCCGGCACGATGGAGGAGGCATTGGGATGAAGATCCACGCGCCCGATGGTCCAGACGGTTTGCGGCGTTACCACATTCTGAAACCGATCATTCAGGCGCGCATTGAACAGGGAGAGGGCCTGAAACGCATCACGCCGCAGATGCATGGGTGTGGTGCCCGCATGGTTCTGCTGACCCTCGAACGTGATCGACATATCGCGAATGCCGACAATATCCGTGACAACGCCGATCTGCTGATCTGAGGCGTCAAGCGCAGGGCCCTGTTCGATATGCATCTCGATGAACCCGCTGAACCGGGAAGGGTCCACAAAGCCTTGTGAAAGGTCGGCCATACCCGATCGCGCCTCAGCAAATCGGACACCGGAACCGTCGGTCAACGCATCCGCCTTCTCCAGCGGCAACCCGCCGGACCAGACCGCGGACCCGGTGGTGACGCCAAAGCGCCCCTCTTCATCCTGAAAACTCACGACCGAGATTGGGCGGTCGCTGGATCGCGCCACTTCAAGCGCAGCGATGACGCCCAGCGCGCCGTCCAGCCAACCGCCTTCGGGCTGGCTGTCGGAATGCGACCCCATCAGCAAAGACGGACCGTCTGCCAACCCGAACAAGTTCCCGACCGGGTCGAAATGCGGTGTCAGGCCAGCCTCGGCCATGCGCCTGGCCAGCCATTTCCGCGCAGCGATATCGGCCTGTGAATAGGCGGGACGGACCACCCCCTTGCCAACACCAGACGCGCCGAATGTGCGCAGCATGTGCAGATCGGACAAGAACCGTTTGTGATCGACTGGCATTGACCCCCTCCTACGCTATCCGCGCCGAACATAGCCACAAATGACCCCGCAGCGAGGATTTTTTCGGGCGGGCGCGAAACCCCTCTGGTCCCTGCATGGAACGTGCCCTAAGACGTCTGCGTAAGAGGGACCGACATGTCACATATCACTTTGGTGCGTCACGGGCAGGCCAACACGGCGGCGCGGGACGAGAAGAACTATGACAAGCTCAGCGATCTGGGGCATCAACAGGCCCGCTGGCTGGGTGCGCATCTGCGGGACACGCGCAGCCATTATACGCGCGTCTATTGCGGCACCCTGACCCGCCACGCCGAAACCGCCTCCAGCATGGGGCTGAATGATCCGATCCGAGACGCGCGGTTGAACGAGATCGAGTATTTCACGATTGCCCAACTGTTCGAGGAGCAGCACGGCGTTGCGGTCCCCACGGATCGCGAAGGCTTTGTCGAGCACCTGCCCAAGACCTTCGCCGCCTGGGCCAAGGGTGACATCGAGAACGCGCCGGAAACTTTCGACCAGTTCGAAACCCGCGTTCGCGATGCCCTGCGCGACATCGGAACCGAGGGAGGGCCAGCCATCGTTGTCACCTCGGGCGGGTTGATCTCGATGGTGGTGCGGCAGGCGATGGGGCTGGACATACCATCCATGGCACGAGTGGCCCTTGCCATCATGAACACGTCGATGCATCGTCTGCACCCGATTGGCGCGCATCTCAGCCCGGTCCTGTTCAACGCCGTCCCGCATCTGGAGGCCCCCGACCGGCAGTTCGCGCAAACCCATCTGTAAGGAGGCCCCGATGCAGCTTTATTATGCCCCCCGCACCATCTCGGTCGCTGTTGCCATCGCGCTGGAAGAGGCGGGGCTGGACTATGAGGCCATCAGGCTGGACTTCGCCGAGGGGGAGCAGACGAAACCCGCTTACAAGCAGATCAACCCCAAGGGTCGGGTGCCGGCGCTGGTGGTCGATGGTGGTATCCTGACCGAAACCGGCGCGTTGCTGGACTATATCGCAGCCGTTGCCCCCAAGGCGGGGCTGGTGCCGAATGATCCGGTTATGGCGGCGCGAATGCGCGAGGTGATGTATTACCTCGCCTCAACCATGCATGTGAACCACGCCCACAAAATTCGCGGGCCTCGCTGGGCTGACAGGAAATCCAGCTGGAAAGACATGAAGGACAAGGTCCCGCAGACGATGACCGCGTCCTGCGACTATATCTCGTCGAACGGGCTGCGCGGGCCGTTTGTGCTGGGCGATCAGTTCTCGCTGGCGGATGCGTATCTGTATGTCGTTTGCAGCTGGCTTGAGGGCGACGGCGTTGACGTCTCGGCCTTTCCCAAGATTCTGGCCTTCCGCGAGGCGATGGAGGCGCGCGCATCGGTACAGGCGGTGCGGGCCGCCGGAATGCTCTGACAAAAGGACAACGCATGACACATCTCTGGGTCCGGGCAGAACAGCGCCCGAACGAGGAACGGGTGGGGCTGACCCCCGACGGGGCCGCCGCCCTGATCGCGGCTGGTATCCACGTGACGGTCGAGGAAAGTTCGGTTCGCGCCATTGCGATTGATGGCTACAAGGCCGCCGGTTGCGAGATCGCTGCTGAAAATTCCTGGCCCGAAGCGCCGCTAGATGCGATCATCTTCGGCCTCAAAGAACTGCCCGAGGACGGCACCCCCCTGCCCCATCGCCACATCATGTTCGGCCATGCGTATAAGGGCCAGCATTCGGGCCGCGCATTGCTGGAACGGTTCAAGGCTGGCGGCGGCACGCTGTATGATCTGGAATATTTGGTGGATGAGGATGGCCGCCGGGTCGCCGCTTTTGGCTACTGGGCGGGCTATGCCGGGGCTGCCGTCACGCTGAAAACATGGGCCGCGCAGCAACGCGGACAGCAATGCCCACCGGTTGGCGTCTATCCCGGCAAAGATGCGCTGAATGCCGAACTGCTGGCGGAACTGGACGCCACGGGCGCAAACCGCCCCCGCGCCATCGTCATCGGCGCCCTTGGCCGTGTCGGCACCGGGGCGGCGGATCTGTGCGAGGCGATGGGTGTTTCCGTCACCAAATGGGACATGGCCGAGACCGCCAGCGGCGGGCCGTTCCCCGAAATTCTGAACCACGACCTGTTCCTGAACTGCATCTTCGCCCGCCCCGGCACACCCGCCTTTGTCCCGCAAGAGGCCTTGACCGCCCCGCGTAATCTGACCGCTATCGGCGACGTCGCCTGCGACCCGGACAGCGATTACAACCCGGTGCCCGTGTACGACCGCGCCACCACATGGGACGCCCCCGCCCTGCGCGTGGCCACAGACCCGGTGATGGACGTGATGGCCATCGACAACCTGCCATCGATGCTGCCGGTCGAAAGCTCGCAAGACTACGCCGCGCAACTGCTGCCCTCTCTGCTGACGCTGACCGATCTGGACAGCGGCGTCTGGGGCCGGGCAGAAGCAACCTACAAAACCCATATCGAAGGGATCTGAACGATGACCATTCACTGGTGTGGCACCGGCCTGTCGGCCATCCCCGGCCTGCGCCGCCTGATCGAAGGCGGGCACAAGGTCACCGTCTGGAACCGGACCGTCGAAAAAGCCCAGGCCGAGGTCGGAGACCTGACCGACGACATCCGCGCCTTTGACATCGACGCCTTGGGCGCGGTTCTGGCAAAAGGCGACGTGATCGTTTCGATGCTGCCGGGCGACTGGCACGTGCCTCTGGCGGAACTGGCGATTTCGAAACAGGCCAACTTCGTCTCGTCGTCCTACATCGCGCCCGAGATGCGCGCGCTGGACGACAAGGCCCGCGAGGCCGGTGTGGCGCTGGTCAACGAGGTCGGGCTGGACCCCGGCATCGACCACCTGATGGCGCACGCGCTGATCGACGACTACCGCGCCTCGGACGCGTTTGATGCGGAAAACCACCTGAGCTTTATCTCGTATTGCGGCGGCATCCCCAAGCACCCCAACCCGTTCCGCTACAAGTTCAGCTGGTCGCCGCTGGGTGTGCTGAAAGCCCTGCGCTCACCTTCGAAATCGATCCGCGACTACGCCCCGCTGGACGTCGTCCGCCCATGGGACGCGATCAGCAGCTACATCGCCCCCCTGCCCACCCCGGAAAGCTTTGAGGTCTACCCGAACCGCGACTCGATCCCCTTCATGGCGCAGTACCATTTCGAGGATCACTGGCCGGTCAAGGAATTCGTCCGCGGCACCCTGCGCCTGAACGGCTGGGCGGATGCGTGGGCGGATGTGTTCACGGAAATCGAGACCCTCTCGGGAGCGCAAGGCGACGCCCGCCTGAAAGAGATGTCGGACCAGTTCTGGACCGAAAACGCCTATGACGAGGGCGAGCCCGACCGCGTGGTCCTCTGCGTCGCCCTGAAGGCCGAGAAAGACGGCATTCCGGTCTGGCACAAAACCTACGTCATGGACGCCTGGGGTGACCAACGCGGCACCGCCATGGCGCGGCTGGTGTCGATCCCGGTCTCACTGGCCATCGAGGCCGTCCTGAACCGCGCAATACCCGCAGGCGTGCACGCGGCCCCCAGCGATCCGAAACTGGTACAGGATTGGATGGCTGAGATCGATACGCTGGCGCAGCATCTGCAAGTTGTGGATCATCTGGCCTAAGGCTGGTCACGACACCCGAAACACCAAATAGCCATTCCGTTTCGACTGGAATGGCTATTTGATTTCAGCGGTCACCAAAGACAACGCAAGCTCTTGACGTGGTCGCGTCAGACGACCCCTTCAAATGTAGCGCTGGATTGTGTCCTCGACATCACTTCGGTTTATGCCAAGCTCCGACAGCTCGTGATCTGACATCCGGTTCAACTCCTGAGCCGCACACACAATATCGGCACTGATCGCGCGTATCTTCATTGCACGATCAAACAGTAATAAGGCGCTTGCCGCAGGCGTCATTTCACTCACAGGGTTTCCGTCAAACATCTTTCAACCTCCCGACATGTTCCAAAACCAATGCTGTTCCGTTGCGCCTTCATCTGCGGAGGCGCGGGCCGTTGTAGGTATTGTCATATGCAATCTGGTTGATCTGACTGCGAGGGACGCCAATGTCCTGCAATTGACGGTCGCTCAGGTTTTCCAATACGCGGGTGGCTTGTGCATATGTCCGACGCCGGTTGAGTTCGATGCGGGCGTCTGCGTAGGTGGACATCAGGGAAGCAAGCAGGCTGTTCTGCGGTCTGGCAGTGTGCAAAAGTTCCATTTCTCTCTCCTCCTTGAATTCGGGCTATCAGGCCGTCTGAATTCAAATAAAGGAGCGGGTCATTAACGAAGCTACGCGGCCTCGTTAATGTTCGTTAACTTTTTGAGATGGGTGATTGCACCGTATCAAACCAGGGCGCTGGCCGCCGCTACATCAGATCATTCTCAACATCCTCAGCCGAAATCCCCAGCGCATCCAGCCCGTTCTCCAGATGATCCGACAGGTGCGGCGTGCCGATCAGGTAATCCGCACAGGGGGTCGAAGCTTCGGATTTGGCCGTTGCGATGGCTTCGGCAAGATCTTCGGCGAAAAAGCTCTCGCGGCCGATCCACATGATGGCGACCAGTTCGGCCTGTTCGTCCTCGCTCATGCGGTCGACAAAAGCGCGCAATTCACCCTCTGCCCGTTCCAGCTCGCGGCCCATCATGGCAACCTGGGCGACTTTTCTTGCCGAAATTTCCAGCATGTCTTCAGCTCCTCGTGTTCGCGGTTCACGGCCATCTGACCTGTTCGCGACGCCCGAGTCTTTGATCTTACGCAAACAAGGCCCGCGCTAGCGCCGGACCCGTGATACCGGGTGATCGGGCACCGGAGCGGTGCGAAACGGGCGGAAGCGCGCCTTTTTCAGCCACAGCTTCAGCGCCTGCCAGACGATCAGCGTGAATGTCCGCCGCGCCCCAAACGGGCGGCGCAGCAGCGACCAAAGGATCGTGCGGTTGGTCAGCGGTTGACGCGGTCCGGTCAACGTGGCGATCAGGCCACCACCCTTTCGTCCGTAATCGATCCAGACCCCAACCCGCTCGGGCCGATAGTCAAAGCGGAACGTGTAGCTTCCTTCGATGACCTGAAACGGCGAGACATGCATCAGCTTGTCCGCAACCACCCGATCCGATGGGTCGATCGGCGCGAAATCCGGCTTGTGACAGACATAGCTGTGGCGGGTGCCATAGGTGTTCGTGACCTCGGCCACCACGGCGTATAGCTGATCCTTGCTGTCAAAGCAGAACCAGAAGCTGACCGGGTTGAACACATGGCCCAGCACGCGGGGCTGCGTCAGCAACATGATCTGCGCGGGCTGCGGCACATCCATGTCGTCGAACCACGCCCGCAGCCATTGTGCGCCGACACCCTGCCCCGGCTCTCCGCCATGGTCTGTGCTGCGCCAGTTAGTAACGTTTGCCCGGTCGATCGAGAACAGGAAAGGTGTCTCGGGGTCGGCCTCGGGGTCCAGCAGGATATAGTCGACCGAATAGCGAAACGCATTCCGTATCGCGCCTTTGCGTCCGTGATAGGTGTGACCTGCGATATGGTCGATTTTCTTCATTTCGCCGCGTATCCGCTGTGCCTGTAAACTGTTCAAATGGCGCTCTTTTCCGCGAACACCGTTTGTATCCAATACGAAACCTAGCGCAGATTGGATTATTTTGTCGCGCGAAAGTGATCCGTCTTGGGCCACCCACCGTAATGTGGTTATGTTTACCGAGATCAATACCGTGACCTTGGACGAACCCGCGGCCGAACGGGCCGCCCCTCAGCCTTGGCGCGCAAAGAAACGCTTCAAGGGTAGACAGGTGAACGGAACGAAAGCCAGTTGCGACACCAGGACCGAGTGGGTGGACCATGTCCGGCGCATCCGGGACGCGCAGGATCAGGCGGCTTTTGCCGAGCTGTTCCAGCACTTCGCGCCACGCATCAAGGCGTTCCTGATGAAATCAGGATCAGACGCCGCGATGGCCGAAGAATGCGCGCAAGAGGTGATGGCGACCTTGTGGCACAAGGCCCATCTGTTCGATCCGGCACGGGCAACGGTGGCCACCTGGGTGTTCACCATCGCTCGGAACAAGCGCATTGACGTGCTGCGCAAGCAACGCCGCCCCGAACCCGAAGAGCTGGGATGGGGACCCGAGGCCGAGCCGGATCAGGACGATGTCATTGCGTTGCAACAGGAAACCGCGCAACTGCGCAATGCCCTGTCGGCATTGCCAGAGGCGCAGAGACAGTTGATCGAGAAGGCGTATTTCGGCGATCTGAGCCATCGAGAGATTGCATCTGAGACCGGATTACCGCTGGGCACGATCAAATCACGGATACGGCTGGCGCTGGACCGCTTGCGCCACGCGATGAACTGAGATGAGTAAGATGAGCAACCCGATCAAACATCACCTGACGGACGATCTGCTGATGGCTTATGCCGCCGGCTCTCTGCCCGAAGCGTTCGACCTGATGGTCGCGACCCATCTGTCACTGTGTGACCATTGCCGCGCACGGGCCGAGAGCTTTGACGCTGTGGGTGGGCATGTTCTGGAAGAGCAATCCGATGCCATGAGCATGAGCGACACGTCACTGGCTGCCACAATGGCCCTGATCGCCCAAGGCGCACCGACCCCCAAGCCCGCCCGTCCGGGCTGCGCCGTCCTGCCGACCCCCCTGCAAGACTATGTCGGCGGAACTGTGGACGACATCAAGTGGAAGCCCATTGGTATGGGCGTCAAACAGGCGATCCTGCCGACCACAAACGAGGCGACCGCACGGCTGTTGTTCATTCCGGCGGGTGTGGCCGTGCCGGATCACGGGCATAACGGCACCGAACTGACTATGGTTCTACAAGGCGCTTTTTCGGACGAAGTGGATCGCTTTGCCCGCGGCGATGTCGAGATCGCAGATGAGGATCTGGAACATACTCCGGTCGCTGATATGACAGAGGATTGCATCTGTCTGGCCGTGACGGATGCGCCGCTGAAATTCACCAAACTGGTGCCGCGTTTGCTTCAGCCCTTCCTGCGTATCTGAGCCACCGATTTCGCGCCCGCGAGAACACGCGACGTAAGGGGTAGGAATGTGATCCCAAGAATCCTGATGACATTGGCGTTTGTTTGTGTTGCCCCCATGGCCTCGGCCCAGATGAAGGCCGAGGTGCAGTTCGAGCCGGGCAATTTCGGCACGATGGTCAGCGGGACTGTCACTGGCGATGAGTATTTCGACTATTCGCTGGATGCGCAGGCCGGGCAAGAGATGTTCGCCGAACTTCAAGTCAGCGACACCAATGGAAATGGAGTGATTTATTTCAACATCCTGCCACCCGGCAGCGATGGCGTGGCGATCTACAACGGGTCAATTGAGGGCAACACCGCCCGGATCACCCTGCCCGCAGATGGAGACTATACAATCCGTGTCTATCTGATGGGCAACGACCGCGACTCGGGAAAGACGGTTGGGTACAATCTGGACCTGTCGATCCAATAGGCCCTAGCCTTCGGTCTTGCCCAACGGAACCACGTTTGTGTGATCGTCGGGGGCCAGTTCCTCGAAATCGAAATTGTCCAGCCGCTGCGCCCTGCGGCCCGCCTTTTCCGCGCTGATCTTAATTTCCGAGATATCCTTGGCCGCCTGTCCGAAATGCCGGTCCAGATTGGATACCCGGTCGCCCAGACGTTCCACATCCTTGTGCAGCAGGCCCAGTTCCTTGCGGATTGCCCCTGCCTGTTCCCGCATCCTTGCGTCTTTGAGGATCGCGCGCATGGTGTTCAGTGTCGCCATGCAGGTGGTGGGCGAGACGATCCAGACTCGTTTCGAAAAACTCTCCTGCACCAGTTCCGGGAATTTGGCGTGCAACTCGGCATAGACCGCCTCGGACGGCAGGAACATCAGCGCGCCGTCGGCGGTTTCGCCGTCCAGAATGTATTTCTCGGAGATATCGTTGATATGCTTGCGCACCGTGCTGCGGAACATCTGCACCGCCGCTTTCAACTCGGCGTCGTTGGTGGACGCGATCAGCGCCTCATATGCCTCGAGCGGGAATTTACTGTCGATCACAATCGGCCCCGGCGGGTTCGGCAGGTTGATCAGACAATCGGCGCGCCGTCCGTTCGACAGCGTCGCCTGCAACTGAAAACTGTCCGAGGGTAGCGCCTTGGAGACGATGTCGTTCAACTGAATCTCACCAAACGCCCCGCGCGTCTGTTTGTTCGACAGAATATCTTGCAGCGACAGCACATCGCCCGACAGTTTGGTGATATTGTCCTGCGCCTTGTCGATGGCGGCCAGACGTTCCTGCAACTGTGTCAGGGATGTTGCGGTCTGTTTCGATGAGCCGTGCAGCGATTCCTTCATCCGCTCCTGCATCTCGGCCAGCGCGCGCGCTGATTTCATCGCGTTATCGGCCAGCCGGTCATTCATCTGCTGCTGCACCGAGGACAGGCGCGATTCGACTGTCTGGATCACCTGCACCTGCGCGTTGGCCTGCGTGTCCGAGACATGCTGCAACCCGCCGCGCAACTGTTCCTGCCCCTGCCCCAACTGCTGCACATGCTGGCCCAGATGCGCCATCTGCCGCGCCAGCGGTTCCGTCATCCGGGCCGAGCGGTTGGCCGCCCGCAACGACAGGAACAACAGAAGCAGAATCAACGCCACCACGCCCCCAACAGTCAGGACCACGGGGTCATTCAGCGCGTATTGGGTGCCTGCAATCTCGATCATGTCGCTCAATATGTTCTCGTTTTGTTTCGATCTTCTTAACGCGTTCGCAGCACCGGATCAACTGCGCCCGAACAGCCGTTCGATATCGCTGAGTTTCAGTTCCACATAGGTCGGTCGCCCGTGGTTGCATTGGCCGGAATGGGGCGTCGCCTCCATCTCGCGCAGCAGGGCGTTCATTTCCTCGGCGCGCATCCGGCGGCCCGAGCGAATCGAGCCATGACAGGCCACCCGGCTGAGGATCGCCTCGATCCGCGCCTGCACCGTCTGGCTTTCGCCCTGATCGGACAGTTCATCAAGGATATCCAGGATCATCGCGCTTGCATCGACCTCACCCAAAATGGCCGGAGTTTCGCGCACGGCAATGGCCCCGCCGCCGAAGGGTTCCAATGTCAGGCCAAGCCTCGACAGGTCATCAGCCACAGCCATCAGGCGGGCGCAATCGCCCTCGGACAGTTCCACGATATCCGGGATCAGCAGCACCTGCGCCGCGACGCCGTTTTCGGCCATCTGGGTTTTCAGCTTCTCATAGACCAGCCGCTCATGCGCTGCGTGCTGGTCGACGATCACCATGCCATCGGCGGTCTGGGCGATTATGTAGTTCTCATGTACTTGTCCTCGTGCCGCGCCCAAAGGCAGGTCCTGCGCCGGTGGCTCTTCGGCGACCGGCGCGGCCGGACTCGGTTCGACAATGCTGCCGCTGTAATCATTGGCCAGTTCAGCAAAACCCGGAGACTGCGCGCGGTACGCGGCCTGCCGTGCTGCAGGAGAAGACCGGTCCATCTGATAAACCCGCGCGGGCGCAGGTTGCGCCGGTTCCGGACGCATCGCCCCCAAGGTCGCGTTGGCCACGGTCGAGGACGCGCGATGACCGGCCTCGGCCAGGGCGTGCCGCAGGGCGGACACGATCAGCCCCCGCGCCACACCGGGGTCGCGGAACCGGACCTCGGATTTGGCAGGGTGCACGTTCACATCCACAAGTGTCGGATCACAGTCGATGAACAGCGCCGCCGCCGGGTGACGGTCACGGCTAAGGAAATCGAAATAGGCCGCACGCAGAGCGCCGGTCAGCATCTTGTCACGGACGGGGCGGCCATTGACGAACAGATACTGCGCCACCGCCGCACCGCGCGAATAGGTGGGCAGCGCGGCATAACCGTACAGACGGATACCCTCGCGCGTGGCGTCGATCCGCAGGGCGTTTTCGGCGAACTCGCGGCCAATAACGCGGGCCAGACGGGCGTGCAGCGCGTCGAACAGATCGCCATTCTCGCGGTCGGCGCGGAAGGTCACCCGCCCCTCGCCCCCGCCCGAGACATCGCGCAGGGTGAAGGTCACAGCCGGTTCGGCCATGGCCAGACGTTTGACGGTATCGGTGATCGCCTGCGCCTCGGCCCGGTCGGTGCGCATGAACTTCAACCGGGCGGGCGTGGCGAAGAACAGATCGCGCAGTTCGACAACGGTTCCTGCGCGCAGAGCGGCGGGTTTGACCGCCTCAGCCTTGCCGCCCGCAACATGGATTTGCGCAGCCTCGGCCCCAGGCACCCGGCTGGTGATCGTCAACCGACCCACGGCGCCCAGTGATGGCAGCGCCTCACCCCGGAACCCGAATGTGTGGATATTCAGCAAATCCGACCCATCGATCTTCGAGGTCGCATGCCGCGACAAAGCCAGCGGCAGATCATCCGGCGCGATGCCGCAGCCATCATCGGTGACCCGGATCAGGGTCTTGCCGCCATCGGCAATATCAATGGCAACCCGTGTGGCCCCGGCATCGATTGCGTTCTCGACTAGCTCTTTCACGGCCGAGGCCGGACGCTCCACCACCTCGCCTGCCGCGATTCGATTGATCGCAGCTTCGTCGAGTTGCCGGATGACAGGGCGAATGTCGCTGATATTGGGGTTTGATTGCGCCATACCACCACACCTAGCATAGCCGCACGCGATTCTGCCACCGGTTTGAACGGTGATTCAGCTTGGATTAGCGTTCAGAGAGGGGGAAGTCCGGGCAATCGACGGCGGGCGCATTCGCTGGCCTCGCACCGCAACTGCCCGGACATGCCGAAGTGAGTGGTAGGTATTCAGCCTTCAATGAACACGATCTAACACGCGCTTGCCTAAAAGGCTTATTAAGACTGTCGCTTTGGCCGTCTTGGCAGAGTTCAGCCGATGACCTGCGGACAGCACTGGCAGGAAAACGCCAATTCACGCAGTCGTGTGCGCCCCGACCCGCGTCCGACATGGACCAAAGATTGCGGTCAGGGCCAGGATCAACCCGGACATCGTGGCGATCATGCCTGCGGCGCTGACAGCATCCGCCGCACCCAGCCAGAGCGGGCCGTAGCCCGCCAACACATAACCCGACACGGCTGAAATTACCGCAAAACCAACGCTCCACGCGATTTGGGTTTCCAGCCGGTTGGTCATCATCCGGGCCGCTGCGGGCGGGCAGATGAACATGGCGATCACGATGATCGACCCGACCGCATCAAACGCGGCGACCGCTGCAATCGCCGCCACGATCACCAGGGCCAAACCCAACGCATTGGTGCGGATGCCCATGGTGCGTGCGAACCCTTCGTCAAAGGTCGAGATTTTCAGCGGACGCCAGAACAGGAAGGTGAACAGCAGAACGCCCAGCAGAGCAATGGCGATCCGGGGCAGTTCGGGCGGCAGGCCCGCCAGCGCCTGCCAATCCCAAAGCGAGGACCAGCCGGTTGCATCCAGCCAGATCAGGCTTTCCAGATTGCCGTAAAGCGCATGTTCCACATCCAGATGCACGGTCGAAGTGTCGGTCTGCTCCAACAACAGCACGCCCGCTGCAAACATGGTGGTAAAGACCACGCCCATGGCGGCCCCCGGTTCGATCTGACCCAGCCGCCGGATCGCCTCGATCAGGATCACGGCCACAATCGCCGCGCCCGCCGCGCCCAGCATCATGGGCCAGGTCGAAATCGCTCCGGTCACCAGAAAGGCCACGACAATGCCGGGCAGGACCACATGGCTGATTGCATCCCCGATCAGGGCCTGTTTGCGCAGCACCAGAAAGTTGCCGGGCAGCGCGCAGGCAATGGCCGCAAAGGTACCGATCAGCAGCGGCGTCAGGGACAGGGGGACAAATTCCTCACCGCTCATGCCGGAACCTCCTGCGGGTTGCCGATCCGGCGGTCGATGTCAGCGATCTGGTCGCGGGTCAGCACGGTTTCAATGTCGCGCAACCCGTCATAGAGCGCCGCCGTCGCCTCATGCGCTTGGTCCGCGCGCACGATCTCCCACCGTTTTTCGTCACGCAGGGCCTTGGCGGCGCGGGCCTTTCCGGCCTCGGTCGCCACCCCGTCGGCGCGGACCAGATCGGCGCGGCGCAGCAGGCGCAGGGTCAGCGGTTCGTAGATCTTTTGACCCTGCGCCAAGGCCAGCAATCCCTGACGGATGTGAACGCGGCGCTGAAAGCGCAGGTGACGCAGCACAGCCGCCAACACACCGCGCACCGGCGCAAAGAACAGCGACAGGACGAAGAAGCCGAAACTGACCAGAACGATGATCGGCCCGGTCGGCAGGTTTGGCGCGGTTGCAGACAGGGCGGCCCCAATATAGCCCGCCAATCCACCTGCCAGACCGGCCAAAATCACCACGTGGTCTGACCGTTCCGACCAGAACCGGGCAGTGACCGGAGGGATGATCAGCAAGGCGACAATCAGGATCAGACCGACGATCTTCAGACCAACCACAGTCACGGCCATAACAAGGCCCATCATGGCAAGATCGATGCGATGCACCAGCAGCCCTCGGGCCGCTGCGTATTCGGGATCGAAGGCAACCAGAGTCATGGGGCGGCGCAGGATCAGAACCAGCACCAGCGTAGCCGCACCGCCGATGGCAATGATCAAGGCATCCGCCCATAACATCCCGGCGGTCGAGCCCAGCAGGAACCCCTCAAGCCCCGCCTGACGGCCAACGCCCATGGTCTGAATGACTGTCAGCAGGACGATGCCAAAGCCAAAGAACACAGACAGGACCGCGCCAATCGCGGCATCTTCGGCCAGACGCGTGTGGCGGGTCAGCCGATTCACACACAGCAGGCCAATCCAGGCCGAGACCGCAGATCCGGCCAGCAGGCCCAGCAGATTGCGCCCATCCCCGCCCAGTGCCACCAGCACCATGAAGGCCAGGCACACACCCGGCAGGGTCGCATGGCTGATCGCATCGCTGACAAGTGCGCGTTTGCGCAGAAACAGGAAAGTCCCGGTCACTCCTGCCGAGACGCCCAGCAAACTCGCACCGATAGCAACCAGCGTGGCGTTATAGCCAAGCTGCAGACTCAGAGCATCCCAGAGCATGTGTTACCCCAGCGCACGCGAAATCTGGTCGATTTGCGCGGTGGCCAGACGGCCCCCATAGGCGGATTGCAGGGTTTCGGCGGTAAACGCCTCGGCCACCGGGCCTTCGGCAACCTTACGGGTGTTGATCAGGAAGACATGATCGAAATAGTCGGTGACGGTGGCCAGATCGTGATGCACGACCACGACGGTTTTGCCCGCCTCTTTCAGCGATTTCAGCACCGCGATGATGGCCTTTTCGGTGGCCGCATCAACCCCGGCAAAGGGTTCGTCCAACAGATACAGGTCAGCGTCCTGAGCCAGCGCGCGGGCCAGAAACACGCGCTGTTGCTGCCCCCCCGAAAGCTGCCCGATCTGACGATCCGCAAAATCGCGCATGCCCACGCGGTTCAGGCAATCCATCGCCGCCGCCTTATGGCGCGCGCGGACGCGGCCCAGCAGGCCCAGCTGCCGGGACAGACCCATCAGGACCACATCAATCACGCGGGTCGGAAAGTCCCAATCAACACTGGCCCGCTGCGGCACATATGCGATCCGGGCACGCTGCGCCTCAAGCGGTTCGCCAAACACCGTTACCCGGCCCGACAAAGGGGACACGATCCCAAGCGCCGCTTTCAGCAAGGTCGATTTCCCGGCCCCGTTCGGGCCGATAATGGCTGTCATGGCCCCCGGCTGAACGGTCATGTCCACCGAAAAGACAGCCGGTTTCTGCCCGTAGGACACAGTCAGACCCCGAATGGCCAAGGGGCTGTCGCCTATGCTGTGCTCAACGACCGAGACACCCTTATCTGTGGCCAGTTCAAGCATCGCTCAGAACCCCGCCGACAATCTGCCGTTCAAACCGCGTTCCGGTACATCGGCCCCCAACGCCCCACCAATCACCGTGATGTTGTGATCCAGCATGCCGATATAGGTGCCCTCATACGTGCCCGGCTCGCCCATTGCATCCGAGTACAATTCGCCACCCACAGTCACCTCATGACCCTTGGCCGCAGCCCCTTCGATCAGCGCGCGCATCGAGCGGTCAGAGACCGAACTTTCCACAAAAACAGCGGTCAACTTGCGGTCCACCAACGTATCGACCAGTTCTCCGATCCGGTTCAAACCAGCCTCGGACTGGGTCGAGATGCCCTGAACGCCCATCACCTCGTAACCATAGGCCGCGCCGAAATAGCCAAAGGCATCATGGGCTGTGACCAGCACGCGGTTGTTTTCAGGCACGGCAGTCAAAACCTGATCAGCATAGGCTGTCAAAGCATCCAGTTCGGCTAAATGCGCGGTTGCATTAGCGGCAAAAACCTCTGCCGCTTCGGGGCGCGCCTCGGTCAGTGCTGCCTGAACCACGGTCACCACATCGCCCCAAAGGGTCGGGCTCATCCAGACATGCGGGTCGTATTTGTCGGCGTAATCGTCATGGGCGCGCAGCTTGGTCTTGTCGATGCCTTCGGCCACCGCGATCACGGTCTGTTTGCGTCCGAGATCGCCGAAAAAATCTTCCATTTGCGCTTCGAGGTAGAGACCATGCCACAGCACAAGATCGGCTCGGGTCATCGCAACGATGTCACTGCGGGTCTGGCGATAGGCATGCGGGTCGACGCCGGGACCCATCAGGCCTTTCACCTCGACCTGATCGCCGCCGACCTGTCGCACGGCATCCGCGATCATCCCGGTGGTAGCGACAACTTTCAGCGGTGCCTCCGCCCACGCGGCGAACGGCATCGATGCGGCAAAAGCCATGGCAGCAAGAAAACTGCGACGAATCATGTTCAGACCCCAGATTAGGTTCCGTGTTGAGATTGAATATGAGAACCATTCGCAACTAAGTCAACGCAATTGCGAATTATTCGCAACAAAACCTGCAATTATTTTTCCAAATGGTCAAAAAATTTGCACCCAAGCGCACCTGATACCTTCCATTTGCGGGCGTCCCGTGCGATTTTGGCGCAAACCTCCCAAAGGACGTGATGATGGATACGCAGAGCTCAGAAAGCCCCGTGCGCACCGCGCATCTGCCGCAAGTGACCGAACCCAGAAACCCCGGTATGGAGCTTGATCTGGACTGGGTCCGCGCGGTGCAGGCCAATACCTCGGCCATTGAACGGCGCGCGGCGACCCTGCCGGGTCGGCGGTCGGTGAAGAAAGAGTATCAGGCGGCGTGGCTGCTGAGGGCGATCACGATGATCGACCTGACCACCTTGTCGGGCGATGATACGGTCGGCCGCGTGCGCCGCCTGTGCGCCAAGGCGCGGCAGCCGGTTGCGTCGGCCACACTGCAGGCGCTGGACATGCCACCGATCACCACCGGGGCCGTTTGTGTCTATCACGACATGATCGACACGGCGGTTCAGGCGCTGGAAGGCACCGGTATTCCCGTCGCGGCGGTTTCTACCGGCTTTCCCGCCGGATTGTCGCCCTTCCACCTGCGCGTGGCCGAGATCGAGGAAAGCGTCAAAGCCGGGGCCGAAGAGATCGACATCGTCATTTCACGCCGTCAGGTCCTGTCGGGGGACTGGCAGGCATTGTATGATGAGATGAAGGCGTTCCGCGTGGCCTGTGGCGATGCCCATGTCAAAGCCATTCTGGCGACCGGCGAACTTGGGTCGCTGCGCAACGTCGCCCGCGCCTCGCTGGTCTGCATGATGGCGGGGGCGGATTTCATCAAGACCTCGACCGGCAAAGAAAGCGTCAACGCCACCCTGCCCGTGTCGCTGGTGATGATCCGGGCGATCCGGGATTACTATGACCGCACCGGATATCGCGTTGGCTACAAGCCTGCGGGTGGGATTTCCAAGGCCAAGGACGCGCTGGTCTACCTGTCGCTGATCAAGGATGAGCTGGGCGACCGCTGGCTGGAACCCGACCTGTTCCGCTTTGGTGCATCGTCGCTGCTGGGCGATATTGAGCGGCAGTTGGAACACTATGTGACCGGGGCTTACTCGGCTGGGTACAGACATTCCATGGGCTGAGCCCGTGGACAGGTCTGGACAGCGAGTATTTGGGAAAAGATGAAGCAATGACAGTCAAAGAGATTTTCGAGACCATGGACTACGGCCCTGCCCCAGAAAGTGCTGCCGAGGCGCTGGCCTGGCTGGTCGATCAGGGCGACAAGTTCGGTCACTATATCGATGGGGCCTTCACCAAGCCCGGCAAAGGGTTTGACAGCCGCAACCCGGCGACCGGAGAGGTGCTGGCCAAGCTGACGCAAGCCAAACAGGGTGATGTGGACGCTGCCGTTGCCGCCGCCCGCAAGGCGCAGCCGAAATGGGCGGGTCTGGGCGGCGCTGGTCGTGCACGATACCTCTATGCCATTGCGCGGCTGCTGCAGAAACATTCGCGCCTGTTTGCGGTTCTGGAGAGCATGGATAACGGCAAACCGATCCGTGAATCGCGCGACATCGACATCCCGCTGGCGCAGCGGCATTTCTATTACCACGCAGGCATGGCGCAGTTGATGGAAAGCGAATTGCCCGATGCACAGGCTTTGGGCGTGTGCGGTCAGATCATCCCGTGGAACTTCCCGCTGCTGATGCTGGCGTGGAAGATCGCGCCCGCGCTGGCGATGGGGAATACGGTGGTTCTGAAACCGGCCGAATATACCTCGCTGACCGCTTTACTGTTTGCTGACATTTGCTCGCAGGCTGGGCTGCCCAATGGTGTGGTGAATATCGTCACCGGCGATGGGGCTGTGGGTGAGATGATCGTGGCCGCAGACGTGGACAAGATCGCCTTTACCGGATCGACCTCGGTGGGGAGGCGCATTCGCGAGGCGACGGCAGGTTCCGGCAAGGAACTGACGTTGGAGCTGGGCGGCAAGTCGGCTTACGTCGTGTTCGATGACGCCGACATCGATTCCGCCATCGAAGGTCTGGTGGACGCGATCTGGTTCAATCAGGGTCAGGTCTGTTGTGCCGGCTCCCGCCTGCTGGTGCAGGAAGGCATCGCCGACCGTTTCCACGAGAAGCTACGCTCCCGCATGGACGGGTTGCGCATCGGCGATCCGCTGGACAAGTGCATCGACGTCGGCGCGGTTGTGGACCCGGTGCAGTTGCAGACCATCAAGGGCATGGTCGAAAGCAACACGGTGGGCCATGTCCATCAGGCCGCCTGTGACCTGCCTGCAAATGGCTGTTACTATCCGCCGACGCTGATTTCGGGGCTGGAGACCTCGGACCCGTTGATGCAGGAGGAGATTTTTGGCCCGGTTCTGGTGTCCTCGACCTTCCGCACGCCGGAAGAGGCGGTGGAACTGGCCAACAACACCCGCTACGGGCTGGCCGCGACAGTCTGGACCGAGAATGTGAACCTCGCGCTGGATATCGCGCCCAAGCTGGTTGCGGGTGTGGTCTGGGTGAACGCGACCAACCTGTTCGACGCTGCCGCCGGATTCGGCGGCGTGCGCGAAAGCGGCTTTGGTCGTGAAGGCGGTTGGGAAGGGCTGGCGGCCTATACCAAACCCAAGGGCAAGGCCAAGACCCTGGCCAAGGTCGAGGCGGCGACCGGCGAAGGTACTCCGGTCGATCCCATCGACCGCACCGCCAAGATGTATGTCGGTGGCAAGCAGGCGCGGCCCGACGGAGGCTATTCGAAACCCGTCTGGGGCAAATCCGGGCTGCTGGGTCATGTGGGGCTGGCTAACCGCAAGGACGTCCGCAACGCGGTTGAGGCGGCGGCGGGTGCCAAGGGCTGGTCCAAGACCACCGGCCATCTGCGGGCGCAGATCCTGTATTACATCGGCGAAAACCTCTCGGCCCGCGCTGGTGAATTCGCCGCGCGTATCGACGCCATGACCGGCAAAAAGGACGGCGCGAAAGAGGTCGACGCCTCAATCCAGCGCCTGTTCACCGCGGCCGCCTGGGCCGACAAATATGACGGTCAGGTGCATGGCGTGCCGATCCGGGGCGTTGCCATTGCGATGAAAGAACCCGTCGGCGTCATCGGTGCGCTCTGCGCGGATGAGGCACCGCTGCTGGGTCTGGTCTCGGCCATGGCCCCGGCGATTGCGATGGGCAACCGGGTGGTTCTGGCCGCGTCCGAGCCCTATCCGCTGGCGGCGACGGATTTCTATCAGATCCTCGAAACCTCGGATGTGCCCGCTGGCGTGGTGAACATCCTGACCGGCAGCCATGCGGAACTGGCGAAACCGCTTGCCGCGCACCTGAACGTGGATGCGGTCTGGTCCTTCTCGTCCACCGACCTGTCGGCCGAGATCGAGGCGGCATCAGCCGGGAACCTGAAACGCACATGGGTCAATAACGCAACGGCAGTCGATTGGGGCGTAGACCATTCCCGCCGCTTCCTGCAAGCTGCGACCGAGGTGAAGAACATCTGGGTGCCCTACGGCGAGTAGGGCTCCCGCATCACGGGAGGCCATATGGATTTTTCAGGACAAACCGTCATCGTCATCGGCGGCACCAGCGGCATCAACCGAGGCATTGCCGAGGCGTTTGCCGCCTCGGGGGCCAAGCTGGCCGTCGCCAGCCGGTCTCAGGAGAAGGTGGACGATACTGTTGCCGCATTGAAAGAGGTCGGTGCGGCGGATGCCATCGGCGCGGCCTTTGACGTGCGCGACCCGGATGCGGTGGCCGAGGGGTTGAAACAGTTCCACGAGGCGTTCGGGGATTTCGACGTTCTGGTCTCGGGCGCGGCGGGCAACTTCCCGGCGCTGGCCTCTGAAATGTCGGTCAATGCGTTCAAAACCGTGATCGATATCGACCTGATGGGCACGATCCATGTGATGAAAGGGGCCTATCCCTACCTCAAGCGCCCCGGCGCGAGCATCATCAATATCTCGGCCCCGCAATCCTATCTGCCCTATGAGGGCCAGTCGCATGTTTGCGCCGCCAAGGCAGGGGTCGATCAGATCACCCGCACCTTGTCGATGGAATGGGGGATCGAGGGCATCCGTGTGAACTCGGTTGTGCCGGGCTTTATCGAAGGCACCGAAGGCGCCAAACGCCTGACGCCATCGGACGGCGCACATGAAGAGATCCGCAAGGATGTGCCGCTGGGCCGATGGGGTCAGCCGCAGGATGTGGCCAATGCCTGCCTGTTCCTCAGCTCGGACATGGCCAGCTATATCAGCGGCACGGTTCTGGCTGTTGATGGCGCACTGTATCAGCGCGGCTCGGGCAAATTCGGGCAGATGATGGGCGACATGCTGCGTAGCATGAAAAAGGGCTGAACCCCTTACAAGACGCGCAGCAACGTCCAAAGCAACCCCGGGCACAACGCTCTTACTAAACGGAGCAGCCTCGCAGAAATCTGCGCGGGGCTTTCTGCGGTTCGCCTAATTGCTTACGCTTTTCAGAACTTGTTGATGGAACGCGCCTTGTGCATCCTCATCAGTAGGTCTTACCACCCATTCCCTATCCAATTTCAGCGCTCCTGCGGGTACGATTTGCCGCGCGATCTCGGGCGGTGTGGTGTCGTCATACGTTCCGTTCTGCCAGTCGTGAAAGGCTGAAGAGTATCGCACGACCGCCTCGCTGGTCGGCAACTCCAGCACCCCGCCCTCGGCAAAGAATACCAACCCATCGCCCATTTCTTCCCCGATGAGTTTGAGCCTGTTTCCCAAACGATGCTTTAGGATGGCAACAAACACGATCGCGGCAGAGAACGTGAATTTGTCGACAAGCACAACAACCTGCTTGCTTGCGCTTTGCGAGATTGCGTCGATCAACGGCATCGCTAGAAGAAAATTGCCGCCAGTGTTTCCGCGAACGTCAATTAAGAGTGTTTTGTTTGAGCAGGCACCTACGCGGTCCGCTGCATCTGAAATGGCTTCAGGCAGATCACGTTCGCCCGGATCAAAGAAACTTGGCAACAGAATTGAAAGCCCAAGTTCGTGCCAGTCCTTTATGCCCACAAAGGTTTCGGGTTCCCAGGCCGGATCAGCCCTGCCATGCTCGTTTCGCGGGTAGAGCGTTGATGCAGGAACCCTAGTCCCGTTCTCCAGTTTGATATCGGCTATCTGCCCGTTCTCGTCCTGCACGCGATACTCGGTCGTATCGTCCACTGAGGCAAAACCCAAGCGAGCCAGAGCGTATGGCCACGCAAGAAGGATCGATCCGATGACCCGTTTCCTTTGGCGCGTTCCCGCCAGAAAACGTTTTGAGGCGGCTTCGATTTGCCCCAAAGGTGCGCCGTTGACGGCAATCAACTCTCCTCGTGGCGCGGTTATTTCTGGTGTTGCACCAACCAAATGGTGGCCCGTCCCGACGCCTACAAACCTCAGCGGAAGCACCGAGATGCCATCGTTTGGAATCAACCGTGTGTGCCCGTTGTCGGGAAGTGCCAACAGGCGCATCGCGGAAAACAGAAAATCCTCTTTGGACCCCTCGAATACGCATCGTCGGGTGTCACTGATGCAGTTATCTATTACCGTTTGGTCGATCCGCCTAAAGCTGGGATCGGTCGGCAGGGCAGTTTCCAATATTTGCGCAAAGTCTTGCGTCAGCGACATACGTCACGGTGCGCAGAACTGATGGACGATGTCCAGACTGGGCTCTGTGCTGACACCAAGATCCAGAAGATCTGGCGGACCGCAGAGCCGCTGCCCCTTGAACAGCAACCCTTCCGGTAGGAAGCCGGGTCCGGGTCATCCCTGACTCAATTTGTGGTATCCAAACCCACTGGTTTTCCCACCACGGTGAAATGCAGGCCCTCGGGGTCCAGCAGTTCGCTGGCGACGCGGTTCACATCCTCAAGCGTCACGGCGTTTACCTTGTCGTTGCGGGTGGCGATGTAGTCGATGGGTAGGCCCTGCATCTGCATCCCGACCATGATCCCGGCGATTTGGCCATTGCCATCAAAGCGCAGCGGATAGGCGCCGGTCAGATAGGTCTTGGCGTCGTCCAGTTCCTTCTGGGTCACGCCCTCGTCCGCGGCGCGGGCCCATTCAGCGCGGATCACCTCGACCGCTTCGGCAATACGGTCATTGGCCGAAGACACCGATCCAAGATAGACCGAGGCCAGATCCTTGGGCACCAGATAGGTTGCCACCCCATAGGTCAGACCCCGCTTTTCACGCACCTCCTGCATCAGGCGGCTTTCGAAGCCGCCGCCGCCCAGAATGTGGTTCAGAATAAAGGCGGGGAAGAAATCCGGGTCGTCGCGATCCATGCCTTCATGGCCAAACAGGGCCACGGATTGCGGCGTGTCGAACTCGACCACGCTGATCCCGCCCTCGATCGTCACATCGGCCTTGCCGGGGATCGGCTTTCCGGTGTCCGGCAGATCGGCCAGCAGATTGTCCAGCAGCGCACCCAATTCCTCGGCTGTGATGTCTCCGACCGCGCCGACATACAGACGGTCCTTGGCGAAGACATTGCCATAGGCCTCGACCACATCATCACGGGTCAGGGCCGAGACGCTTTCGATGGTGCCCTTCCCTTCGGACCCATAGGGATGATCGCCATAGGCCATGGCAGAGAAATTGCGGCCCGCAATGTCATTGGGGTCGGTCGCGTCCGACCGCAGCCCCGACACAATCTGCGCTTTGACCCGATCCACCGCGTCCTGATCAAACCGGGGCTCGTGGATGGTGGTCCGCAACAGATCCGTCACCTCATCCCGGTTTTCGGTCAGAAACCGGGCCGAGATCGAAACGCTGTCATCCGAGGCGTTGTTGCTGAACGATGCGGCCAGAGCCTCCAATTCACGCGCATAGGAGCGCGAATCCATGTCTCCCGCACCTTCTTCAATCAGCCCACTCATCAGGTACACGGCCCCGCGCTTGTCGGGGTCGTCCAGCGATGTCCCGCCGCGAAAGCGCAGTTCCAGCGCTGTAAAGGGGATCGAATGATCCTCGACCAGCCAGGCAGTGATGCCCCCGGGCGAGGTGACCTCTTTGATCTCGATCTCGGCCCAGGCCGGTACAGCGAATAAAAGCGCGATCAGGGGGGCAAAAAACCGTTTCATTGCGTCACCTCATCTTCGCGCATCAGCCAGCCGGTGACCGATGCCTCGCGTTGCAACACGTCGCGCGCGGCGGCGATGATCTCATCGCCCGTCACCGCTTGCAGAATATCGGGCCAGGCCTGCACGTCCTCGACCGTCAGACCACTGGTCAGGGCCCGACCATAGCGGTTGCCGATGCCGTCCACATTGTCGCGCGCATAGATCTGGGACGCGCGCAGCTGCATCTTGATCCGGTCCAGATCCTCTTCGTTCACGCCCTCGGCGATGAAATCGGCCACGGCCTGATCCATGGCATCCTCGGCCTCTTGCAAGGACACGCCTTCGGCTGGAACCACCAGCAGATCAAAGGTCGTGTCATCCAGCGAAACCCCGCGGTAGAACGACCCGGCATAGACGGCGATCTGCTGATCCAGTTGCAGCTTTTCATTCAGGTAAGAGGTTGTGCTGCCCCCCAAGAGTTCCGCCAGCAGGAACAGGGCCGCTGCCGTTTCCTGCGCGCCCGGATCGCGTTCAGGGGCCAGATAGCTGCGCTGCACATAAGGCTGCGCCACGCGCGGGTCCTTGAAGGTCAGGCGGCGTTCGGCGGTGTGCGGTGGTTCTTGCGACCGTACCCGTTCGGGCAGGTCCGGATTGGCCGGGATCACGCCATAGTACTTTTCGGCCAGCGCCCGTACCTCATCCGAATCCACATCCCCGGTCACGACCAGAATGGCGTTGTTGGGCGCATAATGGGTTTCGTAGAAGGACAGCGCGTCCTCCATATCCAGCGTCTCCATCTCGTGTTTCCAGCCGATGATCGGTACGCCGTAGCGGTGGTTCAGGTACTGGGCCGCGTTCATCTGCTCGCCGAACAGGGCGCGCGGATTGTTCTCGGTGCGCTGGTTGCGTTCTTCCAAAATCACGTCGCGCTCGGTCAGGATGTCATTTTCCGACAGGCGGATATTGCGCATCCGGTCCGCCTCCATCCGCATCATCAGTTCAAGCCGGTCGGCGGCGACGCGCTGGAAATAGGCGGTATAGTCAAACGAGGTGAAGGCGTTGTCATTGCCGCCATTGGCCGCCACGGTGGCCGAAAACTCACCCGGGGCCAGCGTGTCCGTGCCCTTAAACAGCAGATGTTCCAGAAAATGCGCAACACCGGACGAGCCGACGGGTTCATCGGCAGACCCCGCGCGATACCAGACCATATGTTGCACGACCGGGGCGCGGTGATCTTCGATCACCACGACGTCCATGCCGTTGTCCAGCGTGAAGGTTGTAACCGCCTCTTCCTCGTCAGCAAAAAGGGGCGTCGCGGCGATCAGGGCAGCCGACAGGGCAAGGGCCCGAACCATGGGGCATCCTCCGTTTCGTTATCCGACTAAAACTACGGTGGTGCGCGGCAGGTTCAAGGGAGATGACAGAAAGTTAAGAATTATTCATCCGGCGGTGACGACGGTGTCTCAAACCCTGCGCGGCGGGCGGCTTCGGTTTCAGCCTGCGGGTTGATCGACTGCCGCTCATAGACCTGTGCGTAACGATCCACAGGGAACAGGCGCAGGCCGGTCCAACGGCCGCGGCGTTTGCGGAACGCATCATCTTCGGCCTGAACCACCTGACGCGTATCTGGCGGCACACCGTAACGGCCCGATGCAGCCACCAGCGCGGCATCAGACGAAGGAACCGCCCCGTTCGGGTTCAGCGCGCCAGCGTTTCCGCCCAGCGCCGCAACCACATCAGCCTGCGGGTTCGGATCGGTCAGGTTGCCCCCACCCGGAGTGGGCGCAGGCAGGAACGCATAATCCTGTGGCTGTGTCAGCGGTTTGACCGGCAGGACCGAGAATTCATCGGGCCCCTGCCCCGGCGGTTCCAGCGTGCGCAAACCAGAGTTCGAGCACGCCGCAACAGCGACGGCAAAGATCAAAGCAATTGGGGCGCGCGACAACCGCATCAGAGTCTCCAGCCTGTTTGGGCCGTTTTATCGCATATCCTTGGGCGCGTCACGAGGGCTTTTTTCCATCGAACAAAACCAGCCCGATCGCGCCCGCAAAGACGAAAACATCCGCCAGATTAAAGACATAGGGGTTGTTGATGCCGCAACACGACATGTTCAGGAAATCGAGAACAAAGCCATACAGCACCCGATCCACCACATTCCCCAAGGCCCCGCCGATCAACAGACCGCCGCAGATCAGCATCAGTTTCGACGGCGTGGTACGCCGCAGCCAGACAAAAACGGCAACACAAATGGCAATCGAAATGCCGATCAAAACCCAGCGCGCGGCATCGGAATCGCCCTGAAACAGGCCGAAATTGATGCCGCGGTTTTCGCCGTATTTGAACACCACCAAGGGCGGCAGCACATCGATACCGCCGGGCTGTTCCGCCACGCGCATGACACGAACGACCAGAAACTTGCTGATCTGGTCGATCGCGATGGCCAAAAACGCGGCCCAGTAGAACAGCCGATACGACATCAGTGACGGAAGTGACGCATGCCGGTGAAGACCATGGCCAGACCGGCCTCATCCGCCGCCGCGATCACCTCATCATCCCGCATCGAGCCGCCGGGTTGGATGACGCAGGTTGCACCGGCTTGCGCCGCCTCCATCAGACCGTCAGGGAAGGGGAAGAACGCATCTGAGGCCACGGCGGAGCCGATGGTCAGCGGCTGAGGCAGGCCCAGCGCGTCGGCCATGCGCTCTGCCTTCTTGGCCGCAATGAGCGCCGAGTCCACACGGCTCATCTGCCCAGCGCCCACGCCCACGGTCGCGCCGTCTTTGACATAGACGATGGCGTTGGACTTGACGTGTTTCGCCACTTTCCACGCAAACAGCAGGTCGCGCATCTGGTCCGCGGTCGGGGCTTTCTTGGTAACAACCTTCAGGTCATCCATGCCGACAAAGCCGTTGTCCTTGTCCTGCACCAGCAGGCCGCCCGCCACCTGACGCACGGTCTTGCCGCCGGTGGTCACATCCGGCAGCGCCTCGGTCGTCAGCAGGCGCAGGTTTTTCTTGGCGGCAAAGATCGCCTTGGCCTCATCCGAGGCACCGGGGGCGATCACAACCTCGGTGAAGATGCCGGTGATTTCCTGCGCGGTTTCGGCATCCAGCGGCTGGTTCAGCGCCACAATGCCACCAAAGGCCGAGGTGCGGTCGCAGTCGAACGCAGCCTTGTACGCCTCAAGCAGCGTCGCGCCCTTGGCCACGCCGCACGGGTTGGCGTGTTTGATGATGGCGCAGGCGGCACCTTGCGCTGGATCGAACTCGGCCACCAGCTCAAAGGCAGCGTCTGTGTCGTTGATGTTGTTGTAGCTCAGTTCCTTGCCCTGATGCTGCACGGCGGTCGCCACACCGGGGCGGTTCGTACCGTCGGTATAGAACGCCGCCTGCTGGTGGCTGTTCTCGCCATAGCGCAGGGTCTGTTTCAGCTCACCGGCAAAGGCGCGGCGGCGCGGAGCCTCGGCCGCCAGCGCATCGGCCATCCAGTTCGACACGGCCGCGTCATAGGCGGCGGTGCGGGCATAGGCCGTCTGCGCCAGATTTTGCCGGAAAGCGTAAGAGGTCTGACCCTCATTCACCTCCAGCTCGGCCAGCAGGGCGTCATAGTCCTGCACATCCACCACCACATTGACGAAAGCGTGGTTTTTCGACGCCGCGCGGATCATCGCCGGGCCACCGATATCGATATTCTCGATGCAGGTGTCATAGTCGGCACCTTTGGCCACGGTGGCCTCAAACGGGTAGAGGTTCACCACCAGCAGATCGATGGCACCGATACCGTGTTCATCCATCGCGGCGACGTGGCTGTCATTGTCCCGCAGCGCCAGCAGGCCCCCATGCACCATTGGGTGTAGGGTTTTCACCCGGCCATCCATCATCTCGGGGAACCCGGTGATCTCGCTCACGTCCTTCACGTCCAACCCCGCATCGCGCAGCGCCTTGGCGGTGCCGCCGGTCGATAGCAGTTCAACCCCGCGCTCGGCCAGTGCCTTTCCCAGATCAATCAGACCGGTCTTGTCGGATACGGAAAGCAGCGCGCGGCGCACGGGGTGAAGGTCGGTCATGGGTCCAAAGGTCCTTTTGGCGTCAGTCAAACTCGGGCTCGTCCCGGTGAATGTCGCGCACGGCATAGGCAGTATCCTGCGCCTTGCTCAACATCCACTGGATGCGCGTCGCATACTCCATTGCGCGGCCAGATAGAACGATCTGTTTTGTCGCGCGTGGCTTCAGGCGGCCTTTTTCAAGGTAAACGCTTGGCTCGACAGACAATTTTCCAACGCCATCGTGGCGGAACACCCAGATCTCACCGCTTTTGAGCGCCATCGACACCGCCGCACCGCCCAGATCAATGGCCGCATCGACGTCCGGGTGCAGGTGAAAACGGATGTCAAACCCGATACCCGAAAGGCCGGATGCGTCCAGCGCCCTGTCAAACTGCCGCTTGGCTTTGTCGGTTGCGGTCAGCAGAATATCTTCGCCAGTCAGTTCTCGCCCGTCAAAACGCAGCTCGTATGTGCGGGCATGGGTCAGACCGAAGGTTTTGGCATAGCCGTCATGCCCGGCCATAAAGCGAATACCTTCGAATGCGTCTTCGAACTCAACCGGAACCTCGCGTGGGGCGTCCACCAGCGCCTGATGCTCGCTATCTGGTGTCGGCTTGGCCAATCTTGCGCTGGAATAACCGTCCAGACACAGCGTCGAATGGGACGGGGTCGCCCGACCCGCCCGCCGCCAGTCCAGCCCGAAACTGGCCCCGGACCCGCAATTCACGATCAAAGGGCGACGGCCCGAGGTCACCTCAAACGCCAGTGTCGAGGCATGGGCGTTCAGTGACGCGGCCCCTGTCGGCGGAGAGCTTGCATCGACAATCACAGTCGTCCGCGCGGCGGACAGCCTTGCATAGCCCATCGGCAATTCGGTCGCGGCCTTATGCTTGACCCCGCTTTGCGCCAGCGCCTGTTCCAGCCGACCTTCGACCCCACGCCCGCCGCCGTGGAACCGGGCCAGCGCCCCGTCCGCGTGGCGCAAGCTGCGCAGCGTGGGGGCGATCCGCTTGATGGCATTGGCCTGCGCCACCGGCGTGCCCCGCCCCACATCGTTCAGCGCGGCCGAGGTCCAGCTGAGCAGAGTGAACACCTCAAGCAATTCCTCCGGGTTGCGGGTGGGAATGCCGCCCTGGGCGTCCACCTGACGTTCACATTCGCGGGCCAAAGCACGCAGGGCCGGATCGGCCATTGCCTCAAGCCCTTCCAGCGCCAGTCCGGATTGCACCAGACCGGCCAGCGCCTCGAACCGTGGCAGGCCCGGCGTGGCGGCCTGCCAGCGTTTCGACAGGAACCAGGTTTGTTGCGCAAGGGATCGGAAGAACAGCTTGCTGTGCTTGTCATCAACGCCGCGTAACAGAAAGATCGCGTGGTTGATCCAGCGCATGACCCGCCGCCCGGTCAGGTCCGGCACCCATCCCGGACCATGGCCACGCCCATGCGCCTCGATCCAGCCCCAGACCCAGCGCTGCGCCTTTTCCCGCGCCCGCATGTCACCGACAGCAGCCAGATCGTCCAGCCATGCAAAACCGTGGCGCTCATCGTCAAATCCCACGCTGGGGGCTGCGACCTCCCACAAGCCGGTATCCTGTGCCTCGACCAGATAACCGGCGAACAGCAGGTTCCCGGCGACCAGTTGGCGGCCTCGGGCGAAGGACCCGACAGTGCGTGGTTCGGGCTGCGATACAAACCCCGTGACCGCCTTTTGCCGCTGGCTCAGGCGCGCGTAAAAACGGTTCTGAAACCGCATCCACCGGCTGGTCATGGTGTCCGTTTCTGACATGACGCGTGTTTCTCTGCCCCTTGCGCTCTGCTGGCGCTTGAGACCCAACGATAGACCGTGCCGATCGTCAAGTCATCGAAAAGCGTGTGCTCAGGCGGATTTGGTGAGGCAGGCGATATAGAACCCGTCCATACCACCAAGATCAGGCCAGTAATCGGGGCGCAGACGCAGGCCACCTTCTTCGGTGATCCAGTCCGGCTCGACCCCGTCGATGTTCAGCGCGTCGCGGTTTACGGACATGTCCGGGAACATATCCCGCGCCTCTTCGACCTGCACCTCGCCTTCGTCGGGCAGCAGCGAACAGGTGCAATAGACCAGCCGCCCGCCGGGTTTCAGCAGGGTCCAGGCATGAGCCAGCATCCGGGCCTGCAATTCGATCAGCCCTCCGAACTCGGAACCGTCCTTGGCAAAGGGCAGGTCGGGGTGGCGGCGGATGGTGCCGGTGGCGGAGCAGGGCGCGTCCAGCAGGATGGCGTCATATTGCCCCTGATGATCCAGCGCGTCGCCTGCGATGACATTTGCCTTCAGGCCGGTCCGCGCAAGGTTTTCGCGGACGCGTTCCAGCCGTCCTTCCGAGATATCCAGTGCCGTGACCTCGGCCCCTGCAGCGGCCAGTTGCTGCGTCTTGCCGCCCGGTGCGGCGCAGAGGTCCAGAATTTTCTCACCGGCATTGGGTGCCAGAACACGCACCGGCAAGGCCGCCGCTGCATCCTGAACCCACCAATCGCCCGTGTCGAACCCCGGCAGGGCCGACACCTGCCCCGCAACCCGCACTCGCATCGACCCCGTTGGCAGAGCGTCACCGGGTCCGCTCGCACCGGGTTTCAGCGACAAGTCCAAAGGCGCACCGGCGAAATGGGCCTGCTCCATGCCCGCGACGGCCTCGGCCCCCCAGGCCATAACCAGCGGGTCGCGCAGCCATTCGGGCAAACGCGGCACCCGCATCTTCGGCCAGGCCTCCGGGCCTTCGGCGGCGACTTTGCGCAGCACGGCGTTCACCAGCCCCTTGAGACGCCCGTGCTTGCGCGACCGGCCGACAATCTCGACCATCGAGTTCACAACACCATGCGCGGCCTCGCCGTGACACAGCTCGACCGCGCCCAAACGCAGGGCATTGTGCACCGTCAGGGCCGGGGTCCGGTTCAGGTGATTGTCCAGCAGCCGGTCCGCACGCTCCAACCCGCGCAGGGTTTCCAGCGTCAGGCGCTGCGCCCGCGCGCGATCTTCGGGGTCCAGCCGATCCAGCGCACCTGCGGCCAGACATTCGGACAACAGCCGCCCCTCTCCCAGAATCTGATCCAGCAGATAGATCGCGCTGCGTCGCGCTGCCGTTGCGTTATCGGACATGGAACCGCCTTTGATGTGACCCTCGCCCGCATTGCCAAGGGCGGACGGGGGCGTATATCAAGCCCCTGCACGGAAAGGAACCCGATGTCATGAGTGACGACCGCACAGACCTGCCCCCCGCCGCCCAGCGCGCATTGGCCGAGGCCGAGGAACGCCGCAAACAGGCCGAGGCAAAAGAGATGCCCAAGGAATTGGGCGGGCGCGACGGCCCCGACCCGGCCCGCTATGGCGATTGGGAGAAAAAGGGCATCGCCATCGATTTCTAGGCGCTCAACCCCGCAGCGCCTGAAGAAAATCACCAATCAGGGCGCGTTGTTTTTTCGATTTGGCCCGGTCCTCGGGCCATGTCAGCCAATAACCATCCTTGGTCTGCAATTCGGGCAGGTCCAGCCTGCGCAACCGTCCCGCCTGCAAATCCGCCTGCGCCAGAGGCACCGAGCCCAGCACCACACCCATCCCCTGACGGGCCGCTGACAGGGCATGTTCCATCGAATCAAAACTGACCTGAGACGGAGGCAATTCCGCCTGCCCCGTCTTCCGCGCCCAGTCCCGCCAACCGGGCCGTTCGCCGCGCAGATCAATCAGCGGCGCGCCCCAGCCAATACCGGGCGCGGCCATCGGCACCAGCACCTCGGGCGCGATCAATTCGGCATCCCGCCCCGGCCACGCCCCTCGGCCATAGCGGATTTGCAGCCATGTCCGTTCCTCATCCAGCGAGGATCGCCGCGCCACGGAATCGGTCATCACCCGCACCTTGGGCCGCATATCCTGAAACTGAGGTAGCGCAGGCAAGACCAGCGCATGAATGTTCGAGGCCAGCCCGGCCACCCGCAATTCGCGCGGAGATTTGCCGAACAGATCCTCGGTATTGCGTTCCAGCGCCTGCAAACTGTCCTGCACCAGCGGCAGATAGCTTTCGCCCTCCACCGTCAGCGACACACCCCGCGCCTCGCGCACAAACAGGGTCCGGCCCAACCAGGCCTCAAGATTGCCGATCCGCTGGCTGACTGCCGCCTGAGTCAGTCCGAATTCTTTCGCCGCCGCCGAGAAGCCGCCCAGCCGACCGGCGGCCTCGAACACGCGCAGCCAGTCCAGCGGGGGTAATCCGATCTTTTTCTTAGCCATAAGTTTTTCCAAGCCTCAGCCGAAAGAAGGATTAATTGTCGTAATGCCACGAGGCGCGTATTTCCTCAACCAAAGCCCGCGCTGAACAGGAGATCCCCCATGCTGCGCAATGCCACCCATGACACCTCGGTCGTGACTGTCGCGTTCGCCACCGGCACCACGGCCCGTTTCCACGCCATCTGGCTGCGCGACAACGCGTTGGACTCTGAGACCCGCGCGCCCGGTAACGGCCAGCGCCTGATTACCATCGGTGATATTCCTGCCGACATATCGGTCAGCGCAGCACAGGTTGTGAACGGCGATCTGACCGTGACGTTCCAGCCCGAAGGCAAAACCGTCACCTTCCCCGCCACCTGGCTGGCCGACCACAGCTATGACCGCGCCCATGCGCAGGACATCGGCCGCACCGCCCCCGGCATCACCACCTGGGAACGCGGCATTGCCGCGCCCAGCGGCGACTGGGATCAGGTCCACGCCAACCCGGCCGCCAAACGGGATTGGCTGGCTGCCGTCGCCGAATACGGCTTCGCCAAGCTGACCAGCGGCCCGACCAAACCGGAATCGCTGCTGAAAGTGGCCGATCTTTTCGGCTATGTGCGCGAGACCAACTATGGCCCCTATTTCGAGGTCCGGACTGAGGTGAACCCGACCAACCTCGCCTATACCGGGCTGGGTTTGCAGGCGCATACCGACAACCCATACCGCGACCCGGTGCCGACGCTGCAAATACTCTATTGTCTTGAGAACTCAGCCGAAGGTGGCGATTCCATCGTCGTCGACGGCTTCCGCGCCGCCGAAAAGCTGCGTGAACAGAACCCCGAAGGCTTTGCCTTGCTGGCAGGCTACCCCGCCCGGTTCGAATACAAAGGTTCGGACGGCGTCTGCCTGCGCTCGCGCCGCCCGATGATCGAGTTGTCGCCGGACGGAGAACTGATCGTCATCCGCTTCAACAACCGCTCATCTGCCCCGTTCGTGGACATCCCGTTCGACCAGATGGAGGCCTATTACGCCGCCTATCGCCAATTGGGCGAGATCATCGACGATCCGGCCATGGGCGTGTCGTTCAAGCTGGAACCGGGCGAAAGCTTTATCGTCGATAACACCCGCGTCCTGCACGCGCGTCTGGGCTATTCCGGCACAGGCTCGCGCTGGTTGCAGGGCTGCTACGCCGACAAGGACGGGTTGCTGTCCACACTGGCAGCGATGGAGATGGCACAGCCGGAGGCCGCGGAATGAAACCGGATTTTTCGACCCTGAACCGGGACAATATCGTGGCCTTCATCGGTGACATCTTCGAGCGTCGCGGTGGTGAGGAATATCTGGGCGAACCCGTCACCATGGCCGAACACATGCTGCAAGGTGCCACCATCGCCGAGCAGAACGGCCAGCCCGAGGAAATCATCGTCGGCGCGCTGCTGCATGATATTGGTCATTTCACCTCGGAATTCGGCACCTATCACCCCGACGACACCGAAGACCGCCATCACGAGGACGCGGGGGCCGAGGTGCTGGAGCAGTTCTTCCCCTCGGTCATCACCGATTGCTGTCGCTATCACGTGGCGGCCAAACGCTATCTCTGCGCCACCAAACCCGAATATTTCAACCGCCTGTCTGCCGCCTCGGTCCATACGCTGGAATTGCAGGGCGGCCCGATGAGCGCCGAGGAAGTCGCCGCATTCGAGGCCAACCCGAACCTGAAGGAAATCATTCAGGTGCGCTATCTGGACGAGGCCGGCAAACGCGCCGATATGGAAACGCCCGATTTCGCCCATTTCGCGCCGATGGTGCAGCGGATGGTCGACAGGCATCTGGGGTCGGCATGAGCGCGCCGGAATATATTTTCGAGGCCAGTTCCAAACCCTCGTTGCCGTGGCATGAGGTGCCGCTAATCCGCGCGACGGATGAGACGGTCAAAGGATATGGCTGTCTGGTCGATGACCCCGACACGTTCGAAATCGAGATCACCCGCTGGCCGCAGCAAGGCTGGCGGCCCATCGACGAGGGCACCGGTGACGAAGGCGGCTGGGTCGAGGGCACCTTTCGCGGCGACTGGCAGGGCGATGTACTGTACGGCGAAAACGAGGCGGTGAACGGTCACTATGTCCTCGGCTGGTCCGCCGATCCGCAACAGGCACAGTCAGACCGCCAAACCGTGCCCCGCGATCAGGTCTTGCTGTGGCATATGAACTATCATCCCGATGGCGGGCAGATGTTCTGGCCGCTGGACAACAAACCCTTCATCGTCCCCGCCGCCCTGCCCGGAGACAACCTGACGCCCGACAAGGTGGTGGCGTTCTGGTGCGACGGCTCGCGCGGGCTCTATATCCACCCCGGCATCTGGCACGAGGGGATTTTCCCGGTCGAAGACCACCAGCGGTTCCTCGACCGACAGGGACGGGTTCATGCCCGCGTCAGTGCAGATATCGGGAAAGAGTTCGGCGTCTATCTGGCCTGCCCCTTGCGGGCGGGTAAGATCAGGGATGTGTGACCAGCACTCCTTCATGGCCCGAACGCTTACGCATGATCCATATCTGAACGATCAGCAGATAGGGTACAAAGAACGCAAAGTTCTGCACCAGATCGAAAGGGCCCGAGAAATCGGGCTCTGACCCAATCCCTCCGGTCAGCAGATACCAAAGCGTATAATGCACCCGGTAGAGCCACGACCCCAGCGCCAGCCAGAACAGTCGTAATCCCCAGGCCCAATGGCCCGCGCGATCCCGAATGATCGCCATGCGCGCCAACATCAGCGCCGAGGTAAACAGGCACAGGCCGTACAAGAAAAAGCCCGCGGACATATCCGGGCCGCCGATTGTTCCGCGCAAGGGGATATAGGTCATCCCGGCCAGCCCGGTGATCAGAGCCAGCGCAATCAGCATCGTCCCCAATGCACGGTGAAACCCATTGAACCTCTGCCGAAGGGGGCGGATCAATTGCAAGGGCACCAGCGTCACCAACACCGTTCCGGCAAAGATATGCAGAATCATCGCCGCGTTTCCGACGCTCTGACCGTCCGCAAACAAATAGCTTTGCGCGGGCGCATTGTGCGACAGCCCAAGGCCGATCATTCCGAACCCATGCACCACAAACGGCAGCAGCGTCAGATAGAACACTGCCAACAACAATCCGATTGCCAAACGAGATTTCAGGATCCGCATAAGCAGACCTTAGCGCCTTAGGGCGATCCGTCTATGGGCCTACAACCCCAACACATCCACCATGTCATACTGACCCGGCGCTTTGCCCTGCCCCCACAGCGCCGCCTTCAGCGCGCCGCGGGCAAAGATGGCGCGGTCCGAGGCCAGATGGCGCAAGACGATGCGCTCTCCGGGTGCGGCGAACAGGACGTCGTGTTCGCCAACCACATCTCCGCCGCGAATGGCGTGAAAGCCGATATCGCCGCGTTTGCGCGCGCCGGTGATGCCGTCGCGGCCCCGGTCGGACACATCGTTCAGCTTGACGCCGCGCCCCTCGGCGGCGGCCTCGCCTAACATCAGCGCGGTGCCCGAAGGCGCATCGACCTTGTGGTGGTGATGGCCTTCTATGATCTCGATGTCGAAATCCTCATCCAGCGCAGCGGCGACCTTTTTGGTCAGTTGCATCAACAGGTTGACGCCAAGGCTCATGTTGCCCGCCCGCACGATGACCGCATGGCGCGAGGCCGGTTCCAGCGCCGCGATCTGTTCGTCTGTCATGCCGGTGGTGCCGATCACATGCACGCAACGCGCCTGTGCGGCCAGTGCGGCAAAATCCAGCGTCGCCTCGGGCGCGGTGAAATCGATCACGGCCTGCGCCTGCGCGAATGCCTCCAGAGGGTCGTCCGTTACAGTCACGCCCAATGCCTGACCGCCCATCGCTTCACCGACGTCCTGACCGATCCAGTCGTGGCCTTTACGCTCGACCACACCGACCAGACGCGCCTGATCGCTATCAGACACGGTCTTGATCAGCATCTGCCCCATACGGCCCGAAGCCCCTGTGATGACGATCCCCGGAATATGGGTCATTGCGCTGGTCCTTTTCGCTAAGTCGGCTCAAAGCCTCCTACCCCGTTCGCGCCTGCTTGGCAAAGCCCTGCTTTGCGCTTAGATCGGGAATATGGCAAAGAACAAATTCCACGATGGCCCTGGCCCGTCCCAACGGCAACTGCGTGTCGGCGAACTGATCCGCCGCACCCTGTCCGAGGTTCTGGCGCGCGGAGATGTCCACGACCCCGACCTGAACCGCATGTCGATCACAGTGGGTGAGGTGCGCACCTCGCCCGATCTGAAGATCGCCACCGCCTATGTGCTGCCCCTTGGCGGCAAGGGGCAGGAGGACGTGATTGAACTGCTGGCCCGCAACAAAGGTGAACTGCGGCGCGTGATTGGCAAGAAACTGAACCTGAAATTCTCGCCCGATCTGCGGTTCCGTCTGGATGATACATTTGACCGTCTGGACGATACCCGCCGCATGTTCGAACAGGACGCGGTGCGCCGCGATCTGGACGAGTGATCCGTACCCTTGTCACGTTGGGCGCTGCCATGTGGGCGGCGCAGGCGGGCGCGGTGACCTGCGAAAAGCTGACCCATGAGGACAAGCGGTATACCGTCTGCGAAGTGGACACCGCCAATGAAGACCTGCGCCTGTTTCTGAATGATGAAAACGGCGCGGTGCTGGGGCATTTTTCATCCGTGAACGAAGCGCTTGCGCCCAGCGGTAAGCAACTGGCCTTTGCGATGAACGCGGGCATGTACCACGACGACCGCTCGCCCGTCGGGCATTATGTCGAAGAGGGACACGAGCAAATGCGCGTGATCCCGAATGCAGGCCCCGGCAATTTCGGCCTGTTGCCCAACGGCGTATTCTGCATCCGTGACGGTCGCGCCGATGTGTATGAGACATTGACCTATGTCGATCAGGCCCCCGATTGCCGGTTCGCCACCCAGTCCGGCCCGATGCTGGTGATCGACGGAGAACTGCATCCGCGTTTCCTGCCCGATTCGACCTCGCTCTATGTGCGCAACGGGGTGGGCACCAGCGCCGATGGAACGCAGGCGGTGTTTGCGATCTCGGAGGATTACGTGACCTTTCACGAGTTCGGCAGCCTGTTTCGGGATGTGATCGGCACCCCGAATGCGCTGTTCTTCGATGGCAATATCTCGCGCATGTATGATCGGGCGGGCGGGCGTTCGGATCTGGGGTTCTCGCTGGGGCCAATTGTGGGTGTGGTGGAAGATACGCCCACAAATTGACAGCGGCAAAACGATCCGCTAACCCGCGCGCCTCAGCAAAAGGCAAGGTGCAAGATGGGACGCAAACGCAAGGGCCGCGACATTTCCGGTTGGCTGGTGGTGGACAAGCCTGCGGGCATGACCTCGACATCCGTAGTCAACAAGGTGCGTTGGGCGATGGATGCCAAAAAGGCGGGCCATGCGGGCACGCTGGACCCCGAGGCAACCGGCGTTCTGGCCGTGGCTTTGGGTGAGGCGACCAAGACCGTTCCTTACATCACCGACGCCTTGAAAGCCTACACCTTCACCGTGCGTCTGGGTCAGGCCACCAATACCGACGATGCCGAAGGCGAGGTGATTGCGGAAAGCGATGCACGCCCCTCGGATGACGATATCAAACAGGCGCTGGCTCCGTTTCTGGGCGACATCATGCAGGTGCCGCCCAAGTTCTCAGCCGTGAAGATCGACGGACAGCGCGCCTATAAGCTGGCCCGCGATGGCGAGGATGTGGAACTGTCTGCCCGGCCCCTGTGGGTCGAGGAACTGGTGGTGGTCGACCGCCCCGACGAAGACCACGTGGTGCTTGAGATGACCTGCGGCAAAGGCGGCTATGTCCGCTCGATCGCGCGCGATCTGGGTGCAGCGTTGGGATGTTACGGCCACGTCAAGGAACTCCGCCGCATCTGGTCCGGCCCGTTCGAGGCCGAAGACGGCCTGTCCATCGAACAGATCGACGAGATGGCCAAGACCGAGGCACTGGACGAGTACCTGCATCCGCTGGAAACCGGCCTGTCGGACCTGCCCGAGCTGAAATGCACCCCCGAGGGTGCCACCCGCCTGCGCAACGGCAATCCGGGCATGGTGCTAGCGTCGGACGTGGAATATGGCGACGAAGCCTGGGCCTCGCTCGATGGCAAGGCCGTGGCCGTGGGCATCTACAAATCCGGCGAATTGCATCCCAGCCGGGTGTTCGTCGCCTGAACGCTGTGCTAGCCGAAAGACATGATCACACGCACCCATACCAAGGGCGACGCGCCCTCGACCGCCATCTATTCGGATTGCGAGCAGTATCGCTATAGCCTGACCCGCGTTTGGAATGCGGCGGGGCGCAAGGCGCTGTTTGTGATGCTGAACCCCTCAACCGCGACCGAGGTGCAGAACGACCCAACGGTGGAACGCTGCGAACGCCGCGCGCGGGCGCTGGGGTTCGGGGCGTTTCAGGTGACAAATATCTTTGCCTGGCGCGACACCGACCCGCGCAAGATGCGCGCCGCTGCCGATCCGGTGGGGCCCGAGAATGACGCCGCGATTCTGGACGGCGTACAATGGGCCGATCAGGTGATCGCCGCCTGGGGCACCCATGGCGCGCATCTGGAACGCGGCCCGGCGGTGGAAACCCTATTGCGCGGCTCAGGCCAGCCTCTGTTTCATTTGGGGCTGACAAAGGACGGGCACCCCAAACACCCGCTTTATATCGCATACACCCAGCAGCCCGAGGCGTGGTGACAAAGGGTTAACCACGGACTCAGGCTTGCTTTGACCAAACCGGGAGCCGGATGGGATAGTTCAACCTCGGAGCAGTGTGCTTTCGGAGGGTTCCCATGTTTCTGGCCGGATTGCTTGGATTGGCCGCCGTCGGCGGCGCGGCTTACGCCATGAGCGACGTGTTCGCGACCGAAGAGGAACCCGAAGACGACGAACCGATAAACGACACGCCCGAGGAACCAACCGAAGGCGAATTTCTGGATATTGGCGAGAACGTTGAAGAACCTGAAACACCCGAGGGTCCGGAGATCTCGACCGGCACCGTAATCTCCGAACATCTTGGTGATCTGGTGATCGCAGGCTCTGACGGTACAGATGAAATCACCGGGCAGGAGGGGGACGACCAGATCAACGGCTATGGCGGAGACGACATCATCAATGGCGGTTGCGGCGATGACGTTCTGCACGGGGGCGACGGTCAGGATGTGATGTCCGGCGGGCACGGATCGGACATTCTGCATGGCGAGGCGGACGACGACCTGCTGTCCGGAAATGCAGGAGACGACAAGCTGTATGGCCATTTCGGCGCCGATGAGCTGGACGGCGGCGAGGGCGCGGATGCGCTCTACGGTGGTCAGGGCGACGACAGGCTGGCAGGCGGCGCAGGCGATGACGCGCTGCACGGTGGATATGGCAATGACACACTATCCGGGGGCGAAGGCGAAGATGTGCTGTTTGGTGGTGATGGCGATGACGTGCTGTTTGGCGGCGAAGACGGCAATTCGCCCAGCACCGACTTTCTGAACGGTGGCACCGGCGACGACACGATCCTGGCCCAGGGCGGAGATGTGGCCAATGGCGGCCAGGGGGCCGACCAGATCATCCTCGACACCGAAGGGGATGACGAAGAGGTCACCGTCATGGGTTTCCAGCCCGGTGAGGACAAGTTGCTGATCACATGGGACGCCTCGGACGATCCCGACATTCAGATCCAGCAGGACGAAGAGAACACCAACCTGACCCGCGTTGTCATCGACGGGCAGGAGGTTGCGCATCTTTACGGGGCCGACGGGATGACCAGCGACGATATCCGATTGATTACCGAGGCCCAACTGGCCCAGTACGGGCAGATGCTCTAGCCTCGCAGAATCCCTTTGCCATTGGCAGAAAAAGCGCCTATACGCGCCCATCCGCATCGGAATCGGTGCGGGTTTCTCCATGGGCCTGTGCTGGACGACATCCCGGCCTGCGCCATTAACTCTAACCTTTAAAGGAGACCCCGATGTCGATCACTACTGCTGAAAAAGCACGCGTCATGAAAGAATTCGCAACCAAAGAAGGCGACACCGGTTCGCCTGAAGTTCAGGTTGCGATCCTGACCTCGCGCATCAACACCCTGACCGAACACTTCAAGACCCACAAGAAAGACAACCACGGTCGTCGCGGTCTGCTGAAAATGGTTGCTCAGCGCCGTAAACTGCTGGACTACCTGAAGGGCAAGGAAGAAGCGCGCTATCAGGACCTGATCAAAAAGCTGGGCATCCGCCGCTAAGCGTTTGCACGTCTCGTCCCGAGCACGAGACCCGGTTCAAGAAAACGCGACGCCCGCCAACAGGTGGGCGTTGGTGCATTTGGGCAACCCTTTGCACACCGCAAGTCGTCAAGAAATTGCCGATCAAGCGACAGGCTAATGACACGATCATCATTAGTAGTATGATAAGTTTGGCAGTTGCGCTTAACCGGTCCTAAAGCGTGCGACTGCAAGTTGGGTAACAAGTTTTGTGAGTAGGCGCGATGGCGACACTGGATCAGGCCATATGGCTGGATGGTACGGGCACGGCCCAGGATGGCAGCACCGTTGTTTCGGACGGGGCAAATTCTACAACGATCACGGCAGATTTCACCGGTGATTGGGTGAGCGACAACCCCGGAAATTCGGGCGCAGACATCAACTCCAACTTTGCGACCACTCCGAACACAGCGGATTTCAGCTTTTCAAACCCCGTAAACAATCTGTCGTTTGATCTTGGGGGGGTAAACGCCAGCGGGTCATTCAACGACGGGTATCAGATTCTGATTCTGGATGAAGACGGAAACCCAATCCCATTGTCCGAAATCACGATCACTCAAAGCGCCGGCGGGACGATCAACATCACCCAGGACGCCGCAGGCAACATTCTGATTGACCCGGATACCGCAATCCCTAACGTCCTGTCGTTTTCGACCGCTGGTCCGGTGTCTCAGATCATCATTACCTCGACCCCGTCGCCTGATGGCTCATCCACAGGCGGCTCGGGGATTGGCGACTTCTCGTTCGACGTTCCCCCGCCGCCACCCTGTTTCGCGCGCGGTACGATGATCGAAACCCCGGACGGGCCAGTTGCTGTGGAAGATCTTCAAGCCGGTGATCTGGTGGTCACCAAGGATAATGGCGCGCAGCCGGTCCGATGGATCGGATCACGCCGCGTTCCTGGCAAGGGCAATCGGGCGCCAGTGGTGTTTCAGGCCGGCGCAATCGGCAATGACCGCGACCTGACGGTCTCGCAGAACCATCGCGTTTTGCTGTCCGGCTGGAAGGCCGAGATGTTGTTTGGCGAGACCGAATGTCTGGTTGCGGCGAAAAGCCTGATCAATGGCGAAACGATTTACCAACGGCCGTGCGCCGAGGTCGAATACTTCCACATCCTGTTTGACCGGCACGAGATCATTTTCAGCGACGGGGCCGCGACGGAAAGCTTTCTGCCCGGTACCGTTGGCTTGTGCAGTCTGGATCATGACCTGCGCTCGGAAATTCTGGACCTGTTCCCAGAGTTGGGGGCATCGGGCAGCAACTCCTACAGCCCGGCCAGACCCCTGTTGAAGTCTTTTGAGGCGGTTGCCCTCTGATCCGGTTGCGACAGACCAAAAGAAAACGCCCGCCGATTGGCGGGCGTTTCTGTGTCTAAAGATGGTTACATCTTGGCGTGCTCTGATTTCAGCGCCAACCACAGGCAGTAGCACATCATCAGCACCACCAGCGTGAACGGAATGCCCGTCGACACGGCCGCCCCTTGCAGCGCGGACAATCCGCCGCCCAGCAACAGTGCAATGGCCACCAGACCTTCCAGCGTGCACCAGAACACGCGCTGAACAACAGGCGCATCCATCTTGCCACCCGCCGTGATCGTGTCGATCACCAGCGACCCCGAGTCGGACGAAGTGACAAAGAACACCACGATCAGGATCAGCGCGATCGGAGCCACGATGCCATAAAGCGGCAGTTCTTTCAGGAAACCGAACAGCGCGCCTTCGGGGGCGTAGCTGTCGATCACTGTCGCGCGGACACCTTCTGCGCCGCCCGCGTTCAGCATGTCGATCGCGGCACCGCCAAAGGTCGACATCCACAACGCACAGACGGCCGTTGGGGCCAGCAGCGCGCAAAGGATAAACTCACGCACCGTGCGACCCTTGGAGATACGAGCAATGAACATGCCCACAAAGGGCGACCACGCGATCCACCAGGCCCAGTAGAAGGTCGTCCAGCCATGGAAGTAACTGGTGTCTTCGCGCCCGAACGGGTTGGACAAGGCCGGAAGGTGCGTCACGTAATCCACCATGACGTTGAAATAGCGCGCAATAGCTGTGCCAACACCGGTGACGACGATCACGAAGATGAAGAGGCCGACGGCCATGATCATATTGATCTCGCTCAGCCGTTTGACGCCCGCATCCATACCCATCAGGACCGAGCCCAGCGCGATCAGCGTGATACCGATGATCAGCAGGACAACCACAGTCGGGCTGGGTTCGATGCCAAACACCTCATTCAAACCCGCCGCAACCTGCTGCGCCCCAAGACCCAAAGAAGTGGTGAGGCCGAACAGTGTTGCGAACACCGCAAGCGTGTCGATGATGTGGCCCCACCAGCCCCAGACCCGCTCGCCCAGCAATGGGTAAAAGGCCGACCGCAGGGTCAGCGGCAGGTCCAGATTATAGGCAAAGATCGCAAGGCTCAGACCCACGGCGGCGTAAACCGCCCAGCCTTCAAGGCCCCAATGGTGGATCGTGCCCACGATGCCCGCGTATTCGTTACCCGGCACGGCAATGTCGATTCCTAAGGGCGCGGCGTTGCCGCCTTCGGCGAAGTTGTAATAGACCGGCTCCATCACACCAAAGAACAGCAGACCGATGCCAATACCGGCGGCGAACATCATCGCGATCCAACCGGCATAGGAATAGTCAGGCTCGGCGTCCTTGCCGCCGATCCTCACCTTGCCGACAGGCAGAACGATCAGCACCAGACAGAACAGGGTGATTGCATCGACCGAGAGCACAAGGAACCAGTCAAACGTGCTGGTCAGCCAGGGCCGAAGCCAGCCAAAGAACGAGGCCGCGGCCTCCTGATTGGCCAATGCGATCAGGACGAACGCAAAGATCAGGATACTCGAGATCAGGAAGACCGGATTGTGTATGTCCAGACCGAATGGCCGGACGTTATCCTGCCCCAGCTCATATTCGGTTTCGAAGTCATAAATCCGGGGATCCGGATCAAGCATTTTCTTGGTTTCAGCCATTCGACTTTCCCTCAGTTTGCTACGTGCAAACGCCAAGGTATTCGGTCGAAGACGGCCTTATTTATCTAGTCCCTTGGCGCGTTCCCGTCCTTGCGACCGCAGGTCTTGTGGGTCGAGCCTACACCCTCATCATAATATGGCAAAATTATTCTTTTTTCGGAATGTGTTGTTCAGGGCATCAAGGTAAAGGGCGCAAACCGGTTCAGGGGCCTTCGACAGGCCCGCCGGATTTCTGCCGAAGCGCCGCGCGTAAACGATCATGCACCGTAAGGAACTCCTGAAAATGCTCCTCGCCGCTGCCCAAGGGTTCGGCGTTGTGGACATCCAAACGGAACGTGGCCCGCATCGGAACCTGCCCGTCGATCACAAACATCTCGTACTCCGTCGGCGCAATGGTCAATCGCCCGGTCAGGCGAACACGCTCATAATACAAGGTCGGGGCCCACTGGTCCGAAAGCCGGACACGGATCATCTGATTGGGCGGGGGTGGCGGCAGGTGGCTGCACATACCGGGCTGAGGCACCAGATAGGCCACACCATGCCCCTGTTCATCCGAAGGCGCGGGGATCACATAGCCGGTGATTGTGACAACCTGATCGTCGACCTTGGGGTTCCCGGCGGTATCAGCCATCTCGCGACGCTGAATCACCGCATCACGCTGGGACATGAGCCGGTCGATATCGATCTGATCGGCGGCCAGCGCCTGTTCCGTTTCGGACAAAAGCTCTTGCCATTTGTGTTGTTCGTCCGCGCTGCCGACATCCTGCTGCAAGCGCCCACGCAAGCGCAGCGCAAAGCGCAGGTCATCAAACTGCTCGGCGCTCAGCTCGCGAAACGGGTCTTCAAAGTCCTGCGCGGCAGGGTCCGGCAGATCAGACCACTCGACAGGTTGGGACGCCAGTGCCGCAAAACCCCACAGGGTCAGCAACGCGACGCTCAGCAACCGCAGGCAAAAGGTCATGGCATCCTCGGGTATGGGACATGTGTCATCATGTAAGCAATCCTGCGTGTTTTGCCACACACGCTTGTTCAGCAATGGTCACACTATGGGCATGGCGGTCCACCGCCGCCTTGTGCGGTTTCGCTTTCCTTCCAACGTTTTCTGCTGTATGCGCGCGGTATCTGAGACGTTGTGCCCTGACCCCGGCACTCGAATGGAAGATAAAGTGGGGTCGGCGGCAATGGGGCCGCCATGCAAACCGGAGACCCGCAGGGGCGGGAGTGCTCCGTTCTAGGATACGCATATGTTTGATGTAACGAAGAAATCGATTCAGTGGGGCGAAGAGACGCTGACACTGGAAACCGGCAAGGTTGCCCGTCAGGCCGACGGCACCGTGATCGCCACGCTGGGCGAAACCAGCGTCATGGCGAACGTGACCTTTGCCAAGCAACAAAAGCCCGGTCAGGACTTTTTCCCGCTGACCGTGCACTATCAGGAAAAATACTATGCCGCCGGTAAAGTTCCGGGTGGCTTCTTCAAGCGCGAGGCGCGCCCGACCGAGAAAGAGACGCTGACCGCGCGTCTGATTGACCGTCCGATCCGCCCGCTGTTCGTTGACGGCTTCAAGAACGAAGTTCTGGTCATGTGCACCGTGCTGAGCCACGATCTGGTCAACGACCCCGACATCGTCGCGATGATTGCCGCTTCGGCTGCCCTGACCATCTCGGGCGCGCCGTTCATGGGCCCGATCGCCGGTGCTCGCGTTGGTTTCGTGGATGGCGAATACGTCCTGAACCCGACCGTGGACGACATGCAGGACCTGCGCCTGAACCCCGAACAGCGTCTGGATCTGGTTGTTGCCGGTACCAAAGACGCCGTGATGATGGTGGAATCGGAAGCGTACGAACTGTCCGAGGCCGAAATGCTGGGCGCCGTGACCTTCGCGCACGAGCAAATCCAGCCGGTCATCGACCTGATCATTTCGCTGGCCGAAGAAACCGCGAAAGAGCCGTTTGACTTCGCCGCTCCCGATTACTCGGAGCTGTACGCCGCTGTTGCCGCAGCCGGTGAAGAGCAGATGCGCGCCGCCTTCGCGATCACCGACAAGCAAGAGCGCACCGCCGCTGTTGCCGCTGCCCGCGAAGCGATCAAGGAAGCGCTGACCGAGGAACAGCTGGAAGACGCGAACCTCGGCTCGGCGATGAAAAAGCTGGAAGCCGGCATCCTGCGCGGTGACGTCGTCAAAGGCGGCAAGCGCATCGACGGCCGTTCGACCACCGACATCCGTGGCATCGAAGCCGAAACCTCGATGCTGCCGCGTACCCACGGTTCTGCCCTGTTCACCCGTGGTGAAACGCAGGCACTGGCCGTGACAACACTGGGCACCGGTGATGATGAGCAGTTCATCGACGCGCTGCATGGCAACTTCAAATCGAACTTCCTGCTGCACTACAACTTCCCCCCCTATTCGGTTGGTGAAGTTGGCCGCGTGGGTGGCCCGGGCCGTCGTGAGATCGGCCACGGCAAGCTGGCATGGCGCGCCCTGCAGGCGGTTCTGCCTGCGGCAACCGACTTCCCCTACACGATCCGCATCGTGTCCGAGATCACCGAATCCAACGGCTCGTCCTCGATGGCGTCGGTCTGCGGCGGCTCGCTGTCGATGATGGATGCGGGCGTTCCGCTGAAAGCACCGGTTGCCGGTGTGGCCATGGGTCTGATCCTGGAAGATGACGGCAACTATGCCATCCTGTCGGACATTCTGGGTGACGAAGATCACCTGGGCGACATGGACTTCAAGGTTGCTGGTACCGAAAACGGCATCACCTCGCTGCAGATGGACATCAAGGTTGCGGGCATCACGCCCGAGATCATGGAGAAAGCCCTGGCGCAAGCCAAGGACGGCCGCATGCACATTCTGGGTGAGATGGGCAAAGCCCTGTCCGAGACCAACGAATTCTCGGTCCACGCTCCGCGCATCGAGACCATGAACATCCCGACCGACAAGATCCGCGAAGTGATCGGCTCGGGCGGCAAGGTCATCCGCGAAATCGTCGAGACCTCGGGTGCCAAGGTCGACATCAACGACGACGGCGTCATCAAGATCGCCTCGCCCGATGGGGAGTCGATCAAGAAAGCCTATGACATGATCTATTCGATCGTGGCCGAGCCGGAAGAGGGTCAGATCTACACCGGTAAAGTGGTCAAGATTGTCGACTTTGGTGCCTTCGTGAACTTCTTTGGCAAGCGCGACGGTCTGGTCCACGTGTCCCAGATCGAAAACCGCCGCCTGAACCATCCGTCGGATGTTCTGAAGGAAGGTCAGGAAGTAAAGGTCAAGCTGCTGGGCTTTGACGATCGCGGCAAGGTTCGCCTGTCGATGAAAGTGGTCGATCAGGAAACCGGCGAAGAGATCGTTCCCGAAAAGAAAGAAAAGAAAGAGGAAGGCGCAGAGTAATCTGCTTCCCTTTTCTAATGATGAAGGCCCCGGTGATCCACCGGGGCCTTTTTTATGCCACTCTGCCGCCCGTGGGCTTTGATAAAGCCTGATCGAACGCATAAACCTTGGTTCAATTGCATCCATTTCAACCAAAGCCCAATCGAAACGATCCGGGCACCCTCCCAACTCCATTGCGTTGAAACGCGCAAAAACAGGAGATGCGATATGGAAAACCTGAAAATTCTGACCCTTGCCGGTTTGATTGCAGCAGCCCCCGCGCTGGCCCTGGCCAATGTGGGGCAGGGCGAAAAACTGGGGACGGATGAGGCTGACATCCGTGCGGCGCTGGAGGCGCAGGGCTATGTGGTCGAAGAGATCGAATTCGAAGACGGCGAGATCGAGGTTGAACTCAGCAAGGATGGCGTGGAAACTGAACTGGTCCTGAACAATGTCGATGGCACCGTGACCGCCATTGAACTTGAAGAGGATGACGACTGACCGCGCGACCCTGAAGGAGCATCATGAAGATATCGCAAACGTCTTTGTTGTGGCTCCTTTTGGTGGTGCAGGCCCTCTGCGCCACCTTTTTCCTGACCGATGCACTGCTGGATTGGACCGGGGGCGAAAGCGCCGGCTTCCGGTACTTGCACAGTTTTGAACTTTTGATCTCAATAGCGCTTTTGGGTGGATTGGCGGCAGCGATTGCGCTGATCCGCGCCCAGAACCGGCGCGTTCGGGATATAAAACGGCAGCTTGGCGTGGCCCAAGGCGCGTTCGCACAGGTTATCGGCACCCAGTTTGACGAATGGCGGCTAAGCAAAGCCGAACGCGATGTTGCGCTGCTCTCGCTCAAGGGCCTGTCGATTGCCCAAATCGCGGAACTTCGGCAGACCAAAGAAGGTACGATCAAGGCCCAAAGTGCTGCAGTATACCGCAAAGCTGGCGTGTCCGGCCGCTTGCAACTGCTCAGCTTCTTTGTCGAGGAACTGCTGTCAGAACCCCTCATGGAACGACCAACATCCCGAGGGTAAGCCCGCCCTGCGACTGCAATTGTTCAATGGGCTACTTATTCACTCACCCACACCCAAAATCCCGTGACGCGAAGTGATGGTCGCGCGCCTTCCTTTTGACCTCCGATTGCCCACATCAGCGCCATGGACCATTCGGAACAAAGGACATGGATTATGGTTTCTCGACTTCTTCTTACCTCGGCGGCGCTGATTTTGGGTGTGACCGCCGCGTCAGCGCAAAGCCTGACGGACGGCACCTATATCCACGGCTTCCTGGGCTATAGCGACCTTCAGGATACCGACTTCAGCGGCAGCATCGGCGGCGCTTCCGAATCCGTCGACACCGATTTCGATGGCGGTGTCGGTCTGGGGATCGCAATCGGTAAAGAGATCCCTCAATGGTCCAATGACGCCATTGGCACGCGGATCGAGCTGGAGCTGTCCTATCGCGACAACAACGTGGACGGCGTCAACTTCTCCGGAAATGGCCCGGGGGCCGAGGGTAATATCTCGGGCGATGTGACCCAAACCTCGCTCTTTGCCAATGTGCTGTTCGACTTAAAGGGTAACAGCGCCTTCACCCCCTATGCCGGTTTCGGTCTGGGTGCGACCTATTCTGATATCGATTTCGCCTACGGCCCCGGCGTCACGCTGGATGACAGCGGCACCGATTTCGCGGCACAGCTGATCGCCGGTGTCGCCTATGACATCAACGAAGACACCGCCTTTACCGTTGATGCGCGCTATACCCGTGCCTTCGACGTCTCATCCGCGCGTCTGGCCCCCACCGGCGCTTCGACGGGAACGGTCGAGGATGACTTGGACACGTTCAGCATCAATTTCGGCCTGCGCTACGGGTTCTGAGCCCCACCAAGGGCGGTGTTCGTCTCCGGTTTCGCCGCCCCTGGCGTGCCTCCGCCCAAGTGGCGGGGGCATGTATTTTCAAAACTCCTGTTATCCGTGAAAGCCCGGTTCTCGGGATTCACCCCATCCCATATCCATGCGGTCGCGCGCTCGGTTTAGTAAACCATATGTTAACACTTATAAGTTGAATTAGCCCAAACTTAAGGAAAACTTTTGTAAATTCTGGGAAGACGTTCCGCCGTGGCCTCCATCACCATCTACGAACTCAGCGCGGACCCCTTCAGCACCAATAGCGTTTCAATCGAAGCCGCATATAGCGCGGACATCATCGATGATGACACGTTTCTGCAAAGCTCGGATTCCAGCACTCAACTGGATCTCAGCGGTGTCCCGAACTTCCACAACTCTTCCTCCAGCTTTCAGGTGTTCGAAACCTATCAGGGCGAAATCAACGGGCAGGCTGTGTCCTTTGTCCAATTGCAGTTCACCTCTCCGATCTATGTGGTTGTCACATCGGGTCAGGCCAACGTCGGGGACACGATTGCAGTCACCAGCAGGCCCTCATCAACACCCCCAACCGAATACAGCACACTACCGTCCTTTGTCTGCTTCACCTCCGGATCGATGATCCTGACACCAACAGGCCGCCGCCGGGTCGAGGCTTTGCGCCCCGGAGATCCCGTCATCGTTGCCGGAGGTCAGGTTCGGCCCGTCCGCTGGATCGGCAAACGCAGGCTGTCCCGGCAAGACCTGCGCCAATCCCCGCATCTCTGTCCGATCCGGGTCAGGTCGGACCATTTTTCAACCACCTGCACCAATCGCGATCTGGTGGTTTCACCGCAACATCGGATCGCGGTTTCCTCCCCAAAAATGGAGCTTTTTTGTTCCGCCCCAATGATGCTGGCCCCAGCCAAAAATCTGGTTGATGGCAAATCTGTCCGCCAGTTGCCACCAGATGAAGGCGTCGACTACATCCATATCCTGTTCGATCAGCATGAACTGGTGAATGTCGATGGCATCTGGTCTGAATCCCTTTATCCGGGCGACACGACGCTCAGCGCGATGACCGCCGAGACCCGAAAGGAACTGCTAAACCTATTCCCGACCCTCAGGCAGGGCGCAAAAGGATACGGCCCCACCGTCCTGCCCGTCCTGAAACCCTTCGAAATACGCCTGCTGCGGCACACGCTTATATTAAACTGCGGGCTGGAAAATCCCTGGTCGATAACCCGCCCCGCCGCCCACGCAGCTTGAACCCCTGGAAAACGGCCATTATCTGCCAAATGAAACATTTCAAACAGTCACGGCTCTGTGTTTCGCCATCACCACCCTTCCCCAACACGCCGGGGTGCTCTATGCACATGCCAATGCGCTCGTTCGTCATTCATATGTCTTCCAGCACCGCCCGGCGGGAAAACGCCGAAAGGCTTTGCGCGGACCTGCCCAACGCCGAATTGTTCGAGGCCGTGAATGGGCGCGACCCCGATCAAATTTCGGATGTCTGCCTGCATCCCGGCAATCTGCATCGGCCCCACTACCCTTTTGCGCTGCTGCCCACCGAGGTCGGCGTGTTCCAAAGCCACCGCCGCATCTGGCAGAAAATGGTGGACGAAAACATCGATCTGGCACTCATCACCGAAGATGATCTGCGTATCGACCCTGCCCAATTGCAGCAGATCCTGGCGCTTTTGAAGCGCGAGGCGACCCCGGATCACTACATCCGCATACCGGTCAAACAACGCGAGATTCCGGCACAAACCATTGCCGAGGAAAACGGGCTGCGCCTGGTTCTGCCTTGGGTGGTCGGGTTGCAATGTGTCTGCCAGATGGTGGGACGTCGCGCCGCCGCACGCATGTTGGCCGCTACGGATCAGATCGACCGCCCGGTCGATACGTTTCTGCAAATGCACTGGCTGACCGGCCAACCGATCCACACCCTGCTCGGCAGCGGCAACCGGGAAATCGCCGGTGAAATCGGCGGCTCGACAATCCAGAAAAGCCCGCCGTTCAGCGACAAGCTGACCCGCGAATTCAAGCGCGCGGCCTACAGGGCAAAACTCTACAGCTACCCACAGCGCCCGCCTGCTTCATCTGGCCATAAATATCCTCGGGGGGAGTCGCGCCTCTAGGCGCGGCGGGGGGCAGACAGCCCCCCTGACCCGGTCCGTCTTAAGACGGCGCCTTGGTCTTACGCAGATAAGGAAAGATCGTCTCGAACTCGCCAAATTTCTCTTTGGCATCTTCATTCGACACGGCAGGCGGAATGATCACATCCTCGCCCGGCACCCAGTTCGCAGGCGTCGCAACACCCTTGGCCGACATCTGCAACCCGTCCAGCGCGCGCAGGATCTCGGCAAAGTTGCGGCCCACAGTCATCGGGTAAGTCATCGACAGTTTCAACTGCTTGTCCGGCCCAATGATAAAGACCGACCGCACGGTGGCGCTGTCGGCGGGGGTGCGCCCGTCGGGCAGGTAGGCTTCGGCAGGCAGCATGTCAAACGCCTTGGACACGGCCAACCCATCATCGGCGATGATCGGAAAACCGGGATTGGCGTTCCCATAAGCCTCGATGTCTTTCTTCCACTTCTTGTGATCTTCCACGCCATCGACCGATACGCCGATCACCTTGGTGTTTCGGGCCGCCCATTCGTCATTCAACTGGGCCACAGCCGAAAACTCGGTGGTGCAAACCGGGGTGAAGTCTTTCGGGTGCGAGAACAGGATCGCCCAGCTGTCACCGATCCAGTCGTGAAACTGAACGGTGCCCTGATCCGTTTCTGCGGTGAAATTGGGAACCGTGTCATTGATGCGCAAACCCATGGTGCATCTCCTTTCCTGTGAAAAACCCGAGTCGGTTGCCGTAAACCTAAACACTCTGCGTCAGAGTTAAACCATTGGCCCGCGCAAGGATACGCCATTCCCGCTGCAAGCGGTAAGAGATTTGATCAAAACACCCTCTTGCCCCGCTATGCCGCCAGTGCCAGAGTGCCCCGAAACCGGCCCCAATGCCGTCTGATCAGGAGGGAGAGCCATGATCGAAAAGCGTGAATTCTACATCAACGGCCAATGGGTTACCCCATCCGCGCCCAATGACTTCGACGTCATCAACCCATCGACAGAAGAGCCCTGCGCAGTGATCTCACTGGGCGGTCAGGCTGATACCGATGCCGCCGTTGCTGCCGCCAGGGCGGCCCTGCCCGGCTGGATGGCCACCCCGGTTGCCGAGCGGATTGCACTGGTCGAGAAACTGGCCGGGATCTACCAGACCCGCAACGAGGATCTGGCACAGGCTATGTCGCTGGAAATGGGAGCCCCGATCGATTTGGCGCGGGCGGCTCAGGCAGGGGCGGGCATGTACCACCTGAACACCTTCATCCGCGCAGCCAAGGCCTTTCCCTTCGAATATCCGCTGGGCGATCATGCCCCAAACGACCGCATCATCCACGAGGCCGTCGGCGTTGCCGGTCTGATCACGCCCTGGAACTGGCCGATGAACCAGATCACGCTCAAAGTTGGGGCCGCCGCGATTGCCGGATGCACGATGGTTCTGAAACCGTCCGAGCAAAGCCCGCTGAACGCGATGATCTTTGCCGAGTTGATGGACGCCGCCGGTTTTCCGCCCGGCGTGTTCAATCTGGTGAATGGCGACGGGGTTGGCGTCGGTTCGCAATTGTCCAGCCATCCGGATGTGGACATGATCAGCTTTACCGGCTCGACCCGTGCGGGAACCGCAATTTCCAAGGCAGCTGCGGAAACATTGAAGAAAGTACATCTGGAACTGGGCGGCAAAGGCGCGAATGTGGTCTTTGCCGATGCGGATGCCAGCGCGGTGAAGCGCGGTGTCTTGCATATGATGAACAACACCGGCCAAAGCTGTAACGCCCCCAGCCGGATGTTGGTCCAGCGCCCGATCTACGATCAGGCCGTCGAAACCGCCGCCGAGGTGGCCAACATGGTCAAGGTTGGCCCCGCTGCCGAGGAAGGCCGCCATATCGGCCCTGTGGTGAACGAGGCGCAGTGGAGCAAAATTCAGGACCTGATCCAGAAAGGCATCGACGAAGGCGCGCGTCTGGTCGCAGGCGGCACCGGACGGCCTGAGGGTCTGAACAAGGGCTACTACGTGCGACCCACGGTCTTTGCCGATGCCAATAACCAGATGACCATCGCGCGCGAGGAAATCTTTGGCCCCGTCCTGACCATGATCCCCTTCGACACCGAGGAAGAGGCAATCGAGATCGCCAATGACACGCCATATGGCCTGACCAACTATGTCCAGACACAGGATGGCGAGCGCGCCAATCGCATGGCGCGGGCATTGCGTTCGGGCATGGTCGAGATGAACGGCAAATCGCGCAGCGCGGGGTCTCCGTTCGGGGGCATGAAGCAATCCGGCAATGGACGCGAAGGTGGCGTTTGGGGGCTTGAGGATTTTCTGGAAGTCAAAGCCGTCGGTGGCTGGGCCGCCGAGTAACGCCTGTTTTCTACGATCAAAATGTGAGGCACCCCAGGGTGCCTCGCTTTATTTTCAAGCTGGTTGGACGACGAGCTGCGGCTCTCCGTCCGATGTATGACGGGTAGACCGCCCGTCCCAACCGATCTCGCCGGTCACGCGCTGCCGGAAGGCCGAGAAGCTGTCAAACCGCACCACGTCCACGGGCGCGTCGAATTGCAGCGTCACACGGCGGTGCCCGCCATCACCCAGCATCGTCAAACCGCGAATGACCGCATTGAACGGCTGACCCAGATAGCGTCCTTTGACCCGGTCACCGACCCTGAGATGCAGCCGGTTGCCTGCCATCGCACGCAGCGTGTTCCAGTCTTTGGCCCCTTGCTGATGGGCCACCAGCTCTAGGGCCTCGCTATGCGACAGGATCACATCCGCGCTGCGCAGCCTCTCGCGCAGTCGCTTTGCCTGCGCCTTCAGCTCCGAAACCGGAGCGATGTCTTGATCAATAGTCATGTCTTGCCTCGCTTCCTTATAGGGGCGCGAAATCAGGACGGTGTTCGCATTGCCATCCGTGCGCCAGGAAAGGGCAACAGATATGCATTCAACCGGGTTTCACCAAAGCCAAAGGCCGCGAACGGCAGGGGACCCGTACCTGGCGCGCCATATGACAGCGCCGGGACGGTCTGTCAATCAGGCATCCGCCTGCGCGGCTTCATAGGCCAGCATCGCGCGTTTGACGGGCAGGCCCCAGTGATAGCCGCCAAGCCCGCCCGATTTGCGCAGCGCCCGGTGGCAGGGGATCAGCCAACTGACCGGGTTGCGCCCGACCGCCGTTCCGACTGCACGAACGGCCTGTGGCGAGCCCACCCGCTGCGCGATCTCAGAATAGGTGGTGACTTGACCCGAAGGGATGTGCATCAGCGCCTCCCACACCTTGATCTGCAGGGGTGAGCCGATCAGGTACAAAGGCGTCGGCTGCAAACGGTCGCTGACCGACCCAAAAGCGCTGAGCACCCAAGGCCGCAGGTGCATCGGGTCCTCAACGAAATCCGCCTGCGGCCAGCGCGACAGCATATCCTCCATCGCCTCGCCTTCACCAGTCTCGGCCCCGAAGGCCATGCCGCAGATGCCCTTGTCGGTGCCCATCACCAGCGCGGGGCCAAAGGGGCTTTCGAACCAGCCCCAATAGATCGTCAGACCTGCGCCTTTGCGGGCGTATTCGCCAGGGCTCATGGACTCCCATTTCAGAAACAGATCATGCAGGCGGCCACTGCCGGACAGGCCCACGTTATGGGCGGTTTCCAACGTCGTGAACCGTTCGCGCAGCAGCGCCTTGGCGTGGCCCAGCGTTAGGTATTGCTGGTAGCGTTTCGGTGATACACCGGTCCAGCGCGAGAACAGTCGCTGGAAATGGGCCGGGCTCATATCCATCTGCTGCGCCAATTCCTCAAGGCTGAGGCCCTCGCCGCCCTGATCGATCAGCTCGATCGCGCGGCGCATGACGTTGTAGTGGTATCCGCTTTCCGGGGTCTGGACGTTCATGACAGTCACCTCATCTGATGCCAAAACCATAGCGCGCAGGACACGACGCCGCGACCCGGAACTTGCGCATTGGCTTTGGGCCGGAACCAAGGGGTTGTGTCATGGCCTTGCGGGCGGCATTAAGGCGCGGATGGCAAAGCAACTCGATTACCACACGATCCGCGAGATCTTTACGCGTTTTCAGGCAGCCGACCCCGAACCCAAGGGCGAGTTGGAGCACGTGAACGTCTACACTCTGGTCGTCGCCGTGGCGCTTTCGGCGCAGGCGACCGATGCGGGTGTCAACAAGGCCACGCGCGAATTGTTCAAAATCGCCGACACGCCGCAAAAGATGCTGGATCTGGGCGAAGAGGGTCTGACCCAGCATATCAAGACCATCGGCCTGTTCCGCCAGAAGGCCAAGAATGTCATCAAGCTGAGCCGTATTCTGGTCGAGGATTATGGTGGTGAGGTGCCCAATTCCCGCGCCGCGCTGCAGTCCCTGCCCGGTGTCGGGCGCAAGACCGCCAATGTGGTGCTGAACATGTGGTGGCGGCAACCGGCGCAGGCGGTGGATACGCATATCTTCCGCGTCGGCAACCGCACCGGCATCTGCCCCGGCAAGGACGTGGACACCGTGGAACGCGCCATCGAGGACAATATTCCTGCCGACTTTCAACTCCATGCGCATCACTGGTTGATCCTGCATGGCCGATACCATTGCAAGGCGCGCAAGCCGCAATGCCCGACCTGCATCATCCGTGATCTCTGTCAATTCGAGGACAAAACCCTATGAAGACCTACCAACTGACCGGCATCGGAAATGCCGTTGTGGACGTGATTTCCCAGGCCGATGACAGTTTCCTGGAACTGATGGGCATCGAAAAAGGCATCATGCAACTGATCGAGCAGGAGCGTGGCGAGGTGCTGTATGCCTCGATGGAAGGCCGGGTGCAGACGCCGGGCGGCTCGGTCGCCAATACGATTGCCGGTGCCGGGGCGCTGGGTCTGGACGCGGCCTTTATCGGACGGGTGCATGATGACGCCTTGGGTCGGTTCTATGCGGATGCGATGAACGAAGACGGCGTCGATTTCGTGAACCCGCCGGTCCCAGGCGGAGAGCTACCGACCTCGCGTTCGATGATCTTTGTCTCGCCGGATGGCGAGCGGTCGATGAACACCTATCTGGGGATTTCGTCGGAACTGTCGTCCGAGGATGTCTCGGCCGATGTGGCCAATAACAGCCAGATCATGTTCCTTGAGGGCTACCTGTTCGACAAGGAAAAAGGCAAGGCGGCATTCCTTGAGGCCGCGCGCACTTGCCATAAGAGTGGCGGCAAGGCCGGGATCGCGATTTCCGATCCGTTCTGCGTCGAACGGCATCGCGTCGATTTCCTGCTGCTGATCGAGAACGAACTGGATTTCGTGATCGGCAATGAGGCCGAAATCAAATCGCTGTTCGAAACCGATGATCTGGAAGAGGCGCTGGCAAAAACCGCCGGTATCTGCCCTTTGGTCGTGTGCACCCGGTCCGGCGATGGCGTGACTGTTCTGCATGATGGCCAGCGCGTCGATGTGCGGGTCGATAAGGTAGTGCCGGTGGATGCAACCGGGGCCGGAGATCAGTTCGCCGCAGGCTTCCTGTTTGGCATGGCCACGGGCCGCGATTACGAGACCTGCGCCCGCATCGGCAATGTCTGCGCCCGCGAAGTGATCAGCCATATCGGTCCGCGTCCCGAGGCCAACATGCAGGACTTGCTGCGCAGCGAGGGGTTGCTATAGGCGCGCCAGCGCCGACCTGCGGGGTGGCGCTTGTACCAATTGAACCTCGCACTTAATGGTGCAACCAACTGCGCGGGTAAAACAGAGATTGACGGTGCAAAAGCGCCGCCCCGTGGGGGCGGGTCGGCGCTGGCGCGGCGGCCTTTCGGCCTTGATCCCGCGCCTTTATGACCCCGCCGCCGCGCCGTTCAGCGCCCAGTCGTATCTATAAGCCTTAACGCGCCGGACTTCTTGCAATCTGGCGCGCAATTCAGGGGCGGCTGCGGTCTGGATATAGGTCAGCACGTCCTGCTCATTCGCTCCGAAATCCTCGCGGAACCAGATATAGATCTTGGACAGGATCAGCCCCCCGCGATCATCAAAACGCACGCCGCGCGGGTCGTTGATATAGGCCCGCTCGGCTGCGGCGAGGTCTTGTTTCAGAGTTCCGGCCTCCCACGCCCGATCCATCAGGTTCGGGCAGCCCACGGCGGCGCAGTTCAGCGCGTAATGGATGCGCGGCTCATCAAATCCGGGGCGGATGATCCGGTGTTCGATATCGTTGAGCGTCAAACTCTGCCCTGCGACCGTGGCCAGGGGGCGATCCCATGGGCCAAAGGAAAGCGGCCCGTCGGTGATGTCGCGGATCGAGTCGACCGGATAAGCCTCAAGGACGACATCCACGGTCAGCGCGTTGTAGAGGTTGATCCAATAGGCCAGTTGCTGATCGCGTGTCAGGCGTGCCGGGTCAACGGATTGCAATTGCCCCAGATACTCATCCAAACGATCACGATCAGACGCGGTGACGCTGGCATAGGCCACGCGGTTCACCCCCTGCGCATCGGGCGCGACATAGCGGGACAGAAACGCGCTCCAATCGCTGTGATTCACGCGCTGCCCGGGCGGCGGGGCACTGCGGGTCAGGGCGTTGCCCGGCAAGGCCTCGGCAGGTGGCAGGGCCAGCCGTTCGACACTGGCGCAGGCCGCCAGCAAAGGCAGCAGCAAGACGATCAGCAGCTTTTTCACGAGGCATCCTTTCGGTCCCGGCGGGTCAGACGCATCTGCCCCTTCAATCGCTTCAGCGGCGCATGGGCCGGGTCGCCCAGCGCAGGAATTTCCGGCCGCGACGACAACCCTCGCATCGCCGCGTTCCACCAATAGGTTCCCATCGGGCTATCGATCCGATCCGGAGCGGCCAGATGCTGATCGCGCTGGGCATTGTGGACGCACATGGACAAGGGTCCGTTCCCGGTCGCCACCATGAACACGCATGAGGCGCAGCGATCCGCCTCTAACGCATCTGCCGCCATGAAGTTGTGGATGAACACCGCCTGCCGCCGCACCCGACCGCGGAGCAAGCCCGGGCCAAGTCGGGCGACCGAGGCCACCAAATGCGCCACCGCCCACACCGCCAAAACCGGATGCCGCAGCACCAACCGACGGACCGTGGACCGGATCACAAGATGCGCCTCGCGCCCCGTGTCCAACCGCTCCAACGCGGCGATCACCTGCTGCACCAGCTTGGCGTTCGACAGCAAGGAGACCGCTCGCCCCCCGGCGGTCAGGACGCTGGCGTAGCGGTTGCAGGCAGAATGACCGACGGAAGCCGCATCAAAATCCAGTGTCGTGCCATATCCACGCTCGATCGCGCGCATCACACTGTCCTGCGTGATGGCATCCGGGCGGGCGCGCAGCACGCCGCGCCCTGTATCGGCCTGCATCTGGAACGAGACAAAGGCAACCTCGGGCTGGTCCCGGAAGAACCGCGCCAGATCGGGCAGATCGCCAAAGTTGCCGCCAAACACCGTCGTGTTGAACAGGACCCGCACACCCAAGCCACGGGCGCGGGCAAGGTATTTTTCGCGCACAGTGTTCAGTTCAGCCTCTGATCCGAACCCGTTGCGGTCCTGAGTCATATCGACATGGAACGCGACATCATCCAGACCGGCCGCCGCCAGACGGGTCAGAAACGCCCGGCTGGCGCGGATGCCGTTTGTCATCAGGCAGGACCGCATGCCCAACCGCTTGATCTCGCGGCACAGCGCCTCAAGGTCTTCGGTTTTGCGCAGGGTCGGGTCGCCGCCGGTCAGCTGTACCGATGCACCACGGCCATAGTGGCTGTTGATTGTCGCAATCCGCGCAAACAGGACCGACAGCGGCGGATCATAGGTCATCTCGGCCCGGTCCGAGAGGTAACACAGCGTGCAGTCCAGATTGCAGCGCTGCGTCACCTCAAGCGCAACGCAGGCCATCGGGTAGAACCGGCCTGCTGTTTGAGTGGCCCCAAACTCACCGCACCCTTTCAAACCGTCGCGCAAGGGCGCGCGTCGGTCTGGGCCTTCAAATCGGCGTCCGGCGGGTTTGGCTGTGATCGGTTCGGGTAAGGTGTCTTTCATGGACCCCAAGCTAAAGGGGGTCTCAGGACGCGACTACGCCCCCTCACGCCAACGTGCGGGGCGGTGATCAGCCCAGATGTTCGGAAAACGCAGCCACCACCTGTTCATAGACGTCACGCTTGAAAGGCACAATTTCTTCAATCAGCCGATCCGGGTCCTGCCATTTCCACTTGGTGAACTCAGGATGTTCGGTTTCGATGTTGATCTGATCGTCGCGGCCCGTGAAGCGCAGCAGGAACCATTTCTGCTCTTGCCCGCGATAGCGGCCTTTCCAGATCTTGGGCACGATGTCATGCGGCAGATCATAGGGCAGCCAGCCATCGGTTGCGGCCACAACCTCGACCAGATCAGAGGTGACGCCGGTTTCCTCCCACAGCTCGCGTAGCGCCGCATCGCGGGGGTCTTCGCCCTTGTCCACACCCCCCTGCGGCATCTGCCAGGCGTCCTTGTGGCGATCGTTGCGCTGACCGACAAAGATCTGCCCATCGGCGTTCATCAGCATCAGACCAACGCAGGGGCGATAGGGCAGTTTGGCGATCTGATCAGGGGTCATGCACGGCCTCGCAAGGTTGTTTTGCCCACCTCTAACAAGCGCCGCCACGGTAGCATAGGGGGTGACGTTAGGTTTCGCGTGACAAAGTTGACGTGAACGTCAATTTAAAACCCGGAGACGGGAGGGAGAGTTTCACCATGACTGCGTACCCAAACATGCTGGCCCCGCTGGATCTGGGCTTTACCACGCTGAAAAACCGCGTGCTGATGGGCTCGATGCACACTGGACTGGAAGAGACCGGCGACTGGAACCGGGTGGCCGAGTTTTATGCCGACCGGGCGCGCGGTGGCGTGGCGCTGATGGTGACGGGCGGGATCGGTCCGAATCTGGAAGGCTCGGTTTTGTCGGGGGCGTCGATGATGACCAACGACAAAGAGGTGGCAAACCATTCCATCGTGACCGAACGTGTGCATCAGGCGGGCGGCAAGATCGCCATGCAGATCCTGCACGCGGGCCGCTATGCCTATGGCCCGAAATGCGTGGCCCCCAGCCCGGTGAAATCCCCAATCTCGCCCTTCCCGCCGCATGAGCTGGACGAAGAGGGTATCGAGAAACAGATCAGCGACATCGTGAATGCGGCCCGAATGGCCCAGAAGGCAGGCTATGACGGGGTCGAGATCATGGGGTCCGAGGGCTATTTCCTGAACCAGTTCCTTGTGACCCACACCAACAAGCGCACCGACCGCTGGGGTGGCTCGTATGAGAACCGCATGCGCCTGCCAATCGAGGTCGTGCGCCGCACGCGCGAGGCGGTGGGAACAGATTTCATCATCATCTATCGCCTGTCGATGATCGATTTGGTCCCCAACGGCTCGACCCATGACGAGGTTGTGCAACTGGCGCAAGAGATCGAGAAAGCGGGTGCGACGATCCTGAATACCGGCATCGGCTGGCACGAGGCGCGGATTCCGACCATTGCCACCAGCGTTCCCCGCGCGGCCTTTGCCTGGGTGACGAAAAAGCTGATGGGCAAGGTGTCGATCCCAGTTATCACCTCGAACCGGATCAACACGCCGGAAGTGGCGGAAGAAGTCCTGTCGACCGGCTGCGCTGATATGGTCTCGCTGGCGCGGCCGATGCTGGCGGATGCGGAATTCGTGAACAAGGCCATTGCCGGTCAGTCCGCGCAGATCGCGCCGTGCATCGCCTGTAATCAGGCCTGTCTGGACCACACGTTCAGCGGCAAGCTGACCACCTGTCTGGTCAACCCGCGCGCCTGTAACGAAACCGAACTGGTGATTGCTGCGACTGATACCGTGAAAAAGGTCGCCATCGTCGGCGCAGGTCCGGCTGGCCTGTCCACCGCAATGACCGCTGCCCAGCGCGGCCATGACGTGACCCTGTTCGACCGCGCGTCCGAGATCGGCGGGCAGTTGAACATGGCCAAACAGGTGCCGGGGAAAGAGGAGTTCTGGGGCCTCGTCGACTGGTACCGCACCATGATGGACGATCTGGGCGTGAACGTGGAACTGAACCGCGAGGTTGGTGCCGACGACCTGACCGGCTTTGACGAGGTGGTCATCGCAACCGGCGTCACTCCGCGTGATCCGCAGATTCCGGGACAGGATGGGGACAATGTCCTCAGCTATATCGACGTGCTGCGCGGCAAGGCCGAGGTTGGCAAATCCGTCGCCGTTGTCGGCGCGGGCGGCATCGGCTTCGACGTTTCGGAGTTTCTGCTGGAAGACGGCCACAGCGCCACCACCGATCTGCCGCTGTGGATGAAGGAATGGGGCGTGACAGACCCGGAAGACCACCGCGCGGGCCTTGCGCCCGAAGGCCCGCAGCCTGCGGCCCCAGCGCGTCAGGTCACCTTGTTGCAGCGCAAGAAACAGGCGCACGGCAAAGGGCTGGGCAAGACGACCGGCTGGATTCACCGCGCGACGCTGAAGATGAAAGATGTCAATTTCGTCGGCGGCGTGAACTACGAACGCATTGACGAAGACGGCCTGCATGTCAGCTTTGGCGAGGAACGCGCGGACCCGACCTTGATCGCAGCCGACAACATCGTGCTGTGTGCCGGTCAGGTCTCCGAGCGCAGTCTGGCAGACGCGCTGATCGAACGGGGCATCACTCCGCACGTGATCGGCGGCGCAGATGTCGCGGCGGAACTGGACGCCAAGCGGGCAATCAATCAGGGCACACGTCTGGCGGCCGGGCTTTAGGCCCGGTCAGTCAGACAGTGCAAGCTTCACCCCAAGCGCGCCAAAAGCCGTTGCAAAGCAGCGTTTGATCCAAGCCATCACAGATGGGCGATGAATGATGTAATCCCGCGCCAGCGCCGCGCAGGCCCCATAGGCGATGAACACAACAAAAGTCATCGCCATGAAGGCAAGCGCCAGTTGCACCAGCGCCAGACCCGCATGCGCCGTGTCCGTGGGCAGGAATTGCGGCAGGAACGCAAGAAAGAACAGCGAAAGCTTGGGGTTCAGCACGTTGATCAGCGTGCCGGTCGTCGCGATCTTCAGGTAGCTCTTGGTCGATTTCTCGGCACTTACTTCCATCGCGCCGCCCTCGCGGACGATGCCCCAGGCCATATAGAACAGATAAAGCACGCCGAGGTATTTGAGCACCAGAAACGCCAGCGCACTGGTGTGCAGCAGCGCGGCCAGCCCGATAATGCTGGCCACAGCGGCGGGCACGATCCCAAGTGTGCAGCCTGCCGCCGCCGCAACGCTGGCGCGAAACCCCCGGCCAAGCCCTATGGCCAGCGTGTAGATCACGCCTGTTCCCGGCAACAGCACGACGATCAGGGATGTAAGAAGAAACTCAAGCGACATGGAACCCTCCGATCACACGCCGGAGAGTTCCTTACATCAGCGTGAAAGTAAACAGGCGTATCTGGGCGTCTACTCGACCGTAATCGTAATTACCTCGGACACAATCGGCGGGTTATGCGGCACGTGGCCCGCATCGCCCAGCACCAATTGCAGAGTGTGCTGGCCTGCGGGCAGGTCCAGAGTCACCTCGGTCTGGCCGCCGCCGAAATGCATATGATTGTCGTCGGCGGGCAGGCCATAGGCCAGCTCATCCGCACCGCCCTCGCCTTCGCCTATCGGCGGGCGGTTGATCAGCAGATGGTGATGGCCGGTATTCTCGGCCTCGGTCCCGGCTGGCGCGACGCCCATACCGCTCAGGCCAAAGACCACCGTCACCGGCGATTGAACCGTGTCCCCATCCGCAAGGTTCACGAAATAGACCTTGGCGTCGGGGCTGGATGGGGTCTGCGCTTGGGCCAGTGCCAGACCAGCGGACAGACAAAACGCGACAATGGCAAATAGTGATTTCATAATCTCCTCCCAGGACACAAAAATGCCATTCTCAGCATAGCACAAATGAAAAAATGTCCAGAAATCACCGTTTGACCGGGGTGTTATTGGATCGGAAACCATTGTTTCAACGTTTCTGAACTGCAAACGATCCGATTCAAAACCCTGATATTATCCCATGTCTGCCCCGTTTCCGCCCAGATTGAGCGTCAAAACTGACGTCGAACGTAAGACCTGGGGAACGAGTATGGATCGATTGACCGAAATGGAAGCCTTCGCCAACGTGGTGGACCAGGGTGGCTTCACCGATGCGGCCAAGAAGATGGGCATCTCCAAATCGGCCGTGTCCAAGCACGTCTCGAGCCTTGAGGCGCGTCTGGGTGCGCGGCTGCTGAACCGCACAACGCGCCGGGTGTCCCCAACTGAAATCGGATTGGCCTATTACGACCGCGCGCGCCGCGTTCTGAATGACGCGGGCGAGGCGGATGCACTGGTTACCTCGATGCAATCGGCCCCGTCAGGCCTGTTGCGGATCAGCGTCGCGACGGATTTCGGGGTCAATCACCTGTCCCCCGTTCTGTCCGAGTTCCTGTCCGCTTACCCGGATATCACCGTCAACATGGTGCTGAACAACCGCTATGTTGAGTTGATTTCCGAAGGGTTTGACGTGGCCGTGCGCATTGGTGAGCTGGAAGACAGCACCCTGCGCGCGCGCAAACTCACGGAAACCGTCAAACGCATGGTTGCGGCCCCCAGCTATATCGAGAAATTCGGACGTCCGCAGAAGATCGACGACCTGAACGAACACAAGCTGCTGCATTATTCCAGCCAATCTTCGGGCAATGTCTGGAAACTGACCGCGCCATCGGGCGAAAAGCGTCAGGTGCGCACCGCCGGTTGGCTCAGCGTCAATGACGGGCAATCCCTGCTGAATGCTGCGATCTCGGGCCTCGGGATCGCTTATCTGCCCAGCTATCTGTATGCGGATGCGTTGAAATCCGGCCAGGTGCTGGACGCGATGCCGTCGCTGCCGGATGAGGTTCAGGGCGTTTACGCCGTCTACCCGCCCGGGCGTTTCACGCAGCCGAAAGTGCGGGCTTTCATTGATTTTCTGGTCGAGTCCTTCAACGAAAAGGGCCCGATGGATTGGTAATTTCTCCCGGTGAACTTTAGCGACCCGCGCTTTCTGGTGCGGGTCTTTTTTTGTGCGTCAGTTGACCAGCAACACTGCCTCGACCCGGCGATTGACATCGCGGCCCTCGGCGGTGGCGTTTGAGGTGATCGGGGCCAGATAGCCGACGCCCTGCGCCTCGATCCGGTCGGCGGCCACGCCATGCGCCTCGATCAGACGGGTTCGAACGGCCTCGGCCCGGCGCTTGCTGACTGCGATATTGGCCTGCAAGGCTCCGGTATCGTCGGTATGCCCCACAAGCGCCAGCCGCGTGTCCGGCTTATCCGCCAGGAACCCGGCCAGCAACGCGAGCGAGGCAAAGGGCCCTTCGCCCAGCGCAACCTCGCCGGTGCGAAAGTGCAGGTCGTCCAGAATGACATGACCGGTTTGCTGGAATTCGGCCAGCAACCCCCCGGCCCCATCCACACTCTGATCGATCACGACAGGTGCAGGGGCCGGCGCATCGACAGGAGTCACCCGGATCATCTGCACATAACCATCGGGCGGGTTCCGGCTGACCAGCAGGCTCAGCACCTCGGACCCCTTCTGCGCGGACAGAAACCGATAGTCCTGAATGGCGACATACATATCCGGCGTTGGCACCACTTCGGTCCCGAACCGAAAATCGAAGCCGCCGCAAATGCGGGCCTCGCATTCGAACAGAATGTCATACCCCTGCGCTTCGATCTGGTCGCGCAACGGGGCAAGCAATTGCAGCGTCGTGCTGGACCCGGCCTGCAACCGCCATGTGACCCTTTCAACCTGCCCCTCGACCGTTCGGGCCGGAACCGCTCCATCTGCGAATGGCCCGGTTGGCAGATCATAGCTGTCCAGCGGAGAAACCCGCTGACTGATCTGCTGTGCGGATTGCGGCAGCGTCAGTTCCTGAGCAACCAGCGGGCTGGCCAGGATCACGGTCAAAAGGCTTAGCGTTCGGATCATCTGTACTGTGCGTGATACTCGGGGTTTGGAACCATCGCCGTGGCGCTGGCCACGCGATTGGACATGTTGAAGAACCCGGTCACATTGGCAATGTCCCAGATATCCCGGTCAGAGAACCCGACATCGCGCAGGCGCTGGCGGTCGGGCTCTTCAATTTCGGTACTGGCTTTGGTCATCCGGGCAGCGAAATCCAGCATGGCGCGCTGGCGGTCGTCCAGCGGCGCGACGCGGTAATTCATCACCAGCATCTCACCCAGCTTTGGATCGCCTGACAACTGCCGCACGGCAGCCCCGTGGGCCACAAGGCAATAGAAGCACTTGTTGATGGATGAGACGACCACCGCAATCATCTCGCGTTCCAGCTTTGACAACCCGCTATCTGCCAGCATCAGGTCGTTATACATGGTGGTAAAGGCGTTCAGCTTGTCGATGTCAAAGGCATAAGCCTTCAGCACATTTGGCACCATGCCCAGTTTCTCGACGCAGATATCAAAGTATTTCTGCGTCTCGGGCGGCAGCGGGTCGACCATGGGCAGGTCCAGCGCGATGGGCATGTCTTGATGTGTCACGAAAACCTCTGTGTTAGATAAGCTGACGGTAATGGTATTCGCCCGCGATCTCCATCCCGAGCGCTTGGTACAGGCCATTTGCCCCGTCGTTCACCTTGGTGCAGATCACGCTGAAGGTTTCGGCACCATGGTCGCGCGCCCAGATCGCGGCACCCCGCACCGCCCACTGGCCCATGCCCTGACGGCGGTGATCGGGCAGAATTTCCAGCGCATGAAGCATGGCAACACCTTCATGTATCGCAACAAAAGTAACCCCGCAGGGCTGATCGCGATGGCGCAGCAGCAAGCCGATCTTGGGGCCTTTGGCGCGCTCCATCACGGCGATGCGTTCCGGCCCGATGCCCCCGGTTGCCCAAAGATCCCGCATGATCGCAAGCGGCTCCCATACGGTGAACACCATGACACGCGGGATCGGCTGGTCGGTCAGATGGGATACCGGACAGGAATAGATGTTGACCGGATCCAGCACCTCGTACCCCCGTGCGGCAAGCTGCGCGTCCAGCGCCTCGTCCCCCGGACGCAGGCAAAAGATACGCTTTTGCCCCATCGCCAGCATCGCCTGTTCGGCTGCTTCAATATCCGTGTCGCTGAAAGGGCCAAACGCATTGGCCGCCGACACCCGCGAGCCACCGCCCTGCCCTTCGCGCAATTGAAACGGGCCCAGCCGTTCATAGCGGGCCGCAGGCCAGGTTCCGTCGACAATGTCGGCCCAATTGACGCTCACAACTCCAGCTCTTTCGCCAGTTGGGTCATGGCGGCGTCGATCCGGGTGCCCTCGGTACCGCGAATGACGACATTTGCGCCAAAGACACCGTTGATCTGGAACGGGTAGCACCCGATGGTCAGGTCATCATAGGTTTCGGCCAGCGCAGAGAGGGTCGCTGCGATATCGCCCTCGCCCCGATCCACCCGCAGGGTCTGCGACAATAACGGGCTGCCGCCGGTCAGTTTGGGCAAAACGCTGGCCACCATGGCCTGAAACACCGAAGGCACCCCAGCCATCACATGCACGTTTTCGATGGTAAATCCCGGCGCGGTCGACACCGGGTTGTCGATCAAAATCGCCCCGTCCGGGATGCGCGCCATGCGCAGGCGGGCCTCGTTCAGTTCGAGGCCGGATTTGTCGTAATGCGCCTGCAACAGCGCCCGCGCATCATCGCGAATGTCGATATGCGCCCCAAAGGCCCGCGCGATGCAATCGGCGGTAATATCGTCATGGGTCGGGCCAATGCCACCGCTGGTGAACACATGATCGTACCGGTCGGACAGCGCCTTTGCGGCCCCTTCGATCTCGGGCGCGTCGTCGCTGACGATGCGGACCTCTTTCAGGTCGATGCCCTGTTTGGTCAACTCTCCGGCGAGATAGTGCATATTCGCGTCGCGGGTCCGGCCCGAGAGAATCTCATCCCCGATCACCAGCATTGCGGCGGTTGGATTGGCCATGGCGCTCTTCCTCTTGATCGACCCCTGGGGCAGGTATAGGCCGTGGGGCATGCGATTTGAAACCCCTCTTGTCCCCGCCCGCCTGATCCGCCGCTACAAACGCTTTCTGGCCGATTGCACGCTGGAGGACGGGCGCCAGGTTACAGCCCATTGCGCCAATCCCGGTTCGATGATGGGGCTGGCCGAGCCGGGCCAGAAAATTTGGCTGGAGCCCAATGACGATCCGAAGAAAAAGCTGAAATATGGCTGGCGGCTGGTCGATCACGAAAACGGGCATTTCACCGGGGTCGATACATCGGTCCCGAACAAGGCCCTGCGCGCAGCGCTAAAGGCGCGTGAAATCCCCGAACTGGCCGCCTATGAAACCGTCCGCGCCGAGGTAAAATACGGCGAAAACAGCCGCATCGACTTTCTGCTAAGCGCACCGGGCCTGCCCGACGCCTATGTCGAGGTCAAAAGCGTCACCCTGTCCCGCCAACCCGGTCTGGCCGAGTTCCCCGACAGCGTAACCGCGCGCGGCACTAAACATCTGGGCGAACTGTCGGCGATGGCGGCACAGGGGCACCGGGCAATCATGCTGTATCTGGTGCAACGCACCGATTGCGACCGCTTCACGCTGGCCTCCGATATCGACCCGGCATACGCGGCGGCGTTTGAGGCAGCCGCAGGTGTTGAACGCCTGATTGTCGGCTCTCGCATTACACCCGACGGAGTTTGGGTCGACCCGGACCGACGCTGGCAGATCAGCTAATACACAATGTTAGAACTTTCTTCTTTCGACTCTATCTACTGAGTTAAAGCCGCACCCTCTGGAACTTTCTGCGCAAGCAGCGTAAGTAAGGGGCTGCGCGAAACATTTGGAGCTTAGCGTCGATGAAAGACCATCGTGGCCGTCTGACAAAAGACGGTATCCGCATCTATGAACAGGGTGACTTTGCCGGCATGCATGCGGCAGGGGCCTTGGCTGCGCGGATACTCGACGATATTGCCCAGCATGTGTTTCCCGGTCAGACGACCGGCGCTATTGACGGGCTGATCACGCAGATGGTCGAAGATGCGGGCGCGACCTCGGCGACCATCGGCTACAAGGGCTATCAGCACGCCAGCTGTATCAGCGTGAACCACGTGGTTTGTCACGGCATTCCGGGTGAGAAAAAGCTCAAGGATGGTGACATCCTGAACATCGACGTGACCGTCATCGTTGACGGCTGGTTCGGTGATACCTCGCGCATGTATGTGGCGGGCAAGCTGCCACGCAAGGCTGAACGTCTGATCCAGGTCACTCATGATGCGCTGTTCAAGGGCATCGAGATGGTCAAGCCGGGCAACACCTTTGGCGATATCGGCCACGCGATTCAGGCCTATGTCGAGGCGCACCGGATGAGCGTTGTCCGCGATTTCTGTGGTCACGGGCTGGGCCGGGTGTTCCACGCCCCGCCCAACGTCCTGCACTATGGCCGCCCGGGCACCGGGGCTGTGTTGGAAGAGGGTATGTTCTTCACCATCGAGCCGATGGTCAATCTGGGCCGTCCCGAGACCAAGACGCTAGCCGATGACTGGACCGCCGTGACCCGCGACAAGTCGCTGTCGGCGCAGTTCGAGCATTCGGTGGGTGTAACGGCGGATGGGGTCGAAATCTTTACCCTGTCACCCGGCGACAAGTTCCACCCGACCTATTCTTCGTGATCGGCGGCCTGGTCGCGCAGCAGTTTCAGCAGCAGGGTTTCGTGACCCCAGGGCGTTAGCGCGTCGTTGATAAAAACCGGCGCGCGCATCGGCCTGCGCTCGGGGGCCGGGGTGGCGTCGGCATCCTGTGAGAATGCCCAGATCGAAGGGGTCAGTGCGCGGTCCATGCCCGCGACCCTAGCACGGATGGATCAAATTCCCAAAAGGCGCGGCACTTCCGCCATGTCGGTGAAGACCTCTGCGCCAATCTCTGCCAGTTTGGCGCCACCCCCTTCGGGCGCAAAGCCAAGACACCGCATGCCCGCGCGCATCGCGGCGGTAACGCCGTTATGGCTGTCTTCGATTACAACCGGAGCGGATGCGTCAAAATGCTGCGCGGCCAGCAGAAACATCTCGGGGTCCGGTTTTGCCGTTCCCAGTTGGTGGGCCGAGAACATGGCACCCTGAAACCGGTCCCAAAGCCCGTTCTGGCCCAGCGTGATCGCCATTTTGTCCGGGCTGCCGTTCGAGGCCACGCAGAACGGGATGCCGTGATGATCAAGCCAATCCAACAGGTCCCGGATACCGGGCATCAATGCCACGCCCTGACGCAAACGCTCGTAGGTTTCCGCATAGACCTCATTGATCCAGTCATCCGGCAAATCGGCCCCCAACGCACGCGCCTTGTCCCGCACGCCAGCCATTGTCCCACCGAGGAAAAACCCGACGCTGTCTTCCAGTGTCAGGTCCAGGCCGTACCGGCCCAGATTGTCCACCAGAACCTTATTGGACAGCGGCTCGCTATCGACCAGAACGCCGTCGCAATCGAAGATGACCAGATCGTGCATGAAGCCTCCGCGGATTTTGCGCCCGGCTTAACCCAGTGCAGGCCCCTGCGCAAATCCACGCTCAGCAGCAATCCGCGCGCGCCGTTTCAATCTGAAACAGTCCGCCTTGTCAGAGTGTTGGGTCAAGTGCACCGAACCGGTCACAACCCGTTCAGGATGCCGAGCATGTGCCCCTGTCAAATTGCTGCCCCGCCCCTTTGACCATCATGTCATATTCCATGCTGTGATAATCGACGACAAAGGTGATCACTCCGGTCTCCTGCATCAGCAGGAATGTCATGCTGTCCAGGCCGGGGTAAATATCCGCCTCGCCCTGCACGTCAGTTGTCATGATGTAGCCCTTGTCGGATCCACCCGAACGCACCAGCGTCACACCCTCGCTGTTGACGTCTGAGATGCAGTTGACGAAGAAATCATCCATGTCGATCTGGGTTTCGGCCACACTGGCCGAGGCGGCGGCACAGCCGATCAGCAGGGCTGGAAGGGTCTTGGAAAACATTCAGGTACTCACTGTCCGGGTTGCTAAACTCAATTTCGGCTACCGGCGATTCTGGCCCAAAATGTGTCCCCAACCTCCGCAAAATAGGGCATTAACCATTCGGCAGAGTCGATCACGGGAATGTGAATCCAGCCTTGCTGCGGATCAGCGTCAGTTTTCCGGGCTGCGCCACATCAGCGAGATATGCGTGTCGCCATACTTGCGGGCGCTGTGCAGATCGAACCCGTCCGGCGCGGCCATGGGGGCGTTTTCCTCCCACACGATCAGCGCGTCCGGGGCGATCCAATTGCCCTCGACCGCCCTGGCGAGGGCCTTTTGACCCATGCCCTTGCCGTATGGCGGGTCCAGAAAGATCAGATCGTAAGGGGCATCCGGGTTGTCGCCCAGCCGCGTTGCATCGCGGCGGATCAGATCGGTACGGTCCGTGCTGCGGGTCAGGTCGATATTCTTGCGGATCAATCCCTGCGCCACCCGCCCGTCATCGACAAAGCTGACATGGGCCGCTCCGCGCGACAGCGCCTCAAGCCCCAGCGCGCCGGTGCCTGCGAACAGGTCCAGCACGCGCAGGCCGTCGAAATCGATCTGATGGGTCAGGACGTTGAACAGGCTCTCGCGCACCCTGTCCGTGGTGGGACGCAGATGCGCGCCTGCGTCCCCCTTGCCGACCGAGGCCAAAGCCCGGCCCCGGAATTCTCCGGCAATGATCCTCACGCCTTGAGCAGCGGTTTCAGGTTCGCATCCGGGTCGGCCACAATGGCCGGATCGGCGGTTTTTCCCATTTCGATCAGCCGTTTGGCGACCATATAGGCGCGCGGATCGTTCATCGCGTCCACGGCAATCAACCGGTCTCCGTCATAATACCAGAAGGACACACTCTGGCCTTCGCCCTGCCGGGTCACCACGCGGTCATAGCCGGTGTTCAGGCCCGCGATCTGCAGTTTGACGTCGAATTGATCCGACCAGAACCACGGTGTTGCCACATAATCCCTGGCCGCGCCCATCATGTTCTGGGCTACGATCTCGGCCTGATCGATCGCGTTGGGCACGCTTTCCAGACGGATACGCGTGTCGCCATGCGGGAAGGACGCGCAATCCCCGGCGGCCCAGATCGACGGGTCCGAGGTGCGGCCATGGGCATCGGTCTTGATCCCGTTGTCCAGCTCCAGCCCTGCCATCTCGGCCAGTTGGGTCGAGGGGGCGATACCAACGCCCACCACCACAAAATCCACCTCAAGCTCGGTTCCGTCGGTCAGAACAGCGCCAACCACCTTGCCATTGTCACCAACCAGACGATCCAGCCCGACGCCTTCGCGGATATCGGCACCGTATTCCGTATGCAGCGCGCGGAAATAATCGCTGGTCTCGGGGGCTGCGACCCGTTGCAGGATGCGGTCGGCCATCTCGACCAAGGTCACTTTCACACCGCGCTTGGCGCAGACGGCTGCGGCCTCAAGCCCGATATAACCGCCGCCCACGATCAGGGCACGCGCGCCGTCCGTGACGCGGGGCTCCATCTCATCGATATGAGCCAGATCGCGCACCACATGAACGCCCTGCAAGTCGCCACCGATGGCAGCGGGCAGGCGGCGCGGGTCCGATCCGGTGGTCAGCGCCAGTTCGTCATACGAGATGACATCATCACCCACGGTCACGGTTCTGGCCTGCGGATCAATCGCCGTCACAGGCTGGCCAAGACGCAGGGTGATGTTGTTGTCGGCATAGAAGCTTTCGGGCCGCAGGAACAGGCGCTCCAGCTCCATCTCACCCAGCAGATAGGCCTTGGACAAGGGCGGGCGCTGATAGGGCAGATGCGGCTCGGCCCCGATCAGGGTGATGTCCCCGTCAAACCCATCATTGCGCAAACGCGCAACCAAAGATGCCCCGGCCTGCCCGGCACCGATCACGACAATATGGCTCATGTTCCTCCCACCCTGTCGAATTCCCGTGGTCTCATCCACGTGGTCACCTATATTGCGGCTGAACCCGACTCTGCAAATCCAATCAACAGGAGTGCTATAAATGATTTCGACAGGTGACCAGCTACCAGATGCGACTCTCACTCAACTGGGTGCGAACGGCCCGGAAGAGGTGCGGATTTCAGACAAAACCAAAGGCCGCAAAGTTGTGATCTTTGCCGTGCCCGGCGCGTTCACACCGACATGCCATTCAGCGCATGTGCCCAGCTTCATGCGCACCAAAGACCAGTTCGACGCCAAGGGCGTGGATGAGATCATCTGCGTGTCCGTCAACGACCCCTTCGTGATGAAAGCCTGGGGCGAAGCCACCGGCGCAACCGAGGCGGGCCTGACCCTGCTGGGCGACGCAGCGTCCGAGTTCACCAAGGCGATCGGGATGGATTTCGACGCCCCGCCTGCCGGGCTGATCGCACGCTCCAAACGCTATGCCATGCTGGTCGAAGACGGCACCGTCACAGCCCTGAATCTGGAAGACAACCCCGGCGCGTGCGAGGTTTCCGCGGGCGAAGGCCTGCTGGACGTGATCTGAACCCTGACGGCCCCGGCATGGTCGGGGCCAGATGAACCCAATTTAACTTGATACAACGCCCCGTTGCGCAAATACTTGGCGCATAGAACACGGGAGTTGATTTATGAGCCTCAGATTTATTTCCCTAATTGCGGTCAGCGCAGGCGTTTTGGCCGCCTGCGGTCCGGCCCCCACCCCGCAACAACAAGCCGCGCGCCAGCACGAGATTGCCTGCCTCAGCGGAACCTTGGGCGGTGCGTTGATCGGCGGCGCAATCGGCAACCAGTTCGGAGGCGGGTCTGGCAAGGCAATCCTGACAGCGGCGGGCGCTGCTGCGGGCGGTTTTGAAGGGCAGAGATTCGCATGTTGAGGGGATTGAGAATGAAACCACTTATTCTTGCCGCGACTGTCGCCCTGGCGGGTGCAGCCAGCGCGGAAACCGTGGCCGAGTTGCATGAAAAAGAACTGAACAACATTGACACCAACAATGACGGGTTTCTGTCCAAGGACGAGTTCAACGCCTTTTCCGATTACGCCTTTCAAACGATGGACGAGGACAAGAACGGCACGCTTGGTCTGGACGAAGCCAAACCGTTTCTGGACATCAATCAGATCCGGGACGTTGACCACAACGGCGACGGCTTTATCTCAAGATCAGAATACGACGCGCAGATGGGTCGCGATTTCACCTCTGCCGATCAGGACGGAAACGAACGACTGGACTAGTCCAACTCTGAACAGGAGCGTGCTATGAACAAATGGATCGCCTTTGGGGCGCTTGTTGCACTTGCGGCCTGTGATGTACCGCAAGCCCCTGTTGTCACGGGGCCGGACGGACAACCCCGCATTCAGATCAATCTCAGCGGGCTGACATGCTACAACACCAAATGCCTTGATATTAATCCGGCTGCACGCAGCGTGCGGCAGGTGGGCAACCGCACAACCCGCATCCCCGGAAATATCAATGTCAGCGACGGCACCGTCACCCCGGCCGAGTTCCAGCAGATGGGCGTTGCCGCCTCATTGGCCGGCGGAATGGGATCGCGCGGGGATCGGGGCTAGATCAGGCTGTCCATCTTGCGCGCCAGTTTGGCGTCCAGCGCGGACAACCCGCCGACGTCATGGGTGGACAGGGTCACCTCGACCGTGCGGTAGACGTTGGACCATTCGGGGTGGTGATTCCATTTCTCGGCCCAGATCGCCACCTGTGTCATCCAGCCAAAGGCGGCAACGAAATTGTCGAAAATGAAGGTCTTGGTGATCGCGTCCCGGCCTTCGACCATGGTCCAGCCATTGTTGAACAGCGGGTCCAGAAGGGGGCCACGGGTCTCGGTCGACAAAAGCTCGGTCATTGCTGTTCCTCCGGGTTCGATTTTCTGAACGGGCCGTAATCCGTCAGAATCTCAATCTCTTCTCCCACCGCGCGGCCTTCGGCGTCCAGATATTTTTTGACGGCATCGGCAAATCCCGGATCGCCGACCCAATGCAGGCTGTAGGTGCGCGTCGGAAGATACCCGCGCGCCAGCTTGTGTTCCCCCTGCGCGCCCGCCTCGACCCGCTTCAAGCCCTGAGCGATGGCAAAGTCGATGGCCCTATAATAGCACAGTTCGAAATGCAGGCAGGCGTGATGTTCGACACAGCCCCAGTAACGACCGAACAGCGTTTCGCGCCCGATAAAGTTCAACGCCCCTGCAATCGGATACCCGCCCCGCTCGGCCAGCACCAAGGCCATATCATCGGCCATTGTAACCTGAGCGATATCGAAGAATTGCCGCGTCAGGTAGGGTGAGCCCCATTTCCGCGCGCCGGTGTCCTGATAGAACCGCCAGAACGCATCCCAATGCTCGGGGCGCAGATCATCGCCGGTCAGCGTGCGTATCTCACCGCCAAACCCGTTTGCCTGCGCCCGTTCCTTGCGGATATTCTTGCGCTTGCGCGAGGACAGGGCGTTCAGAAACCCGTCGAAATCGGCATAAGTGTCGTTCAACCAGTGGAACTGTTGCGATTGGCGCAACATCAGGCCCATCTGTTCGCCCGCCAACGCCTCATCCTCGGTACAAAAAGTCGCGTGGATTGACGAGACCCGATTGTCTGCCGCCAGTTGCACCGCACCCTGCACCAGCGCCGACATGCCAATCGCTTCATAGCCCGGACGCACCAGAAACCGCCGCCCGGTTGCGGGGGTAAAGGGCACGGCAATCTGCAACTTGGGATAATAGCGCCCGCCCGCGTTTTCATAGGCATGTGCCCAGCTATGGTCGAAGATATATTCGCCCTGACTGTGCGACTTGGCATACATCGGTGCCGCCGCAATCAGCATCCCGTCCAGATAGCAGGTCAGATATTGCGGCTGCCAGCCAGTGCCCCGCCCGACCGAGCCGCTGTTTTCCAGCGCCAGCAGAAACCGATGGGTGGTGAACGGGTCCAGCGGGCGCCCGCCATCGGCAGCTTCGGGACACGCGCAGGCATCCCACTCGACCGCAGAAATCTGCGAAAGCGTGCCTACGACCTGAACCTCGATTTGCGCCTGATCCATGTGCCCTCCGCGTCTGACCTTTATCTGTGACGGTCGGGGGTGGGTTCAACCCGGATGCGGGGCCAAATACCCTTCGAAAGTCACATTGTCGGCAACCGCGCGGGCCTGTGCCTCTTGCTCGGGCGAGCGCACGGTCCAGCACAGAATCGGAACCCCTTGCGTCTTCAACTCGGCGACACGCGGGCGGTCCAGATCCGTGACCTCATGACTGATGAAACTGGCATTGACCCTGTCGAAATCCGGAATGCCGCGCAAGTGGTCGCAGATTTTGTCAGACAGCGGCCAGTCCTGCGGATCATAACTGCTGGTTACGATCCCGCGCGGCAGATGCGGGGCCAACCGGGCCAGTTCGGCCACGCTGTTTGGGTTGAAGGACATCAGCGCCACCGGACCTTCGTAACCTTGCAAGGCCCGCACGGCATCCGCCTCAAGCAGGCCGATATCGGTGCCCATCGCGCCATCCTGATCCTTGAACTCGATCAGCAGCGGCACTTTTCCGGCGACCATCGCAAGAACCTCGTCCAGCGCGGGGATACCGTCATCGCCGTGCAGCAATGGGGTGTCCGCCGCCTGCGCCGAGGTGATCCGCCGGATCGGGCCGGGCTGGCCGGTCAGACGCGCCATGTCGTAGTCGTGAAAGACCATCGCACGATTGTCCGCAGTCAATTGCAGATCGATCTCGATCCCGTACCCGGCATCAATCGCCGCCTGAATCGCCGCCCGGCTGTTTTCCGGGCGGTTGTCCGACGTGTCATGCAGGGCCCGATGCGCAATCGGGACCTGCAGGAATTCCGGTGGCAGTCTCGGGGTCATTGGACCTCGAATATTCCTTCGATCTCAACCGCGACACCCAGCGGCAGGGATGCGGCACTGACGGCTGATCGTGAATGACGCCCGGCATCGCCCAGCGCCTCGACCAGAAAATCGGACGCGCCGTTGATCACCTGCGGCTGGGCGGTGAAATCAGCGGTCGAGTTCACAAAACCGGTCAGCTTGATCACGCGCACCAGCTTTTCGATATCGCCGCCACAGGCCGCTTTGACTTGTGCCAACAGGTTGATGGCGCAGACCTTTGCCGCCGCTGCACCGGCCTCGACATCCATGTCTTCGCCCAGCTTGCCGGTGATCAGATCATCCGCTTTCGAAATCTGGCCCGAGACGTAAACGATGTTGCCCATACGCACGAACGGCACATAGTTTGCCGCAGGCGCGGGGGCGTCGGGCAGGCTGACGCCCAGACTTTCCAGTTTTGCTGTGATACTCATGGGATCGTCCTCACCAATTGTCGACTCGGCCGGACGCTACCCGGTCAGGCGCGGCGGGGAAAGCGATAAACCGGCATTTTGCCGATCGGCTGCGATCTGGGCGTAACTTCTCTTATTCCGAAGTGTTGAAGCTATGTCACTTTACCGCGCAGTAGCAGACGCGCTAAACGCTAGATGTTTCATTTGAGACGCGAAACAACTATGTGACAACGACTTGTGCCAACGCGGCACTATATTATCGATTGAAAGCCCGACCCGCCCGGGTCAGGTCACTTTGGAGTAGCTAAGACCGTGTTGAGCAGATTGCGCCTGAAACACCTTATTGTGCTGTCCCTGTTGCCGATCCTGTCGGCCTGCGCCACCCAGCCGCCCGAGCAGGCCGCCCGGGGTGAGGTGTTTGACCCCTACGAAAACACCAACCGCGGCATCCACAGATTCAATCTGGGCGTTGACCGGTTCCTGTTCCGCCCAGCCTCGAAAGGGTACGTGAAGATCGTGCCCGATCCGATGGTGACCAGTTTCAGCACCTTTGCCGAAAACATCTCGTTGCCCGGACAGGCGGTCGACTACCTTTTGCAGGGCAACCCCAAGCAGATGGGCAACGCGTTGCTGCGCTTTGTGGTCAACATGACCGTCGGCGGGTTTGGCCTGTCGGCCCCTGCGGACGAACTGAATCTGCCGCCGGTCGATACGGATTTCGGCGAAACACTGCATGTCTGGGGATTTGGTGAGGGGGCTTATGTCGAACTGCCCTTCTACGGCCCCTCGACAACGCGCGACGCGGTCGGCGTTGTGGTCAACCTGTTCTCGAACCCGATCAATTTCACTCCGACCCGGCCCGCCGACAACCTTGGCGTCTATGCCGAGGTTGTGCGCCGCATGGGCGACCGGGGACGATTTTCGGACACGGTTGACTCGATCCTCTATGAAAGCGCCGACAGCTATGCCCAGGCCCGCCTGATCTATCTGCAAAATCGCCGGTTCGAACTGGCGCGCGATGATGAGGACGCCTATCTGGACCTGTACTCCGATCCCTACGCCGAAATCGGAACCGACCCTGTCAGGGACCCCTACCTAGACCCTTACGAGGACCCCTATGCCGAGTAATTCTTTGAACCGTCGTCATTTTCTTTCTGCCGGTCTGGCCGGATTGGCACTGACCGCCCTGCCTTTGCCCGCGCTGGCCCAGACCGAAGCCAGCGCCAAAGCGCTGGTGAACAGCGTCGTGGCCGAGATCAACCGCGTCATCGCCTCGGGCAAGTCCGAGAACGCCATGCTGCGCGATTTCGAGAAGATCTTTGTGCAATACGCCGATGTGCCGATCATGGCGCGCTATGCGTTGGGGGCCGATGCCCGCTCGGCCAGCCCGGCACAGTTGAGGCAGTTTACCAAGGCCTTCCAACACTACATCTCGCGCAAATATGGCCGCCGCTTCCGCGAGTTTATCGGCGGTGAGGTCAACGTACGTAACGCCCGCAAAATCCGCGCCGGTTTTGAGGTCCGGACCATGGTCAAACTGCAGGGCTCATCCCCGTTCGAAGTGACGTTTCTGGTCTCTGACAAATCTGGGCGCGACAAGTTTTACAACATGTTCATCGAAGGCGTGAACCTTCTGTTGACCGAACGCACCGAGATCGGAGCGATGCTGGACGCCCGTGGCGGCGACCTGAACCGGTTGATCAAGGATCTGAACCGCACAGCCTGACCGGCTATTCAGAAACATCTGGGCCGCGTTGTCGAACACAACGCGGCCCTTTTCGTTCAGACAAGCGCTTTGAAGCCGTGATTGACTGTCTGAAAGAGGGGCAGCCCTAAGGCAAGTAACTGCGCACCAACGCACTGGCGATCAGGGCCCAGCCATCGGCGATGACGAAAAACGCCAGCTTGAAGGGCAAAGACACAATTGCAGGCGGCACCATCATCATGCCCATCGACATCAGCACCGCCGCGACCACCAGATCGATGATCAGAAACGGCAAGAAGATCAGAAACCCGATCTGAAACGCGCGCGCGATCTCGGACAACATGAAGGACGGCATCAGAACGGACAGCGGGGCATCTGGCGACAGTTCCATCGCCTCCCCCCCCGGGCGCAGTGCGGCCATGGCCTGAAACGTATCGCCATCCAACCGCGCAGCCATAAAGGCGCGAAACGGCTGCAGCGCGCGCTCCAGCGCTGGTTCCACCTCCATCGTTTCGTCGATCATCGGGCGGATTCCGGTCGTCCAGGCCTCTGTAAAGACCGGGTCCATGATGAAATAGGTCAGAAACAGTGCCAGGCTGACGATCAGCATATTCGGCGGCGATTGCTGCAGGCCGATCCCTTGACGCAGGATCGACAGAACCGTGATCAGGAACGGAAAACAGGTGATCATGATCGCCAGCCCCGGCGCGAGGCTGAGGACCGTGATCAGAAGGATCAACTGGATCGTACGCGCCGAGAGTGATCCACCCTCACCCAAAGATCCCGAGACCTCCTGCGCGGCCACAAGCGACGGCATCAGAACCGCCGCCAAGACCAGCCCGATCAGCAGGCGCATCAACCGATCCCATTTTGCAGATCGGCAATTTCCGTCAGTCGGACCGCCAGTTGACCCGCCCGGTCGCCCTCCATTTCTTCCAGCAGGCCGCGGGCAACCAACTGATCCCCGACATACAGATCCACCGGGTCCTCGATCCTTTTGTCCAAGGTCAGCACAGCGTTTTCGCCCATGTTCAGCAAATCCCGGATCAGGGGGCGCGCGCGACCGACGGATACGGTCACTTCGATGGGCACCGCGTCAAAAGGGTTCGGTTTTTCAACGTTTTGGGTCTGGGGGTCACTCATTTGACAATGCCTCTTTTGCCTCAAATACATATGCGTCGAAGGCCCGCGTGACCGAGGCCAGCAGCGCGCTGCAATCCACCTCGCTGCGGGCTATACCGACCTGCAACCGGGCCTGTCCCTGCTCGAGCGCGGGGTCTTCGATCACTTTCGGCTTCGGTGACAGGGTGGCGGGGATCAGGGCGTCCACCTCGGCCATACATCCGACCGGCACAATGACCTGCATCGGCTGCCCGATCTGTTCACGCGACATCTCGGACAGATGTTCGACCATTTGCGCGGCAAAGCCCCGGTCGATCATGTCCGGTAAGACCAGATTGGTCAGGCTCTGGAACATCGGCTCCAGCGACAGCGACATGCGGGTGATCGCCTCGGTATAGGTAAAGGACATATCCTCAAGCGATTTGCCCAGCTCGGACGAGATTTGCCCCCGGCTTTGTTCCTGCGCCTGCAACGCGTCTTCCCACCCCGCCCCATAGCCTTGCTCAAAGGCGGCCAGGCGCTGTTCCTCCAGGGCGTCTTCGTCCAGCAGGTGAACCTGCCCGCCGTTGGCCTGAACAGTGAAATCTTCAAGAAGATGAGCAATTGTCATCACACGCGCTCCTCACCTTCTTCCAGCCAACTGCGCAGGATTTCGACCGTCTCCTCCTGCTTGTCGCCAATCATCGCGCGCAACCGGTCAACCGGATCCTGTGACGGGGCCACACCAAGCGCGGGCACTTCGGCCTGCGCGGTCAGCGGCGTGAAGTCCGAACTGCCATCCGGTGCGATTTCGCCGGTCAGCACCGGTGCGCCTTCGGCGACATCTCCGGCGCTTGCGGGCAACAAGGCCGGTGCTGTGGCGGGTTTCATCAGGATCGGGCGGATGACGAACATGGCCAGAACCAGCGAGACCGCCGCCAATACAGCCATCTGAATCAGCGACATCGCGTCCAGATGAATGGACTGCCACATCGATGCCGACACCAACGTCCCCTGCGGGTCAACCGGCGGCAAATCCAGCGATTTCAGGGTGATCACATCCCCGCGGTCCGCGTCAAATCCAACGGCCGAGGCAACCAGCTCCTCTAATGCATCCAATTCGGTCTGCGGCAAAGGCGCGAAACTTTCGGCCCCACTGGCGTCAACCGTGCGCGTTCCATTGACCAGAACTGCAACAGTCAGACGTTTGATGGCACCCGGTGCTGTGTGAACCTCCAACTCGGTTTCGGAGACTTCGTAATTTATCCGTTCGCGCGTCTGCGTTGCGGTCGAATTCGATTCATCACCGCCTGCCCCATCGCCATCGGGCAGGTTCGAGGCGACCGTCACATCCGCAGATTGGTTGCGGGCGCTGTCCGAACGCTCTTCGACATCTGTACTGATCGCGACGCGCCCTTTGGGATCAAAGCGCCGCTCGCGGATCGATTCGGTTTTGGTCACCGTGTCCACGCTGACCTCGACCACAGCGTTGCCGGCCCCGACACGCGCCTCGACCAGACGCAGAACACGCTCGCGCAGTTGGCGGGATTTGTCATCCGCCGTCTCGGCCGCAACCGCAGTGTCCTGCGCGCCAATCACGGCCCCGTTCGAATCGACAACCGTCACGTTTTCCGGCGCCAGGCCACTGACGGCAGAGGCGATCAGAAACCGGATCGCCTTGGCCTGATCGCCGGTCACATCCGCGCCGGACGGCACCAGATAGATCGACGCCGTTGGCGCCACGCTGCGCTGAAACGGATTGGCCGAGCCATTTGCGATATGCACCCGCGCCTGACTGACATGAGGGCTGCCGACGATCGTCCGGGCAAGCTCGCCTTCTTTCGCGCGCCAATAGGCGGCATCGAACATCTGAGATGTGGTGCCAAACCCGCTGAGGGAATCCAGCAGCTCGTACCCGCGATTGCCGTTCGCGGGCAGGCCTTCGCTGGCCAGCGTCATCCGCAGCTCATCCCGCTGCCCGCCGGGCACATAAATCGATCCGCCCCTGATTTCGTAGGGCACACCGCGCTGATCCAGTGAACGGACGATGTCACCAGCGGCACCGCTTTCCAGCCCCGCATACAGCAAGGTCATCGACGGCGCGGTCGCCAGCCGCGACATGCCAAGGATCCCGAGAAACACCAGCACAACCGCACCGGCAACGATGATTTGTTTTCGCCTGTCCAAACTTGCCCAGACAGTTCCGATCTGCTGCACGCTCACCTCCGACTCGCCGACATTCTGCCCGGCGCATCCCCTGTTTGGACGATTGCCCTTAACAATCGGTTAGTCCCTGAGGGGATATGACGGATTCACAGCAGATGGATGAGGACGTCATGGCCGACGCAACAGCAGAACAGGCGGAAACCCCTGAGAAAAAAGGGAAAAAGGGTTTGATGGTCGGGTTGATTCTGGCCGTGGCCGGGGCGGCAGGCGGCTATTTTCTGACGACATCAGGTCTGTTGCCGATTGGCGGCGGGGCTGAAAAATCGGCAACAGATGACCAAACGAAAGAGAGCAAGGCCAAACCCCTTGCGGATGTTGGATTCGTCGATTTGCCGCCGGTGATCATTTCTCTGATCGAAGGCCAGTCGCGCCATCTGAAATTTCACGCACAGCTCGAAGTTAACGCTCCGTACATCGCTGATGTGGAAAAAATACAACCGCGAATCATGGATGTGCTGAACGGCTATCTGCGGGCGGTCGAGGTGTCAGATCTGGAAGACCCGCTGGCATTGACGCGGATCCGGGGACATCTGCTGCGGCGGATCGGGATTGTTACGGGCGAAGGCCGGGTGCGCGACGTGCTGGTCATGGAATTTGTACTGAATTAGGAGGCGGGATTGGAGCTTATTGCGGATATTTTGCTGGTTGCGGGCGCTTTGGGCGCGGGTCTGTATTGCTTTGTCCTGTCGCGCAGGTTGCGGCGATTCACCGACCTTGAAAAAGGTGTGGGCGGCGCGGTGGCTGTGTTGTCGTCACAAGCGGATGAGCTGAAAAAGTCCCTCGACAACGCGCGCGCTGCCTCGGATCAGTCGGGCGATGTGTTGAAAGAGCTGACGCAACGCGCAGAAAGCGTGGCACAGCGGTTGGAATTGATGATGGCGTCCATGCATGACGTGATTCCAGCCGAAGAAGAAAAGGTTGAAAAAGCGGGTCCTAAGGCACCAAAGGTCGAGGCTTCAGAATCACCTGAGGCCGCGGATGAGACCACGCCTGAAGAGCAGCCGAACCAAGACTCCGAAGATATGGCGGAGGAGACCACGGCCAAGGCCCCGGAAGGCCTGATGTTCTTTCGGCACGGCCGCAAGATGAATGAGGCCACCTGATGGGCATCCGACGGGCGACCAAAAGACGAGACCGCCCTCGCGCCGGGGTGCTGACGGTGATCTCACTTCTGATGATCGGGTCTGCGGCCATCCGCGTCGGGTTAGAGGCGGGGCCTGCCCTTGCCAAATCTGCCGAGCCTGAACAGGCCAAAGCCACCCAAACCCCAACCGATACGCGCGACGTTCAGGTCGTTCTGACGGAACTGCTGCGCCGCGAAAAGCGGGTGAAACAGCGTGAAGATGTGGTGTTGGACAAGGAAAAGGCGCTCCAGATCGCAAGCGAGGCCATCGAAACCCGCTTGGCGGCGTTGCAGGAGGCTGAAGAGTCTCTGCGTGCGACCCTGGCGGTTGCGGACAAGGCGGCAGAGACCGACCTGACGCAGCTGACGGATGTCTACCAGAACATGAAACCCAAAGACGCAGCCGCCTTGTTCGAAACCATGGACCCGACATTTGCATCCGGATTTCTGTCCCGCATGCCGCCGGAAGTCGCCGCGAACATCCTGGCCGGTCTCAGCCCCGATGCGGCCTATACGGTCAGCGTCGTCATGGCGGGCCGTAACGCCACCGCACCGCAAGAGTAGACGGCCATGCAAACCAAACCTGTCCTGAACACATCTGGGGATCGCAAATGATTGGAATTGTTGGAATTGTCGTCATTTTCGTGATGGTGTTCGGCGGCTATCTGGCCGCCGGGGGCAAGATGACCATCATCCTGAAATCGCTCCCGTTCGAGATGATGATGATCGGCGGTGCGGCGGTTGGGGCCTTTCTGATCAGCAACGATATCGGCGGTGTCAAACACACGATCAAAGACATGGGAAAGGTCTTCAAGGGACCGAAATGGAAGCCCGAAGACTATCGCGATCTTTTGTGCCTGCTGTTCTCGCTGATCCGCATCGCGCGGGCCAATCCGGTCGAGGTTGAACAACATATCGAAGACCCCGAAAACTCCAGCCTGTTTTCCGCCTATCCCAAGATTCAGTCCGACAAAGAAGCCGTCGATCTGATCTGCGACACGATGCGTTCAGCCGCAATGAACTATGACGACCCACATCAGGTCGAGGAGGTGTTGGAAAAACGGATGGAGGCGAATTTCCATCACGCCATGCACTCGAGCCACGCGTTGCAAACCGTCGCGGACGGGCTTCCGGCACTTGGGATTGTTGCTGCCGTTCTGGGTGTGATCAAAACCATGGGCTCGATCGACCAGCCGCCCGAGGTGTTGGGCAAGCTGATCGGCGGGGCGTTGGTGGGGACATTTCTGGGTGTTTTTCTGGCCTACGGGCTGGTCGGCCCCTTCGCGGGTAAGCTCAAGACCGTTGTGGAAGAGGACAACCATTTCTATCAACTCATAAAAGAGGTGCTGGTCGCCAACCTGCACAACCATAACGCGGCCATGTGCATCGAAGTCGGCCGCCAAAACACCCCTACGCATAACCGCCCCGGTTTTTCCGAACTTGAAGAGGCGTTGAAAGAGCTCAAGCAGGCGGCGGCATGACCCGACTTTTAAAGCTGATTGCTGCCCTGATCGCGCTTGCGTCACCTGCATTCGCGCAAGAGGTGACGGTTCGGTCGGGTGAACACGCGGGCTTCACACGACTGGTGTTCAACGTGCCGCCCGACACGGGTTGGGTTTTGACCCATCGCAAGAACGGGGCGCGATTGTCGGTCGATCTGGAGGCTGCGACCTTCCAAACCAACGCGGTCTTTGGACGGTTGACCACAAATCGTCTGGCCGCAGTGTCGCAAAAGAAACCCGGGGACGGGCTGGATCTGGAATTCGGCTGCGACTGTGTTGCCTCGGCTTTCCTGTATCGGAAGTCGATGATTGTTCTGGACATCGCGCCGGGTACAGCGTTGCCTTCTTTGTTGGCCGATATCCCCCCGCCCCGGCCTGAACCACAGAAGAAACGCGCACGTCAAGACCCCGTGACATCGTTCGAATTGCCTTTACTGTCGATGAGCGGTCAAGCGTTCAAAGATCAGTTGTCGACCAGACTATTGCAGGGCGCGGACCGAGAGGTGCTGGACCTGAACCTGGCCGGAATCCGCCCAAGGCGGTCCTCCGATTTACCGGCTTTGCCCATGATCGACGGCTTGCAGTCGAATGTGCAGCTGTCGACCGTTCTGGACGACCTGAATGCCATTCTTGGTGCTGAATTCCCGCAAATCGATGCAAAACCGGCGTGTTTCACGACGGTCGAGCTTGGGTTTGAAACATGGTCGGATTCGCGACCGTTTCAGGAGCAGGTCGCGCAGCTGCGCGCTGGCTTGTTCAAAGAGTTTGATGATCTGGATGAGGACCGGGCAATGGCTTTGGCCAGGCTGTATGCGTTCCATGGTTTCGGTGCTGAGGCGGTTCAAATGCTAAAAATGCTGGCGGATCAAAACTCTGACGCGGACCGTGTCCAGGCAATCGCCCATATCGTGGACAATCGGCCGCTGTCGGCAACATCTCCGTTTCAAGGGCTGCAACGCTGCGACAGCGATGCGGCCCTGTGGGCGGCGTTGGCTGAACAGGAATTGGCGCCGGAGGCAAGGGTTGAGGCGATCGAGCAGGGCTTTGCGCGGCTGCCTGATCACCTGAGACGCAGTCTCGGGCCTCGGTTGTCTTCGATTTTGGTCAACGCAGAAGAATTGGAAGCCGCCCGGCGGATCTTGCGGTCGGTGGACCGGGTTGAGGATGCAACCACCCCGGCACTCTCACACGCCAGGGCAAAAGTCGCCGAAGCCGAAGGCGATATGGCGGCTGAGGAGGAACATCTGTCCCAGGTCATCACCGCACCGGACGCGCCGGATGAGGCCGCATTGGCTCTGGCCCGGCTGGTCGAGAAGCGATGGACCGACCGGGGGGCCGTTTCCCCGCAGGAACTGGAATTGGCGGCGGCTTATGCGACGGAACTCCGCCAGTCAGAGATGGGGCCGATGATGACCAGAACGCATGCGGTTGCTTTGGCACTGACCCAGGAATTCGACGCTGCGTTTGACCTGATCGATACGCTGCCGGACGGTTCTGACGCGCCTGCGGTTTTGGACCGGCATCTGCAATTGCTGGCTGAGCGTGCTGATGACGTCACCTTTTTGCGGCAGGTTTTGACTTTGTCGGGTGATCAAGCCGACGGTGTATCAACGCCGACGGCGATAGCTCTGTCTGAACGGTTGATGGGGCTTGGCTTTAGGTCCCGGGCTTTTGCATTTGCCAACCGGGACCAAGACCGCGCACGACGATCCGAACGGGCGCGGTTGCGGGCGCGGGCAGTGTTACAGAATAACCGCCCACATCAGGCGATGCTGGAGCTTGCGGATGACTCCTCGGACGAGGCCAGTGCTTTGAGGGCCCGCGCGCTGGAGGCCAGCCAAGAATTCGCAAAGGCCGCAGAAGTGTTGAGCGAACTGGGTGATCTACAAGCGGCCAATAGGTATTTCTGGCTCGCGGACCTGCTGGAGAAGACAGACGCGAACGCAGTAGGTAAATACGTAAAGCTGAGCGAAACCACGCAAGCCTTGAGAAACCCGCCCGAGAGGTTGGCGGATAAACCCCTTGCGGATGCGGCCAACCTGTTGAACGACAGCATCGAAGCGCGGCAGCAGATCAGCACGTTATTAAACGCCGTGGAGTCTGAGTGATCCAGTGCCGATCCACGCATCCTTGATCTGAGTGTCGCAGCCTATCGCTTTTTGGGCCTGATCCGTTCGTGACAAGGAACTGGTTCGAACAGCAAGGGGTCAGTATTCAGTGAATAAATTGTGCCCCGAGCAGGCCAACCTGCCTTATCCTCCGAGCGGTGGCTGATACAGCAACTCGGCCAGATCCGCGTAGCGAGAATGTGGATTGGTCCAGCCCAGTATTGCCGTGCGGATTTGCTCGGCGCGGGTTGGGCCGATGACCGGAGCGGCAAATTGCGTGTACTTCTCGATCACCTCTTGCCGCGAGATTGGCGATTCCGGCCCGCCTCGGGCATGGGTGTCTCCGGAGTGCAGAACGCGCCCGTCGGTGGTTTCGATCTCGACATCCGCCCAGCGCCCTTCGGGAAAACGGGCAGAATGCCGATTACGTTCCGTGACCTTTATGCGCGACATGAACCGAGCGACGACCGGCTCAGACAGTCCGGTGCCCGAGATATGTTCGACGCCGATACGGCCATAAATCGCGTGAACAGCGGCCGCAAATGGCAGAGAGTATTGGGCTTGCGACGTTGTTTGCGGGACACCTGCAAACAGGCAGGCCGCCTGATGGAAACTGTTGATCTGCACCGATTTGATCTGATCATGGGTCAAATCGTGGTCGATCATGACAGCCCTAAGCGCGTCGATAGCAGCATGCGCCCACCGACAAATCGGATAGGGTTTAACATATTGATGCTCGACCTGCCAGAACCTGCCCAAATCGTCCCAATGCGGGGCCGCACTGTCCGCCTCAATCGTGATCGCGGGGGCCCCGGTAAATCCACGCTCGGCCAGAACAGCGGCTGAAACACCGACCATTGCCCCCCAGCCCGAGCCGTCATGCAGCATGGTAGGGTTCGCAATCTCGCGCATCATCTGGCTGCGCGGCCCGTGGTATTCGGCAATGCCCAGCGCCTGCCGCAACTGGTCGTCATCATGCCCGCGCAAACGTGCGGCCATGGCGACCACACCCAAGGCATTCCAGGCGCCGGACGTGTGGTAATCACTGACGCTGTCATGCAGCGAAAGCCCCGCGCGGCCTGCGATTTCGTAACCGGTGATCACCGCAGCCAGGGCCTCGGGGCCCGTTAGATTGGGGCAATGTTCAGCCAAAGCCGCCAGCGCGGGCAGAACCACAACACCGATATGCCCCTTGGTCGGGTTATAGCCGTCATGCCCGTCCAGATTGTCGGTCTGCGTTGCCGCCGCATAAGCCGCGCCCGCCATGCTGACCGAACGGCCATCGAACATCATGCGCGCGCTGAAGGACGGATCGGAACTGGCATACAGCAGCGCTGCGGTGTCGCGCGCGATCACGCCCGCCTCCATCGGTCCCGCGGCGATCAGGATGCCCATCGTGTCCAGCATCATCAGCGCCGCAGCCTCCTGCGCGCTGGTCGGCATGTCGGCAGCCGCCCGCGTCAGCGCAAAATCGGCAACACGGGCGAAGCTGTTGGTCACGCCGCGCCCTCCATCACCGGTTTCACGTCACGCAAACGGTGGCCTGCCGGATCGAACGGGGGGTCTGACAGGATCTTGGCCTTGTGGGGTTTGCCAAGAATGTAAATCTCGACCGTATCGCCGGGTTTGGCCACCTTAGGGTCGGCATAGCCGATGGCCAGCGATTTTCCGACCGAATAGCCGTATGCGCCCGAGGTCACGCGGCCCACCGGCGTGCCATCCGGGGCAAAGATCGGCTCACCCCCGCTGGCGTCGGCATCTGCGGCGTCAACCTCGAAGTTCGACAGGACCTCACGCGCGGCATTGTCCTTGATGGACAGATACGCGTCTTTGTGCAGGAAGTCCTTGTCCAGTTTGATCAGGCCCGCAAGGCCAACCTCTTGCGGCCAGTATTCCTGAGAATATTCGCGCCCCCAGGAACCATAGCCCTTTTCGATCCGCAGCGACCCCAGCGCGCGGCCGCCAACCGGGCCGCCGCCATGGTCCTTCGCGGCCTCCAAAAGCGCTGAATAGAGCCTGATTTGGTCGGATTCAGCACAATGCAGCTCCCACCCCAGATCGCCCGTAAAGCTGACACGGATCGCCAGGCAGGTAACGCCTGCGACTTCGATGGTTTGCGAGCGCATGAAGCGGAACGCCTCGTTCGACAGGTCCGCGTTGGTCAGGCGTTGCAGGACATCGCGGGATTTCGGACCGGCCACGTTGAATCCGGCGATCCGGTCGGTCGCGACGTCCAGCGTGGTACCGTCGGGCAGGTCGACCATGTTGAAGAAACGCTGGTGATAGCGCTCGGCCATGCCCGAGCCGATCATCATATATTCGTCTTCGGCAACCTTGGTGATGGTGAAATCCCCGGCCACACCACCGCGCACCGAGATCAAAGGGGTCAGGCAGGACCGCCCGACCTCGGTCGGGACACGATTGGCGACCAGACGATCCAGCCAATCATCGGCGCCGGGGCCCTTGATCACGTAATTGGCAAAGTTCGAGATATCGATCACGCCGACCGCGTCCCGCAACATCTGAACTTCACGCCCGACCGGCTCCCACCAGTTCTGGCGGGTGAAGCCGTTGGTTTCGACCGTGCCGGGCTGGTCGGCAAACCACAGCGGATGTTCCCAGCCGCAGTTCAGGCCGAACACGCAGCCCATATCCTTTTGCATCTCATAGGCCGGGCGCACGCGGGCGGGACGACCGGCGCTGCGTTCCTCGTTCGGGAAGTGGATGGCGAAGCGATGCGAATACTGATCTTCGACCCGCGCCCTGGTGAATTTTTTGTCGGCCCAATCACCAAAGCGGGCCAGATCCCAGGCGAACATGTCGTATTGCGGCTCGCCCTCGATCATCCATTGCGCCGCCAACAGGCCCAGCCCGCCGGATTGCGAAAAGCCTGGGATGATACCGGTGCAGCAGAAATAGTTCTGTAGCTCGGGTACCGGGCCCCAGATCGCGTTGGAATCCGGCGACCAGATCATCGGGCCGTTGATGACGCGTTTGACGCCCGCGGTGGCGGCAACCGGAACACGTTCGGTGGCGCGGATCACGTTTTCCATGATCCGATCCAGATCGTCAGGGAACAGATCATGCGCGAAATCCAGCGGCGTGCCGTTTTCGGCCCAGAACCGCATGTCTTTCTCATAGGCCCCGATCAGCAGGCCGTTGCCTTCCTGACGGAAGTAATACTCGCCATCCCGGTCCGCGATCGACGGCAGACGGCGGCCCAAATTGGCCACTTCGTCGATGGCCTCGGTCACGAAATACTGATGCTCGGTTGGCTGCAACGGCAGTTCGATCCCGGCCAGCGCCGCAACCTCGCGCCCCCAGAGGCCCCCGGCATTGACCACCCATTGCGCGTGGATGTCACCCTTTTCGGTCCGCACGATCCAAGAACCATCTGGCTGTTGTTCAGTCCCTATTACAGGGCAAAAGCGCTCAATCGTGGCACCCATAGCCCGCGCGCCAGCGGCATAGGCCATGGTTACGCCGGACGGATCGACATTGCCGCCATCGGGTTCGTACATGATGCAACGGATATCATCGAACTGCGCCAGCGGGTGCAGTTCCTTGGCCTGCTCGCGGCTGATCTCATAGAAGTTCAGGCCGTAGAACCGCGCCTTGGCCTCTTGCAACCGCAACTGATGCTCGCGGTCTTCGGTTTGAGCCAGATAAAGCGAGCCCGGCTGGAACACACCGCAGCCCTGACCGGTTTCCTTTTCCAGCTCTTTATACAGGTTCATCGTGTAGTGCTGGATCCGCGTGACATTGTTGTTGTCATGCAGCCCGTGGATGTTGGCCGCCGCGTGCCAGGTCGAGCCTGACGTCAGCTCATCCCGTTCCAGCAGAACAACGTCAGTCCAGCCGAGCTTGGCCAGATGGTAAAGGATTGAACAACCAACAAGGCCCCCTCCGATAACGACGGCCTGTGCGTGGGTTTTCATGGGGTCTCTCCTGTAAAGCGGGCGCGGTCAGAGCGGCACGGTTACAGGTAAGTCAGCCATAGGTTGGAAGGGGCATGTGTTCTGTTCCCGACGCGAAATGTCGGGAACAGAATTTATTGGCATGAGCCTATCTCATGCGAAATTCACTCAGTACGGCGCCTCGACGTCGTTCATGGACACGTAGACCGTCTTCATTTCGCTGAAATGGTTGATCGCCTGCTTTGAATTTTCGCGCCCGACACCCGACATTTTCGATCCGCCAAAGGGCGCTTCGACCGGGGCCAGATTATATGTATTAATGTAGCAGGTCCCCGCCTCGAACCCGGCGACGATGCGGTGGGCGCGGGTCAGGTCATTGGTAAAGACCCCGGCGGCCAGACCAAACTCGGTGTCATTGGCGCGGTCCAGAACCTCGGCCTCGGTGTCGAAATCCAGAACCGACATGACCGGGCCAAAGATCTCCTCGCGCGCGATGGTCATGTCGTCGGTGACGTCGGCAAAAACGGTGGGCTGCATGTAGAACCCGTCGCCCTCGATCCGCTCACCGCCATAGACCAGACGCGCGCCTTCGGCCTTGCCCTTTTCGATATAGCCTAGCGCGATGTTCATCTGGTTTTCGCTGACCATGGGGCCGAAATTGACCTCTTCATCCAGCGGGTCGCCAATTTTGGCAGTGGCCAGACGTTCGGACAGGCGGGTCAGGAACGCCTCTTTGATGCCCTTTTGCACAAATACACGCGTGCCGTTGGAACAAACCTGCCCCGAGGAATAGAAGTTGCCCAGAATCGCGCCCGAGACAGCGTTTTCGATATCGGCGTCGTCGAACACGATCATCGGGGATTTGCCGCCCAGTTCCATGGTCACGTGCTTCATCCCATCCGCTGCAGCGGCATAGACCTTACGGCCCGTCGGCACCGACCCGGTCAGCGAGACTTTAGCGACACGCGGATCGGTCACCAGCGAGGCACCCACATCGCCATAGCCCTGCACCACGTTGTAGACCCCCTTGGGCGCCCCTGCTTCGATCAGAATCTCGGCCACTTGCAGCGCCGACAGGGGCGTGGTTTCCGAAGGTTTGAAGATCATCGTATTGCCGCAAGCCAGCGCCGGGGCCCCTTTCCAGCAGGCGATCTGGGTCGGATAGTTCCACGCACCGATGCCAACGCAAACGCCCAGCGCCTCGCGGATAGCATAAACGAAATCGCCCCCACCCAGCGGGATATGCTCGCCGGTCAGCGAGGCCGTCAGACCCCCGAAATACTCCAAAGCGTCAGCGCCGCTGGTTGCGTCTGCCACCAGCGTTTCCTGCAGGGGCTTGCCGGTGTCATGCGTTTCCAGGACTGACAATTCGCGGTTCCGCTCGCGCATGATGTCCGCAGCGCGGCGCAGAATGCGGCCCCGCTCGGTTCCGGACATCGCGGCCCAAGACGCCTGAGCGGCTTTTGCGCTTGTCAGAGCCTGTTCAACAATCTCGGGCGTGGCCGAGTGCAGGCGCGCGATGACCTCTCCGGTCGCCGGGTAGATGACGTCAATCGGCGCGCCGTTGGTGTCTTCGACATAGGCACCGTTGATGAAATGACTGGCCTTGGGTTGAAACTTCATACCGGGTTCCTCTTGGTCTGATGCGCCAATGCACGGCGCGAGGGGCAGTTTACCCCGGCCTATCGGTTGTTGATTGACCAGTCAATAAAAACCAACCGACGGCAGGATGACGCCTGCGTGCCCGGGGCTCCCCTTGAATTTTTTGGTTAATGTTCTATTTATGTTCTACATAGTCAGAGGACGAACCGATGGCCCAACAGATGCGCAATTCTGCCCTTGGCGGCCCGAACAACGATTATCACCTGCTTCCGGTCACGGACCGGCAAATGCGCTATGCCCAAGCGATTGCTGAACGGTCGGCATTGGAAATCCCAGTCGACGTGCAGCGTGACCGAAAAATGCTGTCAGACTGGATATCGGCGCACAAACCCCGTGCGACCTCGCAATTCGACAACTACCCGACCGGCAAACAGGTCGCCTTTGCCGAACGTATTTCGCGCAGCAAGCGACGCCCGATCCCGTCTGAGTGCTTTCGTGACAAGCGAATGATGTCGCGTTGGATTGATCAGAACAAATAGGCTCTAATTCGGGTCATTTTGACCGTGATTGCGCGCGTAAAGCGCAACCGCAGCAGCAACGAACATTCCCAGCAGAATGTATCCGGTCACCGCTTCGGCCACGGCAAGACCACGGCACAACCCCGTCGGGGACATGTCACCGTATCCGACGGTGGTGAAGGTCACGTAGGAGAAATACAGAATATCCGCCGGACCCTGCGCGCCAATCACGCAGTTGTCGTTGTATCCAAACGCACCATACACAGCGGCGAACAAGAACGGCACGACCTGAATGAACGAAACGCCCATCAGGAACAGCAGCCGACGCGGCGATTTCACCTGTGTCATGTAGTACCAGGATTGCGAAACGATCCAGAGCAGCAGACCGACCGAGGCAATCGAGCCGATGGTATCCCCGGCTGTTGCTTCACTCAGGCGCGACAACCCGAACCAGGCCAGAAAGCTAGCCAGCACCAGCCCCAGCGCGGCCAGAAGGGTGGATTTCCATTCAGCAAGGGTTGTGGGTTCGCGGTGCATGGACACTCCGTCAGGCTGGTCTGCCTGCGATCATCCGGTCTAAGCCGCGGGCCTGCAAGCCGAATTTAATCGGAACCCAAGTGTTCAACACCACGTTTGCGCGCCAGCAGGATCTGCTTTTGCCGTTCGCGAAAGCGCGCCTTGTCGGCCTCTGAAGTCTCATCGATACAGCGATGACAGGTCACGCCGTGTTCGTATTCGGGTCGCTTCATATCTTCGGGCAGGATCGGGCGGCGGCAGCCATGGCACAGCTTATGAGGGCCTTCGACCAGCCCATGCCCCACCGAGACGCGATTGTCGAACACAAAGCATTCACCCTGCCAGGTGCTGTCCTGCTTTGGCATCTCTTCCAAATAGCGCAGGATGCCGCCTTTCAGGTGATAGACATCCTCGACCCCCTGCCCCAGCAGGTAGTTGGTCGATTTCTCGCAGCGGATACCGCCGGTGCAGAACATGGCTACGCGCTTGTTGTGGAAGCGGTCCTTGTTTTCTTCCCACCAGGCGGGAAATTCGCGGAAACTGGCGGTTTCAGGGTCTATTGCGCCCTCAAACGTGCCAATCGCCACCTCGTAATCGTTACGCGTGTCGATCACCACCACATCGTCGGACCGGATCAGGTCGTTCCAGTCCTCCGGCTCGACATAGTTGCCGACGCGCGCGCGCGGATCGACATCTGGCTGGCCCATGGTCACGATCTCTTTTTTCAGGCGCACTTTCATCTTGCCGAATGGCGGATGGTCTGCGGTCGCCTCTTTCCACTCAAGGTCCGCACATCCGGGCAGTGCCTTGATATGCGCCAGCACAGCATCGATCCCGGCGCGCGGGCCTGCGATGGTGCCGTTGATCCCCTCTTGCGCCAGCAGCAAGGTGCCTTTGACCGACTGGGCGCGGCAAAGCTCCAACAGCGGGTCGCGCAGGGCGGCATGATCCGAAAAGCGGGTGAAGTGATAGAGGGCAGCGATCGTATACATGCGCGCGGTCTAAACCCGCGCGCGCAGAGTCGCAAGTGACCGGATTGACGCCCCCCGCAGCACGCCGTACCGATAGATCAAAGGAGACCGCGATGACCCACGCCCTGATCGTAATCGACGTCCAGAACGATTTCTGCCCCGGTGGCGCGCTGGCCGTCGCAGGCGGGGATGAGGTCGTGGCCCCGATCAACGCCATGATGGGTGATTTCGACGCCGTCATCCTGACGCAGGACTGGCATCCGGCGGGTCATTCCAGCTTTGCCAGCTCACACACCGGCAAATCCCCGTTCGAGGTGATCGAAATGCCCTATGGCCCGCAGGTCCTGTGGCCCGATCACTGTGTTCAGGGCAGTCAGGGCGCCGCGTTTCACCCCGACCTGCGCACCGATGCGGACCTGATCATCCGCAAAGGGTTTCGCAGTGCCATCGACAGCTATTCAGCCTTTTTTGAAAACGATCAGACAACGCCGACGGGCCTGAAAGGGTATCTGGAAACGCGGGGCCTGTCGCGCGTGACTCTGGTTGGGTTGGCCACGGATTTCTGCGTGCATTACTCGGCCGTGGATGCGGCGCGACTGGGTCTGGATGTCACCGTCCGGCTGGATGCCTGCCGGGGCATCGATATGGACGGGTCGATGGCGGCAGCCGAACAGGCGATGCGTCAGGCCGGGGTCAAACTGGTTTAACTCCCGGCACCCGCCGCTTCGAGGAATTTGAACAGCACAAACAGGATTACGGCCAGACCAAGGGCGAAGCCGATCCGCCCCGGAATCGCGCGCCGTTTGGACCGGCTGACCGGGGTTGGCATCGGGGGCTGAGCAACAGGCTCGGATCGCACAACGCCCTGCACCGGGCGCGCCCGCTGGACGTGATCCAGAAACTGCATGAAATCGAACTCGCCGCTGTATTCGCCCTGAACGCCCTGACTTTTGATACTGGCGAACAGCGCCGACAGGATGCGTTCGCGCTCGGGCTGGTCCGCAGGTGGGTAGACGTCAGGCGCAATTCCACTGTCATGCGCCGCCAACCCGAAGCCCGCATCCTCAAACATCTTGCGGATCTTGGGCGACGCCCCGCGCAGCGCATCAGACGTCTTAACATCCCGAAACAGCGCAATCACCTGACCCCCGTCCAGACCAGAGGTCGGCGGCGCGTCAGGCGTTTGTTCGTCCAGTGCTTTCCTTACAATATCAAAGTCGTACCGAAGACTCATACACCACTAACAGCCTTATTCTTCCATCCCACACCTTCACTAATCGGTGATAAGACCAAACAATATGCCCGCTTTGTGACGTCAAGCGGGCATTGTCACCAGATCAGCGACTCTTGCCATTCCCCGTGCTGATTGATCTAACAACGGAAATCGCAGGAGTTCCCCATGGTCGATATCGCGACCCGTGTCTACAACCACAAATGGAAGATCGACCCGATTGTTCGGTCTTTGATCGACACAGATTTCTACAAACTGCTGATGTGCCAGTCAGTGTTTCGAAATAAGCCTCAAACAAATGTCGAATTTTCACTGATCAACCGGTCGAATCACGTGCCTTTGGCCAATTTGATCGATGAAGGAGAGTTGCGGGAACAGCTGGATCACATCCGTTCGCTCAGCCTCAGCCGGGGGGAAAGCACCTGGCTGCGGGGCAATATGTTTTACGGCAAACGGCAGATGTTCCGGTCGGATTTCATGGAGTGGTTCGAGAACACACGCCTGCCGCCCTATCATCTTGAGCGGAAGGGTGATCAGTACGAGCTGACGTTTGAAGGCAAATGGCATGAGGTCATGCTGTGGGAAATCCCCGCTTTGGCCGTGTTGATGGAACTGCGCTCGCGCGCCGTGCTGAACCAGATGCGCCGGTTTGAATTGCAGGTGCTTTACGCTCAGGCCATGACGCGGTTGTGGGAGAAGATCGCGCAGCTTGGCTCGATCGAAGGGCTGGGGATTGCGGATTTCGGGACAAGGCGGCGGCATTCCTTCCTGTGGCAGGATTGGTGCGTTCAGGCGATGATCGAAGGCTTGGGATCGTCCTTCACCGGCACCTCGAACTGCCTGATCGCCATGCGGCGCGAGGTTGAAGCCATTGGCACCAACGCCCACGAACTGCCCATGGTTTATTCCGCGCTGGCCGACACGGATGAGGAATTGGCGCAGGCCCCCTACGATGTCCTCAGCGACTGGCATGATGAGCATGACGGCAACCTGAGAATTATCCTGCCCGACACCTACGGCACCAAAGGGTTTCTGGATCGCGCACCCGATTGGCTGGCCGGCTGGACCGGGATCCGGGTCGATAGCGGCGATCCCGCTGCCGGGGCCGAAGTGGCCATCGACTGGTGGAAATCCCGCGGTGAGGATCCGACGCAAAAGCGGATCATCTTCTCGGACGGGTTGGACGTGGACAAGATCAAGGAATTGCACAGCCAGTTTGCGGACCGCGCCAATATCTCTTTCGGTTGGGGCACTCTGCTGACAAATGACTTTCGCGGTCTGGTACCGGGCGACGCGCTTGCGCCGTTTTCACTGGTGTGCAAGGCGATCTCGGCCAACGGGCGACCGACGGTCAAATTGTCGGACAACCCGGAAAAGGCGATGGGACCGGCGGATCAGATCGACCGCTACAAGCGGGTGTTCGGGGTTGGCGCGCAGAAGGCGATCGAGGTAATCGTCTAGCCGTGATAGGCCGCAACGGTCTTGAGTTGCGAAAAGCCATAGAGCGCCTCGAACCCTTTTTCGCGACCGTGACCGGATTTACCGACCCCACCAAATGGCAATTCGACGCCGCCCCCGGCCCCATAGTTGTTGATAAACACCTGACCCGAGCGCAGGCGTTTCGCCAACCGCATCTGCCGCGCGCCATCGCGGGTCCAGATGCTGGCGACAAGGCCATAGTCGGTGCTGTTGGCAATGGTTAGAGCCTCATCTTCCGTGTCGAACGGGATCAGAACCTGAACCGGGCCGAATATCTCATCCTGCGCCAAAACGTGATCGGCGGGCACGTCCGCGAACAGGGTTGGTCGGACATAGGCCCCGGTCTCAGGCGCAGCTGCGGTGATCTGCCCCTGCGCGGCGATGGTCAGATCGCCCCCGTTCGCCAGAAAACCCGAGACGATGGTTTTTTGCCGGTCCGAGATCAGGGGGCCCACCCGCAGATCATCCATCGCCGGACCCACGGTCAGTTGGCCATAGGCTTCGGCCATCCGTGCCCTGACTTGCTCATAAACGCCACGCTGCACCAAAATGCGGGACGAGGCCGAACAGGTCTGCCCGGCGTTCTGAATGCCTGCATTGACCAGAAACGGCAGAGCCGCATCCAGATCGGCGTCGTCAAAGACCAGTTGCGGGGATTTCCCGCCCAATTCCAGCGTCACGGGGATCACATTCCGCCCCGCCGCCTGCTGCACCAAAGCGCCCGTCGCGACCGACCCGGTGAACGAGATATGATCGACGCCCGGATGCCCGGACAGCGCGGCCCCGGCCTCGGCCCCCAATCCGGGCACGACATTCAGCGCCCCGACAGGCAGCCCGGCCTCGGTCGCCAGATGGGCAAAGGCCAGCGCGGTCAGGCAAGCCTCTTCCGCCGGTTTCAGGACACAGGCATTGCCCATGGCCAGCGCCGCCCCGACCGAGCGGCCTATGATTTGCATCGGATAGTTCCAGGGCACGATATGACCGGTCACGCCATGCGATTCTCGCAGAGTGTAAACCGTATAGCCGTCCAGATACGGGATCGTCTCGCCCATCACCTTATCCGCCGCGCCACCGTAGAACTCACAATACCGCGCCAGAGCGACAGCATCCGCGCGCGCCTGAGTCAGCGGTTTACCAACATCCATCGCCTCCAAGGCAGCCATATCCTCGACCCGTTCCTGAACCAACCGCCCCAGGCGGCTCAGGATGCGCCCCCGCTCGAACGCGGGCATTTGGCCCCAGTCGCCGTCCGATGCAGATCGGGCCGCCGTGACTGCCGCATCCATATCTGCGGCACCGCTCCGCGCGATGCGGCAGATTTCCGATCCATCGGACGGGTTGACCAAGGGCAGCGATTGTCCCCCGTCCGGCGACTGCCATATGCCTCCGATCAGACAGAGGCTGGGATCAAACCAAATCGGGTCGGTCATCGGAAGCTCCTATTTCGGCTCTAATACGGGAAAACTCATGAGGCACCCTTCCCGATCTCAGGCAATTGCGGCGCGGCCGAGATCAGTTTTTGGGTGTAGGGATGGCGCGGGTGGGTGAAGACCTGCTCGGTCTCGCCCTGTTCAACGATCTTCCCGGCCTGCATGACCATCACCCTGTCCGTAATTGTGCGCACGACGCTCAGGTCGTGACTGATGAACAGGTAGGTCAAATCATAGGCCGAGCAAAGTTCGGCCAGCAGGTCCAGAATCTGCGCCCGGACCGAAACGTCCAAGGCCGAAACCGCCTCATCAAACAGGATCAGTTCTGGGCGGATGATCAGTGCACGGGCGATGGCAACCCGCTGCCGCTGCCCACCCGAGAATTCGTGGATGTACTTGTCGGCGTCCTCAGGACGCAGCCCCACGGCGGTCAGCATTTCGGCAATCCGATCCTGCCGCTCTGCCCCTTTGGGAGGGGTTTCGAGCAGGTGAAAAGGTTCCGTAATCAGCCGCGCAACGCGGTGGCGCGGGTTGAAACTGCCATAGGGGTCCTGAAACACCACCTGCATCTTGCGGCGCACCGCCGGGTTGGGTTTGTGGCCTGAAAAAACCGGCTGACCGTCCAGCCGGATGTCACCGGATTGAACCTCTTCCAACCCCAAAATAGCCCGTGTTAGGGTCGATTTCCCGCATCCGGACTCTCCGACCAGCCCCAGCCGCTCGCCCCGGTTGAGGGTGAAGCTGACGCCATCCACAGCGCGGGTATGGCCCGGCGCGTCGAACAGGCCTTTGCGGGGCAGGCGATAGTCGCGGATCACCTGCGTGACCTCCAGCAGCGGCTGCGGCTGCTGGGCGTCGGGCAGTGTCACCTGATGGTTCGACGCCTCGAACAGCATCCGCGTATACGGGTGCTGCATATTGCGCAGCAGATGATCCGTCGCACCGCTTTCGACCACCGCGCCATGGCGCATGACCACGATCTGATCCGCCATATCGGCGACAACGGCCAGATCATGGGTAATCATCAGCAGACCCATACCATATTCGGTCACCAACCCCTTGAGCAGCTCCAGAATCTGGGCCTGAGTGGTCACATCCAGCGCCGTTGTCGGCTCATCCGCAATCAGCAGTTTGGGGCGCAGGGCTATGGCCATGGCGATGACCACGCGCTGACGTTGCCCGCCCGACAGCTCGTGCGGATATCGGGACAAGGGGAAGCGATCCGGTGGCAGGCCGACGCGCGTCAGCACGTCCTCTGCCCGCTCCCGCGCCTGCGCGGGGGGCATCGCTTTGTGGATCAGAATGGTCTCCATCACCTGATCACCAATGGTCTTGACCGGGTTCAACGCGGTCATCGGTTCCTGAAACACCATCCCGATCGAGGCGCCGCGCAGGGCACACATCTCAGCCTCGGGCCGGTTCAGAATCTCTTGCCCGTCCAGCAATATCGAACCGTCACTGTCCGCCCCGTTTGGCAACAACTGCATCACGGCCAGCGCCGTCATCGACTTGCCCGAGCCGCTTTCCCCGGTCACCGCCACGATCTGACCGGGCGCAATCATCAGGCTGACCTGTTTCAGAATCTCGACCCCGTGGATGCCAAGGGACAGGTTTTCGATCCGTAACAAACTCATGCCCGCGCCACCCGGATTCTGGGGTCTAGCCAGTCGCGCAGACCATCGCCCAGCAGGTTCAGCCCCAGCACGGTGACGATGATCGCCAGACCCGGAATCAGGGCCAAATGCGGGGTGAAACTGACCATTGTCTGCGCGTCGGCCAGCATCCGACCCCAGCTTGGCGTGGGCGGTTGCGCGCCAAGACCAACGTAGCTCAAGCCCGCCTCTGCCAGAATGCCAAGGCTGAACTGAATCGTGCCTTGGACGATCAGCAGATTGGCCACATTGGGCAGGATATGCTCCACCGATATCCGCGCCGCGCCCTTGCCCGAGACACGAGCGGCGAGAATGAACTCGCGCTCCCACAGTGACAGCGCGGCCCCTCGGGTGATGCGCGCGAAGACAGGGATGTTGAAGATGCCGATGGCGATGATGGCATTGATGGCTCCGACCCCGAAAACGGCGGTGATCAGGATGGCGATGACGAGCGAGGGGAAGGCAAAGACCAGATCATTGCCGCGCATAATGACCTCATCCAGCCACAACCCTTTGCGCGCCGCCGCTGTCAGACCCAGCGGCACGCCCAAGCCGATGCCAATCCCCACGGCGACCAGTGCCACCGCAATCGACGTCCGCGCACCGACCATAATCATCGAGAACATGTCGCGCCCGAAATGATCGGTGCCGAACCAGTGTTGTGTGCTTGGCGGCTGCAATTTCTGCGGAATGTTCAGAGCCGCAAAATCATACGGCGTCCAGACAAAAGACACCAACGCCGCCAGCAGGACCAGCGAGGACAGCACCGCGCCAAGGAACAGGTTGCGGCTCATGTCCGGCTCCTTAGCCTTGGGTCAACGGCGGCATAGGCCAGATCGACCAGAAAGTTCACGGTGATGACGGCGAAGACCAGCAACATGACCACCGATTCCACCACGATCAGGTCACGGGCCGAGATTGCCTGAAACACCAGCCGCCCGAGGCCGGGCAGGTAGAAGACCTGTTCGATGATGATCGACCCGGCCAGCAGGAAAGAGAATTGCAGCCCTATAATGGTCAGCACCGGGATCAGCGCATTTCGAACCCCATGTCGCCACAGCGCCTGACGGCGGGACAGACCTTTGGCGCGTGCGGTGCGCATGAAATCCTCGCCCAGAATGTCCAGCAAGGACGACCGCATCACACGCGCCAGAATGGCCGCCTGCGGCAGGGCCAGGGCAATCGCGGGCAGGGTCAGGGAATGCATACCGGTCCAGAACCCTTTGTCCCAGCCTGCAAACCCGCCCGCATTGAACCAGCGTAGGTTGATGGCGAAGATCAGCACCAGCATCATCGCGAACCAAAAATTCGGTACGGCGATGCCCAGTTGCGTTGCCCCCATCACCGTCAGATCGCCGGGTTTGCCCCGGCGCGCGGCGGCGTAGATGCCTGCCGGAAAGGCGATCAGGGTCGACAGGGTCAGCGCATACAAAGCCAGCGGCAGGGATACCCAAAGCCGATCCGCAATCATCTGCGAGACCGGCGTGCGGTAGGTGTAGGAGGTGCCGAAATCCCCCACCAGCATCCCACCGACCCAGTTGAAATACCGCTGTACTTTGGACCCGTCCAAGCCCAACTCGGCTCGCAGCGCGGCCAGCGTGTCTTCTTGCGCGTTCACACCCAGCATGAACGAGGCCGGATCGCCCGGCGCGACCTCGATCACCGCAAAGATCACCACTGAGGCGACAGCAAGGCTGATCATCAAAGAGATCAGTCGTTTTAGAGCGTATCGGAGCATTTCCGGCCTGTATTAAGGTCATATGTCTGGCAGGCCGATACGATGAGCCTGCCAGTCAGAAACACCGGTTTACTCGGCCCAACTGATCGCCGTCAGATCAATCGCCGCCGTGGGCGCGTTCTGCCACAGCCCCTGCACGCCAGCCTTGGCCACGCCCAGCTTGGCCAGTTGGAACAGGTATCCGTTGACATAGTCGCTGGCGATCAGGCGTTGTGCTTCGCCCATCAACCGGGTGCGTTCGTCCGGGTCGGTTGTGGTGTTCAGCAGATCCATCAGCGCCTGAAAATCGGTGCTGTCATACTGGAAGTAATAGTCAGGCCGGGCATAGATACCGATATCCATCGGCTCGGTATGGCTGACGATGGTCAGGCCGAAATCCTTGCCTTTGAACACCGATTCCAGCCATTGCGCCCATTCGACATTGATGATCTCGGCGGTAATCCCAACCTCGGCCAGTTGTGCTGCGATGATCTCTCCACCCCGACGGGCATATGACGGAGGCGGCAGGTGCAAAGTGGTCTCGAACCCCTCCGCATATCCGGCCTCGGCCAGCATCGCTTTGGCCTTTTCCGGGTCATAGGCCGACTGACCCGTCAGATCGACATAGGCCGGGTGATGCGGCGCGAAATGAGTACCGATGGGCGTGCCATAGCCAAACATCGCCCCGTCGATGATCGCCTGACGGTCAATTGCATGGGCCAGCGCCTGCCGGACAAGAATATCGTCAAACGGGGCCTGCTTGTTGTTGGTGGACAGGATCGTTTCCCCCTCGGTCGAGCCGACAAGGACCTGAAAGCGCGGATCAGCCTCGAACTGAGGCAGATTCTCGGGCGCGGGGAAATTGTCGAACACATCCACATCCTCGGCCATCATGGCGGCAAAGGCGGCAGTGGGGTCAGAGATGAACTTGAACGTAGCAGTTTCTAACGCGGGCTGATCGCCCCAATAGTCAGGATTGCGGTTCAGCGTGATGCTGTCGCCCTGCACCCATTCGCCAAAGGTAAAGGCTCCGGTGCCGACGGGGTTGGTCTTGATGTCGTCGATGCTTTCGGATGCGACAATCACCGCATCGCCCCAGGCCATGTTGAACAGGAAATTGCCGTTCGGCTCGGACAGGGTGACCTTGACGGTCAGCGGGTCCACCGCCTCGACGCTTTCGATCCCGGCAAACAGCGCTTTCTGCGCGTTGGCGCTGTCTTCGGCATTGGCGCGGTCCAGACTGAACTTGACGTCCTCGGCGTCCATCGTGCTGCCGTCATGGAAGGTCACACCCTCACGCAGCTTGAACGTATAGACGGTGCCGTCATCCGAGATTTCCCAGCTTTCCGCCAGCCCCGGCACGACCGAGCCGTCGCCCATGAACCGGGTCAGCCCTTCGAAGATATTGGTGTAAACCACCGAATCGATTGCCTGCGCGGCAGCACTGGTTGGATCCAGATGCGGCGGTTCCAACTGCATCGCAATCGTAATGTCGGACTTGGCCATCGCGCCCGTTGCCAGCAATCCGGCGCTCAGCGCAAGCACCGAGCCAAAGGTTCGAAACACCTGCTTTGTCATGAAAATCTCTCCCCGTTGAAGTCAACGTAACCGCGTTTGTGCGGGTTATTCCTGGGCCAGTGTTCCTTTAAACCTTGGGTCATTCAAGGAAATGTTCGCGCAACCGGGGTTTCTATGGACCTGCCTGATCTGTTATGCCGCGCTGCAACATGAACCCCGCGAGGAGCGAGCATGAGCGCCACCGCCCGCAAGAAAGCCCCGAACGCCCAGGATATTCGCGCCCGAAAAGGCGGCGAGCCCCTGGTCAGCCTGACCGCCTATACCACGCCGATGGCCCGGCTGATGGACGCCCATTGCGACTTTGTTCTGGTCGGTGACAGTGTCGGCATGGTGCTGCACGGGCTGGAATCGACCCTTGGCGTGACGATGGAGATGATGATCCTGCACGGTCAGGCCGTCGCGCGCGGCTTGAACAGCGCGATGATGGTCATCGACATGCCCTTTGGCAGCTACGAGGAAAGCCCGGCGCAAGCGTTCCGCAACGCCGCCCGCCTGATGGCCGAAACCGGCGCGGGTGCGGTCAAGCTGGAAGGCGGCGTTGAAATGGCCGAGACCATCCGCTTTCTGGTCAAGCGCGGTATCCCGGTGATGGCGCATATCGGCCTGACGCCGCAGTCGATCAACACGCTGGGTGGCTACAAGGTGCAGGGCCGCGACGAACAGGCACAGGCCGTTTTGGCCGATGCCCATGCGGTGGCGACCGCGGGCGCATTTTCCGTCGTGTTAGAGAAGGTGCCTCAAGGTCTGGCTGATCAGATCACGGCCGAGGTCGCGATCCCGACCATCGGCATCGGTGCATCTGCCGGGTGTGACGGGCAGATTCTGGTGGTGGACGACATGGTGGGCTTTTTCGCAGCGTTCAAACCGAAATTCGTCAAACGCTATGCCGAACTGGGTCCACTGGCCGAGGCTGCAATCGCCGAATACGCCGCCGAGGTCCGCGCGCGCAGCTTCCCGGCAGCCGAGCATGTCTTTGCCGATCAGGCCCCCGCCAAAGGCCCCAAATCATGACCGCACCGATCCTGCGCCGTCTGGCCGACCTGCGCGCGCTGACCAGCGAATGGCACCGCAAGGGTGAAACCATCGGCGTTGTGCCCACCATGGGCGCGCTGCATCAGGGCCACCTGTCTCTGGCCGAGGCCGCGCGGGCGGGCACCGACCGGGTGATCGTCACCATCTTTGTGAACCCCAAACAGTTCAACAACCCCGAGGATCTGGCCAATTACCCGCGCACCGAACTTGAGGACGCGGAAAAGCTGGTCCCCTACGGCGTCGATGCAATCTATGTGCCCGAGCCCGACGAGATCTATCCGCAGGGCTTTGCCACCAATGTCTCGGTCACCGGCCTGACCGACGTGCTTGAGGGCGAATTCCGCCCCGGCCACTTTGACGGGGTGGCCACCGTGGTCTCCAAGCTGTTCCTGCAAACGCAGGCAGATCGGGCGTATTTCGGGGAAAAAGATTATCAGCAATTGCTGGTCGTACGCCGCATGGCGCGCGATCTGGACATCCCAATCGAAGTGATCGGCTGCCCTACGGTGCGCGAGCCTTCGGGGCTGGCTATGTCCTCGCGCAACTTACGCCTGTCGCCCGAGGCGCTTGAGGTGGCCGCGCATCTGAACAGGGCTATGAGGGACGTGGCGGCGGCGGTCAAAACCGGCGCAGAGTTTGATCCGCTGGTGCAACAGGCGCAGGCCGATCTGCTGGCCGCGGGGTTTTCGCAGGTCGAGTACCTCAAGCTGCATTGCGCCGAAACGCTTGAACCCCTGCCCCATCCGGATCGCCCCGCCCGGCTGCTGGCTGCCGCCTGGTTGAATGGAATCCGCCTGATCGACAATATTCCCGTCTGAACGCTCTGGCCCGAGCGTCATTGTTTGCGCTAAAGTCCCGCAAAACAGTTTGGGAGAGGCGCGCAGGCATGACCTATATTTTGGCAATCGATCAGGGCACCACGTCCTCACGCGCGATATTGTTCGATGAGCAGATGAACCGTGTCGGAACGGCGCAGCGTGAATTTCCACAGCATTTCCCGCAAGAAGGCTGGGTCGAGCATGATGTCGAGGATATTTGGGACAGCGTCCTGACCGTCTGCCGCGAGGTGATGGAGACCAGCAAGGTCTCAGCCGACCAGATCGCCGGGATCGGCATCACCAACCAGCGCGAAACCACCGTGGTCTGGGACAAGACCACCGGTAAGGCGACCCACAACGCCATCGTCTGGCAAGACCGTCGCACCGCCGAGATCTGCGCCCGCTACAAACAGGCTGGGTGCGAGGATGACGTGACCGCCCAGACCGGCCTGCTGCTGGATCCCTATTTCTCGGGCACCAAGGTCAAATGGCTGCTGGACACCGTCGATGGCGCGCGCGCGCGGGCCGACGCCGGAGATCTGCTGTTCGGCACCATCGACAGCTTTCTGATCTGGCGTCTGACCGAAGGGCGCAGCCACGTGACCGACGCCACAAACGCCGCCCGCACCCTTTTGTTCGACATCCACAAGGGCGCGTGGAGTGCAGAAATTTGCGAGCTTCTGGATGTGCCGTTGGCGATGCTGCCGCAAGTGCTGGATTGCGCGGCGGATTTCGGCAGCACGTCGCTGCTGGGCGGCAATATCCCGATCCTGGGCGTTGCTGGGGATCAGCAGGCCGCCACCATCGGGCAGGCCTGTTTCCAGCCCGGCATGATGAAATCGACCTATGGAACGGGATGTTTCGCGCTGCTGAATACCGGCACGCAGCCTGTCGCGTCGAAAAACCGCCTGCTGACAACCATTGGCTATCAATTGGACGGGCAGAGGACCTATGCGCTGGAAGGGTCAATCTTCATCGCGGGGGCTGCGGTGCAGTGGTTGCGGGACGCGCTGAAAATCATAGATGCCGCCCCACAAAGCGGCGATCTGGCAGCGCAGGCCGATCCGACCCAGCATGTAGTGCTGGTACCTGCCTTCACCGGGCTGGGCGCGCCCTATTGGAAACCCGACTGCCGGGGCGCGATGTTCGGACTGACCCGCAACTCGGGCCGTGCCGAAATTGCCCGCGCCACACTGGACAGCATCGCCTTTCAAACTCGCGATCTGTGGCACGCCATGCAAGGCGACTGGGGCGCCGAGGCCGATGTGATCCTGCGCGTCGATGGCGGGATGAGCGCATCGGACTGGACCATGCAAGGGCTGTCAAACTGTCTGGGCGCGCCGGTGGATCGCCCGGTGATGCAGGAAACAACCGCTCTGGGCGCGGCGTGGCTGGCCGGGATGAGAGCCGGCGTTTACCCCGATCAAGCCGGATTTGCCGAGACATGGCAACTGGACAAACGCTTTGAACCGGAGATGGCGCAAGAAGCCCGCGACGCCGCCTATGCCCGCTGGCAACGCGCGGTACAGGCAGCGATGGCATTTTAATGGGATGAGCAAGGGTGGCGGTTGGTTTCTGCGGCTCTATCCTTGTGCTTCGGGCGATACCGGTGAAGCAAAACCTGAATGACGTTTACCCATAAAACCTGGAGGCCGAATTGACGCGTATTTTTGCAGCATTTTATATCGTGACCGCCCTGTTAGCAGGGCCGTCAGCGGCGCATGAACGGTTTGCTTTGGTGATTGGGAATGCCGGATACACAAATGTCCCGGCGCTCGACAACCCCGTGAACGACGCGCAATTGATGAGCGATGAACTGCGCGACGCCGGTTTCTCGGTCACAACGCTGACAGATGCGAACCGCGCAGAGATGATGCGCGAAGTCGAAACCTTTTCCAGCAAAGTACGCGCGGCGGGGTCCGAGGCGTTGGCCGTATTCTATTTCGCGGGACACGGGGTGCGCAGTGATGGTTTCAACTATCTTCTTCCGCTGGGTGTGAACATTCAGTCCGAGGCTGACATAGCGGGCGAAGCTGTCCCGGCAGAATGGGTTTTGGATCGCTTTCACTCGCCACAGGCTGTAAGCGTTATGATCCTTGACGCCTGCCGCGACAATCCGTTCAGCAGCCAATCGGATGTGGTTCTGGATGTGGGCGACGGGCTGGCGCGTATGACCGCACGCACGAACAACCTGATCGCCTATGCCACAGGCCCCGGTGACGTTGCACTTGATGGGACCGGAACCAACAGCCCTTATACAGCAGCGATTGCGCGCGGGATCAGGACCTCGGGCCTGTCGCTTGATCAGATGTTTGATCAGGTGCGCTCGGATGTTATCAGCGAAACGGATGGCGTCCAGTCCCCCTGGGCGCGGTCGTCGCTGAACCTTAGGATCGGTATGAGAGACCCGACGTCCAACTGATTTAGGCTTTCAGACCAAGGCTTTGCAGTGGTCGGGGTGTCACCCACCCTAGCTGTGATCTTTCATCAAACGCTGCTTTTGCCGTGACCAGTCGCGCTTGGCCTGCGTTTCTCGCTTGTCGTGCAGCTTTTTACCCTTGGCGATGCCGATCTTCAGCTTGGCCCGGCCCTTATGGTTAAAATACAGAACCAGCGGCACCAGCGTCATACCCTTGCGCTGGGTCGCATTCCACAGGTTGGACAACTCCTTGCGTGAGACCAGCAGTTTGCGGCGGCGGCGTTCTTCGTGTTTGAACACCTTGGCCTGCTCATACGGTGCAATGTAGCTGTTGATCAGCCACAGCTCTCCATCATCGACCGAGGCATAGCTTTCGGCAATGTTCGAACCACCGGCCCGCAGGGATTTGACCTCGGAGCCTTCCAGCACGATGCCGCACTCGATATCCTCTTCGATTGCGTAATCGAAGCGGGCGCGCCGGTTTTCGGCGATCACTTTGTAATTCGGGTCGGTCTTCTGCTTGGCCATGACGCGTTGATTTAGGCCGCTTGCAGCAGCCATGCAAGACAAGGATATGCCCTGCGCCTCAGGATTTTGCGGAAATGATCAGGTCGGGGCCAAAAATCGTGTCGGCATGGTTGTGCAGATAGATCTTCAGCCAGGGCGTGAACCGGTCCGGGTGGCGCTGCACCTCGGCCAGCAGGTCGTGATAGTCGATCCAGCGGATCTCCATCACCTCGTCCGGGTTCGGCTCGATCTTCAGCGGGCCGCGCACATGGGCCAGAAAGACATCCACCACCTCATGCTCGACCATGTCGTTGCCGACATCGGCGTGATATTCCAGCCGGTGGCGGTATTCCGGGTAAAGACCGGTGATCCCAAGCTCTTCCCGCAAGCGGCGCACGGCACACGTCGAGGCGTTTTCGCCCCAGTCGGGATGGGTGCAGCAGGTATTCGCCCACAGGCCGGGCGTGTGATATTTGCCCAGCGCGCGCCGCTGCAGCAAAATCTCGGTCCCGCGAATAACGAAAACCGACACCGCCTTGTGCCTGAGGCCTTTCTGATGTGCCTCCAGCTTGTCTACTGGGGTCAGTTCGCCATCAACCCAGGCCGGGATCATGATTCCCATCGGTCGTCTCCTGCTGCCGATCCGTAGGACGGGGGAAGTAAAAAGAAAAGCTAAGGCCGGATCGGCTTGGCGTCGCGGCCCCGTCGGAGTGTTGTTTCGCCACGTGAGGTCAAACTGGCAACGTTAAGGCCAGTTATCAAGCGCACGAAAGGCCGCAGGGGCTGCGGCCTTTCGTCATGTCACCCGTTATGAACGTGTGAATTTATTCGCCAGAGACGCTGACGATATAGGCAAAAACGTCCTCGGCCCCGGATTTCAGCTTGAAGGTCATTTTCGACTTGGCCGCGGTGTCATCCAGATAGTCTTTCAGGAACGCCTTGGGGTCCTGCGAATAGGCGACAAAGGTTTCCTCGTCCCAGACCAGCCCGTTTTCACCGGCGGCGACGATGCTGTCGCCATATTTGAACCCTTCATAGGTGCCAGCGGTCCGGCCTGCGACGCCGTAGAGGTTGGGTCCGGTCTTGCCGCCTTTCACGATCACTTCGCCGGCAGGGTCAGCGATCAGGTGGCAGGATTTACACTTGTTGAAGGCTTTCTTGCCGGCCTCGGCATCACCTTCTGCATACGCTGGCAGGGCCAGCAGGCCGACAATTGCGGTAGCGAGGATACGATTCATTGTCTTAGCTCCGATACGAAATTGGCTGCACCGAATGGACCGTCGGTACAAAAAAGAGTCAACCGGCAGATTGCCGCGTGACGACACTCTGCCACTGCGACATAGAGGCTGTCCTTAACTTAAGTCATGTAACACGGACCAACAGGGCAACAGATCGCCTTGTGCCGGGGTCGCCAGATAAACCGCGCGCGCAATGGCACGTGCAAGGCAGATCGAAGCCGCGTGGCCGATCATCCCAAGCTCGGCGTCAGAGGACAGTGTCCTTGCCCCGGTGCCGACCCCAAAGACCAGATCCCCGTCGCCCGGCGTATGCGCCGGCAGCACAGCGCGGGCGATGCCGTCATGGGCCGCCACGGCAACGCGCTGGCACTGAGGTTTCGACAAAGCGGCATCGGTGGCGACAATCGCGATCGTGGTGTTTGTTTTCTCGGGATCGCCGCGCATCGCCTGTGCCTTGCGACTGGGGGGCGGACGGCCCAGACCGGCATTGGGATCAGGGCCTAAACCGCCGTATTCATCCCCGATTTCAAACGGCGCCGCCCAGAAATGACGCTCACCCGGTGTGGTGACGCTGCCCAGCGGGTTGGCCGCAACCAGCGCGCCAACGGTGATACCGCTTTCCAGCACCAGCGAGGCGGAGCCCAGCCCGCCCTTGTGCATCGCCGCCAGAGCACCCGTGCCTGCGCCCGCCGTACCCAGCGCGAAGTCTTCGCTGGCGTTTTCGAACGCGCTGCGCCCCAATGCGCGATAGGGGTTTTCCTCCCACTCCTTGTCGCCGCCATTCAGCAGATCGAACAGGATCGCGCCCGGCACGATCGGAACCACAGTGTCCCCGACCGGAAACCCCCGGCCCTGCGCCCGCAGCGCATCGGAGACGCCCGAACACGCATCCAGCCCGAAGGCCGAACCACCGGACAGCGCAATCGCATCAACCCGTGTAACCGATTTGTCCGGCGCAAGCAGATCGGTTTCGCGCGTTCCCGGCGCGCCGCCCATCACATGGACCGAAGCTGTGAAGGCCGCATCCGCCGTCAGGACGGTTGTGCCGGATTTCAGCGTGCCATCCTGCGCGTTGCCGACCCGCAGGCCAGGGACATCGGTGATCAGGTTTCTGGGTCCAGGGGTCATTGATTTTGTCGAGGTTGGGGCCGGGAAGCGCGCAGGCGCGCTGCCTCCGGCGGGGATATTTTTAGCCAGATGAAGAGCGGATCAGATGCAACGGCCACCGTCGACCTCCAATGCGGTTCCGGTGATCATGCTGGCTTCGTCCGAGCACAAGAACAGAGCGGCGTTGGCCATGTCCTCGGGGGTCGAGAAGCGGCCGAGCGGGATTGTTGAGAGAAACTTGGCGCGAATCTCGGGCGTGTCTTCGCCCATGAAGGATTTCAATAGCGGGGTTTCACCCGCCACCGGGCAGATCGCGTTCACCCGCACACCAGAGGGGGCGAGTTCAACGGCCATGGTCTTGGTTGCGGTGATCATCCAGCCCTTGGAGGCGTTATACCAGTTCAGGTTAGGGCGCGGCGACAGGCCTGCTGTGGAGGCGACGTTGAGGATAGCCCCCGCGCCGCGGGCCTTCATCGCGGGGACAAAGGCGCGGGCGGTCAGGTAGACGGATTTCATGTTCACATTGAAGACGCGTTCAAAGTCATCCTCGCTGACATCTTCCAGCGGTGTGGGCAGATGCGTGACGCCCGCATTGTTGACCAGAATGTCGAGATGTTCGTATGTGGCATAGGCTGCATCGGCCATGGCCTGGACCGAGACACGGTCACCCACATCCACCTGCTGCGCCAAGGCGTTTGGTCCAAGTTGCGCGGCCATGTCCTGCGCTGCGTCGCCGTTTATATCGGCGATCATCACACGGGCCCCTTCGGCCAGAAACTTCTGTGCGATCCCTGCCCCGAACCCGGACGCCGCGCCGGTCACGATTGCGGTTTTTCCGTCCAGCCTCATGATGTTGCCCTCCTGCCTGTCAGGGGCAGAGTAGCAACGCATCGCAAAGATGCCAGATCATTCTTCCGACACTTTGCCACGCAGCGCCTTGACGTCACCACGCGCCTTTTTCGCTGCCAACCGCCGTTTGACCGACCCATAGGTCGGTTTCGTCGCGACCCGCCGTTTGGGTTTGACCAGCGCGCGGGCGATCAGTTCGGCCAGTCGGGCGCGGGCAAGTTCGCGGTTGCGGGCCTGAGATCGGGTTTCTTCGCATTGGATGATGATCGCGCCATCCTTGGTCCAGCGCCGCCCGGCCAGCCGTTTCAGCCTGTTCTTCACCGGGTCGGGCAGTGAAGGCGAGCGCGCGGCTTCGAACCGCAACTCGACGGCGGTGGACACCTTGTTGACGTTCTGCCCGCCGGGGCCAGAGGACCGCACGAAGCTTTCCGTCATTTCCCAGTCCTGCAGGGTGATCTCGTCGGTGATGCGCAACATGAGGCGGACCTTACAGGGACCGCACAGAAACAGAAAGGGCCGCCCCGGCGGGACGGCCCTTCGAAAGTTCAGGAGGTCGGGTCGGTTAGATCAATCGACCAGCCGGAGCGAGCGCTCCGCCAAGGGCTGCCCTAGCAGGCGATCCCCCCGGTTGTTCCGACACCTCTCTCCAATCTCTTTCTCGACACTGGATCACCTCCTTTTCTATCTGTTGCGGTTGAAAAGGATGGTGGCACAAGTTGTGCCATTCTCCAAACGTTTTTTACGCGGGCTGCGCAGTCAGGCGGGAAACAATCACCTTGAACGGAATCAGCGCGATCAGCGCCAGGGACAGTTTCACCAGCCAATCGGCAAAGGCCAGTGTGACCCACAGGGGGGCCATCGGGCCGGACAGCATGAAGGGCACAGGCTCCCACGCCCAGCTGATGGCTGCGTCTGCGCCAGCACCGAAGACCGTAACCGAGGCCGAGAAGGCGAGGGTAAAGAAGATCGCAGTGTCCAAAGCCGAGCCCACAAGGGTTGAGACTAGCGGCGCGCGCCACCAGCGACCGCCGCGCATCGCATTGAAGATGGTCACATCGGTCAGCTGTGCGATCAGGAAGGCGGTACCCGACGCGACTGCGATCCGCAGCGGTACGGCGGTATAGGTGAAGCCGTCCCCTTGCAGCACGATCTGGCTGCCGATCAGCGAGCAGATGATACCGGTGACAAACCCGGCAAACACGACCTTGCGGGCCGGGCCCACGCCATAGACGCGGTTCATGATGTCAGTGACCAGAAAGGCCAGCGGATAGGTGAAGGCGCCCCAGGTCAACAGCCCGTCAAGGATCAGGAACTGGACCAGGATGTTCGAGGCCACGACAATGGCGGCCATGGCAAGAATGCCGGGAATAAAGCTGCGTTGCATATTTTGATGCCCGTTTTGACAAGGTAGCGGCGACTTGGCCAAGGGCTCATCCCAAGGCAAGCCGTGCGTTTAGACCTTTGCCTGCGGCCTGTCAATCGGGCAGCAGGTATTCCACCAACTCGGTCCGTTGCAGCGCCAGAAAGTTGTCATCCGAGATCATGGTGGCGCGCAATCGGCCCTGTTCATCGCGCCAGACCGACAGCCCTTCGAGGTTGTCATGCGCGCCTTTGCCTGTCTCAATCAGGGTTTCTTCGGCCTTTGGCGTGTCATCAGAGACATCCCACCGCCGCAGGCGCGACCGAAAGCCGGTTATGGAAGCGGTGCGTTCCAACACATAAAACCGCCCATCCGGGCCGAAATCGCCAGCCACAGGCCGGAAATCCCCGCGTTGCAGCAGGACAAAGGGCGTAGACCACGCGCGCCCATTCCAGCGATAGACAGGGATGTCCCCCTGCGCCGTGCGGCTTTTCTCGGTCAGGGTATAAAGGCGACCCTGATCGTCGATTGCCAGCCCTTCGAACGAGCCGTTGCGATCCAGACCGTCAAACGCCTTGGGCCGGGGCAAGACCTGGGCCCTTGTTCCCGGCGCCGGGTAATAGGCCACGCGATGCACGCCTTCGAACGAAATATAGAACCCGCCATCCGGCGCCATTGCGATGCCTTCGGAATCCCCCGCATAGCCCAGCATGATGCGGCCCGCGCTGGACAGAACAGGCCATTGGCCCAGAATTCGGATGTCGGTGATCTGATCCCCGTCACGGGCGATGCGGGCCGTGACCAGCGTTGCCCGGTCGCTGAGCACCGTGATGTGAGTGCCGTTTTCCGACATATGGATGGCCGAAAACCCGCCGAACCATTCGGCGTTATGCCTCCAGACATAGCTGCCAAGTTGCGTGGCGGTTTTGACCTCAACGGCCCCGACCGATCCCGCAATAGCCGCCGCTGCTATCAGTTGGACGACAAAACGGCGGCGCATTGCTGGGGTAAATCAGCCAGAACATACTCCCGGCGTTTCTTGGGGGCTGGGGCGTTCGGGTCGGGTGGCGGAGGGTTGAGGATGTTGTTCACCCATTCCTGCGCCTGAGCGCACCCGTCGCCCCGGGGCGGCGGATCCTGATTGACGCAACCACGCGATCCGCGCGGGCATTTCAGACGGACGTGGAAGTGATAGTGATGCCCCCACCACGGCCTGATCTTGCGCAGATAGGCGCGGTTGCCTGTCTCGTTGTTGCACATCTGAACCTTGGCACCGGGAAAGACAAAGATCCGCGCCACGCGTTTGTCTTTGGCAGCTTCACGCAGGATCGCGTGGTGCTGAGGGGTCCAGTTGCCGTTCACAAAGGCCCCGCCAGAGCGGCGTAGGGAGATGGAAGAAAGGTTCTCGCGCGCAGTGCGGCTAAGGCGCATATCACCGCCGGGCAGCATCCAGATATCGATGTCCAACCCAAGTTGATGCGAGCGATGGCCCGAGGTCATCGGCCCGCCCCTCGGCTGGCTGATATCCCCGATATAAAGGCCGTTCCACCCCGGTTGTTTGGCGGCAAAACGGCTGAGGTCCTGCACGTAGTCGATTGCCTCTGGATGGCCCCAGTTTCGGTTCCGCGACAGCCGCATCGCCTGCCATGTGGGCCCGGTTTCCGGCAACTGCACTGAACCGGCAGCGCAGCCGCGCGAATAACTGCCGAAAGCGGCCGGTTTTTGCTGTGAACTGGCCCTCTGCGCGCCAAATAACTGTTTGGCCAAAGGCTCGGCCGTTGCTGTACTTGCCAGGGTAAGCGCGGCCAAAACTATCAAAAAACGTCGTAAAATCATCTGCTCTGATCCCCTTCCGGTTTCACCCAGCGCATTAGGAACAGCCCCAGAATAAACAACAGGACGATGGGTGACACCCCCAGTCGCGCGCTGCCAGTCACGGTTGTGGCAATCCCGATCAGCAGCGGCGCGGCAAAGGCTGTGGCGCGACCCGACAGTCCATAAAGCCCAAAGCTTTCAACCGGGGTGGCGGGATCCGTGTGGCGCACCATCATCGAGCGGCTGGCCGATTGCAGAATCCCCCCCATGCCGCCGATCAGAACGCCGCAGCCAAAGAACACCAGATCCGGCAGGTTGGACCCTTCGGGCAGGCTGATGCCATAAATCTGCGTCCGGTCCATCATCACCACGGTGGCGCAGACAAAGATCAGCACCCAGATCGCGGTCAAAATCACCGGTTTAGGGCCGTATTTCCGATCCATCTTGCCGCCGATCCAAGCAAAGATGGCCGAGGCCAGAACGCTGACGATCCCGAACACGCCGATCTTGATCAGGTCCCATTCCAGCACCAGCCGCGCGTAAACGCCGCCAAAGCTGTAAAGCCCGTTCAGCGCGTCGCGGTAGAACATGGACGAACCCAGATAAGCCGCCAGACTGCCCCGATGACGCAAGGCGGCGATCGACTTGCCTAAAAGGCGCAACGCCTCTCCGACGCTGCCCTTCTTTTCGGTTTGCGGATCATCGCGCACCCACAGGAAATAGGGCACCATGAACAGAACGAACCACCCGGCGGTGAACGGACCGACAAAACGCGTGCCCTCGCGCGCGGCGGCGTCCAGCCCGAACAATGGCTCCATTCCGATCAGGGTCTTGCCATTGGGCTGTTCCACAAACAGCGCCAGCATGATCGCGAGCGAGATCAGACCGCCGAAATAGCCGAACGCAAAGCCCGAGCCGGAAATCTCGCCCACCTCATCGTCATTCCCCAGATCGGGCAACTGCGAGTTGATGAAGATCAGCGCATATTCCGCCCCTACAAAGCCCAGACCAAAAGCCGACAGCATCAGCCACATATTCGAGCCATCGGGCAGCGTGTACCACAGCGCAGCCGAGCCCACCGCATACATCACCGAAAAGGCAAATATCCAGGGGATGCGCCGCCCCGACACATCCGCCATTGCGCCCAGCAAGGGCGCCCCGAACGCGATGATCAGACCGGTGATGGTCAGGCAGTTTGCCCAGACCGTCTGCGCCTGCGCGGCGGCGGCCTCGGCACCAAGCCCGGTATTGGCGTAATACCCGGCGGCGACCCCTGCGAAATAGGGGCCGAACACAAATGTCACCAGCAAGGTGTGATAGGGCTGACTGGCCCAGTCGAAAAACCACCATCCCCAGATGCGCTTGCGCTTGGAAATCTCTGCCATGACTGCCCCTGTTCTTCTTTGACTTCATAAGACGGGGCTTTGTCCCAATTCGCAAGCTTTCAGTTGGCGCAGGCTTGCTCTTTGCGGCAGAGGATCTTAGGTCTCAGGCAACGAACGAGGAGTATTCGAACATGATGGCAATCTTTGGCCCGTTAGATTTGGTTCTGAGCATCGCATACTGGTTCGTTATCGTTCATGTCATCATGAGTTGGCTGATCAACTTTCAAGTTCTGAACCTGCATCAGCAGTTCGTCGCTCAGATCTGGTATGGCCTGAACCGCATTCTCGAACCGATTTATCGCCCAATTCGCCGCGTAATGCCGGACTTGGGCGGTATTGATTTGACACCATTGGTGGTGCTTATCGTCATCATTTCGCTTAGAAGTTATATTCTGCCGGAACTGTTCAGAGCTTTAAGCTGACACTGATCCCTCTTGTTCACCGAATCTTAGTATGTGATTGTCCTGTCTTAAGAGCAGATAAACCTTAAAACAGGGCACCCCCGCAGATGTTCGACTCCGCGCCTTTGCTGCGAGATGTCTTTGGATTCGACGCCTTCCGCCCCGGGCAGGAAGAGATTGTCGATGCCGTGACCGCTGGCGAAAACGTGCTGGCGATCATGCCCACGGGGGGCGGTAAATCCTTATGTTTCCAACTGCCTGCCCTGCTGCGCTACGGGGTCACGGTGGTAATCTCGCCTCTCATCGCCCTGATGCGCGATCAGGTGCGCGGCTTGCAAGAGGCGGGCGTTGAGGCCGGGGCGCTGACCTCCGGCAATACACAGGAAGAAACCGATGCCGTGTGGGACGCATTGGAGGCCGGGCGGCTGAAGCTGCTCTATATGGCCCCCGAACGTCTGTCTGCCGTGTCGGCACTGGGGATGCTGCGCCGGATCAACGTCAGCCTGATCGCCGTGGACGAGGCGCATTGCGTCAGCCAATGGGGCCACGATTTCCGCCCTGATTATTTGCGGATCGGAGAGCTACGGCGCGCGCTGAACGTGCCGCTGGCCGCCTTCACCGCCACGGCGGATGCGGAAACGCAGGACGAGATTGTCGAGAAACTGTTCGACGGCACCGCGCCGCGCAAGTTCCTGCGCGGGTTCGACCGACCCAACATCCATCTGGCCTTTGCCGCCAAGGACGGGCCACGCAAGCAGGTCCTCGACTTTGCCGCTGCCCGCAAGGGTCAGTCCGGCATCGTCTATTGCGGCACGCGCAACAAGACCGAGGTGCTGGCGCAGGCCCTGCGCGCCGAGGGCCACTCGGCCTGCCATTACCACGGCGGGATGGAGGCCGAGGACCGCCGCATCGTCGAAACCCGTTTCGCCCGCGAAGATGGGCTGATCGTGGTTGCCACCGTGGCTTTCGGTATGGGCATCGACAAACCCGATATCCGTTGGGTCGCCCACGCGGACCTGCCCAAGTCCATCGAGGCTTATTATCAGGAAATCGGCCGCGCCGGTCGCGACGGTGGCCCCGCCGAGACCCTAACCCTGTTTGGGCCGGATGATATCCGCCTGCGCCGATCCCAGATCGACGAAGGACTGGCCCCACCTGAACGGCGCATGGCCGATCATGCGCGGCTGAATGCCCTGCTAGGGCTGGCCGAGGCGCTGGTTTGCCGCCGTCAGACCCTGCTGGGCTATTTCGGCGAGCAGATCGACCCCTGTAGTAAATGCGACCTGTGCGATACTCCTCCGGACGTGTTTGACGGCACCACCCCTGTCCGTATGGCCTTGTCCGCCATCCTGCGGACCGAGGAATGGTTCGGCGCGGGCCATCTGATCGACATTCTGCTGGGCAATGAGACCGACAAGATCCGCGCCCGCCGTCACGACAACCTGTCCACTTACGGCATCGGCAAGGATTGGTCACGGCCCCAATGGCAGGCGATTTTCCGGCAGATGATGGGTCACGATCTGGTCCGCCCCGATCCCGACCGCCACGGCGCGCTGCGCATGACCGAGGCCGCCAAACCGATCCTGAAAGGCGAGACGCAGATCAACCTGCGCAAAGACACGATCCGCAAGGCCACCCGGCGGCCAGCGGTCAAGGCGATGGTGTCCGAGGAAGACGCGCCGCTGCTGTCCGCGCTCAAGGCCAAGCGCCGCGCGCTGGCGGAATCCGCACGGGTTCCGGCTTATGTCATTTTCCCTGACCGCACCCTGATCGAAATGGCCGAGACCCGCCCCGCGACGCTGGACGACATGGCCCGGATCGGCGGGGTCGGCGCGAAGAAGCTGGAACGCTACGGCGATACGTTTCTGGAGGTGATTGCGGGCGCGGTCGAGGCCCTTCACCCCGCGCGCCGCAAGCTGGCAGGCCGCGATCAGGGCGAGATTTATGACCGTTTGCTCGAGGTGCAATCTCAGCTGTCGCGTGGCCCGGACGGGATCGACAAACCGCTGACCTGCTCCGCCTCGCTATTGGCCAAGGTGGCGCAGCTGCGCCCCGACGATCCGCGCGCGCTCGAACAGGTTCTGGGCGACCGCCGTCACGAAAGGTTTGGCGCGGCCTTTCTGGACGTGCTGCGGGATGCGGGCTAAATACCCGGCATCAGGCAAGGAACGAGGGCGGATATGCTGGTAGTGATTTCCCCGGCCAAACGGCTGGACTGGGCAGAGCGGGATATTGAGGTCACAGCACCCGATTTTCAGGACGACGCGATCCGCCTGTCAAAAACCGCCCGCAACCTGACGCTGGGCGATCTGAAAAAGCTGATGGACCTGAGCGACGATCTGGCCCGCCTGAACCGCGACCGCTATCGCGCCTTTGCCGACGCGCCTGAGGCTGACACCACCCGCCCCGCCGCGCTGGCCTTTGCCGGGGATACCTATCAGGGGCTCGAGGCAGCCTCGCTGGACGCGGATGAGATGGCCTGGGCGCAGGATCATCTGCGCATTCTGTCGGGTCTTTACGGCGTGCTGCGCCCGCTGGACGCGATTCAGCCCTATCGGTTGGAGATGGGCAGCAAACTGAAAACCCGCCGCGGCAAGAACCTGTATGAATACTGGCGCGACCAGTTGAGCAAATCTCTGAACGCGCAGGCCGAAGAGATTGGTGGCGATGTTCTGGTGAACTGCGCAAGTCAGGAATATTTCGGTGCAGTCGACCTGAAGGCACTGAAACTGCGCGTGATCACGCCCGTGTTCATGGAAGACAAGGGCGGCACACCCAAGATCGTCAGCTTCTTTGCCAAGAAAGCGCGCGGCGCGATGGCGCGCTATATCATTCAGCATCGGTTGACCGATCCCAAAGGGCTGCTCGATTTCGACAGCGGCGGGTATGAATACCGCCCGGAACTGTCTGAGGAAAACAAGCCGGTTTTCCTGCGCCCTTATCAGGCTTGAACCTTACGCATGAAACCGGCCTGTGGTCCTGGTTGTTGATGGCGGAGCGAGGGGCGCTGCCCCTCGCGCTCCCCGAGATATTTTTGGCCAGATGAAGGGGATCCGGTTGCGCGGTTTGAAGCGTGGCGTGTGTGGGGCGAGCGGCGCTAGCCTGTCGGTGCCGGGCTGTCCGAGACCGGTTGGGCTTCATCCGGGCGGTGATCCAGAATCATCTGGTGGATCAGCTTCTTGTGCAGCGGTTTGGTCAGGTAGTGATCAAGCCCGGCGGACAGGATGCCCTGATCGTCACCCGCCATGGCATGCGCGGTCAGGGCAACAATGGGGACATGGCCGCCCGTTTCAATCTCATGCCGCCGGATTTCGGCGGTCGCCTGCTTGCCGTCCATTTTAGGCATGGAAATGTCCATGAAAATCAGGTCAGGGGCGAATTCCTGATAGGTTTCAACCGCCTCTAGCCCATTGCCTGCAAACTGAAGATCGATGTTCAGGTCTTTCACCATCTTCTTCAGGATCAGTTGGTTGGTGCGATTGTCCTCGGCCGCAAGGACGCGCATCCGCCTTTGGCGTTCTGGTTTCTGCGCAGAGCCAGCTTCGGCCACTTCCGGGGGGTCGGGTTTCAACGCGGCGTTGCCCAGCGCCATGAGGCGGCTATAAAGCTCGGATCGCGGGATTGGCTTTTGCAGAACGCCTTCGATCAGGTGCCGGGCGGGATCGGCGTAGATGACGCCCGGATTTGCCGACATGATCACCACCGGCAGCTCTGACCAGCCGCGATCTTTCACAGTTGTCGCAAGTTCCAGCCCGTCCATATCCGGCAGGTCGTGGTCACACAGGACCAGATCGACGGTTGCATCCAGCTTTGCCAAAGCCTCACCCCCCGAGGCGCACATCGTGACGTCTGCGCCAAGGCGGCCGAGTTGCTTGGCAAGGATGGCGCGGTTCACGGCCATATCTTCGACCACCATCACATGTTTCAGGCGACCATCCAGATCAGGCGGCGCGGGCTGAGGACCTTCGGCGGTGGGCAGCGACACCCGGAACCCAAAGCAAGAGCCCTGCCCCACCTCGCTTTCGACCCAGACTGTGCCGCCCATCATGGTGATCAGGCGCTTGGTGATCGCAAGACCCAGCCCGGTGCCTTCGAATTGGCGATTACGCTCATCCTCGACCTGGTTGAACTCGCCAAAGATGTGACTGATCTTGTCCGGCGCGATTCCGATGCCGGTGTCTTCGATCGCGATATGGATGTCGCATTCCTGCGTGTCCGGATGCGGTACGCCGGTAACCCGGATCAGGACGTGACCGTCACTGGTGAATTTGACGGCGTTGCCCACCAAGTTGGTCAGCACCTGCCGCACCCGACCCGGATCGCCCACAAACAGCGTTGGCAGGAACAGGTCGTAATCCACCAGCAGCGTCAGTCCCTTGTCCCGCACGCTGGGCTGCAACAGCATCGCCACTTCCAGAATGCAGCGTTCCAGATCGAACTGTTCGGGATGCAGGATCAGCTTGTCGGCTTCGATCTTCGAATAATCCAGCACGTCATTGATGATAACCAACAGCGCCTCGCCCGAGTTGCGGATGGTGTTGACGTAAAGGCGTTGTTCCTCGTCCATCGGGGTTTCGGACAGCAACTCGGTCATGCCGACGATGCCGTTCATCGGTGTGCGGATCTCATGGCTCATATTCGCAAGAAAAGCCGACTTGGCGCGGTTGGCGGCCTCGGCCCGGTCGCGGGCGGCCTGCAATTCAGCTTCGTGCCGGACCGAGGCGGTGATGTTCAGCGCCAGGCTGACCACATCGCCGCCATTGCCGCGTTGATCGATCAGGCGGATATATTCGCCGTTCCACAATTGAATTACTTCGGACGGCGGATTGGCCAATGCCCATCGATCCTGCATCCGGGTGCGCCATTCGGCGGCTTTCTCATCGCCGATATCCACGATCCCCTCGGTCGTCAGCAGGTCGAGAATCCTTGTATATGAGATACCCGGCGCGACCTCGTCCAACCCCTCAAATACGCTCAGATAAGCGGTGTTGGCGCTGATCAGGCGGCTGTCACCGTCAAAAAATGCGAACCCGTCCTGAATCGTCTGGATCGAATGCCACAGGCGGCGTTCTGCAACCTCGACCTTGGCATGCGCCACTGTCAGATCGGATTTGACCTTTTCGTTTTCATCCCGGACCGTCTCAACCTCGGCCTGAGTCTCACCGATGCGCTTGGTCAGGGCCATGGCGTGGCGACCCAGTTTGCGATTGGCCGCGTAAAGCTCGGCCTGTTTCATTTCCAGCATCCGCTCGGCCGCGAGACGCGCGCGCCGTTCCTGTGCCAGTTTCTGCGCAAGGCTCATGATGTTCAATTCCGGTCTGATCCGCAGCCAGCATCCGACCAACCGATGAAAAAGTGTTTAAGCCGTTGCGTGACCCGCGGGCCGCATGCGAGATTGATGGGGAATAGGAGGCCCCGATGCACCGCTTTGTTTTTATTTCAATTGCTTACATCTTTTCTTTGCTGATCCTGCCCATGGCGTCAGTGGCCCAGACAACGGTGCCGGAATTCCGCTATATCACCACGCGGGATGCGGATTTTTATGGCTCGGATCTGGACGCGCTGTTCGACACGGATCTGCAATCCTGCATTCGGGCGTGCTCGGCCAATCAGCAATGCACAGCGTTCACCTACAACACCCGATCCGATGCCTGTTTTCCCAAAAGCGGCGTGAACCGGCAGGAGCCCTATCAGGGCGCAGTGTCGGCGCAGAAGGTGTCGACGTCGGAACAGACCCTAACACTGGCGAAAACGCGCGCAGATGCGTTGACCTTCATCCGCCAGAAAGACCTCAACAGCGCAGCGCAGCAGGCGCGCGACCTTGGGTTTTTGCACAATGCCGGGGATCGTGATCTGCAGACTTTGCTGGATGCGGCGCGGAACGCGGATACCGACAGGTTGGCAATGCTCTGGACCGGGGCGGCTGTGACCCTGAGCGACGCGCCAGAATTGTGGGCGGAATATGCAAGGCTGTTGCTGGGCCTGGACCCCAATGGCTATCGCGAAGGGCGTGAGTTGCGAGAACGTGCCCTGAACGCAGCCGTCAACGGGTATCTACGTTCGGATGCGCCGGGGACTCAGATCGCGGCTTTGATGATCCTGGCGGACGCGCTGGAAGCGGCGGATCGCGGGCGGGACATGGTGTCTGCCCTGCGTCTGGCGGAACAGGTTCAGCCGCGTGCGGATGTGCTGGCCGCGTTGGATGAGGCAATCGGGAAATATGGCTTCCGCGTCATCGACAGCACCGTTGAAAGCAACGCCGCCGCGCCGCGTATCTGTGTTGAGTTCTCGGAACCGCTGGTCAAGGCCGGGGTCGATTATGACCCCTATGTGCAGCGCAGCACCGAGGGGTTGGTGGTGCAGGTTGAAGGCAAAAACCTCTGCGTTGATGGCGTGGCGCACGGCCAACGCTATCGTCTGAGCTTGCGTGAGGGGCTTCCAGCCGCATCGGGCGAGGCTTTGAACCGCACGGTGGAATTGACGCATTACGTGCGGGATCGCGCGCCGTCGGTCCGCTTTCCCGGACGCAGCTATGTGCTGCCGAAATCGGCGGATGCCGCCCTGCCGGTCGAAACGGTAAATACCGCATCTCTGGACCTGACCCTGCGGCGTGTCAGTGACCGCAACCTGATCCGCGCGGTGCAGCAGGATTTCTTTGGCCGCCCGCTAAGCGATTGGCAGGAAGAGACGTTCTCGGAAGAGATCGCCGAGGATATCTGGACCGGCACAGCTGATATTTCGAACGAGTTGAACCAAACCATGACCGCCCGTCTGCCGATGGCCGAGGCGATTGCCGAGCAGCCCGCAGGCATCTACGCGCTGACGGCGCGTGTTCCGGGCGTCGATCCCTATGACGATCCGGGTGCGACGCAATGGTTTGTCCTGACCGATCTGGGGATCAGCACGGCTTTGGGCACTGACGGTCTGCATGTGACCGTGCGTGGGCTTCATGATGCCGCGCCTCGGGCGGGGATCGACGTCTCGCTGGTGTCCAACGCCAATGCCGTGATTGCCCAGGCGCAGACCGATGACAGTGGCTACGTGCGGTTTGAACCCGGTTTGACTCGCGGCACGGGCGCAAGCGCGCCTGCTTTGGTGATGGTATCCGACGGGGATACAGATTTCAGCTTTCTATCTCTGACCGACCCGGCCTTTGACCTTTCGGATCGCGGGGTCGAAGGGCGCGCGCCTGCCGGGCCGGTGGATGTGTTCCTGACCACCGACCGGGGGGCCTATCGCGCGGGCGAGGTGATCCATGTCACCGCGTTGACGCGCGATAGCACAGCGCAGGCGATTGACGGCCTGCCGCTGACGGCCATTCTTTCGCGCCCGGATGGGGTGGAGTACCGCCGCGCAATCTCGGATGGTGGGGTCGCCGGGGGGCATGTCTTTGCTTTGCCCGTCGCGGCCGATGTGCCGCGCGGGGCGTGGAAGATCGAAATCAAGTCCGATCCCAAGGGCGCAGCGCTGGCCCGCCAAACCGTTCTGATCGAGGATTTCCTGCCCGAACGCATCGACTTTGACCTGACCCTGCCGGACGCCCCGCTGCGCCCCGGCGACACGCCGCCCTTGCAGATCGACGCGCGTTATCTGTTCGGCGCGCCGGGGTCGGATCTGGGCATCGACGGTCAGGTCATCGCCCGCCCTGCGGACACCGTTCCCGGCTATGAAACCTATCGCTTTGGCCGGTACGACGCCGAAACCTCGACCAAAAGCACTTATTTCGGTGACGCCCGCACGGATGCCGCCGGGCAAGCCACAATTGCCGTGGAAATCCCTGTGTTAGAGACCGATGGCGCTCCGGTCGAAGCGGTTGTCATCGCCCGTCTGTCCGATGGATCAGGTCGTCCGGTGGAGCGTCGGCTGACAGCCCCAGTCAGATCTGCGCAAGCGATGATCGGTGTCCGGCCCTTGTTCGACGATGTGATCCCCGAGGGGACCGAGGCCGCCTTTCAGATCGTCGGCCTGTCGCCCGACCTGACCCCGGAACCCATGCGCCTGCGCTGGACGCTGAACAAGGTGGAAACCCGCTATCAGTGGTACCAGCTATACGGCGACTGGAATTGGGAGCCGACCACCCGCCGCACCCGCATTGCCACGGGTGAGGTCGAAACGACCACAGACCCGCTGACCCTGACGCAGCCCGTAGATTGGGGGCAGTATGAACTGGTCGTTCAACGCCTTGATGGCGCTTACGCCGAGACGGCGGTTGAGTTCTCGGCAGGTTGGTATCAGGCGGCAGATGCATCCACCTCGCCCGACCGGTTGGAGATGTCGCTGGACCGCGACAGCTATCGCCCCGGCGACACCGCGCAATTGCGGATCGTCCCACGTATGGCCGGTATGGCACAGATCGAAGTGCTATCGAACCGCCTGATCCACCGCCAGATGGTCGAGGTGCCCGAAGGCGAATCCGTGATCCCCATCGAAATCACCGAAGACTGGGGCGCGGGCGCCTATGTCACCGCCACGGTGATCCGCCCGATGGACGTCGCCGCAGGCCAGAACCCGGCGCGGGCCATGGGTGTGGCCCATGCGACGGTCGAACCGGTGGGGCGCATGCTGGATGTGGCCATCGACGTGCCCCAGGTGACCGCGCCGCGGGAAACACAAAAAGCCCGTATCAGGGTCGAAAATGCGCGCGAAGGCGACCCGGTCTGGCTGACCTTGGCGGCTGTGGATGTGGGCATCCTCAACCTGACCGGATTCGAAACCCCGGACCCGCAGGGATATTTCTTTGGCCAGCGTCGTCTGGGCGTGGACCTGCGCGATGTCTATGGGCGTCTGATCGATGGCATGAACGGTGCGATGGGAACGATCCGCTCGGGCGGTGACAACGCTGGCACACGCCGACAATCTCCGCCACCAACGCAGGACCTGATGGCCGTTTTCAGCGGACCGGTTCAGGTCGATGCAAATGGCGAGGTCGAGATTGACATCCCCCTGCCCGCCTTCAACGGAACCGTGCGCCTGATGGCTGTGGCGTGGTCAAACGCTGCCGTCGGTCAGGCCGAGGCCGAAATGATCGTCCGCGACCCGGTGGTCGTCACCGCCAGCCTGCCACGCTTTCTAGCCCCCGGCGATCAAAGCCGAATGCTGTTGGAAATCGTCCATGCCGACGGGCCAAGCGGGGAAATGGCACTGGGGCTGACATCCTCATCCACGCTGCAACTAGGCTCAGCGCCCAGCAGTTTCGTGCTGGAAGACGGCGGCAAAACCACGTTCGAGATCCCGGTCAGCGCTCTTGCGGTTGGCGATCCTGAAATCAGCGTTGCGATCACCACTCCGGATGGCCGCGATCTATCGCAGACCCTGAGATTGCCTATCCGTGCAAATGACCCTGCTGTGGCTCAAACACGGCGGTTTTCGCTGGGCGAAGGCGATAGTTTCCTGCTTACACAGGATGTGTTTGACGGGTTCCAGCCCGGTTCGGCCAAGGCCATCCTGTCCGCCGGAGCGCTGGCGAAATTCGACACGCCCGGCTTGCTGGACCAACTGAACCGCTACCCCTATGGCTGCACCGAACAGATCACCAGCAAGGCGCTGCCCCTGCTCTATCTGTCATCGGTCGCGCAAGCCTCGGGGCTGGGGGATGGCCCGGCGGTGGATCAGCGCATCACCGACTCGATCCGCAGCATCCTGACCCGGCAGGCCCCGAACGGCGCCTTTGGCCTGTGGCGCGCGGGCAGCGGGGATTTCTGGCTGGACGCATATGTCACCGACTTCCTGTCGCGCGCCCGTGCGCAGGGGCACCCGGTGTCCGACCGCGCCTTTGCCCAAGCCATGGACAACCTGCGCAACCGCATCAACTATGCGCCCGACTTCGACAAGGGGGGTCAGGACATTGCCTATGCCCTGATGGTGCTGGCGCGCGAAGGGGCGGCCTCGATGGGCGATCTGCGATACTACGCAGACGCCAAGGGCGACGCGTTCGACACTCCGCTGGCTGCGGCTCAATTGGGGGCGGCGCTGGCCTCTTATGGGGATCAGACCCGCGCTGACGCCATGTTCGCCCGTGCCGCCCAAATGCTGCAACGCCGCCCCGCGCAAGAGAAATACCTGTGGCGTGCAGATTACGGCACCGATCTGCGCGACGCCGCCGGTCTGCTGACACTGGCCGTGGGTGCGGGCAGTCAGGCCGTGGACCGCGACGCCCTGATCCAGCGCGTCAGCGCCGGTCGCGGGTATCTGTCGACGCAGGAGGCATCGTGGTCTTTGCTGGCAGCCCACGCGCTGGTCTCGGACCCATCCGGGTCGCGGTTGATGGTGAACGGCGCGCCGGTCTCTGGCCCCTTCGTTCAGGTGCTGGAAAGCGGATTGACGGAAGAGCTGAACATCACCGCCACCGATGCAAACCCAACCGACATCACGTTGACTGTCACCGGCATCCCGACCGCACCGCCCGAGGCCGGTGGCACCGGCTATGCGATCGAGCGCAGCTATTACTCGATGGACGGTGAGCCGCTGGACCCGGCCAACTTCGCCATCGGCGACCGGTTTGTCACGGTTCTAACAGTCACGCCCTTTGAGCGCGGTGGCGCGCGGCTGATGGTGGATGACCCTCTGGCTGCGGGGATCGAGATCGACAATCCGAACCTGCTGCGTTCGGGCGATGTGCGCGCGCTGGACTGGTTGGACCTGTCCGAGGCGACGCATACCGAGTTCCGCTCGGACCGGTTTCTGGCCGCGGTTGATCTGTCGGGCGGTGAGACCGTGACGCTGGCCTATGTGGCCCGCGCGGTCACGCCGGGCACGTTCCACCACCCGGCGGCCTCGGTCGAGGATATGTACCGCCCGCAAAACCGCGCCCGGACCGGAACCGGGCAGATCGAGGTTCGGTGATCCGTCGCCCGACATATCAATCTGTGGGGCGTCAGGATGCCTAGAAGCACCACGATATTGATGGTGCTGGCGAGTGCACTCTACCTGACTGCCTATGCGCGGGACCGGGCGGCGGAGTGGGTGGATGCAACCGTCCTGCCCCCTGTTCTGGCGGAAACCTCGGTCGAGATGCGAGACCGGAACGGCACGTTGTTGCGCGCCTTCCCGGTCGAAGACGGGATCTGGCGGCTGCGCCCCGGTCCGGTCGATCCCGCCTTTACCGACATGCTGATCCGGTACGAGGATAAGCGGTTCTGGTCCCATTCCGGCGTCGATCCAATGGCGATGATCCGCGCTGCGGGGCAGGCGCTGTGGAACGGGCGCACTGTTTCGGGCGGATCGACCCTGACCATGCAGGTCGCGCGGCTGATCGAGGACGGCCCCACCGGGCGCTGGAGCGGCAAGATCCGCCAGGTTAGGGTCGCTTTGGCGCTGGAACGACGCCTGAGCAAAGACCAGATTCTGGGCCTGTATCTGACCCATGCGCCCTATGGCGGCAACCTGGAAGGTATCCGGGCGGGCACCCGCGCCTGGTTCGGCAAAGACCCGGTTCGCCTGACGCCTGCACAAGCTGCGTTGCTGGTCGCCCTGCCCCAATCCCCGGAAACGCGGCGACCCGACCGTGCCGCCGAAACCGCTCGAACAGCGCGCGACCGGGTTTTGCGACGGATGCAGCGGCACGGGGTGCTGTCTGACGCCCAGATGCTGAGCGCGCTGACCGAAACGGTTCCCACGCAGATGAAGGCCTTCCCGCGCCTCGCACCTCATCTGACCGACCGGGCCCAGCGCGCAAACCCCGAGACCGAGGCGCTGGATTTGACATTGGACGCCGGGTTGCAGGCCCGGCTGGAATCGCTGGTGGCTCAGGCCGCCGATCAGGCGGGGCCGCGCATCTCCGGTGCCCTGATCGTGGCAGATCACCGCAGCGGAGAGATTCTGGCCTCGGTCGGATCGGCGGGCTATCAGGACGACCGGCAAGGCTTTGTCGACATGACCCGCGCATTGCGCTCACCGGGCTCCACGCTGAAGCCCATGATCTATGGGCTGGCCTTCGATCAGGGGCTGGCCCATCCCGAAACCCTGATCAGCGACAGCCCGGTGATGTTCGGGCGCTATGCGCCGCGCAATTTCGATGGTGTCTTTCGGGGGGACATCCGGATGCGTGACGCGCTGCAATTGTCACTGAACATCCCGGTGGTGCGCCTGACCGACGCGCTTGGTCCCGCGCGGGTGATGGCCGCGCTGCAACAGGCCGGAAGTGATCCGCAACTTGGCGGCGGGACACCGGGCCTTGCCATCTCGCTGGGTGGTGTGGGGCTTAGCCTGCACGATCTGGTGCAACTCTACGCCACGCTTGCGGCAGGTGGACAAGGGCCGGTTCTGCATCATGACGCACTGGCCGAGCGGACCGAAACCGCCCGCGCCCTGTCGGACGTCGCCGCGTGGCAGGTGAGCGACGTATTGGCTGGACTCGCCCCGCCACCGGGGGCCGCCGCGCAGGGGTTGGCCTACAAGACCGGCACATCCTACGGGCATCGGGATGCCTGGGCCATTGGCTTTGACGGCCAGCATGTGATCGGCGTCTGGCTGGGCCGCGCCGACGGAACGCCGGTGCCCGGCGCGTTTGGCGGTGAACTGGCCGCGCCCCTACTGTTCGAGGCGTTTGGGCATCTGAAACCCATCCCCGTTCCGCTGCGCCCGCCTCCCCCATCCACCCTGATTGTCGGAGCCGCTGAATTGCCGCAACCCCTGCAACGGTTTCAGCCGCGCGGGGCTGCATTTGAGGATGACCCGAGCGCCCCTGACGTGATTTTCCCGCCAAATAATGCCGTATTAGAGACGGACGGAGCCCCTTTGACCGTCAAACTGCGCGGCGGGGTCGGGCCGTTTTCCCTGCTGGCCGACGGGGTTCCGGTTTTGACCGGACAGCGGCACCGCGAGTTCGAAATACCCAACCCGGGGCCGGGGTTTTCCGCGCTGGTGGTGGTTGACGCCCATGGCGCGTCTGACCGGGTTTCAGTTGGGATCGACTGAAAGGAGATCGATATGCGGTTTTGGCTTGCACTGGCTGTCGTGATGGCGGCCTCTTCGGCGTCTGCCGAATGTGCCTCGGACGCGCAGATCGACGCCTTTGTGCGCGATTATCTCGCCAACACCCCAACAACCGCCCTGTCGCCGGATGGAACGATGGAGGATGCGCTGTGTACCCAGGCCAAGCTGGCCGAGGCCATGGAACCGCATCTGGGCCCGGTCATCGGCTACAAGGCGGGCCTGACCAGCGCACCGGCGCAGGAACGGTTCGGGGCGTCCGAACCGGTTCAGGGCCTTTTGTACCGGGACATGATGCTGGACGATGGGGCCACGGTTCCGGTGAATTGGGGGGCCCGGCCCGTATTCGAGGCCGACCTGATCCTTGTCGTCGGCGACCCCGCAATCAATCAGGCCACAACCCCCGAGGAGGTCATCCGCAACGTCTCGGCCATTCGTCCGTTCATCGAACTGCCCGATCTGACACTGGCCGAGGGGCAGCCGATCACGCCTGTGACCCTTACGGCCATTGGTGTGGGGCCGAAACTGGGCGTGTTAGGCTCGGAAATCGCCGTAACGGACCCATTGGCTATGACAACGGCGCTAAGTGACATGACGGTCACGCTCAGCGCAGCAGATGGCGAAATACTGGCGCAAGCGCCGGGGCAGGCAGTGCTGGGGCATCCGGCCAATGCGGTGATTTGGCTGACCTCCAAAGGCATCACCTTTGAGCCCGGCGACATGGTTTCAGTCGGCTCTTTTGGTCCGCTGTTTCCGCCGGCCAAAGGCAAAGGCGGCGCGTCTGTCAGCTATGAGGGGCTGCCGGGGAACTCATCGGTCAGCGTTATTTTCAGCGAAGACTAACGACGGCCTTCGCGCAGCCAACCACCCAGCAGGAACCCACCCGCCAGCAACAGAACCAGCCAGGGCGGCAGCAACCCGGCCTGCGTGACATCGCGGGTCTCATAAGCCTCGCGCGGGGTCAGACCGATCCAGCCGCGTCCCGCCGCAGGACGCCCGGCCCGGACGTTGCGGATCGAAGGCAAGCCATCTTCCAAGCGGATCACCCCGCCACGCATCCCCGCGATCACAGGATCAAGCACATCGCCGGTGGCGATGGTGCGTTCAAATTCCTTGGGTGCAGCGGGGCCAAGGCCGATCACCGCCATCAACTCGCCTTCCTGCAAACGGTAGAGGCCGATCTCAGGCCCGAAATACTGCGCTTCGAACCGGCCCGGAGTGACCTCGTCCAGCGTGATCTCAAGCGTCTCGCCATTGGGGCGGGTGATTGTGACCGGCCCGACCTCATCCTCAAGCGTCTGACGGATGATGCGCATGGATTGACCATTGGCCTCGGCCCATAGCGCCTCTTCCTCAAGCTCGGGCTCTTTCATCATCCAATGGGCCAACCGGCGCAGCAGTTCTAGCTGCGGCCCGCCACCCTCGTAACCCCTGCTCCACAGCCAGGCATGGTCCGAGGCCAGCATCGCCACGCGCCCCTCGCCCACGCGGTCCAGTACCAGCAGCGGGCGTTCGTCCAGACCGGTCATCAGAACCTGACCCGAGCGCTGGTTCACATCGATCTGACGCAGCCATGCGCCCCAATCCTCGGAATCGCCCAGATTGGTGGTCACCGGATGCCGATGCCCCAGATCGCTGACCATGGGCACATAGCGTTCCTCGATCACCCGCGCCGTGGGTTGCGCGGGCAGGATGGGCGCAAGCGGTGAGCGGAAGATACTGTCTGCACTGGCGAAATCGGGACCCGCCGCGATCAGCACAGCACCGCCGCCGTTGATGTAATCGGTCACGTTATCCAGATAGATCGCGGGCAGGATGCCGCGACGTTTGTAGCGGTCAAAGATAATCAGATCGAAATCGTTGATCTTTTCCAGAAACAGCTCGCGCGTCGGGAAGGCGATCAGTGACAGTTCATCGACCGGGACGCCATCCTGCTTTTCCGGCGGGCGCAGAATGGTGAAATGCACCAGATCAACGGAACTGTCTGATTTCAAAAGGTTCCGCCATGTACGGCCACCGGGATGCGGCTCGCCCGAAACCAGCAGAACGCGCAGCCGGTCGCGCACGCCGTTCATCTGGATCAGCGCAGTGTTGTTGCGGTCGGTCAATTCGCCTTCGGCCTGCGGGACCGAGAACTGGATCACGTTGCGCCCGCCATGGGGCAGCGTGATCGGCAGTTCTACATCCACACCGATCGGGATACGGAACTCTTCCGCCTCGCCACCGTCGACCGAGATCTGAAGCGGCGCGTTGGGCGCTCCGCCCGGCGCGGCACCGCTGTCCTCGACGCGCAGGGTCAGGGTCACAGGCTCGCCGATAATGGCAAAGGCGGGTGCATTGCGAACGATCAGCCTGCGGTCCCAGTCGCTTTCGCGCCCGGTTTGCAGCAGATGCAGGGGCGCAGGCAGATCCGGGGCCTGATCGACATCGTGCACGATCCCGTCCGAGACGACCAGAACGCCCGCAATCCGTGCGCGCGGTTCCTCGGCCAAAGCGGCGTTGACGGCGGCCATGACCTGCGTGCCCTCATCACCGTCCCCGTCGCCAACGCGAATGCGGCGCAGTTCGGTGTTGTCACGGGATTCGATCTCGGCGGCCAGCGCCTCGGCGGCCTCGGCAGTCTGATCAGCGCGGTCGGAAAGCGTCTGACTGGCGCTTTCATCCTCAATCATCAGGACAATGTCGGTCAGCGGCGCGCGGTCTTCGATCTGGTACACGGGGCCAGCCAGCGCGGCGATCAACACCAAAGCCGCCAGGCCCCGCAGCGCCCAGCCGGACAGGCCGCGCCAGACAGCCAGAATCACCCCGCCAACCGCAAGCGCGGCGACAACGGCCAGAACGGGCCATGGGATCAGCGGATCGAATATGACGGTTCCGGTCATTGTCCCAACCTGTCCAGCAGAGCAGGCACATGCACCTGATCGGATTTGTAATTCCCGGTCAGCACATGCATCACCAGATTGACGCCAAAGCGGCTGGCCAGCTCGCGCTGCCGCTCACCCGCATAGCCGCGACCCACCGGCAGCAGGGCCTGCCCGTTGCGATCCACGGCCCAGGCCCCGGCCCAGTCATTGCCGCCGATCACCACCGGCGTCACATTGTCGTTGAGGTTGCGGAAAGGCATCCCCTCGATCTGTTCCGCATCCAACGGCGCGGCTTCGACCCAGACCTCGGTGCCTGAATAACGGCCCGGGAAGTCCTGCAGCAGATAGAAGGTCCGCGTCAGGACATGGTCTCGGGGAATCGGCTCTAACGCGGGAATATTCAGCGGCCCGGCCAGTTGTTGCAGCTTGCGCCCATTGGGGCTTGAGGCCCCGAACCCTGCGATATCGGCGTCCCGCGTGTCGAACAGGATCATCCCGCCCGAGCGCAGATAGGCGTTCAGCTTGGCATAAGCCTCGGCTGAGGGCTGCGACTGATCAGGCGTGATCGGCCAATAGAGCAGCGGGAAAAAGGCAAGCTCATCGCGTTCCAGATCCACGCCGATGGGTTCCGCCGGTTCCACGGATGTGCGGTAGAACAGCGTTTGCGCCAGCCCGCGCAGGCCCGCCTGCGCGATATCGTCCACCTGAGGATCCCCGGTCAGGACGTGGGCCAGAACCAATTCATGGGTGGCGGCCAGGGCGAAATCTGTCTCATCCGGCGTTTGCGCCTGTGCCTCGGGCACCAGCAGCATGGCCGCAAGGGCCGCTGCGGTCGCCTTGGCCAGACCCAACCGACCCGACAGCGCGAGTGAGGCGATCACGTCGATGGTCAACAGGATCAGCGCAAGGCTGAGCAGCAGGCCGCCCAACGGCGTCTCGGTCGTGACCTCCTGCCCCCGGATCGGCACGTCCGAGGGCCAGACCACCGGGCTCAGCACCGACTCCTCGGACAGAACGTTGCGCGCCAGCTTCTGCTTGCCGCTTTCATATAGACCCGGGCGAATGTCGGGGCCGATCTGACCCGAGACAAGTTCCACCCCGTCCACACCGGCCAATGTGCCCGCGTCGGACAGCACGCCAAAGCCGTCCATGATCTGAACCGGCTCCCACGTGGTGCCTTGCAACTGTTCCACTTGCCGGGATTTGGCCGCCGAGGCGACAGCCAGACGGTCCAGCATTTCCACGAACAGGCCCGACAACGGCAGGCTGGACCATTCCGCATCCGCCGTCACGTGGAACAGCACGACCTGCCCCAAACCCAGCGCCTTGCGCGTGACCAGTGGTGTTCCGTCCGACAGCGACGCAATCACCCGATCCGCCAGATTAGGGTCTGGTTGCGCCATGACCTGTGTTGAAACCACCACGTCATCCGGGATTTGCAACCCGTAGAAGGGCGAGTCTTCGGGGAACGGGGCCAGCGTCTTGGCCTCACCCCAACTCATCGCGCCGCCGACGGTGCGACCGCCGCTGCGCAGCCTTACCGGCAACAGCGTATCTTCCTCATCGCGGCCCAGATCGCTGGCCGCCATACGCGGCCCGGCAAAGCGCAGCAGCAGCCCGCCCTGTTCGACCCATGCGGTCAGATCAGCCTCTTCCATGGCTGACATCTGGGCCACATCCGACAGAACGATGACATCCGGATTCGCAGGCAAAACCTCAAGCAACCCGCCTTCGACAAAATCCGCTGTGGGGACCAGCACCTGAGTCAGGTAGTGCAAGGGTGATAGCAACTCCAACCCTTCGCGGTTGATCGATCCGGCAATCAGCGCGACCTCGCGCCGACGCAGGCTGTCATCGGTCAGGGTGACGGCCCCGGCGGACCGCTGGCCCTGAAGCTCGAACCGGGTGATCCGTGCGCGCAGTTCAGAGGGCAAAGCCAGCTCGATCCGCGCCTCGGTTGCGCCATTCTCAAAGGTCATGTCTGCGGATTGCAGAACGCGCGCTGTCCCCGCCGGGTCGCGACCCTGCGCCAGAACGGTAACGCGCTGTTCCGGTCCGGGTTCGGCCCGCAGCGCGGTCAGTTGGATCACCCCATCCTGATAGGCCGCGGGCAACAACGCCACCGCCCCGGAATTGGGCTGATACACCGTGACCTCGCCACGGGATTGCAGATCAGACACTAAATCGGCGTGACCCTCATAGCTCAGCCGGTCGCTGAACCAATGGGTGTCAAAACCGCCATCGACCTGATCCAGCGCCGCAAAGACCTGTGCGATCTGCGTCTCGGTCGGTTGCCACGGGTTCGGTGCCAGCCCCGGCAAACGGTTCCGCCACGCCTCAGCCGCCTGAAACACCGGTGTTTCCGGCTCGGTCAGGCGCAGGATCGAGACAGGTCGCCCTGCACGCCCGGCCTCGGTCAGTTGCGCATCGATCTGATCCAGCGTCGCCGACCAGCGTGTCGCCCCGGCCCAGCTGGCATCCAGCACCAGCAACAACGGCCCGGTGCCCGTCTGATCGCGCGACGGGTTCAGAACTGGCCCTGCCAGCCCGATGATGATCGCCGCCGCTGCCAGCATCCGCAGCATAAGCAGCCACCACGGGGTGCGGTCCGAGACACTCTCGTCATCCTTCAAGCCCAGCAGCAAAGTTACCGCCGGGAACAAACGCCGGATCGGCGCGGGCGGCACGGCGCGCAGGATCAGCCACAGGATCGGCAGGGTCAGCAGACCCAGCAGCACCCATGGGGCGGTAAAGCCGATGCCCGCCAGAACCGTCATCGCATTCCCCCGTCCAGCGCCCGATAGAGCCATAACAGAGCCGCTTGTGCGCTGTCTCCGGTGTGGTGCAGGCCCAGTTGCCAGCCAGTTGCGCGGCACAATTGGGTCAGCGCGTCCTTACGCTGTGCCAACCGGTCCAGATATCGATCACGCAGGTCTCCGGCCTTCAGCGTCTCGTGCCGGGTCGTGCCGCCGACACTTTCAAAGATGGTGCGGCCGCGATAGGGGAAGCTCTCTTCGGTTGGGTCCAACACCTGCAGGATCACACCCCGCACGCCCCGGTCGGCGGCTTTGGTCAAGGCCAGTTCGACCTCATCCATCGGGCCGAGGAAATCGGATATGAACACAGCCCGCGCATGCGGGATCATCGCCCGATGTTCGGGCGGGGCATAGTCAGGTTCGGCATCCTCGGACCACGCCTGCGCCAGCCGGATGATCTGCGCATTGCCACGCCGGGGTGGCAGGGTGGTTCCGGTCAGGCCCACACGCTCGCCCCCGCGCACCAATAGGATCGAGGTTGCCAATCCCAGCAAACGCGCCCGGTCGGCCTTGGTCGGCAACTCTTTGTTCGACGCAAAGCGCATCGAGGCACCCTGATCGACCCACAGCATCACCGATTGCGCAATCTGCCATTCGCGTTCGCGCACAAATTGCTGATCACCGCGCGCTGATCGCCTGTGATCGATCATCCGCCGACTGTCACCGATCTGTGCCGGGCGGTACTGCCAGAAATCATCGCCCAACCCCGAGCGTCGCCGCCCGTGGTCACCCAGCAGGACGGTCCCGGCCAGATGTTCGGCACGCGCCAACAGGGGCGGCAGCCGGGACGCCTCGGCCTCGGATCTTTCGCGAAGGGTCAGCGCGGCATTCACGCCGCGGCCTCGGTCCGGATCAGACCGGCGGCGGTGGATTCGATCAGTTCAGACAAGCTGTCGCCGCGTGCCCGCGCCGCAAAGTTCAGCGCCATACGGTGGCTCAGGACCGGGCGGGCCATATCCAGCACATCCTCGGCATTCGGGGACAGCCGCCCTTGCAGCATCGCGCGCGCTCGCACGGTCATCATCAATGCCTGCGCCGCACGCGGGCCGGGGCCCCAGGCGACGGTTTCGGCGACACGTTCCGAGACTCCGGGCTCATCAGGGCGGAAGGCGCGGACCAGATCGAGGATCAATTCGACGACCGAGTCCCCAACCGGCATCCGACGCAGCAGGACCTGCGCGGCCAGCAACTCTTCCTTGGTGAAAATCTGATGCGCCGCGTCCTCTTCGACGCCTGTTGTCGCCAACAGAATATCCCGCTCGGTCTGGCGATCCGGGTATTCGACGTCGATCTGAACAAGGAACCTGTCCAGTTGCGCCTCGGGCAGCGGATAGGTGCCCTCTTGCTCAATCGGGTTCTGCGTGGCCAAAACGTGGAAGGGCACACCTAACGAGCGATCCTCGCCCGCCACTGTCACCGTTCGTTCCTGCATCGCCTGCAGCAGCGCCGACTGGGTGCGCGGGCTGGCGCGGTTGATCTCATCCGCCATCAGCAACTGGCAAAAGATCGGACCCGAGATAAAGCGGAAATGACGGGTGCCATCATCGGCGGTGTCCAGAACCTCGGACCCCAGAATGTCGGCGGGCATCAGGTCCGGCGTGAACTGGATGCGATTGCCGTGCAGCCCCATCACGGTCGACAGCGTCTCGACCAAACGTGTCTTGCCCAGACCGGGCAAACCGATCAACAGCGCATGCCCACCGCACAACAGCGCGGTCAGGGTCAGCTCCACGACCCGTTCCTGCCCGATGAAGCGGCGAGTGATCGAGGACTTGGCCTCTTGCAGTTTTGTTTCCAGCGCTTCGATCTCGGACACGAGGTCGGCAGGTTCGGTCATGACTTTCCCTTCCGTGGACTATTATAAATGAAGTGTATCGCGCTAAGAGGAAATGGCAAAAGCAATGAGCGGACAAAAACCTGTGAAACCTTCGCCGGATGGTCTGGCTGCATCAGTCAAAGCGGCCAAAACCAGGGGTTTACCGCCCGTTCACCTGTGGAATCCTCCGTTTTGCGGCGATCTGGACATCCGGATCGCACGGGATGGTACCTGGAGTTACTTAGGGTCGCCGATCAACCGGTTCGAGTTGGTAAAGCTATTTTCCTCAATTCTTAAGAAAGAAGGCGACAGATATTACCTCGTCACCCCGGTCGAGAAGGTGGGAATCACCGTCGAGGATGCGCCCTTTGTCGCCGTGGACTTTGACCAAACAGGCGACGGCGCGGCGCAAGAGCTAACATTCACGACACATGTGGGCGATACGGCGGTGGCCGGGCCGGACCATCCCATCCGCATTGTCACCGATCCCGAAACAGAAGAACCCGCACCCTATATATTGATCCGCGCCGACCTTGAGGCGCGCATCGACCGCAAAAGCTTTTACCGGCTGGTCGACATCGGGACCGAGCACGAGGGGTGGTTCGGCGTCTGGTCCGGCGGGCAGTTTTTCCCGTTGATTGCGGCAGAGGCACTGACCGACGTTTAGGCCGGGCGCGGGAACCTGCGGTCCTGCGCGACCACCACCGCCAAAGCAACGATCCCCGCGCCCAGCGCGCGGGTCCAGTCCCATGCCTCGCCCAGCACCAGCATGATGATCATGACGTAGAAGGGCGCGACATTGATGTGGAACGAGGTCAGCGCGACGCCCATTTTGCCGACAGCGGCAATGAAGAACACCTGGCTGATGCCCATTGAGACCAGCGCATTAATCACCAGCATCGCGCCTTGGGCAAAATCAACGGGCAGTGAGGGGCGCAGATCAAACCCAAGCAGATACGCCCCCAACAGCAGCACTGCCGCCATCATCAACGCGCCGACAAAAGTGATCGTCGACCGGCCCATCTGGCTGAGGTCAGGGAAGTCGCGCGCTGTGGCCATGCTGCCCCAGCAGAACAGAAACGTGGACACAACCGCGCAGGCCGCCCCCAAACCCAGCTGAGCCGGAGCCAGCGCACTGGTGGCGATGATCCCACCGATGATCGAGACCAACACGCCGAGGGCAAAGTTCCATCGCAGGCGTCGCGTGCCGGTTGCCATTTCAAGCAAAGTGGCGGCCAAAGGCGCGCAAGATGCGATGATCGCCACCGTCACCGGATCGGTCAGCTTTTGCGCCAGAAGGATCAGGAACATGCCACCGCCGAACCCCACCGCTCCGACATACAGCGCCCGGCCCCAGCGGGCGTTCAGCACCCGCGCCGGACCGTCAAGCCAGATCCAGATCGGAACCATGACGGCCAAAGCCAACGCCATCCGCGCGGCAAACAGCGTAATCGGAGGCCAGCTTTGCAACAGGACCTCTGCCGCCGGAAACCCTGCCGCCCATGTCAGCATCGACGCGACCGCCAACCCGTTGCCGGACAGCGCAGCATTGCGGTCGGCGGGCAAAGAGAGTGCGGTCCCGCGCGCGGGGTCAGGGCTGTAAGCCATAAAGATCGGGCCTTTTTGTCAAAGCGGCGTCGGAAATGATTCGCCGCATTGGGGCGGATGGTCCCTCAGACCCGATCCTTGATCTGGTCGATTTTCGACAATCTGTCGTTTTCAGTCCCTTTCCTGAAAACCGCCCGCTCGCTAAGGTCCGGGGACCAAACACCTGGACCGCTCATGCCCAGATTTGCCGCCAATCTCTCGCTGCTCTTTACCGAGCTGCCCTACCTGGATCGCTTTGCCGCTGCAGCCGAGGCCGGGTTCAAGGCAGTCGAGATTCTGTTCCCCTATGATCTGGCCGCGAAAGAGACCCGCCGCGCCCTGTTGGCCAATGGGCTGGAACTGGTTCTGATCAACGCCCCACCGCCCAACTACACCGGCGGGCAGCCCGGTTACGCGGCAATTCCCGGCGGCGAGGCGCGGTTTCAATCCGATATCCGCAGGGTTCTGCGCTATGCCGACGCGCTGCGCCCGAAGATCATCCATATCATGTCCGGCTATGCGTCCGGGCCACAGGCGATGGCCAGCTTCGTGCAAAACCTGCAATGGGCGGCCGAGATCGCGCCCACCCAGCAGTTCACCATCGAGCCGCTGAACCCGGTGTCCCAACCGGACTACTTCCTGAACGACTACGCGCTGGCAGCCGAGGTTCTGGACCAGGTGGATCGCCGCAATATCGGTCTGCAATATGACAGCTTTCACGCCGATATGATCCATGGCGACGCGTTGGCCGTCTGGGATCAATACCATGACCGCGTGGTGCACGCTCAGATCGGGGCCGCGCCGGGTCGGTCGGAACCCGGCAGCGGACACACGGATTTCGACAGGCTTTTCAGTGCGATGGACAATAGCGGCTATGCTGGGTGGGTCAGCGCGGAATACACGCCTTCAACGCGCCGGACCGAGGAGTCGCTGGACTGGATGCGGTAGCCTGACAGCAACCACTGGCATTTGCGGCCAAAATACCCCACATGTTGCCAAGGCCAACGAACGGATGATGCCCATGACCGCCGCCCGCTTATCGCATGTCGTGTTTTGCCTGATCATGTCAGGGCTGATGTCCTGCATCGTAACCGGTATTGCGACGGTCAAGGCCGTGGGGCTGGGGCCCACCACCGTCTCGGACTGGATGGCCTCGTGGATGTTCTGCTGGCCCATCGCCTTCGCGGTCATTGTGGTTCTTGGGCCTGCAGTGAAACGGCTGGTGGACCGACTGGTCAGGCCCAAAGCCTGACCCGCTGCGAAGAGGGCCCGCCGGGCCTGATGAGCAGCGCTTTCCTTAATGCGCTTCGGCCCAGTTGGCCCCCTGCCCGGCATCCACCTCCAGCTTCACATCCAGCTTGACGGCCGGGTCCGATGCACCCTCCATCACGTCGCGCGCCACACCGATCACCTGATCCACCGCATCTTCGGCCACTTCAAACAGCAATTCGTCATGCACCTGCAACAGCATCCTGGCAGGCAGCCCGTTGATCGCATCCGGCATCCGCACCATCGCGCGCCGGATCACATCCGCCGCCGTCCCCTGAATCGGCGCGTTGATCGCCGCCCGGCGCGAAAACCCGGCATGTGGCCCCTTGGCATTGATCTCGGGCGTATGGATTTTCCGCCCGAACAGGGTCTGCACGTAGCCATGTTCCTTGGCAAAGGCGACCGTATCGTCCATGTACTGGCGAATGCCCGGGAAGCGCTCGAAATACCGGTCAATGAACCCCTGCGCCTCGGCCCGGGGGATGCGCAGGTTGCGCGCCAGACCAAAGCCCGAGATACCATAGATCACACCAAAGTTGATCGCCTTGGCCTGACGGCGGATATCCGGCGTCATCTCGTCCAGCGGCACGTCAAACATCTCAGACGCGGTCATGGCGTGAATGTCCAACCCATCCGAGAATGCCTGTTTCAGCGCATCAATCCCGGCGATATGCGCCAATATCCGTAGTTCGATCTGGCTGTAGTCGAGGCTGACCAGCACATTGCCCGGCTCGGCAATAAACGCCTCGCGAATGCGCCGCCCCTCTTCAGTGCGCACGGGGATATTCTGCAGGTTCGGATCGGTCGAGGCCAGACGCCCCGTGCTGGCCCCGGTGATCGAATAAGACGTATGCACCCGCCCGGTATCGGGGTTGATATGGGTCTGCAAAGCATCCGTGTAGGTCGATTTCAGCTTGGACAGTTGCCGCCAGTCCAGCACCCGGCGCGGCAATTCATGCTCGGTCGCCAGATCCTCAAGCACATCCGCCCCGGTCGAGTATTTCCCGGTTTTCCCCTTCTTGCCGCCTTCCAGCCCCATTTTGTCGAACAGGATCTCACCCAGCTGCGCGGGTGAGCCGACGTTGAAATTCTCACCGGCCAATTCGTGGATTTCAGCCTCTAACCCGGCCATTTTCTGGGCAAATGCGTTGGACATGCGGCAGAGAACATCGCGGTCAACCTTGATGCCATGCATCTCCATCTCGGCCAGCACCGGCACCAGCGGGCGCTCGAGGGTTTCATACACCGTCGTCACCTGCACCTGATGCAGTTGCGGCTTGAACAGCTTCCACAGCCGCAGGGTGATATCGGCATCCTCGGCGGCATAGGCCGTAGCCTCTTCAATCGGCACCTTGTCGAAGGTAATCGCCGATTTGCCCGAACCCAGCAGCGGTTTGATCGGGATCGGCGTGTGGCTCAGATACCGTTCGGACAGCGTGTCCATGCCATGCCCATGCTCACCGCCATGCATCGCGTAAGACATCAGCATCGTGTCATCGATGGGGGCCACGTCGATGCCGTAGCGCGCGAAAATCTTGGCATCATACTTCATATTCTGCCCGATTTTCAAGATCGACGGGTCTTCGAATACCGGTTTCAGCAGGGTTAGAGCCTCATCCAGCGGCATCTGTCCCTCGGCCAGCGCGTCCGAGCCAAACAGATCATCGGTCGCGCTTTGCCGGTGGATCAACGGGATGTAACAAGCCTCGCCCGGCTCAATGCACAGCGAAATGCCGACCAGATCGGCGATCATCTCATTCAACCCGGTGGTCTCGGTGTCCACCGCAACCCAGCCGCGCTCATAGGCCTGATCGATCCATTTTTGCAGCGCCCCGGCATCGCGCACGCATTCGTATTTCGAGGCATCAAACGGGATAACCTCGGCTTCAACTTCTTCGACCGGCGCAGGCGCGTCGGCAATCACCGGAGCCTCAGCCCCCAACTTATCCGCGATGCGCTTGGTGAGGGTGCGGAACTCCATCTCGGCCAGAAACGCCAGCAACTTCTCCGGCTCGGGGTCTTTCACCTCAAGATCGTCCAAGGTGAAATCCAGAGGCGTCTGCTCATCCAGTTGCACCAGCTTCTTCGACAATTCGATCTGGTCGCGCTTTTCGATCAGGGTCTGGCGGCGCTTGGGCTGCTTGATCTCTTCGGCGCGGTCCAGCAGGGTTTCCAGATCACCATATTCATTGATCAACAACGCCGCCGTCTTGATCCCGATCCCCGGCGCGCCCGGCACGTTATCCACCGAATCCCCGGCCAGCGCCTGCACATCGACCACCCGTTCCGGCCCGACGCCGAATTTCTCGAGCACCCCGTCCCGGTCGATGCGCTTGTTCTTCATCGCATCCAGCATTTCCACGCCGTCGCCGACCAGTTGCATCAGATCCTTGTCGGAACTGACGATGGTCACACGACCCCCGGCCTCACGCGCCTGAACGGCCAGCGTGGCGATGATGTCGTCGGCCTCATAGCCCTCAAGCTCCTTGCAGGCGATGTTGAACGCTTTCGTCGCCTCGCGGGTCAGGGGCATCTGCGGGCGCAGATCCTCGGGCATCGCCTCGCGGTTGGCTTTGTAGAGATCGTACAGATCATTGCGGAACGTGTGCGAGCCTTTGTCGAAAATCACCGCCACATGGGTCGGCGCATCTGGCCCGGCGTTCCCTTCGACATATTTCTGCAGCATGTTGCAGAACCCCGAAACCGCCCCGATCGGCAGCCCATCGGATTTGCGCGTCAGCGGAGGCAGCGCGTGATAGGCCCTGAAAATAAAGGCCGATCCGTCGATCAGATGCAGGTGACACCCTTTTCCGAAATTGCTCATGCGCGCTCTCCCTGTCGGTCAGGGATGGTTCTGCCACAGGGGCAGGCGACTGACCAGTCAGGAACGTGGGTTAACCACCAAAGAGGCCGCTGAAAACGTCCGAGAAGCTGTTCAGAAGCGCCATGATCACCAGCACGCCAAGGAAGGCGAAAAAGGCAAAGGCGAAGAACTGGAACAGGATCGCACCGATGCCAACGCAGACACCCGCGATAGCAGGGCGCATCCGTTCGTGGCGCAGAATGCCAATTACCGAGACAACAATCGCCAGCCCGCCCAGCATGGCCACGCCGATTTGCAGGAAATCGTCCAGATCGCGGGTTTGGGCGACCGGTTCAGGCTGTTCCAGCCCAGCGGCAGCGCGGAGGGTCGATTTTCCAATCTCGGCGGCCAGTTCCCCCAGCGACACGCCGGTTGATTGCTGCGGCGCAAACGGCCCGGCCCAGAACACAAACAGCGCGGCAAACAACGCCATCGCCGCCAGGCAAAACCCGATCCAGCCAAAAACCGGGCTGGCGTTCTGTGTAGCAGTCATGTCGGTCATCGCATTCACCCGCGTTGGTCCCACCAAAGAGTTACCATGAGAAACGCGGCAAGATTTGGGCAGCGACCGGAGCGGTGGACGATCAGCTTTGCTCTGTGCCCCTCAGAACATATTTGCAGTCGCAATAGGGGCATTCGACCCAGCCGGTATCCTCGGGGATCTGCAACCAGACGCGCGGATGACCCAATGCGCCCTCACCCCCGTCACAGGCGACACGGGTGGTTTCGACGATCCTGGTTTCCGGGGCTTCGATGGTCACGGCTGGCGATCCTTCTGCGGTTGTCGGCCTCGCGGGCATGTACTAGGTGCGTTTATGAGCGATGAGCAAACCGGGGGCAAGAGCCACATGGCCGATGCGGCAATCAGGATCGAAGGGCTGCGCAAGACCTATCGCGGCAGCAAGGGCCAGCCCGAGAAACAGGCGCTGAAAGGTATTGATCTGACCATCCCGCGCGGGTCGGTCTTTGGGCTGCTGGGGCCAAACGGGGCCGGGAAATCGACGCTGATCAATATTCTGGCCGGTCTGGTGGTGAAATCTTCGGGCAATGTGTCGATCTGGGGCTTCGATCAGGATCAGAACCCGCGCCAATCCCGCGCCGCCATCGGCGTGATGCCGCAGGAACTGAACCTCGACCCGTTCTTCACCCCACGCGGCGCGCTAGAGGTTCAGGCCGGGCTGTATGGCGTGCCCAAAGCGCAACGCCGCAGCGATGAGATCCTTGAACTGGTCGGCCTCAGCGACAAGGCCGAGGCTTATGCCCGCACTCTGTCGGGCGGGATGCGCAGGCGGTTGCTGCTGGCCAAAGCGCTGGTGCATCATCCCAAGGTGCTGGTGCTGGACGAACCGACGGCGGGCGTGGATATCGAGCTGCGCCAGATGCTGTGGGCCAATGTGCGCAAGCTGAACGAACAGGGCATGACCATCATCCTGACCACGCACTATCTGGAAGAGGCGCAGGAGATGTGCGACCAGATCGCCATCATCAACCACGGCGAAAAGATCGCGCAGGACAGCACCGCAAACCTGCTGGGCCGCATGGACAGTCGCACCATGGTGATTGTCCCCGACCGTCCTGTCACCGATTTGCCCGCAACCGAGGGCGTCGAAGCCACGCTGCGTGACGATGGCAATCTGGTGTTGAACTACCGCAGCGCCCAAACCAGCGCCGAGCAGGTTCTGGAATCCGTCCGCGCCGCAGGTATCCGCATTCGCGATGTCCGGACCGAAGAGGCCGACCTCGAGGATGTCTTCCTCGCCCTGACATCCTCGCGCGTGGATGAACCGGCGGACGATCAGGACCAGCCGCGCCGGGGGATGCACCGGGTCAAGCTTTAGACCCGGTCGATCCGCGCCTGATAGCAGTTGTTGCGGGCAGATCGGACATGGATATAGGCGATATCCGGACGGGCAAAGATATCCCGGACCTTTGCGCCGATCTGATCCGTGGGTGTGATCGCCCCGGTGCCATAAATGATCCGGTTGTCCATCCCATAGCCTTTGATCAGATAGTCCGGCGAGGTGGTCAGAATCTCGGGCAGTTCCGTGCCCTCATACCGCTGACAAGGCGACGTACACAGAAAGATCGGGCCGGTTTCTGCATAGGGATGTGTCTCTAAAAAGGGCCGATGCGCCAGGATCAGCATCTCTTCGCCTTCCGGAATGTTGCGCAGGCAATGGCGGCAGGGATTGCCAGCGCCGGTCGAAACGGCCCGCTCGGGCGGGACACCATAGGCATCCGGGCCGCCTGCCTGAAGGGCGCGGACATCGTCAGTGGGCAATGCGGTGATCTTGAACATATCGGGTCTCCTTTTTCCTGACCCTGCCCGCCTCATCGGCCTCAATCGACCCGTTTCCTGCGCAAAGGACTCGAAAAAGAACAAAGCGTGAATATAATAGAGAATCGCCATGTATGCCGAATTGTCGATCACCTCGAATTTCACCTTCCTCACCGGGGCCTCGCACCCCGAGGAGTACATGGAGCGTGCCGTCACCCTGGGCCTGCCCGCCATCGCCATTGCCGATGACAACTCGGTCGCCGGGATCGTCCGCGCCCACACCCAAGGGCGCGAGATAGCCCGCAGGGTGCGTGAGCGGCTGGAGTGGGAGGCGCAGAACACCTCCATCGGCCCGCCCTGCCCGGATCATATTCCCAAACCGCCCTCCTACCCGATCCACGCGGTGCCCCGCCTGATCCCGGCGGCAAGGCTGATCTTCACCGATGCGCCCACCGTTACCGCCCTGCCTCTGAATCGGCAGGGCTGGGGCAACCTGTGCCGTATTCTGTCCACCGGCCGCCGGCGTGCCGAGAAAGGCGACTGCATCCTGCACCTGTCGGACCTGTTGGCGTTTTCCGACGGTCTCCACTTGCTGCTCTGGCCACAGGCGGACCGGTCGCAGGGCGGCGCGAGCCCATGGCGGACACAGGCGCAGCAGCTGACGCGCCGCTTTGCCGGGCGGATGCATCTGTTGATGCACCCCCGGTATGATGGCGCAGACAGCATCTATTTCTCTTTATTAGAGACGGAATCGAAACATCTCGGCATCCCCACCCTCGCCAGCGCCACGCCGATGATGCATCACGGTGCGCGTCGCAAGCTGGGGGATGTGCTGACCGCCATTCGTCTGCGCCGCAAGGTGGATGATCTGGGCCGTGCAGCGTTGGCCAATGGCGAACAGCGCCTGCGATCCGAGGCTGAGATGCTGCGCATCTTCAAGGGGCATGAAGGGGCTGTCGCCCGCGCCCATGACCTCAGCGAACGGCTTACCTTCTCGCTGGACGAACTGCGCTATGAATACCCCAGCGAGGGCAGCGCGCAGGAAACCCCAACCGAACGCCTGCACCGTCTGGCCCATGAGGGGCTGAAATGGCGCTACCCGGCGGGCGCATCCGAGAAGGCCAGGAAGATGCTGGCCCATGAGCTCACCCTGATCGGCAAGCTGAAATACGAACCCTACTTTCTGACCGTCCGGGACATCGTCAAATTCGCGCGGTCCCGCGATATCCTGTGTCAGGGGCGCGGCTCGGCGGCCAATTCGGTGGTCTGCTACTGCCTTGGCATTACCGAAGTCAGCCCCGAACTGGGCACGATGGTGTTCGAACGCTTTGTCTCGGAGGCCCGCGATGAACCGCCCGATATCGACGTGGATTTCGAGCACGAACGCCGCGAAGAGGTGATCCAGCACATCTATGACCGCTATGGCCGGGACCGCGCGGGCCTCTGCGCCACGGTGGTGCATTACCGTGGTAAACGCGCCATTCGCGAGGTTGGGCGGGCCATGGGTCTGACCGAAGACACGATCTCGGCGCTGTCCTCACAGTTATGGGGTTTCTTCTCAACCGTCGGGCTCGAAGCGCACCGGATGCGCGAGATTGGCCTCGACCCCGAAGATCGCCGCCTGAAACAGACTCTGTCTTTGGTCTATGAGATCGACGGCTTCCCCCGGCACCTTTCGCAGCATGTCGGCGGGTTCATCATCACCGAGGGGCGTTTGGACGAACTTGTCCCCGTCGAAAACGCCACCATGGAAGACCGCACGGTGATCTGCTGGGACAAAGATGACATCGACAGCTTAGGCATTCTGAAGGTCGATGTGCTCAGCCTTGGGATGCTGACCTGCATTCGCAAGGCGTTCGACCTGATCGGGCAACATCACCAGACCAGCTATACGCTGGCCACCCTGCCGCCCGAAGATCCCCAAGTATACGATATGCTGTGCAAAGCGGATTCGGTTGGCGTGTTTCAGGTGGAATCACGGGCACAGATGAATTTCCTGCCCCGGATGCGGCCGCGCAATTTCTATGATCTGGTGATCGAGGTCGCCATCATCCGCCCCGGACCCATTCAGGGTGACATGGTCCACCCCTATATCCGCCGCCGGAATGGCGAGGAAGAGGTCAGCTTCCCCTCGGACGAACTGGGCGAGGTGCTGGGCAAAACGCTGGGCGTACCGCTGTTTCAGGAACAAGCGATGCAGATCGCCATCGTCGGCGCGGGGTTCACCCCGGAACAGGCCGACCGGCTGCGGCGGTCTCTGGCAACCTTCAAGAAGCATGGCAATGTCAGCGAGTTTCGCGCGCTGTTCCTGCGCGGGATGAAGCGCAACGGGTATGAACAGGATTTTGCGGAACGCTGTTTCTCGCAGATCGAAGGGTTCGGGTCCTATGGCTTCCCTGAAAGCCACGCGGCCAGCTTTGCGCTGCTGGTCTATGCCTCGGCCTGGATCAAATGCCACCACCCCGGCATCTTCGCCTGTGCGCTGCTGAATTCGCAGCCGATGGGCTTCTATGCCCCCGCCCAGATCGTGCGGGATGCGCGCGAACACGGGGTGCAGGTGCGCCCGGTCTGCATCAATGCCAGCTTCTGGGACAACGTGATGGAGCCGGATGGCCAGGGCGGCTTGGCCCTGCGGCTGGGGTTCCGTCAGATCAAGGGGCTCAGCGAAGAGGACGCCAGTTGGCTGACCGCCGCGCGCGGCAATGGCTACCATCAGGTCGATGACGTCTGGCGCCGGGCGGGGTTGGGCCCGTCGGTGATCGAGCGGCTGGCCGAAGCCGACGCCTTCGCCGCCTGCGACCTGACCCGGCGCGAGGCGCTGTGGCAGGCCAAGGCAATTGCCACCGCCAAACCCTTGCCGCTGTTCTCGCAGGATCTGGAGGGTGAGGCGCTGGATGAGCCCGAAGCCTATCTGCCGCAGATGACACTGGGCGAGCAGGTAGTCGAGGATTACGTCGCCACCCGCCTCAGCCTGCGGGCGCATCCGGTCGCCCTGCTGCGGCATCTGCTGACGCCGGATCAGCGCGACAAAACCACGCCTGTCGCGTGACGACAGAACGGGATATTGGCCCGGAACAGAGTCGAAACCGGTGCCCTCATGACCAGACCCGCCCTGCCGCCGCGCTTTCCGGCAACGCCCGATCAGATCAACACTCAGGTCCGCGCCTTCTATGCCCGCGTGCGCGAGGATGCTGTGCTGGGTCCGGTCTTTGGCAACCATGTCACCGACTGGCCCAGCCATGAGGAAAAGATCGCCGCTTTCTGGCGCAACGCCATCCTGTTCGAGCGCTGCTATGACGGCAATCCCCAACGCGTCCATATCGAGCGGCCCGACGTGAAGCCCGAGATGTTCGCCCATTGGCTGGACCTGTTTGAAGAGGTCGCCACCCAGACATTGCCACCGGAAACCGCAACCCCATGGGTCGCGCTGGCCCGGCGTATCGGGGTCGGGATGAAGGCCGGTGTGCAATCGGCCCGCCAACCCAAGGACGCTCCGCCGATCCTGCGTTGATCCCTGAACATGGCGGCTTTGCGATGTTAGCGGTAAAATAGGGGCTATGCGCCCCGGTAAAATCGGTTTACTCAGGGGCAAGACAGCCTTTTTGCGCTGCGACGGCATAGTGCCACCACACCGACATCACCCGAGGCCATATCGATGAGCACTCAAAACACCACCCTTCGGGGACTTGGTTTCGCGTTTGCGGGATTCGCGGTCTTTGCCAGCCATGACGCGCTGATCAAAGTGCTGGGCGGGACCTATTCGGTGATGCAGATCATCTTCTTCGCCACGCTGTTTTCCTTTGTCCCCATGGCGGTCACAATCCTGACCGACCGGACAACGGGCAACTTCCTGCCGCATCACCCGTGGCTGGTGCTGCTGCGCTCGGCGCTGATGGTCACGGCCATGTCCTGCGCCTTTTACGCCTTCTCGGTCCTGCCGCTGGCCGAGGTCTATTCGCTGCTGTTTTCCTTCCCGCTGATCGTCACGGTCCTGTCGATCCCGATTCTGGGCGAAGTTGTCCGCGCCCAGCGCTGGGCCGCCGTTGGCGTCGGCCTGATCGGCGTTCTGATCGTGCTGCGCCCCGGTTCAACGGATATCACTTTGGGCCACCTCGCCGCCCTGACGGCTGCGTTTTGCAGCGCCTTTGCATCCGTTCTGGTGCGCAAGATCGGGAATGAGGAACGCTCGGCCGTGCTGATCCTCTACCCCATGCTACTGGCTATTGTGGTCATGAGCTTGCTGCAACCCGCCGTCTACCAGCCGCCCTCGCTGCTGCATCTGGCGATGATGGCGCTGGTCGGCGTGTTCTCGGTCATCGCGCAACACCTGATCATCCTGGCCTACCGCGCCGCGCCCGCCGGTGTTGTCGCCCCCAGCCAATACAGCCAGATCATCTGGGCAACGCTGTTTGGAATGATCTTCTTTGGCGAGCGACCGGACGGCTGGGTCGCCGTCGGGGCAAGCATCATCATCGCGTCTGGTGTATTCGTGGTCTGGCGCGAGAGCCGGTCGAATACCACCTCAACCAACACCCCGGTTTTGCGGGTGCGCTCACCGCGCTCGGATACAGGGGCGTCGCGGCCGGGGGATTGAATCAAGGCTTTAGGTGTCACTGCACCTGATCTTGAGTCCTCCATTTATGTTACCTTCTTCAAAGCGGCCAATGGCTCTAACCAAATCGCTCAGCCTTTTGTGACCGTAAGTACGGGAGTCGAAGTCCGGATACATCTTACCTAATTGACTACCGACAAAAGCGAGACTGGCCCATCCATCCGCCTCGTTCGTGTTCAGCACAACGTTTCGGATCAATTGGTAAGCATGGTTCAACTCATGCTTCGCCTTTGGTGTCTCTGCACTCTTCGCGCGTGATGCAATGGGTTCGGATTTTTCAATATTCTCTATGTAAATGAAACGATTGCACGCATTGACGAACGCTTTGGGTGCTTTTCGCTCGCAGATTCCATATACATCCAATCCCTGTTCGCGAATGCGGCTTGCCATGCGGGTGAAGTCGCTGTCTGACGACACCAGTACAAACCCGCCGAAGCGCTCAGAATGCAGGATGTCCATGGCATCAATTACCAAGGCAATATCGCTGGAATTCTTCCCAGATGTATTGGCGAACTGCTGATGGGGAACGATGGCAAATTCAGCCAGCAATGCGGCATCCCATCCTTGGGGTGCGCCGTTGGAAAAGTCTCCGTAAATCTGCCTGAGACCGGCTTCGCCCAATGTCGCAATTTCTTCGAATATCTCTTTGGCATGTTTCGCGGGCACATTGTCCGCATCTATCAATACTGCCAATCGGTAGGATTTTCCTTTTGTCACTTCAAATCCTCAATTCAAAATAATTCTATCATCAAAAATTAGGTACGAAAAAAGGGCGAGCTAAAGCCCGCCCTTCAAGAACATTTCATTGTATCAGTAAACCACAACCGACCGAATGCTCTCACCTTTATGCATCAGGTCGAAGCCGTGGTTGATGTCGTCCAGACCCATAGTGTGGGTGATCATCGGGTCGATCTCGATCTTGCCGTCCATGTACCAGTCGACGATCTTGGGAACGTCGGTCCGGCCCCGCGCACCGCCAAAGGCGGTACCGCGCCAGGATCGGCCGGTGACCAGCTGGAACGGACGGGTCGAGATTTCGGCACCCGCAGGGGCCACGCCGATGATGATCGACTCACCCCAGCCCTTGTGGGCCGATTCCAGTGCGTCGCGCATGACGCCGACATTGCCGGTGGCGTCGAACGTATAGTCCGCGCCGCCCTTGGTGAGGTTGACCAGATAGGGAACCAGATCGCCTTCGACCTCTTTGGGGTTCACAAAATCGGTCATGCCGAATTTCGTCGCCATTTCCACCTTGGCAGGGTTCAGGTCAACGCCCACGATCTGATCGGCCCCGGCCAGACGCAGGCCCTGAATGACGTTCAGGCCGATACCACCCAGACCAAAGACGATGGCCCGGCTACCGATCTCGACCTTGGCGGTGTTGATGACGGCTCCGATACCGGTGGTCACGCCGCAGCCGATATAGCAGATCTTGTCGAACGGCGCGTCCTCGCGCACCTTGGCCAGCGCAATCTCGGGCAGGACCGTGTGGTTCGAAAAGGTCGAGCAGCCCATGTAGTGCAGGATCGGATCACCATCCAGCGTCGAAAAGCGCGAGGTGCCGTCGGGCATCAGGCCTTTACCTTGCGTTTCGCGGATCGCCTGACACAGGTTGGTCTTGGGGTGCAGACAGTATTCACACTCACGACATTCGGGGGTGTAGAGCGGGATCACATGGTCGCCGGGCTTCAGGCTGGTGACACCGGGGCCGACCTCGACCACGACGCCTGCGCCTTCGTGGCCCAGAATGGCGGGAAACAGGCCCTCGGGGTCGGCACCCGACAGGGTGAATTCGTCGGTGTGACAAATGCCGGTCGCTTTGATTTCAACCAGAACCTCGCCCGCTTTGGGGCCTTCCAGGTTCACGTCCATCACTTCCAAAGGTTTGCCCGCCTGAACGGCGACGGCGGCACGGGTGCGCATTGTGCTTGTCTCCCTGTCTTGTTTGCCCCGACCCTGCGCCAATTGCAGGGTGTTTTCAACTGTGCTTTGATGACAGGCAGGTTAAACGCTTGATATTGCAGAAACGACATTGCCGGAATGAGGAGCGCCAATGCACCGATTTATCCCGATCCTGATCCTTCTTGCGGCCTGCGCCGAACCTCCTGCCCCGGAAGAGGCGCGGACCGAGCCCGAAGCCGCGCCGGTCGATCTGGCCTTTTGTCAGGGCGATCCGTTTGCTGACTCGGTCGGTCAGCCCGTGTCTTCCATTCAGGCCGATCTGCCCGAACGGGCGCGGGTTCTGGGACCAAACGACATTGCGACGCAGGATTATCGCATCGACCGGCTGAATGTCTTCGTGAACGGTGCGGGCGTCATTCAGCGTCTGACCTGCGGGTAGGCGTGGACTCGGGCGCTGATTCTCAGGTAAGAACAAAATAAGAACATTTTGATGTCTGCCGATGCCAAAACGCCGAATACTTTCACTGTGGTTTCCCCGTCTGGGGGCTGAACGGCTGATCCGCGCCGCGCGGGGGCTGCATAGCGGACCTTTGGCTGTCGTGGCCGAACAGTCGAACATGCAGGTCGTGACCTCTCTGAACGCCGAAGCTCAGGCTGCCGGGCTGCGCGTGGGTCAGCCGGTGCGCGATGCCCATGCCATGTGTGCCTCGCTGATCACCAGACACCGCAACGCCCCGGCCGAGGCTGCGTTTCTGACCGCGCTGCGCCGCTGGGCGGGCAAGTTCAGCCCGTGGGTGGCCGAGGAAGCGCCGGACGGGCTGATCGTCGATCTGTCGGGCTGCGCCCATCTGTTCGGCGGGGAAGAGGCATTGCTGAGCGTGCTTGAAACCGACTGCGCCGATATGGGCCTCAGCGTGCAGATGGGGATCGCGGATACGCTGGGCGCGGCCTGGGCGCTGGCACGCTATGCAGGGCAAGAGGCCACATCCGACCGCAATGGCGACGCCATCAGTCAGGAGGCCCGTGCCACCCGCGCGCGGGCGGGCAAGCGGCGGCACTGGACCAGAGGCGGGGCCGCGCCGCAGGTGATGGCGCTGGGCGGCGGGGCCCGGATCGCCGCGCCAGGGCAATCCTACGGCGCGCTCAGCCCGCTGCCCATCGCGGCGCTGCGGCTTGAGGATCAGGTGGTCGCACAGCTCAACCGTCTGGGCCTGCGCCGGATCGGCGATCTGCTGGGGCAACCACGCGCCAGTTTGGCGCGGCGGTTCGGACGCGGGCTGGTGCTGCGGCTGGATCAGGCCATGGGCAGCGCGCCCGAGCCCGTCTCGCCCGCCCGCCCGCCACATCAGTTTGCGGTGCGGATGACCCTGCCCAACCCGATCGGGTTGATCGAGGACGTGATGGCTGCTGTTGATCGCGTTCTGCCGACGCTTTGTACCAAGCTGGAAGAGAAAGGGCGCGGCGTCCGGACCCTGCGGTTGGAAGCCCACCGCGCCGATCAGGCGGCTGAGATCATCGAGGTCGGTCTGGCCCGTCCGACCTATGACAAACACCGCATTCGCCCCTTGTTAGAGATGAAAATCGATAAGATCGACGCTGGCTATGGCATCGACATGCTGCGGCTTGAGGCGATCCAGACCGAACCTATCCACGCCCGAACGATGGCAGGACATGCCGAAGCCAGACAGGTGGCCCGCAACCGGCTTGAAGGGAATACAGCCGTGGATGACCTGATCGGCAAGCTGGGCGCGCGGGTCGGGCTTGAGGCGATCACACGGCGACATCCCGCTGCCTCGCACATCCCCGAGAAGACGGCGCAGGTGCTGGCGGCGGCGTGGTCGGAACCGGCTCGCGATTGGCCTGCGCCGGCACGTCCGCGCCCCTTGCAGATGTGGCAGCCCGAGCCGGTGATGGCCCCGGAAACCCCGGATGTGCCCGGCAGCTTTCGCTGGCGCGGGCGCGACTGGCAATTGGCACAGGCCACCGGCCCGGAACGGATCGCGCCCGAATGGTGGCTGGACGATCCCAACTGGCGCAGCGGCGTGCGCGATTACTGGGTGGTGGTGACGGAACAGGGGGAACGGCTGTGGCTGTTCTACGGCCATGGCGGCACCATGTCAGCGGGCTGGTTCTGTCAGGGGCAGTTTGGTTAGGGTCTATTTTCCACGATACACCAGCCAATCCGGCAGGTAATCTACCAACCGGACCACCCAGGAAAACGGTGCAGGAAAATCGGTGCGAAAACGACGGCGCGACATCGCTTTGATGACACGCTCTGCCGCGTCCTCAGGCGTCATCAGCATCGGCATCTTGAAGTCATTCTTCTCGGTCAGGCGGGTCTTGATGAAACCCGGATTGACGATCCGAACCGTGACCCCCGTGCCCGCCAGATCGAACCGCATCGTCTCGGCCAGCGACACCAACGCCGCCTTGCTGGCCGCATAACCCACCGCCGCAGGCAGGCCACGATAGCCGGACAAAGAGCCGATCAGAGTAATGTCCCCCCGACCTGCGCGCATGAAGCCCGGCACCGTCTCACCCAGTACCCGCAACGCGCCAGTGTAGTTCACGTCGGTCATGGCCAGAACCGCCTCGGTGTCCCAATCGGCCGAGCGCATCGGCTCATAGGCTCCGGCGTTGTAGACCAGCCCGTCGATCTCTCCGGTCTCGGCCACGGCGCGGCGTACGGCGTCCAGATCGGTCACGTCGAAGGGCACCGACCGCGCATTGGGCAGCTTGGCGCAGATTTCGGCCAGGCGGTCGGCATTGCGCGCCGACAGGATCAGATGCGCACCGTCGCGGGCCAGCCCCTCGGCCACGGCCCGGCCCAGCCCTTCGCTGGCGCCTACGATCCAATAGGTTTTTCCGTGAAAACTGCTCATCCCCGGGCCATATCTGTTGTGCTGTATCTTCTACGGTTGGGCCAAAGGGCTGGATCACGCAACCACACAGGAAACTCAGCCCAGACGTCACAGTCTAGAGCACGTGGCAAATTAATCTAATCTGATTGATCCGGCGTGAACCCTGCTACGTATCCCTTTGTAAAATGTCGCACTAAGGGGATCACATGTTCGACGAAACACGGGGCGTACGTAAGAAAATCGCAATCGTAGGTGCAGGCATTTCAGGTCTATCCGCAGCTTACTACCTTTCAGAAGACCACGACATCACAGTTTACGAGGCCGAACCCCGACTGGGGGGGCATGCCCGCACGGTCATGGCGGGAAAGAAAGGTGATCAACCGGTGGATACCGGGTTCATCGTGTTCAACTACGCGACCTATCCTTACCTGACCAAACTGTTCGACGAATTGAACGTGCCGGTCACCAAATCCGAGATGAGCTTTGGCGCAACCATCGACAACGGTCGGATCGAGTATGGGCTGAACAACCTGCGCACCCTGACCGCACAGAAACGCAATCTGGCGCGGCCGTCTTATTACAAGATGATCGCCGACATCCTGCGCTTCAGCAAAGAAGCGCCCGAGGCCGCTAAGGACGACGACACCACGATCGGAGAGCTGGTGGATCAGATGCGTCTGGGTCACTGGTTCCGCCACAACTATCTGATGCCGATGTGCGGCGCGATCTGGTCGACGCCAGTTGAATTCGTGGATCAGTTCCCAGCGCGCTCGCTGGTGCAGTTCTTCCGCAATCACGCCTTGCTGGCCAGCGGCCGCGCCAACCAGCACCAGTGGTACACGGTCAAAGGCGGCAGCATCGAGTATGTGCGTCGCATCGACGCCGCCCTGCGCGAACGGGGATGTGACATCCGTCTGGGTGCTCCGGTCGATCATGTTCAGCGTGACGACATGGGCGTTTCGGTTACAAGTCAGGGCCACACCGACCGGTTTGATGAAATCATTCTGGCCACCCATTCCGATCAGTCCCGCGCCATTCTGGGCGACAATGCCACCGCCGCCGAAGCTGCAGCATTGGAAGCGATCCGCTATCAGCCCAACAGCGCCATCCTGCATTGCGACCCCGGCCAGATGCCCAAGCGTCGTGCTTGCTGGTCCAGTTGGACCTATCGCTCGCAAGCCGGGAATGTCGGCGTCACCTATTGGATGAACCGTTTGCAGAACATTCCAGACAGCGATCCGCTGTTCGTGACGCTGAACGCGTCGTCAGAAATTCCCGCGGACAATATCTATGATCAGGTCGAGTTCGCCCATCCGGTGTTCGACAAGGCCGCCCTGAAAGCACAAGGGCAAATCCGCGAGATGCAGGGACAGAACCGGACTTGGTTCGCCGGAGCGTATAACCGGCACGGGTTTCACGAAGACGGGATTGCCAGCGCGATGCATGTCGTGGATCGCATCAAGGGCACCCCGCAAACGATCGGAGCTGACCATGGCACTTTGGAACAAGACCCGGCCATCCCTGCTGTTGCGGCTGAATAGGCGCCTCTGGCGCGCCGGGCTTTTGTCTTTGACGCTGCTGGCCCCGGTTGGGCTGGCAGCGGATCCGCTGTCGCGCGAATTGAAAGACCCCAAGCAGATCGGCAGCGGGACCTTTCGGTTTCTGGGTCTGCCGCTTTACGACGCGAAACTCTACACCCCCGGCGGGGCCGCGTTTAACTGGGCCGAGGATTTTGGCCTGCAACTGACCTACCGCAAGAACCTAAAACAAAAGGCACTTGTGGAATCGACGCTGGAAGAGATGGCCCGTCAGGGCAACCCACAGCCCACACAGGCACAGCTTGAAGCCTGTTTTCAGGCCGTCAGCAAAGGTGACAACTATCTGGCGATCTCGGAAGGGCCCAACAAGGTCGGGTTCTGGCGCAATGGTACCCAAACCTGCACGCTGGCGAGTACCGACATCAAGAAATCCTTCATGTCGATCTTTCTGGGCGACAACACCCGGTCGGCCAGCTTTACGCAGAGTTTGAAGGGTCGGTGATGCTGTACCCCCGTGTCAGCCTCTATGCGCTGATGCTCGCTGCGGCGGGTATTCCGCTTTATATTCACCTGCCGCGCTTTGCGGCGGTGAATCTGGGCATTGGCCTTGGGGTGATCGGTACGGTCTTGCTGGTGATCCGACTGGTCGATCTGGTGCAGGACCCGCTGATCGGCTGGGCCATCGACCGCTGGCCGGGGGGGCAGCTTTTGTTCGCAGCTTTGGCCGCGTTGGGATTGGCCATCGGCTTTCCCTTGCTGTTTGGCCTGCCCGAAGGCGCAAGCGTCACAGCCCTGATCACGGTTCTGATCCTGCTGTTTTCGGCCTACAGCCTGGGCACAATCCTTCTATACGGCCGCAGCGCGACGCTTGCGAAAAAGGCTGACGCGAAAGAACTGATGACACTCGCCGCCTACCGCGAAGGCGGGCAACTGACGGGCGTGGTCATCGCGGCCAGCGCGCCAGCCCTGTTCGTGGCCTTGGGTGCATCAGCGCAAGGTTACCCCGCTTTCGGGCTGTTTCTCGGCCTGTTGGCGCTGTTGACCCTGGTTCTGACAATACCGATCTGGCGGCGCACGCCGATCACCGGTCAGGGCCTGTCCTTCGCCGGTCTTGGGCAGGCCGGAGCGCTGAGACTGCTGGCATTGGCACTGGTCAACAGCCTTCCGGTCGCCATCACCTCAACGCTGTTCCTGTTCTTTGTCGAAGATCGCCTGCAACTGGCCGGCAAGGCGGGGCCGCTGCTGATCCTGTTCTTCCTCAGCGCGGGCGCAAGCGTGCCGCTTTGGGCCAAGCTCAGCAACCGGATCGGCCCGAAAAAGACCCTGATCATCGCCATGCCGCTCTCGATCGCGGGCTTCATCGGTGCCGCAACGCTATCCGCCGGAGACCTCACCGGTTTCGCCATCATCTGCATCGCATCCGGCGCGGCGCTTGGGGCGGATATGGTGGTGCTGCCCGCCATGTTCTCGGTCGTGCTGACGCGCGCGGGGCTGAACGCCTCGGCCGCGTTTGGCATCTGGTCATTCGCTGGCAAGCTGGGCCTTGCGCTCGCTGCCTTTTTCACTCTGCCGCTTCTGGAACGCAGCGGCTTTACACCCGGTCAAACCAACAGTGCCGAGGCGTTGAACACGCTCAACCTCGCCTACGCCGTGCTGCCCTGCATCCTAAAGCTTGGGGCGTTCGGGATGGTTCTGACCCTTCCTACGGAGGTTACAGCCAAATGAATACGCTTATCGTGTTTCTGCTCGCCATCCTCGCTGTTCTTGCGGCCCGGGGCCGGTTTCTGAGCTTTCGGTCCCAATCGCCTGCCGATTACACGGGCACCGGCCCGGATTTCTCGCTGAAGAAACACCTCAATGGCGAGATCCTGTCCGAAGGCTTGATCTATGGCCCCAATGGCAAGATGTCGAACAGCTTCGTGGCGCGCATGGTCGGCGAATGGGACGGCAACTCAGGCACATTGGCGGAATGGTTCACCTATTCCAACGGCAAGCAGATGACCCGCAAATGGTATCTGACTATGGGCACCGGCAACACTTTCATCGCCACGGCAGATGACATTGTGGGGGAAGGAAAAGGTGAAATCTCGGGCTCAACCGTCAAGCTGACCTACAGGATCATCCTGCCCGAAGATGCGGGCGGTCACACGCTGGATGTGACCGACTGGATGTATCTGACCGAAAATGGCGCGATCATGAACCGATCCGAAATGCGCAAATTCGGCATCAAAGTGGCCGAGCTGGTCGCGACCATGCGCCCTGCACCCGAGATCAAGACCACGCATCTGTCCGGCACAAACGGCTATGATGCCGACGCGGACGGCAGGCTGTTGCAATGATCCGTATCCGCGCGCTCATATCCATTGCCGCGATCGCCTGTCTGTTGGTGCTGGCGGCGTGCTCGGCCAAACCGAGGGTTCCCAAATCCTTCCTGTCGGATCGCGAGTTGAACCTTGAGGAGTTTTTCGAAGGCAAAACCGTTGCCTACGGTCAGTTTCAGGACATCCTCGGCAACGTCCCGCGCCGCTTTACCGTTGATATCGACGGCACCTGGGACGGAGAAACGCTCACCTTGGTCGAAGATTTCGTCTATGATGACGGCTCGACCGAGCAGCGTATCTGGACCCTGACCAAAACCGGCGCCGATACCTGGACCGGCACCGCCCCCGGCGTGCTTGGCACCGCTGAAGGGATCGAGCGCGGTGACACCTTCAACTGGAAATACAAGATCGACCTGCCGATCAAGGACGGCTCCATGCGCGTGAAGTTCGACGACTGGATGTGGCTGCTGGAAGATGACCGCCTGCTGAACCGCGCCTATGTCTCACGCTTCGGGATCCGCATCGGAGAGGTCATCCTGTTCTTCGAAAAGAAGTAGTTCGAGGGTTGGGATGCGCCTACATCCGACCCCAACGGTCTTTTGCATATTTCTATGCGGTTCCATACCGCTTGATTGCAGCTGACGCGGGAAAATCCCGCCTGTTCAAGCTTGCCTTGCGGAAAAAGTGGTGAGCCGTGCAGGATTCGAACCTGCGACCCACTGATTAAAAGTCAGTTGCTCTACCAACTGAGCTAACGGCCCACTCTTTCGTTGGATCTTGACGATCCGTGGCGCTCTGTAAGGCAATTACCCGACCGGGTTCAAGCCCTTATTTTGCGCCTCGTTTCGCCGGTTTAATCAGTGTTTCCCGCGACCCGATAGGCGGCCTAATTAGGCAGGTGGCGCGGGGGGGTCAACCCCTTTTTTCAGGAATCTGCGCGACAGGGTGGATTCATGTTCAGAGCAACGTTATATGCCCGCCATGCAACAGATAAGCGATACCGGTTTGCCCTTTATGAAGATGCACGGGCTGGGCAATGACTTTGTCATTGTGGATGCGCGCGCGCATGCCGTTCCGATCAGCGCGGAATTGGCCAGGGGAATCGGGCATCGTCAGTTTGGCGTCGGATTCGACCAGTTGGCCGTGATCGAAACCGGCCCAGCCGACGCACATCTGGTATTTTACAACGCGGACGGCTCGACCTCGGCCGCCTGTGGGAACGCCACCCGCTGTATCGCCCGGTTTCTGATGGAGGAAAGCGGGAAATCCGATCTGACGCTGACGACTGAACGGGGCACATTGTTGGCCAAAGAGGCCGGGAACGGCCTGACCTCGGTCAATATGGGGCAACCTCAGCTGGAGTGGCACGACGTCCCGCTGGCGGAAGAGATGGACACTCTGGAACTGCCCATAGAAGGCGCGCCAACGGCGACCGGCATGGGCAACCCGCACTGCACCTTCTTTGTGGAAAACGCCGAAGCGATTCCCTTGACCGAGTTCGGGTCGCGCTACGAACACCACCCTCTCTACCCGAAACGCACCAATGTTCAGGTTGCTCAGGTGATCGGGCCGGATCATATCCGTATGCGCGTCTGGGAACGCGGTGTGGGCATCACGCTGGCCTCTGGCTCATCCTCTTGCGCCACAGCGGTTGCGGCTGCCCGGCGGGGCCTGACCGGGCGCAAGGTGCAGATCGAACTGGACGGCGGCACCATCTGGATCGACTGGCGCGACGATGGTGTCTGGATGACCGGACCAACAGCCCATGTATTCTCGGGCACCCTGACGCCCGAATTCATAAGGTCGCTGGGATGAGCGCCCCGAAATTCACCACGCTGGGCTGTCGCCTGAACGCCTATGAGACCGAGGCGATGAAAGAGCTGTCGCAACAGGCGGGGCTGACCGATGCGGTGGTCGTGAACACCTGTGCTGTGACGGCCGAGGCCGTGCGCAAGGCCCGGCAAGAGATTCGCAAGCTGCGCCGGGAAAACCCAAACGCCCGCCTGATCGTCACCGGTTGCGCGGCACAGACCGAGCCTGAGACCTTTGCCCAAATGGAAGAGGTCGACGCAGTCATCGGCAATACCGAGAAAATGCGGCCCGATACCTGGAAGGGTATGGCGGCCGATTTCATTGGCGAAACCGAAACAGTGCAGGTCGATGACATCATGTCGGTCACTGTAACCGCTGGCCACCTGATCGACGGTTTCGGAACCCGATCCCGCGCTTATGTGCAGGTCCAGAACGGATGCGACCATCGCTGCACCTTCTGCATTATCCCCTATGGCCGCGGAAACTCGCGCAGTGTCCCTGCGGGCGTGGTTGTCGATCAGATCAAGCGGCTGGTGGACAAAGGCTATAATGAGGTCGTCCTGACAGGCGTAGACCTCACCTCGTGGGGGGCCGACCTGCCGGCGCAGCCCAGGCTGGGCGATCTGGTGATGCGCATCCTCAAGCTGGTGCCAGACCTGCCCCGCTTGCGGATCAGTTCGATCGATTCCATCGAAGTGGACGAGAACCTGATGCAGGCCATCGCGACCGAGCCGCGCCTGATGCCGCATCTGCATCTGTCGCTGCAACATGGCGACGATCTGATCCTGAAACGCATGAAACGCCGCCACCTGCGCGACGACGCCATCCGCTTCACCGAAGAGGCCCGCAAGCTGCGCCCGCAGATGACCTTTGGCGCAGACATCATCGCAGGTTTCCCGACCGAGTCAGAGGCGCATTTCGAGAACTCGCTGAAACTGGTCGCTGATTGCGATCTGACCTGGCTGCACGTCTTCCCCTACTCCAAACGCGACGGCACCCCGGCGGCCCGCATCCCGCAGCAGGTCAACGGCAACATCATCAAAGACCGCGCCGCCCGCCTGCGCGCCGCAGGTGATGCGCAGGTCACCCGGCACCTGTCAGACCAGATCGGCAAAACCCATCACATCCTGATGGAAAACCCCCATATGGGTCGGACCGAACAATTCACCGAGGTCGCCTTCAACGCGCCTCAGCCCGAAGGCCAGATCGTGACGGCAACAATCACCGGGCAGACCTCGGGCCAACTCACGGTCTGATCCCCCCTTCTTCTGTTCGAAAATACCTCGGGGTGAATTGGCCACAGGCCAAGAGGGGCTGGCCCCTTCTGGCGACCTCAAAAAGAAACCCCCGCAACCTTAGGGCGCGGGGGTTCTTGTGTCAGTATTCCGAAAAGGATCAGTCCTCGTTGCGAAGCTTACCCTTGTGCGGCGCCCACAGACGCTTGTTCACCAGGTACAGCAGCACCGACAGAACGGTCAGGAAGATCACGCCGACAAAACCGGCATTCTTGCGATCCATCATCTTGGGCTCGGCGGCCCACATCAGGAAGGCGGCAACGTCCTCGGACATGGCTTCGACAGTGGCCGGGTGGCCATCGGCAAACTCGACCTGATCTTCCGAAATCGGCGGGGCCATCGAAATCCAGCCGCCGGGGAAGGCCTTGTTTTCGTACAGGATGGTGCCTGCTTCTTCCTTCTCTTCGCCAGTATAGCCATCCAGCAGCGAGGCGATGTATTCCGCGCCGCCCATACCTTTGACCAGCTGGTTGATGCCCAGGCCATAAGGACCATGGAAGCCCGCACGCGCCTTGGCCATCAGGCTCAGGTCGGGTGCGCCAACCGCGTCATTGACCGGGAAATGGTCGGTCGGGATCGCCGGGCGGAAATCGTCCAGCTCGGGGTCGAAGACCTCGAAATTGTCGGCCGCGTAGGTGATGACCTGCTCTTCCGAATAACCCAGCGCTTCCAGATCGCGCAGGGGCACATATCTCAGCCCGTGACAGGCTGCGCAAACCTCGGTGTAGACCTGAAGGCCGCGCTGCAGCTGGTTCTGATCCCAGGTTCCGAACGGACCCTCGAACGAGAAGTCGAAATCCTCGATATGCTGCTCGCCGCCACCTGCCGCAAAGGATGCAGCAGGGGTCAGAGCGAGGGCAAACGCGGCGCCGATTGCAAGTTTCTTGAACATGTTTCCGGTCCCTCTTCTTACTCGGCCGGCGTGGCTTCGGCGTCAGCCTTGCCATAATGCGCGTTGAAGTCTTCTTCGATGGTCTCGGGCTGCGGCAGCGGCTTCTCGATCACCCCAAGGATTGGCAGGATCACGAAGAAATAAGCGAACCAGTAGGCCGATGCGATCAGCGAGAAGGTCGCATAGGGCTCTTCCGCGGGCATCGCACCCAGCCACATCAGGGCGAAGAAATCGATGATCAGCAGGTAGAACCACCATTTGAACATCGGACGGTATTTGCCCGAACGCACGGTCGAGGTGTCCAGCCAGGGTGCCAGAGCCATCGCCAGGATCGCACCGAACATCGCGACCACACCAAAGAACTTGGCGTCGACGATGCCGCCGGTGATGAAGCTGGCGAATTGCACGACCCAGACCTCGCCGGTGAAGGCCCGCAGGATCGCGTAGAACGGCAGGAAGTACCATTCGGGCACGATATGCGCAGGTGTAACCAGCGGGTTGGCTTCGATGTAGTTATCCGGGTGGCCCAGGTAGTTCGGCATAAAGCCGACAATGGCCCAGAACACGACCAGAATAACCGCCAGCGCGAACAGGTCCTTGATCACGAAGTAAGGCCAGAAGGGCAGCGTGTCCTTGTCGGCCTCGGCTTTCGAGCCACGACGCACTTCAACACCTGTGGGGTTGTTGTTGCCGGTGGTGTGGAAGGCCCAGATATGCACGATGACCAGCGCCGCGATGATGAACGGCAGCAGATAGTGCAGCGAAAAGAAGCGGTTCAGCGTGGCGTTATCCACCGCCGGTCCGCCCAGCAGCCAGGTCTGCAGCGCATCACCCACAAACGGGATGGCGCCAAACAGGCCGGTGATCACGGTCGCACCCCAGAAGGACATCTGACCCCAGGGCAGAACATAGCCCATGAAGGCGGTGCCCATCATCATCAGATAGATCAGCATCCCGATGATCCACGTGATCTCACGCGGGGCTTTGTACGAGCCGTAGAACAGGCCGCGGAACATGTGAATATAGACCGCAACAAAGAACAGCGACGCGCCGTTCATGTGCAGGTAGCGGATGAAGTAGCCGCCATTCACATTGCGCATGATGTGCTCGACACTGGCAAAGGCCAGATCGACATGCGGGGTGTAGTGCATCACCAGGATGATGCCGGTGACGATTTGCAGCGCCAGGCAGAACGCCAGAACGATGCCCCAGATCCACCACCAGTTCAGGTTCTTGGGGGTGGGAATCATCAGGGTGTCATACAAAAGGCCGACGATGGGCAGGCGGCTGTGCAGCCACTTTTCGCCGTTTGACTTCGGCTCGTAATGATCGTGGGGAATTCCGGACATAAGTTGGGTCTCCCTTAGCCGAGTTTGAGGGTTGATGCGTCCACCCATTCAACGGGCGGAATCGGCAGGTTCTCAGGCGCGGGGCCTTTGCGGATCCGGCCAGCCAAATCGTAGTGCGAGCCGTGGCAGGGGCAGAACCATCCACCGAAATCACCGGCGTCGCCCAGCGGAACACAGCCCAGGTGGGTGCAAACGCCCATCTGCACGATCCAGGCACCCGGGGCTTCGCCTTCGGGCGAGGGCAGCACGCGGTTGGCGTCGGTTGCGGGCGCATCCGCGTTCAGGTTGAAGTTCCGGGCCAGCGGGTCGGGCAGGTTGCCAACCGCTTCCTCATCCTGTTGCTGCGCTTCGGCAATCTCGGCACCGGTGCGGTGGCGGATGAACACGGGTTTACCCAGCCATTTCACGGTCAACTGTGTGCCCGGCTCAACCCCGCTGACATCTGTACGGATCGAGGACAGGGCCTGCACATCCGCCGACGGGTTCATCTGGTTGATCAGGGGCCATACGGCTGCACCTGTCGCAACGACTCCTGCGCCGCCAGCGACGTAATAGAGGAAATCTCTGCGGGTGCCTTCGTGGTCTTCTGCGTGGGACACGAGGTTATCTCCGGTTTTCTGGCGCCCGCGGACGGGCAAATAGCTCGCGCACCGCACGAATGCGGTGTCTTAACCGCGCTGTCTATCGACGCAAATAGCGTTCGTCCAGCGGTCATAAACGCGCAATACGCCGCATCTGTGCTATTTGTCACAATGCATCGGGTATTTTTGGTGATTCAAGCCCACATCTTTTCCGATCATCCCGAATCGGCGGGGTTTGATTCGATGGTCAGGGACACATCCCCGCTATGCCTGACCCAAGCGGATTCGGGGCACATCTTCCGGCAGAAGATTGATGCCACGTCATGCAATATCCATGACGGCAGAGCCGCATTGTTCCGCGACAAATGACACCTCTGAAATAGACCATTTGTTCAGTGGGATAGCGGTCTTTTTGCTGTTGAATCCTGTGCCTGAATGCCGGACATCCCGGTCTGCGCGAACGCCGATCAGGAGACCCCGATGTCAAAAACCCCCTTGGCCGCCGTTCTGTTAACGATTGCACTGTCCACCCAAACCGCCGCCGCAGGCGATCCCGCCAAAGGCAAGCAGCTTTATAACCGCTGTTCTTCGTGCCACGCGATCATCAAAGATGGCGAGGTTCTGGAGAAAGGCGGCATCACCGGACCGAATCTCTATGGCGTCGTGGGCCGCGTCGCCGGGTCCGAGACCGATTATCTGAATGGCAGCGAGCGCCTGCCCATCGGCATGTTCACCGACGATATGATCCGGGCGGGCGAACAGGGGCTTGTCTGGACCGAGGAAAACATCGCGGTCTATTCAAAGGACCCGATCGGTTTCATTCAGGAGTTTCTGCAGGACGATACCGCCCGCCCCAACATGAGCGTCAAGCTCAGGAAAGGGGCCGAAGACATCGCCGCCTATCTGGCAACCTTCAGCGACTAGGGGCGCGGGTCGCCCTCAGCCTTGCGGGCGGGTGGCGACCATACTGGGCCGCTCGCCAAACTCGGCAAACCAGGCCGCAAGCGCATCATTGCCCTTGCGCCAGCCGCGCACATCGTGGCGCAAATCAAGATAACCCAGCGCACAGCCGACAGCCACTTGCCCCATATCCAGCGGGCCGGACAGATGCGCCATCCAGCGCTGGTTCAGGGCGGCACAGGCCCGGTCGATCTTGACCCATTGCGACTCGGTCCAGTCGTCCCATTGCTTGTCTTCGGGGCGCAACCGGTCTTCGTAGGTCATCAACAGGGCCGCATCCAGAATACCATCTGCCAGCGCCTCAAGCGTCAGTACATCCCAGCGGCGCGCGCCATCGGGATAAAGCCGCCCTCCGGCGCGGGCATCCAGAAACGCGCAGATCACCCGACTGTCGAACAGGGTTGGCCCATCCGGGCGTTCCAACGCCGGAACCTTGGTCAGAGGGGCCTTGCTGATCAAAGATGCCGCCGGTGAAATCGGCGTACTGGCCACCGTCTCAAGCTCGACATCCTCCAGCTGATCCGTTTCGTGCAGCAGCACCATGACTTTGCGCACATAAGGCGAGGTCAGACTGTGATAGAGTTTCATTCGCACGCTCCCTGATTGCGCCGACCTTACAACAAGGGCGAAAAAACAAAAGCGGTCAGTCGTCTGACGGCTTGGCCCCGCGCATCAGCGTCTGCAGCACCTGCAACTCGGACCCAATCCCTGACGCGATGTGATCGGACGCCTGCATCCGCACATCATCGGGTTTGTTCTGGTTCAGCTTCCAGGTACCCTGAATGTCATCGATCCGCATCCGACAGGGCACAATCATCCGCATCATGCGATCCAGCGCCTCATCGGTCATCTTGTCGGTACGCCACGGCGGCTTCGGACGCAGCCGATCTTCGTAGAACGCCGACTGCCGGTCCAACAGATCGCGCAATTCCTGCGGCGGGCGCATCTCAAGAACGCCGGTCAGATGGGCGGCCACATAATTCCAGGTCGGCACCTGATCCGCGATCCCGTACCAGTCGGGTGACACATACCCATCCGGCCCCGATACCGCGATTCGCGCCGTCACAGGCTGCTTCAACACCCGCACAATCGGGTTCGAGCGGACTAGATGCAGCTCGGCCACCGCCCCGTCTTCGGACAGCAAAAACGGAACATGGCTTACAATCGGCGCGCCATCGGTCGAGATTGCCAACACGCCAAAGGCCCTATCACGGGCAAACGCAATATGACGCGCGCGGTCCTCGGCGCGGAAGGCGGGGTTCGGGTGCATGGCATTCCTCCTGCCAAATCTCTTGCAGAAGGGGCCCGATCTATGCAAGGTCCGTCTCGTTCTCAGGGCGGGGTGAAATTCCCCACCGGCGGTATGCGGGCAATGACCCGTAAGCCCGCGAGCGGCTTCGGATCATCCGGGGTGACAAGCAGATCTGGTGAGAGGCCAGAGCCGACGGTTAAAGTCCGGATGAAAGAGAACGTGCAGCGTGCCGCCTCGGCGCGTCTGCTCGTGATCGCCTTGGGTGACGTGTCTGTCTACTTAAGGAGGTCCAAATGACACACACCCGCTATGCTTTCATCAAAGCCAATTGGCATTCCGATATCGTCGACCGCGCGCTTGACGGCTTCTTTGAGCTCATCCCAGCCGAACAGGTCGACGTCTACGACGCCCCCGGCGCGTTCGAAATGCCCCTGCTGGCGCGCGATCTGGCCCAAACCGGCCAATATGCCGCGATCGCCTGCGCCGCCTTTGTCGTCGATGGCGGCATCTACCGGCATGATTTCGTGGCACAAGCCGTGGTGGACGGCCTGATGCGCGCAGGCCTGGATACCGGCGTCCCGATCCTGTCGGTCTCACTCACCCCGCACCAATATCAGGAAACCGACCACCACAACGCCATCTACCGCGCGCATTTCGTCGAAAAAGGCCGCGAAGCCGCACAAGCCGCGCTCAAGATAACCGCGACGCGCGCGACCATCGCAAAAGCCGCCTGATCCTTCTTCTGTTCAAAAATACCTCGGGGGAGTCGCGCTTGCGCGACGGGGGCAGAGCCCCCTCCCCGACCCCAAGAAGCAAATCCGCTTGAGGCCAAAGGCCCACAAGGCTAATCACTTCGCTCAAAGGAGCACGCCCATGTCGATGAACAGCTTTGGACACCTCTTCCGCGTCACCACCTGGGGTGAAAGCCACGGCCCCGCTTTGGGCGCCACTGTTGACGGCTGCCCGCCAGGCGTCACAATCGATGAGGGCATGATTCAGCACTGGCTGGACAAGCGCAAACCGGGGCAGAACAAATTCACCACCCAACGGCGCGAGCCCGATCAGGTGAAAATCCTCTCCGGCGTGTTCGAAGGCCAGACCACCGGCACCCCTGTCCAGCTGATGATCGAGAACACCGATCAACGCTCGAAAGACTACGGCGACATCATGGACAAGTTCCGTCCGGGCCATGCCGATATCACCTATTGGCAGAAATACGGCATCCGCGATTATCGCGGTGGCGGGCGCAGCTCAGCCCGCGAAACCGCGTCGCGTGTTGCCGCCGGTGGCTTGGCACGAGAGGCCATCAAACAGATCGCGCCCAATGTGCAGATCACCGGCTACATGACCCAGATCGGCCCGCACAAGATCGACCGCGCCAATTTCGACTGGTCGCAGATCGAACAGAACCCGTTCTGGACGCCCGACGCCCAAGCGGCCGGGGACTGGGCCGCCTATCTGGACGACCTGCGCAAATCCGGCAACTCGGTCGGTGCGGTGGTCGAGGTTATGGCGCGCGGCGTTCCCGCCGGGCTGGGCGCACCGATTTACGCCAAGTTAGACACTGATCTGGCCGCTGCAATGATGTCGATCAACGCTGTCAAGGGCGTCGAGATCGGTGAAGGCATGGCCGCCGCTGAACTGACCGGCGAGGCCAACGCGGACGAGATCTTCATGGGCCAGAACGGCCCGCAATACAGCTCAAACCACGCGGGCGGCATTCTGGGCGGTATCTCGACCGGGCAGGACATTGTGGTGCGGTTTGCGGTCAAACCGACCTCGTCGATCCTGACCACCCGCAAGACCATTACCAAATCCGGTGAGGAGACCGAGATCATCACCAAAGGCCGCCACGACCCCTGCGTCGGTATCCGCGCGGTTCCCGTGGGTGAGGCGATGATGGCCTGCGTCATCCTCGACCACTTGCTGCTGCATCGGGGTCAGATCGGCGAGAATCGTGGACATATCGGCTGATCTGTGCGCCCGTCTGCGGGGCATCGTCGCGCAGCGCATGCAGGCCGACCCGGCGCATGATCTGGCGCATCTGGATCGCGTCTGGAGCAATGCGCGGGCCATCGCCGATGAACAGACAGACATGCAGGTCCTTCTGGCCGCCTGCTATCTGCACGATCTAGTCAACCTGCCCAAGAACGATCCGAACCGGCACCTCGCCTCTCGTCTGTCCGCGCAGGAATCAGAGCCTATTTTGGGTGATCTGGGCTTTGATGCCGCGTCGATCCGCGCCACCCAGCACGCGATTGAGGCCCACAGTTTCTCGGCCAACATCCCCCCGCGCACTGCCGAGGCCCGCATCCTGCGCGACGCAGACCGGCTGGACGCACTGGGCGCGATTGGCATCGCCCGCACCTTTGTTGTTGCTGGCGCGCTGGGCCGCGACCTTTATGATCCCGATGATCCCTTTGCCGAAGCGCGCGCGCTGGACGATCTGAAATTCTCGCTCGACCACTGGAAAGTCAAACTGCTGACCCTGCCTGCCGATATGCTGACCCCTGCCGGGCGGGCGCTTGCACAGGAACGGGTGTCACAGATGCTTGAGTTTCTGGATGCCTTCGCGGATGAAATCGGCCACCCCGTTCCCGATCACTGGAATTCCGCCTGATTGGTACAATCCCGTCGTTGATCTTTCGCCGCCAAAGGCGCAGGGTCCCGGCCAATGGCACAATCCTTAACATCGCATCGACCCATGCTTGCCGTGGGTTTGAAACTGGCTGCGCTGATGCTGTTCACCTCGATGTCGGCACTGGTCAAAGCCCTGTCCGAGGATTTCCCGCCGGGTGAGCTGGTCTTTTTCCGCTCGCTCTTTGCCATTCCGGTCATCATCATCTGGCTGATCTGGCGGGGCGAACTGGCGCAAGGTTTTGTCGTCAAGAAACCCATGGGCCATTTCTGGCGCGGCGTTCTGGGCACCAGCGCCATGGGGCTGACGTTCACCGGCCTCAGCCTTCTGCCCCTGCCCGAGGTCACGGCCATCGGCTATGCCACCCCGATCTTCACCCTGATTCTGGCCGCGCTGATGCTGGGCGAACGCATCCGCATGATCCGAATCGGAGCGGTGGCGCTGGGCCTGCTGGGGGTCCTGATCATGATCTGGCCCCGGCTCGGCAGCACTCAGATGGAAGTCACTGCTACCATTGGTGCTCTTTGCGTGCTGGGGGCTACTATGGCCCGTGCCTTCGTGCAGATTCATATTCGGCAACTGGTCAAAGTCGATCACCCTGCGGCCATTGTGTTCTACTTTTCCATGACCGCGACGCTGTTATCTGCGCTGACGGCCTTCTGGGGGTGGGCCATGCCAACCCTGAATCAGGCTCTGATACTGGTCATTATGGGGCTGATTGGGGGGGTCGCGCAGATTCTGGTGACCTCGTCCTATCGGTTCGGGCAGGCCTCGATGCTGGCGCCGTACGATTATTCGACCATGCTGTTTGCGATTTTCATCGGCTATGTCTGGTTCGATGAGTTGCCAACAGTCGCCATCCTGATCGGCGCAGCGCTGGTGATCGCAGGCAATGTCGTCGTGATCTGGCGCGAGCATCAATTGGGGCTAGAGCGCGGCAAGGCGCGATCCGTCACCGACCCCAAAGCGTGACTTTACCTTTCGCAAACTTCGCCTAGGTTGGGCGCGACAGTCAAAGAGGGTTTCCCATGAGCGACGCACAGGATCACAAGGAAAAGATGCAGCAGGTGCAGGCCAAGCACCGCAAGAAAGTGTCCGAGGCGGTTGATCCGGGGCGCGGGCTGGTGCTGATCAACACCGGCAAGGGCAAGGGCAAATCCTCGGCCGCGTTTGGTGTGGTGATCCGGGCGCTGGGCTGGGGTCAGACAGTCGCGGTGGTGCAATTCATCAAGGGTAAGTGGAAGACCGGTGAACGCCGGTTTTTTGAAGACCGCGATCTGGTCACATGGCACACGATGGGCGAAGGTTTCACCTGGGATACGCAGGACCGCGAGCGTGACATTGCCGCCGCCACCGCCGCCTTTGACAAGGCTTGCGATCTGATGGCCAGCGGTGAATATGATCTGGTCGTGCTGGACGAAATCAACATCGCCCTGCGCTATGAATACCTGTCGGTTGAGCGTGTGATCGAGGGGCTGAAGGCACGGTCCGACAAGACCAGCGTCTTCCTGACCGGTCGCGACGCCCCGCAAGCGCTGCGCGACTATGCCGATCTGGTCACCGAAATGACCGAGGAAAAACACCCGTTTCAGGCTGGTATCAAAGCCCAGCGCGGCGTGGACTTTTAGGAATGGTCAAGGTGGGCGTCGCCATACCCACCTTAACCTGCGCGCTTGCCTGACAGGTTTTCAAATACGTAGCGCACAGACTTGCGGCGGCTTGCGGCGCTCTCTGGCAGAGTGTCGTCTTTTCCCGCCGCATCGCGGGCAGCCTTGCGGTTCTTTTGGTCCACGTAAGCCGTGTAGTCGGTGTCGCAGCAGCTGCACCCACAGGCAGTGGCGGCATCGTGCCGGGCAATGATCTCGTCCATCTTTTCGCGCATACCGAAGCCCTGCGATTGTCTCGTTTCCGAGGCGGCGGCAGGCCCTCACTGTGTCACGCGCTAAGCCCGCAAACCGCCCCGAAACCCTGTGCTGGATAATACATCATCTGGCGTTGATCTATATCTGATTATTTTAGTCAGGCAATTCAAGCCAAAAAAATGCGCCCACGAATTTCTTCGGGGCGCAAGTTACGGGGAAGATAGGATCAGATGGCCCGGTCACGCGGATCCAGCGTTACCGACCATAGCTCGGTATCCGCACGGTCCATCAGGCGAACGGTCATTTGCTGCGTTGAACCGTCGATATCCACGAGGCCAAAGAACTGCAGACCCGCACTGGGGGGCAGGTTCACCCCTTGATCTTCGGTCGGAGCTTTGACGAATTTCACCTCGGGCCCGAAGGTTCCGTCCAACGCGTTCGGACCAAAGGTCCCAGCGTGCAGGGGGCCCGAAACAAACTCCCAAAACGGTTCAAAATCCTGAAATTGGGCTTTGTTAGGGTCGTAGTAGTGCGCCGAGGTGTAGTGAACATCTGCTGTAAACCAGACCGTGTTCGTGATGCCCGCCGTCTTGATGAAACGCAGCAGATCGGCGATCTCCAACTCGCGACCCTTGGCCGGCCCACTGTCACCGTTCGAGATCGCCTCCGCTCCGGCCTGTTCCTTCCAATTGTCCCAGACGATCAACCCGATCGGCATGTCCGAGGCAATCACCTTCCAGGTGGCTTGCGAGGCTGCAAGTTCGCGTTTCAGCCAAGCCAGTTGCGCGGCACCCAGAATGCGGGACTGATCGGTGATTTCATCCTCCATCGCAGGTCCGTTGGGGCCGCGATAGCTGCGCAGATCCAGGAAAAACACATCCAGCATCGGACCGTATGAGATCTTGCGATAGACGCGACCGGGCTCAGCCGGGGTTATGCGCAGCGGTGTCATCTCGTGAAACGCCCGTCCGGCGCGGGCTTGCAGCACATGCACCGATTTCTCGGAATACCGATCATCCGAGATCAGGTCCTTGGCGTCCGACCAGTTGTTGACAACCTCGTGGTCATCCCACTGGAAGAAGGTGGGGCAGACGGCGTTCATGGCGCGCACGTGCTCGTCCATCATGTTGTATTTCCACTGGGCGCGGAATTCGTCCAGCGTCTCGGCAACCTTGCGCTTTTCGTCGATCAGGGTGGCGTTCTTCCAGATCACCTGCCCGTCCTTTTCGACCTCGTCCTGCATCGGGCCGTCGGCATAGACCGTATCGCCGGAATGGATGAAAAAGTCAGGCCGGTGCTGCGCCATGGTCGCATAGGTGCGCATCCCGTCATCATCAATCCCCCAACCCTGACCTGCGGTGTCGCCGGACCAGGCAAATCGAATGTTGCGGCGCGCGGACGGAGCGGTGCGGAATTGCCCAATAACAGGCTCTGATACGGTATTGATTTCGCTTAGATCGGCGGCGACAAACCGATAGAAGATATCCTGATCCGCTGGCAGCCCGTCGATCAGGCGTTTGACCGCGAAGTCTCCGTTCGGGATTGCATCCAATGGCGGCAATCGGCGGGCATCGGCAAAGCTCTCGGTGGTCGAGACCTCCATCATCACGCGCGCAGGCCGGTCGGTGCGAGTCCAGACCATGCCCGAGCTTGCATCCACGTCACCCGACTGAACACCATGTGTGAAAACGGGTCGCGACGCGGCGCGGCTGATGGCAGGCATGGCCAGCGACGCAGCAAATGCAGTGCTGCCAGCCAGAAATGTGCGGCGGGTCGGGCGAATAATCTTGGTCATCTCGGGGCTCTCCTGTCTGGTGATCGTCTCAAAGATCACGCGATTGGTGAACCGATAAGAACCGCCCGTTTGTAAAACGCGCGGCTCAGTTTCTTGACAGTATCACGATGATACTATGACAGCTGTGGATAATTTTCAGGCGGCAACACCCTGTTCAGGCGCGCTGAGCGAGATCACCAGCACCACCGCAGCACCGTTCAGCCAGTAAAAGACGGCATCCAGACCCGAAAACCCGAAAAGGCTGGGGGCGAACAGGAAGGTGATGCCGACGATAAGGTCCACGGCCAGATGGAACTTATAGCTCAGGACACGCCAGACCCCCAGGTGATGGTCGGTAAGCACGGTCAGGACAAAGGCCGCGACCCCGGTGATAACCGACAACCACAAAGCCATGGGGTTGGACTGACCCAGCCCCAGAACAAAGGGCAGCACGATCAGCGCCAGCGCGACGGGGTAGTCCAGATAGGCGTGAATGTTACGAGTTACAAAACGAAGAGACATCGGAAGATCCTTTTCTTGCTTGGGATAATCCGAAGATAAGGCAGTGAAAGCGGACGTATCAGTTCGGTTCGTTCAGGTCTTTTTGCAGATCGTACAAATGCGCCGGTCGATCAGTGCATCGCCCGATAGGCCGCGGGGGAAACGCCGACCTGCTTCTTGAACACCCGCGAAAATGCCGCCTCGGACGCGTAACCGACCTCGGCCGCCGCATCCGCCACGTTCCAGCGGCTTTCCGTCAACCCGTGGCAGGCGATCTGCATCCGCCACGAGGTCAGGTATTGCATCGGGGTCGTTTCCATCTTCTCGGCAAATAACTGGGCAAAGGCAGTGCGTGACATCCCGGCTTCGCGGGCCAGAGTCTCGACACTCCATTCCTGTGCGGGGCCGTGGTGAAAGGCGGTCAGAGCGCGGGATATGCGGGGGTCGGCAAATCCGGCCAGCGCCGTATCGGTCGGGCTCTGGCATTCCAGATAGGCGCGGATTGCCTGGGCAAACAGGACCTCGGACAGTTTCAGCGCGATCAGGTCACCGCCGATCCGTGCGCCGCCCACTTCGGACCCGATCATGCGCAGCGTGGCCTCGATCCAGGCCCCGGCTTCTTCGCCATAATTCTCGATCAGAATGTAGGGCGGCAGCCGGTCGATCAGCATATGCCCAGTGCCGCGTCGCCCCGGCGGACCAGTGAACGAGAAATGGCCGCAGATCAATTGCGTATCGCGGCTTTTGTCCTCGCCACCATAAACCAGAACGCCGTCACCCTGATACCCGGCGTCCTCCAGCACCTGCTCCAGCGGCAGGGCGTCCAGCGGATTGACCTCATTGCACAGCAGCGCATGGGCCGCGCCGTGCGGGATCAGAATCAGATCGCCTTGCTTCAAACGCAAGGTTTCGCCCGTGTTAGAGACAAAAACCTTCAACTCCCCACGCTGCACAAAGTGAAACCGGGCCACGTTTTCGAACGCGGGCACCTGAATACCGAAAGGCGGCGTGAAAGAGGTGCGGAAATAGAACGTCCCCCGCAGGGACAGACGGGTGAGGATATCGCTGAGCAGGTCCAACATGAATGTAACGTAACCCCACCTGCGCTTTCGTCCAGCCATCTGAACGATCTGCACAATGTCTTGAACGGCAGGCAAAGAAAAAACCCCGCGCAAGGCAGGGGTTTGGAGTTCAGGATCTGCGCAGATCAGGCGCGGACAAGCTTTTCGTAATCTTCGGCAATCTCGCGGGTCAGATCGCCCACTTTGAACGTATAGTCACCAATCTGCCCGACCGGAGTGACCTCGGCAGCCGTACCGGTCAGCCAGCATTGTTCGAAATCGGCCATTTCCTCGGGCTTGATGCGGCGTTCGTGGACGGTGATGCCCTTGTCTTTCAGCATCTGGATCACGGTCTGGCGGGTGATGCCGTTCAGGAAGCAATCGGCCAGCGGGGTGTGCACCTCTCCGTCCTTGACGAAGAACACATTCGCGCCGGTCGCCTCGGCCACGTAGCCGCGCCAATCCATGAACAACGCGTCCGAACATCCCTTGGCCTCGGCCTTGTGCTTGGAGATGGTGCAGATCATGTAAAGACCCGCCGCTTTGGCGTGAACCGGGATGGTTTCCGGGCTGGGGCGTTTCCATTCCGCGATGTCCAGCTTGGCGCCCTGCATCTTGGCGTCGCCGTAATAGGCGCCCCAGGGCCAGACCGCGACGGCCATGCGAACCGGGTTCTTGGCCGAGGCCACGCCCATATCCTCGCCCGAGCCCCGCCAGACCAGCGCGCGGACATAGGCGTCCTGCAAGCCGCTGGCTTTCAGCGCCTCGTCCTTGGCGGCCTCGATCTGATCGACGTCATAGGGCATCGGCATATCCAGCGCCTCGGCCGAGGCGATCAGACGCTCGGAATGTTCGCGGCTTTTGAAGATCTTGCCGTTATAGGCGCGCTCGCCCTCGAACACGGATGAGGCATAGTGCATCGCGTGGGTCAGCAGGTGCACATTGGCCTCGCGCCAGGGCACCAGTTCACCATCCATCCAGATGACACCGTCACGATCATCGTACCCCGCCATGCGAAACCTCCTGAACCGGGTTGAATTTTCGATTGTTGCGCTATTTAGGTCCGAAGCGGACACATTCTTGCGCAAAAACTGCGATTCGATACCTGTCCGCCCTTGGAATGTCAATAAGGCTGACATAAACTGAGCATTGTGTAACGAATGAGGCAAGATATGTCCGAAATCCGCCCCGCCCCGATGTTTGGGGGCGAAAGCCTGTTGTTTCTTACGGATGAGCAGTTGCGACAGGGGATCGAGGCCATGTTTTTCGCCTATCGCGGCTTTACCGCCGATCCTGACCGCATCCTGTCCGAGATGTCCTATGGCCGCGCGCACCACCGGGCGATTCACTTCGTCAATCGCGCGCCGGGGACCACGGTGAACAACCTGCTGGCCATTCTGGGGGTGACAAAACAATCCCTGAACCGGGTGCTGCGGACGCTGATCGAGGATGGCATGGTCGAAAGCCGGGTGGGTACCGCCGACAAGCGCGAGCGGCACCTGTTTCTGACCGAAAAGGGCCGCGCGCTGGAGGCCACGCTGTCCGATGCCCAGCGCGCCCGGATGCGTGCGGCATATAAGGACGCAGGCCCCGAAGCGGTGGCCGGTTTTCGTAAAGTGCTTGAAGCGATGATGGATGCTGATATGCGTCATGCGTATACGAAGTTGCGGGATACGACCTCATGAGCGATATGGACGCCCATCTGCTGATCGTCGACGATGACGAGCGCATTCGCGATCTGTTGAAGAAGTTCCTGATGCGGAACGGGTTTCTGGTAACCGCCGCCCGCGACGCGGCCCATGCGCGCCGGGTGCTGTCGGGGCTGGATTTCGACATGATCGTGCTGGACGTGATGATGCCGGGCGAGGATGGCGTGAGCCTGACAAAGGCGCTGCGCGAAACCCATGCGACTCCGATCCTGCTGCTGACCGCGCGGGGTGAAACCGAGCACCGGATTGCCGGGCTTGAGGCCGGGGCGGATGATTATCTGGCCAAGCCGTTCGAGCCAAAGGAACTGCTGCTGCGCATCAACGCCATTCTGCGGCGGATGCCGGAAACGCCAGCCCAGGATACCGCGGCAAAAATCCTGACGCTGGGCCCGATCCGTTATGACATCGAACGTGGTGAGATGTGGCAGGGCGAAGACCCGGTGCGTCTGACCGCAACGGAAAGCCAGTTGATGAAGATCTTCTCGGCCCAGCCGGGGGAACCGATCAGCCGCGCGAAGCTGGTCGAGGATCTGGGCCGCGACAAGGGGCAAGCGCAGGAACGCGCGGTGGACGTGCAGATCACCCGGTTGCGTCGGAAGATCGAACAGGATCCGAAGCAGCCCAGATACCTGCAGACGGTTCGGGGTGCTGGTTACATGCTGGCGCCGGATTGAATAGGCCGCTGCGCGGCGATTTTATGCCTTCGGCGAAGGTATTTTTAGCCAGATGAAGAAGGGATTCCGATGAAGACTGTCTTGTTGACCCATGCCGATTGTCTGGGGCACGTGACGCCGGATGGGCATCCTGAGCGGGTGGCGCGGCTGGAGCATATTCTTCATGCGCTGGAGCCTTTGGATCTGGATCGCAGGACGGCCCCGATGGCGGCGGATGATGATTTGCTGCGGGTCCATCCCGAAGATTACATCCGGGATATTCGGGCCACGCGGCCTGCGGAGGGGTTTGCGCAGATCGATGGGGATACGTTTATGTCTCCGGGCTCTGTCGATGCCGCCTATCGCGCGGCGGGGGCCGTGGTGCGGGCTGTGGATCTGGTGCTGGGCGGTGAGGCTGCGAATGCGTTCTGTGCGATCCGACCGCCGGGGCACCATGCGGAAACGGACAAGGCGATGGGGTTCTGCCTGTTCGGCAATGCGGCTTTGGCGGCGAAACATGCGCTGGATCATCATGGGCTGAGCCGGGTCGCCGTTGTGGATTTCGATGTCCATCACGGCAATGGCACGCAGGATTTGCTGTGGGACGAAAAGCGCGCGCTGGTGATCACCAGCCAACAGATGCCCTTGTGGCCCGGATCAGGGCGACCGGATGAGACCGGCGCTTATGAGACTGTTTTGAACATACCGCTGGCCCCCGGCACAGGCGGGGCCGAGATGCGAGCAGCTTATGAGGCACAGGCTTTCCCGCGTTTGCACGCGTTCAGGCCCGAATTGATCATTATCTCAGCCGGGTTTGACGCGCATCAGGACGATCCGCTGGCCAATCTGAACTGGTCCACGGGCGATTTTGCCTGGATCACGGCTGAGCTATGCAGGATCGCGGATGAGGTTTGTGAGGGCCGTATCGTCTCGACTCTGGAAGGCGGGTATGATCTGAACGCGTTGTCCGAGGCGACACGCGCCCATGTGGAAGAACTGATGAAGGCAGCACGATGACCGATACCCCCGTTGATCAGATGACGTTCGAACAGGCGATGAAAGAGCTTGAGGCCGTGGTCGGCCAATTGGAACGCGGCGATGTGGCGCTGGATCAGTCGATTGATCTCTATGAAAGAGGCGCGAAGCTGAAGAAACGCTGCGAGGATGAGTTGAAGCGGGCCGAGGAAAAGGTCGCCGCGATCACCTTGGATGCTGGCGGCCAGCCGACCGGGACGACGCCTGTCGAAGGTCAGTAAATGTTTCGCGACCAGTTGGCGCGGGATGCGGCGCGCATTCAGGCGCAGTTTGACCATGTCCTGAGCGCCTTTGACGATTTCGATGTGACGCGGGCGATGGGTTATGCCACCGAAGGCGGCAAGCGGTTGCGCGGGTTTCTGGTGCTGGAAAGCGCCCGTCTGCACGACGTGGACGAGGCCCGCGCGATCTGGCCTGCCACGGCGATTGAGGCGCTGCACGCCTATTCTCTGGTCCATGATGATCTGCCTTGTATGGATGACGACGATCTGCGGCGCGGTCGCCCCACGACCCATGTGAAATGGGATGAGGGCACGGCAGTTCTGGCCGGAGATGCCTTGCAGACATTGGCCTTTGAGCTTTGCGCGCGACCCGAAGTTGGGCTGGCAGATATACGGGCTGAATTGACCCTGACATTGGCCAAAGCCAGCGGCGCGCAAGGTATGGTCATGGGGCAGGCGCTGGACATTGCGGCCGAGACTGCAGCAGAACCCTTGTCGCTGCAGGCAATCACGCATTTGCAGGCCGGAAAGACAGGCGCTTTGATCGAATGGTCCGCCTGTGCGGGTGCTCGATTGGCGCAGTCCGATCCCGCCCCGCTGCGCCAATACGCCCAAGCGCTTGGGCTTGCTTTTCAAATCGCAGATGACATTTTGGATGTGGAAGGCGACGCCGAAAAGGCCGGTAAGCGCCTGCAAAAGGATGCGGATGCGGGAAAAGCCACGTTTGTCTCTTTGTTGGGGCTGGGCCCTGCCAAAGCCCGCGCGGCGGAGCTTGTGGATCAGGCCTGCGCCGCGCTGGATGGCTACGGCCCAAGGGCGGAAACCTTGAAGGACGCCGCCCGCTTCGTTATTGCCCGGGACAGCTAAGTCAGGAACGCGCTAAATGTCTGATCGCCCGAACACGCCTCTGTTGGATCTTGTGAGCCGTCCTGCCGACCTAAAGCAATTCTCGGACACGCAGTTGCATCAGGTGGCACAGGAGTTGCGGGCCGAGACGATTTCCGCCGTCTCAGTGACAGGCGGGCATCTGGGCGCAGGTCTGGGCGTTGTGGAACTGACCACCGCGTTGCATGCTGTGTTCGACACCCCGCGCGACAAGATCATCTGGGATGTGGGGCATCAGTGCTATCCGCATAAAATCCTGACCGAGCGGCGCGACCGTATCCGCACGCTGCGCATGAAGGATGGCCTGAGCGGGTTCACCAAGCGCAGCGAAAGCCCGTATGACCCGTTTGGGGCGGCGCATAGCTCGACCTCGATCAGTGCTGCGCTGGGCTTTGCCGTTGCGCGCGATCTGGGTGGCGTCACGCCCGAGGGGCTGGGTGACGCGATTGCGGTGATCGGCGACGGGTCGATGTCGGCGGGCATGGCCTTTGAGGCGATGAACAATGCGGGCCACCTGAAAAAGCGCCTGATCGTCATCCTGAACGACAATGAGATGAGCATCGCCCCCCCGGTTGGTGCGCTGTCCAACTATCTGTCGCGCATCTATGCCGAGGAACCATTCCACGATCTGAAAGCCGCCGCCAAAGGCGCGGTGTCGCTGTTGCCCGAACCGTTCCGCGAAGGGGCCAAGCGCGCCAAGGAAATGCTGAAAGGCATGGCAGTGGGCGGCACCTTGTTCGAAGAACTGGGCTTTTCCTATGTCGGCCCCATCGACGGCCATGATCTGGACCAGTTGCTGCCGGTACTGCGCACGGTCAAGGCCCGCGCAACCGGACCGATCCTGATCCATGTGCTGACCAAGAAGGGCAAAGGCTACGCCCCGGCCGAGCAGGCCCGCGACAAGGGCCACGCCACCGCCAAGTTCGACGTTGTGACGGGCGAGCAGAAGAAGGCACCCTCGAACGCGCCGTCCTATACCTCGGTCTTTGGCAAGACGCTGGTGGATGAGGCCGCGCGCGATGACAAGATCGTGGCTGTCACGGCGGCAATGCCGGATGGGACCGGGCTGAACCTGTTTGCGGAACGCTATCCTTCGCGCTGTTTCGATGTGGCGATTGCGGAACAGCATGGGGTGACCTTTTCGGCGGCGCTGGCGGCGGGCGGGATGAAGCCGTTCTGCGCGATGTATTCGACCTTTTTGCAGCGCGGTTACGATCAGGTGGTGCATGATGTGGCGATCCAGCGCCTGCCGGTGCGATTTGCCATCGACCGCGCGGGGCTGGTCGGCGCAGATGGGGCGACCCATGCCGGGTCGTTTGACATTGCCTATCTGTCGAACCTGCCGGGTATGGTCGTAATGGCCGCCGCAGACGAGGCCGAGTTGATGCATATGATCGCCACAGCCGTTGCCCATGATGACGGCCCCATTGCCTTCCGCTATCCACGTGGCGAAGGCGTAGGCGTCGACCTGCCCGAACGCGGCGAAGTGCTGGAGATCGGCAAGGGCCGTATGATCCAAAAGGGCGCGCGCGTGGCGCTGCTGTCTTTTGGTACTCGTCTGGCCGAGGTTCAGAAGGCGGCCGAAGCGCTTGGCGCGCGGGGGATCACCCCCACCATCGCCGACGCCCGCTTTGCCAAACCGCTGGACCGCGACCTGATCCTGACCCTGGCCGACGACCATGAGGCGCTGATCACCATCGAAGAAGGCGCTGTGGGCGGCTTTGGCAGCCATGTGGCGCAGCTTTTGGCGGATGAAGGCGTGTTTGATCGCGGCCTGAAATACCGCTCGATGGTATTGCCGGACATCTTCATCGATCAGGCCAGCCCGGCGGATATGTACGCGGTCGCTGGCATGAATGCCGAACAGATCGAAGCCAGGGTTCTGGATGTTCTGGGCGTTGCCTCGATCGGTGAAAAACGCGCCTAGGCCGGGCGGTCATGCGGCTTGCAACCCTGATGGGCGAAAGTTAGGCTCGGGTCAGGCTGTTTGAGGCAGCCACCCGGTCCGCGGAAAGCTGTCATCGGCACCTCATTAAGACGACTTGTAAACCAAATCGGTTTCTCAGCCCGGATCAGCGGACCGTCGGGCAGCGGAGGGAAGACCGATGACCAAATCACTCGACCAACTGCGCCGTGACGCGAAGGCCTTGGGCAAAGCTCTGACTGCGGGCGACAAGGGCGCGATGTTACGCGTCCATGGTATTGTCAAAACGCCCAGAAACGGGGTCTACAAACATGCCGACTGCCTGCATGTGATCGCGCGCGAAACGGGGTATGCTACATGGTCCGCGCTGAAACTGGCCGTCGAAACGCAAGGCATGGACCGGGCGCAGAAACAAGGGCGGCTGCGCTGGGCGCTTTACAACGGCTCGGCGGAAACGGTGGCGTATCTGCTGACGCAGGAGCCTGACCTGGCCGGGGATCAGGTGCCGCTGTTGGTTGCGCTTTACGACGTGAATGCGATGCGCCGGGTTCTGGCGCAGGATCCGGGCGCCGCAACGCGCGAATACCCGCCTCGGCGCCCGATGTGCCATCTGGCGTTTTCGCGGCACATCAAGACCGCCCCCGAGAAAGAAGGCGACATGCTGGCCATGGCGGATCTGTTACTGGCCCACGGCGCGGATGTGAATGACAGCTTTGCCTTCGACCCGGAGTCAGACCATCGCCTGTCCGCGCTTTATGGCGCTGTCGGCCATGCGGACAACATGCCCCTGGCCGAATGGCTTTTGGATCACGGCGCGGACCCCAATGACAACGAATCCCTCTACCATTCCACCGAGCTTGGCCATACCGACGGGCTGCGGATGTTGCTGAACCATGGGGCCGATCCCAAGGGCACCAACGCGCTGCCAAGGGCTATTGATTTCAACAGCACCGACGCGGTGCGCCTGTTGCTGGACCATGGCGCAGACCCCAACGAAGGCATCGCGCCTCACCCGTCGGGCGAGCCATCGCTGGTGATCCCCGCCTTGCATCAGACCGCCCGGCGCTTGGCGTCGGGTGAGATCGCCCGGCTCTTGCTGGATCACGGCGCGGACCCAAACGCCGTCAGTCGCGGCCATACGCCCTATGCCTTTGCCCGCGTCTTCGGGAACCGGGATGTGGCGGATGTTCTGGAGCAGGCGGGGGTATCCACGCAGCTATCAGAGACCGAGGCACTTTTGGCGCGTGCAGCGGATGGAGTGCCAAGGCCCGGCGACCGGATCGATATGACTGCCCTATCGGAAGAATTGACCTATCTTCTGGGTCGTCTGGTGTGGCGAGAAGGCAGCCTGCCCCATATGCAGCGCCTTGTGGAGATGGGCTTTGACGCCAACCTGCCGGATGAGATGGGGATGCCGCCGCTGCATCTTGCCGGGTGGGAAGGGATGGCCGATGTCACGGCCTTTTTTCTGCACCAGAACCCGGACCTTGACCACACCAACGCTTATGGGGGCACATTGCTGTCGACGATCATTCACGGGTCAGAAAACTGCCCGCAACGCGCGCATCGCGACCATATCGACTGCGCCCGGATGGCGTTAGAGCGGGGCGTACCATTGCCCCGAAAAGCCCCGCAATTTGCAACCCGGCCCGAGATGTCCGAATTTCTTGCCGATTGGGCGGAGGCGCATCCGGATCAGGTTGCGGAACACGGGGTGATTTGACACGCACCGATGAAAGAAAAGCGGCGGCGCAATTCAAGCGCCGCCGCCCGGCTTGCACTACTGGCGTCAGCCGTCCAGGCAGAAGCCTTCGATGTCGCCATTTGTCCAGTTGTTCGGACCACTGTTCAGAATGGTGCGGTCGCTTACATGGATGCGGATGTTGTAGCCGCAGGGATCCATGCCGGTGGTATCAAGCTCCCAATTGCCAGACGCGCCATCGGTACTCAGCGATCCAGCCGCGTAGCTGATCGTGACCGACGAACTGCCGCCCACAAACGGGGGCAGAACCGTCGCCGCAGGTGCGGCGGAAGTGATGACCATGGTGCCGCCCGCAGCCTCGGGCAGCGGGGTCACATGGATGCGCAGGCTTCCGCAGTGATTGCCCGTCATCGAATACGTGCCCGAGATCACTTCGCCAATGCCGAACTTGCCACAATTCCCTGCGCCGCTTGTGATTTCGACATCTGCGCCGGGCCGGGTGTTGTCGACCATAAAGACCGTCGATACGGTTGTGCCCAGAACCGGACCTGCCGGTTGCCGGAACTCGATGAAGACCGAGTGCAACCCGTTCTCCAGCCCCGTCAATGCGCCCAACAGATCGTCGGCGACCGAGACCAGCGGCGAGGCGGCCAGATAGGGGAACCAATCCCCAACCGCGTTGACCGTCTGCTTGACCGAAAACGGGCTTGGGAAGGTGGTAACATCGGCCTCGAACGGGTTTGTGTAGGCCCGTGGTGCGATATCGGAAGGTCCCTGGATCATGATCCGGTACTCCATCGCGCCTGCCGGGATGTTGAAGGCCCGGCCCTTCAGCAGCGTCCGCCCGCCAAACGGCGCATCGTCGGCATTGGGGATGATACCGCCCACGCCCGCGCCATTGGCATATCCCATGGCGTTGATCTGCGGGATCGGCATGTTTCCGATGGATTCCAGGAAGGGCAGGAACTGTCCGGGCACGCCGCCTTTCGGAAGATGTTCGACCTCGATCGTGCAATCGGCCCGGTCGCCCCAATGGGGCACGAAATCCGGATCATTCGGCGCGGGCGGGACGGCCCAGGACAGGATACCGCGAATCCGCGCCTGCCCGGTCTTGCACCATTCTTTGCGATGATCATCCAGATCCACCGGCAGCGAGGCCTGATACCACAGCCCGTCATCCGGGATCTGATCGATATTGTGCACATCGACCCAGGTGATGCCCTGGAATTCCCAGCCCGATCCGAAATCAAGGTAGAAGGCGACATATTCCCGCGACCCTTGCGAACACAGATCGCCCGAATAGCCACTGGCGCGCTTGATCTCGATCACGCCATGCAGGTGCGAGGTGTCGCGATCCAGACCAACGCAGTGAAGCTCTTCATATGTCGTGTTGAAGTCGGGCTTCATGATGAAGTCATCGAAATCCGAAAGGTCGATGTCAATATCCGGTATCTGGAAGGCCGCCATCGTCTGGCTTGCGGCGATATCCGTGCTGTCGGCCGCAAGTTTGACCATGGTGGGAAAGACATTACGCAGAACCTGCATCTTGTCCGCCCGGTCGGTCTTTTTCATCAACTGCGCCAGCGAGGCCGCCGGTTTGTTCGCAACCAACTGGGTTTCCAGCAGCGATGTCGCCTGCTGCAGCACTTTCGGATCGATCTGTTGAATGCCGATATCGGTGATATGATCGATCAGGTTGCATAGGAACGGGCTTCTGGGGTTGATCTGAATGTCGCGCTCCAGCCTGTTGCCCCAGATCGGCAGCCAGTTCGGCATGTTGGCCGGCGGGACCACGTTCCAGGACAGAACGGCCCGAACGGTCGGCAAAACCGGGTCGCGGTCGCAACATGTCCGTTTCTTGGGATCGACCTTGATCGACACCGCGTAACACAGGTCATCCTTGAACCCAAGGTCATGGATGTTGAAGCTGTTCACCCCGCTGTCGACCCACACGCCGTCACCGTAATCGAGGTAAAAGCGCACATATTCCTGCGACCCGTCGGTGCAGGGCCCGCCGCCATAGCCATCGGCCTGCTTGATCCGCACAATCGCGGTCAGGATGCTGCTGTCGGGGTTGTAGCCGATGCAGGTCAGTTCTTCGAACGCGACGTCCTGAATCTTTTTCAGAACCGGCTTTTGCAGCCCTTTCAGGTCCAGTTGGGACAGGTTGCCAAAATAGTTCGGGTTCTGAAGCAGCCTGAAATTGGCAGAGGTTCGAAGTTCAATTTCCTTGCTGACATCCGTCATGGGAATTCTCCAATAAATGCTTAAAATAAATAAAAAACATGCAGTCAAAAATACCTGCACAGGTTGTATTATACACGATTTTGGCTGATTCCGCGACTGCCCGTTGGGGCTTGGCTGCAAATGGCCGATGCCAGCGCGGCACAACCTGGCGGTGATGCAGGCCTGGCCAATCTGTGCTAGTCTATGGGTAAGCCAAGCGCACGAACACTCCTGATAGTTGCTGACTTTTTTCATGCCGTAGGAGGGCTTTTGATGGTTACCCCGAACGCCGAAGGCGATCTTTATCCGCTGCTCAGGGCCTACAAGAAACAGCATTTGGGCAAGGGTGCGTTTCGACGATATGACGCCCATGCGATTGGGATCGGGCAGAAAATCGTATCGGGCAAACCAACCGATACGCTGTGCCTGCGGTTCTATGTCAGCTGCAAGCACCCGACAGACCGAATAGCGCCGGATCGCCGGGTGCCCGCCGCATTCCGAACTTGGTCGCAGCGCGACGGGCGCGAGGTCGAATTGCCGACCGATGTGATCGAGCAGCCGCCGATGCGCTTTACTGCCGACCCGACAGACAGGTTCCGCCCCGTGCCGGGCGGGGTCAGCGGCGGCTCGGTCTTTACCGGCACGATCGGTGGCTGGGCGTGGGACCGGACCGATGCAAGCTTTGTGATGCTGACGGCGTGTCACGTCGTGGGGTTCTTTGACGTTGTGGTCCTGTTGAACGGACCGATGCTGCAGCCGGGCTTGTCGGATGGTGGCGACGTGACGGACGACCGGGTGGGAACCGTCAAGCGGCTGATTGAGTTGCAGGCAGGCGAAACCAGAACCGTCGACGCGGCCATTGCCGAACCCACCAACACCGACATGGTGCAAACCGTTGTGCTGAACGTCGGCTCGGCGATCTATGCGGTGGACACACCGACGCTGGGCATGGCTGTGCAGAAGTCGGGCAAATCCAGCGGGTTGACCCAGGGCCAGATTGTCGATGCGGATGTGGACACTGCCGTGTTCCTGGCCGACGACATCTTCTTTTTCGAGGATGTCGTGCAGATTCAGGCCTCTGACGGTGGCGTTTGGGCGGAACCGGGCGACTCGGGCTCTGTCGTGTTTTCGCAGGCAGGGTTGCCGACGTCCTCGGTCATCCACCCGGCTGTGGGACTGCATTTCGCCAGTTCCACGGATTCTGACGGGCTGGCCTGCAAGATGCGAAATGTTTTCGAGCAGCTTGATCTGGCACCGATTTGCGATGGCCTGTTTGCTGATTTTGTCGAAGAGATGGCGGTTGCGCCAGGCTTCACCTCACCCGACGCAGATGTGTCACCGGCGGCGGGGCTGCATCCCTTCACACCGCGCGAAAGACGCTGGGCAAGGGCCGGGTCCCCGGCCCGCGGTCTTGGGCGCGATCTGCAGACCCGTCTGGACGGATCGGGCAGCGGGCGTCAGTTGAACACTCTGGTCAGTGCACACCGCGCAGCCCTGACCGAGTTGATGATCCGAAATGGCGATGTGCGCCGCGCCGCGGTTGCCGCCATAGGCCCGATCCTGTCCGGGGCGGTCACCACAAGTGACGTCTTGTCCCGACGTATCTGTGCCCAGGATGTCAAGCGGCTGCAAAAACTGATCCATGAGATCGAACGATCCGGCGATGAAAAGCTGGTGGCGTCGGTGCAGGCCATGGCCAAAATGCTGGAGGTGGTTGAGGGCAAGTCCCTGTCCGACCTGTTCGAACAGGGTGCCGCTTATTGAACGGTTGGGCCGAGGCCAAGATCAGGTTGCGACAGGATTGCCGTCCGGCTGCGTTCGGCAAGACCACAGGATCAGCAGCAGGAAGGACAGGTTCAGCACAACGTTGAACGGCGCGCCCACAAGGATGGATCCTGCGCTATCGGTGCAGAACCATGTCCACGCTGCAATCTTTGCAACCTTCGCGGCCACCATCGCAGACAAAGGCGCAACATGGGTACCCAATGCCCATTGCATAGCGCCCAGCCCGGCCGTCAGACCGCCCGTGATCGCCAGCAATAATGTGGTCGGAGCGGATATATCCGAAGGAACCGTTTGGAACGGCCAATACGCGACCGTCAGAAAAATATGCGCAAGACCGTGCAAAGCCGGAAGCGCGGTAAGCGCGAATAGAACGCCGGTCACGATCAGAATAATGCCGGACAGGCGCATTGCGGAATGTTGTCGGGTCATGGTCCCCTCCTGTTCAAGACCCGCCCTTGATGCGCCATGCGCCGAACACAAAGCAATTACGTCAGAGGTAAGTGATTTCTGCACCCGTGATTGCTAGGCTGACGCCATGACCCCGTATCCCCGATTGCTGAAAGAGTGGCGCAAGCGGCGCCGGATGAGCCAGCTTGATCTGGCGGTTGAGGCTGATGTCAGCGCCCGCCATATCTCGTTCCTAGAAACCGGCAGGTCCCGGCCCAGCCCGGACATGATCCTGCACCTGTCCGAGGTCATGGATGTGCCGGTCGATGCGCGCAATCAGATGATGCGGGCCGAAGGGTTTGCCGCGCGATTTGCGGCGACGCCCTTCGATGATGCCGCCATGGCCCCCATCCGCAGCGCCGTGGAGTGGACGCTAAAACAGCATGAACCTTACCCGGCAATGGTGCTGGACCGGCTGTGGCACCTTGTTCGGCTGAACAAACCCGCCGAAATGCTGTTTGCACCGCTTGGGATCGCGCAAGGTCAAAGCCTTCTGACGCTGATCACCAGCCCACTGATGGCCGAGCTTGTCGAGAACTGGCCCGAGGTTGCCCATCACACAATGCTGCGCCTGCGGTCCGAAAGCGCCAATGCCGGTGGCCTGCCGGAACTGGACGCCGCCGCGCGGGCCCTGGCGGAACAGGCGCAGATTCGCAGTGACGCCGCAATTGGCCCAACCATTCCGACGATCTATCGGTTTGGCGACCAACGCGTTTCGATGTTCGGCACCATCGCACAGTTCAGCACCGTTACGGATGTGACGCTGGATGATCTGAAGATCGAACTGTTCTTTCCGTCCGATGATGCCAGCGCGGATTTCCTGCAAGCCTTGTCCCATTCGGCGCAGCATTGAGGATGCCCCAAGCGGCAATTGACCAGTGCCACTACGCCAGTTGCTTCAACCGGGGCATCAAATCCAGCAGCTCTTTGGTATAGGCATGCTGAGGGGCCGAGAATAGGGCATCGGTGTCCTGAACCTCGACCAGTTTGCCCTGTCGCATGACGCCCACCCGATCACACATCTGCCGCACGACGGGCAGATCGTGGCTGATGAACAGCATTGTCAGGCCAAGGTGATCCTGTAGGTCCTTCAGAATGTTCAAAATCTGTGCCTGAATCGAGACGTCCAGCGCGCTTGTCGGCTCGTCACAGATCAGGAACCGGGGCTGCGTGGCCAGCGCGCGGGCGATACAGATGCGCTGGCGCTGCCCGCCCGAGAATTCATGCGGGTATTTGCGCCAGGCATCCTTGGCCAGACCGACCCAATCCAGCAACTCGCGCACGCGCGGCTCAACGGCGGGTTTTGGCAGGATTTTGTGGTGATGGATCGGCTCGGCCACAAGGTCCCCGACCTTCATGCGGGGGTTTAGGCTTGAGAACGGGTCCTGAAAGATCATCTGGATCTGGCGGCGATAGGCCTGCAGTGCGTCCGCCCCCATGGCGGTCACGTCCTGCCCATCAAAGATCACTTGGCCACCGTCCACCGGATAAAGCGTGCCGATCATCCGTGCGACAGTGGATTTGCCGGACCCGCTTTCGCCGACAAGGCCAAACACCTCACCGTCGCGAATATCAAAACTGACCTGATCCACGGCGGTAAAGTACTTGCGCTGCGACGGCAGCAGACCGCCCTTTTGCAGGAAGGTCTTGGTGATGTTCTCGACCTCAAGCAGCTTGCCCGATCTGGACAAATCGGTTTTGTCCCAATGGGCTGCCAGATCGTCGATCTTGAAGGTTCTCTCCCGCTCGCCATAGCTGACGACCGGAAAGCGTTCGACCTTGGTGTGCGGGCGCGGCACAGCGGCAATCAGGGATTTGGTATAGTCATGCGTGGGTGCGCCGAGGATCTGATCGGTGGTGCCACTCTCGACCACATGGCCGGAATACATCACGGTCACTGTGTCTGTGGTATCGGCAATGACTCCCATGTCATGCGTCACAAGAATCACGCCGACCTGACGTTCCTTGGCCAGTTCCTTGATCAGATCCAGCACTTGTGCCTGCACCGACACGTCCAACGCGGTCGTGGGTTCATCTGCGATCAACACGCTGGGTTCGGTACACAGCGCAAGCGCGATCACCACCCGCTGACGCATCCCGCCGGAAAACTGGTGCGGGTATTGATTGAACCGATCCGCCGGGTCCGGGATGGACACCCGATCCAGCAGGGCAATGGCGCGTTTCTTCGCCTCGGACGCCGACAGGCCAAGATGCAGCTGGATTGTCTCGACCAATTGCTCACCCACCGTGAACAGCGGGTTCAGGGAGGTCAGAGGGTCCTGAAAGATCATCCCGATCTCTTTGCCCCGGATTCTGCGCTTGTCCTCGGCGTCCAACTCGTCAATCCGGCGACCGTTCAGCCAGACCTCGCCCTCGGAGACATGGGCCGGAGGGTCCAGCAGGCCGATCACGGCGTTGCCGGTCATGGACTTTCCAGCCCCGCTTTCGCCGACAACGCCCCGGATTTCACCGGGATGTAGGTCATAGGTCACATGCTCGACCGGCTTGAAGATGCCGTGGCGGGTGGGGATTTCCACCGTCAGGTTGCGGATCGAAAGAACGGGGTCGGTCATTTCAGCCTCGGGTTCAGAACATCGCGCAGCCAGTCGCCAAGCAGGTTCACACTCAGCGCCAGCGCCAGCAGGGTGCAGGCGGGGAAGAACAGGATCCACCACTCACCCGAGAACAGGAAGCCCTGCCCGATACGGATCAGCGTGCCCAGCGACGGTTGCGTAGGCGGCGCACCAACACCAAGGAAACTGAGCGTCGCCTCGGCAATGATCGCCAGCGCCAATGAGATGGTGGCGATCACCAGCACCGGTGACAGCACGTTGGGCAGGATATGGCGCAGCATGATGGTCAGCGGGCTTTGCCCAATGATGCGCGCGGCGGCGACGTAATCCTTGTTCTTTTCAACCAGCGTGGCACCCCGGACGACGCGTGCGAACTGCACCCAGTCGGACAGGCCAATGGCAAGGATCAGCACCCAGATCGCCATCTGGTCTCGGTATTCAATGGGCGTGATGCCCTTGGCGATGCCAAAGATCAGCATGGCCAGAAGGATTGATGGGAAGGTCAGCTGCACATCCGCCGTACGCATGATGATGGTTTCGGTCCAGCCGCCGAAATAGCCGGACAGCAAGCCCAGAATGATCCCCAGAACCATGGCAAACAGAACCGCCGCCACGCCCACAAACAGCGAGATTCGCATGCCGTAGAGAATGGTTGAGAACACATCCCGGCCCTGATCGTCGGTGCCCATCAGGAAGCTTTCACCGGTAAAGGCATTGGGCTCCATGGGCGGGGTGAAGCCATTCATCAGGTTCAGGCTGGCCGGATCAAACGGGTTCGTCGGCGCAATCAGCGGTGCAAGGATGGTGGCAAGGATCAGCACCAAAGCCACCGTCGCAGAGACTATGGCCACGGGCGAGCGGCGAAAGGCGTAGAACTGGTCGCTGTCCAGAATGCGTCTTACTCGGCTCATGCGCTGACCCTCAGGCGCGGGTCGATGAAGGCGTAAAGGATGTCGACCGCAAGGTTGATGGTGACGAAGATGACCGAGATCATCATCAGGTAAGCTGCCATGACAGGAATATCCACGAACTGGATTGCATTGATGAACAAAAGGCCAAGGCCCGGCCACTGGAACACCGTTTCGGTGATGATGGCAAAGGCGATGATGGCCCCCAATTGCAGGCCAATGATGGTGATGACGGGAACCATGGTGTTTTTCAGCGCATGGCGGAAGTTTATGGTCCGGTCGCTCAGTCCACGGGCGCGGGCAAAGCGGATGTAGTCCTGCCGCAGCACCTCCAGCATCTCGGATCGCACCAGCCGCATGATCAGGGTCATTTGGTACAATCCCAGCGTGATCGCGGGCAGGATCAACGCCTTGAGGCCACTGGCGGTCAGGAACCCGGTGTTCCACCAGCCAAGGTCAACGACCTCACCGCGCCCAAAGCTGGGCAGCCAGCCCAGTTCGACCGAGAAGACGTAGATCAACAGAATACCGATCAGGAAGGTGGGCAGAGACACCCCGATCAGCGAGGCCGACATGATGAAATTCGCCGCAAACCCGTCCCGCCGGATTGCGGTAAAGACGCCCAGCGCAATGCCCAGAACAATGGCAAACACGGCTGACACCATTGCCAGTTCCAGCGTCGCAGGGGCGCGTTCGGCCAGAATCTCGGCCACCGGGCGACCCTGGCGGAAGCTGACGCCGAAATTGCCCTGCACCGCCTCTTGCAGGAACTTCACATATTGCACCGGAAATGGCTGATCGAGGCCCAATTGGCTGCGCAACCGTTCCACGTCTTCCATGGTCCGTTCCTGCCCCAGCATGTTGTCGATCGGATCACCGACAAAGCGGAACATGGAAAAGGCGACAAGGCCCACGACGAACAGAACCAGCGCCGACTGGGCCACACGCCTGATGATGTATGACAGCATTTAGTTGACCGTGACCCAGCGCAGAAGAAAGAAGTTGTCGGGCCGTTGCGTCAGCTCGATATTGCTGCGGGCACCCCAGACCAAAGGCTGAACGTAAAGCGGCACGTAAGCTACCTCGTCCTGCAGGATACCTGCGACCTCATCCAGCATTGCCTGACGTGCGGGTTCGTCAATCTCGGACTGGATCAGCGGCAGCAGTTCATCCACGCGAGGGTTCGAATAGCCGCCAAAGTTCCACGAACCCAGCTTCTTTTCCTCATTCGGGGTCGCGGCGAGAAAGCGCACGGGATGTTCGGCATCAAACGTGCCAGGCGACCAGCCCAGAAGATACATGTCGAAATTGTCGGCCCGCAGTTCCGGCCAGTAGTTTTGCACCGGCATCGCATCCAGCGTCACATTCAGCCCGGCCTGCGTCAGCATGGCGGTGATCGCCTGACAAACCGCTTCATCATTCAGATAGCGATTGTTGGAGCATTTGAAGCTGACCTCGGCCCCCTCTGCCCCCGCTTCGGCAAGCAGCGCCTTGGCCCCATCGGGGTCATAGGCGTAAGGGTTTGAATTGGCCGCTGAATAGCCGCGCATCGCCGGGCTGACCAACTGACTGGCTACCTCGGCATTGCCACGCATGATGGTCTGAAGGATGGCCGGAACGTTAACCGCCTTGGCCACCGCCTCGCGGGTTCGCGGATCAAGGAACAGGTCGGAATCACCCTGCCCGGCCTCGCTTGCGCCTTCTTTCTGGTCAAAGCCCAGCATAATCACGCGCGCTTCGATCCCCTGAATGACTTTCACATCCGGGTTGCCCTGCAACCGCGCCACATCCTGAATGGGGACCGGGTTAATAAAATCCACATCGCCCGACAGCAGAGCCGCCAGAGCGGTTGCCGGGTTCTGGATCGGCACCAGTTCGGCGCGGGTCAGGTTGTGCTCTGCCTCGTCCCACCAGCCCTCGAAAGGCTCAAGGACAGAACGCAACCCCGGTTCGCGTGCGGTGACACGAAAGGCACCGGTGCCGTTGGCGTTAATCGTCGCATGGTTCCCGGCCTCTTTGTCGGGAAGGGCGGCATCGTTGGCCTCGGCCCAGCCGCTGTCCATGATCATCCAGTTGGCGATGCTGTCAGGAAAGATCGGATTTGGCGCGGTGGTCATCACATCGACGGTGTAATCGTTAACTTTCACCACCTCACTGACCGGCGCGAACCAACTACGGGTGTCTGAATTTTCATCGGACGCGCGCTGATACGAGAAAATCACATCATCGGCATTGAATTCGGACCCATCATGAAATGTCACGCCCTCGCGCAGCTTGAACCGCCAGCCTGCACCGTCCCCGATGGTTTCCCAACTGGTGGCCAGCGCCGGTTCGATGGTCATATCCTTGCCCCGACGCACCAGCCCTTCGTAGACATTGTTCAGGAACCCCAGAACAGGGGCGGAATTCACCGCATGAGGATCCATCGTTTGCGGATCGGTGGTGACGGCAAAGGTGAACTCTTCGGCCGCAACCGGCATGGCAAGCGCGCCCAAAAGCGCGGCAGTGGTCAGACGTTTCATGATAGCTCCCACTTTTTTGGTGCCGGGCCCCGTATCCCGAGGCCCGGCGACACGGGTTAGTTCAGGCCGAAATGTTTCACCATCGGCTGATCTTCGGGATCGACGTTGATGTCCAGATTCTCGGCCATGCCCCAGTTCAGCACCTGATGGTGGATCGGGATATACAGCTGTTCATCCTGCACCACGCGCCAGATCTCGGCGATAGCCTGATCGCGCGCAACGAGGTCCGTGTTCGAGGCCAGAGACTTGATCTTGGCGTCCAGCTCGTCATTGTCAAAGCCGGTTCCGTTCCACGTGCCAATGTCGCTTTCACGACCGTGAACCAGGAAGTTGAAGATGTATTCCGAGTCATAGGTCGGAACGCCCCAACCCAGCATGTAGAAATCGGTCTTTCCATCCGTGATCAGCGGGAAGTGCTGCGCCTTGGGCTTGGCATCCAGATTCACGGTGATGCCGATCTGACCCAGCATCCCGACAGCGGCCTGACAGATGCCTTCATCGTTGATGTAACGGTCGTTCGGGCAATCCAGCCGGATCGAGAATCCGTCAGGATAGCCCGCCTCGGCCAGCAGGGCCTTGGCGCCTTCGACATCCGTGCTGCTTTCACCGTCCATCTCGGCCGTCCAGCCATTTACGAAGGGCGGCGCGATCATCCCGGCAGGTTGCGACTGACCGCGCATGACCACCTGCTTGATAGCGTCGCGGTTGATGGCCTTGGACATGGCCTGACGCACGCGCACATCGGCCAAAGGATTCTTGCCATCGACATTATCCGCTTCGATGTCATCCCCGCCCTGGTTCATGCCAAAAAAGATCACCCGGTTCTGAGGTGCCTGTTTGACAACCAGACCATCCACGGCATTGACCCGGTCGAGATCCTGAACCGGCATGTCCTGAAGGAAATTCACCTCACCCGACAGCATCGCCGCGACGCGGGTCGCGTCGTTCTGGATCGGCGTATAGATGATTTCGCTGATCGCCATCGGGAACTGATCGCGGCCCCAGTAATCCTCGTTCCGCTGCATCACGGTTTTCACGTCCGGCTCGCGGCTGACCAGTTTGTAGGGCCCGGTACCGTTTACGTTGGTGGTGGCAAAGGTAATCTCTCCGCCTTCGAAATCCTGCACATCGACCGTGTTGTTCGCCTCGGTCCAGCCCTGATCCATGATGAACAGGTCCGTCAGGTTCGCCGGCAGGATCGGGTTCGGGCCGTCGGTCACAATCTCGACCGTGTGGTCATCGACAGCGCGCACTTCGACGATCGAGTTGATCAGTTCCTTCATGTCCGAGTTCGGCTGTTTGGCACGGTTGATGCTGAACACCACGTCTTCCGCCGTGAAATCGGCCCCATCATGGAACTTCACGCCCTGACGCAGGTTGAACACCCAGACATTGGGATCACTCTCACTGGGGGCCCAATCCGTGGCAAGTGCAGGCTCAAAAGCGCCGGATGTATCGCGGATAATCAGCGGTTCATACATCTGATGGCGCACGGTATGCGTGGGCCCTTCGTTTTGCGAATGCGGATCCAGCGTCAGCGCATCGCCCGAGCGCGCCCAGCGCAGGGTTTCCGCACTGGCCAACGTCGTCGACGTCATCAGCACCGCAAGTGCAAGCATTGGTTTGTTCATAATTTCCTCCCTTTTTGCAGTCATTTAGCTGCACCGAATTCACGATGCAGTGCCGCAAATTTCTGTGATTGTTATGGGAGTGGATAGCATACCAACTGCGAGAGCATGTCAATCATTCTGGGTCGGGTCCCCTGAATCGGTCTGGGCCTTGGGCCAAGAGGGCTGGTGTTCGCTCGGATGCGCCGACGGGTTCAATCCCTGTTTTGAGGGTGCTCCGCAGCTGATGGTTATTCCCATAGTGACTGACAACTATTGCGCTGATGATAAAGTAGGGCGCATGCGTGCCTTCGAAATTCTCTGGATCGTTCTGTTTCGCTTCAAGCCAATTGCCAGAGCTTGGGCCATCTGCCTGATACTTGTGAATCTGGCCTCTCTGCTCTTCCTCGATTCCTATTATGCTTGGTTCAACCTTGTCGCGGTCGGGGTCGGTATTTCGCTGATGATCGTGATTTACTTCAGATTGGGTTTTGTCAGGCTGCTTGGCGCAGGCCACTTTCTATGGGTCCCAATGATCGCCTATTTCGTTTCTAATTTGCCGGACAAAGACACGGACCCTGCGCTTTTTTGGTGGGTTTGTGTTCTTGCAGGCTTCAACAGTGTTTCATTGGTCATTGACGCAATTGATGTTGCACGGTTTTTGAAAGGCGAACGCAATCCGCATTACGTATGGCAATAGAGTAAGCCAATGACTGAAGTCAGATCATCAAAGAACCAAACACAGATGCCGCACAAAGATACTCAGGACTGGCTACCGCCCTATTCTCAATCATTGGGGCTAGAGCTGAAATCGGTTGAGCCAGAAAAAGTCATTGCCACTTTGCGTGTCAGACCGGACATGGGCAACCGGAACGGCGTCATGCACGGTGGGGCGATCATGGGGGCAGCGGACTCGATTGGCGGTGTTGCGGCGGCTCTGAACCTCGAAGAAGGGGCCAGCACCACGACATTGGAAAGCAAAACCAACTTTATTCGGCCAATTCAGATCGAAGACCAGATCACACTGACCTGCATTCCGTTGCACCGAGGTCGGAAGACGATGATATGGCAAACCACTGTCGCGCTGTCGGACGGCCGCCCGGCTGCCATTGTGACACAGACGCAGTTGACGCTGACCTGGTCAGATTGATGGTGCTAAGTCGACTTTGACTGTGCTTTTTTCTTTCGACGTTTTGGCAAGTCCCGGTCCATCTCGACAAACGCGACATGAAAGAGATCCCGCAGCTCGTCCTTCTTCAGTCCGGGAGATCCCTGTTCCTCGTCCAATACTATGACGCACTGGTGATCGTGATGATTCACGTCAGCGTTCTCGCTCGTTTGAGCCTTGCGAAGAACAGACAAGACATACGGTATCAAATTCTCTCCTCCCACTTATTTGCCCAAGCTTTGCCGCTGCGGGCCACATCCGAGCGCAACTGGTGAGGCAGGCTCTAGGATCCCCTTCCGTGAGTGCTTCCCGCAGCGACACCGCGGATGTAGGGGTTTCGTTTTGAGACGTAAGGGGGAAGGAATCGACGATTTGCATCAGTTTTTGACCGCGCAGTCAAAATAACCAGCGATAGTTGACGCTTACGTCAACTTGTTAAGGAAAGTGTCAACCAAAGCGACGTTACGTCGTTTTTTCGGCCGTCTCAGATTCAATGCTGTATGATGGCTTCAATTCTGACCATCCAACTGTCATCCGAAGCGATTGAGTCAATAATCGACGGCGTTTTCACTGAGAAGAACTGGTGCCGCTGAAGGGACTCGAACCCCCGACCCCATCATTACGAATGACGTGCTCTACCAGCTGAGCTACAGCGGCACCTTGGGCCACCCGGACCCGGGTGTGAAGGCTCGTTTAAACCGTCGCTCTTGCGCCTGCAAGTCCAGATGCGCGGGAACCGGGCTTTGATCACGCTGCGCAGCGGTGACATCCTGGTTTGTGAAATTTTTGTAACGGCACCAGTCGCGAATTGATCTGCAACTCTTATTTCGATATTTCATGAAATATGATAGAAAGAATCACTGACCAACTGGCCATCCTGGGCCACCCGCAGCGTATCACTGTGTTTCGCATGTTAATGCGACGGTTTCCTGACAGCGTGCCTGCGGGCGAGCTTGCGGGGGAACTGGGCATCAAACCCAGCACCATGTCGAACTACCTGAACGCACTGCAACGGTCGGGGCTGGTCACTCAGGAACGATCCGGAACTTCGCTGCGCTACTCGGTCGACATGAAGAATGTGCAGGGGATGCTGGATTTTCTGATTGTCGATTGCTGCCGGGGCCGCCCGGACATCTGCATGCCTTTCACAAAAGGAAATGACACTATGACAGATCGCAAGTTCAACGTCCTTTTTCTGTGTGTTGGCAATTCTGCCCGCTCGATCTTTGCCGAATCCCTGCTGCGCCAACTCGGTGGGGATCGGTTCAATGTGCATTCCGCCGGAACCCAGCCCGCGTCCGAACTGAACCCGTTCGCCGTTCAGGTGTTGAAGGACAAAGGGCATGACACCTCGGTGCTGCGGTCAAAGCATATGTCCGAGTTCGCAACCGAGGACGCACCGGAAATGGATTTCGTCTTTACCGTCTGCAATCAGGCCGCCAACGAAGAATGCCCGGCCTGGGAAGGTCAGCCCATCAGCGGCCATTGGGGCATGGAAGATCCGGTCAAAGCCACCGGAACCGATGCCGAGAAAAGTCTGGCGTTCCAAAGCGCCTATGGCGCGTTGAAGCACCGGATCGAAGCCTTCACATCACTGCCGGTCGAAAGCCTTGACCGGATCGCGCTGCAATCTGCTGTCGATGACATCGGCAGAAACTCGGTCGGGGAATGATATGACCACATATGCTGTAAACGGCCTGGGCCGAATTGGAAAACTGGCGCTCAAGCCATTGCTGGAGAAAGGCGCAAAGATCGCCTGGATCAATGACGCGGTCGGCGACCCCGAGATGCACGCGCATCTGCTGGAGTTCGACACTGTGCACGGCCGCTGGGATGCAACATTCGATCATGACACCGACAGCGTCACCATCAACGGCACCCGTCTGCCCTTTATCGGCACCAAGGACCTGAGTGCCCTGCCATTGGACGGTGTCGATGTGGTGATCGACTGCACCGGCGTCTTCAAGACCCAGGCGAAGCTGGCCCCTTATTTCGACGCGGGCGTGAAGAAGGTTGTCGTCTCGGCCCCGGTCAAGGACGGACCAACCGCCAACATCGTTTTTGGGGTCAATGATGCGATCTACGACCCTGCCGCTCATCAGATCGTGACGGCGGCCTCATGCACGACCAACTGCCTCGCCCCGGTGGTCAAGGTGATCCACGAGAATCTGGGCATCCGACACGGCTCGATAACGACGATCCATGACGTGACCAACACGCAGACCATCGTGGACCGCCCCGCCAAGGACCTGCGCCGCGCGCGGTCTGCGCTGAACTCGCTGATCCCGACCACAACCGGGTCAGCCACCGCGATCACACTGATCTATCCAGAGCTCAAAGGACGCCTGAACGGCCATGCAGTGCGGGTGCCGCTGTTGAACGCCTCGCTGACCAATTGCGTGTTCGAGGTCGAGCGCGATACCACGGTTGAAGAGGTCAACGCCCTGTTCAAAACCGCTGCCGAAGGCGAATTGAAGGGTATTCTGGGCTATGAAACCCGGCCTTTGGTCTCGACTGACTACACCAATGACGAACGCTCCTCGATCGTCGATGCGCCGTCGACCATGGTGGTGAACGGCACGCAGGTGAAAATCTACGCCTGGTATGACAACGAAATGGGCTATGCCCACCGTCTGGTGGATGTGGCGCTGATGGTCGGGGCCTCGCTGTGACCAACCGGCCCGAGGGACTGTCGGCCTATATCGCGGTCACGGCGGCCTATTGGGCCTTTATGCTGACCGACGGGGCCTTGCGGATGCTGGTGCTGCTGCACTTTCATACGTTGGGATTCTCGCCGGTGCAGTTGGCGTATCTGTTTGTTCTCTACGAAATCGCCGGGATGGTGACAAACCTGGCCGCGGGCTGGATTGCGGCGCGGTTCGGGTTGACCTCGACCCTTTATGCCGGGCTGGGGCTACAGGTCGCGGCGCTGCTGACAATGACCTTTCTGGACCCGCACTGGACCGTCGCCACATCGGTTGCCTTTGTCATGGTTGTGCAAGGGGCCAGCGGGGTGGCCAAGGATCTGGCGAAAATGTCCTCGAAATCCGCTGTCAAACTGCTGGCCCCAGCCGAGGGCGGCGGGCTGTTCCGCTGGGTTGCCGTGCTGACCGGGTCCAAGAACGCAGTCAAAGGTTTGGGCTTTCTGCTGGGTGCTGCGATGCTGGCAACGCTGGGCTTCATGACCGCCATCGTGGTCATGGCTGTTGTTCTGGCAGTGATCCTGTTCGCCGTCATCCGGTTCATGCCGCCGGGGCTGCCCAAAGGGCGCAAAGGCGCGAAATTCTCCGAGGTGTTCTCGAAATCCGCCAACGTGAACTGGCTGTCAGCGGCCCGCGTCTTTCTGTTCGGCGCGCGGGATGTCTGGTTCGTGGTCGGCATCCCGATCTATTTCTACGCCGTCCTGTCCGACGGCACCGAGGATGGCAATCGCGCCGCGTTCTTCATGATCGGCACGTTCATGGCGATATGGGTCATCCTCTACGGCGCGGTACAGGCCAGCGCCCCCAAGATCCTGCGCGCCTCGGACCGCAGCGAGGGTGACCTGATCCGCGCCGCCCGCAGCTGGGCGGCAGGTTTGTTCTGCATTCCTGCGGCTCTGACACTGGCTGTTTTGCTGTCCTCGGGACCCGAGACGTGGCTGACGATCACGTTGGTCATCGGCCTGCTGGTGTTCGGAGCGATCTTCGCTGTCAACTCATCCCTGCATTCCTACCTGATCCTCGCTTTCACCAAATCTGAGCGGGTCACGATGGACGTAGGCTTTTATTACATGGCCAACGCAACGGGCCGTTTGGTCGGCACCGTCCTGTCCGGCCTCACCTATCAGATCGGCGGTCTGTCCCTTGTGCTGGGCACGGCGGCGGTGATGGTTGCGCTGGCTGCGCTGACATCGGGCAAACTGACCGACCAAACGTCCGAGGCATATTCATGAGCATATTCGAACGCTACCTGACCATCTGGGTTGCTCTCGCCATGGTCGCGGGCGTGTTGATCGGGTTGGCCGCGCCCGGCCTCGTCGGGCTGGTCGCCTCGGCTGAGGTCGCCAGCGTCAACCTTGTGGTCGCCATCCTGATCTGGGCCATGGTCTATCCGATGATGGTTGGCGTCGATTTCGGGGCGGTCGCGGGCGTGGCGCGCCAACCAAAGGGGCTGATCGTGACGCTGGTCGTCAACTGGCTGATCAAACCGTTCACCATGGCGCTGCTGGCCGTACTGTTCTTCGACTATGTCTTCGCCCCGTGGATCAAACCCGAGGATGCGGCCCAATACACCGCCGGCCTGATCCTGCTGGGCGCGGCCCCTTGCACGGCGATGGTCTTCGTCTGGTCCCAGCTGACCAAGGGGGATGCGACCTATACGCTGGTGCAGGTTTCGGTCAACGACCTGATCATGGTTGTGGCTTTCGCGCCCATCGTGGCGTTTCTGCTCGGCGTCACCGACATCTCGGTCCCGTGGCAGACCTTGGTACTGGCCACGGTTCTGTATGTTGTGCTGCCCCTGATCGCCGGGCTGATCACGCGGCGCAAGCTGGGCTCGCAACAGGCCATCGATGCCTTCTCGGCCCGGGTCAAGCCATGGTCCATCATGGGCCTGATCGCAACGGTTGTGATCCTGTTCGGTCTGCAAGGCCAGACGATCCTGTCGAAACCGATGGTCATCGTCCTGATCGCCGTCCCGATCCTTATCCAAAGCTACGGCATCTTTGCCCTGGCCTACGGAGCCGCCTACGCACTGAAAGTCCCCCACCGCATCGCCGCCCCATGCGCGATGATCGGCACATCGAACTTTTTTGAACTGGCCGTGGCCGTCGCCATCAGCCTGTTCGGGCTGAACTCGGGCGCGGCGCTGGCAACGGTCGTGGGCGTTCTGGTCGAGGTTCCGGTCATGTTGTCCCTGGTCGCCTTCGCCAACCGCACCCGCGCGCGGTTTCCAGAGCCAATAACAACCTAAACTGGCGACCCCGGCAGGATTCGAACCTGCAACCTGCCCCTTAGGAGGGGGCTGCTCTATCCAGTTGAGCCACGGGGCCGCGCAAGGGTCTCTGTACCTGTGTTTTTTCGGCTTGTCATGGGGTTTACGGCGGGTTTACGGCGGGTTCGTAGAACAGTTGTAAACTGCGCCCTGTTCACGCTACCATCGGGCAAAACAACAACGCAGGTGCCCTCTCGTGAATACTGAAACTAAACGCCCGCTTACCCTTCGCGATGTATCCGAGGCTTCGGGGGTCTCCGAGATGACCGTCAGCCGGGTCCTGCGTAACCGGGGCGACGTGTCCGACGCCACCCGCACCCGCGTTCTGGCTGCGGCCAAAGAACTGGGCTACGTCCCCAACAAGATCGCCGGTGCGCTGGCGTCCAGCCGGGTCAATCTGGTCGCGGTGATCATCCCGTCGCTGTCGAACATGGTGTTCCCCGAGGTTCTGACCGGCATCAATCAGGTGCTGGAAGATACCGAATTGCAGCCGGTGGTGGGCGTCACCGATTATTTGCCTGAAAAGGAAGAGAAGGTGCTGTACGAGATGCTCTCGTGGCGGCCTTCGGGCGTGATCATTGCGGGGCTGGAACACACCGAAGCGGCGCGGGCCATGCTGGATTCAGCCGGTATTCCGGTGGTCGAGATCATGGATACCGACGGCAAGCCGGTGGACGCAATGGTGGGCATTTCCCACCGTCGCGCGGGTCGTGAGATGGCGCAGGCGATCCTTAAAGCGGGCTATGAACATATCGGGTTCATGGGCACCAAGATGCCTTTGGATCACCGGGCACGGAAGCGGTTCGAAGGGTTTACCGAGGTGCTGGGCAAGCACGGGATCGAGATCGAGGATCGTGAGTTCTATTCCGGCGGCTCCGCTCTGGCCAAGGGCCGTGAGATGACGCAGACCATGCTGGAACGCTCACCCGAGTTAGATTTTCTGTATTATTCCAACGACATGATCGGTGCGGGCGGGCTGTTGTATCTGCTGGAGCAGGGCATCGACATTCCCGGACAAATCGGTCTGGCCGGGTTCAACAACGTGGAATTGCTGCAGGGCCTGCCGCGGAAATTGGCGACGATGGATGCCTGCCGGTTGGAGATTGGTCGCCAGGCGGCCGAGATCATTGCCGAACGGCTTAAAGATCCGAATTCCGAGATCGAAACCCGTGTGACCCTGACCCCCAAGATCAGCTATGGCGATACGCTGAAGCGGCGCTGACCCAATGGCGCTGCGACGGTTAGACAACCGGACGGCGCGGGCGCTGTTTATGGATCGCCACGCGCTGGCCGAGCCACCTGCGGGCGGTGCAAAAGGCGCGGAGTTGCTGGATCTGATCCAGCGGCTGGGTTTTGTACAACTGGACAGCATTAACACCGTCGCCCGCGCCCATGACATGATCCTGTTCTCGCGCAGGCCCAGCTATCGCAGCGGCAACCTCAAACGCCTGTACGAGCGGGATCGGGCCTTGTTCGAACACTGGACCCATGATGCCGCCGTCATTCCGATGGACTACTATCGCCATTGGCATCTGCGATTTCAGCGCGATGCAGCGTTGCTTAAGTCGCGCTGGAAGAACTGGCGCCGGGACGGGTTCGAACAGCAGTTCCAGATCGTTTTGGATCATATCCGCGACCATGGGCCGGTGTCGTCTTCGGATGTCGGGAAGGACGAAAAGAAGGGCTCTGGCGGCTGGTGGGATTGGCACCCGTCCAAGACCGCGCTTGAGTTTCTGTGGCGGTCGGGGGCTTTGACCGTTGTGGGGCGCGACGGATTTCAGAAACGCTATGACCTGACCGAGCGGGTGATCGAAACACATCTGTGCCCCGGACAGCGACCTTGTGACGAAGCGGCGACGGTCGATTGGCTATGCAACGCGGCACTGGACCGGCTTGGCTTTGCAACCTCGGGCGAGTTGGCCGCATTCTGGGATACGGTCAGCCCGGCAGAGGCGAAGAATTGGTGCGCCAGGGGGCTGAAATCAGGTGCTCTGGAAGAGATTGAGATCACCTGTGTGGACGGGCGCGCGCGCAAGCTGTTCGCGCGACCCGACCTGATCGACGCTTCGTATGACCTGCCGCAGCCCACGGGCCGCATCCGGGTGCTCAGCCCGTTTGACCCGATGTTGCGCGACCGAAACCGGGCCGAGCGGTTGTTCGGCTTCTACTATCGGATCGAGGTTTTTGTGCCCGAGGCGAAACGGACCTATGGCTACTACGTATTCCCCCTGCTTGAGGGCGACAAGCTGATCGGGCGGATCGACATGAAAGCCCATCGGGATGCGGGCGTTTTGCGGGTCAAAGCCATGTGGCCCGAGCGCAAGGTCCGGTGGTCGGACGCCCGCACCCGTCGATTGGACGCGGAACTGGATCGGGTCCGCCGCTTTGCCGGTCTGGATAGGGTCGAGTTTGCGCAGGATTGGCTGAAAGACCCTAAATAGGGTCTATTCTGCGTCTGTCAGTGTCAGACGAATGGGCTCTAACCCGTCAATCCCGCCTTCGATTTTGTCCCCTGCAACCACTGGCCCGACTCCGGCAGGTGTACCGGTCAGGATCAGATCGCCGGGGCGCAAGTGATAGAAACCGGACAGGTGGCAGATGATCTCATCGATCTTCCAGATCAGCTCTTGCAGGGTCGCGTCCTGACGGACTTCGGAATTGACGCTCAGGTGGATGCGCTTGTCATCGTCGGGCGACCAACCGGCGGCCGGGGTCAGCGGCGCAAAAACCGCGCCGTTTTCGACGTCCTTGCCCAGATCCCAAGGTCGTTGCTTGTTGCGTTCGCGGATTTGCAGGTCACGACGGGTCATATCCAGCGCGCAGCCATAGGCGTAGACCGCCTCCCATGCCTGCGCACGGGTGGCCTTGAACACCGGTTTGCCAATGGCAACCGCAAGCTCCATCTCGTGGTGGTAATTCCCTGTGCCGGGCGGATAGGGCACTGTCGCATCCGTCAAAACGGCATTGGCGGCGGATTTGGTGAAGTAAAAAGGCGCCTCGCGATCAACCTCATGCCCCATTTCGGCGGCATGAGCGGCATAGTTTCGACCGACGCAAAAGATGCGACCGACGGGATAAAAGGCCCTTTCCCCGACAACAGGAAGGCCGAGCGTGTCCGGAACCGGAAACAAATAGTGTTGCACGATGACCCCTAATTGCGTGTTCAGACGCATCTTAGTTAAGACCGCGCCATCGGCAACCGGCGGAAACACGCCTGTTTTTACCAACGCCTTTAGATTGTTTCGGCATGGAACTGCTCAATTCCGGCACACAACCACAGATATGTTCCCTGAATCTGATCAACCCGGTTTGATCAAGTCCAGAGCGTCCATGCTTTTTGACCCCCGGCACAGATCGTTCAAAGGCATGTGTTGCAGGACCACATGCCTGAATTGAAGAATATAGCTTGGAAACCGCGGCTTTCGCACTAGAACACGTGGTATCGAAGCAAAAAAGACATTTGCCGCACGGCACCTGTCGTCGAGACAGGGAAAGACACACATCCGGTCCTATAGAAGACCGGAACAACAGCACGACCAAACTGACTCGAAGAAACCTCTTGCGGACAACCCCACAAGTCTGCAATTGGACGCGACTGTTTCGGAAGGAGCAAGGGCCAAAGGTCTACCCCCTAGACCCCAAACCCCGGTACTGAGCCATTTTCGGTTCTGCACTTTCTGAAACACGGGCCAGGCACAATTCCAGTCCGGGTCTGGCCACCCCGCCGGAGATTTCCCCCTACCATCTCCGGCGGGGTTTTAATGCAAATCGCGAATTTGCCCCTTAGCTTTCCAGATCTTTCAGCTCGTTCAACAGATCCAGCAGCATTTCATGCTTGTCCGGGCCAAGCTGGGTGCGGATGCGCTCGGCCTGTTCGACGCTGACGGCCAGATTGGCATGGATCACCTGAATACCGTCGGCGCTGATCTCGACGATCTGGCGACGTCGGTCCTGAGGGTGGCTGCGCCGGACAATCAGCTTCTTCTGTTCCAGCTTTTGCAGAATCCGTGTGAGGCTGGGCAACAGAAGACAGGCGCGTTCGGCAATATGGGTGGGTTCTTGCGGGCCTTCTTCGTTCAGCACCCGCAGGACCCGCCATTGCTGTTCGGTGACACCAGCGTCCACCAGCAATTTCCGAATGGGTCCCATAACCTTTTCCCGCGCCCGCAACAAAGCAATGGGCAAAGATCGCGACGTTAGGGGAAGTTCGTCGGTCATACTGAATCCTCACCTAAATCCAGAAATTGCGCAAGTTTTTGCAGTTGAAATTCGTGATACCAATCGATCTGGCTTTGTTTTGTTTAATGGGATGAGGCGGCTAATTCGCGGGGAAAAGAAGTAGAACTTGACCCCGGCCAATTGGCGGAATTCACTGACACCGCAAGAGCCTGAAACAGGAGTGTTCCCAATGCCCGCCCCACATAACCCGTTCAAACAGGCTCTGACACAGGGCAAACGGCAGATCGGCTGCTGGATGAGCTTTGCCGAACCAATCACCGCCGAGATCATGGGAACCGCGGGTTTCGATTGGCTGGTCATCGATGGAGAACACGCGCCAAATGACATCCGCTCGATCCGGGATCAGTTGGTGGCTTTGGCGAACAGCCCCTCGCATCCGGTGGTGCGTGTGCCCGTGGGGGAAACCTGGCTGATCAAGATGGTGCTGGATGCAGGCGCGCAGACTATTCTTGTGCCCATCGTGGAAAGCGCTGAACAGGCCCGCGCGCTTGTCCGCGCCTGCACCTATCCGCCCGAAGGGGTGCGCGGTGTCGGGGCAACCTCGGCGCGGGCGACGATGTATGGGTCCGTCAAAGACTATATCCAAACCGCCGATCAGGAAATCTGCCTGCTGGTGCAGGTGGAAAACCGCGCCGGGATCGCGGCGCTGGACGAGATTTTGCAGGTCGAGGGTATCGACGGGGTGTTCATCGGCCCCGCCGATCTGTCCACGGATATGGGCCACCAAGGCAACAGCGCCGCGCCCGAGGTTCGCGCGGTGATCGCAGACGCAATGAAACGGATCAGGGCTGCCGGCAAGGCTCCGGGCATTTTGGGCACGAATGACGAGGCGACCTCGGCCTATCTTGAGATGGATCCGGCGTTTCTGGCCGTGGGCATTGACGTGATGCTGTTGGCGCAATCCGCCCGTGCACTGGCGGCACAGTGGAAGCCGGAATAACCGCTTAGCCGCGCATGACCGCTGCGGCCTGCGCATATCCACCTGATGCACCATCGACAAAATGCACATGGTCGTCGCGGGTGGCTGCAGGGACAAAGCAGGTCATCATCGCCTCATCCTGCGCGTGCAGGCCGTATCTGATCTTGCCGCGCCCGCGCGCCTCTTCCAGCATCTGCTCGATCTGGGCCAACGTCGCCGGGTCGCAATCCAGCGTCATTTTCAGCCCGTCATCGAATTTGCGGAAATCGGCGTTGCGACTGACCATATGCCTGTAATGCCCAGGTTCGAACTGGCCCATGCGTTTGCCGGTCCAGAACAGCATCGCGATCAGCAGGTTCTGACCCAACAGCATCAGCTTTTGCGCCAACAGGTTCCGCCCGGCGCGGGACACATGAGCATCCAAGCCCACATCCGGGGGCGGCCAGGTCATGGGCGGGCCCGTCTCGGGCACCGGATGGCCTGCACGGGCCAACCCGTCCGAGGCGCGCAGAACCGATTGCGCCAGATCGGCAAAGTCGCTTTCGGTGGCGCTTGCGGTCGGCTGCACCACAACCGACACGATGCGACCATGCTGCGCCGGACTGTTGGACCAGCGGCAGGACAGGCCGGTCAGATCCGGTTGGCTGCCCGGCTCAGCCATAGGTACTTCATGCACACCTGCTTTCATCTGCGCCTCGGCCCAGGCCAGTCCGCCGCCCGTGAACATGGCATAATCCACCCCGTTCGAGGGCGCGTAGCGTGCCACGCGCAAATCCTTGCCCGCCTTGCGCAACTCGGCCACCGGCACCAAGGCGGCGCGCAAGGGCATCGAGAATTCCTCCTCCGCCCAGCGCCGCAGGTCAGACAGTGTAGTGCGCGCGGTATCCGCTGCGCTGGGTGGCACCGCAAATCCGGCCCCGTCGCCACCAAAGACATAGGGAAACAGCTTGCCGTCCATGGCGTTGATCATGCCCGAGATTACCGCCGCGCCGACCATGTTGACCGTCTTGTAGCGCCCGCGCGCGATCTCTCCGGTCGAATCGACAATATCGGCGACGCCCAGAATCCAGTCATCGGGAACGGGTGCGAAGGTCGACGGGTCTGCCAGCCGGTTAAAATCCCGCAGCAGCGGAAGGTTTTCATAAAACGCAGAATGGAGGTCTTTCATTGTCCCCCTCAAATTGGCTTGACCCAAAAGCTAGCTCAAACGTGATCGAAGTCCGCCCTCTGCAACATTCTACACGCGCTTGTGCGTTTTGCCACGACGTGCCAAGGATTGGTGCCAAGATGTGAAGGGGATGTTACATGAAGTCAGGGCTGGTTGTACTGTGTCTGGCTTACGTCCTCAGCCAGTTCTTCCGCGCGTTTCTGGCCGTGCTCAGCCTGGATCTTGAGAAGGATATCGGTGCCACGCCCGAGGATCTGGCCTTTGCCTCGGGCCTTTGGTTTCTGGTCTTTGCCGCCATGCAGTTGCCCGTGGGCTGGGCGCTGGACCGGGTCGGCCCGCGCCTGACCGCCGCCGCTCTGCTGCTGGTGGGCGGTGCTGGCGGGGCGGCTGTGTTTGCCGCCGCATCCTCGGCCTTTCATATCAGCGTTGCAATGGCGCTGATCGGGGTCGGATGCTCTCCGGTCCTGATGGCGTCTTACTTCATCTTTGCCCGCGAATACCCGCCTGCCCGGTTTGCAACCCTTGCGGCGGTGATGCTGGGTGTGGGGTCGGTGGGAAATCTGGTCGCCTCTTACCCCACCGCGCTGGCGGTCGAACTGATGGGCTGGCGCGCCACCCTGCTGGGGCTGGCGGTGATCTCTGCCGTGATCGCCCTTGGCATATGGGTCAGCGTTAGCGACCCGGCCAAGGTCGAGACCGAGCATAGGGGATCAGTTCTGGACCTGTTGAAGGAACCCGCCTTGTGGCTGATCCTGCCGCTGATGCTGGTGGCCTATGCGCCCTCTGCCGCGCTGCGGGGATTGTGGGCCGGGCCGTATCTGAACGACGTCTTCGGGCTCAGCACCACTCAGATCGGGACCGCAACTCTGATCATGGGATCGGCGATGATCGGCGGGACCTTTGCCTACGGGCCGCTGGATCGCATACTGGGCACGCGGAAATGGGTGATCTTCGGCGGTAATGCGCTGGGGGCAGCGGCGCTGGGTATGCTGTGCCTGTGGATCGACAGCGCGATATGGGTCTCGGTCCTGCTGCTGGCGGTCATTGGGTTTCTGGGGGCCAGCTTTCCGGTGATCATGGCCCATGGCCGGGCTTTTGTGCCGCCACATCTGGTGGGGCGCGGGGTCACCTTGCTGAACCTCTTTGGCATCGGCGGGGTTGGGATCGCGCAATTCGTGACCGGTCGCATCCATGCGGCCAATACCGCCGCCGGAGCCACCGCGCCTTATCTGGCCATCTTCGGCTTTTTCGCCGTGACCCTTGCCATTGGCTGCGTGATCTATCTATTCAGCCGGGACAACGTGGATTGATTTAGAACCGGAGGGACGGCCCGTGCAGGATATCGAGGTGATCGCACCCAACCTGAAACACAGCCTGTCCGGGGTCACAACCACGGTCATCCGCCTGCTGCCGATCCAGAAAGAGATGATCGGGATCGTCGCCACCGGCCCCGGCCTGCCGGATGACCTGCCGCATATCCGCCTGATCAAGGTTCCGTTCCTGTCCAACCGCACTCGCCGGGTCTGGCACGCGCGGCGCAATACGGAAATGCTGATGGGCCTGTTTCTGCGCAAGGTCCTGCGGCGCAATCTGAAACTTCTGTTCACCTCTGCGGCGCAACGGGATCATTCCGGGTTTACCAAGAAGCTGATCTCGCAAATGGATGCCTTGATCGCGACAACGCCGCAGGCAGCCTCGTTCCTGCAGCACCCTTCGACGGTGATCATGCATGGCGTGAACACCGAACTGTTCCACCCGGCGACCGACAAACAAGCCCTGCGCGACAAGCTGGGCCTGCCCAGCGGTACGCTGATCGGCTGTTTCGGACGCATCAGGCCACAAAAAGGCGTCGATTTGCTGGTCGACGCCGCGCTCAGCGTTCTGCCCAACCATCCCAACGCCCACATCATCTTCACCGGTCGCGCCACCAGCGAATTCGAAGCCTTTCAGGCCGAGCAGGAAGCCAAGCTGCAAGCCGCTGGCTTGTGCGACCGTGTCCATTTTCTTGGCGAACGCCCGTGGGAGGAAATAGTCGAGACCTATCGTGCCCTCGATCTGTTCGTCGCCCCCGCCCGCCACGAAGGGTTTGGTCTGACCCCGCTTGAGGCGATGGCCTCGGGCGTGCCCGCCATCGCCTGCCATGGTGTGGGCGCGTTCAGTGCCCAGATCAAGGACACTGAGACCGGACGGCTGGTTGAAAAAGACAACGCCCCGGCATTGGCCGAGGCGCTGGATCAGATGCTGTCCGACCCGGCCCAACTGGCCACCGCCGGACAGGCCGCACGCGCCCATGTGGAACAGAATTTTCGAATCGAAGGCGAGGCCGAAGCCATCGTAAAGGTCTACCGCTCTCTGCTGGATGCGGAATAAGCGCAGCGAACCGCCTCAAATCCGCGTCAATCGGTGAAATACCCTGCGAAAGCCCTTTTTTCTTCGCTGCAACGCGGCTATGAACGCGCGTCCTTAACTTTGGAGACATGAAATGGGCTATCGCGTCGTCGTCGTCGGCGCCACGGGTAACGTGGGCCGCGAAATGCTGAACATCCTGGCGGAACGCCAGTTCCCCGTGGACGAACTTGCCGCTCTGGCAAGCCGCCGTTCGCTGGGCACTGAGGTGACTTTTGGCGACAAGACACTCACGACCAAAGACCTGGACACCTTTGATTTCACCGGCTGGGACATCGCCCTGTTTGCCGTAGGCTCTGCCGCGACCAAGGATTATGCGCCCAAGGCCGCTGCGGCGGGCTGCGTGGTGATCGATAACTCGTCGCTCTATCGCTACGACCCGGACATTCCGCTGATCGTGCCCGAGTGCAACCCGCAGGCGATCCACGATTACAAGAACAAGAACATCATCGCCAACCCCAACTGCTCGACCGCGCAGATGGTCGTCGCGCTGAAGCCGCTGCATGACCGCGCCAAGATCAAACGCGTTGTCGTTTCGACCTATCAGTCGGTGTCCGGTGCGGGCAAAGAGGGTATGGACGAGCTGTGGGACCAGACCAAAGCCGTCTACAACCCGATCAACGAGGTTGAGCCGAAGAAGTTCCAGAAGCAGATCGCCTTCAACGTCATTCCGCAGATCGACGTCTTCATGGAAGACGGTTCGACCAAGGAAGAGTGGAAGATGGTTGTCGAGACCAAAAAGATCGTCGATCCGTCGATCAAGGTCACAGCCACCTGCGTCCGCGTTCCGGTCTTCGTCGGCCATTCCGAGGCGGTGAACATCGAGTTCGAGGAATTCCTGGACGAAGACGAGGCCCGCGACATCCTGCGCGAAGCACCGGGCATCATGGTGATCGACAAGCGTGAGGCCGGCGGCTACGTCTCGCCCGCCGAATGCGTCGGCGATTTCGCTACGTTCATCAGCCGCATCCGTCAGGACTCGACCGTCGAGAACGGCATCAACCTGTGGTGTGTGTCCGACAACCTGCGCAAAGGTGCGGCACTGAACGCGGTACAGATCGCCGAACTGCTGGGCCGTGAGGTTCTGAAGAAGGGCTGAGCCCACTGAAGGATCAAGGACTTTGAAACAGACCCTGCCACCGCGGTGGCGGGGTTTTTTTGTGCGGTACGCGCGAATTCAGGCCTATGTGACCACTTCGCGACAAAACGCTATTACCGGGCAGCAGAGAAAACCCCGTTTTCGGTGGTCATTTATTCCCCCTGCTTTCAGCAACTTGCATGCCCTGCCTTGTTTGATATTCAGCAAATCATCCAAATCGGTTTCTCAGCGCCCGCCACGAAACAGGAGGCACAATGTCCTGGTCAGAACTGCATTTCGTCGAGGCCAGTAAGCTTGAAATTGCTTATCATGAGTTCGGTCCAACCGATGGTAAGCCGGTCATTCTGCTGCACGGCTTTCCCTATGACGTGCGCTCTTACGATTCGGTTGCACCGGATCTCGCCGGACAGGGGTTTCGGTGTTTTGTGCCGTACTTGCGCGGCTACGGTCCAACGCGGTTTCTGTCCCCCGACACGATGCGTTCAGGGCAACAGGCAGCAATCGCCGCTGATTTGCTGGCCTTCATGGATGCGCTGAGGATCGAACGTGCAACGCTTGGCGGCTATGACTGGGGTGGCCGGGCCGCCTGCATTGTGGCCGCGCTTTGGCCGGAACGCGTCAGTGGTTTGGTCAGTTGCGGCGATGGCTACAACATTCAGGACATTCCAAACGCATGGAAACCGGCATCGCCCGAGAAAGAAGCCCGCTACTGGTATCAGTATTATTTCCACACCGACCGCGGGCGTACGGGTCTGATTCAGCAGCGGTATGATCTGTGCCGCCACATATGGTCCCTTTGGTCGCCCAGTTGGGCGTTCGATGAAGTGACGTTTGCAACCACCGCCGCATCATTCGAAAACCCCGATTTCGTGGACATCGTGCTGCATTCCTACCAACACCGCTATGGCGGGGTTTCGGGTGACCCCGATTACAACGAGATCGAGCAGCTTTTGACCGGGCAACCCGACATCACGGTCCCCAGTATTGTTTTGTTGGGGCGCGACGATGGGGTTGAGCCTCCGTCTGACGAAGACCTCGATCAGCGCCACTTTATCGGCCCATACCAGCGCCGGATCATCGACGGAGTCGGCCACAATCTGCCGCAGGAAGCCCCGCAGGCGTTTGCGGCGGCGATCTCAGATTTGCGGGCCACGGCTGACTGAACGGATTCTGGTGGCGGGCGGCCGGTTTCTGACGGGCAAGCCGCGCGCAAAGCTGGTTCTGTCACCCCTGCCCCTCGACCAGTGCCTTCAGGTTGGTTAATCCGCGCTCATAATCTCCGCCGACCCAGCCATCCATCATCAGCCCCATCCAGCGCGTCATCGGGTTCAGGCCCAGATCAGATGTGAAGCCCCAAGTGACCAGAGTCTGCCCGCCTTCGGGTTGCAGGGTAAACGACGCCGTAGCCGTGCCCATGGGGCCGAAATCCAGCGCTGTCTGGACGCTCTGGTTCTCGACGCTTTCCACAATCTCTTGCGAGCCGGTACCGACCTGCGGGTGGTCCGACGCCCAGTTCAGAGTATTGCCGACACCCGACGCTGGCCCGGAATAGGACAGCTGGGTTTCGGGATCGCGGTGCAGCCAGGGCGACCATTTCTCGGTCTTTTGCATGGAATTCACATAAGGAAAGATCGCCTCGGGCAGTGCGTCGATGGTGATGCTGCGGGACACCTCGGCCTTGCCGGGCAGCAGGTAAGAGATGCCCACAAGCGCCAGAACAAGCACGATCAGGCTCAGAACAATGCGTTTAATCCATTTCATAATATGCTCCGGAGATTGCGATCAATGACCTAAGCATACCGGAATACAACTGAAAACCAGACCCTGAACTGCACCTGATGCCTGCGCTGGCGGTTCGGCGCTGTCAGACCGGCACGAATCTCTTCTGGTGCGGATCGAAACACTCCAGCCCGCCCGCACCGATATCCGTCCAGAGCCCGTGCAGGCTGAGCGTGTCGTCTTCGACCGCTGACGCCACAAATGGGAAGGTCATCAGGTTCTCCAGCGACGCCACAACCGCCTGCCGTTCGAACTGGCGGGCCTGGTCGGCGCTGTCTTCGATATCTGCGACCAGATCATATTTGGGCTTCAGGATGTCCATCCAGCGGCCCACAAAGCTTTCCTTGGCCTCAAGTTGCGGGGCCTGCCCCTTGCACATGTCGATACAGCCCTGCACACCGCCGCATTGCGAATGCCCCAACACGATCAGATGCGCCACTTTCAGGGCCGTCACGGCGTATTCGATAGCGGCACTTGTACCATGATGGTCGCCGTCGGGCGCGTAAGGCGGGACAAGATTGGCGATATTGCGGTGAATGAAGAACTCACCCTGATCCGCCCCGAAGATCGAGGTCACATGCACCCGGCTGTCGCAGCAGGAAATCACCATGGCTCGGGGGCGCTGCCCCTCATCCGCCAGACGCCGATACCAGACCTGATTTTCGGAATATGTCGTCGCCTTCCAGCCGTGATACCGTTTCACCAGATAGGTTGGCAAAGGTTTGGCTATATCCATTTCGGTGTTCCTGTCTTCAATTGCTTAGGCCGCTGTAAACTGAATTCAAGGAAAATTCGAGCCATTATCCGAACTCGGCGCAAGGATTTGCAAAGAATTTCCCGCCAAACATCAGGCCTACGCCGTGGGGGCGTCTGAACTAGGGTGAATGTGGTGGATAAGATACTCACACTTGAACATAAGGAAACCGTGCGACTGGACCCGGATCGCCTCAGCGGGCTGTACCGGCAACTGGGCGACAAGAACGCGTTGGATGTGCTGTGCCGCACGGTCGAGGAACTGGCCGTGCGCCTGTCGAATTGCGAACGGTTCTGGCGCCAGCGCGATTGGGAGAACCTGCGCAAATGCTCGAAATCGCTGGTGGCGATCGCCGATCAGGTCGGGATGACCGCACTGGCGCGGGTTGCGGGCGACGTGGCAAGCGCGGTCGATGCCGGGGATGCGGTGGCGGCGGGCGCAACGCTGGGGCGGTTGATCCGTGTAGGTGAGCGGTCGCTGACCGCCGTTTGGGATCAGCAGGACCTTTCCGTCTGACGGGGCTTGCGGGTGGGTCGCAGGTGGCTAGTCTGGGCGCGAATTCAATCAGCCGAGACGCCCATGACCCTAAGCTTTGCCCCGCCCTCTGACGTTTCTGTTCCGCTGCATGTGCTTGGTCAATCCGATCTGGACGGATGGCTTCAGGACCAGCCGGATCATGTTCGTGATTGGGTGGAGGTGAACGGGTTCACCGGTGCAATAGGTCAGGCGCTTTTGGTGCCGGGCAAGGATGGCCGGGCCGGGTTTGCGCTGGCGGGCTATGGAACGCAGGCCAAACGCGCCCGCAAACGGTTCCCTCTGGCCGCCGCTGCCGAGGCGCTGCCCGATGGCACGTATCACCTCGGGTCCGATGTCCCGCCCGATCAGTTGGAGATGGAGTGTCTGGGCTGGCTGCTGACCGGCTATGCGTTTGACCGCTACGCCAGCCAATCCCCGGCCAAGGCGCGTCTGGTCGCGCCGGATACTGTAGATGCCGCGCCGCTTGAGGCGATGGCCAATGCCGAGGCGCTGACCCGCGATCTGGTCAACACCCCGGCCTCGGACATGGGACCCGACCAGTTGCAACAGGCGGCGGAAGCGCTGGCGCAGGAATTCGGGGCGACATCCAGCACCATCACCGGTGATGCGCTGCGGGAGCAGAACTTTCCGATGATCCACGCAGTTGGCCGCGCAGCGGATCAGGCCCCGCGCCTGATCGAGATAAACTGGGGCACCAAAGGGCCCAAACTGACTTTAGTCGGTAAGGGCGTGTGTTTCGATACGGGTGGTCTGAACCTGAAACCGGGTGCCTCCATGGCTCTGATGAAAAAGGATATGGGCGGTGCAGCCAACGTGCTGGGGCTGGCCCGGATGATCATGGAGCTGAATCTGCCGCTGCAACTACAGGTGCTGATCCCGGCGGTTGAGAACGCGGTGGCAGGCAACGCCTTCCGCCCCGGTGACATCCTGACCTCGCGCAAGGGTCTGACGGTCGAGATCAACAACACCGATGCCGAGGGGCGGCTGGTGCTGGCCGACGCGCTTGCGCTGGCGGATGAGGGGCAGCCGGATCTGGTGATCTCGATGGCAACCCTGACAGGGGCTGCGCGCGTGGCCGTTGGTCCGGATCTGGCCCCGTTCTATACGGATGACGATCAGGCGGCGGCGGCACTGACGCAGGCCGCGCAACGCTCGGCCGATCCGGTCTGGCGGATGCCGTTCCATACACCTTATGAGGCGATGATCGAGCCGGGGATTGCCGATCTGGACAACGCCCCCTCGGGCGGGTTCGCGGGATCCATAACCGCCGCCCTTTTCCTGCGCCGCTTTGTCGAAAACAGCGCCTATATGCATTTCGACATCTATGCGTGGCAGCCCAGCAAGTCGCCCGGCCGCAGCAAAGGCGGTTTGGGCCAAGGCCCGCGCGCCGTCCTGAACGCCCTGCCCGAGATTCTGGGCCTGTGACCCGCCTGCGCGTCATCCAGCCCGTCATTGACCTGCTGCGCAGTCCCGATGGTGCGCGTGACCGGCAATTGTTGTTCGGGGACACCGTGCAGGTTGCCATAGAACAAGACGGGTGGAGCCGGATTACCGCAGACAAGGACACCTATTCCGGCTGGGTTCGTTCAGCCCAATTGGGCCCCGAGGTGCCGCAAACCCACAGGATCACCGCCCCCGCAACCCACGCCTATGAACAGGCGGATATGAAAACCCGCGATCTGGCTTCGCTGAGTTTCGGCAGCACGGTGCAGGCCCTGTCGCAGACGGACGGGTTTCTGGAAACCGAATTGGGGTTCATTCCTGCGGTCCACACCGCGCCGGTTTCGGACATTCAAACCGACCCGGTGACAGTGGCCGAGCTGTTTCTGGGCACGCCCTATCTGTGGGGCGGCAACAGCCGGTTCGGGATCGACTGTTCCGGGCTGGTTCAGGCCGGGTTGCTGGCTTGCGGTATCGCGTGTCCGGGTGACAGTGGCGATCAGGAGCAGGCATTTGGCACTGCGCTACCTGAGGGCACACCGCCCCAACGCGGCGACCTGCTGTTCTGGAAGGGCCATGTGGCATGGGTTTCAGGGCCGAACATGCTGTTGCATGCGAACGCGTATCACATGGCAGTGGCCTATGAGCCTATGGATCAGGCAATCGCCCGCATTCTGGCCCAAGGCGACGGACCTGTGACAGCCCATAAAAGGCTCTAATCCGGGGAAACCGAGCGGATCAGCTTACGCTCCAGCACCCTCAGTACCGTGCGCAGATCATGGCCGCGTTTCAGGATACGTCCGTCCATACCGACAACCGAATACATCCCTTGTTTCTGCCGCAGGCGTGGGTGCTTTTCGATGCGATAGATCGGATGTTCCGCCGTGCGCCGGAAAATCGAGAAAATCGCCATGTCACACAGGTTGGAAATTCCGTAATCGCGCCATTCTCCGGCGGCGACCATCCGGCCGTATACGGACAGGATATGGGACATCTCGCGCCGGTCGAACGCGACGGGCATCTGGGCCGAGTTTGCAGAAAACCGGCTGGGAGGCTGCATGTTCATACCCCAAGCCTTGCCGGAAATCGCGCCCGAATCAAGCCTGTTGCGCTGCTATGCTTCAATTCGTCAAAAGGTGTTACCGGCGTCCGACCTGTCGGCAAATCAGGATCACGGGCAGCAATCCGACGGCCAGAATGACCAATGAGGGCACCGCCGCGCCCTCAAGCCGCTCGTCCGAGGCCAGCCGGTACGCCTGCACCGCCAGCGTATCAAAGTTGAAAGGCCGCATGATCAGTGTGGCGGGCAGTTCCTTCATCACATCGACAAAGACGATCAGCAATGCAGTCAGCAGCGATGGCGTCAGAATGGGCAGATGCACCCGCCGCAGAGTGCCCAAGGGCGTTTGCCCCAGGGATCGCGCGGCGGCGTCCATATTGGCGTGAACCGTGCTCTGCCCGCCTTCATACGCGCTCAGCGCTGCTGCCAGAAACCGCACCATGTAGGCCGCAACCAACAACCAGATCGAGCCGGTGACCAGCAGGCCGGTTGAGATATCAAACGTCTGGCGCATCCACGCATCGAGCGCGTTGTCGAAGGCAGCAAAGGGGACGATAAGCCCAACCGCGATCACCCCACCCGGAACCGCGTAACCAAGACGCGAGATATAAGCCGCACCTGACGAGGCGCGACCGGGGCGAAGGCGCTGAAAAAACCCGACGCTGATGGCGGCAGACACGGTGACAACCGCTGCGGTCCCCGCAAGGATCAGTGAGTTGCGGATGAACCCGAGATAACGCTCCGACAGCAGGTTCTGCTCGGATTCCATTCCCATCTCAACAAGAATGATCACCGGCAGCAGAAACCCGAACAGCACCGGGACAGCGCATAGAACAAAGGCACCGACAGCGCGCCAGCCGGTCAGATGTGCGGCGGGCTGCGCTGCGTGCTGCTTGCCCGCCTGATAGTATTTTGCCTTGCCCCGCTGCGTGCGTTCAGCCACTGCCATGACCAAAGCAAAGGTCAAAAGGCATAAGGCCAGTTGCGCGGCACCCGCGCGATCGGCCAGCGAAAACCAACTGGTATAGATACCCGTCGCAAAGGTCTGGACACCGAAATAGGACACGGTGCCAAAATCCGCGATGGTCTCCATCACCGCCAACAGCACGCCGCCCGCAATCGCCGGGCGCGCCATCGGCAGAGACACGCGCCGAAACGCGAGCCATGGGTTGTTGCCCAACGCACGCGCCGCCAGAAAGGCGGTTGCGCTTTGCTGCAAAAAGGCCGCGCGGGCCAGCAGGTAGACATACGGATACAGCACAAGGATCAGCATCGCCGCCGCACCCTCGGTCGAGCGGATCTCGGGGAACCAGTAATCGCGCGGGCCCCACCCCGTTACATCGCGCAGGGTGGATTGCACGATCCCCGGATGATCCAGAATAAAGGTATAGGCATAGGCCAGCACATATGCCGGAAAGGCCAGCGGCAGAACCAGCGCAATCTCAAGCAAGCGTACGCCGGGAAACCGGGTCATCGTGACCAGCCACGCGGCCCCGGTGCCAATGCTGAACGTACCCGCAGCGACCAAAACAACCAGGATGAGCGTGGTCACCGTGTACCGGGGCAGCACCGTCTCGGCCAGATGCGCAATCGTGTCGGTCCCGCCGGTCAGCGCCGCCAGAACAACGGCCACCATCGGCAACAGGCAGGCCGCTGCAACCACATAGGCCAGCCCGGCCAAAAGCCGGGTGCCGCGTACGCCGCGGTTCCGCGATCCGTTTTCAGAATAGTCGATCTGGGTCATCCGGCGTCTTCAGAATGCTCTGAGTGTCCTTTTCGACTAAAATCGTCGGGATTGCCAGCACCAATACAGCTAACTACCGCTCCCGAGTTTGCTCAATCCCCCATTCGTGACTTGTACGTGATAAGGGATTCCAGACTTGCTGCCGGACAACGCTTCTGTTCGGCTGAGGCATTACGCCAAGATTGGATATGTAATGCCCTGCCGAGTTTTTCTGACCATGTCGATATTAGCGCTGGCGGGCTTTCCAGTGCGGGCAGAAACAATCGTCGACACCGAATTCGCGAAAGCATGCTTGGTAGCAGAGGATGAGACTTTGGAAAATTCGACCCTAAACTGGCAAAAGATCAGATTTCTGGAAGAATTGGACTATTGCTTGATCGCCGTCGCCCAGCACCTGTCGAGCCCAAACAAACTGATCAGTTGGATGAAGGCCAGCGGCTTCCATGTGTCCAATCCTATTGCCTATTCGCGAAAAATTATGTGGGCATCATATAAGTACGACGGAGAGGGAGTTTTGATCAACGGTCGCATTCCAAAGAGGGAATTTCAGTGGAGCATTTACCCTTTGAGAACTTTCGGCGCCTACAGCCTACATTCCGGGATATTGCTTAGGAACAATGGCCATCCGGAATTGGTAACCAGCGTTCTGAACACCAAGTGAGTTCGTCAAACGTAAGGCGAAGAAAACCTCGCCTTACGCGGGTGTCATTCATAAACCCGCTGATCCTCGATCACCAAACCGTCTTTCGGCAGCGATCCGGGGGCGACAACCTCGATGGCGCCTTTCAGTTTCAGCACCTCGGCGACCGATTTGGCATAGGCCGTGTCATCCCCGCCCGGGCTTTCGATCTGGACGGTCATGGTGTCCATCTCACCCTGACGGGCGGCGATCACGCGGGCTTTGACGATCTCGTCGTGTTTTTCGACCAGAGCCGCCACCTGTTCGGGCCGCACGAACATGCCCTTGATCTTGGTGGTCTGATCGGCACGGCCCATCCAGCCCTTGATCCGCATATTGGTCCGACCGCAGGGCGAGACGCCGGGCATCAGCGCCGACAGGTCTCCGGTCGCGAACCGGATCAGGGGATAGTCGGGGTTCAGCGAGGTCACGACAACCTCACCCACTTCACCAATGGCCACAGGAATGCCGGTTCCGGGGGTCACGATCTCGACGATGACATGCTCGTCAATGATCATTCCTTCCATCGCAGCGCTTTCATAGGCGACATTGCCCAGATCAGCCGTGGCATAGCATTGCAGGCAGGAAATCCCGCGATCCGCATATTCCTGACGTAGCGACGGGAACAGCGCACCGCCCCCCACTGCCGCCTTCGAGAAGTTCAGCGCAACGCCCATCGCGTCCGCCTTGTCCAGAATGACCTTCAGATAGTCCGGCGTGCCCGCATAAGCGGTGCATCCGACATCGCGCGCCGCTGTGACCTGCAATTCGGTCTGGCCGGTTCCGGCGGGCAGAACCGCGGCGCCAACCGCACGTGCGCCGTTTTCAAAGATCATGCCCGCAGGTGTCAGGTGATAGCCGAAACAGTTCTGAACGATATCGCCAGCCCCAACACCCACTGCGTTCAGGAACCGCCCCATGCGCCACCAATCGTGATCGGTGCTGCCCGGCTCGTAAATCGGGCCGGGGGATTGGAACACGTGATGAAAGTGCCGCGCCGGTTTCACCGTGAAGCCGCCAAAAGGCGGACGACTGGCTTGCGCGCGGGTCAGGTCCGATTTGCGCAGCACTGGCAACATGGGCAGATCATCCGCAGATTCCACCTTATTAGTGTCTTTTCCTGCCAGATGCGCCGTAAAGCCCGGAGAAGATTTCGCCCGTTCCAGCTGCGCGCGCAAAGCGGCGGCCTGATCCGAGGCGCGTTCGTCGGCTGAGCGCGTTTCGAGTGTGTCGAAATAGGTCATCGCCATATCCTCCATCAGATCACAACCACCGCTTGCGGCGACGGTACGAGCGGACGTCGCGAAAGCTCTTGCGGCCTTCCTCGGACATGCCAAGGTAGAATTCTTTCACATCCGGGTTCTCGCGCAGCTCGGCGGCGGGGCCGTCCATCACCACGCGGCCCGATTCCAGAATGTAGCCGTAATGGGCAAAGCGCAGCGCCACGTTGGTGTTCTGTTCGGCCAGCAGGAAAGACACGCCCTCTTTTTCGTTCAAATCCTTCACGATGCCGAAAATCTCTTCGACCAGTTGCGGCGCCAGACCCATCGAGGGTTCGTCCAGCAGGATCGTCTCGGGCCGTGACATTAGCGCCCGGCCCATCGCCACCATCTGCTGTTCCCCACCCGAGGTATAACCGGCCTGAGATTTGCGACGTTCTTTCAGACGGGGGAAATAACTATAGACCAGTTCCAGATCCTGTTGGATCGCGGCATTGCCGTCTTTACGGGTATAGGCCCCGGTCAACAGGTTTTCCTCGACCGTCAGGTGTTCGAAACAGTGGCGGCCTTCCATCACCTGGATGACGCCCTTTTCCACCAGATCGGCAGGGTCGCTTTCATGCACGCTTTGGCCGCGATATTTGATCGAGCCCTTGGTGACCTCGCCCCGTTCCGAATGCAGCAGGTTCGATACGGCCTTGAGCGTCGTTGTCTTACCCGCACCATTGCCACCCAGCAAAGCCGTGATACCGCCCTTGGGCACGGTCAGGCTGACGCCTTTCAGCACAAGGATCACATGGTTGTAGATCACCTCGATATTGTTGACCTCAAGCAGGGTTTCTGCCTGCACTTCGGTGGTGTGTGCCGCATCAAGCATCAGCGCGTGTCCTCGTGCCTGCCCCCGAAGGAGCTGTTCGTGAGGAGCGGCAGTGCAACCGCCGCTCCGGATTTTCAGCGCCCCGGATCAGGACCGGGACAGGGGGTCGCTTATTCGCAGCGCCCTTCGATGTTGTTTTCGGCGGCATAAGCGGCCGAGTCTTCCTCGATCAGCGCGTTGATCACCTCGACATCGGTTGGCTTGAAGTCCTGAACCGAATTCCAGGTACCTGCGGCGGCATCCCACTGCACGACGCCGACCAGGCCGGGGCCACCGTGGTTGTCACAGCTGACCGAGAATTCAGGCCCGAAGCCCGACATGCCCAAGCCTTCCATCTTGGCGCTGGTGATTTCCAGTGCCTCCATGCCATCGCGCATCATCGACGCGTCGATTTCAGCCGTTCCATGCATGTCCTGCGCAGTCTTCACCGCCTCGGCAGCCAGCATCGCAGCATAGAGACCACGGTTATACTGAACCGTACCAAGCTGATCACCTGCGCCTGCGGCTTTGCCCGCATCGACGACATATTTCTGCAGATCGTCATAGACCGGATAATCCATGCCGAGACCGGTGAAGGTCAGCGCCTTATAGCCAGTGGCTTTATCACCCGCAGGTTCCACGTCGAATTCAGCGCCAGACCACCAGACGCCGATGAAGTTTTCCATAGGGAAGCGGATATTGGCGGCCTCTTGTACGGCAACCTGGTTCATCACGCCCCAGCCCCACATGATCACATAATCGGGCTTTTCACGGCGGATCTGCAGCCACTGCGACTTTTGCTCTTGCCCCGGATGATCCACGGGCAGCAGGGACAGGTCATAGCCATGCTTTTCGGCCAGTGTTTCCAGCGTGCGGATCGGTTCCTTGCCGTAAGCCGAGTTGTGATAGACCAGCGCAATTTTCTTGCCGTTCAGGTCACCGCCATTCTCGTCCAGCAGATAGTTGATCGCGCCCGACGCACCGTTCCAGTAGTTGGCCGGATAGTTGAACACATGGCTGAACACCTTGCCGTTCGCAGCCGAGGTGCGGCCATAGCCCATCGTGTGCAGCGGAATGCCATCTGCGGTCACTTTGGGGATCAGCTGATAGGTAATCCCGGTCGACAACGGCTGATAGACCAGCGCGCCTTCGCCCTTGGTTGATTCATAGCATTCCACGCCTTTTTCGGTGTTATAGCCGGTTTCGCATTCGATCACGCGGGCTGGGACACCTCCGATGCCACCATCGCGCTCGTTCAGCAGGGTGAAATAGTCGGCATAGCCATCCGCAAACGGAATACCGCCTGCCGCATAAGGTCCGGTCCGATAGCTGAGCGACGGGAACACAAGGTCGGCCATGACCGGACCTGCGGCCATCACAGCGCCCAGCGCCAGGGTTGCCAGTTTCTTGTTCATCGGGTGTCTCCTCCCTTGGTTGGTCCGATGTTGGTTTCGGGCTTTCCGCCCGTCTTTTTGATTGGGCCAGCCCCTTAGTGCGGGAACGGCCAGAGTCTGAGTTTCTCTTTCGCCACGCGCCACAGCTGTGCCAGCCCGTGCGGTTCAAGAATCAGGAACATGATGATCAGCGCACCCACGATCACAAGGTTCAGGTGCGCCACAATATCCGTGGGCCAGCCCAGCACATCGACGCCGACCACCTTCAGCACCACCGGCAGCAGCACAAGGAAGGCCGCCCCGGCGAAGGACCCGAAAATCGATCCTAACCCGCCGATAATCACCATGAACAGCACCAGGAATGACTTCTGGATGCCGAACACTTCGCCCACTTCTACCGCGCCCAGATAGACCGCAAAGAACAGCGCACCCGCGATGCCGACAAAGAAAGAGCTGACGGCAAAGGCGCTGATCTTGGCCTTGAGCGGGTTCACCCCGATGATCTCGGCCGCGATGTCCATGTCGCGGATCGCCATCCATGTCCGACCCGTGGTGCCGCGCGTCAGGTTGCGGGCGATGATCGCGGACACAGTCAGGAAGATCAGGCAGAACAGATAGGTGGCCCAGGCCGGAGCATTGGGTCCGGTGATGATGATCCCGAACACGTCCCGCTCGGGCGCGTTGATCTGGCCCGAGGCCGAGTAGTTGTAGAACCACGGCACCCGGTTGAACAGCCACACCAGAAAGAACTGCGCCGCCAGTGTGGCCACCGCCAGATAGAACCCTTTGATCCGCAAGCTTGGCAGGCCGAACAGCACACCGACGATGGCGGTGATCCCGCCCGCAAGCAGCACATGGATGAACATGCTGACATCCGGAAAGGCCGTCATCAGCTTATAGCAAGCATAAGCCCCCACAGCCATGAACCCGCCGGTGCCCAATGACACCTGCCCGCAATAGCCCACCAGAATGTTCAGCCCGATGGCCGCAATGGCATAGATCAGGAACGGCAGCAGCAGCGCGTTGGCCCAATAATCGTTGATGATGAACGGAATGATCCCGAACGCCACCGCCAGCACGACGTAGTACCGATACCGGTCAAACTTGATCGGGAAAGTCTGGCTGTCAGCGACATAGGAGGTTTTGAAATCTCCGGCCTCACGATAGAACATATCTTACTTTCCCCATTCTTCCTGCGCCCGGTTCCGGGTCGCGGCGTCCAGTTGTTTTGATCCCTTGGCGTATCCGCTCGCCTCGGACGAACGCACCAGTTTCATGTAGGCCATGATGCCCGTGACCAGCCCGGCAAAGGCCAGGATCGCCGCGACCACCAACTGAGCGTCCGTCAGGCCTTCGGCGGTGATGGCGATATAGCCAAAAGCCCAGAAGCCGGCCCATGCGATCACGTTGATGATGGCGATCAGCTTTTGCACAGCCTACACCCTCTCAATGATCTTCTCGCCGAACAGACCCTGCGGCCGGAAGACAAGGAAGATCAGCGCCAGCACATAAGCAAACCAGTTCTCGGTCGCGCCACCCAATGCGGGGCCCAGCGCAAACTCGAACAGCTTCTCGCCCACGCCGATGATCAGCCCGCCAACGATGGCCCCGGGGATCGAGGTGAACCCGCCCAGCATCAGCACCGGCAACGCCTTGAGCGCGATCAGGCTCAGCGAGAACTGCACGCCCGACTTGGTGCCCCACATGATCCCCGCGACCAGCGCCACGAACCCGGCCACCGACCAGACCATGACCCAGATGAAGTTCAGCGAAATCCCCACCGACAGCGCCGCCTGATGGTCATCAGCCACCGCGCGCATCGCCCGGCCTTGCTTGGTGTACTGGCTGAACGCAACCAGCGCGGCCACCAACAGCGCGGCAATGACCGTTGCCACAATATCCAGATTGTCGATGAAAAAGCCGTAGTCGAAGATGTTAAAGGTGGTCTCGTCAATCCACAGGTTGATACCCTGCGGCAGCCCCACATCCAGCGTCTTGATCTCGGACCCCCACATCAGGTCGGCCACACCTTCGAGGAAATAGGCCAGACCGATTGTGGCCATGAACAGGATGATCGGTTCCTGCCCGACCAGATGGCGCATGACGAACCGTTGCACCGCCCAGGCCAGCAACACCATCACTGCCATGGTCAGAATAACCGCAAGCAGCGCGGGCACGTTCCAGCCGAAATAATGGATATGCGTGCCGAAAATCGCGTTGATCAGATGCGCAAACGGCACCTGTCCGTTCATGATCCCCACCAGCGTCATCGCCGCAAACAGGGCCATTACCCCTTGGGCATAATTGAAAATCCCCGACGCCTTGTAGATCAGCACAAAGCCCAGCGCGACCAGAGCATAAAGCACCCCGGCCATCAGACCGTTGAGGATGACCTCCATCGCAAAAACGAGTTGTTCAGGCATGCTCGCCTCCCCAAATATCTGCCCGGATATCAGTCATGGCTGACCCCCAGATAAGCGTCGATGACTTCCTGATTGTTGCGCACCTCATCGGGTGTGCCGTCGCCAATCTTCTTGCCGTAATCCATCACGACCACCCGGTCGCTCAGGTCCATCACCACGCCCATATCATGCTCGATCAGGGCGATGGTGGTGCCGAACTCGTCATTCACGTCGAGGATAAAGCGGCTCATGTCCTCTTTCTCTTCGACATTCATCCCCGCCATCGGTTCGTCCAGCAGCAGCAGTTTGGGCTCTGCGGCCAGCGCGCGGGCCAGTTCGACGCGCTTTTTCAAACCGTAAGGCAGGCGCGCGACGGGTGTCTTGCGGATGTGCTGGATTTCCAGAAAATCGATGATCTTCTCGACCGCCTCGCGGTTTTCGGTCTCTTCCGCCTCGGCCTTGCCCTTCCACAGTGCCTGTTGAAGGATGTTGGTTTTCATATAGTTCAGCCGCCCGGTCATGACGTTGTCCAGCACGCTCATGCCTTCGAACAGGGCGATGTTCTGGAACGTCCGCGCGATCCCCTGCCGCGCCACTTCATAGGGACGCATCGGCGGGCGTTTCGCGCCGTGAAACCAGACCTCGCCTTCCTGCGGGACATAAAAGCCCGAAATCACGTTCAGCATCGAGGATTTACCCGCCCCGTTCGGCCCGATGATGGCCCGGATTTCACCCTCGCGAATGTCGAACGAGATATCCTTGATCGCCACCACACCGCCGAACCGCAGGGTGATGTTCTTCATCTCCATCACCACACCGCCGATCTTGCGGCCGTCTTCGGTGACATATCCTTCGGAACTATCCAGCATCAGTCACTCCCTGACACAAAAAACGGGACGGCGGGCGGGGCGATGACCGCAGGTCGAGCGGCGCTCGAACGGCCCTCATTCCGCCGCCACCTTATGCTGTGCGACCGGCACAACCGGCGCGTCGACAATCTCCAGCGTGGCGCTGATCGAGCCCTTGCGACCGTCCTCATACGTCACCTCGGTGGTGGTCGAGACCGACTGGGATCCGTCATAAAGCGCATCGATGATGTCCTGGAATTTCTCTTCCACGAACCGACGCCGCACCTTGCGCGTCCGGGTCATCTCACCATCATCCGCGTCCAGTTCCTTGTGCAGCACCACAAAGCGATGCACCTGACAGCCCGACAGCATCTCATCGGCGGCAACGGATTTGTTCACCGCTTCCACATGGGCCTTGATCGTCTCTAACACACGGGGATGACCCGCCAGTTCCTGATAGGACGCATAGGCCACATTGTTGCGCTCCGCCCAGTTGCCTACCGCTGTCAGGTCGATATTGATGAACGCCACGCAGCGATCCTTGCCGTTGCCAAACAGCACGACCTCAAGAATGTCGGGATAGAATTTCAGCTTGTTCTCGACATATTTCGGCGCAAACATCGACCCGTCGGCCATCTTGCCCACATCCTTGGCGCGGTCGATGATCCGCAGATGGCCGCTGCCTTCCTCGATGAACCCGGCATCCCCGGTGGCCACCCAACCCTCGGCATCCTTGGTCGAGGCGGTCGAATCCGGGTTGTTGTAATATTCAACAAACACCCCGGGCGAGCGGTAGTGGATCTCTCCGCTGTCGTCGATTTTCAACTCAACATCCGGCGCAGGCACGCCCACCGTATCCGCACGCACCTCGCCATCAGGCTGCACGGTGATGAACACGGTCGCTTCGGTCTGGCCATAAAGCTGCTTCAGATTGATGCCCAGCGAGCGGTAGAAATCGAAAATCTCGGGCCCGATCGCCTCACCCGCCGTGTACCCCACACGGAACCGGCCATAGCCCAGAGTGTCCTTGAGCGGCCCGTAAACCAGCAGATTGCCCAGCGCATATTTAATCTTGTCACCAAGACCCACCGGTTTGCCGTCCAGCAGCAGACCACCAACCTTCTTGGCATGGGCCATGAAGTGATGGAACATCCGCTGCTTCAGCTTGCCCGCATCCTCCATCCGGATCATCACATTGGTCAGCTGGGTTTCAAACACGCGCGGCGGGGCGAAGAAATAGGTTGGCCCGATCTCGCGCAGGTCGGTCATCATCGTGTCGGCGCTTTCGGGGCAGTTCACGCAGAAACCGCACCAATAGGCCTGACCAACGGAAAAGATGAAATCGCCCACCCAGGCCATCGGCAGATAAGACAGGATGTCTTCGTTCCGGGTCAGATGATCGAACTCGGCCGAGTTCTTGGCGCTTTCGATCACGTTGCGGTTCGACAGCACCACGCCCTTGGGCTTGCCGGTGGTGCCGGAGGTATAAAGCATCACGCATGTGTCGTCATAGGTGATCGCGGCGATACGCTTGTCCAGTTCCGCATCAAACCGCGCGTGACCGGCGCTGCCTTCGGCCATGATGTCCTCAAGCGCGTTCATCTGGGAATGGTCGTATTTCCGCATCCCCCGCTTGTCGGTATAGAGGATGTGTTTGACCTGATGCACGTTTTCCTGAATTTCGATGACCTTGTCGACCTGCTCCTGATCGCCGCAGACAACGTATTTCGCGCCGCAATGTTCCAGCACATAGGCCATCTCTTCGGCGACCGAGTCCTGATACAGCGGCACAGGTACCGCGCCGACCATCTGCGCGGCAACCATTGACCAGTAATGCGCCGGACGGTTGCGGCCTATGACGGCGATATGGTCGCCCTTTTCGACGCCCAGTTCCAGAAAGCCCAGCGCGATGGCGCGGATTTCCCGCGCGGCCTCGGCCCAGGTCCAGCATTGCCAGATCCCGAATTCCTTTTCGCGGTACGCCGGGGCATCCCCGAACTGCGTGACATTGCGGTGTAACAGCGCCGGAAGGGACTGCATCCCCTCGGCGCCCGACTGCGTCTGAGCCAATCTTCCTCTCCTCCCCATCCGGCCCCTCCTCCGGGCCGGAAATGGCGGGTCCGGGTCGTTGCCCGAACACCTGCGCCCCGATAAGGGACGGTTGCACGATCAGCGTCAACTTTTTCCTGATGTTTTCTCAATTCTTACGAATTGTAACAGGGGTCGTGCCGCCAATCCGGGTGACCTTGGCAACGCCCTTCTTCCCAACGCCTGCAAGCAATGCTATGTGGCCCGTCAAGCTCTTTGGCGATGGCGTCGCCAGAGGTAAATCAGCGACGAACCCCATATCCTGTACGCCGGGACTTTCAATCAGGAGATTGAGGGCCCCGTCCTGATCTCCGCCACAACAGGAGACAGCCATGGCCTGGTCCCCCGACAAAACCGAAGTCAAAAGCTGGAATGAATGGGACACCCTGCGCCACGTCATCGTGGGCCGCGCGGATGACTGCCACATTCCGCCCGAGGAACCCGCGCTGGACGCTAAGGTGCCCGAGGACAGCGACATGCGCGGCCAGTGGGGCCGCCGCCCGCAGGAAACCATCGACCGGGCCAACGAGTTGCTGGACAATTTCGCCGATCAACTGCGCAAGCGCGGTATTCGCGTGGATCGCCCGACGTCGATTGATCATTCGCAACCGGCTACCACTCCGGATTTTCACACCGAAAGCCAGTTCGGCTGTATGCCCCCGCGCGATGTGCTGCTGACCGTTGGGCACGAAATCCTCGAAGCGACGATGTCCTACCGCTGCCGCTGGTTCGAATACCTGAACTATCGCCCCCTGATGCAACAATACTGGGACGAAGACCCGAACTTCCGCCACGAGGCTGCACCCAAGCCGCGCCTGACCGATGCGGATTACCATCCCGATTACCTCAGCGACAAAATCGGCGTCGAAAAGCGCCTGCAATGGGCGGCCGAGAAGTTCTTTGTCACCACCGAAGAAGAGCCCCTGTTCGATGCCGCCGACGTGCTGCGTTTTGGTCGCGATCTGGTGGTCCAGCATGGGTTTACCACCAACCTCAAGGGGATCGAGTGGCTGCGCCGTCACTTCCCCGACCACCGCGTCCACACAGTGAACTTCCCCGGTGACCCCTATCCGATCCATATCGACGCGACGTTTACGCCGCTGCGCCCGGGCCTGATCCTGAACAACCCGCAGCGCCGCCTGCCCGAAGACCAACGCGGCATGTTCGAGAAAAACGGCTGGGAGATCGTGGACGCCGCCCAACCCGCCCACAACACGCCGCCGCCGCTGTGCTATTCCTCGACCTGGCTGTCGATGAACGTGCTGGTACTGGACCCGAAAACCGTCTGTGTCGAAAAGTCCGAGGTCTATCAGGCCGAACAGATGGACAAGCTGGGCATGGAAGTGGTCGAAGTCGAACTCCGCGACGCCTACGCCTTTGGCGGCGGTCTGCATTGCTGCACGGCAGACGTCTACCGCGACGGCGAATGCGAGGATTACTTCCCGAATATGTAAGGTGTTCGGATTGAAGACAGGGTGCCCGGGTTATGCTCGGGCATCTGTGTCCTGCGCCGGAAGACGGTGCTGCTTTGGTGTTGTGGGAATGGAAGCAATGAGCCCAAAGCCCACTATTCAGTGCGCAGCTTAGAGAGCATTGGACACGAGACATTCCCGCTGTCACAGTTGGCTGTAAGCTCGACTAACGCCGCTTCCAAGCGCCTCAGCTCGTCTACCCTTGCACGCACGTTGAAGATATGGAGTTCGGCCAGCTGCTTGACGGATTGACAATCCTCGGCATCGCCTTCGGACAGGTTAAGTAGCGTCTTTGCGTCTGCGAGCGAGAAGCCCAAATCGCGGCATTTCTTTAGGAAACGAAGCCTTCCAATATCATCTGCAGAGTACATCCGCCGGTTATTCGGTGCCCGTGCTGGCTTTGGCACAATCCCTTCGCGCTCGTAGTAGCGGATCGTTTCAATGCCGACGCCGCTTTGACGGGATGCTTCCCCAATCGCAAACACGTGAGATTCCCCAGCTTGATCCTGTAGCGACTACAGAAGTTATACGGAAGAATGTCACTTAGACAACTCCGCGCGAAAAGGGCCGTCAGAAAAAATGCAGAAGTACCTTAGCCTCAGTTACCTGGGATCGCTGTCCGCGCTTGGCGTCGCAACTTGCTGCGTATTGCCCATGACGATGATGCTGCTGGGATTGGGCGGCAGTTGGATGGCAATCTTCGGGAAGATCGCGGCGGCAAGCTACTATGTGCTGGCGATTTCGACCGTACTTGTCGCGGTAACTTGGCGAGTGTCTCATCAGCGCGGATTAATACCAAAGTTGAAGTGGTGGCTTTGGGGAACGACCGCGATAACCGGTCTAGCTTGGGTTGTCGTATTCTACGAGGCCCGGATCAACGATTTCCTGATTATGCAGATGTGAGACAATGACGGACCAAACTCTGGTGCTTGAAAGCACACTGACGTGCCCAAACTGTGGACACAGCGAAACCGAAGAAATGCCGACAGATGCCTGCCAGTGGTTCTATGAGTGCAAGTCGTGCGAAGCAGTTTTGAAACCCATGGAAGGCGATTGTTGTGTATACTGCTCTTACGCCACTGTTCCATGCCCACCAATCCAATTGGGCGGTAGCTGTTGCGGGTAAAGCGAAGGTCGGCTTCGTCCCGCAAATCTGACAAATGACCACAACCTGCCACCAACCCGCAACTACAACCAATCCCGCAGGATCGGAATCAACGGCACATCCGCCGCAGGCACCGGGTAGTTCCGCAGGTCATTCGCCCGCACCCATTTCAGCGCCTGCCCTTCTTTCGACTGCGGGATGCCCTCCCATTTGCGGCAGGCGAACAGCGGCATCAGCAGGTGGAAATCGTCATAGCTGTGGCTGGCGAAGGTCAGCGGCGCGAGGCAGGAGGCCCAGGTGTCGATGCCCAGTTCCTCGTGCAATTCGCGGATCAGTGCGGCCTCGGGGGTTTCGCCGGGTTCGATCTTGCCGCCTGGGAACTCCCACAGACCGGCCATCGATTTGCCCTCGGGGCGTTGGGCCAGCAGAACCCGGCCCTCGATGTCGATCAGGGCGACGGCAGACACTAATACAGTTTTCATGGTCGCAATCCCGGACGCAAAACCGGGCTCCACTTTTGCTGGAATTGCTCCGGTTTCACGAGCGATAATCCGCGTTGATCTCGATATAGCCGTGGGTCAGATCGCAGGTCCAGACGGTGGATTTGCCCGCGCCCAGCCCCAGATCGACGGCAATCACCAGATCCCGACCTTTCATATAGGCGGCGGCGTCATCCTCGCGGTAATCGGGACTGACCCAACCCTTTTCGGCGACCAGAATGTCTCCGAAGGAAATGCTCAGCAGATCACGATCCGCTGCTGCACCGGACTTGCCGATGGCCATGACAATGCGGCCCCAGTTCGGGTCCTCGCCCGCGATGGCGGTTTTCACCAGCGGAGAGTTGGCAATCGCCAGACCGTGTACCTTGGCGTCTGCGTCCGAGGCGGCCCCGGCCACACGAATTTCCACGAATTTCGTGGCCCCCTCACCGTCACGCACCACTTGCTGCGCCAGATCCAGCATCACGCGTTCCAGCGCTTCGGCAAATGCCGCGTTGGTGGTGGCATCGACACCCGACGCCCCGGTAGCACACAGCAGCAGGCTGTCCGAGGTCGACGTATCGCTGTCAACGGTGATGCAGTTGAACGTCCGATCCGTCTGCGCGCCCAGCATCGCCTGCAGGGCCGATTGGTCCACCTGTGCGTCGGTGAAGACGTAGACCAGCATCGTCGCCATATCCGGCGCAATCATGCCGGAACCCTTCGCAATCCCCGCAATAGAGACTGTTTTGCCATCAATCTCGACCTCCGCCGACGCCCCTTTCGGGAAGGTATCCGTGGTCATGATGGCCTTCGCGGCGTCTTCGATGGCGTGCCGGCTGAGGCCCGCCTTCAGCGTCTCAAGCTGGGTCACGATACGCTCATGCGGCAGGGGTTCCCCGATCACGCCGGTGGACGAGGTAAAGACGCGGTTGACCGGGACGCCGGTGGCATCCGCAACGGCCTGCGTCACCTCGGAAACCGAGGTCTGGCCGTAATGCCCGGTGAAGGCGTTGGCGTTGCCCGAGTTCACAAGGATAGCCGCCGGGCCGTCACTTGGCCCGCCGATCTTGTCCTGACAATCCAGCACCGGAGCGGCGCGGGTGGCGGATTTGGTGAATACGCCTGCCACAGATGTTCCGGGGTCCAGCACGGCCAGCATGACATCCGTGCGACCCTGATACCGCACACCTGCCGCGACGGTGGCAAAGCGCACACCGTCAATCGCAGGCAGATCGGGGAAACTGGCCGGGGCCAGCGGCGAAACCTTGGTGATCGTGGCCACGGCAGATTACTCCTGCAGCAGTTCGATCTGGCGCAGCGTTTCGGGGCCTGCCCCTTCCAGCGCCGGACGCTCGATCTGAGCCTGCTGGGTCAGTTCATCGATGCGGGCCTGGATCGCCTCTTGCTGGATGGTCTGAGCCAGTTGATCGCGGATCGTGTCCAGCTCGGGCGCTTCGGATTTGCGGGTATCGTTCAGAATGATGACATGCCAGCCGAACTGGGTTTGAACCGGATCCGACACCTGACCTTTTTCCAAGCCAATCACGGCCTCTTCAAATGCAGGCACCATCTGGCCCTTGCCAAACCAGCCCAGCGCACCGCCATTGGGGCCCGAGGGGCCTGTGGACCGTTCACGCGCAAGCTCGGCAAAATCGGCACCATCGTCCAGTTGCGATTTGATGACCTTGGCCTCTTCCTCGGTATCTACCAGGATATGGCTGGCGTCGAACTCATCCTCGCCCGCAAAATCGGCAAACTGGGCGTCGTAAGCGGCCCGAATGGCCTCATCCGTGACGGCGGCATCGGTCAGGGCCTCGACCGCCTGCACCGCTTTCAACGAGCGACGCTCATTTTCAAGCGCGATTTCGTTCAGTTTGGACAGGTCGCCCTGTTCCTGGCTCAGCAATTGCTGCTGGATCAGCTGTTCCAGGATGAAGTCGAACAGCACGTCATCTTCAGCCTGCTGATACTGCGCCGGAAGGTTCGTGGCCATGGCGATAACGTGACCCAATGTGATCTCATCCCCGTTCACACGGGCGACGACGGTGCCTGCATCAGGCTTGGTTTCGGCGGCCAGCGGCAGGGCCATCACGGCAGCAAGCGCCAGAGATGGCAGAAAAGTGAGGCCTTTGGGCATGGATCAATCCTATTTCTTTGCCGCGACAGGGCGCAGCGTTGACACTTCAGAACCTGCCGCTTACATCGCTTTGAAGCCTTGGACAGGGCCGCCTTTCACCCCCCGTATCTATGGGTTGCGCGCAAGGTGGGCAAGCCTGTCGCAACCAAGACAAGAACAGATCCGCTGGAGTGAACATGCTGGGACTCGGAACGCTCGCCAAAAAGGTGTTCGGAACACCGAACGACCGCAAGATCAAGGCGACCCGCCCCCTGATCGAAAAGATCAACGCGCTGGAGCCCGAGTTCGAGAACCTGTCCGACGAAGGGCTGATCGAAAAGACCGCCGAGCTGCGCAAACGCGCGCTGGATGGCGAAAGCCTGGATGACCTGCTGCCCGAAGCCTTTGCCAATGTGCGCGAAGGGGCCAAGCGCGCGCTGGGTCTGCGCGCCTTTGACGTGCAGCTAATGGGCGGTGCGTTTCTGCATCAGGGCAACATCTCGGAAATGAAAACGGGTGAGGGCAAAACACTGGTCGCCACCTTCCCCGCCTATCTGAACGCGCTGACCGGCAAGGGTGTGCACGTCGTCACCGTCAACGAATACCTCGCCAAGCGGGATGCCGAGTGGATGGGCAAGGTGTTCGCCGCCGTGGGTATGACCACCGGCGTGATCTGGTCCGGCCAACCGGATGCCGAGAAAAAGGCCGCTTATGCCTGTGACGTGACCTATGCCACCAATAATGAGCTGGGTTTCGACTATCTGCGCGACAATATGAAGGCCGATCTGGCCGAGATTTACCAGAAGCACCACAATTTCGCGATTGTGGACGAGGTCGACTCGATCCTGATCGATGAGGCGCGGACACCGCTGATCATCTCGGGCCCGTCGCAGGACCGCTCGGATCTTTACACCGCGATTGATGCGCTGATCCCGTCGCTGAGTGACGATCATTTCTCGCTGGATGAAAAGTCCCGCAACGTGACCTTCACCGATGAGGGCAACGAATTCCTTGAACAGCAATTGCTGGACGCGGGACTGATCCCCGAAGGCCATTCCCTGTATGATCCGGAAAGCACCACGGTGGTGCATCACGTCAACCAGGGTCTGCGCGCGCATAAACTGTTCCAGCGCGACAAGGATTACATTGTCCGTGACGGCAATGTGGTGTTGATCGACGAATTCACCGGCCGAATGATGCCGGGCCGCCGCCTGTCCGAAGGTCTGCATCAGGCGATTGAGGCCAAGGAAAACGTCCAGATCCAGCCCGAAAACGTGACGCTGGCCAGTGTGACCTTCCAGAACTACTTCCGCCTTTATGACAAGCTGGGCGGCATGACCGGCACGGCGCTGACCGAGGCCGAAGAATTTGCTGAAATCTACGGCCTGGGCGTCGTCGAAGTGCCGACCAATAAACCGATTGCCCGTCTGGACGAGGACGATCAGGTCTATCGCACCGCGATGGAGAAATACGGCGCGATCATCCAGGAGGCGAAAGAGGCCAGCGCCAAGGGTCAGCCGGTGCTGATCGGCACCACCTCGATCGAGAAATCCGAAGTGCTCAGCCAGATGCTGACCAAAGAAGGCATCGAGCATAACGTCCTGAACGCCCGCCAGCATGAACAAGAGGCCCAGATCGTTGCCGATGCTGGCCGCTATGGCGCGGTGACCATCGCCACCAACATGGCCGGTCGGGGCACCGATATTCAGCTGGGCGGCAACGTGGAAATGAAGGTTCTGCAGGCACTGGCCGAAAACCCCGAGGCCGATCCCGTCGAACTGCGCGCTGCGGAAGAGGCGCGTCATGCTGAAGAAAAACAGAAGGTGCTGGAGGCCGGTGGCCTTTACGTCATGGCCTCGGAACGGCACGAAAGCCGCCGTATCGACAACCAGCTTCGCGGCCGCTCGGGCCGTCAGGGCGACCCGGGCCGCACTGTGTTCTACCTGAGCCTCGAAGACGACCTGATGCGCATCTTCGGCTCGGAACGGCTGGACAAGGTGCTGACCACGCTGGGCATGAAGGAAGGCGAGGCCATCGTCCACCCCTGGGTGAACAAGTCGCTGGAACGGGCGCAATCCAAGGTCGAAGGCCGTAACTTTGACATGCGCAAGAACGTGTTGAAGTTCGACGATGTGATGAACGATCAGCGGAAAGTGGTCTTTAGCCAACGGCGCGAGATCATGTCCGCAGACGACCTGTCCGAGATCGTGTCGGACATGCGCGAGCAGGTGATCGACGATCTGATCGACGAATACATGCCGCCGAAATCCTATGCCGATCAGTGGGATACCGATGGTCTGCACGAGGCGATCAAGGACAAGCTGACCATTGACGCGCCGGTTCAGGACTGGGCCGCCGAGGAAGGCGTGGATGACGAACAGGTCCGCGAGCGTCTGATCAAGGCCGCCGATGAGATGATGGCGCAGAAGGCCGTGGCCTTTGGCCCCGAGAACATGCGCAACATCGAAAAACAGGTCCTGCTGCAAACCATCGACAGCAAATGGCGCGAGCATCTGCTGACGCTGGAGCATCTGCGTTCAGTCGTGGGTTTCCGCGGGTATGCCCAGCGCGATCCGCTGAACGAATACAAGACCGAAAGCTTCCAACTGTTCGAAGGCATGCTGGACTCCTTACGCGAAACCGTATCGCAGCAACTGTCTCGCGTACGCCCGCTGACCGAGGAAGAGCAAAAGGAAATGCTGGCCCAGATGGCCGCGCAACAGGCGCAGGCGCAGCAGGCGGTCGATCAGGCCGCAGGTCAGGCCGAGGCAAAGGCAGAAGCCGCCGCCTCGGGCGATGCGTTGCCGGGCTTTGACGAAAACGATCCCGCGACCTGGGGCAATCCAAAGCGCAATGATCCCTGCCCGTGCGGGTCTGGCAAGAAATTCAAACATTGCCATGGCAGACTGACCTAACGTCAACGTTAACCAATCACAATGAGTCCGTCTCGCGGCCACAAATTGGCCTCGATTCGGGGCGAATGTCCGACTCGCTCCTTCAACTGGGGAGGGTGTCTTGTTTGTAGTACGGAATTACGTGACCATGTGCGGCACAGTAGCCTGTGCCCTGGCGATTGGTTACCTGATGCAAAATGGAAGTGCTGCGCAGCCGAACGGGGCGCAGGATACTGCCTCTTTGACCAATCAGAATTCGGTTCTGGCAGGGCTGGACAGCATCGTCCTGACATCTGCCTCCCCCAATGACGCCGACAGCGGCCAAAAGACCGTCACAGTTGAACCCACGCGCGCTGAACCGCAGGCCAGAGAACCGCATCAAAACTGCAACCTGACCGCGCGGGCCATTGCCGTACCCGGTGCGCAGGCCCGGCTAAGCATCAAATCCCCCTGCCAAAGCAACGCACGGGTGAATATTCATCACAGCGGCCTGACCGTGACTCAGATCACCGACGAAAACGGTGCGCTGAACGTGACCATCCCGGCGCTTTCGGAATACGCGATCTTCCTGATCTCGTTCCCGGATCAATCCGGTACCGTCGCCACAACCCATGTGCCTGACATCAACCAATTCGACCGCGTCGCGCTGCAATGGCAAGGCGATACGGCCCTGCAGATCCACGCATTGGAATTTGGTGCAAGCTATGGCGGTGACGGCCATGTCTGGGCGGACAGCACAACAGCAGGGGCGGGCAGCGTCGTAAGCCTGGGCCACACCGGTCTTGTCGACGCCAATAATATCGAGATCTACTCTTTCCCGGCGGGCCAATCGCAACAATCCGGAACCATCGATCTGACGGTCGAGGCCGAGGTCACAGAAACCAACTGCGGTCGCGACCTGAACGTGCAATCCATCGAATTGCGGGCAGACAACCGCCTGCGGTCCCGCGACCTGAGCCTCGCCGTGCCGGACTGCACGCAAACCGGTGAGTTTCTGGTGTTGAATAATCTGCTCTCAGACCTGACAATTGCGGCAAAGTAATCCGCAGGCAGGCTCGGCTCTCTTATGACATTTTTCCGTGTGGCGGTGGCCGCGCTGATTTCCGCAATCCTTGGAACCGGTGCGGCAGCACAGGACATCACGCTCACCTCGCATGACGGCAAAGTCGAAATCACTGGCAACCTGCTGGGTTTCGACGGCGAATTCTACCGCGTGGACACTCAGTTCGGCGAGCTGACGGTCGACGGCTCGGGCGTCACCTGCGACGGCCCCGCTTGCCCGAACCTGATCGATTTCGTGGCCGAGGTCCGGTTTTCCGGCTCGTCCGTGATGGCCGAAACAGTTCTGCCCGCGCTGATCATCGGCTTTGCCCGGCAAGAGGGGCTGACTGCCACGCCAAAGCGCGTGGATGAACGCACCTTTGCATACGAACTGTTTCAGGCCGACCGGCAGGCCCCGCTGGCCCGTCTGTTCTTCCGCGTAGGCAATACGGATCAGGGATTTGCCGACCTGACCCAAAACACCGCCGACATCGTCATGGCCCTGCGCGAAATCCGCGAGGGCGAAGTTGATGCGGCCCAACAGGCCGGGCTGGGCGATCTGACCCACGCGCGCCAGTCCCGCGTCATTGCACTGGATGCCATCGTGCCGGTGGTGGCCAAAGACAATATCGCGGCGCAGATTTCTCCGGCTGATCTGGCCCGCGTACTGGCGGGTGAGGTCACCAACTGGTCCGATCTGGGCGGGCCCGACGCGCCGATCGCGTTGCATATGCCCGATGCCGGGTCTGGTCTGGCGCAGGCGGTTGAGGACCAGATTTTGGCACCCGTGGGCACAGACCTGACATCCGGCGTAATACGCCACGCACGCAACAGCGATCTGGTGCAGGCGGTGGCAAAGGACTCATTCGCCATTGGGATCACCAGCCATGCCTCGGCTGATGCCGCCCGTGCCCTGCCCCTGACGGGCGGATGCGGCCACGGGCTGGCCGCAACGCGCCACGCCATCAAGACCGAAGATTACCCGCTGACCCTGCCCATGTTCCTCTATCTGCCGGAACGCCGCCTGCCCCGGATCGCGCGGCAGTTTCTGGCCTATAGCCAAAGCGCTGACGCCCAGATGGCGATCCGGCAAGCCGGGTATGTGGATCAGGCGCCTGAAACCACGCGGATCGGGTTGCAAGGGGATCGCCTGTCCAACGCCATCGTCTCGGGCGGGGCCGAGGTCGGGCTGGAGGAAATCCAGCGCATGATCCAAGCCCTGCGCCCCATGGCCCGCCTGTCCCTGTCGGTTCGGTTCGAGCCCGGATCGTCCCGTCCCGACGCGCAATCGCGGTCGAACATCCTGTATCTGGCACAGGCGCTGGAGACCGGCACCCTGAACGCGCGCAAGCTGGCCTTTGTTGGCTTCAGCGATGGGGACGGGGCCGCCGCCACCAATGCCCGCATTGCCCTGCGCCGCGCTCAAACCGTTCGCAACGCTGTCCTGGCTGCGGTTGAAACCGAAATCCCCGACAGTATCGACATCTCGGTCGAAGGCTTTGGCGAGGCCATGCCCATGGCCTGCGATGACACTGAATGGGGCCGCAAGGTCAACCGGCGTGTCGAAATCTGGATCGAGTAACTCCCGCATCTTCTTCTCGTAAAAAATACGGTGGGGGTGAATTGACCCGCAGGATCAAAAGGGGGCAACGCCCCCTACAAATACCCCTCGGACCGAAAACTCAGCTCGGTCGATTTTCCGATTATCAGATGATCATGCAACGTCAGACCCAGCGCCGTGCAGGCATCGTGAATCCGGTTGGTCATGTCGATATCCGACTGAGACGGAGTCGGGTCGCCGGACGGGTGATTATGCACCAGTATCAGGGCCGAGGCATTCAGCTCCAACGCCCGTTTCGCGACCTCGCGCGGATAGACAGGTACATGATCCACCGTCCCCTTGGCCTGCTCCTCATCCGCGATCAGCACGTTCTTGCGGTCCAGATAGAACACCCGGAACTGTTCGATCTCGCGATGGGCCATGGTGGTGTGGCAGTAGTCCAGCAGGGCATCCCATCCGGAAATCACATGCCGCTGCATCACCCGCGCGCGGGCCATCCGGTGGGCGCAGGCTTCGAGGATTTTCAGGTCGGTGATCACTGTCTCGCCAACACCTTTGATCTGGCGCAGCCGTTCTTCAGGCGCGGTCAGCACGCGATTGAAATCCCCGAACGTATCCATCAGCCGCCGCGCCAGGGGTTTCACGTCCTGCCGGGGGATCGAGCGGAACAGGACCAGTTCCAGCAACTCATAATCCGGCATCGCTGCCGACCCGCCCGACATGAACCGCTCACGCAGTCGTTTGCGGTGGTCCTTGATGTATGACGGCAACCTGCCACTCGGCAGTGGCTGTGCTGGTGCTTCGTCCGTGTCGAACAGCATGGGGGCTTCGGCAAAGGCGTCCTGTGTCATGGGCTAACCTTGACGCAGAATCGGTTTCTGATTGGTTAACGCACCTCACCCGCCAGCCGCGTCGTGGCCCGGCGAACCCCCATGTGCAGCAGGATGGAAAAGACCCCCAAAGTCAGCATCGCCGCAAACATCAGGTCCGTCTTCGCGCGGCCATTGGCCAGCAGCATCAGATAGCCCAACCCTTGCGACGACCCCACCCATTCACCGATCACCGCCCCGATGGGCGCATAGACCGCCGCCAGACGCATCCCCGAGGCCAAGGACGGCAGCGCCGCCGGAATACGGATATACCACAGCACCGCCCGCTTGCTGGCCTGCATGGTCCGCGCAAGGTCCAGATAACCGGGCGGCGTCCGCATCAGACCGTCAAAGAAAGACGAGGTGATCGGGAAATAGATGATCAGCACCGCCATCGCCACCTTGGACCAAAGCCCATAGCCCAGCCACAGGGTCAGCAGCGGGGCCAGCGCAAAGACCGGCAGCGCTTGCGTAAAGACCAGCATCGGCTGCACCAGCACCCGCGCCGCCCGCGAATTGGCCAATTGCAGCGCCGTGACGACGCCCAGCACCGTACCAACACCCAGACCGATCACCACTTCGACCGCAGTGATCCATGTGTGCTCGGCGATCAGCCAGCGATTCTGCCACCATGTCTCGGCCACAAGCGCCGGGCTAGGCAGGATGAATTTCGGCAGGCCGGTGATCCAGACGATCCCCTGCCAAACCGCCACCGAGAACACAGCCGCCGCTAGGGCCGAAAGGTATCTCATGCCGCCTCCCGCATCAGGCGCAACAGGGCCCCTTGGGTTTCCAATGTCTCAAGATCGTCCACATGGCGCGGTGCGCGCGCGCGCGGAGGTTCACACGCAGTCAGCCCCTGCTGCGTCATCACTACGATGGACTGACCCAGCCGCGCGGCCTCGGCCGGATCATGGGTGACCAACAGCACGGTCCGGCCCTGCAACGCCTCTGCCGCCAGATCCTGCATATCCGCGCGCGTGCGGGCATCGAGGGCCGAGAACGGCTCATCCAGCAGCACAATCGGCCGATCCTCCATCAGCGTTCGGGCCAAAGCCACGCGCTGTCGCTGGCCGCCGGACAATTCACAAGGTTTCTTGGCCATGTGGTCCTGCAGGCGCATTCGCTGGATAAGGCGGTCGCGCCGCCCCAGGTCGGGCTTCTCACCCCGCAGCCGTGCACCCAACGAGACATTCTGCGCCACTGTGGCCCAAGGCAGCAGCAAATCGTCCTGCGCCATATAGGCCACGCGGTCCGGGACTGGTTGCGCGTCGCTTGCGGTGATCTCGCCGGTGAACGCCGCTCCGGTTTCCAAACCGGCAATCAGGCGCAGGACCGTGGTTTTGCCAACGCCCGATCCGCCCAGCAGGCAGGTCCACTGCCCCGCCGCAAGGGTCAGGGTCAGCGGCGCGAACAAAGGCGCGTCGCCAATATTCGCCCGCCCATTGACGGTCAGATCGGGTGCGGGGGTCACGGGGTCAGACCCATTTGCCAGAAATTGACCTCCAGCTCGGTGGCCGTTCGGAAGGTCTTGCAAAGGCGATCCCAACGAGGTGAGGCCCTGAAATCCGGTCCAATCCGCCGTGTCAGAGCCGAATCCATCAACTCACCAATCGCCTTGCACCCGGCTTGGTACTCGTCGCTGGCATAGGTGTTGATCCAATCGCGATATGTCTCGGATGTGGCCTCGGACGCCAACCGGGTGCCGATCTCGCCATATCCCATAACGCAGGGCGCCAAAGCGGCAAGCAGATCCAGCAGATCCCCGCTATACCCCGCCTCAAGCACAAAGCGGGTATAGGCAAGGTTCTCGGTCCGTTCGGGCGTCGCGAACAACGCCTTCTGAGTAATCCCGGCCGCCTGACATATCGCGATATGCAACTGCATCTCTTCCCCGACCAGAGCATTCACGGTTTCCGCTGCCGCCAGCATTTCCGCATGCGTTTCCGACTTGACCACCGCCAGCGCCCAGGCGCGACTAAAATGGATCAGGAACACATAATCCTGACGCAGGTAATGCAGGAACGCGTCGCGCGGCAGCGTCCCGTCCTTCATCCCTTCGACAAAGGCGTGGCGGGTATAGTCCCGCCACGGCCCCTGCGCCGCATCGCGCATCAGCGCGAAGGCGTTGCCGTACCCCCTCATTGCGCGGTCACGTCGATGGTGATGTCGCTGACCGGTGTAAGGCTGTCGACCATGCCGCTTTCGTTCAAAAACGCCTCGAACCTTGCATAACGACCGGCGTCAAAGCCCGCAGGACGCAGCGCAAAACGCGGCAGCGTGTCGATCCAGGCACGGGCGTTCAGCTCATCCTGCAACTCGGGCGAGGTAGAGGCAAAGATCTCCCAGCTTTGTTCCGGGTTGTTGACGATGAACTGCGTCGCCTTTTCGGTGGCTGCCAGGAACCGGGCGATCATGTCTTTGTCCATCGTTTCGGGGTTTGCGACATAGATCAGCTCGTCATAGGACGGCACACCCTCTTCCTCGATATAGAAACAGGTGCCCGGACGGCCTTCGATATCCATCTGGTTCAGTTCGAAATTGCGATAGGCGCCGATGACGGCATCCACCTGCCCGGACATCAGCGAGGGCGAGAGCGAGAAGTTGACGTTGATCAGTTCAACGTCGTCCAGCGTGACGTCGTATTTGCCCAGCACGGTGCCCAGAACAGCCTCTTCCACGCCCGCAACCGAGTACCCGATTTTCTTGCCCTTCAGGTCCGCAGGCGATTTGATCGGACCGTCTTTCAGCACCAGAAGGCAACTCAACGGGGTCGCAACCAGCGTCCCAACACGTTTCAGCGGCAGACCCTCGTGGATCTGAAGATGCAGTTGCGGCTGATAAGACACGGCAAGTTCCGCCTGACCGGCGGCCACCAGACGCGGCGGGGCCGAGGGGTCGGCGGGCGGAATGATCTCGACCTGCAATCCTTCGTCGGCGAAATATCCGTTTTCCTGAGCCACGATGATCGGGCCATGGTCGGGGTTGATGAACCAGTCCAGCAGCACGGTCATCTTGTCTTCGGCCCAGGCCGGCGCAGCGGCCAGAAGGGCGATGGCTGTCATCAGCTTTTTCATGTCTCGCGTTTCCTTTTCACTCACGAGGTTGAGGCCGCGACGAGGACAATCTCGCCCGGCCAATCCGGTTCAATCTGTTCTGCAGCGCGCCAGGCCCGCAGGCCGGTGGCGCAGCACAAAGCCAGTCTTTTTTCTTTGTTAGGCTCTGTTTTCAGGTCTTCGACACTCAGGCGTTGCGCCAACGGGTGGATCGGGTCCGGGGCTTCGCCCGTGTCCCGCAATTCGACGATCATGTCATCGGCGTCCAGTTGCGAGGCGGCCAGAAAGGGAAAGGCCCGCTGAGGCTCGGGCGCTGCATCAAAACGGAAGCTGGTGCTGCGCAGGGTGCGGGCATCGAGTTGCACCATCTGACCCAACGGCGAGGGGTCGATCCCCAAAATCAACGCCAGCGCCATCTGCGCCTGCATCGCGCCGATCATTCCCACGACGGGCCCCAGAACACCCGCCGTGGCGCAGCTTGCCCCGCTGTCCGGCGCATCCGGAAACACCGCGCGCAGTGAGGGCGCACCGCCGCAAAACCCGCCGACATAGCCAGACAGGCCCAGAACCGAGCCGCTGATCAGCGGCTTGCTCGCGATCAGACAGGCATCCGACAAGGTATAGCTGGCGGCATAGCTGTCCGCACAATCAAGGATCACGTCAGCCTGCCCGGTGAAATCCATCACATTGACGTTTGTTAGAGCCTGTTTTGCTGCAACAACCACAATCCCGGAATTCAGCGCACGACAGCGCTCTGCCGCAGCTTCGGCTTTGGACCGACCGCATTCCGCCTCGGCAAACAACGTCTGTCGATGCAGGTTCGACAGGGCGACATGATCCGCATCCATGATCGTCAGATGTCCGACACCCGCCCCAGCCAGCAACGGCAGGACCGGCGCCGCCAGCCCGCCCGCGCCCACAACCAGAACCCGCGCGCGCGACAGGCGGGCCTGCCCTTCGGCGCCGACCTCGGGCAGGATCATCTGGCGGGCATAGCGGCTCATCTGGTGACCTCGATCCATTGGCGCACGCGCGCCTCGGGGTCGGGGTTCAGGGTGATGTCTGTCACGACCGAAACGATGTCCGCCCCAGCCTCAAGCACCCCTTCCGCGCGTTCAACGCTCATGCCGCCGATCCCGACCAGAGGGATGTCGCCCACGCGGGCCTTCCACTCGGTGACTTTGGGCAGGCCCTGCTGTTCCCATTTCATCTTTTTCAGAATCGTCGGGTAAACCGGGCCCAGCGCCACATAGTCGGGGTCCATTGTCAGCACACGCTCAAGCTCATCATCATCATGGGTCGAGACGCCCAGCTTCAGCCCAGCCTTGCGGATCGCTTTCAGATCGGCGTCGTCCAGATCCTCTTGCCCCAGATGGATCCAGTCACAGCCTGCATCGATGGCGGCCTGCCAATAGTCATTGACAACCAGCACCGCGCCATACTCGCGGCAGAGATCGCGAGAGGTCACGATCTGCGCCCGAACAACCGCGTCCGATTGATCCTTGATACGAAATTGCACCAGCTTCACACCCAAAGGCAGCATCCGCCGCAACCAGTCCGAGTGATCGAAGATCGGATAGAAACGGTCCAGCGTCATGACAGGAACGCCTTTCCAATGACAGGGGTTGAGGCTTCGGCCATATCCCGCGCCTCGATCGGGTCGGCCTGATGCGCCAGTTGCCCGGCCTCAACCGCGTGCGCCATTGCCTGCGCCATGCGCACCGGATCACCGGCCCGCGCGACAGCGGTGTTCAGAAGAACGGCGTTATAACCCAGTTCCATCGCATGGGCCGCATGGCTAGGCAGACCAATCCCGGCATCGATTACCAGTGGAATTTCGGGAAATTCCGCCCGCATCGCACGCAATGCGTATTCGTTGTTCAAACCGCGCCCCGAACCGATAGGAGCACCCCAGGGCATCAGAACCTCGCACCCGGCCCCTAACAACCGTTCGCCCACGATCAGATCATCGGTGGTATAGGGAAAGACCTGGAACCCGTCCTCGGTCAGAATTCGCGCGGCCTCGACCAGTTGGAACACGTCCGGTTGCAGGCTGTCGGTGTGGCCGATCAGTTCCAGCTTGATCCAAGGGGTCTCGAACACCTCGCGCGCCATATGCGCGGTTGTCACCGCCTCTTTCACCGTGTGGCACCCGGCGGTGTTGGGCAGCACCCGCACCCCCAGATCGCGGATCATCTGCCAGAATGTCTGCCCCGCCCCGGATTCGCGCCGCAGAGACACCGTGGCCACGCCAGCGCCACTTGCGCGGAAGGCCTGTTCCAGAATCGCAGGGCTGGGATATTGCGCGGTGCCCAGCATCAGCCGGTTGGGCAGGTCGACGCCATAGAAACTGCGCATCCTCAGCCCCCCTGCATCGGCGACAGGATTTCGACCCGGTCGCCTTCGTTCAAAGCATGGGCGAAGCGCAAGCCCGAGGGCACAAATTCTTCATTCACCGCCGTCGCAACGCGGCCCGAGAAACCGCACTCCTCCAACAACTCGGCCAAAGTGACGGCCATCACGTTCTTGGGTTCACCGTTAAGCACAATCTTCATCGACCATCTCCGACTGTTTGTTGTCCAACGCCAGATCGGCCACGCCCTGCGCCAGCGCCGGGGCCAGCAAATAGCCGTGACGGTAGAGCCCGTTGGCATAGATCGTCCCGCCCAGACGCCGAATGCGCGGCAGGTTGTCCGGGAAGGCGGGGCGCAGATCGACGCCAATTTCCAGCACCTCGGCCTCGCCAAATGCAGGGTTCAGCGCATAGGCGGCGCTGAGCAGCTCCAGCATCGACCGGGCCGTGATACGGCTGCTGTCTTCGCTTTCGATCATCGTGGCACCCAGCATGTAGATGCCATCGCCACGCGGCACGATATAAAGCGGGATACGCGGATGCAGCAGACGAACCGGACGCGTCAGGGTCACGTCAGGGCAGCGCACGACCAGCATCTCGCCCTTCACGCCGCGCAGGTCCTGCAACACATCCCGCGCCGTCAGCCCGCGGCAGTCGATGAGGTTATCCAACTGCGCAGGCGCGTGATCGTTGCGGAATTCGACACCCTGTTCCTTGAGATTGCGGTACAGGTCATGCAGCGCCTGTCGTGGATCAAGGTGAGCCTCCCCTTCAAAAAACAAGCCCTGTCCGAATCCATACAAATCAGGCTCTAATTCAGACAATTTCGCACGATCTACTTCGGTAAACGCTTCGGTCCGACGCGCGAAGCGGCGCAAGTCCGGCACATCCCTGGCATTCGCCACGACCAGAGTGCCATTGCGATGCACCTGCGTTCGCTCCGCCCACCAGGCAATGGCCATCTGACCCAACCGCAAAACGGGTTCCTCGGCGTTTTCGTATTCGCACCACGGGGCCAGCATGCCGCCCGCCCACCACGAACACCCATGCGGACCGGGCGGGCCAGCGGGGTCAAAGACCTGCACCCGTTCGCCGCGCGAGGCCAGCTCGCTGGCAACGGCCAATCCGGCAACCCCGGCCCCTATGACAGACCAGTGCGTCACGCGGGCCAAACCCGGTGAAAGTGATGCACCGGCCCGTGCCCCGATCCGACATTCAACTCATCCGCCCGCGCAATCGCGCCTTGCAGATAGTCATGCGCTTCGGCCACCGCCTCGGGCAGCGCCAAACCCTTTGCCAAACCGGCCGCAATCGCCGAGGACAGGGTGCAACCCGTTCCATGCGTGTTTCTGGTGTTTTGCCTTGGTGCCTGAAACTCGGCCACAACACCTGTTTCACCGATCAGCACATCGTGGCAGATGTCACCTGTGCCATGGCCACCCTTCATCAGAACCGTGCGCGCTCCCATTGCGCACAGCGCCTTGCCCTGTTCGATCATCTCGCTTCGCGACACCGCAGCTTTCTGATCCAGCAGGCAAGCCGCCTCGGGCAGGTTCGGTGTCAAAACACTCGCGCGGGGCAACAGGACGTCACGGAGGGTCTGCACAGCCGCGTCCGCCAGCAAGGCGTCGCCGGATTTCGCAATCATCACCGGATCCAAAACGATGGGGACGTCAAACCCCGATAGTGCTCCCGCGACGGTTTGGATAATTTCAGGCGTTGCCAGCATGCCGATCTTGATCGCGCCAACGTTCAGATCGGTCAGCACCGCCTCGACCTGCGCGGCGATCACGTCCGGCGGGATACCGTGCACTGCCGTAACCGCCCGCGTGTTCTGCGCCGTGACTGCGGTGATGACGCTGGAGCCGTAAACACCCAAAGCCGACATCGCCTTCAGATCGGCCTGAATCCCCGCGCCGCCGCCGCTGTCGGATCCTGCTATGGTCAGGGCAATTGCTGCCACGTCGTCGCTCCATCTTTTGGGGGCAACGCGGGCATGGAAAACGTCTGTATGCGTTAGACCGTTCCCTACGCCGGTATTGCCCGGATCAGGTTCGATGGGTTAGCGCATACACGCCTCTCAGCCCTTTGATCAGGGCACCCCAACGGTTGACGCGGACAATCTCAGGGCAGGCGCTGGAAATCAAGCGCCAATCCACAGGTCATAAGGCCACTTTGGGCAAGAGGTTAAGACCAAAGCGGCGTTTGAATTGCGGGGGAAAATGCGAGGCTCTGCCTCGCGCTCCGAGGTATTTTGGGCCAGATGAATAAAGGATCCCTTGCTTCATCTGGCTACAAATATCTCGGGGGAGACGCCCGGTACGGGCGGCGGGGGCAGAGCCCCCAATAGCGGACGACCGCCCCAATAGAGGCAGTCCGCCTTAACCCTTCATCCCGTCCCAAAAGGACTTGACGGACGAGAAAAAGCTTTTGGATTCCGGGTGGTTATCTTCCCCCAGATCATCAAACTCACGCAAGAGCTCTTTCTGACGGCTGGTCAGGTTGACCGGAGTTTCCACGGCCAGTTCGATGAACATGTCGCCAACACCGCCACCGCGAAGGGCGGGCATGCCCTTGCCGCGCAGACGCATCTGACGGCCCGACTGGCTGCCTGCCGGGATTTGCACCCGACCGCGACCACCATCGATGGTTGGAACTTCGATCGATCCACCCAGCGCGGCCTTGGCCATGCTGACCGGCACGCGGCAGTAAAGGTTCACGCTGTCGCGTTCGAACAGCTTGTGATCCGAAACCTCTACAAAAATATAGAGATCACCCGGAGGGCCACCGCGCATTCCGGCTTCGCCTTCACCGGCCAAGCGGATACGGGTACCGGTTTCAACACCGGCAGGGATGTTCACCGACAGGGCGCGTTCTTTTTCGACACGGCCCGCGCCATTGCAGGATTTGCATGGGTTCTTGATGATCTGGCCCAATCCCGAACAGGTCGGGCAGGTGCGTTCAACGGTAAAGAACCCCTGCTGCGCGCGAACCTTGCCCATGCCGGAACAGGTCGGACAGGTGGTGGGCTCTGCGCCGCCTTCGGCACCCGTGCCTTCACAGGACGAACACGCCACTGCGGCGGGCACGTTGATGGTTTTCTGCAGCCCCGCGTAAGCCTCTTCCAACGATACGCGCAGATTATAGCGCAGGTCCGAACCACGCGCCGCGCGACGTCCGCCACCGCCCCGCTGCCCACCCATGAAATCGCCGAACAGATCGTCGAAAACGTCCGAGAACGCGCTGGAAAAATCGCCCTGACCAAAGCCGCCGCCGGGACGGCCACCGCCGCCCATACCGTTTTCGAATGCGGCATGACCAAACCGGTCATAGGCCGCTTTCTTGTCGGCGTCGCGCAGCACGTCATAAGCCTCGTTGGCTTCCTTGAACTGCGCCTCGGCATCCGGGTTGTCCTTGTTGCGGTCGGGATGCAACTCTTTGGCTTTCTTGCGAAAACCCTTTTTGATCTCGTCCGCCGATGCGCCCTTGGTCACGCCGAGCACATCGTAGTAGTCGCGTTTTGACATCAGTGTTTCCTTCTGCCTCAACGTAATCGGGCCGGCCCGGCAACCGGACCGGCCCGCATTGGCCCGGTTGCTCGTTAGTTACGCTTGTCGTCGTCCAGATCTTCGAACTCGGCGTCGACAATGTCATCATCGCCCGGCGCGGCATCTGCTGCTGCCGGTTCTTCTTCGCCCTCTTCGGCTTGCGCCTTGTAGATGGCTTCGCCCAGCTTCATGGCGGCTTCGGTCACGTTCTGAATGCCCGACTTGATCTTGTCGGCATTTTCGGTCTCCAGCTCGTCCTTCAGCGCGGCAATTGCCAACTCGATGGCTTCGATGGTGGTCGGGTCAACCTTGTCGGCATGCTCTTCCATCGACTTTTCGGTCGAGTGGATGAGGCTTTCCGCCTGGTTCTTGGCATCGACCAGCTCGCGGCGTTCCTTGTCGGCTTCCGCGTTCTCTTCGGCGTCCTTGACCATCTTTTCGATGTCCTCGTCGGACAGGCCGCCAGATGCCTGGATGGTGATCTTCTGCTCTTTGCCGGTGCCTTTGTCCTTGGCCGAAACCGAGACAATGCCGTTGGCGTCGATGTCAAACGTCACCTCGATCTGCGGCATACCGCGCGGTGCGGGCGGGATGTCTTCAAGGTTGAACTGACCCAGGATCTTGTTGTCCGAGGCCATTTCACGCTCACCCTGGAACACGCGGATGGTCACGGCGTTCTGGTTGTCTTCGGCGGTCGAGAAGACCTGAGACTTTTTCGTCGGGATGGTCGTGTTGCGGTCGATCAGACGGGTGAACACGCCGCCCAGAGTTTCAATCCCCAGCGACAGCGGGGTCACGTCCAGCAGAACAACATCCTTGACGTCGCCCTGCAGAACACCGGCCTGAATGGCGGCGCCCATGGCGACCACTTCGTCCGGGTTCACCCCCTTGTGCGGCTCTTTGCCGAAGAATTTGGTGACCTCTTCGATCACTTTCGGCATCCGGGTCATACCACCGACCAGAACAACCTCATCGACGTCGCCCGCCGACAAGCCGGCGTCTTTCAGCGCGGCGGCGCAGGGCTTCATCGATTTCTTGATCAGATCGCCCACCAGCGATTCCAGCTTGGCACGGGTCAGTTTCATGACCATGTGCAGCGGCTGACCGTTCGAACCCATCGAGATGAACGGCTGGTTGATCTCGGTCTGCGAGGTCGAGGACAGTTCGATCTTGGCCTTTTCAGCGGCTTCTTTCAGACGCTGCAGAGCCATCTTGTCCTGGCTCAGATCGACACCGTGTTCCTTTTTGAACTCATCCGCCAGGTAGTTGACGATGCGCATGTCAAAGTCTTCACCACCCAGGAAGGTGTCACCGTTGGTCGATTTGACCTCGAACAACCCGTCGTCGATTTCCAGAATGGTCACGTCGAAGGTACCACCACCAAGGTCATAAACCGCGATGGTTTGGGTGTCTTCCTTGTCCAGACCATAGGCCAGCGCGGCCGCGGTCGGTTCGTTGATGATCCGCAGCACTTCGAGACCGGCGATTTTGCCGGCGTCTTTGGTGGCCTGACGCTGTGCGTCGTTGAAATAGGCGGGAACGGTGATAACCGCCTGCGTGACGTCCTCACCCAGATAGCTCTCGGCGGTTTCCTTCATCTTGCCCAGAGTGAAGGCCGAAATCTGGCTTGGGGAGTATTTTTCACCGCGGGCTTCGACCCACGCGTCGCCATTGCCGCCATCGACGATGGCGTAGGGCACCATTTTCTTGTCTTTTTCGACTTCTGCATCATCCACACGACGACCGATCAGGCGCTTGACGCCAAAGATCGTGTTGTCGGGGTTGGTGACCGCCTGACGTTTCGCAGGCTGACCGACCAGACGCTCTTCTTCGGTGAAGGCGACGATCGAGGGCGTGGTCCGCGCCCCTTCGGCGTTTTCGATGACCTTCGGCTGCGAGCCGTCCATGATGGCCACGCACGAGTTTGTGGTACCGAGGTCAATCCCGATGACTTTTCCCATTTTTGCAATCCCTTTCTCTTCAAGGCGATGTCCCGAGGGCCGGACCCGTTATGGCATCCTGTCCCCGATCTGATGTGCGCGACAGCACTACACCAACGCGCGTCCCGGCGTATATAAGGGCCGGACCAGAGGCCTGCAAGCACTCTGAATCGCAGCTTTTCGCGAATCTGCGGCCTTTTTGGGCAAGGATTAAGTAAGGAATGGGGAATCTGGGATGGCGCGGCTGCTTTTGCGGGGGTTCGACATCAGGAAAGGGTATCTGGACAGCGCCGAGCAGACCCGGGTGATCGAAGCGCTGCGCCCGATTCTGAAAGCCGCGCCGCTGTTCCGGCCCGTGACGCCGTCGGGGAAAGAGATGTCCGTGCGCATGACCTCGGCCGGGGATCTGGGTTGGGTCACCGACAGATCGGGCTATCGCTATCAGGATCGCCACCCCAAAGGCGCCAAATGGCCTGCCATACCCGAGGCGGTTCTGACCATCTGGCGCGATCTGGTCAGCCCGGATCGCGCGCCCGATTGTTGCCTGATCAATTACTATGACGAGGACGCAAAGATGGGGCTGCATCAGGACAAAGATGAGGCTGATTTTTCCTGGCCCGTTCTGTCCGTGTCACTGGGCGACGACGCGCTGTTCCGGATCGGCAATACGACACGCGGCGGCAAGACGGAATCGATCTGGCTGAGTTCGGGCGACGTCGTCATCATGGGCGGCCCGGCCCGGCTGACCTATCACGGCGTTGATCGCATCCGGCCCGGATCATCGCGGTTGTTGCCCAAAGGCGGACGGATCAACCTGACGATGCGCATGGCAACCTAACGGCGGGCGTTCCAGCTTTGGGACATGTGCTTGCGGGAAAAAAACTCGCCCAGCAAACCGATCATCAGCAGCGCTATTCCAACCCACAACGCGTATTCCCAACTGGTGTTGCGGGGGAAATAGTTGCGAAACACGAAGCCCCGACACTGATCGATCAGGTGAAAAAGAGGGTTCCACGCAAACATCAACAGAACGCTTCCGCCCAATGCGTTGGCAATGAACATCTTACCGGAAAACACCATGTTCAGACGGCGGTAAATGTTGCTGAGCATCCCGGCGGCCGTCGGAAACCATGGGGTTAAGGCCATAAACACCAAACCAACCGAACAGCCGGTGAACCAGGACAGAATGAACATCCCAAACGCGCCGCCGGGATCCTGAACCTCAAGCGGCGCGACCGCCAGGCTGTAGACGAACAGGATCACCAGAACTGACATCAATTGCTTGTAAAGCGTGCCGAACGCGGCGGCCAGGATCATGACCATCGGGTTCATGGGCGAGTGCAGCATCATCGGACTGTTCTTGCCGCCAAGTTTCGAAATGCTGCCAACCGATTGAATATGCGTCATGAACAGGAAAACACCTGACAAAACATACAGGACAAATTCGCCCCGGATTTTGGCGACGCGTGTACCCATGAAGGACATGATCAGGTAAAACACCGAAGCCATCAGAACGACCTGCAAAATGTTGATCAGGATCGCAATAACCGCGTTGGAATGCCGCGCGCGCACGCTGCGCACCACGGCGTGGAACACCAGTTCGGCTGTGGTGAACGCACCGCTCAGCAGCGTTTGGTTACGCCTAAAATAAAACACTCGAAGGGTCTTTCCCGTTTTGCTGCCGTCAATCTGGCACGAATACCTTGCCGTTCGGTAACCGGCACATCATAAGTCCGTCAGAGATTTGGATCAACAAACCACGTAAACGGAGCTTTTTTGTGACCTACGACGCGCTTATCCCCGTCATCCGACGTCTGGCCCTGGAAGCAGGCGACAAGATCATGGAGATCTACAACTCGGATGATTTCGACGTAAAGGTCAAATCTGACGCCAGCCCCGTGACCGAAGCGGATGAGGCCGCAGATGCCCTGATCTCGGCCGGGCTGCGCGCAGCGTTTCCCGATATTCTGCTGGTGACCGAGGAGCAAGCCGCCTCGCATTCCGAGAAAGGTGACACTTTCCTGATCGTCGATCCGCTGGATGGCACCAAGGAATTCATCAACCGGCGTGGGGATTTCACGGTCAATATTGCCCTGGTCGAAAACGGGCTTCCGACGCGGGGCGTTGTTTACGCGCCAGCCAAGGGGCGCATGTTCTACACGCAAGCCGATGGCCAATCGGTCGAGGAAACCGGTGCGCTGGATAAGGACCAGCCCGGCGATCTGACCGCAATATCAGTCTCTGAGCCGGACAATTCGGCGCTTTTGATCGTCGCCTCCAAATCGCACCGGGATCAGGCGACCGAGGATTACATCAACAAATATCAGGTGCAGGACAGCAAAAGCGCGGGCTCGTCGCTGAAATTCTGTCTGGTGGCAACGGGTGAGGCTGATCTTTACCCCCGTGTCGGGCGCACGATGGAGTGGGACACCGCCGCCGGTCACGCGGTGCTGACGGGCGCGGGCGGTCAGGTGGTTCGCTTTGACGACCATTCCCCGCTGACCTATGGCAAGGACGGCTATGCAAATCCGTTCTTTATCGCCTACGCTCCGGGTGTTGAGTTGAAGGAAGCCTGATGTCTGTTCTGATCGCCATTCCCGCCCGCTATGCCTCGACCCGGTATCCCGGCAAGCCTCTGGTTCCGTTGACCGGTGCGACCGGTAAGGCGATGACACTGATCGAACGGTCCTGGCGCGCGGCCTGTTCCGTCTCGGGCGTCGACAAGGTGGTTGTTGCCACCGATGACGACCGTATCCGCGAGGCCGCCGAGGCCTTCGGGGCCGAAGTCGTCATGACTTCCGAGGCATGCCAGAACGGCACCGAACGCTGCGCCGAAGCACATGCCGCACTGGGCGGTGGCTATGAGATCGTCGTGAACCTGCAAGGCGATGCACCTTTGACGCCGCATTGGTTTGTCGAGGATCTGATCTCGGGCCTGCGCGCGGCGCCTGATGCGGGTGTGGCCACCCCGGTTCTGCGCTGTGATGGCGATGCGCTGAACAGTTTGCTGAACGACCGCAAACATGGGCGCGTCGGCGGCACTACAGCCGTTTTCGCGCGCGACAACAGCGCGCTGTATTTCTCGAAAGAAGTCGTGCCGTTCACAGCCGAAACCTATGAAGGCGGCGCACCCACCCCGGTCTTTCATCACGTCGGCGTCTATGCCTATCGCCCCGATGCGCTGGCTGCTTATCCCGGCTGGCCAACCGGACCGCTGGAACAGCTGGAAGGTCTGGAACAGCTGCGCTTCATGGAAAACGGGCGCAAGGTTCTGTGCGTCGAGGTCGAAGCCAAAGGCCGCCAGTTCTGGGAGCTGAACAACCCGCAGGACGTACCAAAGATCGAAGAGATGATGGCCGCTATGGGTCTGGAGTGACCTCTTTTCCCCATGACCTTTGCACCTGCCATGGCGTAGGAACCTCCAACTCTGACCTTACGGATCGCATATGAAAACTGTTCTTGTCACCGGTGGCGCTGGCTATATCGGATCCCATGCCTGCAAGGCGTTGTCACAGGCCGGGTATGTGCCCGTCACCTATGACAATCTGATCACCGGCTGGCAGGATGCGGTCAAATTCGGTCCGTTCGAACAGGGCGACCTGCTGGACCGTGCCCGGCTGGACGAAGTGTTCGCCAAACACCAGCCCGTGGCGGTGATGCATTTCGCCGCGCTCAGCCAGGTGGGTGAGGCGATGAAAGAGCCGGGAAAATACTGGTCCAACAACGTCACCGGTTCCCTGACGCTGATCGAGGCCGCGGTTGCGGCAGGGTGTCTGGACTTTGTGTTCTCATCAACCTGCGCCACTTATGGTGAGCATGACAATGTGGTGCTGGACGAGACAACCTCGCAGCACCCGCTGAACGCCTATGGCGCGTCCAAGCGCGCGATCGAGGATATTCTGCACGATTTCGAGGCCGCGCATGGGCTGCGCCACGTAATCTTCCGGTATTTCAACGTCGCGGGCGCGGACCCGGATGGCGAAGTGGGTGAGTTTCACCGCCCTGAAACCCATCTGGTGCCGCTGATGCTGGACGCAATTGACGGCAAACGGGACGGACTGACCGTTTTCGGTACCGATTACGACACGCCGGACGGCACCTGTATCCGCGACTATGTCCATGTCTGCGATCTGGTTGACGCGCATGTGCTGGGTTTGAACTGGCTGGAAGAGGGCAAGGGCAGCCGGGTCTTCAACCTTGGCACCGGCTCGGGCTTTTCGGTTTTGGAAGTGATCGAGCATTCCAAGGCCGTCACCAACCGCGCCGTGCCCTATACGGTCGGGGCGCGCCGCGAAGGCGATTGCACCAAACTGGTTTCCGGCTCTGTCCGGGCAGAGGCCGAGTTGGGGTGGAAGCCCAAAAGGTCAACGTTAGAGACGATGATCGCCGACGCATGGCGCTGGCATCAGAACGGCCATTACGAGCAATGAGGCCCGGTTGACCAGCGCATCGGTACAGACCCTGCCCCAAATCGGATGGGCCCAGATGTACCGTCTGCGCTGGAAACGCCGCCGTCTGCTAATGCGCGCTTGGCGCAGCCGACATCAACTGAGCAGCGCGAACGATCAGACCGACAAGATCACGCGCGGCAGCATTCTGGCCTTCACCACGCTGCGCAACGAAATCACGCGCCTGCCCTGGTTTCTGCACCATTATCGCAGCCTCGGGATCGATCACTTTCTGATCGTGGACAATGGCAGCGATGATGGCTCGGCTGAATTGCTGCTGGACCAGCCCGATGTCTCGCTATGGCAAACCCATGCAAGCTATCGGGCTTCGCGCTATGGGCTGGACTGGCTGACATGGCTCCAAATGCGCCATGGCCATCGCCATTGGTGCCTGATGGTGGATGCGGATGAGTTGTTGATCTATGCCCATCACGACACACGCTCGCTGCACGATCTGACAAAATGGCTGGACCAGACGGGGCGCGGGGCATTTGGCGCTTTGATGCTGGACCTGTATCCCGAAGGTCCGTTGGGGGATCAAAGCCATGACCCCGAAAGTGATCCGACGGCAGTACTGAGTTGGTTCGATGCCGGGCCTTATCGGGCCCAGCGTCAAAGCCCGGCGGGCAATCTTTGGGTGCAGGGCGGTGCGCGTGAACGCATGTTCTTTGCCACGACGCGACAGCGATCTCCGACCCTGAACAAGATCCCGCTGATACGCTGGTGCCGCCGCTACGCCTATGTGAATTCCTGCCACTCGGCCCTGCCCCGGCACTTGAACGCAGCCTATGACGGACCCGGAGGCTCGGCCCCTTCCGGTATCTTGCTCCACACAAAATTCCTGCCCGAGATCGTCGAGAAGTCGCGGATTGAGAAGCAGCGCCGCCAGCATTTTCATGACCCTGACCAATTCGGGCCATATTATGATGGGATTATCAATCGCCCGACCCTTTGGACCGCTCAATCGACGCGCTATGCAGGGTGGGAACAATTGCAGCAACTTGGGTTAATGAATGCCGGAGGATGGACGTAATGGGCGAAAACATGTGCATAAAAACCATGTTCACCGCTAACCGGTTCTAAATCCATTGCCCTGCAAGATGCATAGGTGGCATAAATCGGCATTAACCCGACCCTTTTTGCACGTTGAGGGGGGCGGAGGACGCTCGCGGCAAAACAAAGGTTGGATAATCACGTGAGCCTGTGGGACTCGTATCGGATGAGGTTGCGGCGCAAACGCCGTATCCTGCGCGGCGTCAGACGACGGCGCGAGCTTGGGCCCGTCAGCAACAACACCGCCGCCATTCGCCGCGAAGATATTCTGCTGATGAGCGTGGTGCGCAACGAAAAGATACGCCTGCCCTTTTTTCTGGACTACTACCGCAAACTGGGTATCGACCATTTTTTGTTTGTGGACAATGACAGCGATGACGGCACTTGCGAGTTCCTGAAATCACAACCCGATGTCTCGGTCTGGCGAACAAAGACCAGCTATAAACGCGCGGGGTTCGGGCTGGACTGGTCGAATTACTTGCTGCGCAAATACGCCCATAAACACTGGGTACTGACCGTCGATCCCGATGAGTTCTTCATCTATCCCTTCTGCGACACACGGCCCATCCGGGCGCTGACCGATTGGCTGGATGGATGCGCGGTGCGCAGTTTCGGGACCATGCTGATCGATATGTATCCGCAGGGGCCGGTGGACGCAGAGCCTTATCACGAAGGGCAGGACCCGTTCGAAATCGCGCGCTGGTTTGATGCCGGCAATTACATGATCACCAAGAACCCCGAGTATAAGAACCTGTGGATTCAAGGCGGCCCCCGCGCGCGCGTGTTCTTTCGCGACAACCCGTCAAAGGCGCCTGCGCTGAACAAGATCCCTCTGGTGAAATGGGACCGGCGCTATGTCTATGTCAGCTCGACCCATTCGCTGCTGCCGCGCGGCTTGAACCAGGTCTATGACGAATGGGGCGGTGAAAAAGCCAGTGGCGCGTTGCTACATGCCAAACTGATCGACACGCTGGGCGACAAGGCGCGTGAGGAGTTGCAGCGCGGTCAGCATTATCGCGGGTCGGGCGAATACAAAGCCTATGTCGATGGTCTGGACGAAAAGCCCGTCTTCTGGTGCGACTGGTCCGAAACCTATATCAACTGGCGACAGCTTGAGATTCTGGGCCTCATGTCAAAAGGAAACTGGGCATGAGTTCTTTGGGCATCGTCATGCTGGTGCATACCGCATTGGACCGCGCCGAACAGGTCGCCCGGCATTGGACGGCAGCGGGATGCCCGGTGGTGATCCATGTGGATCGTAAGGTGCCGGGCGATGTGTTCTCGAAATTCGTCGCCTCTTGCGCGGATGATCCGCTGATCGTGTTTTCCGAGCGTCACAAATGCGACTGGGGCGGTTGGGGCATCGTTGCCGGATCGCAGGCCGCATCCGAACTGATGTTGGAGCGGTTTCCGGACGTGCGGCATGTGTTCCTGTCCTCAGGGGCCTGCCTGCCGCTGCGCCCGGTGCAGGAGCTGGTTGACTACCTGTCCGACCGGCCCCGCGTCGATTTCATCGAAAGCGCCACCACCGCCGATGTCAGTTGGACCATTGGCGGGCTGGATCACGAACGCTTCACGCTGCGCTTTCCGTTTTCATGGCGTAAGCAGCGCAAATTGTTTGATGCCTATGTCAAGCTGCAACGCCGCCTGGGCCTGCGCCGCAGTATCCCCGAGGGACTGGTTCCCCATATGGGCAGCCAATGGTGGTGTCTGACCCGCCAAACCCTGTCCGCGATCCTGCAAGACCCGAAACGCAAGACCTATGACCGCTATTTCCGGCAGGTCTGGATACCGGATGAAAGCTATTTCCAGACGCTGGCACGGCTGTATTCGACACATATCGAAAGCCGCTCGCTAACCCTGTCCAAGTTCGACTATCAAGGCCGGCCGCATATCTTCTACGACGATCACCTGCAATTGCTGCGCCGGTCGGATTGTTTTGTTGCACGCAAAATCTGGTGGCGGGCGGATCGGTTGTATCAGGCCTTTCTGACCGATCAGACCGGCGCGATGAAACCGGCCGAGCCGAACCCCGGCAAGATCGACCGGGTGTTTTCCAAAGCGGTCGAGCGGCGCACCCATGGCCGCGACGGTCTTTATATGCAGGGCCGCTTCCCCCGGCATGGCAGTGAAAACGGCCTGACCTCATCGCCTTATTCCATGTTTCAGGGCTTTGGCGAATTGTTCGAGGATTTTGAAACCTGGCTGACCTCGGTCACCGGGGCACGGGTGCACGGGCGCTTGTTCGGACCCGATCGGGCCGAGTTCGCCCAAGGCCAGACAATCACCAACGGCGCGCTGAGCGATTGCGCCACCCTTCGGGACTACAACCCGACCGCTTTCCTGTCGAACCTGATCTGGAACACACGGGGTGAGCGTCAGTGTTTTCAGTTCGGCCCAAATGACACGCAGGCCATCAACTGGTTCATGGCCCGCGACAAGAACGCCCAGGTCTCGGTCATTACCGGGGCATGGGCCATTCCGCTATTCCGCTCGAACATGAATTTCGCGGATATCCGGTGCGAGGCAGCGCGCCTGCAACGGATCGAAAGCAAACAGCTTGAGGTTCTGACCTCGGTCTGGACCAAGGCAAATGTGCGCAGCTGGACCCTGGCCGATTTCATCGAGGCCCCGATGGAGCCTTTGCAGACAATCATCGATGAGATCGGCACCCAAGGTGCCAGTCACCTGACGGAAGCGCCGACCATGGTCGATCTGTCCGGCTTTGGTCAATTCCTGCAAAACCTGAAGAACCAGGGCATGCACCCGCAATTGATGGGGGATTTCCCTGCCGACGACGTTTTCGGCACACAAACCAAGCCATATCGCAAACCCTATCTGGTGCAGTGATCGCCGATGATGCGTAAGTTTGACTATTTCATCGTATTGGCTGCGATGCGAACCGGTTCGAACCTGCTGGAGTCGAACCTGAACGCGCTGGACGGTGTCACCTGCCATGGCGAGGCATTCAATCCTCATTTCATTGGCCGCGTCAAAGCGCAGGACGTGCTGGGCATCTCGCTGGAAGAGCGCGACGAAAATCCGGCGCGGCTGATCGAGGCGATGCGCGCAGACACAGGCGATCTGAACGGTTTTCGCTATTTTCAGGAACACGACCCAAGGGTGCTTGACCCTGTCCTGAACGACCCGCGCTGCGCCAAGATCATTCTGACGCGTAACCCTCTGGACAGCTACCTGTCGCTGAAGATCGTGCGCAAAACCAAGCAGTGGCAGTTGAAGAACATCAAACGCCGGATTGAAGCACAGGTCGAGTTTGATGGGCCAGAGTTCTCGGACTATCTGGATCAGCGCCAAGGCTTCCTGCATCAGGTCCACACCCACCTGCAACGCACCGGCCAAAGCGCATTTTACATCGATTATGACGATCTGACCCGGTTGGACGTTCTGAACGGGCTGGCCGACTGGCTGGGCATTCCGGCGCGCCTAAGCCAGTTGGACGACCTGCTGAAACCGCAAAACCCGATCCCGGCGCTGTCCAAGGTCACAAATCCGGACCAGATGCAGAGCGACCTGTCCGGGCTTGACCTGCTGTCCATGCACCGCAGCCCGTATTTCGAACCAAAACGCGGACCGGCGGTTGAAGGGTATGTGATCGCGCCAAAATCTCGGCTGCTTTATATGCCGGTGCACGGCGGAATCGATCCGGTCATTCATCAGTGGATGGCCACGCTGGACAATGTTGGCACAGATGGCCTGATAACAAGCCCCTCGCGGCAGGAGGTGCAAGACTGGATGCGCGCCACGCCCGGACACCGTAAATTCACCGTGCTGCGCCACCCGCTGGCGCGCGCGCATACGGCCTTTTGTCGACATATCCTGAACACCGGACCAGAGTGTTACGAGGACATCCGCAAACAATTGCGCAACCGCTTCAAACTGCCGATCCCCGGTCAGATACGTGCGCATAACTATTCAATGGATCAGCATTATGAGGCGTTTTCCGCCTTCCTGACCTTCCTGCGCCATAACCTTGCCGGGCAGACGCCGATCCGGGTGGATGCAACTTGGTGCACCCAATCAGAAGCGCTGGCAGGGGTTTCGAAATTCGCCCTGCCCGACCTGATCCTGCGCGAGGGTGAGCTGTCCGTTGCCCTGCCTGATCTGGCCCGCAGGATGGGCCACGCAAACCCGCCAATGCCCAACAATGGCACTTCGGAAGAACCCTATCGCCTGGACGAAATCTGCGATGCCAAATTGCAGGTGCTGGCAGCAGAAACGTACCAGCGCGACTTCGTGCAATTCGGATTCGGCGATTGGCGACCGATCAGGGGCGCAGAGTGATCAGCGTACCCCGGCCAACCATCGCGTAGATCTCTTCCATCTCGTCATTCTTGACCGCGATACAACCCGCTGTCCAATCCGGCGTCTTTTTCGCGCGCCGCAGTTCTGACCGCAGGTTGGGCTGGCCGTGAATGAAAATGTCACCGCCCGGATCAACACCTGCCGCCTTGGCCTGCGCGATGTCTTCCGAGTTGGGATAGGAAATCCCCAAAGACAGATGATACCGGCTGCGCGGGTTGCGGCGGTCGATCAGATAGGTGCCTTCGGGTGTGCGACCATCTCCACGCTTGGTCTTGGTGCCCCGGGGCGCAAAACCCAGATCAACGTCATAGTCACGCAAGACCTGCTCGTTATGCAGAAGATAAAGCTTGCGCGCGCCCTTGTTCACCACAAGAGACGTCACCTCGGGTCCGTTATAGGTCAGAAATCTGGGGCTGGCTGAGGCACAAGCCGAAAGGCTCAGCGTTGCCATCGCCCCCAATCCAAATGCTCGACGATCCATGTTTCACTGCCTGCTGCTCTTTTTTTTGCGTATTATGCCAAAAAATCAAAAAACTGAAATCACTTTTTGATGTTTGATTGCTGAATAAGCCGTTGTTCAATGGCTTCCAGCCGTTCCAGCACCTCATCCCGGTAGGCGTCGGTTTTCACCTCATCCTCGGCATGGTGCGCATCCTGCATCGAATTCACGATCAGACCGACCAGCAGGTTCACCACAGCAAAAGTGGTGACCATGATGAAGGGCACAAAGAACAGCCAGGCGTAGGGATAAACCTCCATCACCGGGCGCACGATGCCCATGGACCAGCTTTCCAGTGTCATGATTTGGAACAGCGTATAGGCCGACAGACCCAGATCGCCGAACCAGTCCGGGAAGGAATACGAGAACAGCTTGGTCGAGATCACCGCGCCGATATAGAACAGGATCGCCATCAGCAGGAATACGCTGGCCATGCCCGGCAGGGCCGAGATGAACCCTTCGACCACCCGGCGCAGTCGCGGCGCGACCGAGATCACGCGCAGAACCCGCAGGATTCGCAGCGCCCGCAACACGGACAGGCCACCCGCACTGGGGACAAGGGCAACGCCCACGATCAGAAAATCAAACAGGTTCCAGCCGCTTTTGAAGAAGTTACGCCCGGTAGCGATCAGCTTCATCGCAATTTCGGCGACAAAGATCGCTAGGCACAACTTGTCGAGCGTCACGATCAGCGGGCCTGCAGCTTCCATCAGCACGGGCGAGGTTTCCATCCCCAACAGAATCGCATTGAAGATGATGACGCCGGTGATGAACCGACCAAAAGCCGGTGCCTCGATAATGTTCAGCAAACGCTGTTTGGACCCCATGCCTTGCCTGTCTCCTTAGGATGCGGGGTTCAGCACGAACCGCGCGGCCAGTTCCGTATGTGACGACCACCGAAATTGGTCAACGACCTGCACCCATTCAAGGGTATAGCCCGCATCGACAAGCGCTTTGGCATCGCGCGCAAAGGTGACCGGATTGCATGAGACATAGGCAATGACCGCTGGGCGTGCCTGCGCCAGTTCTGCCACCTGTGCCTCGGCCCCGGCGCGGGGTGGGTCAAGAACAACGGCGTCGAACGGCTTTAATTCATCCGGCATCAAGGGGCGGCGAAACAGGTCGCGCGCCTCGACCGTGATGCGTTTCAGACCGGTCGTGCTGCGCCAGCCCTGATCCAAGGCTTGCGTCATCTCGGCCTCGCCCTCGACCGCATGAACCTCGGCCATCTGCGCCAGTGGCAGTGAGAATGTGCCGCTGCCTGCAAACAGGTCGACGACCCGCTTTGCCCCTTGAGTTGCCTCCAAAACAGCCTGTGTTAGAGCCTGCTCTCCGTCCTTTGTCGCCTGCAAAAACGCCCCGGGCGGGGGCGTGACTGCGGCCGGTCCGAACCGCTGCGACGGGGCCTGCCGCATCGCGATCACCTCGCCATCCCAGCTGAGCCTTGCCAGCCCGTGTTTCTCGGTTTCTTGCGCCAGAACCAGCTCCAGCGGGCCGTCCAGCGGTTTACCGCCTTTGACCGCCGCATCCAGCCCGCCCTCGGACAGGGTCAGCGTCACAGCCAGCACACCCTTGCGGCTGCCACCCAACAGGGCCAAAGCCTCGGCCACCGGAATGGCGGCGATCAATGCGGGGTCCAGCAGGTGACAATCCGGGATATCGGTGATCGTGTCCGACGCCCGTCCGTGAAATCCGGCCAGCGCGCCCTTTTTCGTCCGCCGTACGGCAATCGTCGCCCGACGACGGGACCGATCGGGCGACGTGTGAATGGGCCGCATCGGGGCATCGAGCCCCTGCGCGGCCAGCGCGTTGCGCACCACCGCAACCTTCCAGTCGGCCACGAACGCGTCTGAGGCATGCTGCAATTGGCACCCACCGCAGGCCTTGTAATGCCGACATGGGGCCTTCACGCGCTGATCGGATGGGCTGTCCACCCGGATATCGGTCAGAACCTGACCGTGCAGAGTACCGCTCACCACCTCACCGGGTAAGGTTCGCGGCGCATAGACGGGGCCATCGGCGATACCGTCGCCCTGATGCCCCAGGCGGATTATGGTGAAGGTCTGCGTCATGACGTGGCTGATAACGGCGGTTTGCCCGCAACAAAACCCCCTAGGGCACTTTGCGTTTACTTTGGATCGCAATACGCTGCCTCTCCCTTCGGTCGAACGCGCATTTCGATGCTGTTTGGTTCAAGAACCGCAAAGGCCCCTATTCCGCAGCTTCAGCCTGAATGAACCCGCCCGACTGGCGATGCCAGAACCGCGCATACAGCCCGCCCTGATCCAAAAGCGCCTCATGCGTGCCGGTTTCAACGATCCGCCCGTGATCCAGAACAACGATCCGGTCCATCTCGCTGAGAGTTGACAGGCGGTGCGCGATCGCCAGAACGGTTTTGCCCTGCATGACCCGATGCAACGCGGTTTGGATCGAAGCCTCAACTTCGGAATCCAGTGCCGATGTCGCCTCGTCCAGCACCAGAATTGGCGCGTCTTTCAGGATGGCGCGGGCTAAGGCGATCCGCTGCCGCTGACCACCGGATAGCTTCACACCACGCTCGCCCAGATGCGCATCGTATCCTTTGCGACCCTGCGCATCTTCAAGGCTCAGAATGAACTCATGCGCCTCGGCCTTTTCGGCGGCTTCGATCATGTCCGCCTCGGACGCATCCGGGCGACCATAGAGGATATTCTCACGGGCCGAACGGTTGAACATCGCGGTTTCCTGCGTGACCATGCCGATCTGACGGCGCAGACTGTCCTGCGTCACCTGCGACACGTCCTGCCCGTCGATGCGAATAGCGCCGTTTTCCCCGTCATAGAGCCTGAGCAGAAGCGACACGAGCGTCGATTTCCCTGCCCCGGACGCGCCGACGATGCCCAGTTTCTCACCCGGTTTGACGGTCAGATTCAGGTCGGCCACACCGCCGATATCGCGGCCATAGGCAAAGCTGACCGCGTCAAAGGCGATGCCACCTTCGGTCACCACCAAGTCCGTGGCCTGCGCGGCATCCTCGACCCGGTCGCGCTTGGCCAGTGTCTTCATCCCGTTCTCGATCTCACCGACATTTGCGTAAAGGCCCATCAGCGTAAAACTGACCCAACCGGTCATCTGCGCGATCCGGATCGAAACAGCACCTGCGGCCACGATATCGCCAGCGGTTGCCATGCCGAACTGCCACAGCCACAGGGTCGCGCCCAGCAGTAGCACGGGCAAAACGCCAGCCAATGTCATCAGGATGAAACGGAAACTGGCAGAGAGTTTGCCGAAATCCAGCGACCGCTCGCGCAGTTCCACCATCGAATCACGCGCGGCCTGATCCTCGAACGCGGAATGGGCGAACAGCTTGACCGTTTTGATGTTGGTGATCGTGTCAACGACCTGTCCCGACACCATCGCCCGTGCCCCGGCCCGAGCCCCCGACAGCTTGCGAATGCGCGGCAAGTACCAGCGAACCAGCAGAAAATAGACCGCCAACCAGCCGGCGAAGGGCAGCATCACCAGCGGATGAATAGACCCTAACAAAAGCAAAGAACCGACCAATGAAGCCAACGCAAACACAATCGCGCTGATCGTTTCCGAGACGACCGAGGCCATGGCGTTGGACGTTTGCATCTGCTTCTGGGCGATCCGCCCGGCGAAATCATCGTCGAAATAGGTCACCGACTGGCCCAGCGTCCAGCGGTTCAGCTTGGCCAGAACCAAAGGTGGGATATTGGGCATGACGATATAGTTGTTCGACACCGACGAGAGGCCAAACAGGATCGGACGCAGCAGCATGAAAAAGACCACCGCTGCGAAGATCATCCACATGTTCTCGGCGGTCAGAAAGTTTTCGGGGCCGCTGGAGGTTGCGACATCGATCACCTCGCCCAGAATCCAGGCCGTGACCGCCTCCATCGCGCCAGCGGTGGCCGAGAAGAAGGCCGCGACAAACAGCATGGGCCAGGCGCCGGACAGGCTCCAGCGAATGAACGCCCCCAACGTCTGCGGTGGGGGCGTTTCGATGTTTTTGAACGGGTTTATGAGGTCAGCAACCCTCATTCCGCGGCCTCCGGGTTCATGAAGCCGCCAGATTGCCGCGCCCAGAACTGCGCGTAAAGGCCACCCTGCGCCAAAAGGTCGGAATGCGCGCCCTCTTCGACGATGCGACCGGCATCCATCACCAGAATGCGGTCCATCTGTGCGATGGTGCTGAGCCTGTGAGCAATGGCGATCACGGTTTTACCTTGCATCATGCCGTAGAGGGTTTCCTGAATCGACGCTTCGACCTCGGAATCTAGGGCGGATGTCGCTTCGTCCAACAACAGGATTGGCGCGTCCTTCAGAATCACCCGTGCCAGAGTTACCCGTTGCCGTTGACCGCCGGACAGCTTAACGCCCCGCTCGCCCACATGGGCGTCATAGCCGGTGCGGCCCTGCGGGTCTTGCAGGTCCAGAATGAACTCATGCGCTTCGGCCTGTTTTGCTGCGGCAACCATCTGTTCTTCGGTCGCGTCGGGACGACCATAGAGGATGTTGTCGCGCACCGATCGATGCAGCAATGCGCTGTCCTGCTGGACCATCCCGATATGACTGCGCAAGCTGTCCTGTGTGACACCCGCGATGTTCTGGCCGTCGATCAAAATCGCACCGCGTTCAACGTCGTAAAACCGCAAAAGCAGCTTAACTAGGGTCGATTTCCCCGCACCGGACCGCCCGATCAGGCCGATCTTTTCACCCGGATGGATGGTCAGGTTGATGTGATCCAGACCACCGGTTTCACGGCCATAATGGTGCGACAGGTCGCGAATTTCGATCTCACCTTTGCCCAGCTGTAATGGCTTTGCATCAGGTGCATCCAGCAATTGGATCGGTTGCGCAATTGTCTCCAAACCCTCGGCCACAACGCCAAGCTGGCGGAACAGGCTGGTCAGCGCCCACATGATCCATCCGGTCATGGCATTCAAGCGCAGAGTCAGGGCGGTCGCCGCCGCCACTACACCAACTGAGGCTTGGCCTTGCATCCACAGAACGATGGCCCAGCCGACTACACCCACGATCAGGAACCCATTCAGCACGACCAGAATGGCGTCCATGATGGTGAAAATCCGCATCTCGACCTGAACGGTGCGACGCGTTTCGGAAATCGCTTCCTTCGCGTAGTCCATCTCTTGATCGGCATGCGCGAACATCTTGACCGAGTGGATGTTGGTATAGCTGTCCACCACGCGGCCCGTCACAGTTGAGCGCGCATCTGACGCGGCCTGTGACGCCGGACCGACGCGCCGAACCGCCCAGTTGACCAGCACGACATAAAGCGCAAACCAGATCAGCAGCGGCAACAACAGCCGCGTGTCTGCGGCCATAAGCAGGATTGCAGCCCCGACCAGATAGGCCAGCGAGAAAGAAATCGCGTCGAAAACCTGAAACACCACCTCGCCAGCGGCGGGCGGGGTCTGCATGACCCGGTTGGCGATGCGCCCGGCAAAGTCGTTTTCAAACCAGCTAACCGACTGGCGCAGAACGTGCTTGTGGGCCCGCCAGCGAAACAGAGTGCCATACTGAGGCAGGATCGCGTTGTTGATCACAAGCACGTCCAGAATGTGCAAAATTGGCCGCAACAAAAGGATAAACGCAGCCATCAACAGCAATTCTGTCCCGTGTTCCTTCCATACATTGGCCGGAGACCCGCCAAGCAGGTCCACAACGCGTCCCATGTAGTAGATCAGGCCGACCTCGACCCCAGCGACAACAATGGACAGCAGCGTTGCCCATACGAACACGCGGAAGAATGGCCGCGAGTATTCCAGCATGAAGGGCCACAGCCGCGTCGGCGGCGTGTCGGTCTCATGATAGGCGACAAAAGGGTCAACAAGGTTTTCGAAATAGCGAAACATGGAAGCGTGCTCCGATTGAGCAAAACAAAAGACGTGCGAAGAAGAATGGCGCCTGAACACCACCCTTTACGGGGCAAGTGTCCCGGCTTTAGCCGAACCAGATCCCGTAATACATTCGCATTCCTCCATCCATGTGACAGGCGCACGTAACCACAAACCCGTTGGTTTGTCATCCCCTTTTGAGACTTCCCGTCAGCCGGTCAGCAAATCCTCGCGGGTCAGGGTGAAGCCGGAGGCAATCCAGCGCGCCTCAAGCTCGGCCAGTTTTTGGCCCAGCGCGGGGCCGGTGAAATCGGGGATCAGATCGGCCGCCTTGATCGGAAAGCGCGCGGCTGCGCCGCTGTGCAACTGGGTCCTCAGGTCGTCGGACCATGGTTGTTCCAGAAACGCGCAGCGCAACAGGGTTTCGTGCAGGCCGCCCTCATCCCCGTATCGATAGCCCAGTTCAGCCACGCTGGTCGGTGCCTGTGCTTCGTCCCGCATTCGGGTCAGCCGTTGCAATTGAGACCGGCTGAGGCGCAGGGTGGCGGCGTCTTCGGGTGTGGCGATGGCGGCAAGGCGGCGCACTGGCTCGGGTTCGGCCCCTGCGGCCTGTTCAATCGCCACCAAGGGCGCAAGCGCGCGGTCATTCGCGCCGGGCAACAGACGCGCCAGAACGCCGGCGCTGCGCATCGCAGCAACTGACGGGGCCGGATCGGGCGCAGCCAGCAATTTCAGCAACTCGGCCCCGACGCGTTCGCGGGACAGGGTGGACAGGCCGTCCAGATTGTCCGCAATCGCCGCCAAAGCATCCGCATCGAACCCGGCCTCGGCATCGCCATACCAGGCATGAAACCGGAAATACCGCAGCGAGCGCAAGTAATCCTCGCGGATACGGTTTTGGGCGGTTCCGATGAAGCGCACGCGGCGTGCCTCAAGATCGGGCAGGCCCGAAAGCGGGTCTAACACGGCGCCATCGGGCCGCGCATAAATCGCATTCATGGTGAAATCGCGCCGCGCTGCGTCTTCCTCGACCTTGTCGGAAAAGGCGACAACAGCCCGGCGGCCGTCGGTTTCCACGTCGCGGCGAAAGGTGGTGATCTCATGCGGGATGTGATCGCAGACCACGGTGACTGTACCATGGTCAATCCCGGTCGGAATCGCCTTGAGGCCTGCGGCCTGTGCCAGCTCAACCACCCGGTTCGGCAGCGCATCGGTCGCAATGTCGATATCCGAGACCGGCGCGCCCAGCAGGGCATTGCGCACGCAGCCCCCGACAAACAGGGCCTGCGCCCCGCCTTTGGTCAGGGCCGCGCAAACCCTCTGAGTTGCTGGATCTGAAACCCAGGCCGCGCTGATCTGCTTCATTCACTCACCCGTGCTGCCAACCCGCGCAATATGCGGGCGGTCGCGCCCCAGATGTAATAGGGGCCATAGGGCACGGCGTAATACCTGCGCCGCTGACCCCGCCATCTGCGCGACTCGATCACATAATTCGCAGGGTCCAGCACATGTGCAAGCGGAACCGAGAAAACCTCATCGACTTCGCCGGGTTCGGGCACGGGGTCAAACCCCTGCCGGACGACGGCAACCACCGGGGTCATCGAAAACGAGGTCACGGTTTCATGTTCCGGCAAAAACCCGATCACTTCGGGCAGATCGGGCGGCAGGCCGATTTCCTCGCGCGCCTCACGCAAGGCTGCGGCGGTGATGTCCACATCCCCTTCATCCTGCTTGCCACCCGGAAAGGCGATCTGACCGGGATGGTGTTTCAGGGCGGATGATCGTTTGGTCAGAATCAGATGCGGTTCATCGCCGGTCAGCAGGATCGGCACCAACACCCCCGCCGGACGCAATTTGCGCCCGGGCGGAAGCACGGTTTCCGGGTTCAGGTCAAAATCGCTGGACCCGTCACCCGGACGACGCAAGGCCGCAGCAATGCGGGCGGTAAGGTCATGCACCGCTGGCGTCTTCTGCATCAAATCCAACCGTTGCGGGATCGAGCACATAGTGGGCCCCGCAGAACTGACAATCGGCTGTCACCTGCCCTTCGGGCGTGGTCATCTTTTCGATGTCCTTGGCCGAATAGATCGACAGGCTTTGGCGCACACGTTCCTCGGAGCAGGTACAGCCAAACTGCACCGCCTGCGCGTCATAGACGCGCGGCCCTTCCTCGTGGAACAGGCGAACCAAAAGGTCGGTGGGCGCGACCGAAGGGCCGATCATCTCAAGATCTTCGACCGTATCCAGCAGGATGTTGACACGGCCCCAGTTCTCGCCCTCTTCGCCATCAACCAGATCATTTGCGGTCAGGATCTCGCCGGTACCCTCGCCCGAGGCCGCAAAGGGCGAGGCTTTGGGCATGTGCTGCAACATGATACCGCCCGCGCGCCAATGTTCGCCCACACCCGGCTCGGTCGATTTGCCGAAGCTCAGCGAGAATCGCGTCGGCAATTGTTCCGACTGGGCAAAATACGCCTCGGCGCAGGCACTTATCGAGCCTCCGGCCAGCGGGGTGATGCCCTGATAGGGCTGGGTGCCTTCGCCCTGATCGATCATGATCGCAAAATACCCCTCGCCCACCTGATCGAAGGGGGCGGAATCTGTCAGGCGATCCCGGTCGAAACTGGCATAGGCCCGGATGCGGGCCGGTTCGCCCTCGACCTTCGGCGCGTAGTAGTCCGTGGCGATCATCCGCACCGCGCCCTTGGATTGCACCTGCAAGGACAGTTTCCAGCGCAACGAAACGGTCTGGCCGATCAACGCGGTCAGCAGGGCCATCTCGGCCACCAAAGCCTCAACCTGTTCGGGGTAGTCATGCTGCTTCAGGATGCCGTCCAGCACGCCATCCAGACGGGCCACGCGCCCGCGCATATCCGATACATCGAGTTGAAAGGGCAGGACGGTATCGTCCCACGCGATTTTTGTTCCAAGAGACATGGGGTTTCCTTACACGCCAAGGGTTGGCATACCGGCACCATATAGGTCGCAGAGATTGGGTTGTAAGGGGCCATACATGATCAGACGGTTTGGCGAAACCCCCGAACCCGGGCGCAGATACACCCAAAGGGTTGGTGTTTACGCTTTGCTGCCGCGCGGCAGAAGCCTGCTGCTGACCTGCCAGACCGAACCGGGCCCGGATCTGCAACTGCCCGGCGGCGGGATCGACCCAGGCGAATCGCCTGTCACCGCGCTGCACCGCGAGGTTTATGAGGAAACAGGTTGGCGCATCGCCAAACCGGAACGCGTGGGGGCGTTTCGCCGGTTCACCTATATGCCGGAATATGACCTGTGGGCCGAGAAGGTCTGCCTGATCTATCGTGCCCGCCCGGTCCGCCGCATGGGTCCGCCGACCGAAGATATTCACGAGGCGCTTTGGATGGACACCGCGGATGCGGTGGAACTGCTGGGCAATGACGGTGATCGCCACTTTGCCAACCTGCATCTTGGCCGCCTTTAGGGGCCGTTATATTCGAAATACACCGCCGACACGTCATCACCCATACCGTCCTCGGGCGACATGAGCTGTGTCAGGCGCCAGAACATATCGTCCAGAAATTCGGACCCACCGCGCCCGGTGGCGCAGTCGAGGGCCATGTCGCGCAAACCCTCCTCTTCCAGCAATCCGCCCTCTGCCAGATGGCATTCGGTGAACCCATCGGAATACAGCAATAGCCGATCCCCCGGATGCAGTTGGGTTTCGATCTGTTGAAACGACACGTCCGAGATCAACCCGATTGGCAGCCCCCCTTCGCCCAGAAACTCGGTGCTGCCATCCTTGCGCAAAACCAACGGGTGAGGGTGCCCGGCCTGTACCAGCTTCATATGCCCGTTGCGCAGATCGACGATGGCGTAAACCATCGTGAAGTACTCCTCGATACCGGCATCCGCCATCAACCGCATATTCAGCATCCCGGCCACCTCATCCGGCGGCAACAGGGCGTAGAATTTATCGAAACGACGCTCCATCGCCACGTTCTGATCGAAATGCTTGCTGGACAGATAGCCACCCAGCCGCGCCGTCATCATGGCCGAGGTGATGCCATGGCCCGACACGTCAATGCTGTAGAAACCCAGCCGGTTTGGACCGGGTGAGAACATGCCCACCAGATCACCACCAATATGACCGCAGGGTTTCAACAACAGACTGACGCGGGATTTGCCGAATGTCTGCGTCAGTTCAGGCACCAGCGATTCCTGAATCTTGCGGGCCTGCATCAGGTCCTTGTCGATAGCGTCATGTGCCAGCTTCAACTCGTCCAAGGCGGATTCGATCAGCCGGTTCTTTTCGGACAATTCGCGCTGCATATCCAGAATTCGCGCCCCTGCCGATATACGGGCGCGCAGTTCATCGGCCTCAAGCGGTTTGATCAGGAAATCATCGGCCCCGGCATCAAGGCCGCGCGCGACCTCCTGCTTTTCGCTTTTTGAGGTCAACAGGATGAAATAGCTGTAATGCTCGGCCTCAAGCGCGCGGAAGGCGCGGCAGAACTCCAGCCCGCTCATCCCCGGCATGACCCAATCGCTGAGCACAAGATCGGGCACGGACCGGGCGCATAACTCGATAGCGGCTTCGCCAGTGTCGGCCTCAAGCACCTCGAAGCCCCATTTCTTGAGCGAGGCAACCAGAATCCGACGTTGCAGGCGGCTGTCATCCACAACCAGCACCTTTCGGATCGCGCCGAAATCCAGATCCGATCTGGTTTCCTCAAGATTTGCCGCTGGCACTCTGCAACCCCATGCTGTTCCTCTGACCGGGACAGGGTGACCGTATCGCCCGGGGGTTTAACATCAGGTGAAGGCCCTCGGGCCCCTCGGAGTTTAACCCGACATTTACCCGTACCGAGTTACCAAGGGTCAGCCCAATCCGATGCAGGAGGATGACAATGATCCACTGGCCCCGAGTCAGACAGTTGCGGGACGAGGTCGGCGCGGATGAGTTTGACGAGGTTATCCAGATCTTTCTGGATGAGGTGCAAGAGGTCATCGCCCGCCTGCACGCCGATACCCAGCGGCTTGAGCTGGAACAGAACCTGCATTTCCTGAAAGGCAGCGCGCTGAGCCTTGGGTTCGACCAGTTCTCAAGACTCTGTCAGGATGGTGAGCGGCGCGCCGCAGCCGGTCATGCGGCCGAGGTGGATCTGTCCGAAATCCTGTCCGTCTATGACGCATCCAAATCGGTGTTTCAGGCGGATCTGGCCCGGAACCTGACCTAGATCACAAACTGCGCCAGGGTCTCATCCTCGGTGATGTCGGTATAGGTGAACCCGGCCTCATCAAGATGCGCAAACAGGCGCATGAAATTCTCGGGCTTGCGGGTTTCGATGCCGATCAGGACCGAGCCGAAGTTGCGGGCCGATTTCTTCATGTATTCGAATCGGGCGATGTCATCCTCGGGGCCGAGGATGTTCAGGAACTCTTTCAACGCGCCGGGGCGCTGCGGCAGGCGCAGGATGAAGTATTTTTTGACCCCGGAATAGCGCTGAGCCCGCTCCTTGACCTCGGGCAGGCGTTCAAAGTCGAAATTACCACCTGAGGTAACGCAGACCACCGTCTTGCCCCGGACAAAGCTTTGCACATCGCCCACCGCCTCGACCGCCAGCGCCCCGGCGGGTTCCAAAACGATGCCTTCGACATTCAGCATTTCGATCATGGTGGCGCAGATGCGATCCTCGGACATCACCAGAACATCTGACAAATGGCGAGAGCGCAGCAGGTCAAAGGGTTTCGCGCCGATCCGGCCAACGGCGGCCCCGTCCACAAACGTATCCACCTGATCCAGTGACACCGGATGCCCCGCCGCCAAAGCCGCGCGCAGGCACGCCCCGCCCGCAGGTTCGACAAACAGGCAATGCGTGCGATCGCCGAACCACGTTGCTACGCCCGCCGACATACCGCCGCCGCCCACCGGCAACAGCAGATGATCGGGTACACCGCCAAGCTGTTCCTCGATCTCGACCGCCAATGAGGCCTGTCCTTCGATCACATCTTCATCGTCAAAGGGCGACAGGAAATGCCCGCCCTTTTGCGCGCACCAGGCCTGCGCGGCGGCCAGAGTGTCATCGAAATAGTCGCCGGTCAGGTGAATCTCGATATTGTCGCCGCCAAAGATGCGGGTCTTCTGGATCTTCTGCTGCGGGGTTGTCACCGGCATGAAGATCACGCCTTTGACGTCCAGATGCTTGCACATGAAGGCCACGCCCTGCGCGTGATTGCCGGCGCTGGCGCAGACGAACAGGTCCTGCCCCTGCTGCTTGCGCATGGCATTGAACGCACCGCGAATCTTGTAGGACCGCACCGGGCTGAGATCTTCGCGCTTGAGCCAGATATCGGCGCCATAACGGTCGGACAGATGCGCATTCCGCTGCAGCGGCGTTGCAGGGAAAACAGTGCGCATCGCCTGTTCGGCGGCACGGGCGCGGGTCATGAAATCACTCATGACCGTTTCACTGACCCATCCCGGCTAAAAGGGCAAGGAATACATATGTGTACGGGCGGTCAGGAGAGTTCGCGTTTTTCGACGAAAACACCGTACATCGTGGTCAGGATGCTGACATTGATAAGGTAGAGGATCAACGTGACTGCAAAAACAACCAGCGCTCCGACAATCGAAACACCCATCAATGGCGCTGTGATAAGGTTCACCGCACCCTGAATAAGCCCGGACACGATCAGCAAAACAAAGATCGCGCCCTCGGCACCTCGGGTCGCGTCCCATGCCTGTTTGAACGTCAGGGGCTGACCAATCGCGGCAGCTGGCAGCAACACGACCAGCCGGTACAGGCAGACGATTACGCCCAGCGCCCCAAGACCCAGCACAACAATGCCCGACGACTGAGACATTGATGAGGCAATGCCAGAGGCAATCGCGACTGGTATCAACAGGATAACGGCGGCAAGACCCAACAAAAACCCGTGGCCGACATAGGACAACACGCGATCAACCCGGAACTGCGGAATCCATCCCGTCGGGTATTCGGCCAGCAATACAAATCGGTGCCATTCGACAACGATCCAACATGCCGTGATCAGCATGCCAATCCAGATCACGATCAGGACTAGGAAGATCGTTGCATTCCCTGATGAAAACAGGTCATTTTCCGGCCCCCCGGGGGACATCATCCTCAGCAAAATACTCGCAGCGACAAACACGACAATTGCACCGCCGAACCAGAGAGCGACCGGGACGAGACCGATCTGCAAGGCCTGCTTGAAATTGCCCAAAACCATCCGCACCGAATGCACAAAGATCTTCCAGCCCAACATCCGAAAACCGCGCCTCTCAACCAATTCTTGTTCTCTATCGTCTCGTTTCACCCTAATTCCCGGACGTGGTCAACGCACATAACTTGCCCCCGCGTTCAAAACCCGTTAGGGGCCAATCGTCTTACGAATAAGGGGAAGTCAGATGTCCGCGCCCAAGAAAGTTGTTCTGGCCTATTCCGGTGGCCTTGATACCTCGATCATCCTGAAATGGCTGCAGACCGAGTATGGTTGTGAGGTCGTCACCTTCACCGCCGATCTGGGTCAGGGCGAGGAACTGGAACCCGCCCGTCAAAAGGCCGAGCTGCTGGGGATCAAGCCCGAAAACATCTATATCGAGGATATCCGCGAGGAATTCGTCCGCGATTTCGTCTTCCCGATGTTCCGCGCCAATGCGCAGTACGAAGGGCTGTACCTGCTGGGCACTTCGATCGCGCGCCCGCTGATTTCGAAACGTCTGGTCGAGATTGCGCAAGCGACCGGGGCCGATGCCGTGGCCCATGGCGCGACCGGCAAAGGCAACGATCAGGTGCGCTTTGAACTGGCCGCCTACGCGCTGAACCCCGACATCAAGGTCATTGCACCGTGGCGCGAATGGGACCTGACCAGCCGTACCAAGCTGCTGGAATTTGCGGAACAGAACCAGATCCCGATTGCCAAGGACAAACGCGGTGAAGCTCCGTTCTCGGTCGATGCTAACCTGCTGCACACCTCGTCCGAGGGTAAAGTTCTGGAAGACCCCGCCGATATGGCGCCCGATTACGTCTATCAGCGCACCGTCCATCCCGAGGACGCGCCCGATCAGCCCGAGTTCATCGAGATCGGCTTTGAAAAAGGCGACGCGGTCAGCATCAATGGCGAGGCGATGAGCCCCGCGACCATCCTGACCAAGCTGAACGAATATGGCGGTAAGCACGGTATTGGTCGTCTCGACCTGGTCGAAGGCCGGTTCGTGGGCATGAAATCGCGCGGTATCTACGAAACCCCCGGCGGCACCATCCTGCTGGAGGCGCATCGCGGCATCGAATCCATCACCATGGACCGCGGCGCGATGCATCTGAAAGACCAGCTGATGCCGCAATATGCGGAACTGATCTATAACGGTTTCTGGTACAGCCCCGAGCGCGAGATGCTGCAGGCCGCCATCGACAAATCGCAAGAACATGTCACCGGAACCGTGCGGGTGAAACTGTACAAAGGTCTGGCCTCGACCGTGGGCCGCTGGTCGGATCATTCGCTCTATTCCGAGGCACATGTGACCTTTGAGGAAGACGCCGGTGCCTATGACCAGACCGATGCGGCGGGCTTTATCCAGTTGAACGCGCTGCGCCTGAAACTGCTGGCGGCGCGGGATCGTAGAACAAGCTAAAGAAATGGGCAGCGCTTGCTGCCCACCCCTATTTCTTACGCCGCCTGTTGTTCGTGAACAGGAGCATTGTATGCTGATTTCGTAAGATTAATGCCGTGCTCAGCATCCGCTTTGCGCACATAACTCTCAGACGAAACAGCAATGGGTTCGTGGTTGGAAGCTTTCAGCGTCCATCGCCAGTACCCGGCAGAGTCTTTATAAAGAACGTAATACATTCTCGTGTCTCCACTATGTTGCCGCGGCCCCGACGGAAGTGCCGGAACCTGCTAGGACGCCGCAACATGCTTGACGGGACTCGCGATATCGTTGAGAATCGCAGTGTCTATACCAGACAGAATGCCCGTTTGCGGCAGTCTTGGGGCACCTATTCCACTAGGTGCCCCTTTATGATTGCGAGTCCGAGCCCGCGAGTCGAGTCTTTTTCTATGTGGTATTACAACATGTTGGGCTAGAAGCTTCGCCGCATACCGGATATTCGACAACGTACGCTCTCGATTCAGCGACTCAAAATACAAGAAGCTCTTACGCTTCCAGCTTGGTCAACCTTGCCAAATTCATCTCTTTATTATTACGCAAGCGTCAATCAAGAGAAGGACAGATCATGCTGCAGGACATCGCCGACGGAATTCAAAAAGGCCTGAACGGCAAAAGCTTTGATGGCTCGCTCAAATTCGATTGCGGTGACGATGGCGTGATTGTTCTGGCCGACAATACCGCCAGCACCGAGGATCGCGACACCGATTGCACGATCCGGATTTCCAAAGACAATCTGGGCAAGCTGCTGACCGGCAAGCTGAACCCGATGACCGGCGTCGCGCTGGGGAAACTCAAGATCTCGGGTAACATGGGCGTTGCGATGAAGTTGGGGCAGTTGCTGGGCTGAGGTCAGCCCACCCCCAGCTAGTCGTCGCCTTTGTAATACCCGATCACATCGTTCTCGGTCGTGGCCCCCAGCCCGTTCAGCAACCGGTTGGAATAGTTGAAATACGCGCAGACCTGATTGACCTCGAGGATTTCGCCATCCTCGCACCCGGCAATTTTCAGCGCCTCGAAATCCGATTTCACCATCTTTCCCACATCCGTGGTCAGCTTGGCCGCATAGCGCAGCAAGGCCAGTTCCTTGCCGCCGAACTCATCCTCGGGTCGATGCGCCTTGAGCGCGACAAAGATCCGGTCGCTTCGCGGCTGATCCTTCAGCAGATTGCGCACATTCATGAAGTGATGCGTCAGCGAATAGGTACAGTCGTTCATGATCGAGGTATAGCTGGCCACCACCTCAAGAAACCAGAACGGCAGCTTGTTGTCCTGTGAATGCAGGACCGACCGATACAGCGTGACATGCCCGTTCATCGTCTCGGGCCGCAGCGAATGCACCCGCATCACGGTGTCAACGGTGCCGTGCGGGGTCCGCGCTTTGTCCAACAGCTCTTTCAGGCGACCTTCGGCTTGTTCATCGGGGATCATGTCGATCCAGGCGCTCATCTTGGTGTCTCCTGCGGTTAATTGCCGGTGTTTTTGGGAGTGTCAGTAAAAGTTTTTACTGGCAAGAGATTTTTGATTATAACAAAATCGTGAACAGACCAGCGAGTCTTGGGATCATTCTTGGTAAGGGGCAGACGGAATGCACCGGTCTGATTTGTATTCAGGCGCTGAAAACCTGTTGCTGCGATGCGGTGGCCTGTCCCGGGGCGATCGCCTGCTTGTTCTGTGCGAAGACCCCGGAAACGCCTATTACGATGAAGAGATCGGGCAGGCCATTCTGGACTGCGCCCGCACCCTGAAGATCGACACATCCGTGCAAACAGTGCCTTTTGACCCGATTGAGGTCAAACTGTCCGATCAGTTGATTGCCGATATGAAGGCTGCGGACCGAACGCTGTTCCTGTCCCGCACCGGCGACCAGATCAGGTTTGACACGGGCTTGTCGGGCATTCAGCCCATCATGTCTTATGCGTTGGACGCGCAGATGCTGGCCTCGGGCTTTGGCCGGGCGAACTATACCGGGTTTGTTGCGCTGAAGAACGCGGTGAACGCCGTTATGGCCGAGGCCGAGCGCATCCGCGTCACCTGCCCCTTGGGCACGGATTTCAGCGGGCCGGGGGCCGCGTATCCTAAGCAAGGCGCCGCGGATGTCAGCGTGGCGCGCTTTCCGATGTCCGTTTTTGCGCCCGTCCCGGCCCAGGGCTTTTCCGGCATTGTGATGCAGGATGGATTTCTTGTGGGAACCGGGTCGAAATTCTATCAGCCTTATGGCTGCGACCTGAGGGAGCCATTGGCGGTTCACTTTGACGGCGGGCGTTTGACCGGGTTTTCCGGTCACGACATGGACGTGCACTGCGCACAGATGCATTATCAGAAGGTCGGGCAGATGTTTGATCTGGACCCGATGACCATGCACTCGTGGCATGCAGGCATTCATCCGGGATGCGCCTATACCGCGCCTGCTTTTGAGAATTTCGAACGGTGGAGCGGATCGGCCTTTGGCAACCCCCGCCTGTTGCATTTTCACACCTGCGGGCATTACGCACCGGGTGAGATTTCGCTGAACGTGCTGGACCCGACGATTGCCGTGGATGGCATGGCGATTTGGGACAATGGTATTTTCAGGCCCGAGCTGATCCCCGGCGGGCAGGCAGTTCTGGACGAATACCCCTGTATCAGAGCCGTTTTTGACGCGCCCGAACAGCGGGTCGGTCAGGGCGCAAATGGCCGGTTGTCAGCCCACTGATTCGGACGCGATCATCTTCGCCACCCGCGACCGGAACCGCATCGCGCCCGCATCCAGCCCAAGGTTGATATAGCCGGATTTGCGCTGCGCCATACCGGTCTGGACGTATTCCAGCACCTCTTTGTCCTCGTTGAACGCCATAACCGCGCCGTCGAACATCCGCTGGGACATAGCCGCGTCATCGGCATGCATGTTGCGATGCTGGAACCAGAAATAGCGTGCGCTTTCGTGATCCACCGGCGTGATGAAGTTGTAAGAGATATTGATGAACGCATTGTCCGAGATGGGACGATCCGCCCCGCCCTCACCCACCGGCGTATAGACGGACATGTTGATCGCGGTCGATGGCAGGCGGCATTCGTAATGCTGCTTGCGGTCGCAGGTTGGGCCAAAGGGCAGGATCGGCGCATAGTATGGCGGTGCAGGTTCGTCCGCGATCCAGCGTGAGACGATGACGCCGCTTTCGGTCTCTTCCAGATCAAGGGGCCGGTTGTCGGTTCCGGCCCCGGCAAATGAAGTCAGATGCACCCAGGCCACATGGCTGGGGTCCAGCAGATTGTCGATGATGTACAGGTAGTGGCACGCCATCTCCATCGCGCCGGTCTGGGTCTTGCCCCAGCTTGGGTTGTCGAAATTCGGGATGTCGATGATGTCATCCGGATTGGCCTGCGCCGGGTCACCCATCCATAGCCACAGGAAGCCCCAGCGGTCCTCGGCCGGGTATGACTGCACAGCGGCGCGGCGCGGGGGGTTGTCCAACTGCGTTGGCGCGATCACACACTCGCCGCTGCAATCGAAGGTCAGCCCGTGATAGCCGCAGACCACGTGATCGCCCTCGACAGTTCCGCGCGACAGGGGCAGTTTGCGGTGGGGACAGGCATCTTCCAGCGCAATGGCCACGCCTTTGGTGTCGCGATAGATCACTATCTCTTCGTTCAGCATCCGCACAGGGCTGAGGTCGCGGCCGAAATCCTCACTGCGGCCCGCGACGTACCAGCAGTTTCGGATAAAGCCCTCGGCTCCGGCCAGATCAGGACGCATGGGGGTTACTCCGAAAACACATCAAAGGCTTTCAGGGCCTTTGCACTGTATCCGAAGGATGGGCCTCCACCCATATAGGTTGCCATGGCGAGCGCCTCGCACAGCTCCTCGCGCGTGGCACCAAGGCGGACAAGTGACTTCACGTGAAACCCGATGCAGCTGTCGCATTTTGTGGCAACGGCAATGCCCAGCGCGACAAATTCCTTGGTCTTTTCGCTCAGCGCACCGTCGGCCTTGGCGGCCTTTCCCATGATGCCAAAACCGCGCACGGTTTCGGGCACTTCTTTCGAAAAGGTGCCGATATTGGCCTCGGTCTCGGCCATGAAGTCTTTCCAGTCCATTTATTATCTCCGTCTTAACCGCGTTCATCCGCGCCCATGCGGCGTTCCAGCCATCGCACACCGGCGCTGATGATCAGAACCAGGATCAGGTATTCGAAAATCAGCAATGTGTAGATTTCCAGCGGGCGGTATTCCGTCACCACCAGCTCGTTCGCGCGGCGGGTCAGTTCCTGCATGCCGATGACGCTGGCAAAGGCGCTCATCTTGACGATGTAGATGAACTGGTTTGCCAAGGGGGGCAGAATGCGTCGGATCGCCTGCGGCAGGATCACATAGCGCATGGTTTGCACATAGTTCAGCCCGATGGTCTGCGCCGCTTCGCGTTGCCCGCGTGCAATAGATTGAATGCCCGCGCGGTAAATCTCAGCCGTAAAGGCGCTGTCGGAAATCGCCAGCGTGATGATCGCACCCCAGAACGGGTCGATGGGAATGTTCATGCCCATCGACTGGAACACAATCGGCAAGCCGTAGAACACCCAGAACAGCATCGGCAGCAGGGGAATGGCGCGAACAAACTCGACATAGACCCTGTTCAACAACCGCCAGCCACGCTTTTCGGACAATCCGGGCAAGGCGACCAGCAAACCGATGACAATCGACAGAACGGCGGCGATCAGAGAGATCTGGATCGTCGCCCCCATGCCCGAGATCAGGAATTTCACATTGGTCCAGCCCGTATCCGTCGTAGGATCGATCACATACCAGCCCCAGGTCTGGGACGAGGAACAACCGGTCAGCAACAAGAGCGGGATCAGAAGAAGAAGCGTTTTTTTCATCATGCCCACTCAGTGCTGCAAAATCTGGCTCAGGAACTTCCGGCACCGATCCGAGGTGGGATTGGTGAAGAAATGTTCCGGCTTGCCCTGTTCCACGATCTCGCCCGCATCCATGAAAATCATGTTGTCGGCGACCTTGCGGGCAAAGCCCATCTCATGGGTGACAACAACCATGGTCATGCCTTCATTCGCCAGTTCGACCATCACATCGAGCACCTCGGCAATCATTTCCGGATCGAGGGCCGAGGTCGGCTCGTCAAACAGCAGAACCCTGGGCTCCATGCACAGGGATCGGGCAATCGCCACGCGCTGTTGCTGGCCGCCAGACAGTTGGATCGGGCGTTTATCGGCCTGATCTGGGATATGCACCCGCTCAAGGTAATGGCGCGCGCGGTCTTCGGCGTCTTTCCGGCTGAGGCCGCGCGCCTTGATCGGGCCCAGCGTCAGGTTTTCCAGAACGGTCAGATGCGGGAACAGGTTGAACTGCTGAAACACCATGCCGACCTCGGACCGGATCGTGGCCACGGATTTGGCATCGTCCTTCAGTTCGACCCCATCGATGCGGATGGTGCCTTTCTGGTGCTTCTCCAACTGATTGATACAGCGCACAACAGTGGATTTGCCCGACCCCGAAGGTCCGCAGATCACCACCTTTTCGCCGCTGTTGACCGTCAGATTGATGTCCTTGAGAACGTGAAACGTATCGAACCACTTGTTCACATCAACAAGCTCGATGGCGGCGTCTGGCATTGGCTGACCTGCCCTTATTTTATTCACAGTGGAATATTTTCTTGAGGTTATCTTCCCCTTCGCGCTTAAATCAAGGAACAATATGGCAGCAAGACCCAACCGCCACCAACGGGAGAAATAAATGAACACGATTTGGAAAGCTGCGGCAGCCGCAGCGCTTGGACTGGTATTGTCGGGCGCGGCACATGCACAATCGGCCCTGAACGAAGTGCTGGATTCGGGCGTTCTGAAAGTCGGCACAACCGGCGACTGGAACCCGATGTCCCTGCGCGATCCGGCGACGAACAGCTACAAGGGCTATGACATCGACATCATGAACGAACTGGCCACCGATCTGGGGGTCGAGGTCGAATATGTGCCGACCGACTGGAAAACCCTGGTCAATGGCGTGGTTGCGGGCAAGTACCACCTGACCGGCTCGGCTTCGATCTCGCCGCCGCGCATGAAGGTTGCCGGGTTTTCGGACAGCTATATCGCGGTCGAGTTGTTTCCCTACACCACCAAGGACAAGGCCGACAAATTCGACGGCTACGACTCGATCAACCAACCCGACGTGACGGTTGCCACCACTTTGGGCACCACCTTTGAAAAGCGCGTGCGTGAATGGTTCCCGAATGCGGAAATCAAGGTTGTCGAAGCGCCGGCCCGTGGCTTTCAGGAGGTTATCGCCGGACGTGCGGACGTGTTCATCACATCGAACATCGAAGGCTCGACCCTTGAAGACAAATTCCCGGTTGTCCGCGTGAAGAATGCGGGCCCCCGTTCGCCTTCGCCCATCGCCATGATCCTGCCGCAGGACGATCAGGTCTGGATCAACTACGTCAACAACTGGATCGAGGTGAAGAAGGCGCAGGGTTTCTTCGAAGCGAATCGAGAGAAATGGGGTCTCTGACCTGACCAGCGCCCGGCCTTACCGCCGGGCGTTTTCAATTTCCGCTGGGTACGGCCTTGGCCACAACGGTTATGAAACTGACCTTGTCCGTCTTCAGCTCAACCGGCCCATGCGCAGCGTTTGAATCAAAGCTTAAGGAGTCGCCGGGGCGCATATGATAGGCCTCATCCCCGCAGCCATAGACCATCTCACCATCGGTGACGTGGATGAACTCGATCCCCTGATGTTGATATGATGGTCGTGGCCCCAGAGGCGATTCCAGCGTTACGCTGAAGCTTTCGAAACTGACATGCTTGGCCTCGGCGCGGCCGATCAGCTTGTAGCTATGACCGTAACCGCTGCCCAGCCGCTGCACCGTCACACCCTCGCCCGCCGCAACAAAAGACACGTCGGACCGTTCGACCGTTGCGGCAAAGAAATTGATCAGGGGGACACCGATCCCGTTTGCCAGCGCATCCAGCGTTCCAAGCGAGGCCGAGACCTGTCCGCGCTCGATCTTCGAGATCATCGCGGTCGAGACCCCGGACTGACCCGACAACTCGGCCAGCGTCAGACCTGCGAGCATGCGATGGGTTTTGACGGCCAGCCCGATCACATGATCAAGCGGCGGCTTCTGGGTTTCAATGGTACGTGGCTGTTCCATGCGCTCAGCGTATCGGCGTGTTGCCAAAAGGAAAAGCGATAGTCAGGCTGTAATCATGAAACTGGATCATATGACATGGTATGAGGTCGAGGCCCGGATCAAGTCCGGGGCCGCAATCCTGCTGCCCGTGGGATCGACCGAGCAGCATGGGCCGATGGGCCGGATCGGAACCGACACGATCTGCGCCGAAGCGATAGCGCTGGCCGCAGCCAAGCGGTGCGACGCCATCGTGGCTCCGGCGCTGGCCTACACCCCGGCCCCGTTCAACACGGCCTTTCCCGGTACGGTCTCCCTGTCGGAGCCGATTTTTCAAACCATGGCGAGCGAGGTCATCTCGGGCCTGCTGGCGCAAGGGTTTACCGGTGTTTTTGTTGTGAATGGTCACGGCGCCAATCTGGCACCGTTGAACCGCATCGCTGACGCCCTGCCCGCAGGTCGGATTCAAATTGTCAGCTGGTGGGAGCCGCCCAGCGTCAACGCCCTGCGCCAGAACCTTTATGGCGCGTGGGAGGGGATGCACGCCACCCCGTCCGAGATCGCGATCACGCAAAGCCTGTTGGGGGCTTTGCCAACGGGATTGGCCGCCGATCCCCCCAAGAAACTCAGCTCTGATTATATCCGCGCCCATAGCGGCGACCGTCACGGCCCACCCGAAGAACACCGGGCCGCGTTCCCGGATGGCCGCGTCGGATCCCATTCCGCGCTGGCCACGCCCGAGGACGGCGCGCGGCTGCTGGACACCGCCGCACAGGCGATCGCAGAACAGTTTGCAGCGTTTCAGGATCTGGCGCGACAGGTTCGTTAGGCTGCGGATAAACTCGTCTCACCAGCGCGTGACAATCGATGTCAGGCGATTGCAACGGGTCGGTTCTCGGGCCACTTTCAGTCTCGGAAGGAGACCTGCCATGACCCGAACTGCCTACCTCGATTTTGCGAAGCCCGCCCTGTTGCTGACGTTCATAACTTTGGCCGCGATGCTGCGGGTCCTGCCCGCTCAGGCGGCAGGCACCGAGACACTGACCGTTGCGGGCGGGTGTTTCTGGTGCGTCGAATCCGATTTCGAATCCGTCCCCGGTGTCGTGGGCGCGGTGTCGGGATATACCGGTGGCAAATCGGCCAACCCAACCTATGATCAGGTCTCAAAAGGCGGTACAGGCCATTACGAAGCGGTTCAGATCACCTTCGATCCGGCCCGGGTTTCCCGTGAAACGCTATTGAACATGTTCTTCCGCTCGGTCGATCCCACCGATGCGGGCGGTCAGTTCTGCGACCGGGGTGACAGCTATCGCACAGCGATTTTCGTCTCTAACTCGGGCGAAAAGGCGCAAGCGGAAAAGGCCAAGGCACAGGCGCAGGCCGCATTGGGTCAGACGGTGGTGACGCCAATCTTGCAAGAATCTACCTTTTACCCGGCCGAGGCCTACCATCAGGATTATTACAAGGGCGAAAAACTGGTCTTCACCCGCTTTGGTCCGAAACGTCAGAAGAACGCCTATAAGGCCTATCGCAATGCCTGCGGTCGGGATGCGCGTGTGAAACAGCTTTGGGGCACAGACGCACCCTTTGCCGGGTCTTAATCGAAAGACGCGTCGCGCACTTCGCGCAGATCAGGAATGACATCCGCCGTACCGTGCCGCGTGACCATCAGGGCCGCGGCACGATTTGCTTGCAGGATCGCCTGTTCCATCGGCATCCCCCGGTCCATCCCGGCCAGAACATAACCCGTGAACGTATCCCCCGCACCGGTCGTATCGACCGCCTGAACCTTGTGGGCCGCGAAATCGACCGGATCACAGCCCTGTTGCAGATACCGCGCGCCTTTTGCGCCAAGGGTGACGATGACATGGCGCACCGGCAGTTGCGCGGCGTCCAGCCCGGTTTCCTGCCGCAATTGCTCGGCCTCAACCTCATTCAGGATCAGAAAATCCAGATAAGGCAGAACGTCCTGTACGGCCTGGGCCTGAAACGGGGCTGCCGCGTAGCAGACGGTCAGGCCCAGTTCGTGCCCCATCCGGGCGGCCTCGACCTGCGCGTTGGTTTCGTTCTGCAGAACCAGAAGGTCCCCGGTATTGGCAGATGCCAGCGCCTGCCCGACCTGCGACACCTCAAGCGCATGGTTGGATCCAGGGAAGAGGACAATCAGGTTCTCACCCTGCGCATCCACGGCCACGATGGCATGGCCGGTGGGCACATCGACCTCGGCAATGAACCTTGTGTCGACGCCATATTCGGTCAGCCGATCCTTCGCCCAGCGCCCGTCGGCCCCGACCGCGCCAATATGGCTGACCTGCGACCCGGCCCGCGCCGCCGCGACCGACATATTGGCCCCTTTGCCGCCAAGAAACCGTTCCAGTCCACTGGCCGCCAGCGTCTCCCCCGGCGCGGGCAGATGCGGCAGGGCATAGACCATATCCGCATTGATCGAGCCGAGGTTCCAGATCGTCATGGCTTATCCAATATCGCAAGAGGCCAGAATGGCCATGTTCAGAATGTCATTCGCCGTCGAAACGGTCGAGCAGATCTGGATCGGCTTGTCGACACCGGACAGGATCGGGCCGATCACGGTGGCGCCGCCCATTTCCTGCATCAGCTTGGTCGAGATGCTGGCCGAATGGCGTGCAGGCACGATCAGGATATTTGCCGGGCCGGTCAGGCGCGAGAAGGGGTACGCCTCTTGCTGATCGAGGTTCAGCGCCACATCGACGGTCATCTCGCCTTCGTATTCGAAATCGACGCCGCGACGGTCCAGAACCTCGGGCGCGACATGCATCTTCTCGGCCCGCTCCGATACCGGATAGCCGAAGGTCGAGAAGCTGACGAAGGCCACGCGCGGCTCCAGACCCATGTGACGCGCCACAGCGGCCGAGCGTTCTGCGATATTGGCCAGATCGTTTTCGTCCGGCCATTCATGCACCAGCGTATCACCGATCAGCACGATCCGACCCTTGTGCAGCAACGCAGTCACACCTGCCGCGCCATGGGCGGCATCGGCGTCGAATACATGGTTGATCCGGTCCATCACATGCGCCGATTTGCGCGTGGCACCGGTAACCAGCCCGTCCCCATGCCCATGCGCCAGCATCAGCGACGAGAACACGTGCCGGTCGCGGGCCGCAAGGCGGTGGATGTCCTTGCGGTCGAACCCTTTGCGCTGCAAACGCTTGTAAAGAAAGTCCTTATAGGTCTCGAGATGCGTGGTGTTCGCAGCGTTGACCACGTCAAGTTCGCGCACGGCGTCGCCCAGACCTGCCTCTTCCAGCTTGGTTTTCACCTCGTCGGGCCGACCCACAACCAACGCCTTGCCAAAGCCCGAGCGCTGATACATCACCGCCGCTCGCAACACGCGGGGATCGTCGCCCTCGGCAAAGATCATTCGGCTTTGCGCCTGACGGGCACGGGCGTTCAGGCCACGCAGAATGCTGGCCGTCGGATCCATGCGAGATTTCAGGCTCAGCTCATAGGCGTCCATGTCGATGATCGGACGGCGGGCCGCGCCGGTATCCATCCCGGCCTTGGCGACCGCAGGTGGAATGCGGTGGATCAGGCGCGGATCGAACGGCGTCGGGATGATGTAATCGCGGCCAAAGGTCAGCGACTTGCCATAGGCCATTGCGACTTCATCCGGCACATCCTCGCGCGCCAGACGGGCCAGCGCATGGGCACAGGCGATCTTCATCTCGTCGTTGATGGCGCGGGCATGGATGTCCAGCGCGCCGCGGAACAGGTAGGGAAAGCCCAGAACGTTGTTCACCTGGTTCGGGTAGTCGCTGCGCCCGGTGGCGACGATGGCGTCAACGCGGACCTCGTGCGCCTCTTCCGGCGTAATCTCGGGATCAGGGTTGGCCATGGCGAAAATCACCGGGTTGTCGGCCATGCTGGCGACCATATCCTGCGTCACCGCACCTTTGACCGACACGCCCAGGAACACATCCGCGCCCTTCATGGCCTCTTCCAGCGTGCGCAATTCGGTGGTGATCGCGTGGGCCGACTTCCACTGGTTCATGCCCTCGGTCCGACCCTGATAGATCACGCCCTTGGTGTCACAAACGATGCAGTTTTCGTGCTTTGCACCCATCGCCTTGAGCAGTTCGATACAGGCAATCCCCGCAGCGCCGGCCCCGTTCAGAACGATCTTCACATCCTCAATCTTCTTGCCCGAGATATGCAGCGCATTCAGCAGACCCGCCGCACAGATCACCGCCGTACCGTGCTGGTCGTCATGGAAGACGGGAATGTCCATCTCTTCCTTCAGGCGCTGTTCGATGATGAAACACTCCGGCGCTTTGATGTCTTCCAGGTTGATCCCGCCGAATGTCGGCCCCATCAGCTTCACCGCGCGGCAGAATTCATCCGGGTCCTCGGTGTCCAGTTCGATATCGATCGAGTTCACGTCAGCAAACCGTTTGAACAGGACGGATTTCCCCTCCATCACCGGTTTCGAGCCCAGCGCGCCCAGATTACCCAGACCCAATACGGCGGTCCCGTTCGAGATCACGGCGACCAGATTGCCCTTGTTGGTATAGTCATACGCCGTCTCGGGCGCTTCGGCGATGGCTTCGCAGGGAACCGCCACGCCGGGGCTGTAGGCCAGCGACAGATCGCGCTGGGTGGTCATGGGAACGGTGGCCTGCACCTCCCACTTGCCGGGGGTGGGGTCCAGGTGAAAGGCCAGCGCCTCTTCTTTGGTGATCTTCGCTTTGGGCATTTTAAACGTCGGTTCCATGACTTCAGGGCTGATGCCTCATAGCGCAGGCGGGGCTGCGCCTCAACGGGAATACGTTTTCACCTTTCGTCGCGGGGGCCGCGTTTGTAAGGTCGCGCCCGGAATACGCCAGAAGGGGGCCGCTTTTGTCCACAGTCACGCCGATGATGGCGCAATATCTCGAGATCAAAGAGGCCCATGCCGATGCCCTGCTGTTCTACCGCATGGGCGATTTCTACGAGATGTTCTTCGAGGATGCGGTGAATGCCGCCGAGGCGCTGGATATCGCCCTGACCAAACGCGGCAAGCACAACGGCACCGATATTCCGATGTGCGGCGTGCCAGTTCATGCCGCAGAGGGCTATCTGCTGACCCTGATCCGCAAGGGGTTCCGCGTGGCCGTCTGCGAACAGATGGAAAGCCCGGCTGAGGCAAAGAAAAGAGGCTCTAAATCAGTGGTAAAGCGCGATGTCGTGCGTCTGGTGACGCCCGGCACCCTGACCGAAGATGCGCTGCTTGAGGCCCGCCGCCACAATTTTCTGGCCGCTTATGCCGAGGTCCGGGATGAGGCCGCGCTGGCCTGGGCCGACATCTCGACAGGCGCGTTTCACGTGATGCCTTTGACGTCCATACGCCTCAGCCCCGAACTGGCCCGGCTTGCCCCGTCCGAGTTGGTCGTGGCGGACGGATCGGAACAGCCCCTGCACGAACCCGTCCGCGATCTGGGCATTTCACTCACCCCCATCGGGCGCGCCAGTTTCGACAGCGCCGCGGCAGAAAAACGCATCTGCGGGTTGTTTCACGTGGGCGCTTTGGACGCGTTCGGAAATTTTGGGCGCGCCGAAGTTTCGGCCATGGGCGCACTGATCGACTATTTGGAAATCACGCAGAAGGGCAAATTGCCCTTACTGCAAACGCCCTTGAAGGAATCCGAGGACCGTGTGGTGCAAATCGACGCCGCCACGCGCCGCAATCTGGAGCTGACGCGATCCCTGTCCGGCGGTCGCGCCGGCTCTCTGTTGTCCGTTGTCGACCGGACCGTCACCCCCGGTGGCGCTCGGCTGCTGGAACAGCGCCTCTCCAGCCCGTCGCGAAATCTGGACTTGATCCACGCCCGTCTAGACGCGGTGAGTTTCGCCGCGGAGGACAGTTTGACTGCCTCGGACCTGCGCGAGGCGTTGCGCAAAACCCCCGATCTGGACCGCGCCCTGTCGCGGCTTTCGCTGGAACGCGGTGGCCCCCGCGATCTCGCCGCCATCCGCAACGGTCTGGCGCAGGCGGCGACCATCGCCGAACTCTGCGCCCCGCAAGACCTACCCGTCCTTCTGGCCACCGCCGTGCAGAACCTGACCGGTTTCGACGACCTGCTGACCCTGCTGGACGACGCCCTTGTCGCCGAACCACCCTTGCTGGCCCGCGACGGCGGCTTCATCGCCCCCGGTTTCGACACCGAACTGGACGAGGCCCGCACCCTGCGCGACGAAGGCCGATCCGTCATTGCAGGGTTTCAGCAGAAATACGCGGAACATACCGGCATCACCTCGCTGAAGATCAAGCACAACAACGTGCTGGGTTATTTCATCGAAACCACGGCCACCCATGCCGAAAAGATGCTGAACCCGCCGTTCTCCGAGACCTATATCCACCGCCAAACCACCGCCAATCAGGTCCGGTTCACGACCGTCGAACTCTCCGAGATCGAAACCCGCATCCTGAACGCCGGAAATCTGGCGTTGGAGATCGAAAAGCGGCTCTATCAAAGACTTTCTGGCGAGATTCTGACCAAAGCCGCGCGCTTGAACCAAGCAGCCCGAGGGCTGGCCGAACTCGACCTCACCACTGCTCTGGCCGATCTCGCGCGCGGAGAAGACTGGTGCCGCCCACAGGTCGACACCTCCCGCGCGTTCAACGTGCAGGGCGGCCGCCACCCGGTCGTCGAACACGCCCTGCGCCAGCAAGGCGGCGATGCCTTCATCGCTAATGACTGCAACCTCAGCGCCGACAAGGGTGCCGCCATCTGGCTGTTGACCGGCCCCAACATGGCGGGTAAATCAACCTTCCTGCGCCAGAACGCCCTGATCGCCCTGCTAGCACAAATGGGCAGCTATGTTCCGGCAGAGCAGGCCCATATCGGCGTCGTCAGCCAGTTGTTCAGCCGCGTCGGAGCTTCGGACGATCTGGCCCGAGGCCGCTCGACCTTCATGGTCGAAATGGTCGAAACCGCCGCCATCCTGAATCAGGCCGACGACCGCGCGCTGGTGATCCTCGATGAGATTGGCCGCGGCACCGCCACTTATGACGGGTTGTCGATCGCCTGGGCCACGCTGGAACATCTGCACGCCGCCAACCAATGCCGCGCCCTCTTTGCGACCCACTACCACGAACTCACCGCGCTGGCCGGTAAACTCGAAGGCGTCGACAACGCCACCGTTGCGGTCAAGGAATGGGAAGGCGAGGTCATCTTCCTGCACGAGGTCCACAAAGGCGCCGCCGACCGGTCCTACGGCGTGCAGGTCGCCCAGCTTGCAGGCCTGCCCGCCTCGGTGGTGGACCGGGCGCGTATCGTACTGGACCAGCTGGAAAAAACCGAACGCGAAGGCGGCAAGCAAAAGGCGCTGATCGATGACCTGCCCCTGTTCTCCGCCGCGCCGCCCCCGCCGCCGCCAGCCCCCAAGGCTTCCCCTGTCACCGACATGCTGGCCGAGATCCTACCGGACGAGCTTACCCCGCGCGAAGCGCTCGACCTGATCTACAAACTGAAAGAGGCGGCCAAATCCTAACCGCCCCTTCATCTTTTCAAAAATACTCTCGCCGAAGGCTTGGCCTCGCAGAGGCCAATCAGCTTGCCGGTGTCGAAGACACCCCAACCTGTGCAGGTCGCAGCAAACGGTCATGCAGCATGAACCCCTCGGCCGACACCTGAATGATATCGCCTGCGCGGGTTCCCGGCACCGGGGCCTCGAACATCGCCTCATGCACATTCGGATCGAAGCGGTCGCCTACTTCGGGCGTGATTACCTCGATCCCGTGCTTCTGGAACACGTCTTTAAGCGCGCGCATGGTAAGTTCAACACCTTCCAACAAACCGGCAGCCACTTCTTTCTGCTCATCGGTCGCCGCCTCAAGCGCGCGTTTCATGTTGTCGTAAACCGGCAGCATGTCGCGCGCCAATTTCGATCCACCATATTGCTCGGCATCACGGCGCGCCTTGTCGCCACGCTTGCGCGCGTTCTCGGCATCCGCCAGCGCGCGCATGAACTTGTCCTTGTAATCGTCCCGCTCGGCACGCAGCGCGTCGATCTCCAGCGCCTCTTCGCTGATATCCATCAGCTCTTCGGCCAGCTCTTCCGCCTCGGCGGTTGCGATATCGTCCAGAAAATCTTCGTTCTTGGGCTCTGCCATCTCTTACCCTCTAGCTCCGGTCGGATATCAGCTTGCCGACCAGTTGCGCCGTATAATCCACGATCGGCACGATCCGTCCATAGTTCAGACGCGTTGGCCCGATGACCCCGACCGCACCGATAATCTTTCGATCAGCGTTCATATATGGAGACACCACCAAAGAGGAACCCGAAAGTGAGAAAAGTTTGTTCTCGGACCCGATAAAAATGCGCACACCGTCGCCTTCTTCGGTCAATTCCAGAAATTCCGCGATGTCCCGCTTGCGTTCCAGATCGTCAAACAGGGTGCGGATACGGTCCAGCTCCTCGGCCTCGCCCGAGTCACCCAGCAGATTCGCCCGCCCCCGCACGATCAAACGGGCCGAGTCGCCCCCATCCCCGTCCCAGGCGGCCATGCCGCTTTCGACCATCTCGCGCGCCAGCACGTCTATTTCCTGTTTGCGCGCGTCAATCTGGCTTTGCATCTGACGGCGCACTTCGCTCAGCGTGCGCCCCTCGATCAGCGCGTTCAGGAAATTCGCCGCCTCGCGCATCGAACTGGGCGTCTGCCCCGGAGGCGGTGTGAACAGGCGGTTTTCCACATGCCCGTCCGAGAACACCAGGACCACCAGCGCGCGATCATGCGCCAGTGAGACAAACTCGATGTGTTTGATCTCGGTCTCATGTTTGGGGGTCAGAACCAGCGAGGCGCCATGTGTCACGTGTGACAAGACCGACCCCACTCGGTCCAGCATCCCGCCCACATCGCCCGCGTTAGAGCCTAATGTCTCATCCAGCTTCTGCCGGTCATCAGCCCCCAGATCGCCAACTTCAAGCAAGCCATCCACAAACATCCGCAGACCCTGCTGGGTCGGAATCCGCCCGGCGCTGACATGAGGACTGTCAAGCAGGCCGAGATATTCCAGATCCTGCATCACGTTGCGCACGGTTGCGGCGCTGACTTTTTCCGACAGGGTGCGGGTCAGCGTCCGACTGCCAACGGGCTCACCGCTGTCCAGATAGCTTTCGACGATCAGCCGAAACACCTCGCGCGACCGGTCGTTCATCTCGCTCAGAATTTTGCTTGCTTCGCTCATCCGCGTTCCTTTGCTGGATCGCCATTAAATCGCAGGCAAATGAAAGGTCAATCGGGGTTGCATCGTAACGCTGCGGGGCGTTATCCCCAACCCAGCAAACAAAGGATTTTCCATGCGACCCTCAGGACGTGATCTAAACGAAATGCGCGCGGTTTCAATCGAGACCGGCTTTACCAAACATGCCGAAGGTTCCTGCCTGATCAAGATGGGCGATACCCATGTACTGTGCACCGCCACCATCGAGGACCGCGTGCCGCCGTTCATCAAAGGCTCAGGCCTGGGTTGGGTCACTGCCGAATACGGTATGCTGCCCCGCGCGACCAACACAAGGATGCGACGTGAGGCGGCAAGCGGCAAGCAAGGCGGGCGCACCGTGGAAATCCAGCGCCTGATCGGCCGCGCCCTGCGTGCCGGTGTGGATCGGGTTGCCTTGGGTGAACGTCAGATCACAATAGACTGTGATGTGATCCAGGCCGATGGCGGCACCCGTTGCGCCTCGATCACCGGCGGTTGGGTGGCGCTGCGTCTGGCGGTGAACAAGCTGATGAAGGCGGGCGATGTGATTTCCGATCCGCTGGTGGACCCTGTTGCCGCCGTGTCCTGCGGGATTTACGCTGGTCAGCCGGTTCTGGATCTGGACTACCCCGAGGACAGCGAAGCGGGCGTCGATGGAAACTTCATCATGACCGGCTCGGGCAAACTGATCGAAGTGCAGATGAGCGCCGAAGGCTCGGTCTTCAGTCGCGCGCAGATGGATCAGCTGATGGATTTGGCCGAAAAAGGCGTCGGTGAACTGGCCGCCGCACAGAAAGCCGCCACCGCATGACCCGCAAGTTCGACGGCGACAGGCTTCTGGTCGCCACCCATAACACAGGCAAGCTTGAGGAGATGGCGCATCTGCTTGAGCCCTTTGGTGTGACCGTCGTGGGCGCAGGCGAGATGAACCTGCCGGAACCGGAAGAGACCGAGGATACCTTTGTCGGCAACGCCCGGATCAAAGCTCATGCCGCGGCAAAGGCCACCGGCCTGCCTGCCCTGTCGGACGATTCCGGGATCACCATCGACGCGCTGGACGGTGCGCCGGGCGTTTACACCGCCGATTGGGCCGAAACCGGCGAGGGCCGCGATTTCCTGATGGCGATGACCCGCGCCCATAACGAACTCGAGGCGAAAAACGCCCCTCATCCGCGCACCGCGCAATTCCGCTGCACGCTGGTTCTTGCCTGGCCCGACGGGCATGATGAGGTGTTCGAAGGCATCGCCCCCGGCCATCTGACCTGGCCAATCCGTGGCAAGGACGGGTTCGGCTATGATCCGATGTTTGTCCCCGAGGGCCATGACATTACCTTTGCCGAAATGGATCGCTGGGAAAAGAACAAGATCAGCCATCGCGGCCGCGCGGTGGAGATGTTCGTGAAAGGCTGCTTTGGCGGATGATTGGCGCAACGGGGGCTTTGGCCTGTATGTGCATTGGCCCTTTTGCGAGGCCAAATGCCCCTATTGCGACTTCAACAGTCACGTTTCCAGAAATATTGATCAAAAACAATGGCTTGTTGCGTATCTGGGCGAGTTGCACCGCAGCGCCGCCGAAACCCCGGATCGTGTCCTTGATACGATTTTCTTTGGCGGCGGCACGCCTTCCCTGATGGACCCCGAAACGGTCGCGGCGGTAATAGATACGGCCCGCGCCCTGTGGCGCCCGTCGAACGATATGGAAATCACGCTTGAGGCCAATCCCGGCTCGGTCGAGGCTGGCCGGTTCGCCGCTTATCGCGACGCGGGTGTGAACCGCATCTCGATGGGCGTGCAGGCGCTGAATGACGACGACCTGCGCCGGTTGGGCCGCATCCATACCGTGGCCGAGGCCCGCGCCGCCTATGACATCGCGCGCAATTGCTTTGACCGGGTCAGTTTCGATCTAATCTATGCCCGCCAACACCAGACGCTGGACGCGTGGCGCGCGGAACTGTCTGATGCATTGTCGATGGCTGTCGACCACCTGTCGCTGTACCAACTGACCATCGAGGACGGCACCGCCTTTGGCGACCGTTACGCCGTCGGCAAACTGCGCGGCCTGCCCGAAGATGACAGCGCCGCCGATATGTACTTGGCCACGCAGGACATCTGCGACGCCCACGGCCTGCCTGCCTATGAGGTCTCCAACCATGCCCGCCCCGGTGCGGAATCCCGGCACAATCTGATCTATTGGCGCTATGGCGATTACGTGGGGATCGGTCCCGGTGCCCATGGGCGGGTCACGTTGAACGGCCAGAAACACGCAACCGAGACCTACCTGAACCCGGACCGCTGGCTGAAAGCGGCCACACAAGGCAACGGGGAAAAAGAGCGCACAACGTTATCCCCGACGGATCAAGCCAAAGAATACCTTATGATGGGTATGCGCGTAGCTGAAGGACTAGATATTGATCGATACAGTCGGTTATCTGGCCTACCCCTGCCCTCGGACGCACTGGATCACCTGACCGATATTGGCATGATCTGCCATCAGAACGGGCGGCTTAGTGCAACAGCAGATGGGCGCGCGGTTTTGAATGCCGTGATCCGAGAGCTTTTGGAGTAGCGAATGCAGTTTCTCTGGGCCGGGCTGGGACTTGTTTGCGTTGCGCTTGCAATGGTCGGCGTCGTTCTGCCGTTGCTGCCTACGGTGCCTTTTCTGCTGCTGGCTGCGTTTTTCTTCGCCCGATCCTCCTCCCGCCTACATAACTGGCTGATCACGCACAGGCTGTTCGGGCCAATGATCCTGGACTGGCAGCGATCCGGCGCTATCCGCCCGGCTGCAAAAAAGGCGGCCACCTTGTCGGTCGCCGCCGTATTCAGCCTCGCAGTCATGTTATCTGCGCCGCCCCATGTCTTGATCATTCAAGCCGTCGTTCTGGGCGGCGTCATGGTCTTTATCTGGACCCGCCCTAACGGCTGAGTTTCGCACACAGATCGTCCAGCTGATCCAGATTCTCATAGGTCAGAACAACCTGCCCGGTCTCGGTTCCCGGCTTGTGATTAATCGACACTTTCATCGCCAGAATAGCCGAAAGATCCTTCTCAAGCGCCCGCGTATCCGCATCCTTGCCTGCATTCAGGTTTCGCGACTTCGGCGCGGGGCGGTCAGTATCACCCCGCTGTTGCTTCTTCACCAAAGCCTCGGTGGCGCGGACGGACAGACCTTCCTTAACAACCTGTTTGGCAAGTTCCGACGGATTCTCGGCCGTGATCAGCGCCCGCGCATGCCCTGCGGACAGTTTGCCTTCGATCACCAATGTCTGCACGTCCAACGGCAGGGACAAAAGACGCAGAAGGTTTGCAATATGGCTGCGGCTTTTGCCCAAGGCCTCGGCCAGTTTTTCCTGCGTGTGACCAAACCGGTCCATCAACTGTTTATATCCGGCGGCTTCTTCCACCGCGTTCAGATCGGCCCGCTGAATGTTTTCAATGATTGCAACTTCCAGAACCTCGGTATCGTCGAAATCCCGAACTATGACTGGAATATCATGTAGTTGCGCCATCTGAGCAGCGCGCCAGCGGCGCTCACCCGCGACGATTTCATAGGCGCCTTCGCCAATGGACCGCACGATCAGGGGCTGGATGATGCCCTTTTCCTTGACCGAGGCCGCGAGCTCATCCAACTGCTCTGGCGAAAACGTCCGGCGCGGCTGATTTGGGTTGGCTTGCAGCTTTTCAATCGGAACCGTCAGGTCAGGTCGACGCGGCTGAGTCGGTGCCAGACCATCAGCTTCCTGAGTTACATCCGCCATCAGGGCAGACAACCCGCGTCCCAGCCCCCTTGGTTTTGCTTTCTTGGCGCTCACGTCGCCCTCCTCACTCCCGCTTAAGCGGCGACTTTATTGTTCTTGTGCATGACTTCGCGGGCCAGATGCCGATACGCCATCGCCCCAAGCGAACCTGAATCATATTGCAAAACAGGCAACGCATAAGACGGGGCCTCACTGACCCGGACATTCCGCGGTATCTTGGTTTTAAAAACCATCTCACCCAGATTGTCACGCGCATCTTTTTCGACCTGACGGGACAAGTTGTTGCGGTTGTCATACATGGTCAACACAACACCTTCGATTCTCAGGTCCGGATTCGCGGTTTGCCGAACCTCTCTGATCGTCAGCATAAGCTGCGAAAGACCTTCCAGCGCGAAGAATTCGCTTTGCAATGGAACCAGCACCGAATGGGCGGCAACCATGGCGTTCACAGTCAACAAATTCAGGGATGGGGGACAGTCGATCAGAACAAAATCAAGCTCAAAACTGTCGATCGAGGTCTGACGCAGCGCATCATGCAACAGATAGCTGCGTTTTTCGTTGGAAATCAGTTCGATATCGGCAGAACTCAGGTCAACAGTGGCCGGAACGACAAACAGCCCATCAATCTCGGTCTCCTGCACAACCGCTTCCAAGGGCGCATCGTCAAGAATGAGGTCGTAGGTGGTCCAATCCCGATCTTCGACACCCAGCCCGGTTGAAGCATTACCCTGAGGATCCAAGTCAACCACCAAAACGCGGCATCCGGCCTCGGCCAACCCTGCTGCCAGATTGATCGCCGTGGTTGTCTTTCCAACTCCGCCCTTCTGATTGGCAACCGCAATTATCCGGGGCCCGGAAGGACGAGACAGATCAACCACGTGATACTCCTTTGATCTTAAGGATGACAGCCTGGGGTTCTGTTAAACTTGTAATCGGCTCGGCTTCGAATTTCCATTCTTCCTGTGCCTCGACCAGTTCTTTTTTCCAGTTCGCGCCTTTCGGCAACAAGGCCGTGCCGAACTCGCTTAAATGCCTGTCACAAAATGACAAAAGCGTATTCAAGTCTGCCAGGGCCCGGGCTGATAGGATGTCAGCGCCCAATGGATCAATCGCTTCGATCCTTTTGGAGATCACCTGGCAGGAAACTCCGCATTCCCGCGCAACATTCCGCAGAAAAGCGGATTTCCTTTGATCACTTTCGACAAACTGAAAATGAGCGCTCGGCGCCTCTTCCACCGCAATGATCGCACAGACCATCCCGGGGAAACCACCACCGCTACCCAGATCAGACCAGGTTTCAAAGGGTTCAGCGCACCGGAACACCTGTACTGAATCCAGAATGTGCCGATTCCAGATGTCATTCATGCTGTTACGCGATACCAGGTTGATCCTTGGATTCCAGCGCTTCACCAGGTCAACATAGAGGCTCAGCCGCTCGAATGTTTCACGTGAAACATCGAGCGCATCGAGTTTTGAATGGTCCAGAGTCATGCTTTTCGCGCTTTTTCGTCCCGACGCAACTTGGCCAGCACCAGTGTCAAAGCCGCCGGAGTCACGCCTTCAACCCTGCTGGCTTGGGCGATATTTGCTGGTTTGGCTTGCGAGAGTTTCTGTTTCATCTCTGATGACAACCCATCGAGCGAAAAGAAATCGAATTCGCGCGGAATAACATAGGATTCATCGCGCTTCATGGCTTCGACGTCACGCTGCTGTCGTGCGATGTAATTCGCATAGAGCGCATCTCGCGCAATCTGAAGCCGAATGTCAGGTTCGACCGAGGTCAACTGAGGGATGAGCGGCAACATATCTTCAAAAGAGACGTCAGGAAACGCCAGAATCGCCATCCCATTCCGGCGATTTCCGTCCTGATTGACGTTGATTCCAGCCTCTCGGACCTGTTTTGGGGTGTATGTCTGCTGGGTCAGCAGTGACTTGGCGGCATCCAACTTGTCCATTTTGGCTTCAAATTGCGCACGGCGTTCCTGACCAACACATCCAGTCTGCACCCCCAGCGGGGTCAAGCGTTGGTCCGCATTGTCCGCCCGCAGAGACAACCGAAACTCGGCGCGCGAGGTGAACATACGGTACGGCTCAGCCACCCCTCGGGTCGTCAGATCATCAATCATGACGCCGATATAGCTGTCGGCCCGCGTGAAATGCAGCGGATCTTTGCCCTGTACGTCCAATGCCGCGTTGAGGCCCGCGACCATGCCTTGGGCTGCGGCCTCCTCATATCCTGTGGTGCCATTAATCTGACCCGCAAGATATAGGCCGGGAACATCCGGCAGAGACAGTCTTGCCGTCAGCACACGCGGATCGACGTAATCATATTCAATCGCATATCCAGGCTGAAGAATCTCGGCCTGTTCCAACCCTTTGATCGACCGGACATAGTCCAGCTGCACGTCTTGCGGCAGCGAGGTTGAGATTCCGTTGGGGTAGATTGTATGATCATTCACGCCTTCCGGTTCCAGGAAGATCTGATGCGAGTCCTTATCCGCGAACCGAACAATCTTATCTTCGATTGACGGGCAATACCGAGGCCCAACACCGTCGATATGACCGCCATACATCGCCGACTTACTTAGGTTTTTCTCAATAATCTCATGCGTCCGCGCGTTCGTATGCGTGATCCCGCAAGAGATTTGGGGCGCGACAACCGAATTCGACAAGAACGAAAACAGGGTCGGTTCATCATCCCCGTCCTGCCGCTCTAACCCGGTCCAGTCGATGGTTCGCCCGTTCAGCCGAGGTGGCGTACCTGTTTTCAGGCGTCCGGTCGGCAGCTTGTAGCTATCCAGCCGCTCTGCCAGTTTGACAGAGGGGCGGTCGCCCATGCGACCTCCGGGCTTGGACACGTCACCGATATGAATAACGCCGCGCAGGAAGGTGCCGGATGTAAGGATGACAGCGCGCGCTTTGACCTCTGAACCGTCGCCGAGTTTCACTCCGGCTACGCGCTCCCCATCCATCAGAAAATCGATCACTTCACCGACAATGACTAACAGATTGCTCTGGCGTTCCGTCTCTTTCTGCATCGCCGCGCGGTACAGGGCGCGGTCGGCTTGGGTTCTGGGCCCTTGCACCGCCGGGCCTTTACGGCGGTTCAAAAGACGAAACTGGATACCTGCCTGATCCGCGACTCGGCCCATAACTCCATCCAGCGCATCGATTTCGCGCACAAGGTGGCCCTTCCCCAGCCCACCAATGGCCGGGTTGCAGGACATGACCCCGATGTCGGATGCGGACAACGTGACCAGTGCTGTCGCCGCTCCCATACGGGCTGCGGCGTGAGCGGCTTCGGTTCCGGCATGGCCGGCGCCTATGACTACAACATCGAAGTCCGAATGTTTCACGTGAAACACTCCTTATTTTCCAAGACAGAAGCTTGAGAAGATTTCGTCCAACAAATCTTCGACCCCAATTCTGCCGACCAAAACCTCAAGCGCGCGGATCGCGGTGCGCAGTTCTTCTGCTGCAATATCATACAGGTCCGGGCCTGATTCCAGAACCGACATGGTAACGGTCAACGCCTCTTTAGCGTTGATCAGCGCAATCCTGTGCCGTTCACGGGTAGATATACCATGGCTAGTGGTTCGTTCACTTAGAACACACGATATGTTGGAAATCAGCTCATCTATCCCTTGCCCGGTTTTACCCGAGACACCGAGCGTTACACCTTGCTGAAGATCCGCTTTCGGCCTGACCTGAATGTCATCGGACCGCATTTCGACGCCAAGCTCTGATGGATCGTCGGTGAGGAAAACACGCAAGTCAGCAGCTTCCGCGCGCTTTTTCGCCAGCGCAATACCCAGGTTTTCGACATGATCTTCGGTGTCGCGCAATCCGGCCGTATCCAACAGAGTGACCGGCAGCCCGGCCAGATCCATGCGCACTTCGATCACATCCCGCGTTGTACCCGCATATTCCGACGTGATTGCAGCCTCGCGCCCGGCCAAAGCGTTCAACAGAGTGGACTTGCCTGCATTGGGCAGGCCTACAATGGCAACTTCGAACCCGGTTCGTATGCGTTCTGCGATCCGAACACTGTCTGCTTCGCGTTGCAACTCTGTGCTCACGCCTAAGATCAACTGCCGGACTTCCGGGGTCACATCGGTGGGAACCTCTTCATCGGCGAAATCAATCACAGCCTCCAACAGGGATGCAGCCCGGATCAGATCGCGCCGCCAGCGTTCGGCCAGATTACCCAACTCTCCGGCCAGAATCGTCTGTGCCTGTTTGCGTTGCGCTTCGGTTTCGGCGTCGATCAGGTCTGCCAGACCCTCGACCTGAGTCAGGTCCATCTTGCCGTTTTCAAGGGCGCGACGGGTGAATTCTCCGGGTTCGGCCAGACGCAACCCGTCAGTCTCAGACAGGCATCGCATCACAGCATTGACGGCGGCGGTACTGCCGTGGATTTGCAACTCGGCGACGTCTTCACCGGTAAAGCTGGCCGGGGCCCGAAAGGTCAGGATCAGCCCATCATCCAGACGCGCGCCATCTGCGTCCCGCAGGGTGCGCAGGTTCATACCCCGCGGCGGAAGAGGGCCACCGGCTATCTTTTCCGCAGCGGTACGGGCGACAGGACCAGAGAGGCGGATGACCGCCACCCCTGCTTTGCCTTGCGCGCTGGCCAAGGCGAATATCGTATCCATTCGAAGGCCTCGCGTGGGTTAAGACCTGTGTCAGGTGTTCATCGAATCGAAGAACTCGCCGTTTGTCTTGGTCTGTTTCAACTTGGACAACAGGAACTCGATGGCGTCGGTCGTGCCCATCGGGTTGAGGATACGACGCAGAACGAAGGTCTTGGCCAGATCGCCCTTGTCGACCAGCAGGTCCTCTTTCCTTGTACCGGACTTGAGGATGTCGATCGCCGGGAACACGCGTTTGTCGGCAATCTTGCGGTCCAGGACGATTTCCGAGTTACCGGTGCCTTTGAATTCTTCGAAGATCACCTCGTCCATCCGGCTGCCAGTGTCGATCAGCGCCGTGGCGATGATGGTCAGCGAGCCACCCTCTTCGATGTTCCGTGCCGCGCCAAAGAACCGCTTGGGCCGTTGCAGGGCGTTTGCGTCCACACCGCCGGTCAGAACCTTACCCGAGGATGGCACCACGGTGTTGAACGCCCTACCAAGTCTTGTGATCGAGTCGAGAAGAATAACAACATCTCGTTTGTGTTCGACCAGACGCTTAGCTTTTTCGATCACCATCTCGGACACGGCCACGTGACGGGTCGCCGGTTCGTCAAAGGTCGAGGATACAACCTCACCCTTCACCGAGCGCTGCATGTCCGTCACCTCTTCGGGGCGTTCGTCAATCAGCAGGACGATCAGATAGCACTCCGGGTGGTTCTGTTCGATGGAATGGGCGATGTTCTGCAGGATCACTGTCTTACCGGTCCGCGGCGGGGCCACGATCAGCGACCGCTGACCCTTACCGATGGGCGAGACCAGATCGATCACGCGGGCCGATTTGTCCTTGATGGTCGGGTCTTCGATCTCCATCTTCAGCCGCTCATCTGGGTAGAGCGGCGTCAGGTTGTCGAACAGGATTTTGTGCTTGGCCTTTTCGGGGTCTTCAAAGTTGATTTTGGTGACCTTGGTCAGCGCAAAATACCGCTCGCTATCATCAGGCGCTTTGATTTCGCCTTCAACGGTGTCGCCGGTGCGCAGCGAATGCAGGCGGATCATGTCAGGCGAGACATAGATGTCATCGGGACCCGGCAGATAGTTCGCCTCGGGCGAGCGCAAGAAGCCGAAGCCGTCCTGCAGAACCTCAAGCACACCATCGCCGCCAACGGTCCAGCCCTCATCCGCGCGTTCGCGCAGGATCTGGAACATCATCTCGCCCTTGCGCATGGTCGAGGCGTTTTCGATTTCCAGCTCTTCGGCCATCGCCAGAAGGTCTTTGGGGCTTTTGGCCTTCAGGTCGGCCAGATTCAGAGAGTCAGTGGACATGATAAATACCTTCACCGCTGACAGCGCGGCACGAAGTGGAATTTCAGTACGGAAGATACGCCGCCCGGACGGGCGTGTTACGGCTTAGATAAGCGCTTACTTAAGCAGAGTCAAACGGTGCCTCAGAACTTCAAAACGACCGCCAGGACGATGATTACCATCAAAACGGTCGGAACCTCGTTCATCATGCGATACTGCCGCCCTGTGAGCGTATTTCGCCCCTCAACGAAGTCCTTGCGCCGCGCCATCAGCCAGTGATGGAACCAGGTCATCCCGATCACGGCTGCACCCTTGAGCCAGGGCCAGACAAAATCCCATCCGACGATGCCCGGCGTGAACACCATGATCAGGCCACACACCCAGGCCACGATCATCGCGGGACGCATGATCACGCGCAGCAGCTTTTCTTCCATTTCAAAGAAGATCTCTTGCGCGCCATCGACGGCCTGCGCCTTTTCAACGTGATAGACGAACAATCGGGGCAAATAGAACAGGCCAGCCATCCATGAGATCACGGCCATGATATGCAGTGCCTTCACCCATGGGTAGATCGTGAAAAGCAGATCAGTCATTCCGGCTCCGGTCGTTGCTCGGAACCCTCCCTAATAAAAAAATAAGAAAGAAGAAAGGAAGATGGTTTTGTAGGGTGCGTAATTTCCGTGGATTACTTTTTTACCCCTTGGTTTTCCCCAGGTGGACAGTTTTGACGAGACGCAGGCCGATTCTGTGAGTTTTATAAATAGATATTAAATAACAGATACTTATCACTATATCATCTAACACCCTCTGGGGATAACTGCCTGAATATCTATGGGGGATTCAGTTATCCCTTGGTTCCGAGTTATCCTTGTCCCGGATGGACAGTGTTCGGGCGACTCGGGGAAGTTTCGAGCAGATTTCCCGGGCTTGCGTGTCAATCGGAAAACCATACAAAGCGTCCAAGAACGCTCAACGATTTGCACACGGGGTTGTCCACATGTCTGTCCCCATCATCCTGGCCTCGGGCTCAAGCATTCGCGCGCAGCTGCTGGAAAATGCAGGCGTGCCCTTCACCGTGCAGGTGGCGCGCGTGGATGAGGATACCATAAAGCGCGCGCTGCTGGCTGAAGAGGCCTCGCCCCGCGATATTGCAGATGCGCTGGCCGAGATGAAGGCGCGCAAGATCAGCGACAAGTCCCCCGGCGCGATGGTGCTGGGTTGCGATCAGGTGCTGGATTTCGAGGGCCAGTTGCTGTCAAAACCGAAAACGCCCGAGGACGCGTTTGCGCAGCTTAAGGCGATGCGGGGTAAACGCCATATGCTGTTGTCAGCGGCCGTGATCTATCAGGATGGTGAGCCGATCTGGCGGCATATAGGACAGGTCCGCCTGCGGATGCGGATGAGTTCCGAAGCTTATCTGCGTGATTACATCGACCGCAATTGGGACAGCATTCGCCACTCGGTCGGGGGCTACAAGCTGGAAGAAGAAGGTGTGCGCCTGTTTGCAACCATTGACGGCGACTATTTTAACGTTTTGGGTATGCCCTTGTTGGAACTGCTCAACTATCTGGCTGTCAAAGGGGTGATCGATCAATGACGGACTATCGGGTACCTCTGGCCGGGGTGATCGGGCATCCGATCGGGCATTCCCGGTCGCCCAAGCTGCATGGGCATTGGCTGAAGACTTATGGCTTGTCCGGGCATTACATTCCGATGGACGTGGCCCCTGCGGATCTGGAGACTGTGCTGCGAACCCTGCCCAAGGCCGGGTTTGTAGGCGCAAACGTGACCGTGCCCCATAAAGAAGCCGCTTTACGGATTGCCGATCATGTCTCTGACCGGGCAACTGTGATCGGGGCCGCGAATACGCTGGTGTTCCGCGAGGATGGCTCGATCCATGCCGATAACACCGATGGGTACGGGTTCATGGAGAACCTGCGCAGCGGCGCACCGGACTGGAACGCTCAGGACGGGCCAGCCGTGGTGTTTGGGGCTGGTGGGGCGGCGCGCGCGGTTCTGCAGGCCTTGGCCGATGCTGGCGTGCCCGAGATTCTGCTGACCAACCGCACTCGTGCGCGTGCGGACCATCTGAAAGAAGAGTTCGGTCAACGCATCACCGTGGTCGATTGGGTTCAGGCCGGAAATGTCGTGGAAAATGCTGAGCTTGTGGTCAACACAACCTCGCTGGGCATGCAGGGTCAGCCGGAATTGCGCGTGCCGCTGGATGGGTTGCAGCCCGGAGCGGTGGTGACCGATCTGGTTTACGCGCCGCTAAAGACCAACCTTCTGAAAACAGCAGAAGAGGCCGGGTGCACCACGGTGGATGGCCTTGGCATGTTGCTGCATCAGGCGGTTCCTGGGTTCGAACGTTGGTTCGGTGTCCGCCCCGAGGTTGACGCCGACACCCGCGCGGCGGCCCTGGCATGAGCTTTGCGCTTGGCCTGACCGGCTCGATTGGCATGGGGAAAAGCACCACGGCGCAGATGTTTGTCGATGAAGGCTGCGCGCTGTGGGATGCGGATGCGGCGGTGCATCGGCTTTATGCGCCGGGTGGTGCGGCGGTTGCGCCGATGGGTGCGGCCTATCCTGACGCCATCATCGACGGATCGGTCAGCCGGGAGGCGTTGAAACAGATCATTTCACAGGACGGGTCCGCGCTGAAAGCCATTGAGGCCATTGTCCATCCTCTGGTCGCGGCGGACCGGGCGGCTTTTCGCGAAAGCGCGACGACAGACATTCTGGTGTTCGACATCCCCCTGCTGTTCGAAACCGGCGGAGATGCGGCAATGGACGCGGTCGCCTGTGTCTCGATCCCGGCCGAAGAACAAAAGCGCCGGGTCATGGCGCGCGGCACGATGACCGAGGCGCAGTTTGAGCAGATCAGAGCCAAACAAATGCCAAATGACGAAAAATGCGCCCGGTCGGATTATGTGATCGTGACCGACACTCTGGACCACGCCCGCGTGCAGGTGCAGGATGTGGTCAGGCAAATACGGGCGGGGTTGGCAGATGCGTGAGATTGTACTCGATACCGAAACCACGGGCTTTGATCCCGAAAGCGGCGACCGGATTGTCGAGATCGGCGCGGTCGAGCTGTGGAACCATGTGGCCACGGGTGAGACCTACCACGTCTATATCAACCCCGAACGGTCGATGCCCGAAGAGGCGTTTGGTGTGCATGGAATTGGCCCCGACCTGCTGGAATCCCCACGCCCGCCGGAAAAGGGTGAGGTGACGCTGAAAGACAAGCCCGTTTTTGCCAAGATCGGTCAAGGTTTCCTGGACTTCATCAGGGATTCAAAACTGGTGATCCACAACGCATCCTTCGATATGAAATTCCTGAATGCGGAACTCAGATGGATGAATCTGCCGCAGATTCCCATGGACCAGGCGCTGGATACGCTGGCCATAGCGCGCAAACGGTTTCCAGGCTCACCCGCGTCATTGGACGCGCTGTGCCGCCGGTTCAACATCGACAATACCAATCGGGTGCTGCACGGGGCGTTGCTGGACTCGGAAATTCTGGCCGAGGTCTATCTGGAACTGATCGGCGGTCGGCAGCCCGATTTCGGCCTGTCCACCTCGGCTGCATCAGGTGCAGGTGGTGCGGATGACTGGCGTCCGACGCCGCGCGCAACAGCCCTGCCCCCTCGGATCACCGATGAGGAACGCGCAGCGCATGAGGCTTTTGTTGAAAAACTGGGCGACAGCGCCCTGTGGACCCGCGCCTGAACCGGTCAGGCACGGGTCAAACCCTTAGGCGTCGGTCTTTTCGGCCTGAGCGGCCTGACGACGCATCAATTCGTTGCGGTAGAGTGCCACGAAATCGATATTGTCCAGGTTCACCGGCGGGAAGCCACCGTCGCGGGTGATGTCGCTGACGATGCGGCGCAGGAACGGGAACAGCATCCGCGGGCATTCGATCATCAGGAACGGATGGATCTGATCCTCTGGCACGCCTTCCACGTGGAACAGGCCGCAATAGTCCAGTTCGCACAGGAACAGGACATCGTCCATGCCCTTGGCTTTCGAGGTCAGTTTCAGCTTGACCGAAACCTCGTACTGATGCTCGGTCGGGCGCTTCTTCGCGTCCAGGTTCACCTGAACCTGAATCTCGGGCTGTACGTCACCCGACACGCCTTTTTGCGCCATGACGTTTTCAAAGGACATATCACGGATGAACTGTCCCAGAACACGCATCTGAACCTGCGGGGCAGCTTGGGCCGCAGTGTTTTCTGCAGCGTTTTCTTCGGCCATGGATCTACTCCAAAAATGAAATTCGACACTGCTTAGCAACTTGAGGGCGGTACCTCAATGCTGGGGCGGGCCTTCGACCCATTTTGAAGGCTTCGAGGGCTCTTTCCTTGGGCGCACCTCGGTAAATTCTCCGTCAATCACGTCGCCCTGATCGAAGGGGCTGCGCCCGGCCTGAAACCCGGCACCCGTGCCCATCTGGAACTGGGTGACTTTGACTTTGGACTTCAGATACCGGAACACGGCCACCCGAACGCCCGGAATAAGCAGGGCAAAACCAATGGCATCGGTGAAAAATCCGGGTGTCAGCAGCAATGCGCCGGATAACAGGATCATGGCCCCATGGGCCAAAGGCTCGGTCGGGTCGTCCAGCTTGGCAAAGGATTGCTGCAATTGTCCCAGCGCCATGCGACCTTGTGTCCGCACCAAAACAGTGCCCAAAACCGCTGTCAGGACCACAATTCCCAGCGTTGGCCATAGGCCGATCAGACCACCCACTTGAATAAACAGGGCGATTTCGATGATCGGAACCAACAAAAATGCCAAGAACAGATACATTTGCGTTATCCTTTCCATATGGCCGGGCTGTGGACTTGCCACCAACTGTCACCTACATAGTGGCAGGAGGCCGCGTACACAAAGTCTCGGTTCTGAAAAGAGGATGAAATGAACGAACCCATGATCCAGTTGCTGGTCCTGGCCGGAATTGCCATTTTCCTGATCCTGCGCTTGAAAAGCGTATTGGGTTCGCGTGAAGGTTTCGAGAAACCTCCTGTTCCGCATCAGCCCGATACGGGCGCATCCCGTCGTGATTTCGAGGTGATCGAAGGCGGCCCCGATCATGACATCACCGACCACGTCCCCGAAGACAGCGAACAGGCGCAGACCCTGGCCGCGATGAAGCGGGTCGAGCCCAGCTTTTCCGTCAGCGAGTTTGTTCAGGGCGCGCGCGGTGCTTATGAGATGATCGTGATGGGGTTCGAAAAGGGCAATCTGGACGAAATCCAGCCCTTCCTGGCGGAAGATGTGTTTGACACATTCGTCTCGGTTGTCGCGGCCCGCGAAGATCAGGGCCTGACCATCGAGGCCGAGTTCATCGGTGTGCGCGAAACCACGCTTGCGGATGTGTCCTTCGACAAGGACACCAATGAGGCCGAGATCACCATGAAATTCGTTGGTGAGCTGACCTCGGTCGTGCGCGATCGCGGGGGTGACATTATCGAAGGCAACCCGAACACCGTGAAACGCCAAAAGGACAGCTGGACCTTTGCCCGTGTGATGGGCAAGGACGATCCGAACTGGCTGCTTGTTGCCACGGACGCATGATTGCCACGCTCCGGTCGCTTTTACTGGTGGGCGTCATGACCACCGCCAGCGCCGCCGGAGCCGAGGCGACGCGATCTATCCTGTCGTTTGACGATCTGCAGGGCTGGGCCGAGGATGACCACGGCGCGGCCCTTTCCGTTTTTCTCAACACCTGCGGCGATCTGAAAGACCCCGATTGGCGCGCGTTATGTGGCGTGGCCCGGACCTACGACGCCGATGCCGCGCGGGCGTTCTTTGAGCTGTTCTTTCGCCCGGTTCTGGTCGAAGACGGTGAAGACGCACTGTTCACCGGGTATTTTGAACCCGAACTGGACGGGTCGAAAACCCGCTCCGACCGGTTCAAATACCCGATCTACAAGATGCCGCCCGAAGCGCGGGCCGAAGGTCCGTGGCTGAGCCGCAGGGACATCCTGACCGGCGATGTGATGCAGGGGCGCGGGCTTGAGATCGCCTGGGTCGATGATCCGGTCGAGCTGTTCTTTCTGCAAATTCAGGGCTCGGGGCGGGTTCGGTTGCCGGATGGTGGGGCATTGCGTGTTGGATACGGCGGCGCGAATGGTCATCCCTACCGGTCGATTGGCGTGGAATTGGTTCGGCGCGGGATTTTGGGCTCGCATGAGGTCAGCGCTCAGATGATCCGCGCCTGGGTGCGCAAGAACCCCGAAGCCGGGGCGGAACTGCTGTTTCACAACCCATCTTATGTGTTCTTCCGCGAAGTCAGCCGCGTTGCGCCCGAACTAGGGCCGCTGGGGGCCATGAACCGATCCATCACCACCATGCGCAGTATCGCCGCCGATCCGGCCTATACGCCGCTGGGTGCCCCTGTCTGGGTGGAAAAAGACGGGAAGAACCCGCTGCGTCGATTGATGATCGCGCAGGACACCGGCGCGGCGATCAAAGGCGCGCAGCGGGCGGATATTTTCTTTGGAACCGGGGATGATGCAGGTCAGGCGGCTGGGCGGTTGAAGGATCCCGGCCGCATGGTTGTACTGCTGCCGATCCAACGCGCCTACGCCCTGTTGCCGGATGAATTCTGATGACCCGGCGCAAACTGACCAGTGAAGAGATCGATCTGTGGCGCAAGGTCGCCAAGCAGGCTGAGCGGCTGCACCCCGAGATCCCTCAGACCGTGCACCCGACGACCTTGCCGAAACCAACGCCCAAGAAACTGCCGAAACCGCGGATCGAGGCGTTTGAACTGGGTCAGAGCCATCAGGGCAAGTCGTCCGGGAACACGCTGAAGCCGTCGATCACGGAAACGCTGCGGTCTGCACCGGTGCAGATGGACACCAAGGCGTTCGGTCGCATGAAGCGCGGCAAGTTGAAGCCCGAGGGCAAGCTGGACCTGCATGGCATGCGGATCGATACGGCGCATCCAGCGCTTGTGCGCTTCGTGCTGACCGCGCAGGCACAGGGAAAGCGGCTGGTGCTGGTGATCACCGGCAAGGGCAAAGACCGCGATGAGCCCGGGCCGATCCCAACACCACGTGGCGTGCTGCGCAATCAGGTGCCGCATTGGCTGTCGATCCCTCCGCTGGCGCAGGCGGTGATGCAGGTGACGCCCGCCCATATCAGCCATGGCGGGGATGGGGCGTATTACGTCTATCTGCGGCGCTCACGTTAGAAATCGGCCTTGGCACGGTGAATGCCCAGCCAGATCAGCGCGCAGACCAGCAGGAAAAACCCGGCGACCCACAGAAATTGCGCGCTGAGTGAAACACCAAGGTCGATCAGCACGCCGGTCAGAACCGGGCCGATGGCGGATCCCAGAACCATCAGCGCTGTTGCCAATGCCTTGATCGCGCCGATATGCCGGGTGCCGTAGAACTCGGCCCAGAAGGCGCTGGGCAGGGTGTTATGTGCCCCTGCGGTGATGCCCAGAAAGATCAATCCGATCATAGCATTGCCGATGGTGTCCGAATAGGCCAACACACCAAATCCGATGGCCATGGGGATCTGGTAAAACGGCATGATCCGCGCGGTGCCCCATTTGTCCAATGCCCAGCCTGCCGCAAACATGGACAGGATCGAAACCCCCGTGAATATCGGAAACAAGGCAACCAGCTGGATATGAGGCCAGTCCTTGACCTCGGCCAGATGTACCTGATGGAAGAAGAAGGCGGTGATGAAGGCGGACGGCCCCAGAATGGCCGGGGCCATGCACCAGAACAGCGGATGAAACAGCGCCTCATGTCGGGTCCAGTGACGCCCCTGCATACCGGTTGCCGCGTATTCGTCCGCAAGGGCTTGGGGCGTTCGTTCCTGACGCAGCAAACGGATCAGAACCGGGATGCCCAGCAGGATCAGACCCGCCGCAATGACCCAAAGCCAGCGCCAGTCCAGAAACGCCATCGTAGCGACAAAGGTCAAAGGCAGCAGCGATTCGCCAATCGAATAACCCAATGAGGCGATGGACAGGGCTTTGCCCCGCGATGCGGTGAACCAACGCGCCATCGCCACCTGCGCCAGATGGACGCTCATCCCCTGCCCGAACAGGCGCAGGAAAAAGACAACCAGCGGCAACAGAACGATCCAGCTGTTCAGCGCCATCGCCAGCGCGGCCAAGGCCAGACCTGCCAGAACGACGGGGCCCAGCGCCCGCACGCGGAAGACGTCGGTCAGCCCCCCGGCCCAGACCATCACGCCTGCCGCCACCAGCGTACCCAGCGAATAAAGCCCGCCCCAGGCCCCGTGGCTTAGCCCGTAATCCGCCCGGATTTCCCCTGCGAAGATCGAAATGAAGAAAGTCTGCCCAAAGCTGGACAGGAAGGTCAGCAATAATCCTGTGCCAAGCCAGGATGCGTTGTCGAAAAGAAACTGACGCAGGCTGAACCGCGTCACGGGGTCGACACCTCGGCCTGTCCGGATTCGGTCAGAACAATCTCGGTCGCGCCTGTTGGATTGCGCTCGCTGGGCGGAACCAGAATATCGATGCCCGGCCTCTCATCCGGCCCGAACGTGTTGCTGACCCGTCGCAGCGAACTGAGAATGGCCAACAGCGCCGGCGAGGTCGCGGCCACAAAATGCGAAGATTGCGCATCGCTGTTAAAGGCGGTCGTGTCGATCACGTTGATCGGAAACTCCTGCAAGGTCTCAATCGAACTGATATTGCCCAGCCGTTCGCCCTCGGCCGTGCCGCGCAGCCGGGCCGAGACGTTCAGGATCTTGTCCTTCTGCGATACCATCACGATGAACGGGTCAGGCGGGGTCGCGATCCGGCTCATCTGCGAGCGGAACAGATCCACATCCAGATCGGGTGAGATCAGGACAACCCCATCAAGGTTGCGTTTCGACCAGCCGGGCTCCTGAAGTTCGGCCTGTCGCATCATCTCCATCGACAAGGCGCTGCCCATGGAATGCGCCAGCAGGATCACGCGTTTGACCCCCATGGACTTCAACTCGCGAATGGTCTGTTCCAATCCGTCGCGGGCAAACAACATGCTGTCCAGATCATATGCATAACCATAGCCGGTCGCCCGGCTGGGCCAGGAATAGACCAGCGTCGTTCCGGGAATGCCGATGTCATGAGACAGCTGAGCCGCGCGAAATATGGTCTCGGTCTGGGTCGAGTTATAGCCGTGGACAAAGATCGTCACATCATCCTGACCCCGCAGATGCTGCCGCAACCCTTGGGCGCCGTTCAGCTGCTCGACTTCCGCCAGTACAAACTCCTTTTGCGGGTTCGGGTTGGCGTAAGAGAATTTCAGGCTGCCGGGCGTATGCGAGGGCGGGATGGACACGGTGGTCTCAAGAAATTGCAGCGCCTCGCCGCGCCGAAAGCCAAAGGATCCGTCAGGTTCACGCGCGCGGGTCGTGCTGGCAAAGACGGTCTTGGGCGTGCCAACCGACAGCGCGGTTGGAACGATTTCCGAAATCGTCCTGTCGACGCAGGCCCCCAGAGACAGGGATAGAAACAATAGGATGAAATAGCGCAACACGACCTGCCCCCGGAACGTTTGGCGCTAAGCTATCGAATTCTGGCCCCACGTCCAGCAACATGGGGCCTGTGCGACGGCAAGTTTCGGCTGAATCTGTTACAGAACGTAACGGCTGAGGTCGGTGGATCTGGTCAACTCGCCCAGATTGTCTTCCACGAATTGTGCGTTCACGGTGATCTCGGCCCCGGCTTGATCCGGTGCATTGAACGAAAGTTCCTCGAACACCCGCTCCATCACCGTGTAAAGCCGCCGCGCGCCGATGTTTTCGACGCTTTGGTTCACATCCGCCGCAATCCGCGCCAGTGCCGCGATCCCGTCTTCGGTAAAGCTGACCGTGACCTCTTCGGTGCCCATCAGGGCGGTGTATTGGCGGGTCAGTGCGTTGTCGGTTTCGGTCAGGATGCGAACGAAATCCTCTTCGGTCAGGGCGCGCAGTTCGACGCGGATCGGCAGACGGCCCTGCAATTCCGGCAACAGGTCGGATGGTTTGGCGATGTGGAACGCGCCTGACGCGATGAACAGGATATGGTCGGTTTTCACCGGGCCATGTTTGGTGCTGACTGTGGTGCCTTCGATCAGAGGCAGCAGGTCGCGCTGCACCCCCTCGCGGCTGACGTCGCCGCCGCGCGCGTCCGAGCGGGCGCAGACCTTGTCGATTTCATCCAGAAACACGATGCCGTTCTGTTCGACCGAGTCCAGCGCAGTCTTGGTGACGGTTTCATCGTCCAGCAGCTTGTCTGCCTCTTCCCCGATCAGCGCGTCATAGCTTTCGGCCACGGTCATGCGCTTTCTGACGGTGCGCCCGCCAAAGGCCTTGCCGAAAATGTCACCCAGATTCATCATCCCCATCTGGCCGCTTGGCTGGCCGGGAATGTCCAGCATGGGCATCGGGTTCGAGGTATCGGACAGCTCCAATTCGATCACCGTATCGTCCAGCTCGCCCGCTTTCAGCTTCTTGCGGAACATCTCACGCGTGCCCTCGCGGGCGTCTTCGCCTGCAATGGCGGTGATGACGCGATCCTCGGCGGCCTCATGGGCACGGGCCTTTACATCCTCGCGCATATATTCGCGGGTCTGGACAATGGCCGCATCGGCCAGATCGCGCACGATCTGTTCGACGTCACGACCCACATAACCGACTTCGGTGAACTTGGTGGCCTCGACCTTGATGAAGGGCGCGCGGGCGAGCTTGGCCAGACGGCGGCTGATCTCGGTCTTGCCGACGCCGGTGGGGCCGATCATCAGGATGTTCTTTGGATAGACCTCATCCCGGATATCGTCGGCCAGTTGCTTGCGCCGCCAGCGGTTGCGCAGCGCCACGGCCACGGCGCGTTTGGCGTCTTTCTGCCCGATGATAAAGCGGTCCAGTTCCGAGACGATCTCGCGCGGGGTCAGGTCGGTCATATGCGTTCTATCCGTTTGTTTCGCAGCGGAACCTAATCATACCGGGCGAAAACACAAGCCGATCACGAAAACATCACGCCAACTCACAGAAAGCACACGGATTTTCGTGGTGATAGGAATCGCCATACCGGCATGGGCTGCGGCATAACCATGCGCGACGGGCAAGCCAGCCCGCGTCAATCTTATGGAGATACCTCATCATGATGACTCGTCGTTCGCTTTTTGTGAAAGCTTAAGCCACCGGCGCGGCCCTGACCCTGGCCGGCACCACCACTGCCCTGGCCGGCGGCGCCAAAAAGAAAGGCAATTTCGAAGGCCGCTCGAACCACATCACAAGCGGTTCGGTGAAACTGGTCAAGGATGGCGACCGTTACATCGTTGAGCTGGGCGACGACTTCTCGCTGGATGGTGGCCCCGATCCGCGCGTTGCCTTTGGTAAAGACGGCACCTACGCCCCCGACAGCAAACTGGGCGCGCTGCTGAACCTGACCGGCAAGCAATCCTATGCCGTACCGCCGACCATGGATGTGTCGGGCTACAACGAAGTCTACATCTGGTGCGAGGTTGCCGGTGTACCGCTGGGCGTTGCTTCGCTGAAGTAATCACTCTGGTCGGAGGTCGGGTTTTCCGGCCTCTGACACGCCGTTAGGTAACAGGACAACTGTCTGTTACACTCGCCCCAAGGTATTGGAACCGGGGGCGTTTTTATGACCAAGATTGCCAAGATCACCTTGCTGTTCGTGGTGTTTGTCGACCTGATCGGGCAAGGGCTGGTCTTTCCGATCATCAATTCCCTGATCATGGAAACCAAATCCGGCTTCCTGCCGGACAGCACCCCCGAAGGCCGGAGGCATTTCTACTATGGGCTCGTGATCGGGTGTTTCTTTCTGTCCTGGTTTCTTGGGGTCGTTTACGTCTCGAAAGTCTCGGATTCCATCGGGCGCAAGAATGCGTTGTTGGTCTGTCTGGGCGGAGCACTTGTCGGCTACGCCCTGACCATCGCGGCGCTGTATATGAACAGCCTGCTGATGCTGATCATCGGGCGCTCGATCACCGGGTTCACGGCGGGCAACCAACCCATCGCGCAGGCGGCGATGATTGATGGCAGCACCGATGCCGCCGACCGCGACCGAAACATGGGCTATATCGTGACCGGTGTCAGCTTTGGCCTTGTCGGTGGCCCGATTATCGGAGCGGTCCTGTCCGATGCCGCCCTGCTGGGCAGTTATGCCACCCTGAAAACCCCGTTCTACGGGGCCTTCGTTCTGGTACTGGTCGCCATCTTCCTCGTGACGACATTCTTCAAGGACACCCGCACAGACCGCGAACCCTTTGTCTTCCGCCCGCGCGACATCACCGACAGCCTGATTGCCGTGCGCGGTCATCCGATGGTTCTGAAAATCCTGCCGGTCTATTCATTCTTCATGATCGCCAATGTGACCTTCTATGTCTTTGTCGACAATTTCCTGACCAGCCGCTTTGGCTATGGCGTGATCGGGGGCAGCATGGCCATGGTGGTAATCGGCGTCGCGCTGGCGTTCTCCAGCACCTTCCTCGTCAAACCCGCGCAAGAGAGGTTCAGCAAGCATTCGATCATCTACACATCACTGATCGCCATGGTGATCTGCGGGCTGGCATTTGCCTTCAGCCCCAGCGGAGTACTCAGCTATGTGCCGGTTTTCCTGTTCTATTTCCTGTTCGGCGTCGCCTATCCGACCCTGCTGGGCCTGTTCTCATCCAGCGTCAGCGAGGCGGATCAGGGCTGGGTCATGGGCGTGACCACCGCCGTTTTCTGTCTGGCGGGTGGCATCATGTCCCTGATCGGCGGTGGGTTGATGAGCATCGATATCCGTGTGCCCTATTACATCGTGGTCATTGCCGCGATTTTCGGGCTGATCGGAATGCACCGCCGCTGGAAAGGGAAAGAGATCAAAGCGCTGTTAGCCTGATATTTTCTCGACCGTCAGATTGCCGTTGGTATAGACGCAAATATCTGCGGCAATCGCCATCGCCTCACGCGCCACTTGCTCTGCCTCTTTGTCGCTGTCCATCATCGCGCGGGCTGCAGCCAAGGCGAAGTTTCCACCCGATCCAATCGCGGCCACGTTATGCTCGGGCTCCAGCACGTCCCCTGCCCCGGTGATCACCAGCAGGTCCTTGCCGTCGGTGACGATCAGCATCGCCTCAAGCTTTTGCAGGTATTTGTCGGTGCGCCAGTCCTTGGCCAGCTCGACCGAGGCGCGGGCCAGTTGGCCGGGCGTGGCCTCAAGCTTGGCCTCCAGACGTTCCAGCAGCGTAAACGCATCGGCGGTCGAACCGGCAAACCCGGCGACCACTTCAAACCCGCCTGGTGTCAGGCGACGCACCTTGCGGGCGGTGCCTTTGATCACGGTCTGGCCCAGGCTGACCTGCCCGTCCCCGGCAATGACGACCTGCCCGCCTTTTTTGACGCCGATGATCGTTGTGCCATGCCAACCGGGAAAATCGCTGTCTGCCATGAAAGCCTCCGTTCTTGTCGGCGTTATATATGGGCCGGGCGCGGGATCGGCGCAACCCGTTGCGAAACTGCCCAAAAGATATGCAGAAAATGCAAATCAGGACTGCCAAACCAGCAATTGTGAGTCTCAGATGAAGACCCTACATGGGCCTCACAACCGACAACGGGTCGGCTGTTTCACATCAAAGGACTGCGCACATGGCAACCACTGCAAACATTCATGCGCCGCTCGGAGCAGCTACCATCCTGCACGTAGTGGACGCGTTCACCAACGCTTTCGAAACCGTTGTCGAATGGAACGAGAGCCGTAAGACCCGCAAGCTTCTGTCGGAACTGAGCGACACACAGCTGGAAGATATCGGTCTGGTTCGCGCGGATATCGCGAAGCTCTGATCCATCGACCGGATCGTCAAATCGGAACAGCCGCCCGGATCCCCGAGCGGCTTTTTCTTTGTCATTTCAAGGCGTATTTACCGACCTGAGACGGCACAAATGCCTCAATTGCAGCCGTTGCCACGACGTGACGGGTGCCAGCCGCCTGATCCACCACGTCCTGTCCCCCCAGCACTGCATGTACTTCGGCCTGTCCGCGCGGAAGGTCGGCCGCCACCTGGGCACAATCGACCTGATCGGGGTTTTGCACGCCGATTGTCACCTGCACCCGCATCTCGCCGTGATCGACGCCAAGATTCGAGAACAGCGTGATCGAGGAGTGATGCAGCGCGTCCTGCACCGCACGCCGCGCGGCCTTGGTATAGTCCTGACCATAGAGGTCATTGCCCATCCCCATTTCCAGAATGATGCGCTGTTCGCTCATTGCACCGCCTCCATGTCGAACGAAACCGCAAGCGCGGCATTGGCAATGACCGTGTGCCCGGTGCCGCCGGGCTTGTCGATGTCCAGACCGCCCTTGGTGACGGTGACACTGGGTGAGCCATAGGGAAATACCTCGACCAGCTTGCTGGTATCCACCTGATCGGGCTGCTGCACCCCGATCTCGACATCGATGATCATCGCCTCTTTCGGAAAGCCGAACAGCTCGGCCATGTTGATCGAGTTATGCCACAACGCATCCTTTATCGCGCGCAGCGCGGCTTCGGTGTAATCCATCCGGCGCAGCGATGTGCCCATGCCGAATTCCACCAATACCCGTGTTTTGGCCATCTGCCCCCTCCGGTTTCTCAATAAAAAAGGCGCCCGGTTGCAGGCGCCTTTGATCTTTCATCAATCCCAACCGGATCAGATGGATTCTTCGATCCAGCTTTGCAGCGCCGCCTTCGGTGCCGCGCCCGCGCGGTTCGAAACGACCTGACCGTCCTTGAAGATGAACAGCGCCGGGATGCCACGGACGCCCATGGCTGCGGCGGCGTTGGGGTTGCTGTCCACGTCCACCTTGGCGATTTTCACCTTGTCGCCATATTCGGCAGCCAGTTCTTCTAGCGCGGGGCCGATCTGTTTGCAGGGGCCGCACCATTCGGCCCAAAAGTCCACAACTACGGGAACGGCCGAGTTCTTGACTTCGGCATCAAAGGTATCGTCGGTAACGGCAACGGTCGACATATTCTGTCTCCTGAATGGGGTAAACTCGGGAACAGAACGTAGGTGCCGGTTCGGGTAAGGTCAAGATATCTGGGTGCGGGCCAGTGCATCCGTCACAAGATCGTGTGGCAACCACATCAGGTCCGCCGTGCGGGTCCACAGGATCGCCGTGCGAATGGTCTTGTCGGGATAGATCTGCGCCAGCGCCTGCGCATAGGCCCCCATCTGGCGCAGCAGGCCTTCGGGGCAGGTCTCGGCACTATCCGGAACGGTGGCATTTGATTTGAAATCAATCACATGCACTTCTTCTTCCGTCACGATCAGCCGGTCAATAACACCGTGCATCCGCTGCCCGTTCAGGTCGGCGGATACCGGCACCTCGGCCAGCGTATCCGGGGCGAACACGGGGCTGAGGGGGGGCGCCGTCAGAACGGCCATGGCTTCGTTCAGCAACTCGGTTCGATCCGCGTCGTGCATATCGGGCAGAAGCCGGGCGCAAAGCTGTGCCCAGGTGTCCTGTGCGCTGCCGGGCAGGTGCTCCAGCAACAGATGCAGCCGAGTGCCGCGCAGCTTTGCGGCCTCTTCATCCTGACCGGCATCACCGGGCAGCGCCTTTGCCCCGCCAAGTTCCGACGGGCTGATGGTTTCCTCGATCTGCGGTGCATCTGGGGCAGCTTGCGCGCAGAACGCGGGCAGATCATACGCCGTTTCCGGCGCGGCGTGGTGTTCAACGCATGGCAGGGCATCCCAATCCCCATGCGCCAATCGCCGCTTGCCCGAACCTTCAAGCTGGGTCGCCCCTGCCCGTTCCATCGCGGTCTCGACCATCTGGTACCAACTGGTCCCATCCTTGCCGACATCCCCCGCGGCCGCCACGATCAACCACTTTTCAGCCCGTGTTAGAGCCACATAGAGCAGGCGTAGCCGTTCGTTTTCCTCGCGGCTTCGGGCCTCATCCCGTGCCTGAGAGATCAGCTTGGTCGACACATCCGCAGGCACCTTCCACAACGGCGTTCCATCCGCGACCATGATCTCGGCATCGCGCGGGGCCTGCCGTTTTCCGGTATCTGGCAGGATCACGATGGGCGCTTCCAACCCTTTTGAGCCATGCACCGTCATCACCCGGATCATGTCGCCCACACCGCTCATCTGCCGTTTGATTTCCAGATCGTCGGTCTGCATCCAGACCAGAAACCCGGTCAGGCTGGGAATATCCGTGCGCTCATAAGCCAAAGCCTGCGATAGCAGCGCGTTGATCCCATCCTCGGCCTCGGCCCCCAACCGCCCCAACAGCTTTCGCCGCCCGTCATGGCGGGTCAGAATGCGTTCGATCAGGTCATAAGGGCGCAGGAAATCGATCTGCCCGCGCAGGTCGTTGAGCACGGCCAGCGTTTCAGGAAATTCCTCGGCCCGGTTGCGCAGCGCGGCCCACAGGAATTTCTCTTGCCGCCGATGGGCCAGATCGAACAACGCCTGTTCGCTCCATCCGAACATCGGTGATTTCAGGACGGTGGCCAGCGACAAGCTGTCCTCGGGTGTGGCAAGGAAACTCAGCAGCGCGGCCAGGTCCTTGACCGCCAGCTCAGCGCCGACTTTCAGGCGATCAGCCCCGGCAATGGGCAGGCCCTGGGCCTTGCAGGCGCGAATGATCTCGGCAAACAGGTCTGAGCGGCGCTGGACCAGGATCAGGAAATCACCCGGCCGTACTTTGCGGCGGACAAACGTACCGGGCGTTTCGCCATCTTCGGGGACCGTCTCACCCTGCTCGATCATGCGCTTGATCGACCCTGCCACCTGCTCGGCCAGAATGACGGTGTGGTGGCGCGAACTGGGCCGGTCAACGGGGTCGGTCCAGTCGCCATCCTCGTCATCTTCGACCTTTTCGACCACTGGCCACAGATCGACGCGCCCCGGCAGATCCGCCTTGAACGCGCGGTGCTGGCTGTCCTTGTGAAACCCCGCATCGGTGCGGTTTTCGAACAGAATATCGACCAGAGACAGGATCGCGCTGGAGGATCGGAACGAGTATTCCAGCGTCGAATCCCACAGTTTAGAGCCAGATTCTGTCAGCTTTCGCCCAAACTCAGCTTGCATCCGATCAAAGGCTTGCGGGTCCGCGCCCTGAAACGAGTAGATCGACTGTTTCTTGTCCCCGACCACAAAAATCGTGCGTTCGACTCCGGATCGGGCCCCCTCTCCGCTGGTGAATTCCTGCGCCAGCTTCTCGACCACATCCCACTGATCCGGGCTGGTATCCTGCGCCTCATCCACCAGAATGTGGTCGATACCGCCATCGAGTCGGTACAGCACCCATTCGGCCACTGCCGGGTCGTTCAAAACCTGCCGCGCGCGCAGGATCAGGTCGTCGAAATCCAGCCAGCCGCATAGTTGCTTGCGCCGCTCGTATTCCGGCAGGAAGGCGGCGGCAAAGCGGTGCAGAACGGCCGTTTTTTGCGCAGCAACCAGTGCGAGGCGTTGTTCGCGCGCAGCCTCGACCCGTAACATCAACGCTTCGAGTTGCGGCATCCGGTCAGCCAGCGCGCCTTCGCGCAGGGCCTTGGTCGGGAAGCCGTTAACCTTGGCGGTAAAGGGTTCTTTTGCGCTTTTGCCGGTCAGAAACACAGCCTCAAGCATGGGCAGATGTGCCAACCGCGCCTCGGTGAATCCGGCCAGTTTTGCCGCCGCCTTGGCGTTGTTGCCGCCACTTTCGATCAGCGCGGGCAGCATGGATTGAATCAACTCGACCTCGCCACCCAGAAACACCCGGGCCAGCAACTGGTCTTCGTCGAACCCTTCGGACAGCCCAAAACGCTGCAACAGGTCGGTGTGTTGTAACGGCTGTGCGAACAGGTTGCGCCGTTGCGCAACCGCTGCTGTCACCTTGTCAAAATCTGTATCGGTGACGAACCGTACAACATCCTCGATCAACCCGGCTTGGGGGCCTTCGGCGAAATCCTCAATGATTTCTTCGCGCAACAAGGCGGCGGCCCGGTCTTCCATCTCGGCGAATTGCGGGCTGACCCCGGCTTCCAACGGGAAACGGCGCAGCAGCGAGGCGCAGAACGAGTGAATGGTCTGGATTTTCAGCCCGCCCGGCGTTTCAATCGCGCGCGCAAAAAGCGTGCGTGCCTGCGCCAGCCGGTTGGGATCGATGATACCTTTGACCCCCAAATCGGTCAGTTGTTGCAACAGCGATGCGTCGCCCAGCATCGCCCATTCGCCCAGCCGTTTGAACAACCGGTTCTGCATCTCGCTGGCGGCGGCTTTGGTATAGGTCAGACACAGGATGTGTTGGGGCTGCACCCCGTCCAGTAACAACCGCGCCACGCGGTCGGTCAACACCCGCGTTTTGCCCGACCCCGCATTGGCCGCCAGCCAGGTCGAAGCATCGGGGCGCGCGGCCTGCACCTGCCGCTCGGTCGCGTCGTTGCGAGGGGTCATGTCAAGTCCTCGGGGCGGGTTTCGGCGGTGCGATCCCATTCGCCGAACCGGGCCAGATGGTCATAGTCGCCAATGTCGGTGTCCTTGTGCAGCATCCGGCGAGAGGAAAAGCCCTGATCAGGCTCTAAATAGGCCGAAACAAGCTCTTTCAACTCAGCCAACACCTTGTCTGCGGGTTCCTTGTTCAGCGGTGCGGCGACCTCTTTGTAACTGCCGCCCATGCCGATAAAGATCGCCTCGGCCACGCTGACGGGGTCGATCCCTTCGATGGCACCCTGCTCGGCCATGGCGGACTCGATCAACAGCTGTTTGTCGAACTTGGCCTGCTGGCTTTCGCTCGGTGGCGCGCCGGTTTTGTAATCGATAATCCGCAGCGCGCCCCGGCTGTTGCGGTCGATCCGATCGGCGCGCCCGACAATGGTGAAATCCAACGGCGCAAGCACCAGCTTCATCGCGGCCTCAAAGGCCACCGGCCCGCCATCGCCCCGGCGCGCGGTTTCGGCGGACAGGAAAGCGTCGGCAATCCGTTCCAGCCGCGCCAGCCATAATTTGCGGGCGGTCGGCCAGGCGACATGGGTTTCCAGCAGATCATGTGCGCGTTTCAGGAAATTCTCGCGGGTCAGCAAGGCGGTATCCAACACGCTGTCTTTGACAAAATGTTCGAGGATTTCGTGGATCACGATCCCGCGCAACAAAGCATCGGGGGCCTGAACCAACGGGTCCAGCGGTTTCAGGCGCAGCACATGCTTGGCGTAGATCGCGTACGGATCGCGGATCAGGCGCTTGATTTCAGTCACCGACAGACGACGAGGCCGCGCCGCGACCGGAGGGCGCGGGGACGGGCGGTGCGCCGCATCGATCCGGGGGGCCTGTTCCAGCGCTTTCGCCCAACTCAGGTACGTTTGACCGCGCGCGCGCATGTCTTTCAGAGCCTCTCGGCCTCCCTGATCGGGCAAACCCTGCAGCAGGTTGGTCAGGCGGTTCAGCCACCGCGACGGGACAGTTTCCGCATCGTCCGAACGAGTGGCGCGGGTCAGGCAGACCTCGGGCGCGCCGATAGCCTGCTGGAAATCATGCGCCGAAAGGCCGATCCGGCGCTCGGGCAGCAACAGCCCCGCCTTGTCGCGCATCTGACGGTTCAGCCAGGGGTCGGGCGCGGGGGCCTCGGGCCAGCTGCCTTCATTCAGACCGCCCAGAATCAGCAGATCGGCCCCCTGCACGCGGGCCTCAAGCGTTCCCCAGATCATGATGTTGGGATGCGGCGCATCGCGGTCGCGGACCTCTTCCCCGGCCAGAAGCGCGCCCATAAGATCGGCGAAATCATGGGCGGTCATGGGCCCGCCATGGTGCGCTTCATCCTGCAGGGAGGTCAGAACGGCCAGCGCCTTTTGCCCCGCGTTCTTGTCCCAGAGCGTGCCTTGTTCGCCTGCGCCGCCGGCTGAAATGGCCTCGGCCAACTTCCGCAAGCGATCAACCCAGTCGGTCAGGGGCAGTTCACCTGTGATTTGCTGATCGCAGAAATGCGTTCCGACCCAATTCAGCCAATCCGCAGGCGCTTCGGTGCGAATGGCCGAGGCCGTCAGGCTGGCATGATCGGGAAACGGGGGGCCATTGCGGCGCAGATCCAGTTCCAGATCGCGGGTGTGCAGCAGATGCGCGCCACGCTCGGCTCCGTCATGGCAAAGCGGGTGTTTCAGCAGGGTCAGCAAAGCCTCACCATCCAGCCGACGGGCAAACAACCCCGCGACATGGCGCAGAAACCGGCCCGGAGGCGACAGTTGCAAGGGCAGGCCTGCGCTGTCATCGGGCAGGATGTTCCAACGGTCCAGCGCCGCGCTGACTTGTCGGGTCAGCATCCGATCCGGCGTGATCAGGGCGGCGGTCTGGCCGGTTTCCGCCGCTTGTCGCAGGCGCAGGGCGATGGCCAACGCCTCGGACCGGGGCGAGTCCGCCTCGATCAGTGTCAGGTCCTTGGTCGCACGGTCCAGATCCGCCAGTTGCGGGCCTTCGGACATCCAGGCATCGGTGATCGGGGCAGGGCGCAAAGCCAGCGAAACCAACCTGTTACGCGCGGGTGACGGTGGTTGCTTGCCCGTCCAGGGCTGGATCTGATCGGGGGTCAGTTCCAGCGCGTGCATCAGCTTGCGGAAGCGGTATTGCGGATGATCCTCTGAGGTCAGCGCCTCATCCAGGCGATCCCAAACGGCATCCGGCTGGTCAAAATCATAACCCGGCAGGATCAACGCGCCCTGCGGCAAGCGCGCAACGGCCTGCATCAGCATCAGCGTTGTACCGCGCGATCCCGTCGATCCGGCCAGGATTACGGGATGCTCAGGCGGTGCGTCCTGCCAGCGGGCAATCAGGTTCTCGACCACCCGACGTTGGCGGGCCTGCGCATCCATCGCCTGAACGCCTGCATCGACAAAATGATCTGCGATGCCGATAAACGCCTGTGCCCGCGCCCAATGGCCAGACATGTCGCTGACATCCAATTGCCGGATCGCGTCGGGTGAGACACCTTCGCCCTGCATCTCATCAATCAGCGCTGCCAGACTGTTGGACAGATCAAACAGTGAGGCGCGCGCAGCCAGATCGGGCTGTTGCTTTAACAGTTTCGAGATCAGCTGCGTCAGCTCCAACCGTCGCCGCAGGGGCGGAATGGCAGGCGGGATCTGCGCCAGATCGACGCTTTCCCCCAGATCGGTCACCAGAGACAGGCGGGGCAGCAGGCAGGGCGGGCCCTGATCGAACAGGTCCCGCACGCGGCGCGCCATGCGGCGGGTATTGACCACCAGTTGCACCCGCGCCAGCGCCTCGGGCGGGCCATCGCTGCGTTGGTGCAGCCCGTCGACCAGCGCCTTGGGAAAGTCGGTGCCGGGCGGAACGGCGAATACGCGGGGCAGGGCGCTGGGTTTAAACATCGGCCAGCAACCCTTCGGCCAGGGCAATCCCCTCGGGTCGTCCGACATCGCACCATCGACCGGGGTATTCGGTTGCAAACAGCCGATTTTGGTCCTGCATCCGGTTCCAAAGCAGGTTGAGAGAGAACGCCTGTTCCGAAAATTCTGCCAAGCGATCCGTTTTGATGATCTGCGCGCCACCATAAACCAGGCCCGGCCCGCGCGTGATCCGGCCTTCGGCATCTGCAGTGAAATCGCCGGTGCCGCTGTGACCCACCGTGTGGGCAATGGGGATGCACATCAGCAGGGCATCCATCCTTTGCGGATCCCACACGTTTTGCAGCAAGGTCAACGGGTTCGGCCCGGCCCAGATCGCGTCGGTGTTCAAGGTGAAGACCGGGTTTGACGCCAGCAGGGGCAGGGCGGCACGCAACCCGCCACCGGTTTCCAGAATCTCAGGCTCTTCCCGCGATAGCAGCACCCCCTTGGGCGCCAGATTTGCAGCAAGCTGATCGGCATGATAATGCAGGTTTGCGACCACGCGTTCGGGATTCAGACCCTCCACATGGTCCAAAGCGTGATCGATCAGAGGTTTCCCGGCCACTTCGATCAAGGGTTTGGGCCGGTCTTTGGTCAACGCGCCCATGCGGGTTCCAAACCCGGCGGCAAACATCATGACCGCGGTCGGAGTGTTGGTCATACCGCCCTCAGCCTCGCCAGATTTTCAGGGGTCGGCTCGGGCAGCGCCTCCCGCACCACATCTGCCACGGAAAGCAGGGCAGGATGTTCCAGATCGCGCATCAGATGCGACCATGTCGCAGGGATCAGATCAATATAATGTGGTTTTCCATAATCCGTGGCCAGCCGTGCAAACCCCCCCAGAATACGCAGATTCCGCTGCGCGCCCAGAACGCTGTAAGCGGTTCGGAAATCGTGATCATTCATGCCCGAGGCCGCAACATAGCGGTTGATCATCTGCATCTCGGTCCCCACCGAAACCGACCGGCGGACATCCTGCAGCAAGGACACCAGATCATAGGCTGGATGCCCCAGCATCGCGAGTTGGAAGTCCAGCAACCCGACCCGCTGCACCCCATCACGATCCGGCATCCAGATCAGGTTCTCGGCGTGGTAATCGCGCAGAACCACCACCTTTTTTCCGGACGTTTCGCGGTGCAGAATATCGGAAAACCGGCTTTCGAACCGGGCCAGCGCGTCCGTGTCGTAGCGCCCCAGAATGCCCTGGGCATATTTCGTGAAGGACAGCGATGACAGCTCGGTCATCAGCGCCGGGTCGTAGGACGGTAAAGACAGCGAGGGCGCATTGTGCAGGTGAAGCAGCACATCGGTCGCGGCCTCATACAGCGCGCGTTCCTTGCCGGGGTCTTTGTCCAGAACGCGGGCGAACAGGTCATCGCCCAGATCCTCCAGCAGCAGAATGCCAAATTCGGCATCTTCGGCGTAGATCTCGGGGGCGTTCAACCCGACCGAGCGCAGGTATTCTGCAACCCGCACAAACGCGTTGACGTCTTCGCCCTTTTCGGGCGGCGCATCCATCAGAACGGCGGTGCGGCCGGTCGCGTGATCGGTCAGACGCTCATAGCTGCGGTTCGACGCGTCCCCGGCCAGAGGCGCGCGGCGGGCCCCGGCCCATGGGGTCTGCGCGATCAGCGCCTCGGTCAGTATGGCCCGGTTGGTCATGTGGTCGTCTCCAGTTTTTGCGACCATTTCGGGTCGGACCATTTAAGCGTCAGGTGGCGGGTTTCTTCCGCGTTAGGGTCTGTTTCGAACACAAGGTTTAACGCGGATTGCGGCGTCAGAGGGCCCAGTTTATCGGGCCATTCAACCAAGCAGATCGCGGTTTCAAACGCGTCGATCAGGCCCAGTTCTTCGACCTCTTCGACCATGCTCAGCCGGTAGAGATCGCAATGCCAGACCTCACCGGCCTGCGTGTCATAGGCCTGAATCAGAGTGAATGTGGGTGAGGGCACATCCTCGGGCACCTGCATCAGCGACTGGATCAGGCTGCGGGCGAAATGCGTCTTACCGCTGCCGATGGGCCCTTCAAGCAGCACAATATCGCCGGGGCCGAGGGTGTTGCCCAATCGGGTGGCAAAATCGGCGGTGTCGTCCGGGGATGTCAGGGTAAGGGAAACAGGCGGCATCGTCATGGCGCCACAATGGCCTCGCGCCCGCGCGGCTGCAACCCGGTTCAGGCGCTGATTTGCTGGATTGGAGTTCGGTCCAGCACGGCGGCGTCACAGGCAAAGCGCACAATGGTCGCGCCGTTCTGCATTGGGGTCACCGTGCACTCTAGTTTGGTGCCGTCGCGCATCCCGATCTCAGCTGACCATTCGGCCCGGTTGTCGCGCATTTCAACGAAATCGCGGATCTCGCCCAGAATGGGCGTGGCAACACAACGCTCCTGCCATTTGCGGGTCACATCCATGACCGAGTCGCTGTGGAATCCTGCATCATCGGCATCGCCCCAAAGCTTTTGATAGGCGTAGTTGGTCAGCGCCAGCGTGCCATCATCCGCAAAGACGGCAATGGCGTCTGCCAGCTTGTCCAGAATCGATTGCATCAGGTCCATTTCCGCACGGAACCGGCGGGTCAGGGTAATCTCGGCCGTGATATCTTCGAACAGAAAGGCGACGGCCCCATCGGGATGCGGACGACCGCTGACAGAATAGACCGAGCCGGACGGCAGAGACCATGTTTCCTGATAATTCCCATCCTCTGCCGCCTCGAGCAGATCGTTCATCTGCTTGCGCCACGACCGGTAATTCTTGGGTTCCGGCATCATATGCTGATCCCGCAGCCGGTCAAAGAAACTGGACAGGCTGGGACGGCAGCTTAGGAAATCCGGGGGCAGGGTGGTCAGGTCGATCAGGGCCGGGTTGAATAGGGCCAGCTGACGGTTGCGGTCAAAGATGGCCAGACCGATGGAGAGCTGTGCAAAGGTCTTGGTCATCGTCTGCACGAATTTGCGCTGGGCGGTTTCCGCCTCGACAATCGCGTTGACGTCCATGGCATAGCACAGGCAGCCCTCGTCATGTTCGATCTGGGTCAGGTCGAACCATAACTGACTGTCGCTGCCGACAACATCAATCGGGATGCGGGTTTTCCCGGCAGGTCTTGGGTCACCCTTTTGGGTCGGAAACAGTGGCGCAGTCAGATCCACGTCCTGACCGCGCGCCTTGCGGGCCAGCGCGATATAAGCGGCGTTGCACCACGTAACCCGGTTTTTGTGGCCCCAAAGCCAGACCGGATAGGGGGCCTGATCCATCGCCAGACGGATCGGATCGTTCGGATCGCGCAGTTGGCTTTCGGATGATTTCGCAGGTTCGTGCAATTGCACCCGTACGATTCCGTCGATCCATTCGCACAGAACCTCTCGTTCAACCGTGCAATCGATGGCAGAGACCACCAGACTTCCCTGATCGCGCACGATATCCGGCGTTTCCGGAAAGTTGGGGAAGTCCCGCTGCAACAAGCGGCGCAGCCCGTCCCAATCTCCCACCTGCTCGAACCCTGCCAGCGCGATATCGGAATGGCTGATCAGCCGGTCCCCGTCGAACAGAAACACCGCGTCAAACAGCGAGGCGTTCGAAAACATCCCATAGCTGTCATCCCGGCGCGCGCGGCGCGGAAGCAGCCATTGAATGGCCAGACAGCACGATACAAGGCTGATTGTGGCCAGGATGATCCAGTCAGCCATAGAAAACCCCATGCCGGAACAAATGCTGGGATCAGACTATGGCTCTGATTGGTTAACGGTCTGTTAATTCAGACCTGGATGTGCTGGTTGCTGCCCGAGGGCACCGGCGTGTCGCCCTTTTGCGCGTCAATCAGCTTGCGCGGCCAGGACACTCGCACAATCGCACCCTTGTGGGCTGGGTTGTCGGACAGGTGCTGATAGGGGTCCGATCCGTTGGCAAATTCCAGTTCGGCCCCGCTGCGTTCCAGCAGGGTTTTGGCGATGAACAGGCCCAGCCCCATCCCTTCGTATTCCGGGCGGGCGCGCTGATCGGTCTCGGCCCGGCGACGGCGCATGAACGGATCTCCGATCCGCCCAATCAGGTGCGAGGGGTAGCCGCGACCGTCATCCATGATGCTGACAGTGATCTGATCCGTGGTCCAATGCGCCTCGACCCAGACATTGGCGCGCGAGAAATCCACCGCGTTCTGGATCAGGTTGCGCAGGCCGTGAATGATCTCGGGTTTGCGCAGGATCGAGGGCTGTTGCACGTCCCCATCCTGTGCCGGGCCTTCGGCGAAGTGAACCATCTTGCCGCGCTCGATATGCGGTTCCGCGGCCTCATGCACCACGGTCGAGATCGGGGCCTGCCGCAGATGCAGGTCATCCTTCCCTGCCCGGCCCATATCGCGCAGGATATCGCGGCAGCGGTCGGCCTGTTCGCGGATCAACGCGGCGTCTTCTTTCAGATCGGGTCGGTCATCCAGCTCTTCGATCAGCTCGGAACTGGTCAGTTTGATCGTGGCCAGTGGCGTGCCCAGTTCGTGTGCGGCAGCGGCAACCACACCGCCCAGATCGGTCAGTTTCTGCTCACGCGCCAGGGCCATATGGGTGGCCGACAGCGCCTCGGACATGGATTGCACCTCGGAACTGACGCGGTGCGAATAAGCGCCGATGAACACGATGGCGATCAGGATCGCGGCCCAGTTGCCGAACAGAAGAATATCCGGAATGCGCAGAATCAGCCCGATATCGGTGCGCAGGGGCAGGTGAAATTCGGCCAGCAGGGTGGCCAGAATGATGGCAACGCCACCAACGATCAAAGTGGACCGCGTGCTCATGACATTGGCCGAGATGGTGACGGGCCCCAGCAACAGCAGGGCAAACGGATTGTTCAGACCGCCGGTCAGGTACAGCAGAAACGCCAGTTGCATCAGGTCGAACAGCACCATCAGGAAGTTTTCGAATTCGGTCAGGCGCTTGTTCTGCGGGAACAGGAAAATCGCGGTCAGATTGCCCATGACCGAAACACCGATGGCCAGATAGCACAGCCCGACCTCAAGCTGCACGTGATAGGTTTGCTGGGCCACGGTGATCGCGGTGATCTGCCCCACGATGGCCACCCAGCGCAACAGGATCAGCGTGCGCAGCCGGATCCAGCTGCTGCGCTCCTGGCCGCGCCAAAACGTCTGGTTGGAATCTGCCATCGGTCGATTATGTCCTGTTGCATCGGCTGTTCATCTTGATAGGTGTCCCGGCCGAAACGATCAACAACCCCTTGCGCACGGATAATCGCCATGACCCGCCTGTATGCTGTTCTCGCAACCGTTGTTCTGGCTATTGGCCTTGGGGCCATGTGGCTTTTGACGCAAGGGTCGGGTTCGGACGACAAGTTCGCGCAATGCCGATCCAGCCAGATCGCCGGGGGTACAGCGGCCATTGGCGGGCCGTTCGAGCTGATCAACGGCAAGGGCGAGACGGTGACTGACGCAGATGTGATCACCGAACCGACGCTGGTTTATTTCGGCTATACCTTCTGCCCCGATGTCTGCCCGTTCGATATGTCCCGCAACGCCGAGGCGGTCGATATTCTGGCCGGGCGCGGGTATTCCACGACGCCCCTGTTCATCTCGATCGATCCGGATCGGGACACGCCAGAGGTGGTCGGCGACTATGCCTTCAACCTGGGTGGCAAAACCATCGCACTCACGGGATCGCCCGAACAGGTCAAGGCCGCCAGTCAGGCCTACAAGACCTATTACAAGGCCCATGACAAAAGCGATGAATACTATCTGGTCGATCATTCGACATTCACCTATCTGGTGACGCCCGAGGATGGGTTTCTGGAGTTCTTCAAGCGCGACGACACCGCCCAGCAGATGGCCGACAAGGTTGGCTGTTTCCTCGATCAAGGCGCGTCCTGACAAGGTTGTTTGACCTTTGTTCCCGCGCTGCTATTACTCTTGTTCAAGCCAACGGCATGACATAGCGGAAAGACCCAAGAATGGCAGACAGTTCTCAGCTTGATATCGGCCCTGACAAATCCCTGCTTCTGGTGGATGATGACGAGCCGTTTCTGAGACGTCTGGCCAAGGCCATGGAAAAGCGCGGGTTCGAGGTTGAAACCGCCGGTTCCGTCGCCGCAGGTCGCGCGATCTCTACCGCCCGTCCGCCCGCCTATGCAGTTGTCGATCTGCGGCTCGAGGATGGCAATGGTCTGGATGTGGTCGAGGTTTTGCGTGAAAAGCGCCCCGACAGCCGGGTTGTTGTGCTGACCGGCTACGGCGCGATTGCAACCGCCGTGGCGGCTGTGAAGATCGGCGCAACCGACTACCTATCAAAGCCCGCCGACGCCACCGATATCACCAACGCGCTGCTGGCCAAGGGTGATGAACTGCCCCCGCCGCCGGAAAACCCCATGAGCGCCGACCGCGTGCGGTGGGAGCATATCCAGCGGGTCTATGAGCTGTGCGACCGGAATGTCTCGGAAACCGCACGGCGGCTGAATATGCACCGTCGGACGTTGCAGCGGATTTTGGCGAAGCGTAGCCCGCGGTAAAAAGCAGAGCCTTGACTGGTCTGTTCAAAGGGTAGTCTTTGAGACTACTCGCCAGACTTCGGATAGATGAACCCGTTCACCGGGTACAAACTGCCATACTGACCCGGAAGGCTTTCGACCCGAACCAGCGTCCAGTCGTTGTTTTTGGACACATCCCTCACGCCCATCTTCAACGACACCTTGTTGCGGTGCCAGTTGGCGTGGTTCACGATGACTTCCCGCTCGGTGACAACGTCGGACACGACCGCCACATGGCCCAGTGGCATCCCGCGGGTTGCCCGAAACGACATGACCGAACCGACAACCGGTTCATTGCCCCGCGCAAAACCACTGCGCGCCTTGCCCCACCAATCCTTGGCGTTGCCGCGAATTTCGATACCGCTGAGGTTGCGCGCATAGGGCACGCACCACACCCTCTGCCCCCGAGCCTGCTTTTGCGAGACCTCGCGCAGCGCCATTGACTGACGTTCCGGATCGAGTCCCAGTTCGGTTGGACCTTGGGCGCAGGCAGAGACCAGACTCAAAAGCCCCACCGCAATTGCGGTACGGATTGTGCCGGACAAGCGCGGCCAAGTCGTGTCTGTTTTGCGTGTGCCGGTGCTCAAGAATCTTCACTGTCCATTCGAAGACACGTGAGTTTTAGGGGGATCAGATGTGTTGTGAAAAGAGGTCTGTCAGCTCGTGGCAAGATTTCGCCGGTTCTTTGTTGCACCGTTCAGACAATAACGGGTTCAGGAGGGGGTTAAGAAACCGAAGTGTTGATGACTGGGCTCACGCATTTTGTCCGTAGCGGCACGGCGTTTGAACATGCACCGCAGGACGTTGCCGCGGATATTGGTGAAACGTTGTCATAGGTAGTTGGTTGGTTGGCAACCTGTGTTTTGCTTCAAAAACTAATTTAGCGCTTGCTTTACTTTCTCAATCATTTTTCGCTTTTCGATTGGATTTGAAAAGGAGACAATTCCACGGGCGTTGAAGGCCTCTAACATAAAGGGTGCAAAAATAGTTGGTTCGATGTTCGGGTAACTCAAATGCGCAGTAGCCGCGGACATCCCTACAAACAGTGCCAGATCTGACTTGTTTTCCTCGTACAACCTCGCAGTATCACTGCTGTAGTAATCTTTGAATTGCTGGAATTGTTTTTCTGAAAGAATGTCTTGTACTTTACTTTCATCGTATCCCGGTTCTGTAGGAACAAAAACAAGCCTTTCGCTGGACGGAATATTTTTTTCGACTTGTTCACGCGAAAACCGGCTCAAAGTTCGGGCAGCATCTGATTTATGAAATTTTACAATTTCGGAAAGCTGTGCCGCGTTGAAAGTCTCCATTATCGCACGAGTGCTTCTGATGTGAAAACCATGGATTCCGATATCTGTAATCGAATCCGGGATAAGCGCTTCGAAGCGATCAAAATCCACGACCTTCACATTGTGAGCGCTCAACTCTCTGGCAAGTGCTTTCACATAGAGCTCGGCTGCATTTTTGCGAACTTTCAGGTAAATCGTTTCATCGGCATAAAGGGATACAAGATACACCGCATCATCCTTTGGCGATGCAAGTGCCATCGACGAAGTATAGCAGAAGACCAGCACTACTTTCATGATCGACTTAATCATTTGTGTTTCCAACCTTATTGTTCATCCAAAAGCTGTTGGTGCCTAGTCATGTAAGCCTCCCTCACCTCAACCGGCGGTCTTAGCGTAATCGTCAGCCCCTCTATCACCCCCCGATCCGGACGACCAAAGAACTTCGTCGCCTCAGCCTCGGAGAACCCCGCGATCTGCGTGGCCTCCATCCAGGCGCTGATTTTGTCGGCTTTCTTGATCTGCCGCTTCACCGTCTTCGGTACCTCAGCAGGCAACCCGAACCGGATGTGGATGGCTGCTGCCAACCGATCATCCAGCGCACCATAGTCCGGGCCGACGGCGGATTTGACGGGTGAGATCATGTCGCCGATCACATATTCCGGCGCGTCGTGTAACAGGGCAGCAAGTCGCCATTTCGCGGGCGCTTTGGGGGCGATACGGCCAAAAATCTCTTCGACCAGCAGGGAATGTTCGGCCACGGAATAGGCAAAATCGCCGTTTGTCTGCCCGTTCCAACGCGCCACAAAGGCCAGACCATGCGCGATGTCTTCGATCTCGATATCCACCGGGGTCGGGTCCAGCAGGTCCAGCCTGCGGCCTGACAGCATCCTCTGCCATGCTCGGGGTTGTGTTGCCATTCTGCCATGCCTTGTGAAGTGGGACACATTAAAATCGTATTTTTCTGCTATGATGTACCTGTCAGGATCACTTGCTGCCAACGTTTTCTTGAGCGTTCGTGCTTTGAAACATCACCACTCGATCCCGACATAAAAACCGAGGGGGGCACACGCTTCTCCCGGTGTGCGCCTCTCACAAATGCAACGCGAAGTGAAAGGAGCAAGTTATGTTCAAGCGTTTATTTGCAATTGCCCTGACTTTTGGCATGGCCGCCACGGCCCCGCCCGCCTTTGCCCGCACCTGTGCAGAGCGCGAGCATGTGATTGACAGATTGCAGAAGAGTTACTCGGAAGAGCTGGCTTTTGGCGGTTTGCAGAAAACACGCGGCGCGCAGTCGGTCATGGAGGTTTGGACCTCAAAAGAAACGGGCAGTTATACCGTTTTGGTGACCCAGGCGAACGGCATTTCCTGTATTGTCGCCGTTGGCACCGATTTTTTCGAAGCGATCCCGAAAGTCAAAGTTGACGGCACGCCAAGCTGATAAAACTGGCGTAACACTCCGTTTTCGGACATCCACATTGCCACCTGCCCCAAGGGATGTTAGGGGCAGCCAAGTGTGATTGACCGGAAAAATGGAGCGCCAGATGGCCGGGGACTATATCGTTAAAGACATTTCGCTGGCCGGGTTTGGCCGCAAGGAACTGGATATCGCCGAAACCGAAATGCCGGGGCTGATGTCCTTGCGTGCGGAATATGGCGACAGCAAGCCTTTGTCGGGCGCGCGCATCGTCGGTTCGCTGCACATGACCATCCAGACAGCCGTTCTGATCGAAACGCTGACAGCACTTGGCGCGGATGTGCGCTGGGCCTCGTGCAACATCTTCTCGACCCAGGACCATGCGGCGGCAGCGATTGCCGAGGCTGGTGTTCCGGTCTTTGCCATCAAGGGTCAAACGCTGGAAGAACACTGGGATTATCTGGACAAATCCTTCCTGTTCGAAGACGGCCCCAACATGATCCTGGACGATGGCGGCGACGCGACGCTTTATATCCTGCTGGGCGCCCGCGCCGAAGCGGGTGAGGACATCATCCCCGTTCCGGGTTCGGAAGAGGAAGAGGTGATCAAGAAGCAGATCGCCAAGCGTATGGCGGCAAGCCCCGGCTGGTTCACCAAGATGCGCGACCAGATTCAGGGCGTCTCTGAGGAAACCACTACCGGCGTGAATCGTCTGTACCAGCTGGTGAAAGACGGCCACCTGCCGTTCCCGGCGATCAACGTGAATGACAGTGTCACCAAGTCGAAGTTCGACAACAAATATGGCTGCAAGGAATCGCTGGTTGACGGCATCCGCCGCGCCACCGACACCATGATGGCTGGTAAGGTTGCTGTTGTGTGCGGCTATGGCGACGTGGGCAAAGGCTCGGCGGCTTCGCTGCGTGGCGCAGGTGCCCGTGTGAAAGTCACCGAAGTTGATCCGATCTGCGCGCTGCAAGCCGCGATGGACGGGTTCGAAGTGACCCTGCTGGAAGACGAAGTCGAAAGCGCGGATATCTTCATCACCACCACCGGCAACAAGGACGTGATCCGCATCGAGCATATGCGCGCGATGAAGGATATGGCCATCGTCGGCAATATCGGCCACTTCGACAACGAAATTCAGGTGGCCAGCCTGAAGAACCACAAATGGACCAACATCAAGGAACAGGTGGACATGATCGAGATGCCCTCGGGCAATCGCATCATCCTGCTGTCCGAAGGTCGCCTGCTGAACCTCGGCAACGCCACCGGGCACCCGTCTTTCGTGATGTCGGCGTCTTTCACCAACCAGGTTCTGGCGCAGATCGAGCTGTTCACCAAAGGCGATCAGTACGAAAACAAGGTCTACATCCTGCCCAAGCATCTGGATGAGAAAGTCGCGCGCCTGCATCTGGACCGCATCGGTGTGAAACTGACCAAGATGGATAATGAACAAGCGGCCTATATCGGTGTTGCGCCGGAAGGCCCCTATAAGCCCGAGCATTACCGCTACTGATCGCGGATCGGGTATGAGCAAACGCACAGGACGCCGCCGGATTTCGTATCTGGCGGCGTCTTTCTTTTCGATCATCGTATTTCTATTTCTTGTTGGTTCGGGCGGGTATCTGTTGCTGTCCCATCCGCAATCGCCTGTTCCATCGCATTGGAATCCGATGCGGGATCTGACCGTGAAAGCCCGGGTCACACCAGTTACCAGATACCAATTGAACCGGGCGCTGGCGGATGAGGCGCAGTGCCGGGCGGCCCTGTCCGACGCGGGTGTGGCGTTTGAACCGATGGAGGATCTGGTCGTTGATCAGAACTGCGGCATTGCTGGTCGGGGCGCGTTGTCGCAACTGACCTCAGCCAAAGTCGCGGCTGTTGAGACACGCTGCACCATCGCCCTGCGTCTGGCGATGTGGGAACATCACGTGGTCCAGCCAGCCGCGCAGGAGATTCTGGGCACTACGGTCCGGTCCCTGCGCCATCTGGGCAGCTATAACTGCCGCCGCATGCGCACGGCCCAAGGTGAAAACAATGGTTGGAGCAGCCATGCCACGGCGGATTCGATAGACATCATAGGCGTTACCCTGGCCGACGGGCGGGTGCTGAACCTGTTGGACGACTGGATCGAACCCGGCCCTGAGGCCGATTTTCTGCGTCAGATCTGGCGCGGCGCATGCGATTGGTTCCGCGTGGTACTCGGCCCTGATTTCAACCGCTTACATGCCGATCATTTTCACCTTCAGGGGCCCGGCTGGGGCTATTGCCGCTAGCCCTCCCGCCGTCTTAGCGCAGGGAGGGCATGAAATCTCCGCGGCCGTGTGGTGTGAAATCCAGAACATTCCACAACGGCCACGCCGCATCCACATGCCGGGGATGCCAATCGCTGGGTTCAAAGAACAGCTCGGAACTCCAGAAATGGTGAATTCCGTCCGAAAGGCGCTGAAAGACATTCAGGATGGGAAGCTGGTCACCCCCGTCGGTCTCGGCCAGATAGTCGCTCTGGTACCGCGTCCCCAGCGCGGAATATAGCAGGAGTGCATTCCAACCCATCTTGTCCTTGAGGGACGACAGTTTTTCGGGCGTGTTCTGCGCCACCACCGCAACCGATGCCTTTTGCGCCAGATGATGGATCTGAGAGTTCAGCCCATCCAGAAAGGCCGAACACATCGGGCAGGGGCGTTCCGCATCCGGTCCGTACATCAGCGAATAGATGATCAGCGTATCCTTGTCGCCAAACAGCGACGACATCGGTGCGGCCTCGCCGGCAAGATTTCGGAACGCGTAATCGGTTGGGATCTTGCCCCCGACAGGCAGAGCACGGCGCAAGGCCGCGACCTCTTCAACCTTTGCTCTCAGGTCCCGCTCGGCGGAAAGAAGCGCGTTACGAGCGGATCGATATGCGGTGGTTTCATTGGGTAGGGAAACGGGCATCGGGACCTCCGGGATTCGTAATTAACAAAAAGGTTAAATAAAAAATCCACGAAAATCAATTCGCGGCGTTCCGCAAAGTTCGGCCTAGGGGGAAACCTTGTGATTTTTCCCTTTTGGGAAATCTCATTGCAAGGCTAGTCTCTCGGGCATCGGTGAAAAGTGCCGTGACAACGGATTAAGGAGAATGGGACATGGGCAAACGCGACGATTTGATCGCCAAATACGCTGAAGATCTGAAAGGCAAATGTGGGATGGACCCCGATATGGACCTGCTGACAAAGGTCACCATCGGTTGCGGTCCGGCGATCTATGACGCGGATGCGTCGACAGTGGCGGCCAGCCAGGAAGGTGAACTTGAGACCGTCAAGAACAACTTCCTGATCAAGAAACTGGGCCTGTCCGACGGTCCCGAGCTGATGGAAGCGATCAACAAGGCCATGGAAACCTATGGCATGTCCGAGCGCAACAAATACCGCGCGGTCGTCTATTACATGCTGACCAAGCATTTCGGGAAAGAATCCGTTTACGGTTGATCCCCGCACAATACGATTACAAACGCCCGCCTGTCCCCAAGGCGGGCGTTTTGCATTTGAATTGGATTCTAAGGACTTGCCGTTTGAAACGCGGTCGCGGATCGGGCTATGGTCAATTCAGAGACCAGGACGGTCAGAACCAGATTTTCGATACACGTGTGGTGAGTAGGGAGCACGTGGGGTAGGGAAGGTTCTGCGCCGTGCAGGGCCTTCCCTTTTTTACCTTCAATCCGCTTGGGTTTCGCCCAGAGCACAGATTGTAACCCATTCCATATCGCTGACAGGCTGCACGGACAGGCGTGAGTTTTTGACCAGCACCATCTCGGCCAACCGCTCATCCGCTTTGATCTGATCCAGCGTCACGGGCTTGGCGAACGGGCGCACCACCTTGATGTCCACACATTCCCAGCGTTCGTCATCGGTGGTGCTGTCGGGATGGGCTGCGGCGCAGACCTCGACAATGCCGACAATCGCCTTGTCCTTTTGCGAATGATAGAAAAAGCCGCGATCCCCCACGGCCATCTGCCGCATGAAATTGCGTGCCTGATAGTTGCGTACGCCATCCCATTCTTCGCCCGCATCGCCCTTGGCGACCTGTTGATCCCAGCTCCAGGTCGAAGGTTCGGATTTGAACAGCCAATACGCCATCAGCCGATCACCCGTTTCCAGGGGATCAACTCGACCGACTCGAACAGCCCCGCCAAAGCATAGGGATCGTTTTCGGCCCAAGTTTTGGCCTCGGCCATGTCCTCGACATCCAGAATGACCAGAGACCCGATCATGTCCTCTTGCTCCAACAGTGGCCCGGCTTGCGAGACGACGCCGGTTTCCTCGATATAGGCCAGGTGGGCCGCGCGGTTGTCCAGACGGGTTTGCAGCGCGCCAGCTTTGTCTTTGGCGATCAGGGCGATGAGCATTCTATTCCTCCTTAAGCGGCCGACCCAGCAGGGACTGAATCGCCTGAGCTACACTGTAGGCACCGTCGCTGAGTTCCGCCACCGTTGTGCTGATTGGCATGTCCAGCCCCTCGGCCTTGGCGATCTTGGCCATGGCGCGGGCCGTGGCGACACCTTCGACTGTTGTGGTCTTGTCGAACGGCTGATTCAGACCCAAACACAGGCCAAAACGATAGTTTCGCGACAGTTCGGATGAACAGGTCAGCACCAGATCGCCCAACCCGGACAGCCCCATCAACGTATCCGGTTGCGCCCCGCGCTGGGCGGCAAAGCGTTGCATCTCGGCAAAACCGCGGGTGATCAGGGCAGCCCGTGCGCTATCGCCCAACCCTGCCCCGATAGCAGCGCCGCAGCCGATGGCCATGACGTTTTTCAACGCGCCGCCCAACTCGGCCCCGGTGGTGTCAGTGGTGCGGTAAAGGCGCAGATTCGCAGTGGTCAGCCGGGCTTGCAGGTATTCGCCCGCAGCGGCGTCTGCACAGGCCAATGTCAGCGCCGTAGGCAGGCCGCGCGCGATGTCATCGGCAAAGCTGGGCCCGGTCAGCAGAGCTGGTTGGGCATCCGGGACGGTTTCACGGATCACCGCCACCGGGCCAAGACCAGTGGACAGTTCAATCCCCTTGCAGCAGGCGACCAGAGTTTTGCCCGTCAATGCCGTTCGGTGCTGGGTCAAGGCCGCACGCAATTGCTGCATGGGCACCGAGACCAACAGCAAATCCGATTGGCACGCCTGATCGATCTGCGCCGTCACCGTGATCTGGGGCGGCAAAGGCACACCGGGCAGGCGTTGTGCGTTCTCGGCCGTCTCCTGCATGGCGCGGGCTTGCACTGCGTCGCGCGACCACAAGGTGACAGGCCCGTTGCCTGCCAGAGAAATCGCAAGGGCGGTTCCGAATGCGCCAGAGCCCAGTACTGAAACGCTCATGCCTTGGCCCCTTTCTTGCCGCTGCCCAGCATCGCCGGGCTGGTTTGATCCAAGGGCCAGCGTGGACGTGCGGTCAGGTCCAGACCATCCTGCGCGCCGGTGCGAAAGCGTTCAAGCCCGGCATAGGCGATCATCGCCGCGTTGTCGGTACACAAGGCCAGCGGTGGGGCAGTGAACGAAACGCCTTGTTCGGAAGAAACAGTCTCTAACGCGGCCCGAATGGCGGAATTTGCGGCCACACCCCCGGCCACTGCGATCACAGGATTGGCAGGGTTTTGTTCCAAATACAGACCGATCGCGCGACGGGTTTTCTCGGCCAGCGTATCCACAACCGCCTGTTGGAACCCGGCGCACAGATCAGCGCGGTCCTGCCGGGTCAGCCCGCCTTTTTCCGCCACGATCTGATCGCGCATCCGCATCAGCGCCGTTTTGAGCCCCGAGAAAGACAGGTCACATCCGGGCCGATCCAACAGGGGGCGCGGAAACCGGAACCGCTTGGGATCGCCCGAGCGCGCCTCGGCCTCGACCGAAGGACCACCGGGCTGCGGCAGGCCCAGCAAGCGGGCGGTTTTGTCGAATGCCTCTCCCGGAGCGTCGTCGATGGTGCCGCCAAGGCGGGTAAACGCCTCGGGGCCATGGGCGATCAGGTATTGGCAATGACCGCCCGAGACCAGCAGCATCAGATAGGGGAATGATACGCCATCGGTCAGGCGCGGGGTCAGCGCATGCCCGGCCAGGTGATTGACGCCGATCAGCGGCAGACCGGTGGCCGCACTGATTCCTTTTGCGCACATCACGCCGGACATGACCCCGCCGATCAGACCCGGCCCAGCGGTCACGGCAATGGCGTCCATGTCGCCCAGACCCAATCCCGCAGCCGAAAGCGCCTGCACCAAACAGGTGTCCAGCTTCTCGGCATGGGCTCGTGCCGCGATCTCGGGCACGACGCCTCCATAGGCGCTGTGCAGCTCGGTCTGGCCATGCACGACCGAGGACAGAATCTCGGCCTGTGCGCCCTCTGTCTGGCGCACCACGGCGGCGGCAGTATCGTCACAGCTGCTTTCCAATCCAAGGACGGTAAGTGTTTGCACCATTGGCACGATCCGTTGCATCATAATTGGCAAGCGGGGTATCACCCTGCGCGGATGCAAACAATCCCAAGGCCAAAGGCGCCGATCGTTGTATTTGTTGATGACACGCCCGCGCGCTGCCTCGGAGAGGTTTGTGGCGCAGCTGCCGACCCGCACCAGATCACGGGTGACCGTCATCCATTCCTCCATTCTGGAAATCAAACCGCTGCCGGTGCAGGTTTCAACATCCGACGTGCGGGGGCTTATCTTCTCGTCAGCCAATGCGGTGAACGCGGCGGCATCGATGGGGGTGAGCCGCGATCTGCCCGCTTATTGTGTGGGTCCGACCACGACCGGCACCGCCAAAGGTGCAGGCTGGGCGGCGCAGATGGTTGGCGGCACGGCCGAGGAACTGGTGGCCGCCCTGCTACAGATCCGGCCGCACAGCCCGCTGTTGCATCTGCGCGGCGAACACAGCCGTGGAAACGTGGCCGAGCGTTTGACGGAACTGGGTGTCACAACGCGGGAACAGGCGGTTTACCAGCAACATCTGCGACCGCTGAGCGCCGAGGCTTTGGCGGTTTGCAACGCAGATCGGCCAATCATCGCGCCGATATTCTCACCCCGGACCGCGCGACAATTTGCCGACATCTGGGCCGGAACCGCGCCCCTTTGGCTGGCCGCGATCAGCCAGGCAACGGCGGAACCCCTTAAATCCTTGGGCTACACGCGCCTGAAGATCGCCAAAGAGCCGACGCCCGTAAAAATGCGCAAAGCCGTTAAAAAGCTTGTGAAACATGCGATGCGGGTTGAGGGCGAGCCGGGTGCAGATTAACTTGAACCAGTCTGTAGTTCTGGTGATTTTAGAATCGATAAGGGGAATGTGACGGTGGCGGGCAAAAAGAAAACCGATCAGGAACCGGTGGAAACCCCGAAATCGGACGACGTAGCCGAAGGCGCAACTGTCGATCCAACTGTCGAATCTGATGACGCGGCTGTTGACCAGAACGACGCCAGCGAAGACCTGACTTCCGAAGCCGAAGCCGAAGCCGAAGCCGAAGCCGAAGCCGAAGCCGAAGCCGAAGCCGAAGCCGAAGCCGAAGCCGAAGCCGAAGCCGAAGCCGAAGC
>NZ_JBQFZQ010000002.1:0-364547 GCF_056542325.1 Ruegeria sp. AD6 | reverse complement strand
GATCGGTCCTGACCTTCTTCCTGCTGACGCCCTACACAAAAATGGCACACGGCTTCTATCGGCTTGCGGCGCTGGTCCGGGATGCACAACGGAAAAGAGAAGTGTCCGCAGTCCGTTAACAGCCCGTCGCGCCTGTGCGAGCAGAAAGAACATGCAATTGGATCAAAAATTATCTTGAAGATCTCTGCGCCGCAGCACTTCGAGTTGCGGACAACGTCCGGATTGGGCCGGTTGGTCTTGATAGTTATTTAGCCGAGCTGCAGAAGCTGCAGCCGCCAATGACCTCAAGTTCCAAATGTTCTCGGGTATTAGAAATTATAAGATTGGTCATTCTGTTTCTGACGACCTTGCCCATAAATTGATATCTTCTTCCGAACTGATTTCATCGATCTTTTTCAACTCGTCAGAACTGAAGTCGAGATTATCAACAACGCCTGCGCAGTCGACGATCTGTTCCGGCCGGGACGCGCCGATAAGTGCGGTGGTCACGCGCCCACCTCTGAGCACCCAGGCCAGAGCCATTTGCGCCAGAGTCTGACCACGAGCTTCGGCCATGTCGTTCAGAGCACGGACACTTGCCAGAGATCGCTCGTTGATCATGCCATCGAGCAGCGACTTTCCTTGTGTGGCACGGCTGCCATCCGGAATATCGCGCAGGTATTTCGACGTAAGAATGCCTTGTGCCAGGGGCGTGAAGGCAATCGATCCTACCCCAAGATCGTCAAGGGTATCGAGCAAACCGTCCCGCTCCACCCAACGGTTGAGCAGATTGTAAGAAGGCTGGTGAATCAGACAAGGTGTCCCAAGATCGTTGAGAATCTTCACCGCCTCGCGCGTGCGTTGGGAGTTGTAGCTCGAGATACCGGCGTAGAGCGCGCGACCCGACCGTACGATATGATCCAAGGCACCCATTGTCTCTTCGAGCGGGGTGTCGGGGTCAAAGCGGTGGGAATAAAAGATGTCGACATAATCAAGCCCCATGCGCGCGAGTGATTGGTCACAGGACGCAATCATGTACTTGCGCGACCCCCATTCTCCGTAAGGTCCCGGCCACATGTCGTAGCCTGCTTTGGAGGAAATGATCAGCTCATCCCTGTAACCCGCGAAATCCGTTTTGAGGATCTCGCCAAATGCCTCTTCGGCTGAACCAGGTGGTGGACCGTAGTTGTTCGCCAGATCAAAGTGAGTGATCCCATGATCGAACGCTGCACGACACATGGCGCGCTTGTTTTCGTGCGGTGAGTCTGCACCGAAATTGTGCCACAGCCCCAAGCTGACAACAGGGAGTTTAATACCGGACCGCCCACATCGCCGATACACCATCCGCTCGTAGCGGTCCGGCTCTGGGGTGTGCGGCATGGGTTTTGGCTTTGGCGGTCGTTGAGCTTTGGTCATGCGCACATATCCCGCGAAAGTCAGACATATTGGCGGATTGAGAAATGGCGGCGGTCGTGAAACCGGCTGGGAAATCGAAACGGTAATCAATCATGCCCGGCGATTTGACCCATGCGTCAATGGTATCCCTAGTGTTTACCGAGAGTTCAAACTGAACGGGTCGCCGGGTTTGCTCTGGGTCACAGACACACTCTCGCGAACGCCGTCATCTCTGACCAAATCGCTGACGCACAGTTTCACCAAATCGCATCCGCGAAGCTTGCTGTCGACGGCCACGTTGGACAGCGCAAGGTCGCGCAGATTACGCGCCAGTTCGAGCCGCGCGTGGCTCGCCCAGACCTGTTTCGGCAGCAGCGACATTTTCTGGCGGACGGTCCGGGCCCTGTTCCAGGCTCTGCGTTTCGGGGTGACTGCGGGAAGTTGGCCTCTTGGCATATTAGGTCCTCCAATCCTCCCTCCAAGCCCAGACATCAGCATCGCGCTGACACCTGACTCTAACTGGCGTTTAGAACGGCCGTTGTCCGGTTGCTTGTTCGTTGGGAAATGCCGTGGCAGCATTGGGCCGGTCTGAGCCCGTGCCTCCCGAATGCCGCACAGCGTTCGAAGGGCGGGTTTTGAAAATTCTAGCAGAGCAGCGAAACGACTTGATCGGATTCGGGCCTCCGCTTGCCAACATTAGGTAGTTGAGCGCACAGATGACGCCCGGTATGGCAGGTGCGTTCGCTGGCAGGTTTCAGCGCTCCGTTCGCCAGGGCGTCTTCAATCAGGCAAAGATGCCCGATCAAGACGCCGGCACCGGCTTTGGCCTCTTCTACCGCAAGGCTATAAAGGGAAAACCTCGGACCGCGCGTCGGATCGCTTGTGGGCGTGGCTGTTGCCTTTGACCAAACGGCCCAGTCATCTGCCCATGTCTGGTCGTGCAGAAGCGCCGCTGTCTCGAACTCTGCGCCCCGTTCCAGAAGCGCAGGTGCGCACACGGGAACAATCTCATCGGCACAAATCGCGACCTGATCGGGGGATCCATCCGGCACATCGAAGAAGATCGCCAGATCGAACAGTTCTCTCGACAGGCTCGGCGGGGTTTCCATGGCCGTGACCGAGAAGTTGATCATGGGGAAGTGTGCTCTGATCTTGCTCAGTCTTTTCGGCAACCAAAGCTGAGCGACAGAGGGAAGGGCTGCGATGTGAAAATCCACGTCCGGTCCAAGGTTTCGCAAGGCGCGCGTTGCATCCGCCAAAGCGTCAAAGGCAGATGTGAACCTCGAGACCAGCGATGCTCCGGCCTTCGTTAGCACAACTCCTTGAGCGTTTCGGCGAAAGAGTGACGTGCCTGCCCAATCTTCAAGAGTCTTGATATGCTGAGAGATCGCACCGGGCGTGACGCAAAGCTCATCCGCAGCCGCGACAAAACTGACGTGCCGCGCAGCGGCTTCAAAGGCCCGCATGGCGTTCAGTGGTGGTCCTTTCGGACGTTTGGGGGCGACACTCATTTTTAGCCTTAGTTTTTCTACGCCAAGAAATAGCAAATCTGCTTTGCGCTGTCACGCTTTGGGCGCCAGATTGGCACAAACAGGAGGATGGTGGATGATACTTGCACAGCGAAACTGGGTTCCCGGAACGAGCGAAACTCTGGTTCAGGATATTGCCAACCAGACTGCGTCCAATACCTCGGCCGATCTTCTGGCCCGGGTTCAGGACCTCGCAGAACGGAACCGTGTGATCCACGAGGAAGAATGCTTCAACCTCAACCCGGCGACCAATGTCATGAACCCCAGGGCAGAGGCGCTCTTGTCGTCAGGTATCGGTTCGCGCCCGTCCTTGGGCTATCCCGGTGACAAGTATGAAATGGGATTGGAAGCGATCGAAGAGATCGAGGTCATCGCCGCCCAGCTGTCCGCCGAGGTGTTCGACGCCAGATTTGCTGAAGTCCGCGTGCCCTCTGGCGCGATCGCGAACCTTTACGGATTCATGGCGACGTGCAAACCGGGTGACACGATTATTGCGCCGCCTGCGTCGATAGGCGGGCATGTGACGCACCATATCGCGGGCTGTGCTGGGCTTTACGGCCTGCGCACGGTCGAGGCTCCGGTAAATGCAGATGGCTACACGGTCGATCTGGATCAGCTTCGAGTATTGGCCCGGGCCGAACGACCCAAGCTGATCACCATCGGCGGCAGTCTGAACCTGTTTGAGCACCCAGTGGCCGACATCCGTACAATTGCGGACGAGGTCGAAGCCAAGGTCATGTTCGACGCGGCCCATCAATGCGGGATCATCGCCGGGCGGGCATGGTCGAACCCGCTGAAGGAAGGCGCGCATTTCATGACGATGAGCACTTACAAAAGCCTTGGGGGGCCGGCTGGCGGACTGATCGTCACCAACGATGCCGAGATAGCAAAGGCGCTGGATGCCATCGCGTTCCCCGGGATGACTGCCAACTTCGATGCTGCGAAGACGGCTGCTCTGGCGGTGACCATGCTGGATTGGCGCGACTTCGGGGAAGCCTATGCCAAGGAGATGATCGCAATGTCGCAAGCCTTGGCTGCGGCATTGGACTCTGAGGGGGTTCCGGTCTTTGCAGGGGCCGATGGATTTACGAACTCCCACCAGTTTGCCGTATTGGCCGAACCCTTTGGTGGCGGTCAGGCGGCGTCGAAGAAACTGCGCCCGAATGGGTTCCTTGCCTGCGGCATCGGACTGCCTGTGGCTGCGGTTGACGGCGATATGAACGGGTTGCGCATTGGCACGCCAGAACTGGTCCGTTGGGGCATGACGACGACCGATGTAAGTCAGCTTGCCGGGCTGATAAAGCGTGGCCTTAACGGCGACGATGCGGGTCAGGAGGTGGCCTCATGGAGAAAAGACTTCGACACGCTCTGCTTTGTTCACTGAGACTGACAGCAGCCATTGGTGCCTTCCTGACGACAGGTGGCTTTGTCACGCATGTGAGAATTGCCGTCGAGATGTTCGCTGCGCCATGAACGAATGGCAGCGATCTCTTCCACCACGCGGCGTCCTAAACCGAGCATCTGCAGCGATTTTCGTGATTCGCGCGCTCGCAGCGAAAATCTGAGAGATCTCCTATTGGCTCAACGCGGACCTTAGCCGCAGCGCTAGTGAATGGCGGTTGTCTATGTTGGGTCAGAATTGCTGGACGTTTGGGTCAGAATTGGATGACGCAGTTTACCCATTTGTTGAGGTTTTGGAAGTCGATTGAGTCAGAAAACAGTGACGTTCCACAGCTTTGTCTGGCGAAACATAGTTCTGCCACCAGCGACAGAACCTTGCCATTTTCGTCTCACTCCCTTTATCCAGCTTCCAGACCGAAATTATTGATCTGACTTCCTTTTGGGAAAATCAGGGCTGATTTGGAGATCAGACGCCGAAGGCGCCTGTTCCTGCTGATCTGCCACGTGGCGAACGCGGATGGGGGCGAGGCAATGCTATTCGACAATAGTGGTGCGGCCAGCAGATTATAGAAGCTGAGCTTCGTTGCGCTCTGCCTCATGAGCCAGTCGGGGTTAGTGTCGCCGTGCGCTCTTCGAATTGGAGACGCGAGAGCGCAATCCATACGGCCATGATTGGATTATGAAGTTCAGGTTTCGCGTCATAGGCCTTATATTCCCATTAGGATTGCGAATCTAACATTAATGTCAGATAATACTCTCACCAAAAATTAAGACGCAGTGGGAGGAACTAAGACAATGCGCAGAAAGACACGACTGAAGCACCTCGCCGAAAAAGTACAAAAAGGCGAGCGTATCGTCGGCATGGAGTGCCATGACACGCCAAGTGCAGTCATGGCAGAAGAGCTCGGAATGGACCTTCTGTGCTGCGGCAGTCCAGGACCCATGGGACTTATGGGCCATCCGTCCATGGCAACGGTCGACTTCGAAGAACAACTCTACATGCTGGAAGGTGTTCTCAGAGGCGCGTCGTCCCCGTTCATCATTTGCAACATGCCGAACACAACGGCCTGTATCTCGATTGAAGAGTCAGTGCGCAACGCAGCAAAAGTCGTGAAACTTGGTGCTGACGGGGTCCACATCGAACCCTCTCTTGGAACTGTAGATCACATCCGAGCAATCGTAGATGCTGGGATACCTGTTGTTGGTCATTTTGGTGTTCAAGGTGAACGTGCTGTCATGAACTCTGGTCATTCTCCCGCAGGACGAACGGCCGAAGAAGCCGCCCAGATTGTCGAATTGGTGAAGGCTTCGATTGATGCTGGTATTTTCGCGGCGCTCTTCGAGCATACATCTGTTGAGCTTACGAAGTGGTGCTATGAAAACCTACCTGTGGCCGTGGCCAGCCTTGGATCTGGCCCCCACGCGCACGGGATTTTCCATGTATCGAGCGATATCATCGGGTGCTCGGTCTTTCCTATCCCGCCAAAGCGAGAGGTTTTCGGCGATGTATGGGGCGAGATGCAACGTGCCTACGGAGCCTACTTCGCTGCCGCAACGAACGGGCAGTTTCCTAAGCCTGATCTGAGTCATACGATGCATGAGGGCGAACATCAAAAGTTCCTCGCAATGATCAACTAGGATATGGATCACACAACGCAGCCAGGCCCCGCAGAGTTCTTGCGGTGGCTTGCTGCTTTGCCCTTCAAACGAGACTTATGTGTGGAATGTGGAGCCGGTCGAGCCGAGTTTTCCGCATACTTGCAGCCAATGTTTAGCCGGGTCATCGCGACCGATTCCGCGCCGCCATGCAAGTCGTTGCAATACGTCCCCGTGCAAAAGTGCCGTGCAGAGGCGTTACCGTACTCGGCAAGCAGCGTAGACCTTCTATTTTCTATGCAAGCGGCTCACTACTTTGATCTTCAAAAACATACTCATGAGGTAAGAAGGGTCTTGCGGCCCGGCGGGATTTTCGCTGTCTTTTCATGGGGAGTGGCAGAGTTGCCAAATCAGGTAACTCAGGCCTATGCGCCCGTCTTTGAAGCGATTTCCCCATTTTGGGAGACGGAGCGAAAGTGGGTTGTCAGCGGATATAAAGGTTTCAGGTTCCCGGGGCTGCGCATTGAGATCCCACAGTTCCACCTCACAAAGTGGCTTACACCAGAGGGTCTTGAGACCGAAATGGCGTCATGGTCTGGGGTCCAAGCGGCCTCCAGGGGCGGCATCGAGTTTCCAGAACCACGACTCGCGTCTTGCGGCTTGCACGAAAATACAAAATTTGAATGCAGGTGGCGTATTGTCGGTCAGGTGTATCGTTACTGACTACTTCCAGACCATCGCGGCCACTGAATTGTGATGGACCACATCATTCATCGGGCAATCCGGGCAAGTCTCCGAAGCCGGAACGTTCTTGCAACCCTGGCACTTACTGACTGTCTTGGATGCTTCGACAATTTCAGACCTGAGTTCCAAAGCCTGTTGCGCTTTCTCAGAAAGCAACTCGGCAAGGTTATCCAACAACCCCCCAACAGATGATGCCGACTCATCACCGGTCTGATGTTTCAGGCGCTCTTGCGCTATTTCCGAGAGGCTGTCCAAACCGATATCCAGCAATCGCAACCGATGAATCAAGCGCGCAACCGATAAGTCGGCATCGCTGTATAGTCGCGTACCCTTTGCCGACTTTGTTGGTGCAATGATCCCAAGACTCTCGTAATGGCGCAGCATTCGCTCCGTCAAACCTGATTTTTCGACGATCTCACCGATTTTCATAGCAACGCTTCTCGTGAATGTGGGCTTATTTATCTAACATAGCGTCAGAAAACCAGCGTTAATGCTGGTTCAATTGCTTCACCGCAGCACCTTAATGTTGTGCAAGTCTCTGCTCTGCAGACATCAGTTAAGCCTATTTCTCTCCATCGCTCGCCGCGAAGGCATTTGAGCTAAGCTCTTTGTTTTGTTTGATTCCGGCAGCGTAGTTGCGGGAGGCTTTGGCTCTGTTTCCTCAGGTTTCCATGATGCACCACTTGCGCCGGGCGTTTTTGGTTTCGTCAAGAAACAGCCAGCCGCAATCGGAGCCGGGGCACGTATTCACGCGAGTCGGTTCGCGCTTATCGCTCAATATCGACAACGCGGAGATTGCGATCAGCCGAATCAAATGCCAGCGGCGCAGGCTTAATAAAGACCGGTTTGGCAAGGCTTCAAGCCTCTGCAATTGTATATCAATGTTCAGATCCATAAATTGTGCGGGGTTCAAAATTGCACTTCTCAGGTTTGACCTAAACGCACGGATTGTCTCGTTTGACGAAGAGTGAAGCGCATTGGGGAGCCCGAGTTTTTGAGCCAAAATGTCTAAATCAGCGGTCGTTCCAATTTTCTCGTTTAGGACCTGATTGTCGTTCGCCCAGTTTGCCGTGTTCAGTGAATCCAATGCCAGCCTGCCTGCAATCGTTCGAACGATGGTGTGTGTACTGTAGTTCGTGACGTTTTCTAACCACTATAAGGGTTGACCGGCATTGCGCTTTGAACCCTACCTTTATCATGGTTAGAAAAATGCTGCGCCCAATATATGTTATGAAAACCGTAGGTTCGTCCTGACATGGCGGGGAGTCTTGTGCAGAGCGCTGCGATTGGCTCCAATAACCATCTTTGTAATTCCGTTTGGAGTGGGCATTGGAGAACCGGCCATTGAAAATGGGTTAAGCGTCTTTCAGACCGCGATGATGTAGAGATCGATGAATGGTGCGTTGATCTGATCAATATTTTGGCCGAGCGCGGGGCCCTGGATCACCTGAACCCCAAAGAACTCTTAAAGCTGGGCCAGTATCCCGTTCGAGTCTATTGCCCCGTTTTCGGTTTGCGTCGAAACGGCAGATAACCGAGCATACTTAGTCAGTGAAGAAGACAGTCAGTTAAGGATATTAGCTATGGCACCTATCAGGTTCAACACCTCGTGTGTCTCTCGGTTCACCTGATACACATAGTCTCCGGCACGCACATAATAGCCGTTTCGCCGCAGTCCATATCGGCTGGGATTGTCGATACGCACATACCCATCATAGATGTAATCCCCAACCCGATACCGTTTGACTTGGCCTGGCGGTACGCATGGAACCGCTTTCTTGGCCAATCCCGGTGGGCAATGTTTTGCTTTGGATTTAACGAGAACGGGCTGCAGTGCCGTGTCTATATCGATAATATGTTTAAGATTGTGAGAATGAGCGTCGAAGTTCGCGCTCGAAACAGGCGCGGTCTGAGCGATGAATAACGTCGCCGCGAATCCCAATGCCGTTTTCATCATTTTTTGCCTCCTTTGGCGTCATATCCCAGTTATGATCTCCGTCCGGATTTAACCAACCCATAGGCGGAGAATGGCTTGTCGATGGCAATTTGTGCTCTACCGCGTTGGTTTGTTTCGCACGACATTCTCACCTAACGACCTTCCAAATCGTCAAACCGGAAGGGGCAATAGCAAGGTCGCACGGCCAGACAATTCATTTGTTTTTGTCTCGTAAACAACATTAACCGAAGGTGAACAATGTATTCTCAATGCGTTCAACCAAGCTTGGGCATAGTGATCGAGTTGGATCGAACGACACCTAGTTCGTTTGGTGGAAACAAGGGGAATAAGATGGTCAAGCCTGCCTTTGTGACTGAGGACGACAGCAGAGCTGCTGCGATGCGAACCGCCGGTAAATCTGTTGAAGAGCGTCTGCAAACCACGATGAATTCGAGCAATGGTCGCTTCCCTCCTGTCGAAAATGCACTGACAGAGATTATTAAAAACAAGCGGCTATCCGAGGCTCACCAAAACGTCTGAAGGCGAGTCAGCTGACCCCCGAACAATTCTCGATTTCGTCCTAAATATCGGAATTGTACCTAAATCCCGTCCCATCTTGGGGCGGGATTTTCTTTGTGCGCGTCGCGATTGCCGAAAGCCAACGCTTGATGCGTCGAAAGGCCCTTGACCGTCCCGGCTTTCGGTACGTCCAAGAGTGGAGGTCAACAATGGGCAATCAGCTTCGGTTCATAGTCCAAGAAGCGATTTAACCTGCGCTTCAACCGCGTCGGTGACCGGTTTGTTGGCGGCTGCTTCCAAGGCTTCACGTTCAGCCAGGTCCTGCTCTTCAACAAGCTCTGCAAGTTCTTCCGCCTCTTCGACAGCTTCGTTGTAGTCAATGGCGGCCTGTCTTTCGTCATTTAGGTCCTGGGCTTCCTCGATCGAGTCGTCCAAAGCGGCCTGGGCTTCTGCCAGCTGTGCTTCGATGTCAGGATTTGTACCGCCCGCGTCGTCCAAAGCCTGCTCAAGCTCTTCAACCTTGTCTCGGTTGGCTTGAACATCGCCCAGCGCGGTTTCCAAATCATCCTCGATTTCTTGAACTGACCGGTCTGGTTGTTCCAGTCCTGCAAGAACCTCCAACTGTTCTTCCAGTTCCTCACGCAATGGCTCACCGGCCAGCACCGTGTCTCGGTACTTGGCTATTCTGCCAACCCGTGAATTGGGTGCGGCATTGGCCAGTGCAGTTGGGCTTGCATTGGCCGCGTTAAGCGCGCCCAATTCCGAGGGATGAGCGCCAAGTAGCGCTGCAAGACGGTTGCCTTTGGTTCGGGAAACGGGGCGCTTCGACTCTTCCACAATTACAGCCTCGCGAACCGTTTTTTGCACCTTGGCCTTTTGCGCTCCACGTGTTGTCGTGGCGCCCTTGCGAGAGGAATCTGTTTTGCGGGCTTTGTTTTTCCCTTTGAACAAGTCCTTCAGAGAGAACCCTCCGCCTTTCTTCTGACCGGACCGAGCAGACTGAGACTTTGTTTTACTCTGACCGGATTTACCGGCCTTGCTGCCGCCACGGCTTTTGTCGGCCCCTTTGCCGCTATTGCCAGCAGAGCTGCGATCTCCGCTGTCGCCCTTAGCGCCGTTGCCGTTTCCGCCCCAGTTGCCGTTTCCACCACCATTACCGTTGCCGCCGCCATTGCCATTGCCGCCGCCATTGCCGTTGCCTGGCTTGGCATAGGCAAAATCGGGAGTTGCGACAGTGGCGACAATGGCCGTTGAGCCCAACAAGGCGATTGCGATTGTCGAGGCTTTCAGCAGTCCGCAATTGGTGGTTTTCATCTCAATCTCCTCACAACTCACAGCAACGGCTGTCAGCATTCACAGCTTAGCCGCTGTATCCGGGCAGCATGATCCCTGGTCGAATCAACAAAGTTGGGCTGCATTAAACTTGAGGTCGCTTGAACGCAGGGCTAACTGCTTGTTCATCATCGGTTCATGTCCGGCCTTATAGTCTTCGTCGACTGTGTTTGAGGGTGTAATGCAAGTCAAAGTGTTATTTCTGGTTGTGGCTTTGCTGACCGTCTTGTCCGGAGGGCAAGCGGAGGCGGACGCACGTGAACTCAAACAGTCTGAACTGCGCATGGCGACGTTGTCCGGCAGCGCAATACGGCTGAACCGTGTCATCAAGGGCGTGGAAAAAGCCTTCGGTGGAACGCCAGTCGATGCGCGCGCATTCAAAACGGACAAGATTTACTATCGTATTCTGGTCAAAAAGCCGGGCGGAAAGATCGTCAGTGTGATCGTAAATGCCCAAACCGGCACAGTCGTCTCGAACCGTTCAAGTATCGGGCGCGAGATTTCCGAGGCCGCACGCAATTCAACCAAATCCAAAAGCAATAATGGTCAGAGCGCCTCTGCCACCCGTGGAAACAGCGCAGGTCGCAGCAATGCCGGCGGCAACAGCAACGGTGGTGGCAACGGTAACAGCGGTGGCAATGGTAACGGTGGCGGCAATGGCGGTGGCAACGGTAACGGAGGCGGCAATGGCGGCGGAAACGGGGGCGGCAACGGCGGTGGAAATGGCAACGGTAATGGCGGCGGCAATGGTGGCGGAAAAGGCGGCGGTAAAAAATAGCGTGAAGCTGACGACCCTTTACCTATAGTCTCTCGATATGCGAATACTCCTTGCTGAAGACGAACCCCAGCTTTGCGAGCAAGTGAAAAAGCTGTTGGGTGCGGAAGGCCGCGTGGTCGATGTGGCAAATAATGGGACGGATGCCCTGCATCTGGGGTCGACCGAACCGTACGACATGATCATCCTCGACATTGGCCTGCCCGAGCGTGACGGTATCTCGGTTCTGCGTGAATGGCGCAGCGCGGGTGTCAAAACCCCGGTTTTGATCCTGACTGCCCGAGACGGCTGGAGCGAACGTGTCGACGGCCTGGATGCCGGCGCGGATGACTATATGACCAAGCCGTTTCACATGCCCGAGCTGGCCGCGCGGGTTCGTGCCATCTTGCGACGCCAAAGCGGCCAGTTGAACCCCGTGATAGAAATGGGGGATGTCTCACTGGATACACGAAACGGTCGGGTCAGTGTAGGAGGCATTCCTGTCGATTTGACCGCGCAGGAGATCGCAGTTCTGACCTATCTGGCGCATAACATTGGTCGTATGGTGTCACGCACTGAGTTGTCCGAACATATCTACGAATATGACGGCGACAGAGATTCCAACACGATTGCCGTATTCGTTACTCGCCTGCGCAAAAAACTGGGCTCTGATTTGATCACCACCGTCAGGGGGCGCGGCTACATGATCGATCCAACCTGATGCTCTCGTTGCGTCAACGGGCCTTACTCGGTGGTATCGCCTCGGGAGCTTTGTCGGTAGGCGTTGGTACGTTGGTGGTGTTTTCCTACATCAATACGCGCGTTCTGGATCAGTTCGACGGAGCGTTGCAGGACCGGCATACCCAACTTGTCGTTGGTCTCAGCGCCACCACGGATGACCCTGAAACCTTGCGACAATTGGTGTTCGACCCGGCCTATGGCACGCCTTACTCGGGACGCTATTGGCAAGTAACGGACAGTGCCGGGGCCATCTATACGTCTGCCTCGCTCTTCGATGAAACGATTGCCGAACCTCCAAGCGCAAGTGGCGAAACAACCGTTTGGAACACCATGGGCCCGGATGGTGAGGCCATTCGCAGCGTCTACCAGAAGATTACGTTCGAAGACGGGACGGAGTGGGGCGTAACAGTCGCCGAAAGCAGAAGCCAACTGATCAACGAACGCAGCGCTGCACAAAGAAACTTGTTACCGGTCTTCGGCTTGGTCGGTTTGATCGGCGTGGCCGGTTCTCTTTTGCTGATGTCCGCCATTGTCGGCCCGCTCAGGAAATTGCGCGCCGATGTGGCCCATCGCTGGGATCAGGGCGATGACCTGGTTCCCAAAGACTACCCGGATGAGGTTTCCCCCTTGGTGGAAGATCTCAATAAATTGCTGCATCGAAATCGCGAAATTGTCGCCGGTTCGCGAAGGCAGGCGGCGGATCTGGCGCATGCGCTTAAAACACCAACGGCCATATTGCGAAACGAATTGGCCGAACTGGCAGACGCCGGAGCACATACCGAGCCCGCGGAAGAGGCCCTGACCCGAATAGACGCGCAGCTTAGCCGTTCACTCGCGCGCATGCGTGCATCAAACACCGGAGAGTTGACGCATTCCAGGACAGACCTATCGAATTCGGTCGAACGGCTGTCCCGACTGTTCTCGGTCATGGCAGAGCGCGAGGGGAAGACGCTTGTCTCGGATTGCGAGGCTGGTCTTCGCGTCCGAATGGACCCTCAGGACATCGAGGAAGTGATCGGAAACCTTCTCGACAACGCCCTTAAGTGGAGCCGGGCAACATTCCAAATCACCGCGAAACGCACGGACAGCGGTATCGAACTTTGCGTCGAGGACGATGGACCCGGTATTCCGGAAAGTGCCCGAGATGAGGTCCTGCGTTCCGGCAGTCGGTTGGACACCTCTGTAACGGGAACAGGGTTGGGCCTGTCTATTTCCGTGGATTTGTTGGTTGCTTATGGTGCGAAGCTAGAACTCGGAGCATCGAAACGTTTAGGCGGCTTGGCTTGTGAAGTGACGATTGATCTATGAGAAAAGCGTATCGTCAAATGTAGCTGGCGTCTCGGCTCTGTTCCCACACTACGCTAAAGTCTCTGGTTAATTCAAAAGTAGACCTTGTAGAAGTTGTAGGGAGAAGGGGCAACAAGGGACGCCCCTCAGTTCAAACTGGCCTGGACTACGGCTTCAGATATTTACTGATAGCCGCAATACCCGCTTCGGCGCAGATGTCTTCGAATTCCTTGCCATCTGCATCCTCACCAAGAGAACCGACAATTCCGATGCAACCGATGACGGCGCCTTCGTAAACGATCGGGATGTCCTCTGAGAGGGTAACCAGGCCGAATTAATTGAAGACAGCACCTAACGTAGGTTCATGCTCATTTTGGGCCTCAATCACCGAGGACGCTTCGCGGCGTGATGCGGCCGTGATTGCTTTGCGGCTGCTGGTGTGAACGGTGTGGGGAAACGCGCCTTCGCGTATCAGTTGGACGCGGGGCTACGCGCGTTGGTTTGCGACCGTAACTGTGGTGGCAAATCCCATACCTGCGCAGCTTTGAGATGCGACTGTGGCCGCAGTTTGTGCCCATTCTAGGGGAATACTCATTTCCATGTACGGATCGGCCAGCGCAGCGCCGGTCAGCAAAGCCAAGGAGAAACAGGGTGTCTTGGCAAACATATTCATTTTGACGTCCTTTTCCGAGAGGTAGTTGGGCGAGTGGTTGAAAGGAAGGATCTGCACTGGCCGTCGTTTTGCAGTTTTAAACGTGGCTCTGCGAAACTAATTTGGACCAGCTCTACACACGCGTTGACGAGGTCGTGCGTTTATGCGGCGCACATCTTATGTCGCACGAACCGGCAGGTGTATTGGGGATGTTGGCAGGTCTCATCAGCCAATGGGTAAGGCGACGCTCGGATTTGCTAGGGATGCATTGAACAGCATGCTGGCAAGCTCTGACATGCGGCCTCAGCCCGTCGATGACTGGAGTGTACCGATCCTTGCAGCCGCCCAACAGATCGGGGTGCGAACCGTCGCTACCGCCTATCCACCCATCGGTCCCGTAAGGACGCGTTTGGACAGAGCCGAACCCAAATTGGCCGAGGCTGGTGTTTCGCTGCACCGGGTGAGGCGCAATTACGATAGTGTCGCCTGGCCCTACGCAAAATCCGGCTTTTTCACTTTGAAAAAGAAAATCCCAACCATTCTGGCAAATCTGAACTTGTTGCGATGAATCGTTCCGGCGCGCGCAAACGGCGGCGACCGGGGCAAAAGAAGAACAATTATTTGCCAAAGGTACGGCGTGTCATACTTCGCTTCTAAACAGAACGTGCCGGAACGACCATGCCCATTGCCACAATCCTTCTGCCCAACCAGCTATTTACCGATCATCCGGGTTTTGCAGAGCCCCCGGACCTGGTGGTTTTGTTCGAGGATCCATTGTTCTTTGGCGACGCGAGGTATCCCGCGCGGATGCATAAGCAAAAGCTCTGGCTCCATCGGGCCAGCATGGCGCGTTTCCAGCAGGATTTGATCGCCAAAGGTTTGAATGCCGAAATTTACCCGTATGAAATGCGGACAGATGCTTGCAAACGTCTGTTTCAGCGGCTGGCAAGGACAGGGATTGATCGCGTCGTGATGGCGGATCCGGTGGATTTCATTGCGCGAAATCGAGTCGAAAAGGCCGCAGAGATTGTGGGTATCGCTCTGGAGATACGTCCATCGCCCGGCTTTCTGAACACAGGTGCAGATAACGCGGCGTGGATCACAGGCCGAAAACGTTGGTTCATGGCCGAGTTCTACAAAAGTCAGCGTCGTCGTCTGGATGTCTTGATGGACGGCGATCAACCAATGGGGGGCCGGTGGAGCTTTGACGGGGATAATCGCAAAAAGGTTCCAAAAGCGCTGCTTGGCAGTTTGCCGTGGATTGATTGGCCCACGCATGGCGCCGTTGACCAGGCTGCAAAGGATAGCGTGATCTCTGAGTTTCCGGACGCGCCTGGGTCGCTGGACAGGCTTTACTATCCGACATCGCATGGGGCCGCAGCGGATTGGTTGCAACAATTCCTCGAACGCCGGTTTCGTCAGTTCGGCGATTTTGAAGATGCCATCGTTGAAGGGGAAGGCTGGCTTTGGCACGCTGTTCTGACACCCGCGCTGAACATCGGGCTGCTGACGCCCAAACAAGTGCTGGACGCGACGCTTGAACACGCGCAGACACGGGATATCCCCCTCAATTCGGTCGAGGGGTTTATCCGACAGATCATTGGCTGGCGAGAGTTCATGCGCGCCACCTATGAACATCTTGGCGTCGAGATGCGGACCACCAATCATTGGGGCCACAGCCGCAAGATGCCCGCCTCTTTCTACAATGGCACCACCGGCATCGACCCGATTGACGACACAATCGGGCGCATTCTGCAGACCGGTTATTGTCATCACATCGAACGGCTGATGGTTCTGGGTGGTTTTATGTTCCTGTGCGAGATCGACCCTGATGAAGTCTATCGCTGGTTCATGGAGATGTTCGTGGACAGCTATGACTGGGTCATGGTTCCAAACACCTATGCCATGAGCCAGCACGCCGATGGTGGGCTGATGACCACCAAACCCTATTTTTCGGGTTCAAACTATATCCGGAAGATGAGCCATTGGGGCAAAGGCCCTTGGGCAGAGGTTTGGGACGGCCTGTATTGGCGTTTCATTTTCAAACATCTGGACAGGCTTGCACAAAATCCGCGCTGGTCGATGATGTGTAAAACGGCAATACGGATGGATTCGGAGACCAAGAAAAAGCACCTGATCGTCGCCGAGGTTTTTCTGACTCGGCAGCAATGAAAGCGCTACCGGACATTGACCTGTTACCCGATAGAGTCTGTTACGAAGTCCGTTCCAGAATGGCCGAAACGGTGTTTCTGGCTTGTTTTCGCCAAACCAAAGAGGTTCAGGCTTTGGCTCAAGGATCTATTCGGCCACACATCCTCAGCATTTGCGGGTACGGTTGCCATCAACAGTGATATCCGGAGTAGTTGGGCAAAGGCGATCAACCTTGGCTTTAGTCAAGTTCTCGACAAGACGCATTTAGCGAAACCCATCTTCCCCGTCCGAGTGCAGTTTTGGACCGCGTTCTTCGATAGGTTCAATTGCGTTTTCAACCGTTCGATTGGGCGCCGCTTGGACATCGGTGATGCGTGTTGTGGATGGTTTTGCCCATTTCACCGCGTTGCGGAGAACCAGTCGAACAGTCTCGTCATGATACGTGGGATAGGTTTCGTGCCCTGGCCGGAAATAGAAGATGTTACCGGCCCCGCGGCGGTAGGTCAGGCCTGACCGGAAGACCTCGCCGCCCTGAAACCAACTGACAAAAACCGTTTCAAGCGGGTCCGGAACGCTGAAAGGCTCGCCGTACATTTCTTCATGCTCGAGTTCGAAATAGTTCGGCAGCCCTGACGTGATCGGGTGTCCGGGGGCTGTCACCCAAAGGCGTTCGCGCTCACCAGCTTCGCGCCAGGTTATTGAGCATGGCGTGCCCATGAGTTTTTTGAAGATTTTGGAAAAATGCGCCGAGTGTAACAGGATCAATCCCATTCCTCCCCAAACGGCATCTGAAATGCGATCTACAACCTGGTCCGAGACGCCGCCATGTGCGGCGTGCCCCCACCAAAGCAGCACGTCCGTTCCGTCCAGTCGGCTTTGGGGCAAACCATGTTCCGGTTCCTGCAAAGTTGCGGTTGTCGCTTCGATTTCCGGGTCTTGGTTGAGCGCGCCGGCGATACAGTCATGCATACCACGGGGGTAAATCGAGGCGACTACCTGATTGGTCTGTTCGTGGACGTTTTCGCCCCATACGACGGCGCGGATCATGATGAAAGGCTCCGATTAGCGGTTGTTTCGTGGCGCGGCGGTGCTTGCACGTGGGATTAGTTCGGGGGCGATAATGATCGGTTGGTCGGCCCCTTCTTCTTCGTTCAGGATCGACACGAGCTTTCGGCAAGCCAGACGTCCCCAGTCGCGGCGTGGCAGGCGTATGCTGGACAGGCCCGGGTTGAAAATGGCGGCATAGGGCATGTCATCATAGCCGATGACAGAAATATCTTCCGGCACCCGCACTCCGGCGCGCACCAGCCCGTGCAGCAATCCGGTGGCTGTTTCATCGTTGTGAACGAATACCGCAGTCGGCAGATTGCCCGATGCCAGCAATTGCTCGGCTGCCTCCAGACCATAATCGACCGAGAGCTGACCCATCAATTCACGGTCTTTTTGCAGTGGGATGCCCGCGTTTTTCAACGTCTGGTTAAAGCCGTGATAGCGGCGCTCGAACCCATTGGTGTGTAGCGGTCCACACACCTGAGCGATATCGCGGTGCCCAAGTTCTATGAGGTGCCCGGCGGCCAGACGCCCGCCTAAGACGTCATCCGTTCGCACTGTCGGCAGATCAATTTCTTTGTGCCCGCCGCAAGAAACGACCGGCGGGCCTGAATAAACGCCGTTGGCGTCGCTGGGCAACAAATCCTCGAGAAAGCCGTTTGTGTTCAGGATCAGCCCGCCAGCCTTGTTCATCAACAGCATGTCCGAGAACGCACGCTCGCTTTCGGCGTCTTCCGAGGTGTCGCCTATGAGAAGGACGTAACCATGCGCGCGCGCTTCTTCTTCGATGCCCTTGAAGAATTCGGCGAAAAAGGCATTCGTGATCTCAGAGACCAGAACGAGCAGGGTTTTACTGCGCCCACGCCGCAGGTCGCCTGCCGCCTGATTGGCCCGATAGCCCAGCCGTTTCATGATCTCGAACACGTGCTCGCGCGTTGCGGCTTTCACATCGTCCGGGCGCGACATGGCTCGACTGACGGTTGCGATCGAGACACCAGCCTCGCGAGCCACATCTTTGACGGTTGGACGCTTTGAACTCATATCTTCTTCCAACTTGATTCAGGCGGCGATCGGCCGCCCTTGGTCATTGAATTTATGGATGAATCCCGGTTGGGGTCGCAAGTGGATGGTGTCTCCTACATCTTGGTTCTGCTGACCATCAAGGCTTACGGTCAGAACACCTGCATCCGGAACCCGCACATATAGAATTGTGTCGTGGCCCAGCCGTTCCACCAGAGTCACTTTGCCTTCCCATGCGTCGTCAGCCTGACCGACGGCAAAATGCTCGGGCCGAATGCCCAAGGTTGAAGCACCTACGGCTTGAGCATAACGCCCCTTGACGAAGTTCATCTTGGGCGAACCGATGAACCCCGCGACAAACTCGGTGGCGGGGTGGTTGTACAGGTCCATTGGGCTGCCGACCTGTTCGATATAGCCGCCGTTCAGGACCACGATGCGATCCGCCATGGTCATCGCCTCGACCTGATCATGGGTGACGTAGATCATCGTTGTTGCCATACGCTGATGCAGTTCACTGATTTCCACCCGGGTTTCCGAACGAAGCGCCGCGTCAAGATTCGAAAGCGGTTCGTCCAGCAGAAAAACCTGCGGGTTGCGGACAATGGCGCGACCGATGGCCACGCGCTGCCTCTGACCACCGGATAGCTGGCCCGGTTTACGGTCAAGGAATGGGCCAAGTTTCAGCGCATCGGCTGCCTCTTGCACCTTGTTTTGGATTTCATCTTTCGAACGGCGCTCAAGATTGAGCGAGAACCCCATATTCTCGGCCACTGTCATTTGCGGGTAAAGCGCATAGGACTGGAACACCATGGCAATGTCGCGTTGGCGCGGCGACAGATCGTTGGCGCGTTTGCCGCCAATCATCAGATCGCCTCCGGTCACTTCTTCAAGGCCTGCAATCATCCTGAGCAGCGTAGATTTTCCGCATCCGGAAGGGCCGACAAAGACGATGAATTCCCCGTCTGCAATCGACAGGTTGATGTCGTGAAGCACTTCGACATTACCATAAGCCTTGGACAGGTTCCTGAGTTCAACTCCAGCCATCTCTTCCTCCCTTACCCGGCCGCCAATGGCGCACGGATGATGTTTCTTACGGTATCCAAAGACGCAGCTTGCAGCCGCCGTTCAGGGGCCCCTGACAAAATCGCTTTGACGTCATGCAGGATCATGTCTCCAATCGGGTGGCGGCCACCTTCCACGGCAGCTGCACGGTGCGGCGACCAGATGACATTGTCGACCTGTCGCAACGCGGCGCGCTTGGACACCGGTTCTTGTGGGAACACGTCGCTGGCGACGCGAATGCGGCCAGCGCTGGCGGCCTCAACAAGGGCGTCGAAATCGACGAGATGAGACCGGCTGATCACAACAACCAGCGTCCCGGGTTTCATCTTTTCGATAAGGGTTCGGGATACAAGCTGATAATTCTCGTCGGTGGGCGTTGCCGCGATGACGACAAGGCGGTTGTTGGTGGTCACTTGCTCCAAGTCGCAGAATTCGACACCGTCAAACGTTGTTCCGCTTGCTTTCAGCCACGGATCATAGGCTTCGATCTTTGGGGAAAATGGCGCAAGAAGGCGTACGCATTCCTGCGCGATGGACCCGAACCCGACAAACCCAATGCGTTGACCGTAAAGCGAGAAATCCGTGCCGATATTGTCGTTGAACCACCTTTCGGATCCGGCGCGGAAGCGTTCGTGCTCATCAACGATGCCGCGACCGCCTGCGATCATCAGACCAAGCGCCATTTCCGCGACCGAGCGTCGAAATCCCGGCGCGCAAGACAACACTTCGATACCGCGCTCGAAACACGCATCATAGTCGAGACCGGTTTGAAAGGTGCCCGAAACCTCGATCACCGCGCGTAGGTTTTTGGCAGCATCCAGGTCCTGCCGATTCAACTCCGGCCTGGCGGCGGCGACAAACTCTGCGTCCGGCAGCCGTGCGAGAAAATCCGCCCGCGGCATCGCCCAGTTTACGCCACCATGAATGTCGCAAAGCTCGCCCAGGGCCGTGTAGGCAGACGGTCGGAATAATTCTTCCAACTGGCGAAAGTGTTGATCTAGAATGAGAAGGGGTTTCGACATGTTTCGCCTCACTTCACCGCGCCCGCGGTCATGCCGCGCACGAAGTGGCGTTGGAAGAACAGGAACAAAAGAACGACCGGGATCGCCATGATCACGGTACCGCTGGACAATCCGGTCACGTCGCGGGTCATGGTCCCCTGAAAGTTCAACAGACCCACCGACAGCGTGCGCATTTCGTCCTGGGTCAACAGAAGCAGTCGCAGCAACAGATCGTTCCAGCTCCAGAGAAACTCAAGCAGTGCGGTTGTGACCACTGCGGGTGTGGCAATCGGCATGACGACGCGGCGGTAAATCTGAAACTCGGTCGCACCGTCGATCCGGGCCGCTTCGTGCAGCGCCTTGGGGACGCCCTGAAAAAACGATGAGAACATGAAGACGAAAACCGACACGGCCAGGGCAAGGTCCGCGAAGATGACACCCAGATGGGTGTTGAGAAGGCCAAAGGACCGGACGATTTGAAACAGCGGCAGGACAATGGCCGTCACAGGGATCATCAATCCAATCAGGAACAGGATTTGCAGCACCGCCTTGCCGCGAAACTCCATGAAAACCTTGGCATAGGCCGCAAGCGAGGCGATAAAGATCATGACGACAGCATCAACGACCGAGATGATCAGGGTGTTGAAGAAATACACGCTAAAGCTACCATCGGTCCAAACGCGCGCATAATGCTCGAAGGTCAGGCTGATCGGCGGATACCACGGCGGGTTCACCAATTCGGTCGTGGGCTTGAGCGATGTGAATACCGTCAGAATGAGCGGAGAGACCATCACAACAGCGATGACGCCGAGAATGAACAGCAGAATCCAGCGTCCCATCACCGATCCTCTCTGTTCTGGATCTGCATGTAGATGATCGTTGCAATACTGACGATCACCAGCAGCGCGACGCCAATGGCCGACCCATAGCCATACTGGTTTTCCAGCGCCCCGCGTTTGTACATGTAGGTCGATAGAATTTCGCTGAACCGGATCGGGCCGCCCTGAGTTGTGGCCCAGACGATGTCGAAGACCTTGAACGATTGCGTAAGTGTCAGAATGAAGACCACAGCCGTGACAGGCCTCAGGGCGGGCAGGGTGACATAGCGGAAGGATTGCAGCGGATTTGCACCATCGACCCGCGCGGCCTCGTACAGGTCCTCGTCAACGGCCTGAAGCCCGGCAAGGAAGATGATGACGCTCAACCCGATTGTCGACCAACTATGTGCCAAGGCCAGAGCGTATAACACCAAATCGGGGCTACCCAGCCAGGGGGTGGCGAGAGCCCCCAACCCGATACTCTCAAGCACCTGATTGATGACACCTGTCGGCTGATACATCCACCGCCAGATCGTGGCCACCGCCATCGGAGAGATCACGACCGGAAGAACGATGCATGTCTGGATCAGCAATCGCGCTTTCCAAACCCGCGCGAGCATAGCGGCAATCACCAGGCCAAGACCGACATTGATAACGATGATCACGCCGGACCAGACAAATGTATTCCGAAAGGCCTTCCAGAAGATCTTGTCAGAGAACAGTTTTTGATAGTTCTCCAAGCCGACAAAATTCCGTTCGGGGCTGATACCGTCCCAATTGGTAAAGGAATATTCTAGCACCGAATAGGTCGGGTAGATCGCAAAGACGATGTAGATCGTCAGTGCGGGTAGCAGAAACAGAACAGGGTTCAGGCGCTGCGCTAATTTGGAATCCGGGTCGAGAAACATGGCTCCACCTTCAACTTATGCGAGTGGTTCTTAGGGAGTGCGTCGGTCCACAGGCACGGCGCCCATGGACCGGCGTTTTGCCGAAAGGCCTTACCGTTCGGCGATGCCACCCGGCAGCATGATTTCACCGGCTTCCTTCGCGGCGGCCCATGCGGATTGCATTTCCGCAGTGAATTCTTCGGGCGTCATGACATCCAGAAGCAGGGCCTGCAGCCCATCATAAGAAACCGTGGTCAGGCTTCCCGGTGTGATGGTGTCCAGAAACGCCGGAACGGATCCGTTTGCTGCGTGATCGTCCGATGCTTTCCAGATGTCTACAGCCAACGCGGGCATCTGGGCCTCGCTCAGCGCCTGATCAAGTGGGCCGACAGGAACTGTGCCGGCGTTCAGCAGCGCGACGCGGCCTTCTTGCGACGCGAACATGTAGTTCATGAAGTCAATCGCCGCGTCCTTGTTGTCAGAGCTTTCGCGAATGTACCAGCCACTGCCGATAGAGTTGGTGGGGTGGATTTTCTGGCCATCTTCAAGTGGCGGCACGGCGAAGACGCTAAAGTCGTCGATGCGATCACCTGCAGCCTCGGTTCCGCCTCCGATCACCCAAGGTCCGGTGAAGGTCATCGGCACTTCACCGGCCCAAAACCGGTCCATCAGTTCACCATATCCGATTGCAACCGGTGTCGGTCCGAACCAGCCCGCTTTGCCCATCTCTTGCAGTTTTGCCGAGGCAGCCACAAAGGGCTCGTCAGTCCATGCGCCGTCGCCAAATAGAACGTCCTCGATACCTTCGGGACCTGCATAGCGACCAAACATCATGGACTGCCAATGCGACACGGGCCATTTGTCGGCAGCGCCGAGACCAATGGGTGTATCAAAGCCCGCCTCTTGCAGTTTCGCCACGGCGGCTTCCATGTCAGCCCATGTGGTGGGCACGGAAATTCCGTGTTCGTCAAAGATTGCCCTGTTGTAGAACATACCGGTCGTCTCGACCTCGTTCCCAAAGGCCCAAAGCTTACCGTCGCTTGATGTCTGCACCACGATGCCTTCGGGGATTGTGCTGCTCCAGTCATTTGCGAAATAGGCATCTGTCAGATCGGCGACGAGGCCGCCCGCAATAAGGGCCGCCGGTTGACCCGGGCCGGTTCCAAACGAGAAAAGATCAGGCCCTTCGCCAGCCGAAAGGGCGGGAATCAAAGCGGGGTTAAACAGGTCGGAAGAGTTCTTGACGATTGTCACCGTAACATCCGAATTCTGCGCATTATAGGCTTCGGCGAGATCATCGTAGACATTTGTTTGCCCGGGTTCCCCGGCAACCCAAACAACCACTTCCGACTGTGCGTATGTCATTATTGGCACTAAAGAAATCGCAGTTGCGATCGCACTGGCTGTGACAAACCTTTTCATGTTTTTCCTCCCAGTTTCGATGATTCTTTGTTCAAAATGTATACGATTACATAAAAATGTAAACGAATACATTTTTTCAATACTGCAGGCCGGCGAAATGCAGGCCTCGAAATTTGAGATCCTCCGTTCTCAAACAATTGCCGGGCGTCGCGCTGAAACAGTGTGCACACCCGTACTGTAAAGCGAGGCATCATCAACGTTGCTTGGATCGGCTTGGCGGTTCACAACCGCGGGGCAACGGTATCAAAACCTGCGATTCCGGGCGCCAGAAAACAAAGTTGTTTCAGCACTTGTTTAGCGACGGTTTCGATGGCGAATCATTGCTTTCACGAAATGTTCGGAAAACGCTTCCGTTGCCTTTCGGCTGCGAAAATCATCGTTGCGCTTCAGCGTGGGTCTCTGGTTCCATCGTTTTTAGTCGCCATAAATCCTCTGCGTGGCGAAAAGTCGATAAGCATTTGAAAATAATAAGGTAAATTTTCCAAAACGCGCGGTAAGTGTTTTCGGCGGGTCCTGAATATTCAATTATGAAACGTTTCATATTGACAGAAAAGCGATTCGATGGCTTCGTATAAAGACGGTGGATCGGCGTGAAAGATTGCCTTTCCGAACAAGCTGAAAACCTAGGGAGGCTCTTATGAAGCTCATGAAATTCGCTGCTGCGGCAGCGACCGGAATTCTATTGTCCGCAGGTATGGCGGCGGCTGACGATAAACCGGTTGTTGGCCTGATCATGAAGTCGCTGGCCAATGAGTTTTTTCAAAACATGCTGGTTGGGGCAGAGGCGCACGCTGTCGAGCGTGGCGACTATGAACTGATTGCCGTCGGGATGCAGAACGAGACGGATTTTGAATCCCAGATCAATGCGGTCGAGAACTTTATCACGCAGGGCGTCGATGCAATCGTCGTTGCCCCGGCAGATTCCAAGGCGATGGTCCGCCCGCTGAAACGCGCGATGGAAGCGGGAATCATTGTGGTCAATTTTGACGTCGCACTGGACGAAGGCGCAAAGGAACAGCAGGGCGTGGAACTGGCTTTTGTCGGCCCGGACAATCGCGGCGGGGCGAAACTGGCGGGTGATGCGTTGGGCAAAGCTCTGGGCGAGGGTGGCAAGGTCGTTATCATCGAAGGCAACCCCGGTGCAGACAATGCCAATCAGCGGCGCATGGGCTTCGAAGACTCGGTTGCGGAATACAAGCTTGACCTGCTCGACAGCCGCACTGCGCATTGGGAAACCGAAGAAGCCAACCAGGTTTTTTCGACCATGCTGACGGCAAACCCCGATATTCAGGGCGTGATGGCAGCCAATGACTCGATGGCCATCGGTGTGGTCAAGGCGCTGGAATCTGCGGGGCGTGACGACATTCTGGTGGTCGGATTTGACGCGATCCCGGCGGTTCTTCCGATGATCGAGGATGGTCGCTTGCTTGCGTCGGTGGATCAGTTTGGTGCCGATATGGCCGCGAACTCGATCGATCTGGCCCTCGAAGTCATCGCCGGTGGGCCGCAACTGGAAGGGTGGGTCAAGACACCTATCGAGCTGGTTACCAAATAAGGTGGAACTCTCGCGGATGCCCGTTACCCCTCCAATCGGGCATCCATCACTCTGGCTGAACAAGGTCGATCCAATGCGCGCTGATACCTCACTTCTGACTGTCAAAAACCTGAGAAAATCCTTTGGCGGCGTGCATGCTCTTGACGGGGTAAGTTTTGACCTGATCGCGGGCGAGGTCCACGCACTTGTCGGCGAGAATGGCGCCGGAAAATCGACCCTCATCAAGGTGCTTTCCGGCGTCCACCCCTTTGACGAAGGCACGGTGGAACTGGACGGGCAACCGTATAAGCCGTCAAACCCGCATGACGCAAAAGCAGCCGGAATTCAGGTGGTTCATCAGGAGTTCAATCTGCTCAACGATCTCAGCGTCGCAGAAAACATCTCGATCGAACATCTGCCGCGCAAACGGTTTGGCATTCTGGACCGGGGCGAAATGAAGCGCCGGGCTCGGCTGGCACTGGATGCAATCGGGCTAAGTGACATCGACGTTTCGACCCCCGTAAGAACACTTGGGATTGCGCATCGGCAGTTGGTTGAAATCGCCCGCGCCCTGCAAAGCGAAAGCCGCATCCTTATTCTGGACGAGCCGACAGCCACGCTCACCGAGCGCGAAACCGAGCGGTTGTTCGAGATCGTGGCCGGGATCAGGGCGAAGGGCGTAACCGTCGTGTTCGTATCGCATCATCTGGAAGAGGTCTTTGCCATTTGCGAGCGTGTCACGGTGTTCCGCAATGGTCAGACGGTCGTGACCAAAGACATATCAGACGTAACATCGGCGGACGTTGTCCGGTATATGGTCGGGCGCGAGTTGGAGGTCGACGCCTCGCATGCGCGCGAGGTCAAACAAAGCAGCGACATCGCCCTTTCGGTTCAAAACCTGCGCACCATGGCCAATCCCGGGCCCGACGGCGTTTCTTTTGATCTGCACAAGGGCGAGATTCTTGGGATTGCCGGATTGGTGGGTGCCGGACGCACCGAAGTTCTGAGGGCCATATTCGGGGCCGATCCAACTGTGTCGGGACAAGTGTTCCGCGAAGGTGCGCCGTTGAAAATCAAAGGCCCAAGGGATGGAATCTCGGCAGGGATCTGTTTCGTGACGGAAGACCGTAAAGAAGAAGGTCTGATCCTCGATATGCCGATAGCGGCAAACACGACGCTGGTTGATCTGGCCTCGGTAACAAAGCGCGGGCTTCTGGATTTTGCCGAAGAAAGACGACTGGCGACCCAAAGCGGTGCCAGACTGCATTTGAAATACGGGAAACTGTCGGATGCGGCCTCCAGCCTGTCCGGCGGCAACCAACAGAAAGTCGTTTTGGCAAAATGGCTTGCACGGAATCCCGACATTCTATTGCTGGATGAGCCGACACGCGGCGTCGATGTTGGTGCCAAGGCAGAAATCTACTCGATCCTGCGCGATCTGGTGTCCGAAGGTATGTCCATGATCGTTGTCTCTTCGGAACTGCCCGAACTGATTACACTGGCGGACCGTATTCTCGTCATGGCCAATCACCGCATTCAGGGCAGCCTGGAACGGACGGAATTTTCACAGGAACGAATTCTGCATCTCGCCTACGGGCAGCAGAGCGACACTGAAAGGAAAACGGCATGAGCACGATTGAATCAATTCCGCCTGCATCAAGGGAGAACGCTGTGTCTTTACGATCTATCGTCAACAATGCAGGTATCGGATTGGCCCTGCTTGTGATCGTGGTTTTCTTTTCGATTGCCAGCGAACATTTTCTGTCCGCCAATAACATCACCAACATCCTGACGCAGATTACGATCAATCTGATCCTGGCCGTTGGAATGACCTTTGTGATCCTGATCGGCGGCATCGATCTGTCCGTCGGGTCCGTCATGGCCTTCGCCGCCATTGTGGCAGGCAAAGCCATCACACTGCCCGGAATTGGCGAAACAGAGCTGATCATTCTGGCCGTATTGGCCGGTGTTCTGGCGGGAACCTTGTGTGGGGTTTTGAATGGGGCCATCAGTGCCTATTGGGCTTTGCCCTCTTTCATCATCACTTTGGGTATGCTGAACATTGCCCGGGGCGCAGCGCTTCAGATCTCAGACGCGCAAACGATCTACTCTTTTCCGTTTGCCTTCGAAGAGTTTGGCTCAAAACTGATCTATGGCGTGCCGGTGGTCTTTCTGGTTGCGCTTGGGTTGGTCGCAGTTGCATGGTTCGTGCTGAACCGCACCGTTTTCGGGCGTCTGATCTATGGGATCGGCAACAATGAAGAGGCCGTGCGCCTGGCCGGTCATCCCGTGTTCTGGTATAAGGTCGCAGCCTTTTCGATTTGTGGCATGACCGCCGGGATAGCAGCGATCATATATATGGCACGTCTGAACATCTCCTCTCCGATTGCAGGAATTGGGTTCGAACTGAACGCAATTGCGGCCGTCATCATTGGTGGCACCAGCCTAAGCGGTGGTCGTGGATCAGTCATCGGAACGCTTTTGGGGGCCATCATCATCGGCGTTTTGGCCAATGGTCTGATCCTGATCGGCCTGAGTGACTTCATGCGGCAGATGATCACCGGTGTTGTCATCGTGGTAGCGGTCATTCTTGATCATTATCGCGCAAAGTATTCGGCGGCGTGAAACGCGGCGTCCTCCTGAACCGGCACCTGAGTGCCCTCGTCGCCGAGCTTGGCCACCTCGATGAAGTTGTGGTGGCAGATGCAGGGCTGCCACACCCTAGGGCCGTACCCATAATCGACCTTGCTGTGACGGCCGGCGTGCCCGATCTGCAGCAGGTCCTGACAGCACTGGGAAGTGAGTTGATTGTGGAACACGCGATACTTACGACCGAAGCCAGCACGATAGTCACCGGCAAGATCACTGACCTGCTGACCGTCTGGCCCGCCAATCATGGGGCGGCGGTAGGACAATCCGTCCTGCCCCATGCAGAGTTCAAGGCGCGAACATCACAGGCAAAGGCAATCATTCGCACAGGTGAAACGACACCTTTCGCAAATGTCATTCTGGTGTGCGGGGTGGCGTTTTGACCCGTATTTCTGTTGTAGGAAGCATCAATGTCGATCTGACATCGTATCTCGAGCGCTGGCCCGGAGTGGGCGAGACGGTCGCGGCGGGCAGCACCCAGATCACACTTGGCGGCAAGGGTGCCAATCAGGCAGTGGCCGCTGCAAGGCTGGGCAGTCAGGTGACGATGATCGGCGCCGTCGGCAAAGACAGTTTTGGCCACGACGCCGTTGCCGACATTCGGGCAGCGGGCGTCGAATTGCGGGTTGCCGAGTTGCCGGATCGATCCTCGGGCATGGCATTTATCGATGTTGGACCCGATGGAGGGAATATCATTCGTCTTTCGCAAGGGGCGAATGCTGTCATGGACGCGAAGATGGTTGAACGCCACGCGGATGCCCTGCGGCAAAGTACTGTTGTGCTGCTTCAAAACGAGGTTCCGATCTCTGCATCTCTGGCCGCCGCGCGCATTGCGCATGAAGCCGGAGGATTGGTCATCATGGATCCCGCGCCCGCGCCCGTTCCGTTCTGGAGTGAATCGATCCTGAATGCCTTCGACATCATCACACCCAACACGCATGAAACGCACCTCATTCTCGGAACGTTGCCAACCACACTGGATGAGGCACGCATCGCCGCGCGCGCGCTGTGTTCTTCGGTGCGGCGGGGCGCGATAGTTACAATGGGCAGGCTGGGTGTCGCCTGGTGCATTGATGGCGAGGACGGTCAGATGACCGCGCCGAATGTTCCCGCAATCGACACTGTTGCAGCTGGTGATTGCTTTAACGGTGCCCTTGCACACGGATTGGCCGCCAAAGAGACCATCGATCAGGCCATAGTAACCGCAATGGATGCAGCGGCGTTTGCAACCACGCAGCGCGGGGCGTCAACATCCGCGCCCTTCAAACACCAACTGGAAAGTTTCAGGAAAAGGTCATATTCCCACTGTTTGGCAAATGGTTGAGAATACCAACTGTGGCCGTAAACTACTCGGCCAGGCTAAATCGGGTTCGGATATGGCAACAGTAAAAGATGTGGCCAGGCTTGCGGGGGTCTCGGTCGGGACGGTGTCGAAAGTTCTGTCGCATGACAGCACGGTAAAACCAGCGCGACGGGAAAAGGTTCTTAAGGCGGTCGAGGATCTTGGCTACAAGCCAAATCAGGCCGCGCGCGCATTGCGCACGAAGAAGGTGAATGTGATTGGACTTGTTGTTCCGGATATCACCAATCCGTTCTTTGCAAAGCTGGCGATGAGGATCGAAAAAGAGGCGTCAGCGCGCGGCTACACCGTGATGCTGACAACAACCATGGACGATCCGGAAACAGAAGCACGTCAGATCTCGGCATTGCTCGAACAGTCGCTGCACGGGCTTGTCATTGTCGCAACAAACGATTCCAGCAACGCCACACTGGGGAACTCTGACATCCCGATCGTGTCTCTGGACCGTCGCTTCGGCACCGCGGGACTTGTGAGTATCGATCATTCCGCATCGGCCGCAAAAGCGGCCGAGTATCTGCTTGATCTTGGCCATAGACGGATAGCCTACCTGGCCGGTCCACAAGACACCGAAGTTGGCAGGCTTAGAAAACAGGGTTTTGTCGAAGCCGTCGAACGGTTCGCATCGAGTGCTGACGATGTGGCACTTAATGTACTGGAAGGCACGTTTGACTATGACAGCGGCGAGGCACTTGCGCGGCAGGTTCTCACCCAATCTGAAACGCCCAGACCAAGTGCGATAGCAACCGGAAATGATCAGATGGCAATTGGTGCATTGCGAACAGCAAACGATCTTGGATTACGAGTGCCCGATGACCTGTCAGTGGTCGGGTTTGACGACATTGACCTTGCACTGCATGTAATCCCCCGCCTGACGACCGTTTCACAACCTGCAATGGAACTTTGCCACGCAGCGGTAACCCGCCTGCTGGATGGAAAGAACGTTTTCGATGAAGATCTTATGATTGAAGGTTCTGTCGTCGTTCGAGGATCTTCAACTGCCCCCAGGTAAAATCCACAGGAAGTTTACAGTGCCTCGTGCGAAGCGACCTCAATGGAAATTCGCACAATTGGAGCTGGCCTACCCACCATTTCGCAGTTGGAGAGCGGTTGCTTTAACTTCATTGATGCGCCCACTCCGGTTGACCCCAATGCACCAAATGTTGGCCGTGTGCGAACACCGTCTAAACAGCGCCCAGGCAGAGCTTCTTCAACCAGATTGAAAACGGATTCCCGTGATCGGCACGGAACATCAGCGTGGCCGTCGCTTGAGGCATCGCAAACGGAGTTGGTTGGGCCAACATCCCCAAAAGCCGTGCTGTTTTCTCGAACGGCGCGCGCAATGTCGTTATGAGTGCATCTGTCTCCGAAGCAAGGTTTAGCGCAGCAGAAAAGTTTGATGCGTAGCAAACGACATGGCGATCGATGCCGTGTTTTCGAAGAATCTTTTCGACCGGCCCTTCTTGCACACCACCTAATCCAACAAGGACATGTCGAGATGCGCTCCAAACCTTTGTTGTCGGATTCCGGCTGTATTCATGCGTTTCGGGCGTGAACGTGCACCACTCGAGTGGCGCAATTCTGTGCAGAACCAGGTTCGTGTCCGATTTTTGGCGGCCAAAGCCCAAACCAATGTCTGCCTTGGAGCTTAAAACGGCCTGCCGCGCCATGTTCCCTTCAAGGAACTCAACGGAAGCGAGCGGAGCCGCGTTCGCGATGTCGCCGATGAAATCCGTGAACAGCGACGTGCAAAGATCCGGCGTCGCAACACGAATGCGGCGTGTGGTCGTAGCAGGGTCAAACTCGAAATCGGTTGTGAACATCAGTTTTGCGGCTTCGGCCGCGGCTGTTACACGGGGATGCAACTCTTCGGCGAATGGAGTGAGCCGCATCGCCCATCCGTCACGAACAAGAATCGGATCGCGAAAATGGTCGCGCAATCTCGCAAGGCTGTGCGACATTGCAGACTGTGTGCGACCTACGGCGTAAGCTGCGTCCGAAACGGATCGTCGGTCCAGAAGCGCATCCAATGCGGTGATCAGGTTCAAGTCGAGGGCTGCGAGGCTTCCATTAACCTTGCTCATGCAAGCATTGTATTCATCGATTTGATTCATGTCATCTGCTCTGTCAGCGTTGCAGTATCATGAGCCGAGAGGGGATATGACTGTGAAACTGGCCTCGAAAACACTTTGCCTCCTTGCTGCCAGTGTACTGGCCACACCTGCCCTGGCACAGGGTAGCGCGTTTGATCTTAACGGGACTTGGGAAAGCATTGCTTGCGAACTGCGCCCACAGGTCGGGCAGGATGGCGTCGCACCTTGGTACCTTAAGCGTTCGATCACGTTTGCACCCGGCCGCATCGATGCGCATTTCACCACTTATTCCGATGCCAACTGTTCCGCACCGCTTCTGGAGTTGAAGTTTGGCGGTGACGTCAACATCCTCGGGGCATCCGAAGTGGCGCAGGGCGCACGTAACGTTGATCTGACCGTCAACGACTATCTGACCATCACGCCGCAGTTGGAAGGCTTCGCGGGGATTCTGAACTCAGCCGAGACGGGCGCTTGTGGACCTGAAGAGTGGTCCGTCGGCAATGAGCAGGACGTGTTTGAAACCGGATGCTCAGTCATGGGGATAGCGGCGAACGCGCCTACCACAGAATATGAGGTGCTCTATGTCTCAGCCGGCCATCTCTACTTTGGCGCGCGGCCTGTTGACGGCATGCCACTGGCCCAACCCGACGACCGTCCGACAGCCTTGCAGATGCCACTCAGGCGATTGAAGGGAGGAAAGACCCAGAAAGTAGGCGCGGATGATCTGCGTGTGCCGAAACATGTTGAGATCGTCTTGTTTGAACAAGCCGACGGCGCAGACCCCACGGATGTTCGATCGTTTTTTGAGACCATCACGCAAAAAATGAACCAGAACGACACGCTCCTATACCGTACCGTGGGCCAAGGTGAAAACGGTATTTGGCTTTGCGTAAACTATTGGACCAATCGCCCAGATATGGAGACCCTGAACGCGCAAGCACAAAGCTGGGCGGACGAGTTTGCGGCCATGGGCGAACTGGTCAAACCAAACAGCTTTCGACTGACCAGCTACGACACGGGGCTCTAGCGATTCAGCGTTCATCTCGCTTCAGCCTGACCGTTCGCTGTCACCAAGCGAACGGTCGTTCCGTCTCGCCGTCCTGACCTCTTCCACAACCTAAATCGATCAAGCACAGCAAATGCCCTTGTTGCGGATTGCGCGGGCAACGTTAGCGAGCAAGATCGAACGGCCGCTTTGGGACCTTCACAAATTTCTCGATGTAGCTGTGGAATTTTGAGGTAGTCTCTGCCAAATCGACCTGAAGAGGTCAAAGCACGCTATCCGTATGCCGCCCTACATAGCCTCCAGCGTGTGTGCGAGACCGTTTCGGATGTGATCTTCCAACAGCTTCTTGGCGGCACCAGCGTCTCGGGCCAATGCCGCATCGAACATGCCCTTGTGCTCTTTGACGGCCTCTTCGCCGCGATAGGTCAGCACAAGCATCTGATATCGCAAATACTTGTCGTAGATGATCGAGTGCAGAGACAGTAGGTTCCTCGAGTTGCAGGCCGCGATCATCGCCTGGTGAAACTCCCAGTCATATCGTTTCCAGGTTTCTTTCTCGGACTCGTCGCCCTTTAAAAGCTGCTGTTCCATCAGGTGCAGTTTGTGGTGTGCGGCAACCAGGTTGCCTTCCCAATCCGTATCACCGTTCGCAATGGACAACTCCAAAGCGTGGCATTCCAACAGGACCCGAAGCTCTGAAATCTCGGTCAGGTCTTCGCGGGAGACCGGCGTGACCAGGAAACCCCGTTGTTCGGGGGCTTCGACAAATCCGTCGCTGGCAAGCCTGTTCAAGGTCTCGCGAAGTGTCGACAGGCTTGCCGAATAGCGTTCCTTCAAGGCGTCCAGCTTCAGTTTGGAGCCGGGCTGCAGCTCTCCGAAGATGATATCCCGCTTGATGCGCTGATAGGTGCTTGCACCTATCGTAGACGGCTGCTTCGCCATGCGTTTCACCCGATATTCTTGGTTTCTTCGCTCAATTAGCATTTTTCAGGGGTATCAGCAATCCAAACCGATGTATGGTAAAAATAAAAATATCATACATTATTGCGGAATCGCAAAAACCCCAATACGGTCGCGGTCAAGTTGGGCAACGCTGCTCGGTCGAACATTCAGGTTTCGGAGATGTCCGAACCCTCCGGAAGGAAACACAGTGTCTCAGAACTTTCGCATTGCCATCATCGGCATTGGCCTTGTTGGACGCCGCCACGCGGACGCGATCCGGGCGTTGCGTCATGTCGATCTTGTGGCGGTCGTCGATCCCAGCGACGAGGGCCGTGCATATGCCGCCGAGCATGGTGTCGCGTGTTACAAGACCCTTGAGGATATGTTTGCCCACCAATCACCGGACGGCGCTGTGCTTGCGACCCCGACGACGTTGCATGTTGAACAGGGGCTGACATGCGTCCGACACGGGTGCCCTGTTCTGGTCGAAAAACCGATTGCTGTCGAAGCCAATGCAGCGCTTGCGCTGGTACAAGAGGCCGCGAAGGCAGATGTGCCGCTCATGGTCGGGCATCATCGACGGTACAACCCTTTGATCAAGTCCGCCAAGGAAGCGATTGCAGACGGGAAGATCGGCGATGTTCGCGCGGTTCATGCGAATTGCTGGTTTTACAAGCCAGACGCGTATTTTGAGTCCGCGCCCTGGCGCAAGAAACCCGGAGCGGGGCCCATCTCGGTCAATCTGGTCCATGACGTCGATCTTCTGCGCTATCTGGCCGGAGAGGTCGTGACCGTACAGGCGCAGTCCGCCGCATCGCAACGCGGATATGACAACGAAGATGTGGCTGGGGCGTTGCTGACATTCGAAGGCGGCGCGATCGGGACAATAACCGTGTCCGACAGCATCGTTGCCCCGTGGAGTTGGGAGATGACGTCCCAGGAATATCCGATTTACCCATCAACCACGGAAAGCAGTTATATGATCGGGGGATCTCATGGGTCCTTATCCGTCCCTGACCTTCGGCTCTGGAATTATCCGGGCGGGCAACGGGATTGGTGGACTCCGATCTCGTCAACGGCTCTGAAAAAGGGGGCTTCGGACCCTTTGGTCAATCAGCTCAGGCATTTTGTTGACGTGGCGCGCCACAAGGCAGAGCCGATTGTCTCCGGGTGGGAGGGGCTGAGGACGCTTCAAGTCATTGAAGCAATACAAAATTCCTGCCGGACGGGGGAAACCGTTAGGATAGAAAGCTATCAGCAGTCACCGCAGGCTCAGGTCTCAGTAATCTAAAATATCAGATATTTTGTAAAAAATCTTGCAAAATGTCCAAAATAGGTCAAAACTCGGAATCGTCAAAAAAACATCATGATGTCTCAGGGAGGAGCAAAGTGATTACCAAACTTACCCGCCGGGCTGCTGTATCAGCCCTGGTCGCAACCGGTGTTCTGTTCAGTGCAACAAATGGTGTGCTGGCAGAAGACAAAGTGCAACTGCGCCTCGCAACCTCCGGCTCGGAGACCGACCAGCGTTCGGTCGCCATGGCCGAAGTTTTTGCGCCCATGGTCGCCGATTTCGCAAGCTACGAGCCCAGCTATAACGGCACCATCTTCGCGCAAGGCACCGAGCTGGACGCCATCAGCCGGGGCAATCTGGAAATGTCGATCACCTCGGCGCAGGAACTGGCACAGTTCTTCCCCGAGTTTTCGATCTTTACCGCCGGCTATGTCCATCAGGACGCGGCGCATCAGGTTGCCGTCTTCAACGATCCCCTGATGGATGCCTTCAAGCAAAAAGCCGAGGATGAACTGGGCGTTAAACTGCTGTCGGTCATGTATCTGGGCCGTCGTCAGGTGAACTTGCGCCAACCCAAGGATGAATTGACGGTCACAACTCCGGCCGATCTGGAAGGCGTGAACTTGCGGATGCCGGGCACTGATGCGTGGCAGTTCCTTGGCAAGGCGCTGGGTGCTGCCCCAACTCCGATGGCCTTCTCTGAGGTCTATACTGCGCTGTCCACCGGCGCTGTTGACGGCCAGGACAACCCGCTGCCGACCGTGGTGGATGCCAAGTTCTACGAAGTGACCAATCAGATAATCCTGACGTCCCACCTGGTTGACCTGAACTACATCGCCATCGGCAAAGAGGTCTGGGACGGATTGACGCCGGAACAACAGGCCAAGGTTCAGGAAGCTGCGGACGCAGCAGCGGAATCGGGTCGCCAGAAGCAGCTTCAGAAGGAAGAGGATCTGGTCAGCTTCCTGAAAGAGCAGGGCATGGAAGTCTATGAGCCCGATCTGGCCGCGTTCCGCGATCAGGTACAGTCCATGTATCTTGAAAGCGAGTTTGCCGGGTCGTGGCCGGACGGCGTTCTGGAACAGATCAACGCGCTGGGCAACTAAGACCAATCACGGAAGGGAGAACCACCATGAAAGGCTTCATAAAGGGGTTCTCCCGACTGACCGAAGCGATTGCCGGCGGGATGCTGGCGGCAATCTTCCTGATCTTCCTTCTGCAAATTCTGTTGCGGTACTTCTTTACCCCCGCCGGATGGACGCTTGAACTGATCGGCATCCTCTGGGTCTGGGTGATCTTTTTCAGCTGCGCCTTCATCGTACGTGAACGGGATCATGTGAAGTTCGACATCATCTACCTGTCGGTGCCCCGACGTGTCCGTCAGGTCTTTGCGATGCTCGCAGCCGCCGCCATCGTCATTGGGATGCTCTACAGCTTTCTGCCGACCTGGGACTACATCGACTGGATGAAAATCCGCAAGACCGCGACGGTTCGCAACCCGTTCTCGGGCGAGAAGGTACCGCTGCGCACGGTGTTTTCGATCTATGCCGTGTTCATGCTGGTCGTAGCCGCACGCTATGCATGGCTGTTCTTCGACATCATGCGCAACGGCCCACCAAAAACTGAACTTGAAATGGTCGTGGGATTTAACGTGGTCGACGATCATCCCCGCGTTGACGTGGAAGACGACGAGGACGCAAGCAAATGAGCTTTGAACTTCTTTCCTGCCTGCTGACCCTTTTTGTTCTGGCAGGCATCGGGACACCTATCGGCTATTCCATCCTGTTGGCGTCACTGATGTATCTGGGTGTCGCTGGTCTGGACGTCGCGCTTGCGGGTGAGAAGATCCTGCAAGGCTTCTACAAAAGCACGATCCTGCTTGCCGTGCCTTTGTTCATCGTCGCCGCCAATATCATGAATGCGGGCTCGATCACGGACCGTCTGCTGAATTTCTGCGTCGCTGCGGTCGGGCGGTTCAAGGGCGGTCTTGGGCACGTCAACGTTGTGGCGTCTTTGATCTTTTCCGGCATGTCCGGTTCTGCCGTCGCGGATGCGGCGGGGATCGGCAAGATCATCATTGAGATGATGACCAAGGATGGCCGCTACAGCCGAGGTTACGCAGCCGCAATCACGGCGGCCTCGGCGACGATCGGCCCGATCATTCCGCCCTCGATCCCGATGGTTCTGTATGCGCTCGTTTCCAAGGCCTCTATCGGCTCGCTGTTCCTGGCAGGTATTCTGCCGGGCCTGATCATGGGCGTCGTCCTGATGGCGATGAACTACTATCTGGCTGGAAAGCGGAACTTTGCACTGGAAGAACCTGTTCCGCTGCGCGAGTTGCCCGCAAAAACCGCCAACGCGTTTCCGGCGCTGCTTATGCCTGCGATCCTGCTGTACGGCATCTACGGTGGCGTCACCACGCCGACCGAGGCCGCCGCCGTGGCTGCCTTCTACGCCCTGCTGCTGGCAGCGTTGTTCTACCGCGCGCTGACCTTCCGTGGCCTTTATCAGGTGTTCGTCGACAGCGCGCGCTCTTCTGCCGCCGTCGGGGTGGTCATTGGTGGCGCGTTCATTCTGAACTTCATCGTCATTCAGGAGCAAATCCCGCAGTCGATCTCGGCCCTGCTGGAGGGTTCGGATGTCAGCCCGATTGTCTTCCTGATCCTCGTCAACCTGCTGATCCTTGCCTTGGGGTGCGTGCTGGACGCGACGACGATCATTCTGGTGATTGTGCCCCTGTTCATTCCAACCTGCGAAGCGCTTGGGATTGATCTGGTGCATTTCGGAGTGCTGGTCGTCGTGAACTCGATGATCGGTCTGATCACGCCGCCCTATGGCATCCTGCTCTTTGTGATCAACGCCGTGACGGACATTCCGCTGCGTGAAATCATCTCGGAAATCTGGGCCTTTCTGGCGGTGCTCATCTTCGCACTGATGATCATGATGTTGATGCCCGATCTGGTCCTGTGGTTGCCGCGTCTGTTCGGGTATCAGGGGTAATGTGCCTGTCGGTTTCGACAACCTCCATACCCGGCGATCTGGCAGAGAAGCTGCACGCCATCGCCGGGGCTGGATTTGACGGCGTCGAGTTGCACGAACCTGACCTGACCGCGTTTGACGGGCCGCCTTCGCACATCCGCGATATTGCGTCGGACCTCGGCCTGAAGATTTGCCTGCTGCAGCCGTTCCATAACCTCGAAGGTCAGACCGGCCCGGGGCGGGAACGCGCCTTTGACCGGCTAAGGCGTAAATTCGATCTGATGGATGCGTTGGGCACAGATCTTTTGCTTGTGGGGTCCGCGTTCGAAGTGGGCACTGATGCCACCGAAGAACAGGTGATCGCGGACCTTGGCGAGGCGACCGAGATCGCCAAACAGATGGGGCTGCGTCTGGCCTATATGGGCTTGCCATGGTCCGATCTTATCCACTCGGACGAACAGGCGCTGCGCATTGTCGAGGCGATTGACAGCCCTCATTTCGGGTTGGCCCTGAACTCATTTTTCTCGCTCGCCGACGGGTCCAAACCAGCCCGCCTTCGGGACATCCCCGGAGAGCGGCTGTTCCATGTGCAACTGTCCGACGCGCCCCGGCTTGAGATGGATATTCGCAGGCTCAAACGGCATTTCGGGCTTTTGCCGGGGCTCGGCGCGCTCAACCTTGCGGGCTTCGTTCGGGTGTTGTCCCGCGCCGGGTACAAGGGGCCCTGGTCCATCGCCCGCGTCAACGAGGCGGCCCCCCAACCCGGAGGTCGCACACTGGCCCGCGACAGCTACAGGTCGCTGGTGAACCTTCTGGATGAGGTGTCGCGGACCGAGCCGCGCGCAGATTATGGCATCCCGAACCTGCCCGAACGCGTCTATGCGTCGGGCTTTGAGTTCGTCGAATTCACAGCCGACGAGGTAAGCGGTGCGCAACTGGCAGATATGCTGTCAGCCATGTGTTTTCGAATGGAGCGAAAACACGTCAGCAAATCCGTCGAGCTGTGGCGGCAAGGCGCGATCAACATCGTGGTGAATACCGAAAAGGAAGGTTTCGCCCATTCAGCCTTGCTGGGCCACGGCCCATCGGTCTGTGACATGGGATTGCGCGTCAAGGATGCGGATCAGACGGTTCAGCGGGCTACCGCGCTGGGGGCCCCGGATTTTTCGCAGCCGGTAGGAACCGGAGAGCTGGATATCCCGGCCATTCGGGGTGTCGGTGGTAACGTCGTTCATTTTATCGATGAGAAATCCGATCTGCATCGGGTGTGGGATATCGAATTCGAGCCGGTTGCGAAAACAAAGGCGACCCAACCCGCCGGTCTGCGTCGCATCGACCATCTGGCCCAGACCATGCGCCACGATGAGATGCAAAGCTGGCTGCTCTACTACATTTCGACCTTTGAGATGGCAAAGTCGCCCATCGTGAACGTCGCCGACCCGTCGGGTGTTGTGCAAAGCCAGGCCATCGAAAGCCCTGAGGGCGAAGTGCGTCTAAACCTGAACGGGGCCGTTGGTCGTCGGACTTTGGCGGCGTCATTCCTGGAAGACGGTTTCGGAGCAGGCGTTCAGCACATCGCCTTTCAATCGGACGACATATTTGAAACCTCGGCACAATTGCGCAAGTCCGGCTTTCCCAGCCTGACGATTCCGGAAAACTACTACGCCGATCTGCAAGCGACTTTCGGGTTGGATGACGATCTTATCGCCCAAATGCGTCGGGGCAACATCCTTTACGACCGGGCAACGGGTGCCGAGTATTTTCAGATCTACAGCCGCCCCATCTTTAACGGCTTCTTCTTTGAAATTGTTGAACGCCGCGCGGGCTATGCCGGGTATGGCGCGCGCAATGCACCCATTCGCCTTGCTGCACAACGCAAAACCCAAGCGGTGAAAGAGGTGCAGACGCAATGACCACACAGATGACAAGTGATGAGCGCGCGGTTCGCCAATGGTGGCGAACGTCCATCATCGACATGAAACCCGGCCAGATTGCTTTTCGTGGCCATCCTATCGAAGACCTGATTGGGAACGTCTCGTTCCCGCAGATGATCTGGCTGATGGTACGGGGCGATCTGCCAAGCGACGCGCGGGCGCGTTTGTTCGAGGCCGCTTTGGTCGCAGGTGTGGATCACGGCCCACAGGCCCCCTCGATCGCGGCGGCGCGTATGGCTGCGACCTGCGGGGTTGGTCTCAACAACGCGATGGCGACTGCGGTGAACATGCTGGGCGATGTACATGGCGGGGCAGGGGAGCAATGCGCCGAGCTGTATTATGATATCGCCGCCCGCATGGATGCGGGGGCTGCGTTGAATGACGCGGTTCGGGACGGTCTGGACAGCTGGCGCGAGACCTACGGCAAGATCGTATCGGGCTTTGGCCACAGATTTCACAAACCCGTCGATCCACGCGCCCCCCGGCTGATGCAGCTTGTTCGTGACGCGGCGGCAGAAGGCACAGTATCCGGCCGCTTTGCCGATATCGGAGAAGAGGTGCAGGCCGAGCTTGGCCGCCAACGCGGCGGTCGGCCCATCGCCATGAATATCGACGGTGCAACGGCGGTGATCTTTTGCGAACTTGGCTTTCCCGCGCCCCTGTCGCGGGGGCTGTTCTGCCTGTCCCGCTCGGTTGGAATACTCGCCCACGCCTGGGAACAGATGGGGCAGGGCGGGCGCAACAAAGGGCCCATGCCCCCGAATTACTTACCCCTCTACGAAGACAGGAATGATGACAATTGAGACATCGAAATCCTTCCGGGTCGGCCTTATCGGCTGTGGTCGTATCAGCGATATCTATCTAAAAACACTATCAAAATTTTCGAACGTCGAGGTCGTGGCATGTGCAAGCCTCAATCCTTCGGAAAGCCGCGCCAAGGCGGATCAATACGGCATCTCCAGGGCCTGCACGCCGGATGACGTGTTCGATGATCCAACGATTGACTGCGTTCTGAACCTGACAATACCAGCCGCCCATGCCGAAATCAGCCTGCGTGCGTTGGAGGCGGGCAAGCACGTCTATTCCGAGAAGCCGCTGGTTATGAATCGAACGGATGGCAAGGCGATCCTGCACATGGCCTCACAAAAGGGGCTGCTGGTCGGCTGCGCGCCCGACACGTTTCTGGGCGGTCGTTGGCAGACCGTTCGCCGGTTGATCGATGAAGGCGCGATTGGGAATCCAACAGGGGTTTTCGCCCATGTCGGTACCCACGGGACAGAACGCCACCATCCCAACCCGGATTTCTACTACAAGGCGGGTGGCGGGCCCTTGCTGGACCTTGGGCCATACTACCTGACTGCCATGATCTGTTGCCTTGGTCCCGTTGACCGCGTCGCAGGAATGGCGCGACGCACGTTCGACAAAAGGATGATCGAAAATGGCCCGCGCAACGGCGAATGGATGGATGTCGAGGTCGACACACACTCCCTGAGCCTGCTGCAGTTCTCATCCGGCGCAATCGGGTCGATGACCATGAGCTTCGACATCTGGGACAGCGAAGCGCCCCGGTTCGAGATTTATGGTGAAGACGGGACCATCAGCATCCCCGACCCTGACCCGGTTCATGGTGCCAATATCTTTCAAGGGGATGTCTGGCTGAAAACGCGGGAGACCTCGCGCTGGTCTCATCAGCCTCGTCCAACCGGTCGCGAAGACTGGCAGGTGGTCGAAAACAAACACGGGTTTAACGAAGACAGCCGTGGCCTCGGCCTGTTGGATCTTGCCCTGGCGGCACAAGAAGGACGCCAACCCCGTGCAAGTGGTGCGCTGGCCTATCACGTGTTCGAGGTCATGGACGCGATTGAACGGGCACCGAAATTCGGTGCCTACCAGACAATAGAAAGCCGATGCGAAGCGCCTGCACCTCTGCCGTTCGATTTCCTGAACGATGAGAGGAAGGAGCTGGTCCATGCCGATTGAGACACTCGACTTTGCACAGCCATTCTTTCGCGTCCAGCACATCACTGATGAAGACAGAGTATCTGTCGAGGGTCGTGCCATTGTTCTGAACCTCGGGGGAAGGGACCTCGCGGTCGAGGATCAGACCGTTGCGCCGCTTTCGTCGGTGATCGTGCAGAACAGCACCGTCCAAAACGTGGAACGTGCGGTCATTGTTCATGGTTTCGACGCCCACGCCGATGACAATACGCTGTTCGCATGGGTGAAGGATACATGGCCTTCAGCCTTTGATGTTCGCCAGGAAGAGCGTCTGCGCGGTGTCAGCCACTACATGTCGCCAAAGGTCTTCGTGGGTAACGTTGGACTGACCATGTACCACTCGGGCTCAGTTCCACTGAATGTCGGATTGCATAAGGATCATCCGTTCTGCCCGGTTCCGGGGTTTCGCGAAGTGCATACGCAAATCGTAGGCTTTGGCAAAATGCAGCAATGCCGCGAACGGGACGTTGAAACCCTTTATCTCGAAGAATTCATGGCCCCCGGCACGACGCACAAGCCGATGTATGACGCCGAAGGCAACTATCCCTGGCATCAGTACGAGACGATCACCCCCAGCATCTTCATGGCGGTTGAAATCCTGCCCGAAGGCGCACGGGTCCCGGACATGGAGGTTCAGAATGGCTGAGCGGCTTCTACCCGGAACCCTGAATTTTGACGGTCCTTTTCCCCGCTTATCTCGCCGTTTGCGGTTGGGCGTTGTTGGCGGTGGGCGTATCTCGGTAACGCAAGCAACGGCGGCCCGGATGACCGACCGGTGGGAGGTCGCCGCAGGCGCGCTCAGTTCTGACGCTGTGCGCAGCAAGGCGCGCGGGGCTGAGTGGTATCTGCCAGCAGACAGGTGCTATGCGTCATTCGACGAGATGGCACAGGCCGAGGCGGCACGTCCGGATGGTGTGGACGCGGTGATGATCACCACCCCGAACCACGTTCATTTCGACGCGGCCAAAGCCTTTCTGGAGGCGGGCATTGACGTGCTGTGCGACAAGCCCCTGACCAACGAAGTCGCCGAGGCAGAAGGGCTTGAGGGGATCACCGCGCGCACGGGGCACGTCTTTGCCGTCGGCTATGCAATGTCGTGTTTTCCTGTGATCCGTCAGGCCAAGCAGATCGTTGCAGAAGGCGGCATCGGTAAGATCAACCAAATCCACGTCGAGTTCATGCAAGACTGGATGACGCCCGAAGATGTGGCCGATGCGCCCCATGTGAAATGGCGGCTGGACCCAAAGATTTCTGGCCCGACCAGTTGTGTCGGCGATATCGGCACCCACGCCGCGCATCTTGCCAGTTTTGTCTCGGGCCTGCCCATGACCGATCTGAGGGCCGAGTTCCATGTCTGCGGCGCGCCAAAGCCTCTGGAAGACACGGTATTCATGTTCACCCGCTATCAAAATGAGGTTCCGGGCACACTCATGGCAACGCGCCTCGCCCCCGGAAACCGGGGCGGGTTGCGGTTGCGGGTCTTCGGCAGCGAAGGGGGCTTGGAGTGGGATCTTGAGAACTCGGAACAGCTGAAGTTCAATCGGTTCGGAGAGCCGGACCGTATCATCAGCCGAGGTCACGGGCACGGCATCGGCCCCGGTGCGGAACGTCTGGTCCGGACCGCGCGCGGCTTCCCCGAGGGGATTATCGAAGCCTGGGCTAATCTTTATACTGAGTTCGCAATGGCAGTGGCCGCGCGCCGGGATGGCGTCGCGATTCCGGCCGACTGGCTGACCTATCCCAGTGTCAATCAAGGGGTAGACGGTGTCCGATTCATTGATGCCTCCGTGCGCTCTCACCAGTCCGGAGGTGACTGGGTCACTCTCTAAGGCTTTGCCAACACGAATGTAAAACACGCCCGGGCTATTGCTCGGGCGTTTTCATTTTCTGCTCAGCATTAAAAGTTGATATTTTTAAAAATATCATATATTTTTTACTACGTGTGATGAATTTGAGATTCGCAGACACGTGGAGCTGTCGTTCATGGTGAAACCCGAAGAGGCTGGCGCAAGCCCCTCTCTCTATTCCTTGGCGCATCTGACGCTGATTGGCTGTACGCCGCCCGAGCTGGTCTATATCGCTGCGCGGGCCGGGTACGATGCCGTCAGCCCCCGGTTCATTCCGATGCATGTGCCCGGTGAATTCACTCAATCCCCGATCGACAAGGCGCAGGTGCAGGCCACCAAAACTGCTCTTTCTACCACCGGCCTGAAGGTTCTGGATATCGAGATTGCGCGCATCACCGAAGATGTTGACCCGCGCAGTTTTGAACCTTCTCTGGAGATCGGCGGGGAGCTGGGCGCCAAGCGCATGATCATGAGCGCGTGGACCAACACCCGCGATGATCGTGACTTTCTGATCGACGTCTATTCCGAAACCTGCGAACTGGCCGCGCCCTATGGACTAACTGTGGACTTGGAATTCCCAAGCTTCTCCCGCTTGCGCACTCTGGACGAGGCACTTGATATCGTCCGCGCCTCCGATCAGCCCAATGGCGGTATTCTGGTCGATACACTCTATCTGCACCTCAGTCGTGTGGATTTGGGTGAACTTCTGCATGTCCCCTCGGACCTGTTTCACTTCCTGCATATCTCTGATTGCCTGCCCGGCATCGCCGATACGCGCGAGGGCATGATCCAACTGGCCCGTGATGCGCGGCTTTATCCCGGCGAAGGCTGGATCGATTTCACCGGCATCATCGAACGGATGCCACCCGTCGATTATTCCATCGAACTGCCCAACCAAAGCCGCGTTGCCGAGTTGGGATATGAGGAACACGCGCGTCGCTGTCTCAGCCACGCCAAGCGAACATTCGGTGCAGCGCGGTCACAGCGCCGTATGCCCGATGCAGCCATTCTAAAACACCAAGAGGATCACCATGGGCAAAGAGCTCACTGAAAACGACCGCAACATGGCGGGCGACATGCTGGCACGCGCCCGCGCTGCCATGGCCGAGATCGAGGATTGGGATCAGGACAGGCTGGACCGCCTGTCTCAGGCCATTGCGTGGTATGCGGGGAACGAGAAGACCTTTACCCGTCTGGCCCAGCAGGGCGTGGACGAAAGCGGTATCGGAGATCGTGAAGGACGCCCTGCGAAACGGTTCAAAATCCATATGGTACTGCGTGATGTCTTGCGCACGCCGTCGACCGGGATCGTCGAAGTCGACGAAGAAAAAGGGCTGGTGAAATACGCCAAACCCGCCGGTGTGATCGCATCCCTGATCCCCATGACCAACCCGGCGATGACACCGCCGGTGACTGGCGTGTCCGCCGCGAATGCCCGGAATGCGGTCATCTTCAGCCCACACCCACGAACCGCCCACACCACCTTTGAAATGGTCGAGGTCATGCGCGCAGCCTGTCGAGCAGCAGGCGCGCCCGAAGACCTGTTTCAATCCATTCGCAAACCGTCGATCCCATTGACGCAACATCTGATGGAGATTTGCGACCTGACTCTGGCAACGGGCGGTAAGCCCATGGTCAAAGCGGCCTACAGTTCCGGACGTCCGGCCTATGGCGTCGGCGCGGGCAATTCCTCCATCGTCATCGATGAGACAGCCGATCTGGATATCGCGGCGCAGAACACGCGTATATCAAAGACCTCTGATTTTGGGTCCGGTTGTTCAGCCGACGGCAACATCATCATCCAGCGCTCGGTCTACGACGATATGGTCAAAGCGCTTGAAGCCGAAGGTGGCTACCTGTGTTCGGACGAAGAGAAGGCCATGCTCGAAGCAGCCATGTGGGACGAAAAGGGCAACCGCACGTTCCCGACCATCGCCTGTCCGCCGCAGCAAACGGCCAAAGTTGCCGGGTTCTCGATCCCCGAAGATCGCAAGTTTCTGATGGTCGAAAATCAAGGGCAAATCGGGCCGCAGCACAAGTTCTCCAGGGAAAAACTGACCACTCTGATGGCGCTTTATCATTTCGACACCTTCGATGACGCGCTGGAAGCGGTCAGCCAGATCTACAACACCGGGGGCAAGGGACATTCCTGCGGCATCTATAGCCACAATGACGATCACATTGACCGGTTGGCGCGTCTGGCTCCGGTCAGCCGCATAATGGTGCGGCAGCCGCAATCCAAGGCCAACGCAGGTGCATGGACCAACGGTATGCCCATGACCAGCAGCCTGGGCTGCGGCATCTGGGGCGGCAACATCACCAATGAAAACGTCACCATGAAACACATGATGAACTACACCTGGGTCAGCCGTCCGATCCCCGAGGATCGCCCCTCGGAACCGGACCTGTTCGGTGAGTTCTACGGGCAGGAGGTCGCATGATGGACGGAGCGAAACTGGAAGGCAAAACCGTTGCCGAACATATCGTTGACTTTCTCGAACGCCGTGAGGTCAAACATGTATTCGGCCTGTGCGGACATACGAATATCGCGGTTCTGGCCGCTTTGGCCGAAAGCCCGATTGATTTCGTCACGGTGCGGCACGAACAAATCGCCAGCCACGCGGCAGACGCTTATGCCCGCGTGACGGGCAAGGCCTCGGTGGTGTTGTCACACCTCTCCCCAGGTTTGACAAACTGTGCCACCGGGGTCGCCAACGCGGCCTTGGACTGTATCCCTATGGTCGTGATCGCAGGCGACATTCCAACGCATTACTATGGTAAACACCCGCATCAGGAGGTGAACCTGCACGCAGATGCGGCCCAGTGGGAGATCTATCGCCCCTTTGTCAAACGTGCCTGGCGGGTGGATCGCGCGGACCTGATGGCCGAAATCTTGGAAAAGGCGTTCCATCTGGCCGAAAGCGGCCAGCCCGGGCCGGTGCTGGTCAATGTGCCGATGGACATCTTCTCTGAAGTGATCCCCTCGGACAGTTTCGACCGTATCCTTAATAACACGCGCGCGCTCAAGAAACCGTCGATTGACGATGAAACAGCGCGAGAGACTGTCGAAGCACTGGCGAAGGCCGAAAACCCAGTCGCTTATGTCGGCGGCGGTATCCTGTTGGCACAGGCTAGCGAGGAGTTGCGCGAGTTTGTTGAACATATGGGCCTGCCCGTCGCGCATTCCCTGATGGGCAAGGGCGCATTGCGGGACGACCATCCGCTGGTGCTGGGTATGACCGGGTTTTGGGGCACCGAGTTGGTGAACCAGTCCTGCCTGAATGCGGATTACATCTTTGCCGTAGGAACAAGGTTCAAAGAGGCTGATTGTTCCAGCTGGTATCCCGGCTATACGTTCAACATTCCCGGCTCAAAGGTCATTCATATCGACATCGAACCGCAGGAGATCGGCCGGAATTATCCCACCGAGATCGGCGTGGTCGCAGATGCCAAAGCCGCGCTGCGCGTTCTGACCCGCGTTGCCCGCGAGATGTATCCCGACGGCTTCAACCGTCCCGTGCTGGAACAGAAGATCGCTGACTTCCGAACGGAGTTCAAAGCGCGCAACGTGGACATGGCGACCTCAGCAGCCTTTCCGATGATGCCCGAGCGCATTCTGGCGGATACGCGCAAGGCCCTGCCCGAGGACGCCATCATCACCACGGACGTTGGCTGGAACAAAAACGGAGTTGGCCAGCAATTCGATATCCTGACCCCCGGTTCGATCCTGACACCGGGCGGATTCGCAACGATGGGTTTCGGCCCTCCGGGCGCGATCGGCGCGAAACTGGCAGCACCCGATCGCGTGGTGATCAGCCTGGTGGGCGATGGTGGTTTCGGCCAAAACCCCTCGATGCTGGCGACGGCGGTCGAACTTGATCTGGGCATCATCTGGCTGGTGATGAACAACAACGCCTTCGGCACCATCGCAGGTCTGCAAAAGGCGCATTACGGTCTGACCTATGGCACAACCTTCCCCGGATCAGCTGCCGCACCCGCCAACGGACCGGGCTATGCCGAGATTGCGAGGGCCTATGGTGCGGAAGGGCATAGGCTGAGCGCCGCTGATGAGTTGTTGCCCGCGTTGGAAGCAGCAATCGCCAGCGGCAAGCCAACCGTGCTCGACGTGCCAATGATCAACAACCCGACGCCAACGACCGGGCACTGGAACATCTTGGACATATACTCGCCTGACAAGGATGTGTCGCACGTCGCGACGTGACGAAACCGGGCGCGTCAGACGCGCCCAGTTTCTTGTGCCAATGCTCATCCATGTTTGGCGAAATTTTAATCGCTTTTGCGATTGCAAGTGCATCTTCAAGTTTGACGCCAAAGTAGCGAAGGTATTGTGAACGTCGGCTTCCTGCAATCTGGCCCGTCTACAGTTCACCCAACCGGCTTATAAACAACCGCGTCGATCTCGACTTTGGCGTCGACCATGATTTGCGAGCGGACAGTGGATCGGGCGGGGCCGCCATTGGGGAAATAGCTCGCGTAGACCTTGTTGAAGGTCCAGAAGTCACGTGGATCGTCCAGCCAGACGCCGACCTTGGCGATATCGTCCAGCGTACAATCCGCAAGTGCCAACGCGGCGATCAGGTTTTCCATGGTTCTTCGGGTTTGCGCCTCGATGCCTCCGGGTTCGATTTCACCGTTTTCCTTCATCGCGACCTGGCCCGAGATGAACACGAAATCTCCGGCACGCACTGCGGGCGCAAAGGGTAGTGGCTGGCCGCCTGCTCCGGTTTTGTCATCGCCCAAGCGTTGGATTGTTTTCTCAGACATTCAGGTTATTCCTTCTGTTAACTCATCTGGGTAGGGGATGGGGGCGACGGCGCCAAAGCCCGTGGTCGACAGTGCGGCCCCGCGGTTGGCAAGCTCGGCGGATGTCAGTGCGTTCCTAGTGCGCAGGTAGGAGGACAGGAAAATGCCGTTGAAACAGTCGCCAGCACCGGTGGCGTCTACGGCATCGACCTTTAATCCGGGCAAGCTGTGGATACCGTCGCCTTGTGACAGTGCGACGCCGTCCGACCCCAGCGTGAGGGCCACGATTTCAGCCCCCAGATCATGGTAGAAGCCGATGATGTCCGCAGGGCTGTGAAGACCCGTCAATTGTCGTGCGTCGTCCAGTCCGGGTAACGCGATCCGGCAGTTTCGCATTGCGTCATGTGTGACCGCGCGGGCCTGTTCCAGCGACCACAGGGCGGTGCGCAGATTGGGATCGATGGCAACCGGTACACCAGCAGCGCGCGCGGTGCGGATGGCGTGCTGCGTTGTCGCGCGCAGGTCGTCGCTCACCCCGAGACTGATGCCGGAGGTGTAGAACATCCCGGCATTTGCGATGGCTTCATTGGGCACATCGCGCGGAGTCATCCGGCTCGCGGCAGAACCCTTTCGGCGATAGACGAACTGGTGCCCGCCTTCGTCATGGAAGACAAAGTACATGCCGGTCTCACCATCGGGGACCTGCGCCACATGGGTATGATCCACCCCCTCGCGCGACCATAAGCCCCTCAGTTGCTCGCCAAAGTGATCAGCCCCAACCCGCGAGATGAGTGCGCTTTTAGTACCCTGCCGGGCTGCTGCCACCGCCACGTTCGAGACATCGCCACCAAAGCCGCTTTGGAACGTGCCGTCCGGTTGGGCGTTCAGTTCAAACAGGGGCTCGCCCAGACAGATCAGGTCACGCATCGCGCCGTCCCCAACGCATCACTGCACTTTCCCCCGTGCGACGACCGGCAAAGGGCCAAGTGCACGGTTGCCGCGAACGGTTTCGACCTGATCCACCATATTGGTGACCACGCAGGCGTGGTTCGGGATGATCCGAAGCCGGTCACCGACCTTGAGGTTGATCTTGTCGGCCTTCAAAACGCCGTGCTCTTCCGACAGGCCCTGAACCAGAATGTCTGGTCGGCCCAAAACATATCCGTGCCCCTCCAACCCCAGCAGATCGGATGTCAGAACTTTGGACCCGGCATCGATCACGGCGCGGTCAGGCGCAGGAACCGAGATCACCGTGGTCAGAACGCTCAGGGCGCATTCATCCCATGTGCAGATACCCCGCGCCTGCAACGAGCGGTCATTGTAGACATAGGTGCCGATCCGGTACTCGGTCGCAATCGGTACATCCTGCGCCTGCCACATGCCCGGAGAGCCGCCGTTCGAGATCACACTGACCGTCAGCCCGGCCTCTTTGATCCGGGTTTTTGCGGTGCTGAGCCAGTCCTGAACCGCACCTTCCTGCCCAACCGGCGGATAGGTCATGAGACCTCGGAACTTCAGGCCGGGCTTGTCCCCGATGTATCGCGCCAGTTCACACGCCTGCGCGGGCGAGGTCACGCCGCAGCGTGCGGCACCCGTGTCGCATTCCACCAGCACGCCCAATGGCTTGGAGGTATCCGCGAAAAACCGCGACAGCCCGTCTACCGTTTCCGTGTTGTCGGCCACAACGGTTAGGCGCGTCTTCTCAGCCAGCGCGCGCAGGCGGGACAGTTTCGTGTCACCGAGGATGTTGTAGGTGATCAGCACGTCGTCAATGCCACCCTCACTAATCATCGCTTCGGCCTCGGTGACCTTCTGGCAGGTGATGCCAATGGCCCCGGCCTGCATTTGCCGATTGGCCAGCAAGGGAAGCTTATGCGTTTTGATATGGGGCCGCACGGCCAGCCCGTATTTCGCGCAATGGGCCTGAAAGCGGTCGATATTGGCCTCGGCGATGTCCAGATCGATCAGAACCGCCGGAGTGTCGATTTCGGGAAAGATCATTCTGCGGCCTCCTTGTGGGGGTCTTCGACAATCGGCCAGATCGCGCGTGTCAGATTTTTGTAGGGCGTCTTGGTCGGATCGTTCGGATAGGGGCCTTCGACGGCGGCATAGATGATTTCACTTGCGACGTCGGAAAACGCGCCGCGGAAATGGTTTGTCGATTTCACCACCAGCACCTTCTTTTGCGAGATGTCGATACCCAGATTGGTGAACAGATCGGGCGAAAATGCCTGACTGCGGTTCGAATTCAGAACCACCTGAATCCCGCCCAGTTGAATGACTGAACAATCGCCCATCGGAACAACGGATGCGCCAAAGCTTTGCACTGCGTTACGCTGGTTGCGCAGGACCTTGACCGTGGCGTCGATTGGGTTGCCCGCTAGAGCGGAGGTTTTGCCGCCAAAGCGCAGGTCAAATTCCGCGCCTTCCCCGGCAGCGTGACACAGGCGTACGGCCATCGGGTCCCAGATCGTGCCAAATGCAATCGAGGTCATATTGCGCGCGATGGCCTGTTCGAGGATCAGGGTTGAATCGCCTGCCACGCCGCCGCCGGGGTTGTCCCAGACATCGGCCACAACAACGGGCCCGCGTGGGGCCTGTGCCGCTTTGGACAAGGCCTCGGCAGGGGTTAGGTAGTCTGGCTTGGTCTGGCCCCGAAAGGAAAACAGCTCTGCCCCCAGATTACGGGCGATGCGATCTGCCTTGGACGGGTCATTGTCGGTCAGCACGATGATCTTGGCCCCCAAATCCGGCGAGTCCCCGGCCATGAAGCCATGAATGACCGAGGCCGACAGAACCTCGCCTTCGGTCTCCATCTGCTTGATCCGGTCCACGAAACTGCGCATGGGTTCCTGACTGGTCGGCAGGACATCCAGCATCCGGACATCGTAAACCGAAATGACGGGCCGGATATCGCTCTTGATCGCGCGCAGGGTCAGGTCGACGCAGGTTTCGCCCGCTTCGACAAAATCGGTGTGGGGAAATTCCTTGAACACGGTGATGACATCCGCATTGTCGACCCGTTTCCGGCTGAGATGGCTGTGCGGGTCGAAACTGGCTCCGATGACCGTATCCGGCCCGACAATATCCCGAATGGCTTCGATCAGCACACCTTCGCAATCCAGACACCCTTCGGCGATCATCGCGCCATGCAGCCCCAGAACGACCCCGTCCAAGGGCAGCGCGGCTTTGACCTGATCCAGCACTTCCTGCTTTAGCCGCTGCCATGTTTCCTTGTTCAGCAAACCGCCGGGCTCGGCCCAGCTGGCGGTGCCTTCGATCAGCTCCAGCCCACCGGATTGCGCCCGTTTCCGCAATGCCGGGAACACGGCACTGCACAGGGTTGGCGTCTCGGGGTGTTGGCCGGGTGGTGCGTAAAAGCTCTGCTCAAAATCCGAGAAATCCGTGCGCAGGGGAGAAAACGTATTTGTTTCGGTCGCAACGGACGCACAAAAGACGCGCATGTTCATTCCAATTCGCTGGTGAGGTCGGAGGCCGTATCGCGGCCCCCGACATAAGGTGCTGCCGGTTGTCTCCGGCAGTCTGGGAGGATCAGTCGAGATACGAGGCGCTGTTGGCGCCATCGACCGCAGCCTTGAAGCTGGTCAGCAGTTCATTGGCCTTGTCGTCGAGATTTTCCTGAACATGCGCCTCGAACGCGGGCTGCGTTGCTGCGGCCATCGCGGCGCGCTGTTCGTCATTCAGCGCGGTCACCTGAATCTGGTCCATCAGCCCCGCAAGCCCGCGGTCCGACGCTTCGATGATGCGCGACAGGCCACGGCTGGCGGTGACGCAGTTTTCGGCGGCGGTGCGGATCGTGGCCTGTTCAGCCTCGGACAGGCTTTCAAAGAACGCGCGGTTGATCATGAAAGTATAGGGCGAGAACAGGTGGTTGGTCAGTGTCAGGTATTGCTGCACCTCGGCGAAGTTGGCGAAAGAGATGATCGGAACCGGGTTCATTTGTCCGTCGATCACGCCGGTCTGAAGCCCGGAATAGACCTCGCCCCAGGACAGCGGATAAGCCTCGGCCCCCAGCGCCTGCACGATCTTCTGGTGTGACGGCAGGGTCATGGTGCGGATACGGATGCCGTCGAAATCCTTCAGGTCCGCGATCGGCCGTTGCGAGTTGGTGACGGCAAAGAAACCTCCGGTATCCGGGAAACCCAGCACGACAACATCGCCCAGTTCGGCCTCGATATCGGCGGCCAGAGCTTCGCCGAATTCGCCATCGAACACCTCATAAGTCGCGGCATTGCCGTTGAAGGCAAACGGCAGGTTCAGCACATCGATGCGCGGGTAGTAACTGGCCAACGCACCGGTCGAGGTCAGCGTCGCCTGAATGATCCCGTCGCGCACCTGCTGCACATGCTCGGCTGCCGATCCCAGCTGGTTCGACCCAAACACCTCAACCGACACGCTGCCATTGGTGCCCGAGGTCACGAGGTTCGAAAACACCGCCGTACAGGCATGTGCCGGGTTTTCAAACGGGTCGGTCTTGTTGTCATGGCCGAACTTGATGACACCACCTTCGGCCAGCGCCGTGCTGGCCATCATGGTCGCTGTCATCGCGACGGTTGTGAGCAGTTTCTTCATGTTACTTCTCCTGTTGGTTTGGTTTTGATGAGTTCGTCACTGGGCAAAGCCCAACATCCGGGGCAGCCACAGGGCCGCGTCTTCCCAGAAGGCAAAGACAAAGAGGATGCCAATTTCCGCGATCAGAAACGGGAAGAGTTTCAGCGATATCCGTTCCAGCCGTTCACCCGTGACCGAGGACAACACGAACAGGCAGGCCCCCACAGGTGGCGTCATCAGCGAGATATTCAGGGCCAGCACGAAAATGATCCCGGCATGGATCGGCTCGAGCCCGACCTGCTGTGTCAGCGGCACCAGAACCGGGGCGAGGATGATCAGGATCGCGGTGATATCCATCACCATGCCGACGATCAGCAACAGCCCGATGATGATGGCGATGACGGCATACCGGTTGTCGGACAGGCCCAGAACGGTTTCGGCGATCAGTTGCGGGATGCGCTCAAAGCTCAACCACCAGCCCAGAATGCCCGCGAAGGCGATAATGACAAAGATCACACCGGTGATACGCGCCGTGCGCACCAGCATCCGGTAGAAGCCTTTGAACGTCAGCGTCCGGTAAACAAAGATACCGATGAACAGCGCGTAGGCGACGGCGATCGAGGCAGCTTCGGTTGGAGTAACAATACCGCCCAATATGCCGCCCAGAATGATCACCGGCATCGCCAGAGCGGTCAGCGAAGATACGAACGTCTCCCAGACCTCGCGCGGGGTGGCACCGCGCAGGGCTTTGGGCAGGTTCTCGCGCTTGCCGCCAATGGCGATAACTGCCATGCACACAAGGCAGATGACCAGACCCGGCAAGACCCCGGCAGCGAATAGACCGGCAATCGACACACCCATAAGCGAGCCATAGACCACCATCAGCCCCGAGGGCGGAATGGTCGGGCCGATGATCGACCCCGCTGCCGTGACGGCGCAGGCATAGTCGCGCCTGTAGCCCTCTTTCACCATGGCAGGCACCAGCGTCCGGCCAAAGGCCGCCGCATCCGCCGTGGCCGAACCTGTCAGACCCGCGAAGAACACCGATGCCAGCATGTTCGTATGGGCCAGCCCGCCGCGAAACCGACCCACTAGAACCTGCGCCAGCTTCACAAGGCGGCTGGTGATCCCGATGTCGTTCATGATCTCGCCCGCCAGAATGAAAAAGGGCATGGCGAGAAAGGGAAAGATGTTGAGCCCGTTGAAGACCTTGCTGGGCCCGATGGCCAGAAACTGGGTGCCGCCCATGTCGATCAGGCCCACGACCCCGGCCAGGCCAATGGCGAACCCGATGGGCATTCCAAACAGGATTAGGGCGACAAATGTGACGGCGACGATCACGACATATCCTCCACCTCATGGGGAAAAGGTGGTTCGTCGATCTGAGTGCCCAGATCCCGAAACAGGACCAGCACCAGTTGCACCGCCGACAGGGCCGCTGACGCAGGAATGGCTGCATAGAACGGGGCAAGGCTTGCGCCGAAGATCATGGCCTGCCTCGGCGCTCCGCTTTGGGCAAAGCTGATGCCGAACCAGGCGACATACAGGAACAGGGCCAGCGCCAGAATGTCCATCACGATCAGAAGGACACGCCGAACCGGGCGCGGCAGCACCATGACAAACGCCGTAAGCCCGATGTGATCGCGCCGCGCAATCCCCGAGGACACCGCCAGCAGCGCCGCCCAGATCATCAGGTACCGCGCCAACACCTCGGGCCACGGCAATTGCCAGTGAAAGTAATAGCGGTCGATGACACCCAGCCAGACATCCAGAACCAGGGCCAGCATCAGCGCTGCAACGATCCCCTCGATGACAGAGTTTATCCGCGCGCTTGCGTAGGTAAACCAGTTGGACATTCGCATCCCTCCCAAGATCGCGAATCTGTAACTGAGTTTCAGTTTGCGTGGGAATCGACGCCAAATCAACGAGAAAATGTTACTTAGTTACGAATAATCGGCGTATCCGCCCTGATCTTCCGGCATTTCTTGTTTGCTCACAAGAAATTGTGTAACTAAGTTTCATGAAAATGCAGAAAGGCCAAACCGTGCCGAACGACGACCAACTCTCCGGCCAGAACGAATTCCCGCCCCACAAAGGGCGCTCGGGCGCTGTGGATCTGATTTCGGCCCTGCACAGCGGTCAGATCAAGCTGGCCGTTCAGGAACAGAAGGTCGCGGACTATGTCAAAGAGCACCTGAACGACATCAGCGCCATGGCGATTGGCGATCTGGCCGAGCAATGCGCGGTCAGCAAGCCAACGGTCGTCCGGTTCTGCCGCAGCCTTGGCTGCGAGGGGTTCAGGGATTTCAAGCTGCGTCTGGCGCAGAACATCGCCGTCAGCGCGCAATACCTGTTTGGCAACCCCGGTAACGCAGGATCGGACGCGGATACCGCCATCGATCAGGTGCTTGGCGCCATGTTCACAACCATGGAGACCATGCGCCGTCAGGTCGATACAAACGCATTGGAAGCGGCCCGAGATGCCTGTCTGGACAAGCGCCAGATCCTGTTTTCCGGAATTGGCGGCGGTTCGTCCTTCGTCGCGCAGGAAGCGTCCAACCGGTTTTTCCGGCTGGGTATCCCGTCCTTTTTCACCAATGACAGCTATGTTCTGCAAATGCGCGCCGCGTCTCTGCGGGCCGAGGATGTGCTTTTTCTGGTCTCAGCCAGCGGCGAAGCGGACGCAATCGTCGCCGCCGCCGAGGTCGCCAACGGTTATGGGGCAACAACGATCTGCATCACCCGGCCAAATACGCGACTGGCCAATGCCTCAAAAATCGCCCTGCTGACCGACCTGCCGGAAGACAGCGACATCTACAAACCAACCGCGTCCCGATACGCCCATCTTGCCATCGTCGATGCACTGGCAATGACCGTGGCGCAAGAGATGACGGACGAGACCAAAGAGAACCTGCGGCGGATCCGGGCATCCCTCACCGCCTATCATGGGCGGACAGGCCCGCAGCCGCTGGGCGACTGACCCAGCGTGTAACAGTACCACGTTCTTCTGTTTGTGGTTAAGGCGCTGACTTCCCTTTCGAGCGACCCTAATAAACTGCGCCTTGTCCTAAGCTGCGCCTGCTTGCCACACCACCATTCTAGAATAGCGCTGCCTCGCCCCTCCCCACGTTCGCTACGCGGTAGCCTACCGAGAACAGGTGGCTTCGCCGTCTGAACAGAAAGTCAGCCTATGTACTGGATATGGGAAGTGAGGCGAAATTGGCGAGGTGTTGCCTTTTTTGCGACTAAAAGGTCTTTCATCTGATCAGGGCGGTTCGATAACCGCCACAGCTTCAACGTCAGTCATTGTGCCGCTTCTGAAAACCAGTTCACCAGGACCGGTGCAGCAGGTCGAATGTCTCAGCTATCATCGGGCTATCCTTGTGCCGTTCCAACGCCACGAAACACAGGCAAGCAGGAACTGAGACCGAATTGCAGACAGCAAGTCCGAAGGATTGTTTTTGATGGAGCGCGATGGAGTCGCGGCAGAGGCTCAGGCCAATGCCGGATCTTACCATTTCAAGCATCGAAGCTTCTTGATCCACCAAGGCGACCACGTTCGGGCGGCTGTCCTGACTTTCGAATACTTTGGCCAGAAGGCGATGGTGGACAGAGGCTTCGGGGGTGCCAATCCAAGGCAGGGCTGCAAGCGAAGACCAGTCGGAGCTTTCCACCTGCTTCTGCCAACCAGCAGGCCCGATCACGCGATAGGTGAAATCGGCCAGCTTTAGGGCGTGCACCGGATCGCCTCCGTCCGACCCGATGCTGGAAAGGTCATCGGGCCCACACAGGTAGAACCCGGCATCGACCCGACCCCGTCTAAGCCATGTCAGGATGTCTCCGCTGACCCCATGTACCAGTTCGGTTTCGATGCCCGGATGCTCGGCGCGCAGATGTGCCAACAGACGGCCCAACCGAATGAACTCCGGGTCGACGATCGTGCCGATTGTCAGTTTTCCACTCAGGCGACCGACGCGCTGGCGGGCGCTGCGGTGGAAGTCACTGACTGCATCGAGGACTTTTTGCGCCTTCGCTAACACCGCTGCCCCGTCATGGGTAATCTGCAACCCGGTTGGCGTTCGGTTAAACAGCGTAAGCCCCGTTTCTTCACCAAGACGCTTGATCTGATGGCTGATGGCCGGTTGGGTCAGGTTCAACACCTCGGCTGCGCGTGAAACGCTGCCTTCACGGGCCACCGTCACAAAGGCCAGAATGGTGTTAATATTCGAAAACCGGTCCATATAAAATTTACTAATATGGCATTGTGCGAATTGTCATTAGCTTTTTCTGTAAGCGCGCTTCAGAGATCATCAAAACCGGCTTGCCTGAGGTCAGCACGAACCAAGACGGTTCATCGCTCCGCCCGCGGCACAGTTGGCAACGAAACGACAGAACAGGTGGAAGACGAACATGTCTGACGGCGCAAACAGGTTCGACTATATCGTGATTGGTGGCGGATCGGCCGGGTGCCTGATGGCCAACAGGCTAAGTGCTAACCCGAAGAACCGGGTATTGCTGCTTGAGGCGGGCAAGCCCGATACCTATCCGTGGATACACATCCCGGTTGGCTATCTCTACTGCATTGGCAACCCGCGCGCAGACTGGATGTACAAGACCCAGCCAGCCAAAGGTTTGAACGGACGTAGCCTGCTTTATCCGCGCGGCAAGACGCTCGGCGGGTGCTCGTCGATCAACGGGATGATCTATATGCGGGGTCAGGCCCGCGACTATGACAATTGGGCCAAGCTTACCGGTGAAGATGCCTGGAGTTGGGAAAACTCGCTGGCCGACTTTAAGGCTCATGAGAACCACTACAAGCTGGACGATGGCGCCGACCCGCACACCGGCGACAACAGCCGGTTTTCCGACCTGCATGGACATGGCGGTGAATGGCGGGTCGAAAAACAGCGTCTGCGCTGGGATGTTCTGGACAGTTTTGCCGATGCTGCGGTCGAAAACGGCATTCCAAAGACCGATGATTTCAACGCAGGCGACAATGCCGGGGTGGGCTATTTCGACGTCAACCAGCGCGCGGGGTGGCGATGGAATACCTCCAAGGCGTTTCTGCGCCCCGCCAAGTCGCGTCAGAACCTGAAAATATGGACCGAGGCGCAGGTCGAGAAGCTGACCTTTGAAAAAGGCGAAGACGGTCGATTGCATTGCACCGGAGCGGTCGTTCACCACAAAGGGCAAACCATTGCGGTCGCGACCTCAAAAGAGGTGGTCCTGTCGGCAGGTGCCGTGAACTCACCGCAGATCCTGCAACTGTCGGGGATTGGTCCGGCGGCCCTTTTGAAAGAGCATGGGATAGATGTGGTGATGGATGCGCCCTATGTGGGCGAAAACCTGCAGGATCACCTGCAAATCCGTGCGGTTTACAAGGTCAAGGGCACCAAGACGCTGAACACCTTGGCCAATTCCCTTGTAGGTAAGGCCAAGATCGGTCTGGAATATGTGCTGAAACGCTCGGGCCCGATGAGCATGTCGCCCAGCCAGTTGGGTGCTTTCACCAGATCGGATCCGGCACGCCCGCACGCCAACCTCGAATACCACGTCCAACCGCTGAGCCTTGAGGCGTTTGGTGAAGACCTGCATGATTTCCCCGCTATCACCGTCAGTGTTTGCAACCTGAACCCGACCAGCCGTGGGCATGTCCGCATCGCGTCTTCGGATTTCCGTCAGCCGCCCCAGATCACGCCCAATTATCTGGACACAGACGAAGATCGGAAAGTGGCCGCCCAAAGCCTGCGGCAGGTGCGCGAAATCATGGCTCAGCCCGCTATGGAAGCTTACGAGCCAGAAGAATTCAAACCGGGCATCCAATATCAAACCGATGAGGAACTGGCCCGGTTGGCAGGCGACATTGCCAGCACGATCTTTCACCCAGTTGGTACGATCAAGATGGGCCGCGAGGACGATGAAACCGCCGTTCTCGATCCGCATCTGCGCATGAAGGGCGTGGCCGGCCTGCGCGTGGTCGATGCCTCTGTCATGCCAGAGATCACAAGTGGCAACACCAACTCACCCACGATCATGATCGCAGAAAAGGCCGCTGGCTGGATGCTGGCGGGCCAATAAGACCTGTCGATATGCGAATTAAGAGTTTCCGGGAGGAACCATGCGCAATTCGTTTTCCAATCTTCCGCTAACCGGCGTGAAGGTCGTCGATTTCGGTCAGTACATCGCGGGCCCTGCTGTTGCGATGTTGCTGGGCGATCTGGGCGCAACCGTGGTTCATATCGACCCACCTGACGGCCCGATGTGGGACAGCCCGGCTAATGCTGCTCTGAACCGAAACAAGGTGATCGTAAATCTGGACCTCAAGACACCAGAGGGGTTGGACAGGGCCAAGACGCTCTGCGCCGAGGCCGATATCATCGTCGAGAACTTCCGCCCCGGGAAACTGGCCGCGCTTGGAATAGACTTTGCGGCAATGCGTGACGAAAGGCCCGAGCTGATCACGATCTCAATCCCCGGTTTTGCCTCGAACGACGAAGAACGGCGCGAGTTGCGTGCCTATGAAAGCATCGTCGCGGCAAGTTCGGGCGTGTTTACTGACATGGGGCTGAAGCGGGTTCTGATGGGCCTGAACCCGTCATTTTCTCCGCTGCCGCTTGCCTCGGCTTACGCCTCGCAGATCGCGGCATCTGCCACGGTATTGGCATTGCAGTCCCGTCAGGTGACTGGCCTTGGCGACCAGATCGAAGTTCCCTTGGCAGCCGCCGTGATGGAGGGGCTCTGTTACAACTCGATCAAGGTTGAAAACATGCCCGAGCGCTATCTGACCCAGCGCGAGGTCGAGATTGAACGCCGGCGCATCGAAGGCCTGCCGATGAATGTTACATATGAAGATCTGCAGGAGTTGCTGGACCCGTTCTTCCGAAGCTACATGTGCAAGGACGGGCGCATGTTCTATGTGGTCTGCCCCAGCCATAAGAACCACGCCCGCCGCTGTCTGGAAGTGCTCGGCATTTATGACGAGTTGGTCGCGGACGGGCTGACGTCAGAAGAAGACACCTACAAACCATGGTCGGAATGGGAACACGACACCTCGCTGGGTGTCTATCCGATGCCGAAGTTCTGGGCCGACAAGATCGCCGCGCGGATGAAAGAGGTCTTCATGACCCGCACATCGCACGAGTGGAAGAAAATGTTCGGCCGTGGGCTGATCCCCGGCGCGCCGCAGCGCTGGCTGCAGGAATGGATTCACGACGAATATGCCGAGACCTCGGGGCTGATGATCGACGTTCACGACCCGATCTACGGGGACATGACGCAACCTGGCCCGGTGGTTTGGATGGAAGAAAGCGGTGAAGAGGCATTGCAGCCCGAGCCCCGCCGATGGGTCGACTTCGACGAAGCGCTGAAACTATTGCAGAAACACCGCACCGAGATCCCAGCCCCTTCTGACACAGCCGCCAGGGAAGGCTGGCTGTCCGGCGTGCGTGTTCTGGACCTGTGCAATGTGATCGCGGGCCCGCATTCGGCCAGCTATCTGGCACGCTTCGGGGCCGAGGTGATCAAGCTCGACCCATCGGTGCCGATGTATGACAGTTGGAACACCGTCATCTATGGCATGTCGCAGATGCGCGGCAAACGCTCTGTTCTGGCCGATATCACCTCACATCACGGACGCCGGGTATTCGAAGACCTTGTGAAGTCTGTCGATGTCATCGTTTGGAACGCACCCGACAATCAGATCAGGAAAATGGGTCTTGATGCTGACAGCCTGCGCAAGCTCAACCCGGATGCGCTGTTCTGCAAGCTCGATTGTTTCAGCGGTGTCCGCCGGGGCACGCGGACCGATTACATCGGCTATGACGATCTGGTTCAGGCGACAACCGGCATCATGCTGCGCTTTGGTGGTGCCATGGACCGACCAGAGGAGCACGCCCATGTGGGCACGATCGACGTTATGTGCGGATTTGGTGGCGCGCTTGGCGTAGCGGCAGCCCTTTATCAAAAATACCGCTTCGGTCGGATTGGGCGCGGGCGCACCTCGCTCAGTTCCAATAGCGGCCTTTTGCAGATCCCCTTTGCTTTTGATTACAAGGGCCGTGGGCTATTTGACGAGCCATCAGGCCCCGAGGCAAATGGCTATGATGCATTGACCCGGTTCTATAGCACCGCATCAGGTCGCTACGTCCTGCTCAGCGCCTACGAAGCCGACCTACCGAGGTTCCGCAAAGTCGAAGGCTTGGAGGATTTGCCTGATCTGCCAGAAGAAGACCGCGCCGCCTATCTGGCGACGGCTTTCCAATCCCTGCCTGCGTCGGATTGGGTGGAAAAGCTGCGCGCCGCCGATATCGGCGTGGCAATCTGCGAAAACCTTGACGCCTTGCGGGCGAGGAATTCACGCGTGGCGGATGGCACACCGGGCACCGAAAACGGCAGCTACTCTTTCTCGATTTATCCCGATCACCCCAGCGGGCATGAAGTCACACAGCTTGATCCCTACGCGGTGCGCCCAACCCGTGCAAAGGTTTTTGCCGTCGAGCCATCCGAGAAGTTCGGTACTTCAACCCGCACGATCCTCGGTGAAATTGGCTATTCGAGCGAGGCCATCGAAGTGATGATCAAATCCCGCGATGTCGCCGAGTCTTGGAGTGAGGAATACCTGCCGAGCTAGGTGAATACCCGGGTCGATTGTCGCTGGGAGTAGAGGCAAGTCCATTTTGCAATTGGTGGCCTATTTCGGACCCTAGGCTTGCACTCCAAATGCCGCGTTTGCAGTCCGTATTGCCGCCGTTCGCTGTATCTTTCCTTTCCTATCGGCGGAAATTGGTCCGGAGTGCAGCCTTTACCGCCATCAGGGTGACACCGACCTGTCGGGATTCCTGCCGCAGGCTTGAAGCCGTGCGATGTGCCTTCAGATAGGTTGCATCGATCATGATAGCCTTGTGATCGGAAAGCTCGGCGGTCAGCCCTTCCATGATCCGGGCAAACACACCCTGTTTTCAGCGGCGCTCTGACCAATGGCGTTTGCCACTTACTTTCAACGCTCACAGCGGTCGTGAAGTGTATGTGGCGGGCGGAGCGTCCGACCATCTCCTGCCGTTGCGACTGAAGAAGATAACCCCCGCACCATGTGCCTTTCATCCATGCATGGCTTGCCATGACCCTTGGGAAGTATAGACTCAATCTAGCCATCTGCTCGTCGGTCAACCAAAGCAAGTTGCTCATCTCGCCTCCTGAAGTTCAGAGTTTTGATAATCTCGGCGCGTCGAGGGCAACCAAATCAATGGGTCCAGATCCCAGCGAACTGGCAAAACGCCGCGACGAAAACACTGTGGAAACAGGCTTGACCAATCATTTTCGACATCGACAAAGATCCACGGCTGGACAGTCAAGTTTTAGTTGACTGACTAAAGCTCGATATTCGCTCGAAGCTCAGGCCATGTCGCGCATAGTATTCACGCAGGCGTTCGTAGGCTTTCCTGCCTGGGCGCAAACCCAAAAAATCCAACGCATTTTTCTGGAAGAAACGGTGCTTTTGCGCTTCGTCAAATCCGGCGGCATCAAGTAATGCGTTCATTCTGTCCGGATACCGCGCGTAGCGTGGCGTTCGGCTTAGAGCAGCGAAGTCACTGCCATACATTAACCGGTTACAGTCTTCGTCATAGTCATCGACGAAATCGCGTAAACCTCTGGCATATTTACTTAAGTTGTTCTTCCAAAGCAGGATGTCCCCTAAATCAGAGATATCGGCATAAACAGCTCGATCAGGAAGATTCATTGTCTTCCCAAACTCATGTGTCCATTTTGGAAGCTCCCCTTTTTTATTCGGCTTAAGTCCAACATTGTGCGCAAGACAAATTCGAAGTTTCGAAAACTCATGCTTTTTGAGTACTGGCCGCCAGTATTTTGGATTAGCCCGTTTGCCCAGCCCATCGGCCGGAGCCTGACTGTTCCATGCATGGGTCAAGATTGGTACGTCATTTTCGTCATTGACGCACCACCTGTAGAGCTCCTCGAGCGATTTATCTAACTCTTTGTGAAACTGTCGAAATTCTTTGATCGCGCGGCACGGGTATAGATCAAATTTACCGTTTTCCAATGGCTTGAACCCCATTGCCGGATAAATCTTCACGCCGACAAAACCGAGACAATCAATAGCCCATTGCACCATGCCCAACGCAGAAAGCTGCTGCGCGCTTTCCCGAGTGTGATTATCCCCTTTCGAATGTTCTGAGCGTCCTTTTTGTCTATCCCGTGCCTGACGCCAAGGATCAAAAGGGACCATACAGTGAAACGGCGTGTCAAATCGCTTTTGCTGCAACTTATCCATAAGAATAAGCTGATCGATCAGTTTTGAACGCTGGTCGTCACGCACATCGCCCCTGTAGGTGTTTCTGCGCACAGGTAGATTGCACTCCTGTCCTGGCTCCCCAGCCAGCCAGGCCTTCATGTCGATAAGCGCCGGAGTGAACAATCCTACACGTGCTTCGCCACCATAGATCCGGTTCATTTCTTTTATCAGAAACGACCGGTTTTGGCGCATGTGTCGCACAAACACTAAAGGTGCAAAGAGAACGGAACGGCTTCGCATCGCGCGGCGCGCAGCTGTCCTCGAGTTATACTCGGAACCGTCAGGCGTCAGTTTGAGATCCTTGACGATCATATCGCGCAAGGGTTGGGCGTCGACGCCATATAACTGCGATGCCACGGTTGGTCGGTTGAGAAAGAAATCCAATGTTTTTGCCAAATCATCTTCAAACTCCTCGTCCGACTTAGCCCTTGCTGTTGCCTCTAACCCTTCATCGCTGAGCAATTCTAGCTCTTCTCTGGCAGTGGTGGCCTTTCCAAAAATGAGGTTTACGTAGAAAGCCACCAATGGGTCATAAATCTTTTTCTTCACCCCTACGGGGTGCCCGAATTCTTCATCGTGACCTAGCAGCACATAGTAGACGAAACCCCAAGCCGGCATGTCGGACGCGTTCCAAACATGGCAGTGGGGGTCGATTGCTCGAATCGGCAGTTGCCTAGTGGAAGCGCGTGGCGGCCAGACCGTGCAACCGCTGAGCAAAAGTTGCGCTGCGACGCCCTTCATGAACAGCCTGCGACCGGTCCCTGGTGAGAGTTTCTTGGTTTGGTCGGCCATCTTTTACTCCGGTCTTGTCCCGCCGGGAGTTTTTGGCCCCTCGGCACCGTTGTCCTGCTGGTTGCAGCAAGAAGGAATGCTGCTTTGTTGGCCCTTGCTCCAAATTCGAGGGATGATCAGCTCGACAGGCCCTCGATAATCGCGCGCGCCATTTCGGCTTCCTTGCTGTCAGCGGCTGGGTCCAACCCCTCTACCGCTTGCAAAAGCGCCTGGGCGGCTTCACGAGGCCGCCCGGTTGCGCCCAAGAATTCCGCGAACGACAGGGCGCCGCGTAACTCATGTGACTTGAACCCTTGTTCGCGGGCTTGCTCTATGCATGAACAATACAAGGCCTCAATGGCAGCCGGATCAGCAGCCCGCCCTGCGGCGAGCAGATCGGCTTTGGCTCGAATGACCTCTGGTTGGGCCCAAAGTTCTCCTCCGGTTTCGACTGCCTCTTCGGCGCTCTGCAAGGCCGTTAGCGCCTCATCCTGCCTTCCCAGCATCGCATACGCTTTCGCAAGGAAAACCAGCTTGAACGGCTCAGCGAAGTTGTCCCCGGTCTCGGCATGTATCGCCAAACCTCTTTCCAAGCGGTTGACTGCTTCTGCAGCATACCCTTGCATGATCCCGACAATGCCTAGGCATTCGTCAGCGAGCACCTCCCAGAATGGCATGTTGCGCTCTTTTGCAAAGTCAAAGATCGTTTCCGAGATCGTTTCAGCTTCGTCGAACTGCGCGGTGTTCAGCTTTACAAAATGCGCGAATGACAACGCATAGCCCAGCGTGTGCGCATGGTTCAATTCCTTCGCTTCAACTAACGCACGCTCGATCAGCCTGCTGGCTTCACCACCGCGGCACTCGGCGCAACAGACCAGCGCCAGGCTGCACAGTGCCATCACACGTACATCGGTGCCATAGAAGTAGACGAGATCACGATGCCGTTCAGTTTGGTATTGATGCAAGGCCGCTTCCAGGTGCTCGCGCGCTTCGGCGGGGCGGCCTGACAAGAAGAGTGAGAACCCGCTTAGGCGCAGCCCTACGAGAATTGCGTCGTCGTGCGACTCGCGCCGGGCCCGCGACAGAAACTCTTGGGCCAGCGACAGTGCGGAATAGACATCTCCGGCAGTTTGCCGTGAAACCCAACGCGCGTATAGCAGCGGAAACAAACGCTGTGTGTCGTTAAGTTTGTGGCACAGTTCAAGCGCGCGATCACTTGCGGTTTCAACCTCGCTCGCAACAAAACCCTTGGTTGCGAACAATGGTCCTAGCAACGCGGTTTGCGCCGCCAACTCCAACTGATCCCGTTCTTGCCCTTCAGGCAGTTTTTCTGCTTCTTCCAGCGCATGACGAAGGTTTGCGATTGCCTCCAGATTGGATGATCCATTCAACGAAAGCTGCGCCGCCTGCAGCCAGTAGGTCGCCGCGATCTTGGCAAGCCCCGCCCGGGACGCGTGTTGTGCAAGTACAAGCGGCGAACAGGAACTGCGGTCGGAAGGCATCTTTCTGAGAAAGTCCAGCGCAACCTTGTGCAATTCCCGTCGCCGCGGTTTCGGAAGGGACAGATAGGCCACATCTCGCACCAACGCATGTTTGAAGCGATAATCAGAGGACGGGTCTCGAATAACCCTGAAGATCAGTCCCGCCGCAAGCAAGGATTCCAGTGCCTGGTCGATTTCAAGTTCATCCCATCCGAGTATTGCACTCAGACCCGCCCTGTCGAAACTGCGGCCAAAAACGGCGGCAACTTGCGCAAGCTCCTTTTCCGGACCCAGCTTGTCCAATCGGGCCATCAAAGAATCCCGCAGTGTCGCGGGAACACGGAATCCGCTGGTACCTGAATCGTAATGACTTTCCTTGTCGGCGGCATCGAGAAATACGCGAGTGACCTCTTCAATAAACAATGGATTTCCATCGGCCCGAGCGACAATCGCGTCAACCGCGTCGGTTACCAAAGTTTCTTCATCAGCCACTTGCAGGCATAATCTTCTGCTATCATCGCGAGAAAGCGGGTCCAACGCGACTTCAACTGCGAGGGTTCCGGCTAGCATAGCGATCGGTTCACGCGAACTTATTGCTATCATAATTTGCCGTGATGAAATCTCCGCGATCAAACGGCCGAACAGTTCCATCGTTGAAGGATCGACCCAGTGCGCGTCTTCGAGAATGACAAGCAACGGCTTCTGTTCCGCAAGTGACAGAATAAACTGGATCAGATCAGAAACCAGCTTTTGGCGAAGCTCCCAGGAATCTCTCGTTTCGCTCGTTTGCTTGGGTTCTTTGGTTAAGAACTGCGATAGGGAATTCGCGAGATCTGAGCCATCGAATTCTGCCTCACTTAGTAATTCGTGTAGTTGAGCAGGGGTGTTGTGGGTCGCGTCCGGCATGTTCAATGCCGATAGCCGCGCTATACCATCGAAGATGGGAAAGAACCCCTCATTCTTATGTTCTGCTGAGCCATAAAGAGATAGAATATTGGCATTACCCTGAGCTGAAAGCTTTTTGCGCAGCACCCTGATCAGGCGGGATTTTCCTATCCCACCTTCCCCTATCAGGACAATACAGCGACCCTGACCTTCGGTCGTACTCTTCCACGTCTCCTCGAGAATTCTTAGCTCGCTTGTACGATTCACAAGAGGGCTGACAACTTTATGAAGCCGGATGGAGAGCTTGTTGGGCACATCGCGGCTGGAAACGACGCGGAACAGCTCTATCGGAACAGAAACACCCTTAAGCTCGACCGACCCCATCGTTTCAAGGTCAAAATAACCAGAGATCAGTGGTTGGGTATTTGCGCTGATAACAATCGAATTGGGTTCTGCCATTCCTTGGACGCGATAGGCTACGTTGGGAACGTCGCCAACGATCTCTGCAGCCTCCGGCCCTTCGTCAGCCCCCGTATCGTTCGCAAACATTATTCCGGTGTGAATACCGATACGTATCTGCAGCTGTTTGTCGAGCGCGAGAGAGAACCGTTCGTTGAGTTTTGATATGCGTTGCACAATCTCCAGCCCGGTCGAAATTGCAAATCGAGGGGCATCCTCGTGAGCGGTTGGGTAACCGAAGTAAACAAGAACACCGTCCCCGGAAAAGCCGCCGATTTTCCCGTTCGCCGCCCGGGCCGCATTCATACATTCCTCGCGAAACCCTTCTAGAATGCTGTGCAAGTCCTCGGGGTCGATATGTTGTGACAACTGGGTGGAATCAACGAGATCACAAAACAAAGCTGTAATCTGACGTCTTTCGCCGCCTGACGATTGCGAGTTTTGACCCTTCAGCATGAATGCGCCTCCATCAAGTGCATCTCGTCGGTTTCCAATACATCTTTGGGCGCAGCATCCATCAGCCAACTTGCCAGTTGTCCGTCGTTGCCGGTTATCATAATTGGCTCGAAATACTTTCTTCGATCCGCCTCGGTAATGCCGTCCGGTATATTGGCATATTGAGGATCCAGACGATCTTGGCCGGCAATGAAACTGCGCTCTGCCACATCTGAATATCGAGAGGCAAAAGACATCATGCGCAGGTTGGAACGTACAGCAATAAACCAAAAATATGGATTAAGACTGCGAGTCCGGAAAAGCCGGTACAGTGTTGATGAAACAACATTTGCCCAGCCAAACAGACGTCCGGGGCTCTCAAGCAGTTCTCGAGCGAAAACCGTAATTTCATCATGGGAGCTAATCGTGTTGTTTACCACGATAGTCTCGCAATCCAGATCTCGCAGACGGACATTGGGCATAAGGCGCCTCTCGCGGGCGCACTTCCAAAAAAATCCGGTTCCGAGTAAGGGCGTCACAAAACTGCAATAACAGGGTAGCGGAAAATCGCGCCTATCGCCAATGTGGCGCAATTGTCGGCGCATTGTCTCGACAGATGTTGTCTCAGGGTCAAAGAGATACCCGTATCCGACACACAAACCCTGCTTTTCGGCATAAATAACGTCGTCGATGACATTCGATCTGCGTGACAGGTTTTGCTTTTTTCTGTGGCTCTTCAGAAAATTCTCATCAAGCGACTCAATTCCAACAAAGACGTATTTGCATTTTGATTGAACAAGAAGATTGATCAAATCCCGGTCCCGCAAAGCATCTTGCGTGAGCATTGCGCCCCACGCTTTGACTTTTGGGTTGCGGGCAAGAAGGTTGACTACTGCCTTCATGTGGGCGCGGTTGTCGATAAAGTTGTTGTCGATGAACCAGATAATTGGGTATTTGGCGCGAGCGCTGCCCGACGGGCTTTTTTTGATTGCGTCGTCGATCGTTGCGGCCACCCGCTCCAATTTGTATTTAGCGTGCAGGGCATTTTCTGCCGGAAGAACACAGAAATCACAACGAAAGCTGCATCCACGTGACGCCTCGATTAAATGAAGCGGCAGGTCGATTCCATTCTCTGAAAGCAAACCGTGATCAATCTCATAATCTCGAATCTGATGCGACGACGAATAATAGATCTCATTCGTTTCGCCGATTTCGTAGTCGGTTAGAAAATCCCGGAACGCTTCCACCCCGCCTGCACAGACGGTGTCAAAAAATTGACTGGCGAATCTTGGAAACAGCGTGCACAAACTACCCCCGGCGACCACCTTTGCACCGGCGCTTCGAAAGGAATATGCAAGTTGCCGCATGCGGTCAAAATCCGTTTGGAGTCCGGTCAGAACGCAGATATCCACACCAGTAGTCTCGGCGCAATTGTATGGGCCATGCCAATCTTCCAAATGAATTTTCAGATTATATTTTTTCCGATCAATCAATGATCCCAAGTGAAGCGCGCTCATTGATTGTAAGAAATCGCGCGATCCTCTTTCAGATCGATCCTGAAGAAGGCGCGCACAAATTATGATGATATTGGTTTCAGGATACCCACTCTCAGAGCTAGGCTCTTTGGAATTCAATTTCATTGAAATACCTCGACCCGTTAATGGATAAAGTTTAAGCTAATAGACACTCTTGAGTCACTAATTCATTGATTTCCGGGTAACGTGTTGTTTGGAAATTAAAAAAATAGCGACAACGTTGGGGTATCGGCTTGTCCGGCTTGGGGCGAATAGCCGTAGGTGACCGGCACGATACTGCACGATCAAAGCTCGAAAGTGATCTGTATTTTCGAAGCCTTGAAGACCTGAGTGTAACACAGAATCTCGCGCGCCCAGCTGTAGTCGAGCGCAAAGGATCGCCCTCGATTGACAGGGTCGGACACTGCTGGATTCTGTTGCATTTTGCAGCATCCAGTAGTTTGGGTGCTGAGCCTAGTCGTTGGGATTGACCTGAACAGACTTGAAATATGTCCGCCGCAAAGCCTGCTGGCTCTGACCTGCTTCCAGATCTTCAACGCACCCGCTAACCGCTCTAAGAAGTACCAAATCGATAAAACCGTTCCGCGGTTTCGCGAAATACTGCTGACTTGGCCTGATCTGGGATCAGATCGCGGAAGGCTTTCATCAGTGTTGCATAGTCACTGTAAAGGCTGTCGACCGGAAAGTTCGACCCGAACATCACTCGGTTCATTCCGAACTGCGCGAGGCAAATATCAATGATCGGACGAATGCTCTGGACTGACCAACTGTGATCAAACATGCCCAGACCGGACAACTTGCATGTTATGTGGGGCAGCTCTGACAATGCCCGCAGATCATCAGCCCATTGGTCCAAACCGTCAGCGCTCCGGTCATGAGGGGAGCCCGCGTGGCATAGCGCTATCTGCGTGTCCGGGGCTTGCGCAAGGATGTGGGCGGTTTTTGCGTAAAGCTCGGGGATGAGTTGCAAATCAAAGCTCAGCCCGCGGCGCCCTGCCTCCTGCAATCCTACGAGAAAGCGGGGGTCGTCCAACAGGGCATTAGTGCCGGTCCGGGCATCCTCGCCCGGTGCACGCCCGACGATCTGGCGCACGCCGCGCACTGTGTTTAGGTGTTGGAACGCGTCGAGTTGGTCGGGCAGATCCGGTGCGGTGAGATCACAGAAAACGACCTGCGCCATTGGCCAATCGGGATTGGCATCGGCAACAGATTGAACCCAGCGGGCCTCGGCCAGGCCGTCTTCAGCGCCGACCTGAATGTGAACCGAGGCGCGAATGCCGTTGGCTTTTGCGTCGGACCGGAATTCATCCAGTAAGTAGTTTCTTTGAATTGGCGTCGGATCCCCGAAAAAGCGCTTTACCCCGCGGGCCATCAGCCAGGGGTAGTGAACCGCCCCGAGATCCCAAAGATGGTGATGGGCGTCGATCCATCCGGTCATGTGCGCGGCACCTCTTGCATGCGTTCAAGAATATCGATGCCTTGCTGCTTCCAGAAATGCAGCAGATCGATGAAGATCCAGTTTTCGGCCAGCTTGTCCCCGGCGCGGCGGTAGATGTCGATGACGCGGAACTCACCCGCCTTGTCTGTGGCGGGCATGCCCATGAAACCGCCGGTGGGCCGTGCGGTGAAATTGGGCCATCCGAAGAACCCCCCGTAATGCCCCTCGGCCATGCGGCAGATATGTTTGGTCTTTGACCGGTCCGTGAACCCGGCCCGGAATGGCCCGGCATGCTGCTTGGCATATCGCTTGATCGTGTAGGTCGCGCCGATGCCGGTCGGTCCCCACCACAGCATGTCTTCGTGCCATGTGCGCCGCAGTTCATCCTCAAGGCTCAGACCGCTGTTCCATTGGCCGAGATCTGCGATCATCGCGTTGATTGCGGCAAGGGTCTTTTGCCCTTCTTCAGGAGGCTGCGGTTCGAAAATCAACCCGTCATGGGTCATGGGGCCGGGCTGAACAAGCTGCGCTGCCGTTTGCGGTGGAAAGGGCCGCAAACCAGCTTGCAGCATCAGATGCGGTATGTCGAAATACATGGCTGTCTCGGTGATCTGCCCGTTTTCGACCCTGTTGAATTCGCAATACCGCAGAAACGCCAGTTTGCCGGTCGGTGGGATGCCCAGCCAGGGCGCGTCGAACAACCCCATCAAATGCCCCATCGAGACAACCCAGACCGATGAGAATTCATCAATCTCGTTGGCCCCGGCCATAAAGATATCCTGCCGTCTTTGCAGGTTTTTAAGGGCGGCCTTCAAAGGGGTCCAGAAGGTGCGCGCGACCTCTGCTGCGTTGTGAATTTCGTCGAAGGGATGAAAGCCTCGCCATATGCGATTCGAGCCGTAGAACTCGGCCAAAACGCTGCTTTCAGTCCCCGGTTCGGCAGTGTCCAGCTTGGCGTAGAAGTTTCTTATGACTTGTTTTTCCGCCGAAAAATCTGGCATGTGAAGGCGCTCCCTGCATACGATTGCAAAAAAATCTTGCCAAAATGCCGCAGTTAAGTCTACCGTAATTGCAAGCGTATGCAAAAAAATCTGACGGGAGGGGCTGATGGCCGAGATTCAATTGCGGAATGTTGGCAAGCGATGGGGTTCGTTTGTCGGCGTCGACAATTTCGATCTGACCATAGCTGACAAGGAATTCCTTGTATTGTTGGGGCCCTCGGGCTGCGGCAAGACCACGACCATGCGGATGATCGCAGGTTTGGAAGATGCCAGCGAAGGCGACATTCTGGTCGACGGGGTGCGCGTCAACGATATGGAGCCCAAGGACCGCGACGTAGCGATGGTGTTCCAGTCCTACGCGCTCTACCCGAATATGAACGTCTACGAAAACATCCGATTTCCGCTGAAAGTACGCGGCATTGACCCGTCGACCCATGACGACAAGGTGCGCCGCGCGTCGGCTATGGTTGAACTGGATGACTTTCTGCATCGTAAACCGGCGGAACTGTCCGGTGGTCAGCGTCAGCGCGTCGCCCTCGCGCGCGCAATCGTGCGCGAGCCGAATGTATTCCTGATGGACGAGCCGCTGTCGAACCTCGACGCCAAGCTGCGGGTTTCCACGCGCGCTCAGATCAAGAACCTGAGCCACGAGCTTGCCGTGACAACAATATACGTAACGCATGACCAGATCGAGGCGATGACGCTTGCTGATCGTGTGGTCGTTATGAAGAAGGGCGTCGTGCAGCAAGTGGGCAGCCCGACCGAGATTTACGACACGCCTGCCAACACATTTGTCGCCAGCTTCATCGGCAACCCGGCGATGAACCTGATGGAAGGCGAGGTTCGCGACGGAGTTTTTGTCACGAAGAACGTGGAGATTCCCGGCGTGCAAGCGCCCGAGGGCCCGCTGACACTGGGGTTCCGCGCAGAAGATGCCACGCTTGCGGAAAACGGGCAGGGGCAAATCAATGCTCCGATCTATACCCAAGAGCTGCTGGGCGACGCGACGATGATCTCGGTTCGCGTTGGTGGCGCGCTGGTTTCCGTGAAGGCCGACAAGAATTTCCGGGCTGAAATTGACGACATGGTGTCGATCTCGGTGCCGGTCGAGATTTGCCATCTGTTTGACGGCCAAACCGGCGAACGGATCTGAAAGTAGCCCCGTAAATCACCGGGGATCAGCCTCGGGACCAGAACTTTGTGCGTGACAGGGGCGCGCACGACACTTCAGAGAAACAGGGAGATGAGATGTTTCTGAAAAAGCTAGCTACCGTAACCACTTTCGTCGGATTGATGGGTTCGGCTGCATATGCGGCGAACTGCGGTCCCGAAGGCCAATCCATCCGAATTCTGGCCAGTGATTTTCCGGCCATCCATGCCGTTGCAGGCACAGCCGAGGAAAACTGTGCAGGTGGGGCGTCCGAGTTTTCGACCAACCACACAACCGAAGCGCGCCAAATCATGAACGCGGCCCTGACGCCGAACCCGTCTGAATACACCTCGGTCATTCTGGCCAATTCGACACTGACCCAGCTGATGAATGACGGTCTGGTGCGTCCGCTGAACGATTTGGTTGAAAAGTATGGCGAAAATATCTCGCCCAACCTTCTGATCACCATCGATGGCAACGTCATGGCTGTGGCCTTCATGGCCAACTCGCAGCACCTGTTCTCGCGTACGGACATTCTGGAGCAGGCAGGTTTTGACGGTATTCCCGCAACCTACGAAGAAGTCCTTGAAGCCGCCGAAATGATCCGCGCCGCCGGTATCATGGAACATCCGATCGTGATGAACCTGAGCGCCGGTGACGGCGGCTGGAACCTCGCTGAGGTGTTCAACATGATCTACCTCGGGCATGGCGGCGAGTTCTTTGAGCCGGGCACAGCCGAGCCAGCAATCAACAACGAACAAGGTCTGGCCACGCTGGCAACCATGAAGGCGCTGGCAGAATACGCGCACCCCGATCACCTGACGCATGCGTCCAACGAGACGCAAGGCCTGTGGGAAGCCGGTCAGGCAGCTTTGGGCGTCATGTGGGGCTCGCGCGGTGCGCCAATTCTGGACGACGAAGGATCCTCGGAAGAGGTGACGTCGAACACGGTACTGTCTGCAGCACCGACTGTTGGCGGCGGTTCGATCCCTGCTGCGACCCTGTGGTGGGATGGCATTTCGATTGCCTCGAACGTGTCGGATGAAGAGGCCGAGGCAACCTTTGCGGCATTGGTCAGCGCGCTGACACCGGAGATGGTGGCGGCAAACAACGATGATGCCGTCTGGCTGCTGAATGGCTATCAGCCTGGACCAGCCGCAGCTGGTGTTTCGGCGACGGCGCAAGGCGGTGCAAAACCGTATCCGATGATCCCGCAGATCGGCATTCTGCATGCCGCGCTTGGCAAGGAATTGTCAGACTTCCTGAAGGGTGACGAGTCTGCTGAGCAAGCGCTTTCGGATGTCGAAGCGTCCTACCGGACGTCGGCCAAAGAGGCTGGCTTCCTCCAGTAAATCTCCCCGACTTGAGGGGGCTGTCACGGCCCCCTCTCTTTCTCGAATTTAGATCGGGACGCATGTTATGAAACACCGCACCTTCTTCTGGTTTGTTCTGCCGACACTGTCAGCGATGATCTTGTTCATCGCGTTGCCGATCGTGTCGGTGTTTATCCAGTCGCTTTTTGTCGAACACGAGCAGGTTCTGGTCGTCTCGGAAAGTTGCGGTCCGTTTGGATGTAACCCGACAACAACAGTCGATACGGAAGCGACCGAGAAGCTGCGGGAAGAACAACCGCTGGGCCGTTTCAACGGTCTGGGCACGTATTTCGACCGGTCACATCTTGCACTCGCCGACATTGGGGAGGCCTGGGCAACTTCTGAAAGCCTGGGTGAGTTCTGGTCGAAGGTCTACAACCTGCCATTTTACAACGCTCTGACCTTTACGCTGGCCTATACTTTCATTGTGACGCCTCTGGTCTTGGTTCTGGGTCTGGCAATTGCGGTTGGGGTCAACAACCTGCCACGCGCGTTGAAGGGCCTTGCGATCTTCATTTCCCTTTTGCCATTCCTCGTAACCCCACTGGTTGGTTCCTTGATCCTGTTCTGGATGGTCGACGGTGACGGGGTGATCGGGGCAACAATTCAACGGCTTTTCAATGATCCAACCCTCAGCCTGAAGGCATCCACGCCGCTGATGTGGATCATGTTGATGGTGTATGGAGTCTGGCACACCCTGCCATTCAGCTTCATCACCTTCTACGCCGGGCTTCAGACGGTGCCCGAAGACACGATGGAAGCGGCGCAGATCGACGGTGCCAGCAAATGGCAAAGCATGATCCATGTGGTTGTGCCGCATCTGATGCCGCTGGTTTCGTTTGTGACCCTGATGATGATCATGGACAACCTGCGTGTCTTTGAACCCATCGTCAGCTTCAAGGCCGAGGCCCATGCGCGCTCGCTGAGCTGGATCATTTTCAACGACCTGCGCGAAAGCGGCAATCCGCTTTATGCCTCGGCTGGCGCGACCTCGCTGATCACCATCATCATCGTGGTCATTCTGATGATGCCGGTGCTGGTGCGCACATGGCGCGACTTCACCCGTAAATCTCACTGAGGACACGACATGGCGACCAAAGCACAATCCCGCATGACCCCGCTAAAGCTGTTCTCATACACCTTTGTCGCGTTCTGGCTGATCATCGCAGCGTTCCCTTTCTTCTGGACCTTCTGGGGCAGTTTCAAGGTTCAGGCTGACTTCCTGTCGAAAGCCGACTGGATGAACGCGCTGCGCGGCACAAACACTATCGAGCAAACCGGAAGCGCCTTTACCGGTGCAGGCTATTACGGCGCGTGGATCGAGGAAGATTTCTGGTTCAACTTCAAGAACACCGGCATCGTTGTCTTCTTCACTGTGGTCATCTCGCTGACCTTCGGAACATTGGGCGGCTACGCATTGGCCCGGTCCGGTTTCCGCTATGCGTTCTGGATCCTGATGGCGGCGTTGGTATTCCGCGCCATGCCGCATATCACGCTGGTTTCAGGCTATCTGCTGTGGTTCTTCGAATGGAACGTCTGGGGCATTCTGCCAACGACCATCATTGTGCTTGTGGCGATCAATCAGCCTTTCACGCTGTGGATGCTGCATTCATTCTTCAAGAACATCCCGAAAGACATGGACGAAAGTGCCATGGTCGATGGCTGCACCCGGTTCCAGGCCTTCCGGCATGTGATCGTTCCGGTCATGTGGCCCGGCGTGATCACCACGGGTCTGTTCAGTTTCCTGCTGGCCTATAACGACTTTACCGTCGCGGTGATGCTGCTGAGCGAAGAGAATGAAACCATCATTCCGGCCATCAACAGCTTCATGGGCACCACCCAGGTCGAGGGCAAGGTGATGTATGCGGTTGCGGCTGTGGTATCGGCCACGGCTCCGTTGTTTGTGCTGATCCTGTTCTTCCAGCGCCAGATTGTCAGCGGTCTGACTGCCGGGGCGGTAAAAGGCTGATGAGCGCGTCTGCACGACATAAGGCCATTGCGCGTCACCCTGCGCTCAACCGGATGCCGAGGGATTTTCTGTCAGAGCATTAACACTCTCTGAAAAAACGGAAATTCCTTACGCACCAACAAAAGGACGAGACACATGAAGGGCTCCCGCCCCGAACAGGCCGTGCTGACCAAAGACACGGATATGAGCAAAACCGAAGAAACGCGCGCTGTTATCGAAGGGATGGTCGATGGGCTGAACGATCATCGCATCGACGACATTGGCGAGTTCTTCTCGCAGGGCTTCCGCTGGATGGGCAATCAGGGATGTGGCACCAAAACCGGCCTGCAACAGTTTCAGGACAACTGGCAACGCCCGTTTCAGGCGGCGTTTTCGGACAAGACCTGCATTGATGAGGCCCGCCTTTACATGGGCGAATGGGCCGCCGCATTCGGTCGCCAGGAAGCCACCCATTCAGGCGAATTTCTGGGGATCGCCCCAACCGGCAAGCGGGTCGAAATCCGCTACATGGACTTCTGGAAAGTTGTCGACGGCAAGATCGTCGACAATTGGGTGAATGTCGATTTCGCTCATGTCGCCGCACAGCTGGGCGTGGACGTCTTCAACGGCGAAGGCTGGGAAGCATTTGACCGGGGCGAGAAAACGCCGCCCCGGCCCGCAAACTGAGGATCAGGATAATGGCAATCGAATATCTGAAACGCGGCAAACCCGAGGCCGACAGGGCCGAAGATGATGCCAAGACCCGCGCTGTCGTCGAGGCGACCCTGAAAGACATCGAAGCGCGTGGGGATACGGCTGTGCGCGAATTGTCGGAGAAATTCGACAACTACTCACCCGAAAGCTATCGCCTGAGCCAGCAACAGATCGACGATCTGATCGCATCACTGTCTGAACGGGAACTGGAGGATATCAAGTTCGCGCAAGCGCAGGTGATGAATTTCGCCCAGTCTCAGCGCGATTCAATGCTGGACATCGAAGTGGAGACTTTGCCCGGAGTGATCCTGGGGCATAAGAACATCCCGGTTCAGTCTGTGGGCTGCTACGTTCCTGGCGGCAAGTTCCCGATGGTGGCGTCGGCGCATATGTCCGTCGCGACGGCCAAGGTTGCCGGTGTCCCACGCATCATCTCCTGCACCCCGCCGTTTCAGGGCAAGCCCAATGCCGCTGTCATCGCGGCGATGCATTTGGGCGGCGCGCATGAGATCTACGTGATGGGCGGCATTCAGGCTGTGGGCGCCATGGCCATCGGAACGGAAACGATCGAGCCCGTGCACATGCTGGTCGGTCCCGGCAACGCTTTTGTTGCGGAAGCCAAGCGGCAACTCTTTGGCCGTGTCGGCATCGACCTGTTCGCGGGCCCGACCGAGACCATGGTGATCGCAGATGAAACTGCCGCAGATGCCGAGCTTTGTGCCACCGATCTGCTGGGTCAGGCCGAGCATGGGTATAACAGCCCCTGTGTTCTGCTAACCAACTCGCGCAAACTGGCCGAGGACACCTTGGCCGAGATCGACCGTATTCTGGGCATCCTGCCAACCTCGGACACGGCCCGCGTCAGTTGGGATGAATATGGTGAGGTGATTGTCTGCGACACGTATGAAGAGATGTTGAAAGTGGCCGATGACATCGCGTCCGAGCATGTGCAGATCATGACCGACCGCGACGATTGGTTCCTTGAGAACATGACCTGCTATGGCGCGCTGTTCCTGGGGCCGCGAACGAATGTGGCCAATGGTGACAAGGTGATCGGCACCAACCACACGCTGCCCACCAAGAAAGCCGGGCGTTATACTGGTGGTCTTTGGGTCGGTAAATTCCTGAAAACGCACAGTTATCAAAAGGTTCTGACGGATGAAGCCGCAACGATGATCGGCGAGTTCGGGTCGCGCCTGTGTATGCTCGAAGGTTTCGTTGGCCATGCTGAGCAGTGCAATATCCGGGTGCGTCGCTATGGCGGCATCAATGTTCCCTATGGCGAAGGTGCGCCTTATCGAGAGGCGGCGGAATGAGCGATATCCATTCGGCGAACAAGGCACTGATCGCGCCGCTTCGGGCCGCGATGTATGACTTTGACGACGTCCGTGTTCAGGCGGCGCTGAAGGGCGTGATCGCCGCCGACGCCGTCATCCATATGCCGCATCCCTTCGGTGATCTGACCGGTCCGCAGGAACTCTATGACACCTGCTATGCGCCCCTGCTGAAAGCCATGCCCGACCTTGAACGACGGGATTGGATCGTGATGGGCGGCACAACCGAACATGGCGATGACTGGATCGGGTGCGGCGGTCATTACTACGGCACCTTGGTCGCCCCGTGGCTGGACATTCCGCCAACCGGGCACCTGACCCATATGCGGTATCACGAATTCTATCGCGTCGTGGATGGGCAAGTGGTCGAGATTCAGACGCTCTGGGATATCCCCGAAGTGATGATGCAGGCCAAAGCCTGGCCCATGGCGCCGTCCTTGGGTCTGGAGTTCTGTATTCCAGGCCCTGCCACCTTAGACGGAATTGTGCCGGGCCCGTGGGATGAGGCCAAATCTCAGGCGTCCTGCGCCCATATCGTTGAAATGCTGGAACACCTCAAGAAACACCCAAGCCAGGGTGGCCCTGAGGTGATGGAGATGCCAAAATTCTGGCATCCTCGCATGAACTGGTATGGCCCCGCAGGGATCGGCACCGGGCGCGGCATTGCAGGGTTCCGCAATTGGCATCAGATCCCATTCCTGAACGGGATGCCGGATCGCGGCAAATATGTGGACGACATCACCTATCATTTCTTCGGGGATGCTGAATACGCCGCCGTGACCGGCTGGCCGAACATGATCCAGACGGTGACCCATGACGGTTGGATGGGCATTGCGCCATCTGGCAAGCGGATCACCATGCGCAGCCTTGATTTCTGGCGCTTGGAGAATGGTCTGATCCGTGAAAACTGGGTTTTGGTCGACCTGCTGGACGCCTACCGGCAACTGGGCGTAGATGTCTTTGCCCGGCTGCGTGAATTCAACAAGGTACGCGTACAGGGCGAGATTCCATTCCCGGTCGGCGAGGTTTGATATGCCCCAATTCCCCAGCACCCCCAGTTTCAGTTTAAGCGGCAAGCGCGCTTTGGTTGCGGGGGCATCCTCTGGCATCGGCATGGCCTGTGCCGTGGCGCTGGCGGAACACGGGGCAGAGGTGACATTAGCAGCGCGCCGGACCGGCGCGCTGCAAGACATAGCCGCTGAAATGCGGGCGCGTGGCTGGCAGGCCAATGTGCTGGAGTTGGATGTGTCGGATATCGAGGCGACGGCGCAGGCAGTGGCACAAAGCGGCCCGTTTGATGTTCTTTTGAACTCAGCCGGGTTGGCGCGTCACAGCAAGGCTGTGGACACGCGCCCAGAGGATTTTGATGCCGTCATGGATGTGAATGTCCGGGGTGCGTATTTTCTGACTCAGGCCGTGGCAAGGGGGTTGTTGGAGGCCGGGCGGTCAGGATCGCTGATCAATATCTCCAGCCAGATGGGCCATGTCGGCGGGCGCGAGCGTGCGGTCTATTGCGCCTCGAAGTTTGCTGTCGAAGGCTTCACCAAAGCCATGGCTCTGGAATTCGGCCCGGAGAAAATTCGTGTCAACACAATCTGCCCGACCTTCATTTTGACCGATCTGACGCGCCCAACCTTTGAAGACCCTGACAAACGCGCCTGGATTCTGGACAAGATCAAGCTGGGCCGACCGGGTGAGATCGAAGACATCATGGGCGCGGTTGTCTATCTGGCCTCTGACGCCTCGGCGCTGGTCACGGGCACCTCCATGCTGGTGGACGGAGGTTGGACGGCGGACTGATGGCAATACAGAAGGTCACATCGATGGACGTTGCGCGGTTGGCCGGAGTAAGCCAATCGGCGGTCAGTCGTGTTTTCACCCCCGGCGCATCGGCTTCCAAAAAGACCATTCAAAAGGTCCGCAAAGCGGCAGAGGAGTTGGGCTATCGTCCAAATGTTCTGGCCCGGGCTGTGGTGTCGGGCAGAAGCCGGATCATTGGCCTTGTGGTCGCCTATCTGAACAATCAGTTCTACCCCGAGGCGCTGGAAAAACTGACCAACGCGTTGCAGGAACGCGGCTATCACGTCTTGATCTTCATGGCCTCGAACTCAGCTCAGAATATCGACAAGGTTGTCGAAGAAATTCTTGATTTTCAGGTGGATGGGATCATTGCGGCGTCGGTTGCATTGTCATCGGACCTTTCCGATCGGTGCCGCGCTGCCGGTGTGCCGATGGTACTGTTTAACCGGGCGCAGGATGACCCGGCCATGTCATCGGTCACCTCGGACAACACGGCGGGCGGCCGCAAAGTGGCCGAGTTCCTGCTGGCCGCCGGACACAAGAAAATCGGCTACATCGCCGGATGGGAAGGTGCATCGACACAGCGTGATCGCGAAGCAGGTTTTACGGCGGCTCTGCACGCAGCCGGCGTAGAACTGCATTCCCGCGAGGTTGGCAATTTCGGAACCGAAAAGGCGCAGGAAGCGGCCCGCAGGATGTTCGCCTCGGATCCGCCCGAAGCGGTCTTTGTTGCCAACGATCACATGGCCATCGCTGTGATGGACACGCTCAGGTTTGAGCTGGGTCTGAGGATACCCGAGGACGTGTCCGTTGTGGGGTATGACGACGTAACCGTTGCAGCCTGGCCCAGCTACGACCTGACCACCGTCCGACAACCCGCAAACCGCATGGTGTCTGAAACCGTGGACATCTTGCTGAGTAAAATCGATGACCCGCGCAGGGGTCCCCGACGATTAGAGATTGATGGGCCGCTGATCATCCGAGGCTCTGCCCGCATACCTGAAGGATGGAAAACATGAAGGGATTTGACCCCAAATTCAAAGACTTTCCCGATTACATCATCGGGATCACCAAAGAGATTTGGGAAGATCGCGGAATTGCCACGCTGCATGATTACTATGCGCCGGACATTGTCGTGCGCTCGCCCGGGTCGGTGGTTGTCGGCAATCAGGGGGTAATAGCGGCCACGATGGCGACGCTGGCCGAGTTTCCGGATCGAACGCTGTTGGGCGAAGACGTGATCTGGTCAGGTACGCCGGAAGAGGGGATGCTGTCCTCACACCGTCTTTTGTCGACTGCGACACATCTTGGGGACGGGGTGTACGGCAAGGCCACCGGGAAAAAGCTGGTCTACCGTATTCTGGCCGACTGCCACGCCATCAATAACCAGATCAATGATGAGTGGCTGATCCGGGATCAGGGTGCAATCGTGCAGCAGATGGGCTGGGAATCGAAAGACTATGCCCGTGATCTAATCGCACGCGAAGGCGGACCAGAGGCTTGCGTGCGGCCTTACACCCCGTCGAATGATCAGCCTGGCCCGTATGAAGGCAGCGGCAATGACAATGAATGGGGTCAGAAATACGCCGATATCCTGACCCGGATCATGAGCGCGGATATGAGCGCTATTGAGGCCGAATATGACCGGGCCGTGCAGTCGGAATATCCCGGCGGGACGACCGGACATAGTTGGGGACCGGTTGATCGTTTCTGGATGGGCCTGCGCGCCTCGTTCCCGAATGCCGAGTTCCAAATCCAGCACCATATCGGTCGGGACGACCCGATGATGCCGCCGCGTGCCGCGCTTCGTTGGACGTTGCACGGCAAACACGATGGGTGGGGTGTCTTCGGTGTACCAACCGGAGCCGAGGTTTTTGTGCTTGGCATCAGCCATGCCGAATTCGGTCCGTGGGGCCTGCGCCGCGAATACACGCTGTTCGATGAAACATCTGTCTGGAAACAGATCCTGTTGAAGACCGGTGATCTTTAAGATGGCCTGTCTTATGTCAAATCTGGATGCCGGGCAGGCGATGCGGCGGTTCCACGCCCATCGGGCCAGCCTGCGCGCCCGGCGGCTGAACAACCGTCCTCCGGGCTTTGGGGTTGAGATCGTTGTACCCCAAACACAAGGAAAATTGACATGAGCACCATTCAACAACGCATCGTCCGCTACGGCGAACTGAAACCCTGCAAAACCGCGTTTATTGACGCCCACACACCGGGCAGCGATCAGAAAGAGAACTTTACCATCATCGGCGGTGGGGTGTCCGAATCTCCGGATCAGCATGTGCACATCACCGACAAGATCGGGTTCAATATCGGCGCTGCCGGGCAACCTCCGAAATGCCGCAACTCTTTGCACAGCCACACCACGGCCGAGGTGTTCTTTGTCGCCAAAGGCCGCTGGCGGTTCTTCTGGGGCCGCTATGGCACGGCTGGTGAGTTCATTGCCGAAGAAGGTGACATCTTCAACATCCCCACCGGTATCTTTCGTGGCTTTGAAAATGTCGGTCAGGACTACGGCATGATCATGTCGATCCTCGGCGGCGATGATGCGGGCGGCGGCGTCACATGGGCACCGCAGGTGATCGAAGACGCGCAGGCGCATGGTCTGATGCTGGGCGACAACGGCGTTCTTTATGATTCCAAGAAAGGGCAGGAGCTGCCGCACAATGTGCGCCCGATGCCTTTGCTGACCGAAGACCAACTGAAGACGTATCCCGAGGTTCCGGTTGAGGATGTGGTTGGCAAATACGTGGCCCGGTACTGGGATCTGATGGCATTGTCGTCCAATAAGCCAGCCGTGGTTATTGGCGAGGATGGCTTGATCAAGGACAGACCGGGTTTTGAGGTCGATTTCCTTGGGCGGGGCTCTTGCGTAGCAGACGCGACCGAAACTGAGAAACCCGTGGTGTTAATGCCAGCCAGCGGCCATTGGCGTGTCACTGTCGACGGCTACGAAACCACTTTGTCCGTTGGAGACACCGCTTTGGTTCTGCCCGGTGAATCCTATCGCGTTGTTCCATCGATGACCGGGCAGGCGGGCCTGTACCGGATCACCGCAACCGATGACCCGGCAGGAGCGACCTGGACAGGATGAAAGCAGATCCCAATGACACACACGACGTTTACGAGCGGCAGGCGAGCGAATACGACAAGCGCCGCTCGAAGGCTTTGTTCGAGGCGCGCTGGCTGGCGCGCTTTACGGCCAGCCTGAAGCCCGGCGATCATGTGTTGGATTTGGGCTGCGGCACCGGCGACCCTATAGCGCGCTGGTTCATGGCCGAAGGTTTCGCCGTCACCGGCGTCGATTTTTCCGAGGCGATGCTGGCCTTGGCGCGGGACCGCTGGCCCGATGGCGATTGGCGCAAAGCCGACATGCGGGATTTCGAGCTGGACCAGCAGTTTGACGGCATCATCGCGTGGAACAGTTTTTTTCATCTGACAGCAGATGAGCAGAAGGGTTGCATCGCGCGTATGGCGCGCCATTTGCGGCCCGGTGGAATGCTGATGCTGACCGTCGGTCCACGTGCGGGTGAGGTCAGCGGCACGGTAGGAGCCGAGCGCGTATATCACGCCTCGCTGTCCCCGGCAGGCTATGCCGTGTGTCTGGAAGAAAACAGGCTGCACCTGACCGGATTTCTGGCCGAAGACCCCGAAACCCAAAGCCACACAGTCCTGATGGCACGAAAACTGTAAGGAGAGGCCCCAATGACCGTAAAAACCACCCATGTCGGGTCTCTGCCCCGCACGCAGGAGGTCGTGGATTTCATCTTCGCCCGTGAAAACAATGAACCCTACGACGCGGGGGCCTTTGACGCCTGTATGGCGGATGCCGTGTCCGAGACGGTGCGCAAACAGGTTGAAGCCGGGGTCGATATTGTCAGCGATGGGGAGACCTCGAAAATCTCCTACGCAACTTATGTCAAAGACCGCTACACCGGCTTTTCGGGTGACAGCCCGCGCAATGCGCCTGCGGATCTGAAGATGTTTCCGGGTTTCTTGCAACGCTTGGCAGATGATGGTGGCACGCCGCAATATGCGCGGCCCATGTGCACGGATGAGGTTCGCTCAAAAGGGCAGGGTGAGCTGGAGAAGGACATCGCCAACCTCAAAGCCGCCATGGCGCAACACGGGGCCGAACGGGGTTTTATGAATGCGGCCTCGCCCGGTGTCATTTCGCTGTTCCTGCAGAATGATTTCTACCCCACGCGCGAGGCGTATCTGGCCGCGTTGGCCGATGCCATGAAGGAAGAATACGAAACCATCGTGGCGGCAGGTCTGGACCTTCAGCTGGATTGCCCGGATCTGGCACTGTCCCGGCATATGCTGTTCACCGATCTGTCTGATGACGAGTTCGTCATGATCGCCAACATGCATGTCGAGGCCCTGAACCACGCGCTGCAGAACGTGCCTGACGAGAAAGTTCGCGTGCATATCTGTTGGGGTAATTACGAAGGCCCGCATTGCTGCGATATTGCGATGGACAAGGTGTTCAGCACCCTGATGGCGACCAAATCGCGCTATGTCCTGTTCGAAACGTCAAACCCCCGCCACGCGCATGAGTGGACGGTGTTTCGGGATCGCAAGGTCGAGATTCCAGATGACAAGATTCTGGTGCCGGGCGTGGTCGATACCACCACCAATTTCGTTGAACATCCCGAACTTGTGGCGCAACGGATCGAACGGTTCACCGGGATCGTGGGCGTGGATCGTGTCATCGCCGGCAGCGATTGCGGCTTTGGCACATTTGCGGGCTTTGGCGCGGTTGATCCTCAGATCGCTTATGCCAAGCTGGCGGCGTTGTCAGACGGGGCCAAGTTGACCGCATCATGACTCCGTTGATCCTGTTGCCCGGCATGATGTGCGATGCGCGCCTTTTCGGCCCGCAGATTCAGGCGCTGTCGGGTCGAATGCCGGTAATGACCTTTCCACTTGGCCAGCATGACAGCGTCCAAGTTCTGGCGGCAGACATTCTGAGAAACGCGCCGCCTGTTTTTGCGCTTTTGGGCCTTTCGATGGGTGGGATTGTCGCGATGGAGGTGGTGCGTCAGGCCCCTGAACGCGTGTCGCACCTTGCGCTGCTCGATACCAACCCGCTTGCTGAAACCCCCGAGGTAAAGGCCCGCCGCGCACCCCAGATGACTGCTGTGCGCGAAGGGCGCTTGTGGCACGTCATGCGGGACGAAATGAAGCCCAACTATCTGGCAGACGGACCAAGGCAGGGGGCCGTTCTTGACCTGTGCATGGCGATGGCGACCGATCTGGGGCCGGACGTATTTCTGCGTCAATCGCGGGCCCTGATGGTTCGCCCTGATCAATGCGATACCCTGTCTGCCTATGCAGGCAAAACTCTGGTTCTGTGCGGTCAGGATGACGGGCTTTGCCCCGTAGAACGCCATGAACTGATGCACCGCCTTCTGGCTAACAGCACGCTCGAAATCATTTCCGGCGCAGGCCATCTGCCCACCCTCGAAAAACCCGATGAAACCACAGCCGCAATCTCGCGCTGGTTGGAGAACCTATGAAACCGTCCCTTTTGTCTTTGCTTCGCAAGGTTGATACCCCCACGGTCTGCAATGCCATCGAAGTGGCACAAGGCCAGCGCGGTTTCGACCGTTTCACGCGCGGCACCATGCACTGCTCGGCCCCCGAAGAACCACCTATTGTGGGGTACGCACGGACTGCAAAAATCGCCGCCGTCAATCCGCCCGCCGAACCGCCCGAGACCATCAGGGCGCGGCGCATGGCCTATTACAGATACATGGCCGAAGCACCGTCGCCGTCCGTCGCGGTGATCGAGGATCTGGACTACCCCGATTGCATCGGTGCCTATTGGGGCGAGATCAACACGACGGTCCACAAAGGTTTCGGCCTTTCGGGGGCGCTGACCAACGGGGTGATGCGTGACCTCGGCGATCTTCCGCAAGGCTTCCCGGTGGTTGCCGGGTCGGTCGGCCCAAGCCACGGCTTTGTCCATGTGCGCGAGCTCGACACTCCGGTCTCGGTTTTTGGCCTGAAGGTCAATCCCGGCGATCTGATCCATGCTGACCGTCACGGCGCGCTGGTGGTGCCCGAAGACGTCGCGGGCCAACTGGAAGCCGCGATCCAAAAGCTGCTGACGACCGAGCGCATTGTCCTGGACGCGGCCAGCCAGCCGGGATTTGATTTTGAAGCTTTCGAAACCGCGTGGTCTGAATTCGAATCCGCCCGAACCTGACAGCTGATTGCTGATAGGATCCTTCAGTTGCTGACCTCGGCCGTGAGTGACAGGCTGTCGCCAAGGCCGCGTGACCCCGAAACAACTACGCTATGAAGCCCTGCATTTCTAAGACCGTTGGGCAAAGTGGAATTCCTTATCGTTCTTCCTTAACCTGCACTAAGGGAGGCCCATGGTGAAACGTCGACTCACGGTCATACTTGCAATCGATGTAGTGGGCTATTCCCGCCTCATGGGAAAAAACGAGACGGGAACACTAAACGCGCTCAAAGCGCATCGCTCGGAATTAATTGATCCAAAGGCCGTTCAGTATGGCGGGCGAACGATCAAGCTGATGGGCGACGGTGCGTTGATGGAATTTGCCAGCGTTGTCGATGCGGTCCGATTTGCCGTCGAAATACAGTGCGCCATGTCCGATAGGAATTCGGACGTTCCCGTTGGCGACCGAATAGAATTTCGTATCGGCATCAACGTCGGTGACGTGATTGATGAGAGCGGGGACATTTTCGGCGACGGTGTAAACCTGGCTGCAAGGATCGAGAGCCTCGCCCAAGCCGGCGGAGTCTGCGTTCACCGCAACGTCTTCAGTCAGGTCCGCGGAAAACTGGATCTGGATTTCGAGGATCTGGGCGGGATCACGGTCAAGAATATCGAACAGCCTGTTCCGGTGTTTCGCCTGGACCTGAACGAGAAAGCGGCAAAGCTAGTATCTTCGGTCAAAACCGCAAAACCTGACCGAAAACCCTTTGCCGTGCGGACGGCTGCCATTGCCTTTTTTGCTTTGGCTCTTGTCGCCGGATTTGTCGCTTGGCGTTTCATAACACCGGATTTTCAGCCGGTAGCAACGGCAGAAATGGAACATCCACTGCCGGACAAGCCTTCGATTGCCGTGCTGCCGTTCAGCGACGTAAGTCAGGGTGCCGACAAGGGCTACCTTAGCGACGCAATCAGTGAAGAGATCATTGCCAAGCTTTCCCGGTTCCCCGAGTTTTTTGTCATCGCCCGAAACTCGAGCTTCTTTTACCGAGACAAATCGGCAGATATTCGTGAAATCGCCAAAGAACTTGGCGTTCGGTACGTACTGGAAGGCAGCCAGCAAAAGTTCGGCGACAAGCTTCGCGTGAATGCAACCCTTATTGACGCGGCGGCTGGCAATGCAATTTGGACTGAAACCTATGATCGCGATTTGACGGATATCTTTGCGCTGCAGGATGAAATTACCCGAACAATTGTTGCAACGCTGGAACAGAACCTTGATCTTGCCGAATTCGACCGATTGCTGCGCCAGTCCACTCAAAGCCACGGAGCGTATGAACTTGTTTATCTAAGCCGCGCCGAACGTTTCAAATTCACGCCGGCTGGTAATCAAGAGGCCAAGCGGTTGGCTGAAGAGGCTATCAAACTGGACCCCGACTATTCCGTTGCATATTTCAGCCTTGCCTGGGTGCATATCAATTGTGATCGGTGGGGATGGTGTGCTGACCGGCCACGAGACCAAGCTCTGGACCTCGCCTTTGCGGCGGCTCGCAAAGCTGTTGAACTTGATCCCGACAGTTCTCTGGCGCACTGGGTTCTTGCGCACGCGTTTATGCAGGCCAACGATCTTGAGCAATCCGAAAGAGAGTACGACCGCGCCATTGCGCTAAATCCGAACTCGGCGGGTGTGCTGGCGGGCTCGGTCGAAACGCTGGTATATCTTGGCCGCGCGACCGAGGCCGTCGAAAGGCTTCAAACCGCGATCCGGCTGAATCCGCACCATCCGGACTGGTATCTGTGGAGCCTCGCCTGGGCGCAGTATTTCACCGGTGAGTATGAAGCCGGGTTAGACGCGATTGATCGGATGACAAACATTCCTAATCTGGCGCGCCGTACACAGGCGGCGCTGTATGTCCGGTTGGGGCGGTTGGAGGAGGCCAAAGCCTCAATAGACAAGCTGTTGGAAAATCAACCTGGCTATACGATTGAGGATCAACGACACAGTCTTAAGGGCAAGTTCCGGGATCAGGGCATTCCGGATCGCTTTATCGACGATTTGCGGACTGCCGGATTGCCGGACCGACCCGCCGATTGATCGCCTTCGGGCTGTATTTGACCTGAATGATTGCCGTGTTGCGCGTTCATTTACTGCGGCACTCTCTGGAAGAGCAACGCCGGGGATCAGTCAAAACCCGCTGGTTCGTTCAATGAGCCAATACATCGACACCGAGCCGATACAATAGGCGGCAATCACTGTGGCCCTCTGGCCAACCGGGCGCGCGATCAGCCGCCAGAAAGCAACCATAAAAGCCAGAGCGCCGACGAAACTCAGCTGACCGGCTTCAACACCCAGGTTGAACGCGAACAACGCCGCGGGAATATCGTTCGCGGGCAGCCCAATGTCGGCCAAAGCCCCTGCAAAGCCTAGCCCATGCAAAAGCCCGAACCCGAAGCAGACAATCCAGGGCTTTTGGTTCGAAAGCCGGAATCCACCTTCGCTGCCTTTTACGATCTCCATAGCCAGAAAGACGATAGACAGCGCAATAACGGCTTCAACCGGAGGGCCGGGAATGCTCAGCACGCCAAAAGTCGCCAGCGCCAGAGTTATGGAATGCGCAAGGGTGAAAGCTGTCACGGCGCCGACCAACCGCCAAGGATCGCGAACCAGAATGAACAGCGCCAAAACAAACAGCAGGTGATCCCAGCCTTCCAGAATATGTTCAAATCCCAACTGGAAATATGCCACGAACACCGACCACGTCGTTTGATCGGAAGGAATTCCCTGAACGGGCGCGTCAGGGGTTAGTCGAAGCGTCACAGGTTCGGATACCGTCGGGTGCAAACGTACCAATACGTCATTCAACTGCCTTTTCAGACCCTCAATGGCGATGAAATCACCTGCCATGCCCTTGGGGCATTCCGTGACCCAGGATGAAACCCAGGCCCGGCTGTCGAAAACGGGATCTGGACCACGGGCCGGAACACAGGTTTCCGGCAATACGGGCTCAATCGCCATCGGTTGACCATTCACATCGGGTTTTCGCCAATGAACAGCCCAGGTGTCCGGCGCGATCTGCCGCATTTCCAAGTATCCCGGGTCAAGGGCATGGGCTGTGGCGTTGCCACCCAGCCAGGACAGCGACATCGCAAACAATAGGCAGATCAGGGGTCTCATTTCGCCAAGCCTGAAAGATCGGGGATTACAATCTCGTAGCTGGCGGCAAGCGTCTCGTATTGCGCCCGAGCCATGTCTTCGCTTGTGGCGCGACGCCAGTCCTGAAGTACCGCATCGCGAATGTCAGCCAGCGGCGGTGTCTGGCTCGGTTCAACGGCAATTACCTGCACAAGATGCGTCCCGTATCCGGATTGGACAGGCCCCGTCCAGCGGCCTGTTTCGGCCAGTATTAGCCCCGTAGAAAACCCTGTCCCAAAGACCGAGTCGATGACCTTTGTCGCGGTCAACGGCATCGAAGCGGGCAGCAGCGTTGAGGTCCCGAAAGCCGAGGTTTCGTCGGTCTCAGGCAGCGCGGCCAAAGCTGATTCAATTTCTGCCTCGCTTGGCCTTTCCCCCAGAAAGACGTGGGTGAAGGCAACCTTGTCAGGCGTTGCATAGCGGTCCGGGTTTTGATCGACAAATGCCTGTAAATCTTCATCTTTCGGAACAACCGACATGGCGATTGCTTCGGTCAGGAAATCCATCTTTTGGCTTAGCCGAGACCTGATCACGGTATCTCCGCGATCCAGGCCCAGTTTCCTTGCCTCCCTGACCAGAACCTCTTCGCGGATGGATGCATCGACCAAAGACTGAAGCTCTGTATCGTTTGGTGGGCGTTTCCATCTGGCTTTGAACCGAGAGGACAAAGCCGCAACATCTTCTTCGTCGATTGCAATCGTCTCGGAGGTTTCCGCCGTCTGGTACTCTGGCGCAACAATATGGAACCAACCGAAAATGGCCGCTCCAATCAGGAAGAAGTGGAACAGAGGTTCTTTCAGTATTCGCATGAAGGCTCCTCGTAAAACGTGATCTGGTTCTACGTCTCGATGCTGGCATCAGAGGGTTGGATTTTGCAAGGTGATGGACGGCTGCCGATTTAGGGGCTGGCCGTGCCCACCGAGGTCGCGATCACGACCTCGGTTCGCAGATCTGTATACGCAGCGGATCACTCGGCCGGCGTATACCAAATCGGGGACGAATACGCGCGTTCCTGATGTGTGAGCACTGCATCCTCCGGCAGTTCGGAGCCGAACCTTAGCTTGTCGTACAGTACCCAACGCGGGGTCGGGATTTCGATCGCCCGAACGTAGTAGAAGGCCCGCGCGTTCGGGTCGAAATCAGGGTCAGACCAAACAGTGACCAGTTCGGCGGTTCCGATTGTGTTGGTCCAGCTGGCGGTATCCACATCCACCGTGTTCCCCACCGCGGGGATCTTGCCGCTATCATCTGCAACACGGTTGTCTGACCACGCAACATCATAGACCTTTTCCTGCAAGGAACCTTCGGCATCAAGCCAGCCTTTAATGACTTGCACACGATCCAGATTTGCCCCGATCGGGTCGCGCAAAGCGGCGATCAGGAAGGATGGCGCGCCGTCCCCTTCGCGGGGTCGCAGGTCCGACCCCATAGGAACACCTTTGGTATAGCCAACATCTGCCAGAAAGCGGGTTTCGACATCAGCATCACTGAAATCCCACCCACCAAAGAACCGCAAACCGATCCGGGGCCCCGTGGTCGCGTAGGTTTCACGCCGCTTGAATGCGTCAAAAATCGCAGCACGTGTATTTTCGGTCGCCCAAACAGCCGTATAGCCGGACGCTACGAGAAGATCACCGGGAATCTCACCCAGATCATTGGCGATAAACGGGTGCTTGATACGCGAGGCCGAGGGCTCAACGCTGACAGATTTGCCAAAGAAGTTGTCTTCTTCCGCTGTGGCCAGAGAGGTATGGCTGTCCGTCGCACCGCCCATGCCAAATTTATAGGGGTTCACGCCGAATTTTTCTTCTAACATCAAGCCGCGTTTCAATGCCTCACGGGCGTATTCTCCGGCCAACATGTCATCGGTTTTCAATTCGGTTATGTCGAGGTTGCCGACGTCCCAGTTCTCGTAATCCGCAAATTCGTCATCCGGGCTCAGGAAGGGGTGGGCTTCGCCGTCACCTTTGATCTGCGTAACCTCATAGTGAGGTTCCCATTTTGCGCGGGCTGCGACGTATTCCTCGTCAACCTTGCCGCCGTGATACGTATCCTCGGTCGGGAACATCCATCCGTTCGACAGGTTGCCGTTATGCGCAAAGGCAACTGCGCGGCCCCCGGTTTTTTCCTGATACTCTTCAAGCCAGGCATAGAGCGATTTAGGGTCCGTATCGCCGTAAGGGGGCTGCGTGACCGGGGGAACCATCTGCAAGGCCCGGATCGGGCCGTCACGCAGCATGACGTTCCGGTGCAGATTGAAACCCTTGGGAACCGAGGTCCATTCGAACCCGATGAAGGCGGTAAAGTTACCGGGGTCATTATGCCGTTCCGCCGCCAGAACGATATGTTCCCAAGTGAACGCAAAAGCGTCTGCGCCGGGGCTGTAGGATTCTAGAAGAATTTCCGGCAAAGTCATTTGCGAGAAATTGGTGATAATATCAAAGGCCGTTTTCCCGGCCTCTTCCCCGCCAGCTTTATAGCCTTCGTACCACTCCAACCCTTTTGGATCAGCAATAACGCCGGGTTTTCCGGCTTGAAGGTCCGGCGCAAATCCCATCAGGTCCGTGTGATCCGTAAGAACCATCCAATCCAGAGGTCGTGCCAATCTGACAGCTTGACCTGTCGACGAAATGACCTGCTCGCCCTTTGCGAAACGCCAGGCTTCATCTGGTAGCAGAGTGTTCCCAAAGGCCCCGGCGTCCAGCGAAAGCCCGGTGTGAAGATGGGTGTCCCCCCAAAGCGGACGTTCAGGGAACGAGCGTTCGGCATATGGGGAATACGGCTGATCCTGAAATAAACCTTCTGCCGCCTGTTCGCTGGGCACGGCGTCAGAAAGAACACTTGCCGGTGCCAACATCAAAGCGACAAAACAAACGGATAACCGAAGCATTGGGACCTCCCACATCGAAAATTCCTGCGAAGAAGTAGAGTTTTCGCAGTCTATTTATATTCGATTTTGTTTATATCATGCTGTTTTGGTTTCTGTGAGGTTTTTCTTTCCGGCGTACTTGAAGCTGGCCAGAACGCTGACCTGAGCTATGCAGCCGTGTCCCTCCGCGCGCCAAGTGCTGACTACTTGGTCGGCTCAAGCGCCAAGGCCTGAGCGTTGACGTGCAGCACCGGCGAGGCATGAACAGACCCAAATCAATCTGCCGGTAAATCGGCTCCCAAAACCATATTGAGAACAAACTGCGTTGCGAGGTCCGTTTCTTCCAAAGCGGCTAAAGCTTCAAACTGTTGATGCAGCGCAGTTTCACCCCAATTTCGCGTTGCGACAGCGATTTGAACCAAAAGCTCGGGGTCATTTTCCAGAGCAGCGGAAAAAATCTGAACGATTTTTGGCTTGAACTCTGATTGTAGGGTGCCCGCTTCGGCCAAAGCCCGGATCAACGCCTTTTTGTGTTCTTTTGTCTTGCCAGGATCTTGAAGGGCCGCGCCAATGGCGCTGATTGCAGTCGATTGGTCCGTTTCTATTCCAGCAAGAGCCCACTCGAAAGAATTCAGCCCACCTGATTCCAGCGAACGAACATATCGCGTGCGTACAAACGAGCGCGCCTGGGGATCGGATTGCAACCCGAGCAAACGAATGGCGGCGGATCTGTATGCGAAGCGGTTTATGTCGCTGAATTCCTGTAGAATTAAGCTTGCGGGAACTCTGTCGCTCAACGGGCGCAGAAGCGCGTAGGGTGCGCGACCGATCTCAACCAGGGCCATGTTGTGCAACACATGATCAGAGTGCCCTAAATACCGGGCAAAGAACAAAACCCTGTCGGGATTATCAGTTTCTCCGTAGGCCCAAAGTCGACCGAAGGTACCAAGGTCTTCCAGAAAGTCGTGTCTTTCGGGGTTCAGAATAAACAAACGCCTCCAATGCCGCGAAGAACTGCGACCAGTATTTTCCTTGTAGGTCGGTCCATAGGTCAGCAAAACGGTTCGCGTTGGATCCGAGCGGAACGACCGTCGTGTGACGCTGTCGATCAAAAACGGAATGTCCGGTGCGGATTTTAGCTTTTCGTTATCCCCTTTGAGAATTATTCGCGCCTCGAACCTGAAAGGATTGTCTGATGCCGGACCCGCCAACACGATGACTTCCGCGGATAGAATGTGATCAGCCAAGGATGCGTCCGGCAGCTCAATACACACTGCGCAGGCGTATGATGCACGCGGTATAGCCAGCCCAAGGACGCATATCACGACTGCAAGAATTCTTCGCATTTCTGGCCCCACGGAACTGATCGCCTAGGTTGGCGGCGTCACCAATAGCGTTAAGGTAGCAAATATATTCAGTGATCGGAATATAGTTGGTTTCGCCAGCACTATGTTTCGGGATTTGGGTTTGCTCTGCTAAGCGGGCGCAGGACAGCCATTGTACCGGATGGTTTCACGTCTCGACCCAACCAAATTGAACCCATTCGGTCCGCGTATCCATAAGAGTGCGACCATCAAATTTTACAGGTAATTCGGTCCAGAACATTCAGTTCTGAAACGACCCCCGCAAAAGCCGGTTCTTCGACCCGGCCCTCCACCCGGCGTCACGAAGGGATCAGTACCCCGAAACGTCGCGCGAATATTCGTGATAGATGCCCGGATCAAAGATGGAATTGACCGCCAGTTCGCGCTTGGGAAGAAGGTCCTCGGAAAACACCCGCGCGGCGGCAAAAACATCGGGCGTGACAAAGCGCAGACCGTCCGGAAGCTGGCCCAGCGTCGAGTTCGGGTCATTGGCGGCAAGGTTGTATCCCCAGACGCCAAAGGACGGGATTGACATCTGGTACGTCAAGACCTGCGGGAAAATCTCGGACAAGGTTCTGGAAATCGTCCAGTAGGTATGAGGCGAAAAGAAAGGTGAGCTGCTTTGGGTCACCAGCACGCCGTCTTCGGTCAGGATGCTTTGGACCATGGCGTAAAATTCGACGGAATAGAGCTTTGACAGCGCCTCGTTATGGGGATCGGGGAAATCGATTATGATTCGGTCATAGGTCTGGTCGGTGGATTTGACATAGTTGAACGCGTCGGTGTTGTGCACGTGCAGGGCCGACGCCTCCATGCTGTTTTCATTCAGGCGCGCGATGGGGGCCAGATTGCGCCCCAGATCGGTCATCGCCGGGTCGAGATCCACCAGATCGATGCGCGACACGGTTGGGTATTTCAGGATCTCACGTACGGCGAGCCCGTCGCCTCCGCCCAGAACCAGCACGGATTTGGGGGCGGCCTCACCCCAGGACAAGGCGGGATGGACCAGGGCTTCGTGATAGCGATATTCATCCGCTTCGGCGAATTGCAGATGGCCGTCGATGTAAAGGCGGACATCGTTTTTCTGCCAGGTGTTGGTGACAACCAGCGACTGATATTGCGACTGCTTGCGCCAAACGATGCGGTCGAAATACAGGTGATCCTGCGCGAATGCAGTGATCCGCCCGGCCAGCAGGGTCAGTGCGAACAGCAGGACAATGGTCCCGATGGCGCAGCCCAGCATCCGTTTGGGCGTGTCCAGTTGATCGCGCAGGCACAGCACGCTTAACAACGCGACCATGGCATTGGTCAGGCCAATGGCAAACGAGGACGAGATCAGCCCAAGCGACGGCAGCAGCAGGATCGGAAACAGAACCGACCCGCACAGCGCGCCGACATAGTCCAGCGACAGCACGTCGGCGATGGATTCCCGCGTCGTGCTGCTTTCGGACAGGACACGCATCAGCAGCGGAATCTCCAGCCCGACCAGAAACCCGATGGATGAGATAAAGGTGAACATGCCGACCGTGTAAAACCACGGCGCATATGGAAAGAGCATGAACAGCGACACGCTGCAAAGGCCGCCGATCAGGGCCAGGATCAGTTCGACCCAGATAAAGGTCTGGATCAGGTTGCCGTGGAAAAAGCGCGAGACATACGACCCGACCCCCATGGCAAACATGAAAAAGCCGATGGTCAGCGAAAACTGATAGACCGAGTTGCCCAGCAGGTAGCTGGACACCGTCCCAATGATCAGTTCGTAGACGATGCCGCACAGGGCAACAACAAGGATCGCGCCAAGCAGAACCATCGCCTGCCGGCGCGGCAGGTCGGTGTAACGCGGTGTCAGTGTGTCGGTCATAGTGAAATCCGGAAAACTGGAAAGCCCGGCGCGATCAGCGCGCCGGGCCAAAGTTGGGGTTCGGGTAGGCGCGGCGCTTATTTACCGGCGCGCAAACCACCGGCGCGGGCGCTGCGCGGGGCCGAATAGCTGGTGCGCGGTGTCACGCTGCGATTGTTGAAGCTGGACGCGCTGATCCCGGCCGAACGCTGACGGCTGATCAGGTTGCCAATCAGCGCACCCGCCAGAAAGCCAGCGCCCGAGAAACGCAGGCCCGCGGACTCACCGGCGGTGTCGGTGGCGATCAGACGGTTGTTGGCCTCGTCGATCTCGATGGTGAAAACCTCACCCTCGTCCGAGTCGCGAATACCGTTGCTGTTCGGATCCGCATAGCCCGAGAATTTGGCGTCGGACAGAATCTCCAGACCCAGCGGTTTGTCATAAAAGCGCGGTTCCGAGTTCATGACCCGCGTCAGATATATTGTGAATTCATCCACTTGCTCGTCCGAGGCTTCGGCGATGCTGTTGGCTGTCAGGTATTCCTGATACTGATTGATCGCAAATTCGGTCCGGTCCAGAACCTGCCCAAGATCGGCGGTTTGTTCGGATTTGGGGGCCAGGAACATCGTGTAGCCGACGAAGCCGAGAAAGCCCAAAATGGCAATCAGTTTTAGTTTTCCAAACATGAAATCTCCTATCGAGTTTAGTCAGTGTTTTCAGGTTTCACCCAGGGGGCAGGACCACCACACCTGGTGCAGGTCCTTGCCGTAGAACTCATTCAGTTCGCCGCATTTCGTCATCCCATGCGCCTGCAATTCATCCGCGTGGGCATCGGACAGGTCAGAGGGGACAGCCAGAACCGCCATGCGGTATTTCTGCGTGCGCGCAAGCGATAGCTGCTGATCCAGCCCGGCCAGCCCGGTCCCGGCTTCACGCCAGCGCAGACCCGCGACATCATCGGTTTCGGCAGCTTTATGCAGGTCAATGACAGACAGGCCAGTGGTCGAGGCCAGAGGCGCGGGCGGCAGGTCGGGCGCATCGGGATTGTCCAGCCCATAGACGATCTTCGCCTCTTTGGGGCTGTGATATCTGGGCACAGTCAGCTCGACCGAAGCGCCGAACTCTTCATACAGTTTGTGTGCGGCGGCATAGATCTTTTTGCCGAACTCTTCATAGTCGCTGGTTTCGATGAAAATCTTGCGGATGTGCAGCTGCGCCAGCTTGCCCAACAAGTCGTTCAGCATCTGCCCGCCCAGACCTTTGCCGGTATGGGCCTGATCCAGATAGGTCCAGGACAGCCACGCGACATCGGGCACGTCTTCGTCGACGCTGTAGCCGATCAGCCCCAGCACGTTGCCCCGATCCAGCAACACAAACATGTTGTCGGTGCCTTCGTTGACAAACGTGCCTTCAGCCTCAAGCGCGTCATCCTCGTCGGTCTGGGCGATGATTTGAACGGCAGGTGAAACATGCCGCCATTCCATAGGTTTGAGCGTCGGACCTTTCGAGCCGAACAGGGCGTTAAACACGGCAAGACCTCCTCCGATCAACGCGGATGCAATATGGGTGAAAACCGCGATCTGAGACCGCAGATACAGAAACTCGGCCGTCAGCAGCCCGCAGATCAGCGCCAGCGCCCAGACACGCTGCGCTGCCGGGCGCGATGCAACCACGCCATAGGCGACGAGGGCGTAGGAAACGCTCGACAACCCAACAAATCCCGGCCCGGCCAGTGCGAACTCTGCCACCGTTCCGGCAAGCGTGCTCAGAACCGCCAGACCTGCGGTTGCGATGCTGCCTAACCGGGGTTCGGTCAGGGAACCGCCCACAAGGATCATCAGGCAATTGAGCGTCAGATGGTTCAGATCCCCATGCCGGATCACGAACACCAGATGGTCGGGCAAGCTCAGGACCGGCCCCGAATAGCGCACCGGACCGAACAGCAAGTAGACGCAGATCGCGCACAGGATAAGAGAGATCGTGACCGGGCATCTGCGCAGTTCTTTCATTCGCCCTTCAGCAACCCGCCACCGCCAGCCGCGGTACGGTTTGGCCGATCAGACCGCGCTGGATAGACTGCACTTCGACGCGTTGCGGGCGGAAAAAGGACTTCAGCACATCCAGGCTGCGCTGCGGCTCGGCGTCGCCGCACATGAAGATGTCGATGGCGGCATAGCCATGCTCGGGCCAGGTGTGGACCGAGATATGGGACTCGGCCAGCAACGCCACGCCGGTAAAGCCGGCACGCTGTCCGAAATCATGGGTCTCGACGCTGAGAACTTGGGCCTTGGCAGCCAGTGCCGCGCGCGTCAAAGCGTCTTGAGCCGGGGTAGGATCATAAAGCGCAGTTGAATCGAAAAAATCCGCTATAAGATGTATGCCTAACGGCGAGGAAGCAGGGTCCATTTATAGCAATAGCCTCAAATCACGTAATATGAGGGCAGCATTAGTTCATTGATCTAATTAGTCAATCTGATCGCGACGTTAAGCTTTTTTGACGGAAGCGCTGTGGCGGAAATGCACAACCAAAGGGAGATTTTAGTTTGCCCCAACTCACACTTAACTGAAACCGGAAGGCCGGGTTAAATTACAAAATGACCGCTCAATTTGTGAATGCAGCCTAACCATACTGAAAACAGTATGTCCTCGTCCGCGTCACAGCAATTGAAACTGCGACTTTCCGTTGGACACATGAGAGGTGTTCGCCGATAGCGGCTTTTTCAGGATGGGAAAGTCGTATCTTTCGAGGCACCTTGACAAGATTTCTGCTACAATTAATTTTACCAACTAAAATAATAATGTGGGATAATGCCGAATGTACCTTGGGTTGGATTTGGGAACGTCCGGTCTCAGAGGGATTCTGGTGGATGACGCCGGTCTCGTCTTATGTGCCGCCGAAGTCAGCATTTCGACCGCAACGCCCAAACCCGGGTGGTCCGAGCAGACTCCGTCAGATTGGGTCGATGCGTGCAAAAAGGTTGTCACCGAACTCCGCGCGCGTGATGCACAGGCGTTTTCCGAACTGCGTGGAATTGGCCTGAGCGGACATATGCACGGCGCGACACTTCTGGATGCGGACGGTCGCGTGTTGCGGCCCTGTATCCTCTGGAATGACACGCGTTCAGCCGAAGAGGCGGCAGTGCTGGATCAGGCACAGGACATGCGCGCGATCTCGGGTAACATTGTCTTCCCGGGTTTTACAGCGCCAAAGCTGGAGTGGGTGCGTTCGCACGAGCCCGATGTGTTTGCGAAGACAGCCAAGGTTTTGCTTCCGAAAGACTATTTGCGGTATTGGCTGACGGGCGAATACATTTCGGACATGTCAGACAGTGCCGGAACATCCTGGTTGGATGTTGGAACCCGGCGGTGGTCGGAAACAGCGCTTGCATTGGGTCATATGCGCGCCGATCAGATGCCTCGATTGGTTGAAGGCAGCGATCCGGGCGGCGCGTTGAAGGCTGCATTGCGACAGGAATGGGGGCTTTCCGGCGATGTGATCGTGGCCGGAGGGGCAGGTGACAACGCGGCTGCGGCTTGTGGCATTGGCAGCATTCGGGACGGCACGGGGTTTGTCTCGCTGGGAACGTCGGGCGTTTTGCTTGTTGCGCGGGATGGTTACGCCCCTGCGCCGGAAACGGCAGTGCATTGCTTTTGTCACGCCGTACCTGACAAGTGGATGCAAATGGGCGTCATCCTGTCTGCCACGAACAGCATGAACTGGTTGTCGCGGAACCTGGGCCAGCCTGTTGAAAAACTGGTTGCGGCCTTGCCTCGCGCGGTGTCGGGCCCGTCGTCGGTTACGTTCCTGCCCTATTTGTCGGGCGAACGGACACCGCATAACGATAGCCACATCAGGGGCGCGTTCTTGGGCGTGGATGTCGCCTCGGAGCCCGTTGATCTGACGCAATCCGTCATGGAAGGCGTTGCCTTTGCGATGAGGGATTGCCTTGAGGCCCTGAAACGCACGGGGACAAGACCAAGCAGTCTGATGGCAGTGGGCGGAGGCGCGCGATCCCGGTTCTGGTTGGAGACATTGGCCACCGTCTTGCAAGTGCCGCTGGACCTGCCCAGGGGCAGCGAGTTCGGTGCCGCAATGGGGGCCGCGCGCCTTGCCATCTGCGCCGTCAACAGCGCCGCGCCAGCCGAGGTTATGACGCCGCCTGAAATCGAGGATCGTATCGATCCGCGCAGCGACCTGATCGACATGTATGAACGTGAATACGGGCGATACCGGCAATTCTACAAGGCGTTGGCGCCGTTGGCTGCAAGATGACACCTGATGCGGGAACGCGCTCTCGGATCGAAACGGCCATGTTGTCGGATGGTGACATGCGGGTCACGGTTCTGAACTACGGGGCGATCACGCAAGGGTGGTGGTACAAGGACACGTCACTTGTGCTTGGGTTCGATGACCCTGCCGCGTATTTCTCGGATACAAGTTTCATGGGCGCAATCATTGGGCGCGTCGCGAACCGGATCGGCGGTGCCCGGTTTGAATTGGCGGGTCGCAGTTACGACCTGAGCGCCAATGAAGGCAGCAATACTCTTCACGGTGGCGCACAGGGACTGTCCCGGCAGTTCTGGGCCCTTGCGCAGACGGCACCAAACGAGGCTGTGCTGAGCCATCAGTCACGTGATGGGGAAGGCGGGTTCCCCGGCGATGTCAGGTTCGAGGTCCGCGTCACCCTGCGGTTTCCGCGATTGATCTATACAATCACGGCACATCCTGACCTTCCGACGCCCATCAGTGTCACGCAACACAACTACTACACTTTAGGTGGCTTCAAAGGCGTTGCCGCACATCGATTGGAACTTGCTTCAAGCCGATATCTGGAAATCGATGAGCAGGGAGTTCCTACTGGTCGACTGTGTTCGACCGTTGGCAGCGAACTGGATTTTTCGGCACCAAGTCCGATCAGACAGGCGTCAAAGGGGATCGACCATTATTTCTGCTTCGATCAGGATCGTGACCCGAACGCGCCGGTGGCTGTATTTACCGCGCCGTCCGCCCTGACGCTGACAGCCTATTCCGACCAGCCCGGTGCGCAGGTCTATTCAGGTGCCAATCTGGCAAAGCCGCCATATGCATCGCCCGGTCTGTGCATCGAACCTTCGGGATACCCAAACGCCCTGAACATCCCGTCCTTTCCTTCGATTATCCATACGCCCGAAAGCCCGTACCGCCAGGTGCTTACCCTTGAGATCTCAGAGGGTCGTGATGAAGGTTAGGTGGCTCTTTCCGGTTCTTTGCGTATTGATCTCAAGCGCAGGCAGCACAAGTGCCCAGAACCTTGGTGATCGGCCCGAATTCCTCGAGCCTGATTTAAACAGCGTCGAACTGGGGCAGCTGCTTTTCTACGACCCGATTTTGTCCGGCAACAAGAACATCAGCTGCGCAACCTGTCACCATCCCGATCTTGGTACATCAGACGGCCTGTCCCTTGGCACCGGGGAAGGGGGGCTTGGTCTGGGTCCCGAACGCAGGCTGGATCCCGAGAACACGCCTGAGCAACGTATTCCCAGAAACTCACCGGGGCTTTGGAACCTCGGCGCGACGGAGTTTACAACGTTTTTCCACGATGGGCGGCTTGAGGCGGACCCCACGCAACCGAACGGGATCAGAACGCCGCTGGGCACGCATATGCGGCCCGGCTTTCAATCCGCCTTAGCGGCGCAAGCCATGTTCCCGGTGCTTTCGCCGGATGAAATGGCGGGTCACTACTCGGAAAATGATGTCAGCAAGGCGGTTCGACTGGGTCTTTTGACCCAGCAAGACGGCGCGTGGGATTTGATAGCCGCCCGTGTTGCGGCCATTCCGGAATACCGGCAGAGGTTTGGCGACATCGCCCCGGATGCCGAGATTACGTTTACTGCCATTGCCAACGCGATTGCAGATTTCATCGCGTTCGAGTGGCGCGCGGATAACAGCCCCTTTGACCGTGCGATGAGAGGCGAAGGTGAATTGCCGGAAGACGCCGAAATCGGCATGGGCCTGTTCTATGGCAAGGCCGGGTGCAGTACCTGCCATTCAGGTTGGTTCCAGACAGATCACGGCTTCCATTCGATTGCAGTGCCGCAGATCGGGCCGGGAAAATCCGCGCGGTTTGAAAGTCATGTGCGCGATGATGGGCGTTTTCGCGTCACAGGTAACCCGGAAGATGCATTTGCGTTTCGCACGCCATCGCTGCGCAACGTGACATTGACCGCGCCCTACGGACATAACGGTGCCTTCGCCCGGCTCGAGGATATGGTGCGCCACCATTTGGACCCGGTTGCATCTTTGCAGAACTACACGATTGAAATGGCCCTGTTGCCGGAATTCCCCGGTGCTGATGATCAGAGCCCGCTATTGGATCGGCAACACATAGGCGAGATCGCGGAAAGCAACAGCCTGTCGCCGCAATCTCTGACAGATCAGGAGATCGACGCTCTTCTCAGTTTTCTGGCAAGTCTTGAAGACCCGGCAAAGCGGTTGGGGGTGCCCTCTCAAGTTCCAAGTGGCCTGCCAGTGGATCAATGATCAACGGGAAATCCGGACGATTTGGTTGGCGCTGACCCTCTGCCATTCGCCCGTTTCTCCGTCCGGCCAAATGACTCGAACTTGCGCGTCGCTTTCATTGCCCAGACCAAAATGATGAAACACGGCGATGCCCCCTGCATGACCGCCACCAATCGTTATTTCGCGGGTTTGAACCCCTGCCGGAGTTTTAATTTCGACAAATCCACCAACTGCAAAGCGGTTGGATATATCCTGAGAAACGCCAAGCAACAGCCAGTGGCCAGCGCGCGAAATGTTCTGGCTGACTTCCAGTTCCGAGCCTCGATTGACGACCACCAGATCAAGCCGCCCGTCATTGTTCAGATCGGCAACTGCCGCACCGCGGGACTTTGCCATTGAAGCAACGCCCGCCTCAGCCGAGGTCTCAGCGAATTGCCCATGGGGTGTCTGCACAAGCAGGTTGTTGGGATCGTTCAAAGCGGCATCCGGCATTTGTTCTACATTGCCCTTGGCAACGAAAATGTCGTCGCGGCCGTCGTTGTTGACGTCGCCAAACTGCGCGTGCCACCCGGTCGACGGCCTGCCGTCATCGCCCAAATGAGGTTTGTGGGCCGTCGTTCCCTTGTCATAAGTGGCATCGCGCCACGTTGGGCCTTGGGCGGCTGGGTCAAACACCTGCAGCTTCTGGTCGCCCATGGAGGTCAGGTAAACCTCGGGAAAGCCGTCCCCCGTCAGATCGCGCGAGGCGATCCCCATGCCCCAGATCGAATAGGGCATCCAGCCGTCCTCGGGCGTGTACAGGCGGGGCACCGGTTCCATGGCCCAAAGTTGCTCTTGTCCGTTGCGCACGTAATAGTGGCGGTCATTGCTGACACGAAGGTCCGCACGCCCCGTTCGTGCCCAATCCGAGAACAGTATGGACAGGGAACAATAGCCGGGTTCAAGATGTTGCGGTTGCCCGTAGCTGTGCCCTTCGGGGCGGTAGAGCAGGGTTGGCCCGCAGGCCTCGAACGGACCGTCCGGATCGGATCGATCAACATAGGTTCCAAAGGCCAAAGTGGGCAAGTCTTGCCCGTCTTCCCAAGTGGCCGAGAAGCCGGTGGTCCAGTGGTCAGCGGACAGAAAGCCAAGGCTGTCAAAGGGCTTGAACTGGCAATCTGGCAGGCCTTGCAAAAGCAGGTCTGCGCCAACGCGCAGAATTGCCAGATCCATCAAGCCGTCGCTGTCAACGTCCAGGGGATAAGCACCGGTTACCCCGGTCAGCGACAATTGATCGGGTGTTTCGGCCCGAAAGGAAATCGTGTCGCCTGAGGTATTCTTGAACAGTTGAGTTCGATTTGATCCACCTGCAATAAACAACTCGGGCAGCGTGTCACCGTTGCAATCGAAAACGGCGACGCCGCCGCCGACAAAATGCTCCCATCCGCCATCGTAGACATGGGCCGGGACGTCGATGCGCTGGAATTCAGGGGAAGGCCCCTCGGCGTAAGCCCCACTGGCCAGAACCAAAAAGACCAGCGGTTCAGGACGCATGGGCCGTAAGCTCCTGCACTTTGAGGATTGAGATCTGTTCGATCCCATAGGCGGCCGCACCCTTGGCCCACATCAGATCGCCCCAATCGTGGACTTTGAGTTCCGGCAGGGGGGCATCGACACTGACAACGCCGTTTCGGATGCGCTTCATCACCTGGTCCGAGCACAGATGTTCAAAGCTCATCTGGGTGCCGGACACGATGATACATTCGGGGTCATACAGGTTGATCAGATTTGACACCCCAAGGCCGAACATCTGACCAGCGCGGGCAAGCACCGACGCAGCCCTTTCATCCCCGGAACTGGCGCGATCATAGATGTCGGACACGCTCTCCATCTCACTGTCGTGGCCTGTCACGGTCATTTCGCGTATCAGGGCATAATCCCCGACATAAGCCTCAAGACATCCACGTTGGCCGCATTGGCACAAGGCCCCGTCAAGGTGAACCTTGGTGTGACCGAATTCCGCACCGCAGCCGCGTTCTCCGCGGTAGAGTTTTCCGTCCAGAACAATTCCCAGACCGACACCATGCTCGATCGTCACAACCAGAAAGTTTTTCAGCCCCTTGCCCAGCCCAAACAGCTGTTCGGCTTTGGCGACAAGATTGGCGTCGTTGTCCACGAAGACCGGGCAGGGGATATCCTTCGACAGCAATAGATTGAAATCGATGTTCCGGTCGGTGATCGAAGACGACCAGTGCACAAAGTTCCGTTTTGCATCGACAAGACCCGCCACGCCAATGGAAACACCGGCCAGATTGTCGAGCGTGCCGCCAATCTGCCTGCAGGTTTCCTGAAGTGCCTTGCCCACTGCCTCGACGAATTCCGCCGGTGTCATTCGGGCGTGATCCAGCGGCTGTTTGTGCGATGTTACTTCGTTGCCTTCAAAGTCGACCAGAATAACCGAAATCACTTGCCGCGCGACTTTCAGACCTGCCACAAGGTGGGATTGCCCGTCCAGTTGCAGCAAAACCCTGGGCCTGCCTCTTTTGCCGGAACCGGGCTGCGCCTCGCCTTCGGTTTCCTTGATCAACCCGGCGGAAATAAGATCGGCTGTTGCTGCCGTGACGGTGGCCGGGCTGGTTTGCAAAGCGGATGCGATATCGATCCGCGAGACGGATCCTTGCGCTCGAATATGCTCCAACACCCGCAGGCGGGTGGTGTTTCTTTGCTCTAATGAAACCAGAGAGGCTTTGCTTTTCAGCATCTTATCCTCGCGAATCTTGCCGTTGGCCCAATCTATTTGAAATTGCCGCCTTCTTGTAGAGTAAATATTTTACCCACTGAAATAAATATGGTATTCAAAATTGTGAGAGCCGCGAATCGAGATTCGATGGCTCGGCAAATGGGAGGAAATCATGAAAAGAATTCTCAGCTTCTCGGCTGCGGCCACCTTGTTGGCTTCTGCTGCCTTCGCAGAGCCGGTGGTCGGCGTAAGCTGGTCCAACTTTCAGGAAGAGCGATGGAAGACGGACGAAGCAGCCATCAAATCAGCGCTGGAAGCGGGTGGTGCTGAATACATCTCATCTGATGCGCAGTCGTCATCCGCCAAGCAGCTTTCGGATATTGAAAGCCTGATCGCACAGGGCGTGGACGCGTTGATCATTCTGGCGCAAGACGCGCAGGCCATCGGGCCGGCGGTTCAGGCTGCGGCTGACGAAGGTATCCCGGTGATTGCCTATGACCGTCTGATCGAGGATGACCGGGCCTTTTACCTGACTTTCGACAATGTCGAGGTGGGCCGCATGCAGGCCCGCGCCGTCTTTGATGCCATGCCCAAGGGCAATTATGTGATGATCAAGGGGTCCCCCACCGATCCAAACGCCGATTTCCTGCGGGGCGGTCAGCAAGAGATCATAGGTGCGGCGGTAGACAGCGGTGACATCGTCATCGTTGGTGAGGCGTATACCGACGGCTGGTTACCTGCGAATGCGCAGCGCAACATGGAACAGATCCTGACGGCCAATGAAAACAATGTGGACGCGGTTGTTGCGTCGAATGACGGCACAGCAGGCGGTGTTGTTGCCGCGCTGACGGCGCAGGGCATGGAGGGTATTCCGGTATCCGGGCAGGACGGCGATCATGCAGCGCTGAACCGGGTTGCACTTGGAACACAGACTGTCTCGGTCTGGAAGGATGCCCGTGAACTGGGCAAAGCCGCCGGTGAAATTGCGGTTGCGCTCAGCAGTGGCACAAGCCCTGCAGACGTGGATGGTGTGGTCAGCTGGACATCGCCGGGCGGCACCGAGATGAACTCGGTCTTCCTTGCTCCGGTCCCGATTACCAAGGACAACCTGTCCGTTGTCGTGGATGCGGGCTGGATTTCGCAGGAAGCGCTGTGTCAGGGCGTCGAAAACGGACCTGCCCCCTGTAACTAAACCACTCAGCCCCTGGCCCTTTTTGGGCCGGGGGTACTTGCTGAAAATGAAAGATCGGAAATGACCGAAACTTCGTCTCAGCCGATACCTGAAAAGGCAAAACCCAGCCTGTTCCAGCAACTGGAACTGGATATGCGGCTTTTGGGCATGATCGGCGCGTTTGTCATCCTGTGCATCGGGTTCAACATCGTCACCGACGGGCGGTTCCTGACCCCGCGCAACCTGTTCAACCTGTCCATCCAGACGGTTTCAGTGGCCATCATGGCCTGCGGGATGGTGTTCATCATCGTCACGCGGCATATCGACCTGTCGGTCGGGGCTCTGCTGGCGACAACCTCGGCGGTGATGGCAATGACACAGACCGAACTGCTGCCGCACATGCTGGGGATGGGTTTGAACAACCCGGCAACATGGGCGATTACCATAGTGATCGGTCTGTTCGCGGGCACGCTGATCGGCGCATTTCACGGCTGGTTGGTCGGCTATCTTACGATCCCGGCCTTCATTGTCACCCTTGGTGGTTTTCTGGTCTGGCGAAACGTGGCCTGGTACCTGACCAGCGGTCAGACCATTGGCCCGCTGGACAGTACCTTCCTGATGTTCGGCGGCACAAACGGAACCCTGGGCACAACGGTAAGCTGGCTGTTCGGGCTGTTCGCCACCGCAATCGCCATCTGGGCCTTGTGGAGCGGTCGGCGTGCAAAATCCGCGCACGGGTTTCCTGTCAAACCCGTCTGGGCCGAAGGCACCCTGGCCGGGATCATCGCTGTCGCGATCCTTGGCTATGTATACATTGTCAACAGCTACGCTATTCCCACGCGCCGACTGCAACGCATGTTCGAAGCACGTGGAGAGGAGATGCCCGAGGGATTGGTCGTGGGGTACGGTATCCCGATCTCGGTCCTCATCCTGATCATCGTTGCGGTCACCCTAACTGTTGTGGCCCGGAAAACCCGGTTCGGCCGCTATATCTTTGCCACCGGCGGCAACCCGGACGCGGCAGAGCTATCCGGCATCAATACACGGCTTCTGACCGTCAAGATTTTCGCGCTGATGGGGTTCCTGTGCGCTGTATCCGCCGTGGTCGCCTCGGCGCGGCTGGCGAACCATTCGAACGACATCGGTACGCTGGATGAGTTGAGGGTCATCGCGGCGGCAGTGATCGGCGGGACCGCCTTGTCCGGTGGCATCGGCACAATCTACGGCGCGATCCTTGGCGCATTGATCATGCAGGCGCTTCAGTCCGGCATGGCCATGGTTGGCGTTGACGCGCCGTTCCAGAACATCGTGGTCGGCAGCGTTCTTGTGCTGGCCGTCTATATCGACATCGTCTACCGCAAGCGACTGGGGGCAAAGTGATGCAAGCTCAGGACACGCAGAAAACGCCCTCAACATCCGCTCGCGGAACCGGTGCGCCGCCCTTGGTCGAAATGCGCGACATTTCGATTTCCTTCGGGGGGATCAAGGCGGTCGATCATGTATCGGTCGATCTTTACCCCGGCGAAGTCGTTGGCTTGCTTGGCCATAACGGGGCCGGGAAATCGACGCTGATCAAGGTGCTTTCGGGTGCCTATCAAATGGATCATGGCGAGATCCTGATTGATGGCAATCCGGTTGAGATCAACAACCCACGTGATGCGCGGGCGAATAATATCGAGACCATCTACCAGACCCTCGCGCTGGCCGATAATCTGGATGCAACGTCGAACCTGTTTCTGGGGCGCGAGATGACGACGCCCTTTGGGCTGGTCAACGACGCCGCCATGGAGGCTGAATGCCGCAAGATCATGGCGCAGCTTAACCCGAATTTTCAGAAGTTCAGCGATCCGGTGTCCGCGCTGTCGGGCGGCCAAAGACAGTCTGTGGCGATTGCACGGGCCGTCTATTTCAATGCCCGCATCCTGATCATGGACGAACCCACCGCGGCGCTTGGCCCGCATGAAACGCAGATGGTCGCGGATCTGATCCATCAACTCAAGGCGCAGGGCATCGGGATCTTCCTGATTGATCACGACGTGCACGCGGTCATGGATCTGTGCGACCGCGCCTCGGTGATGAAAAACGGGAAACTGGTGGGAACTGTCGATATCGCAGACGTCACTGATGACGATCTTTTGTCGATGATTATTCTGGGCAAACAGCCCGGTCAGAAGGCGGACTAGGGGGCAGGAATGAAAAGCGGATTTTTCGACGGGATCGAACAGATCAAGTTCGAGGGTACGGACAGCAAAAACCCCTTGGCCTTTCGCCACTACGACCCGGACGAGGTGATCATGGGCAAACGCATGGAAGATCATCTGCGATTTGCGGTCGCCTGGTGGCATTCCTTCGCGTGGGAGGGCGGAGACCCCTTTGGTGGTCCCACGTTCGAACGCCCTTGGCATCCGCAGGACGATATGGGCCGGGCCCGTATGAAGGCGGATATCGCATTCGAATTGTTCGAGCTTTTGGGCCAGCCCTTCTTTTGCTGGCACGACGCCGATATCCGGCCCGAACAGGGCAATTTTGTCGACAATCTGAGAACGCTGGAAGACATCACCGACTATATCGGTGAAAAGATGCAGGCGTCCGGCACCCGACTGCTGTGGGGGACGGCCAATATGTTCAGCCACCGACGCTGGATGGCCGGGGCCAGCACCAATCCCGATCCCGACGTGTTCGCGTTTGCGGCTGCAACAGTGAAATCGTGCATGGACGCAACCCACAAGCTGGGCGGCGAAAACTATGTCCTCTGGGGTGGCCGCGAAGGCTATGAGACCCTGCTGAATACCGACCTGAAGACTGAACTGGACCATATGGGCCGGTTTCTGAACATGGTCGTGGAATACAAACACAAGATCGGCTTCAAGGGTGCCATTCTTGTCGAACCCAAACCGCAGGAGCCGTCCAAGCACCAGTACGACTATGACGCTGCAACCTGCATCGGGTTTCTGCGGAAATACGGGTTGGAGGACGAGGTGAAGCTGAACCTCGAACAGGGACACGCAATCCTTGCCGGTCATAGCTTTGAACACGAGATCGCAGTTGCCGCGGCCGAGGGGATGTTGGGGTCCATCGACATGAACCGAAACGACTATCAGTCGGGTTGGGACACGGATCAATTCCCCAACAACACGCCCGATGTGGCCTTGGCCTACTACTACATTCTGAAAGCGGGCGGCTTTACAACCGGCGGCACGAATTTCGACGCCAAAATCCGCCGTCAGTCGATTGATGCAGAAGACCTTGTCGCCGCGCATGTCGGTGGCATGGATATTTGCGCCCGAGGTCTCAGGGCCGCTGCAGTAATGATCGAAGACGGGGGCTTGGAAGCTGCGCTTTCTGACAGGTATTCCAATTGGAGTTCACCCGCAGCGCAAGCTATGTTGAACAGCAGCCTCGATGACATTGCCGCCCGAGTCTTGCGGGATGGGATCAACCCAGAACCACATTCAGGGCGTCAGGAGATGCTGGAGAATTATGTGAACAGGTTTGTGTGACGACCACAATTGCACGCGCTACGAGCCGCAAACATCAGCCCGCAAGCCAGTCCACGACTTTCTGCACCTCCCGCCTCACGGGGCGGCTGCCGCGCACCTCGACGAAATAGGCATGTGTGGGGGGGATGCTTTCATCGAAAAGGCGAACGACCCGTGCCTCGGCAAGGTCCTGATCAATCAGCGGCAGCCAGCCGATCACGATCCCTTGCCCCTCGGCAGCACCGCGCAGCAGGGCGTTTGCGTCCTGGAAAATCGAACCGCGCAGCCGGTTTGGGACGGGCACGTTCATGGCTGCGAACCAATCCAGCCATCCCCAGTGGTTCCTTTGGTGCAGCAGGGGTAAATTCAGCAGGTCTTTCGGGTTCTCAATGGGTCCGTGGGTGTCAAGAAATGACTTGGACGCAATGGCGACGGGGCTGAGCTCAAGTAACTTGATCGCGTCACCCGATGTCTCGGCCATGCGGTCCCAGCGGATCACGATGTCGAGGTTTTCCCGCACGCTTGTTCCGGGTTCGAAAGTGGGCAGAACCTCAAGCTCGATATCCGCGTGAGAGGCCCAGAAATCGCTGATCTTTGGCATCAGCCAGCGCGCGGTGAAAATCGGGCCGGCCGCCAGCCGGACCACTTTGCGGGACCGGCGGTGGAGCGTGCGCACCGCTTCGTCCAATATCCCGAAGGCCTGTGCGGCGGCGTTTGCAAGCCGTTCGCCGTCTTCGGTCAGTGTGACATCCCGACCGCTGCGCGTGAACAGCTTGGTGCCAAGCTGATCTTCCAGTCCGCGAATATGGTGGCTGATCGCCGTCGGGGTGACTGACAAGGCTTCGGACGCGGCGCGAAAACTGCCCAGCCGGGCGGCGGCCTCAAAGGCGCGCAGGGCGGGAAGGGACGGTTTCATGTCAGGCCTATAGAGTAGTTTTACTCATCTATTGCTGAGTAAGCTGCCTTTGTAAACGTGTTCCGGATATGAAAGCCTGATCTCGACGAAAAGCAAACTTCATGAGTCGATGGTCAAACCCAGCCGCCGCCGAGGTCGCAAAGACCGGCTGAAGGACACCCTGCAAAGCGAAGGCTCTCTGCCTGTCTGGCCGGGGGTCATGGGCGGTCGTCTCAAACCGCTTTCCCCGGATGAGGTGGCGTTGGTCGAAAGCTCTGCCTTTGCATTGCTGGAAACGCTTGGTCTAAGTCAGGCCACCCCGTCGATGATCGACAAGGTTGTTGCGGCGGGCGGTGTGCGGACGGGTGACGGGCGGTTGCTGTTTCCGCCCGATCTGGTGTGCTGGGCGATTGATGGGGCGCAACGCGGGTTCTCGCTGTGTGGCCAGCACCCCGACCGCGACCTTAAAATCGAAGGATCGCGGGTGCATATGTCAACCGGCGGGGCTGCTCCGGGGGTGTTCGACCTTAACACGCACGAGTATCGCGATTCCACGTTGCAGGACCTCTATGATGCGGCCCGGATCGTGGATCAGATGGACAATATCCATCATTTCAGCCGGTCGGTTGTGGCGCGGGATATCGAGGACCCCGCTGTGATGGACCTTAATACCGCTTATGCCTGTCTGGCGGGCACGTCCAAGCATGTGTCGATCTCGATCACTGAACCGCAGAACGTCGCCCAGATCGCCCAGCTTTGCTACAGCATCGCAGGCAGTGAGGCCGCATTTCGCGCCCGCCCGTTTCTTACCGTCATGGTCTGCCACGTGGTCCCGCCGATGCGCTTCGCCGAAGAGGCCTGCCAGGTGTTGGACCTTGCGATCAGGGCAGGTTTTCCCGTTCAACTGATCAGCGCCGGTCAGGCCGGGGCGACCAGCCCGGCGACGATTGCTGGGTCGCTGGTGCAGGCGGTCGCGGAAACTCTGGCCGGGCTGGTTTTCGCGCGGTTGGTCGATCCCGAGGTCAAGGCGATCTTTGCGCCCAAACCGCTTGTGGCTGATCTGCGCACCGGATCCATGAGTGGCGGCGGCGGCGAGCAGGCGATCCTGATGGCGGGGGCGGCGCAGATGGGGCGGCACTGGGATTTGCCTACCAGCTCGATCGCCGGGATCACCGATGCCAAGCGGCTGGACGCCCAATACGGTGCCGAGAAATCTCTGGCCGTGACCATGGCCGCCCATGCGGGGTCGAACATCGTCACGCAGGCGGCGGGCATGATGTCGAGCCTTCTGGGTGTCAGCCACGCCGCATATGTCAGCGACAACGATCTGCTGGGCAACATCCTGCGCACCATTCGCGGGATCGAGGCCACGCCGGAAAACATCGCTGCAGATGTCATTGCGGATGTGTGCCGGGGCGAGGGTCATTATCTGGGCGAAATGCACACGTTCAGCCGGATGAAGTCGGACTATTTCTACCCCGAAATCGGCGACCGTCGGGCCCCGCGTGACTGGGAGGAACACGGCGGACAAAGGATCGGCGACGTCGCCCGCGAACGGGCGCGCGAGATCCTGAACAGCCACTTCCCGGCGCATATCCCCGATCACATCGACCGCAGCTTGCGAGGCAGTTTTGACATCCGTCTGACACGGACCCAAATCGGACGACCTGAATGAAGAATTCTGACCTCAGCCAGCGCGCCCGCGCGGCCCTTCCGGGCGGTGTCAGCCACGAATTGCGCTATCGCGACCCGCATCCCGTCTACATCGAGCGTGCGCAGGGGGCCGAGAAGTGGGACAGTGAAGGCCGCCGCTATATCGATTTCAAGATGGGCAGCGCCAGCCAACTGCTGGGCCATGGTCATCCTGCGATCATCGAGGCGATCAGACAGCAGGCCGGACAGTCGATCTTCAGCGCCGATTGTCACGAGGCTGAAATCCTCTGGGCCGATTGGGTCAATCAGTTATACCCCTGCGCCGAGCGTACGAGGTTCACCGCGTCTGGCAGCGAGGCGACAATGCTCGCCTTGCGTCTGGGCCGTGCGTATTCCGGCAAGGACCACGTGCTGCGTGTGGATGGGCATTACCACGGCTGGCACGACCACGCGCTCAAAGGTGCAAAACCGGGAACAAATCATGCCGCGTCGCTGGGCGTACCAGAGGCGGTGAATGAGTTGATCCATGTCTGCGCGGCAAACCCCGACGCGATGGCAGACGCGCTGCAAGATGATCGTATCGGAACGGTCATCATCGAGGCGTCCGGGGCGAACTATGGATCGGTTCCATTGTCGACCGCGACATTGCGGGCACTGCACGACGTGGCGCGGGCGGCGGGTGTGGTGTTGATCTTTGATGAGATCATCACCGGGTTTCGCTGGTCCCCCGGCGGGCGACAGGCCCGAGACGCCATCGTGCCCGACCTGACAACGTTGGCCAAGATCGTCACCGGCGGCCTGCCGGGCGGTGCGGTCTGCGGCCGGGTCGAGATCATGGAGTTGATGAACAACGCAACCATGCGCGACGGCATCGCACCGGCGGTCAGTCATAAGGGCACGTTCAATGCCTCACCGCTGGTGGCCGCCGCAGCCTGCGCCGCAATGCCGTTGCTGGCCAGTGGCGAGGCTCAGGCCAAGGCCGATGAGATGGCCGAACGGATGCGGGACGGCATGAATGCCGTGCTGTCAGATCTGGGCGTTGCCGGGATTACCTATGGCGACAGCTCGGTCTTTCATGTGTTCTTTGGTCAAGACTCTCTGGACGGTCTTGGCCCGGCTCAGATACGCGGCTTGCCCAAATCGACGGTCAAAGCCTACCGCGACGGGTTGCTGGCACGCGGGGTGGAAATGATGTCCTACACGTCCGGTGTCACCTCGGCGGCGCATGAGCCGGACATGATCGATGAGGCGCTGGAGGCGTTTCGCGCCACGCTGTCCGATATGATCAGCGACGGGGTACTGCCATGACCCTGCCGTCCCATGCCCGCACGGTTGTGATCGGTGGCGGCGTTATCGGCTGTTCCATCGCCTATCATCTGGCGCGCGAGGGGCGCACGGACATCGTGGTGCTCGAACGCTCGAAACTGACCAGCGGCACGACGTGGCACGCCGCCGGTCTGGTGCGCCGCCTGCGGCCCTCGGCAACGCTGACCAGGCTCATCAACTATTCGATTGATCTTTATAGGGAGTTGGAGCGTGAAACCGGCCAAGCCACCGGCTGGACCCAGACCGGATCGCTGACGCTGGCCACCAATCCGGACCGGCTGACCAATATCAAACGGCAGGTCTCGCTGGGCCGTGCTTTTAGCCTTGAGGCCGAGGTGGTCGATGCCGCCCGCGCGAAAGAACTGTGGCCGCTGATTGAAACCGATGACGTAATCGGCGCGGTCTGGTCCCCGGCAGATGGGCGGGTGAACCCCTCGGACGTAGCACTGGCGCTGTCGAAAGGCGCACGGGCGCGGGGGGTGCGGATTTTCGAGGATACCGCCCTCACCGGCTTGCGGAAAAAGGCCGGGCGTATCTCGGGCGTCGCGGTGGGGGACCATGTGATCGAGGCCGACGAGGTGGTGATCGCCTGTGGCCTCTGGTCCCGCGAGGTGGCGGCGATGGCCGGTGCCCATATGCCGCTTTATGCCTGCGAGCATTTCTACATCCTGACCAAACCCCTGCCCGAGGTGCAGGCGCTTGGCAAAGGGGCGCATCTGCCGACGCTGAACGATCAGGACGCGTTCCTTTATGCCCGCGACGATGTCGAGGGGCTGTTGGTGGGCTGCTTTGAACCCAACGCCAAGGGGCTGCCTCTGAACCGTTTGCCCGAGGGTTTCAGCTTTGATCTGCTGGACGAGGATTGGGACCACTTCACGCCAATGATGGAGAACGCCCTGCGTCGGATTCCCGCGCTGGAGCGGGCCGAGGTGCGGATGCTGCTGAACGGACCCGAAAGCTTTACCCTCGACAGCCAGTTCATGCTGGGCGAAAGCCCCGAGGTGCCGGGCCTGTTCCTGATGGGGGGCATGAACTCGACCGGCATCGCGTTGGCTGGCGGCGCGGGCAAGGCGATGGCCGAATGGATCATCGCGGGCGAGCCGACCATGGAGTTGAACGAGGCCGATATTCGCCGGTTCAGCCGCGAGATGAACGTGCTGGGCGCGTTGGAGGCCCGCATCCCCGAGGTGCTGGGCCGCCATTACGACAACCCCTATCCGGGTCGGGCGATGGACAGCGCCCGCGGTCAGCGACGCTCACCCATTCACGCCGGTCTGGTGGCTGCGCGGGCACAGTTTGAATCGCGCGGCGGCTGGGAGCGCGCCGTACATTTCGGCGGCAAGGCCGCGCACCTGCCTTTGACATTCGGTGTGCCCGCGTGGCGCGATCAGGTCGGGGCCGAGGTCGAGGCCTGCCGCAACGGTGCCGCCATTCTGGATCAATCCGCCTTTGGCAAGATCATGGTGCAGGGGCCGGACGCTTGCGCCTTTCTGAACCGTCTCTGCGCAGCGCAGATGGATATGCCCGTCGGGCGCATCGCCTACAGCCAAATCCTGAACGCACGCGGCGGGGTGGAAAGTGACCTGACCGTGCAGCGCCACGGCCCCGAGACCTATCTGCTGATCACCGGCGCGGGCGAGGTCGTGCGCGTCCTAAAGCGTATGCGCGAGACACGGGGCGATTTCCGGGTGGAATTCACCGACGTGACCAGCGGTTATGCCATTCTGGGACTGGCTGGGGCACAGGCGCGTGCCGTGTTGCAAGCAACCACAAACATGCCGGTCCCTGATCCGAAACGCTTTTACTTCGCGCCGGTCGAGATCGGCCTCGCGCGCGGTTGGGCGGGGCGGCTGAGCTTCACCGGCGAAGAGGGGTACGAGCTTTATATCCAGGCCGACATGGCCATGGCCGCGTATGAGGCGCTGCTAGCTGCCGGGGCCAGCCACGCGGGCCTTTACGCAAGCGGCAGCCTCCGCATCGAAAGCGGGTTCCGCGCTTTCGGGCACGAGCTGACCCCCGGCACCACCCTGCACGAGGCCGGTCTGGACGCATTCTGCGCCACGGGCACCGGGTTTGTGGGCGAAGAGGCGTTGCGGGATCACAAGCCCGCACGCCGGATCGTTTCGCTGTTATTCGATGACCCGGATGCGATCCCGATCCATGACGAGCCGGTCTATTTCGAAGGGAAGGTCGTGGGCCAGATCACCTCTGCCGCGTGGAGTTACCGGTTTGGCCGATCCGTTGCGCTGGCGATGATCTCGGGCGCGCCGAGATTTTTCGACGAAAAATCTTCCACCGCAGATGGCACATGGGCGGTGGAGGTGGAAATCGCCTGCACCCGTTTTACCGCCCGCGCCGCGCTCAAACCCGCCAAAGAGGCATTCCAATGAGTGATACGACCCGCACCACTCAGGTCGCGATCATCGGCGGCGGGATCATGGGCGTCGCCGCCCAGTTCCAACTGGCTGAAAACGGCTGGACAGACACGATCCTGTTCGAAAAGGCCGAACTGACCTCCGGTTCCACATGGCACGCGGCTGGCCAGATCGCCCATGCGGTCGGCAGTCGGATCGCGGGCTGGATCAACAAGACCTCGATCGAGACCTACAAGCGCGTCGAGGCAGAGACCGGCCAGAGCATCGGCTGGCATCAGGTCGGCGGCTTCCGAATCGCCACCACCGATGATGAGGTCGACTGGATGAAGTCGATCATGGGGGTCGGCAGGCTGCTGGACCTGCCGATGGAACTGGTCGGGCCCGAGGAAGTGGCCAAAGGCAACCCCTTCTACCGGACCTCTGACATCAAGGCCGCCGTGCAGACCTTTGAAGACGGCCATATCGATCCATCCGGTGTCACCATGGCGCTGGCCGCCGCCTCCCGCGCGCGTGGGGCCAGGATCGAGCGGCATACCCGCGTCACCGGCGCGTCGCGCAAGGGTGATATGTGGCGTTTGACGACAGAAAAGGGTGATGTTCTGACCCAGCATGTGGTGATCGCCGCAGGCTCATACGCCAATCAGGTGGGGGAATGGTTCGGGTTGAAAATCCCGTCAGTGTCTTGCCTGCATCACTATCTGGTCACGGATACGGTGCCCGAGTTCCTAGGCCGCCCGGAATTGCCCGTCATGCGCGACAATGCCTTTGGCGGCTATATCCGGCAGGAGCAGAAATCGGGCCTGATCGGGATTTATGAAGGCCATGTCTGCCCTACGGTTTGGGAAATGCCGCAAGGCGCGCCATGGGCGGCGGAGAATGAATTGTTCGAGGCCGATTACGACTCGATTGGCGATTTTCTGTTGGTGGCGTTCGAAAAGATGCCCGTTCTGGCGGAACTGGGGATCAGGCGCGTGGTGCGCGGGGCGATCACCCATACGCCAGACGGCGGGATGCTGGTGGGGCCGTCGGGTGCGCCTAATGTCTGGCTGTCCTGCGGGTCTTCAATCGGGCTCGCATGGGGCGGTGGGGCTGGCAAGGTGCTGGCCGACTGGATGGTGCATGGCGAAACCCAGATCAACACCCGCAGCATGGACCCGCGCCGCTATGGCGATTTCAGCACCGACAATTTCATCGTCGAGCGTACCAAGGACGAGTTCATGCGCCGCCATGACACACCTTGCCCCGGCAAGCAGTTCGACAGCCTGCGCCCGCTGAACCGCCACCCGCTTTATGACCGGCTGGCCGCCAAGGGCGCGGTGTTTGGTGAGGTCGCTGGCTGGGAGCGCCCGCGCTATTTCGGTGCGGTGGGTGAGGTCGAGCAGATCGGCTGGGGCCACCAGACCTGGCATCAAAACGCCATGGCCGAGGCCAAAGCCACACGCGCCGCCGCTGGCGTGATCGACCTCTGCGCCTTTGCCCAGTTCGAGATCACCGGCAAGGATGCGGGCGCCTTGCTCGACCAGCTGTCAGCCAACAATATCCCTGCCACAGACGGACGGGTAAGCCTGAACCACCTGTTGACTCCGAAGGGCAGGTTCGAGACCGAAATCACCATCTGGCGCATCGCCAATGGTCGCTATTTCACCGGTTCCGCCATCGCGCGGGCGAACCCGGATTTTGACTGGATCAAATCCCATATCCGACCCGGTGAAGACGTGCAGATGGTCAATCGCAGCGCCGATTGGGGGATGCTGTCCCTGTCCGGCCCGGCGTCACGCCGGATCATGTCGGAACTGACCGAGGCTGACCTCGGCAACGCTGCCTTTCCCTGGCTGTCGGGGCAAGAGATCACCGCTGCCGGCATCCCCTGCTATGCGCTGCGGGTGTCTTTTGTGGGTGAGCTCGGGTGGGAATTGCACGCGCCGCTGGACCGGATCGGCGCGCTCTATAATGCCCTGTTTGAGGCTGGTGCGAAGCACGGGCTGGTCGATCTGGGCTCTTACGCGTTCAACGGGATGCGGATGGAGAAAGCCTATCGCGCAAGTGGCGAGCTGACCACGGATGTTGGTCCGTTCGACGTTGGCCTTGACCGCTTTGTCCGCGCCGAAGGTCGCGATTTCATCGGCAAGGATGCCCTTTTGGCCCGCGACCCGGATTGGCAGCTCTTCTATGCGGAACTCCGTGCCGACGGCATCGACATTCACGGCGGCGAGCCCGTGTTGCTGAATGGCATGCCCGTTGGTCTGACCACCTCGGGCGGGTATGGCTATACGGTGGGCAAGTCGCTGGGCTGGCTGTTCGTGCGCAAAGGCACCCCGCGCGATGGCCTCAGCGTGCAAATCCTGAACCGTGCCATCCCCGTGACCGTTCATGACGACGCCCTGTTTGACCCACAAAATCTGAGACCCCGATCCGAGGACTAGACCATGACCCATATCACCGGCGGCGAGGCCGCCTATCGCGTGCTCAAGGCCAATGGGATCGACACCGTGTTTGGCCTGCTGGGCGGCTCGATGCTTGAACTGTATGACGCGATGTATCAGGGGGGTGAGATCGCGTATATCGGTGCGCGCGATGAACGGGCGGCGGGGCATATGGCCGATGCCTGGGCGCGGATGACCGGCAAGCCCGGTGTTGTTCTGGGCGCGCAGGCCGGGCCGGGCGTGGTCAATATCGTCACCGCCGTGGCCGAGGCGCATCTGGCCTATTCCCCGCTGGTGGTCATCGCAGGCGCAATCACACGGGCCGATCAACACAAGGACACGTTTCAGGAGGTTGATCAGGTGGCGCTGTTTGCCCCGATCTGCAAACGCTCGGTCATGGTCACGGACCCGTCGCGTCTGGTCCCGATGCTGGAAGATGCGATACGGCTGGCGAATACGGGCCGCCGCGGGCCGGTTGTGCTGCACGTGCCGCGCGATTTGTTTGCAGCCGAGATGCCTGCGGTTGACCTGGTGCCAGTGAACATCGCCTGCCCGGGACCGGCAGCGCCGCAAGATATCGACGCCATCGCCCAGCTTCTGGCAGGGGCACAGCGCCCCGTTCTTTTTGCCGGGGGCGGTTTCAAATGGAGCGCCGGGCGAGACGCGCTGACCGCTTTGGCCGAGACGCTTGAGGTACCGGTGGTTGCATCAACCGGCCATGCCGACGTGATGCGCCACGGACACCCGTGGTTTGCGGGGCAGGCCGGGCCGCGTGGCAACCGGGTGGCCAGCCGGTTGACGAAAGAGGCGGATGTGATGGTCGTGCTTGGGGCACGGCTGGGGTTCAACTCGACCTTTCATTCAAACGATTATGTGGGGGCCGAGACGAGGATTGCCCATGTGGATATCGACGGATCTGCGGTGGGGCGCTATTTCCCGGCTGAAATCGCGGCGCAGGGGGATGCGCACCTGACTGCCGAGGCGCTGATCGATGCGGTCCCTAAACCTGATTGCGATCCATGGCGTGATGCGTTTCGTGCCGACATTAAGACCCTTCGGGCCGAGCGCGCCGAGGAAGCAGCAATCGAGACCCTGCCCCTGCATCCCCGCCGTGCCTTGGGCGAGCTGCGCGACGCGCTGCCCGAAAACGCCATCGTCACGCTGGACACCGGTAACACCTGCCTTCAAGCCGCTGATCGGCTGGCGCATTATGAGCCTTTGTCGCTGATCACCCCTTTGGATTTCGGATTGGTCGGCTTTGGCCTGCCCGCCGCCATCGGGGCCAAGGCCGCAGCCCCTGATCGGCCCGTTGTTGCCGTCATGGGCGACGGTGCGGTGGGGTATACGATGATCGAAATCCAGACCGCCATCTCACACAATCTGCCCATCGTGATCGTGGTTCTGGATAATGAGGCATGGGGGGCCGAGAAAGCCTATCAGCAGGAGTTTTATGGCGGACGTCTGTTGGGGGCCGAAATCCAGTCCCCCCGCTTTGACAAATTCGCGGAACTTTGTGGCGGCAAAGGCATCTGGGTCGATGGCCCCGGTGGTATGGGGCCTGCGTTGCAACAGGCAATAGCCTCGGGGGAAACAACTGTCATTCAGGCCAAAATCGACCCCGGCGCGTTGATGACACTGCGCAAGGATTTGTTCAAAGCACCGCAGCGCCGGGAATAGGGGTGATCTTGCTGATCCGGGTTGTGATGGATCACCCCTCCGCCGGTGTCACCGCCCGCTGATACAGGTGCCATGTGGTGTGCCCAAGGATCGGCAGGGTGAAGATCAGGCCCAGAAACGCCGGAGCCATCGACAGCAACATCGTGACCGAGATGATCGCCGCCCAGCCCAGCATGACCACCGGGCTTTCGTTGACGACCCGAATGGACGTGAGCATCGCCGACACGAAATTGATTTCCCGGTCCAGCAGCATGGGCATGGCAACGACAGTCACCGCAAACAGCACAGCTGACAGCAACGCGCCTATGCAGGTGCCGACAGCAAGGAAGGTCCAGCCCTGCGGCGTGAAGAAAACGGTGTTCAAAAACCCGTCGAAATCAGAGAAAGACGCATTCTGCAGGATGATCGCAAGCCAAAGCCGAACCTGGTAAATCCAGACCCAGAAGATGAACAGGGTGACAAAGGCCATCCAGCCCATCTCGCGTTTGCGCTGATCGGCCATGACAGTCAGGATGTCTGACCAGCCGAAACTCTGGCCCTTTTGCAAGCGACGGGACATTTCATACAGGCCCGCAGCAGCAAACGGCGCAACCAGCGGAAAGCCGACAATGGCGGGGATAATCATCCAGATTTTTCCCAGCCAGATCAGGCACCAAACCAGCAGGATACCGAAAACCGCATAGAACAGGCCGAAAAAACCGCTCATGAAAGGGCGCGCCAGAAAGTCGGAATACCCGGCTTTCAGAGATGCGGTGATGTCATCCGCTGTCACCTTGTTGATCTTGGGCGCGGCTGGCTGCTGCGGCGCCAGATTGTCCGGTGGCGTGGACCCTGCGGTTTTGGATGTCATGGCACATCCCTCCTCCGCAGATCAGTTTGCATCAGGTGGTGCATCAGGGCAAGCGAGATGAATGGCGCGGATTGGCACTGTCGCTTGGTTCAACTGCGCGCGGTCAGAAGGTCACTGGCTTTCTCGCCAATCATGATTGCGGGCGCATTGGTATTCCCACTGACGATTTCCGGCATGATCGAGCAATCGGCAACGCGCAGGTTTCCGATCCCCTTCACCTTCAGTTCCGGGTCCACAACCGCGTTTTCCGAGGTGCCCATCGCGCAGGTTCCAGTGGGGTGATAGATCGAAACCGAGTTCGACCGCGCCCAATCCAACGTGCCTTCATAATCGTCGCAAGACAGGTCCGAGCTTGGCCGGAACTCCTCAGAGATCTTCGAGGCCAGCGGGTTGTGGGTGGCGATCTTGCGCGCGATGTTCACGCCGGCGACGATGGTTCGGCAATCGGTTTCCGTTGAAAGGTAGTTGGGGATGATCTTCACGTATTTGGATGGGTCGGGACCATCCAATTGCAGCTTTCCCCGGCTTTCGGGGCGAAGCTGGCAGACCGACATGGTGAAGGCGGAAAACGGATGTACGCCTTCGCCAGGACTGTCGGCGGACCATGGCTGAACATGGAATTGAATATCCGGCGTCTGTACATTCGGGCGGGTTTTCAGGAAGCCGGTTGCCAGGCTGGCCGCCATCGTCATCGGGCCTGCGCGGAAAAGCGCATATTTCAGCGCGATGCGCGCCTGATTGAACAGGCTGCGCACCTCATCATTCAACGTGGGTTCGTTGCATTTGAACACCAGACGGGCCTGCAGGTGATCCTGTAGCCCTTTGCCGACAGCAGGTAAGGCGTGGGTCGGTTCAATGCCATTGGCTTTCAGGTGATCAGGGTCTCCGATCCCGGACAACATCAGGATTTGTGGCGAGTTGATCGCGCCGCCGGACAGAATGATCTCGCGACGTACCTTCAACGTCTTGGTTTCGCCGGACCGGTCCTGATAGACCACTCCGGTCGCCTGTTTCCCGTCCAGTTCGATCTTTGTCACCAGGGCATGGGTGATGATGTTCAGGTTGTCGCGATTGCGGATAGGTTTGAGGTAGGCCACAGCCGCGCTGCACCGTCGGCCATTGCGTGTTGTCAGTTGGAAATAGCCGACCCCTTCTTGTTCGGCCCCATTGTAATCGGCGTTGAACGGATAGCCCGCAGCCTGCGCCGCCGCGACCCAGGCGTCGCAGATCGGGCGTTGGATGCGCATGTTCGACACGGACAAGGGCCCGCCGACTCCGTGGAATTCGTCCTCGCCCCGTTCCTGATCCTCGCAGCGTTTGAACAGGGGCAGCACGTCGTCCCAACCCCAGCCGATATTCCCCATCTGGCGCCAGCGGTCGTAATCTTCTTTCTGTCCGCGCACATACAATAGCCCGTTCAGCGAGGATGATCCGCCCAGCACTTTCCCGCGCGGCCAATCAATGCTTCTGCCGTTCAGGCCGGGGTCGGGTTCGGTCCGATAGCACCAATCGACCGACGGGTTGTGCATGGTTTTGAAATAGCCGACCGGGATGTGAATCCACGGGTTGGTATCCGGCCCACCGGCTTCCAGAAGGGCGACCTTGGTATTGGGATCGGCGCTGAGCCGATTGGCGATGACACAGCCCGAAGACCCTGCTCCGACAATCGCATAATCCACTTCCATGATCGCCTCCTTCCAACGTCGTTGAAAAAAACTCTATGCAAGATGCAGGAATTATACTAGCATTTTTTGATACAAAACGTCTCAATAATTGCGATCAGGGAGGTAAGCAATGGAGATCGGTAAGAAACTAAGCGGGATTTCACGGCGGGATTTCTTCCGCGTGGCCGGACGCTATGGCATGAGCTCGACGCTGCTTGCGGCAGGCGGGTTCGGCGGCGCGATGAGTCTGGCGAATTTGGCGCAGGCCGCTGAATCAAATTACGAAAAACGCTTCTCGAAAGAGCCGAAACATACGCTGAAATTTGGTGCGTCGGGCTTCAATACCCGCAACCTTCTGATCGAGCGCGCCGGGGCCATCGAATTCGCCCGTGACCTGGAAGAACGCACAGATGGTGAGATTCGCATCGAGTTCATCGGCGACAACCAGATCTGCGGACAGCTAAGCTGTGTCGAGAAAACCCAGCAGGGCATTGTCGATATCTATGCGGCTTCGACCCAGAACTCGGCCGGTGGTGCGCCTTATCTGAACGTGCTGGACTATGCTTATATGTTCCCCAGCCGCGCGGCGCAGTATCACTTCTTCTATAGCCCCGCCAGTCAGCGCATCCTGCGCGACCCGCTGGAAAAACGGCACGGGCTGAAGTTCCTGTTCACCCATTGCGAGTTGCGCGGTCTGCAAATGGGATCAACCTTTGCCGACAAGCCAACTGTCACCAAGCTGGAAGAACTGTTCGGCACCAAGAACCGCGTGACGGGCACTCAATTGGGCCGGATCGCCATGCAGCTCTTGAACCTGAACCCGGTTCCGGTGGCGTGGGAAGAAACGCTGGACGCGCTGAAAACCGGTCTGATCGATGGGGCCGAAACATGGGCCTCGGCTGTGGCTTATGCCAACATGGCACCAGTGGTATCGCAGTCGGTGAACCTGAAGTTCTTCTGCGGGACCGAGCATACCTCGATGTCGGCCAAGGTCTTCGACAGTCTGGGCGGTGAGTTGCAGGATGCCGTGATGGAGTCCTCGTACTTCACTCAGGCACTGATTCAGGGCGCAAACGAGGCGGCGCTGTTGAACACCGTTGGCTTCTCGGACCCGCAACTGCCCAATACGATCTTTGCCGAAAACGGCGTGCGCGCGGCCTTCCTGCCTGATGACCAGATCAAACTGGCCGAAGAGATGTGTGCCCCCAACTTCAACCCCGAGCCGTGGGCGCAGTGGCGTGAGCGTCTGAACAAATGGGCGGGTGGCATCGACACCTATCAGGAAATCTATGACATCGCGCGTGAGATCCCGGCAGATATGCTGCCCGAGAATGTCGAGCCGCGCCGCTGGTGGATGGGCCAGGCCTGATAAGCTGATGCGAACCGGCCCCACGCGGGCCGGTTCCAAAAAACACACCGACTGGGAGGACGGGGTACATGTCGTTTTGGGCAGATATCGGCGCGATTTTCAGCGCTTTTCTCAGCCAGGATTCGTTCGAGATTCAATCCGCACTGGAATCCGACGCGGCTTGGGTTTTGGGTGCGGTCGCCTCGGCCATCGGCGGGTTCGTGATCATGCTGATCTATCGGGCAGTTCCCTTTGTCGAACGTCATTTCGAACGGTCTGTGATGGTCTATTCCTACCTCGCGATTGCCCTGATCATCTTTTGGGGTGTGATCGACAGGTTCGTGTTCAACGATCAAGAGCCGTGGTCGACCACGATCCCTCCGCTGCTGTTTATGGTGATGGCCTGGTTCGGAGCCTCCTACAACGTCCGCCTGCGCACGCATCTGAGCTTTAGCGAGTTTCGCACGGCCATGCCGCGCGGAGGGCAACTGGCCTGTCTGATCCTGGATGCAGTCCTGTGGTTCATCTTTGCGGTGATCGTCATCGTGACCACAACGCGGTTGGTGGCCCTGTCAGCCTCGAATTTCCAGATCGTGTTGGGCACCGACAACATCATGCAGTGGTGGTTCCTTCTGGCCGCGCCGCTGTCGTTCTTTCTGATGGTCGGGCGGGTGTTTCAGAACCTCGCCGACGATCTGCGCAACTGGAAAACAGGCGAGCCGCTGATCAAGCAGGCCGTGATCGGAGCAGACTGATGACAGATGGAACCATGGTCACACTGATCTCGCTTGGGGTCACCTTCCTGTTCATGCTGGGTGTGCCGGTGCTGCTGGTCATCGGCTATTGGGTCATCGGCTGTTCATTTGTCCTTGGCCTGACGCTGGACAATATGGGGGCCGAACTGCTGAACGTCTTCAACAAGGGGTTCGCCCTTCTGGCAATGCCTCTGTTTATCCTGACCGGAGACCTGATCAACAAGTCAGGCATTGCGCGCAGGCTCAGCGATTTTGCCTATGCCTGTCTGGGCTGGATACGCGGCGGGCTGGCGATGGCCTCGCTGGGGGCTTGCGGGCTGTTCGCGGCGATCTCGGGGTCGAACTCGGCGACGACAGCAACCATCGGCTCGATGCTGCACCCCGAGATGGTCAAGGGCGGCTATGACGAACGGTTCAGCGCGGCAACCGCTGCGGCGGGCGGGACGGTGGGGATCATCATCCCTCCGTCGATTATCTTCATCGTCTACGGGTTCCTGATGAACCTGCCGATCTCTGAGCTGTTCGTGGCCGGTATCCTGCCCGGCGCGCTGATGGTCTTTGGCATGCAGTTTGCCTGCTGGATCATCTGCCGCATGAATGGCTGGGGCCACCTGATCCCGCTGCAACTGAACCGCGTGCTGAAAACCGCGTTTGGTGCATGGCTCGGCTTCTTCGCCATCGGGCTTGTGTTGTGGGGCATCTATACGGGCAAATTCTCTCCGACCGAGGCGGCGGGCGTGACCGTGGGCTTTTGTGTCATTGCCGGGCTGGTCAGCTATCCAATCAACCGGATCATGGGCGCGCGGAATGACATTCCACCCACCGAGAAGACTTTTGCCGAAATGTTCGTGGTCGAAGGCTTCACGATCCCGGAAATCCCGTCAATTGTGATCCGCTCGGCCCAGATCACAGGTATCCTTGCGCCGTTGATCGCAATTTCAGTGGTGATGCAGCAAATCCTGTCTCTGCTGGGGGCACAGGAAACCATCGGGAACTTCGTGACCTCGATGGGTGGCTACCATGCAGTTCTGTTTACCTCGATGGTGATTGTCTTCTTCTCGGGCATGGTGCTGGAAAGCCTGCCGGTGACCATCATCCTTGCGCCAATCCTTGCGCCGATTGCGGCATCGGTGGGTATCGATCCGATCCACTTCTCGGTGATCTTTCTAGTCGGCGCGTCCATCGGGTTCATTACGCCTCCGTACGGGTTGAACCTGTATGTGGCGTCGGGCGTGACCGGCGTGCCCTATTTCCGGCTTCTGCGCTATACGGTTCCCTATCTGGTGGCACTGCTGTCGGTCTGGATTCTGGTTTCGCTGGTGCCCGATCTGGCCTTGATCCTGCTGCCAAATAACTAGACTGTTGCGGGATGACCGAAGCGGACACAAAAGACAAAGACACCCAGATTCCCACGAACCTGCGCCTGCTGCTGATCCTGGAAGAGGTGGCACGGCGCGGGGTCGCCGTCAAACCCTCGGACCTGATCGACGCATTGGGTCTGGCAAAGCCCACGATACATCGCCTGCTGCAAACAGCCGAGGCTGAAGGGTTTCTTCAGCGTGATCTGGATGGTCGGTCTTATGGTCCCGGTCCGCGCTTGCGGCAGCTGTCGCTGAATACAGTGTCGTCCGAACATCTTCGCACGGCCCGTTTGGCCATTATTCGCGGCGTCGCGGATGAAATCGGCGAAACCTGCAATCTGGCGATCCCGGATCGCGAGGGTATGATCTATCTGGACCGGGTCGAGACGAAATGGCCGCTGAGAATTCAATTGCCGATCGGAACACAAGTCCCGTTTCACTGCACCGCCAGTGGCAAGATGTATTTGTCGACCCTGCGCCCGAGCACTCTGGATGGGTTTCTTTCCGCAGGTAATCTCAGCCCGAATACCGATCGCACGATAACGAAGCCCCAGGCCTTGCGGGCCGAAATAACCCGCGTCGCGCAGAACGGGTTTTCGACAGATGATGAGGAGTTCATGCCCGGTATGACGGCCATTGCGGTCCCGGTGATAGACAAGAACAACAGGCTGGCCGCCACTCTGTCCGTTCATGCGCCGACGCAGCGCCATGATCTGAACAGTTTGAAGCAATTTCTTGCCTTGCTGCAGGACGGCGCGCGCAAACTGTCGGGTTTGCTGACCTCGTAGCCCGGCGATTGACTGACAACTTGTCGCCTTACGCGGCTTCCTTGCGCGATGCCTTGGCCGGGACGTAGTTGAGCACCGGGGCCAGCCAGCGTTCGGCCTCTTCCACGGTCATCCGTTTTCTCTGGGCGTAGTCCTCGACCTGATCGCGTTCCACTTTGCCAACACCAAAATAATAGCTGTCCGGGTGCCCGATATAGAGCCCGGAGACAGATGAGCCGGGCCACATCGCCATGCTTTCGGTCAGCGTCACGCCGGTCGCGGCCTCGGCGTCCAGCAGGCTGAACAGCGTGCGTTTTTCGGTGTGATCGGGCTGGGCCGGATAGCCCGGCGCGGGGCGGATACCGGCATAAGGTTCGCTGATCAGGGCCTGCGGGTCGAAGTCTTCACCCTTAGCGTAACCCCAAAATTCACGCCGGACCCTTTCATGCAGCATCTCGGCCATGGCTTCGGCGATCCGATCGGCCAGAGCCTTGACGAGGATCGCGCCGTAATTGTCGTTGACCTTGTCCAGCCGCTCGGCAATGTCAGAGTCCTCCGGTCCCGCCGTGACGACAAACCCGCCGACATGGTCCGCACTATGGCCTTCCGGGGCGACAAAATCCGACAACGCGACATTCGGTCGATCACCGCGTTTTACGGTCTGCTGGCGCAGCGTGTGCAGGGCGGCCAGAGTTTCAGCGCGATCCGGGCCGGTATACAGCCGGATGTCATCGCCGACCGCGTTGGCAGGCCAGAATCCAACAACCCCTCGGGGTGTGAACCAGCGCTCTGCGATAATCTGTTCCAGCATTGCCTGCGCATCGGCAAAAAGCGCCCGCGCCGCCGCGCCCTGTTTTTCATCTTCAAGAATTCCGGGATAGACACCGCGCATTTCCCAGGTCTGGAAGAAGGGCGTCCAGTCGATATAGCGCGCAATTTCGGCCAGATCCCAATCGGGCAGCACGCGCGCGCCGGTGAAGGACGGAGCAATGGGCTCGTAATCATCCCAATCCAGCTTCAGCGCATTCGCCCGCGCCTTGGCCAAAAGCAGGCGGTTCTTGGCGCGTTCGCCGCGCTCGTGCTTGTCGGCCACATCCGCATATTCGGCCTGAATCCCGGCGACATAATCGGGCTTCTGCGTCGGGCTCAGCAATGCGCCGACAACCCCGACAGCGCGGCTGGCATCGGTGACATAGACCGCCTGCCCATGCGTGTAACGCGGCGCGATCTTGACCGCTGTGTGCACCCGCGACGTGGTTGCGCCGCCGATCAGCAGCGGAATATCGAACGCTTCGCGCTCCATCTCCGAGGCCAGATGCGCCATCTCGTCCAGCGACGGTGTGATCAGTCCTGACAGGCCGATAATGTCCACGTTTTCCTCGCGCGCGACTTGCAGGATCTTCTGTGGCGGGACCATGACGCCGAGATCCAAAATCTCGTAGTTGTTGCAGGCCAGGACAACGCCGACGATGTTCTTTCCTATATCGTGCACGTCCCCCTTCACGGTCGCCATCAGCACCTTGCCGGCAGATTGCCGACCCTCGCCGCCATTCCGGCGCTTTTCTTCCTCCATGTAGGGCAACAAAACGGCCACGGCCTGTTTCATCACACGGGCCGATTTCACCACCTGCGGCAGGAACATCTTGCCTGCACCAAACAAATCCCCCACGACGTTCATCCCGGCCATCAAAGGGCCTTCGATAACGTGCAAGGGACGTTCGGCATTGACGCGCGCGGCCTCGGTGTCTTCTTCGATGAACTCGGTGATGCCGTTGACCAGCGCATGCTCCAGCCGTTTCTCGACCGGCCAGTCGCGCCAGGCAAGGTCCCGGACCTTCTCTTCGCGCTTGTCGCCACGGAAACGTTCGGCGATGTCCAGCAGGTTCTCGGTCGCGCTGCCGCCGGATTTCGGCTGGCGGTTCAGGACCACATCCTCGCATGCTTCGCGCAGGTCGGGATCGATCTGGTCATAGACCGCTAGTTGGCCCGCATTGACGATGCCCATATCCATCCCGGCCTGAATGGCATGGTACAGGAACACCGCATGCATCGCCTCGCGCACCGGTTCATTGCCACGAAAGCTGAAAGACAGGTTCGACACCCCGCCCGAGACATGTGCATGGGGCAGGTTCTGACTTATCCAGCGGGTCGCCTCGATGAAATCGACGCCGTAATTGTCGTGTTCCTCGATTCCCGTGGCGACGGCAAAGATGTTGGGGTCAAAGATGATGTCTTCGGGTGGGAACCCCATATCCTCGACCAGAATGCGATAAGCGCGGGCGCAAATCTCGGTCTTGCGCTCGAAGGTGTCGGCCTGACCGGCCTCGTCAAAGGCCATGACCACCAAAGCAGCCCCATAGGCCAGACACAGACCCGCGTGATGGCGAAACGCCTCTTCGCCCTCTTTCAGGCTGATCGAGTTCACCACAGGCTTTCCCTGCACGCATTGCAGCCCGGCCTCGATCACCTCCCACTTCGAGCTGTCGATCATGATTGGCACGCGGGCGATATCGGGCTCGGACGCGACAAGGTTCAGGTATTCGACCATCGCCTGTTTGCTGTCGATCAGCCCTTCATCCATGTTGATGTCGATGATCTGAGCGCCGTTTTCCACCTGATCCCGCGCAACGTCCAGCGCGGCGGCATAGTCGCGGTTCACGATCAGCTTGCGAAACCGGGCCGAGCCGGTGACGTTGGTCCGCTCACCCACATTCACAAAGGGGATGTCGGGCGTCAGGAGAAAAGGCTCCAGCCCTGAGAGGCGCAGGTGACGGGTCATGCTGGTACCTTTCTGGGGGCAAAAGGGGCAACCGCTTCGGCAATCGCGCGAATATGGTCGGGTGTGGTGCCGCAGCAACCGCCGACCACGTTGACGATGCCATCGCGGGCAAACTCTTCGACCTGAGCGGCGGTCTGGTCCGGGGTTTCGTCATACTGTCCGAACTCATTCGGCAGGCCCGCATTGGGGTAGGCGCAGGTCAGGGCGGTAGCCACGCCCGAAATCTCGGCCATATGCGGGCGCATGGATGCAGCGCCAAGGGCGCAGTTCAGCCCGACGGTGAAAGGGCGCGCATGGGCGACCGAGTGCCAGAAGGCGGTGGGCGTCTGGCCAGAAAGCGTCCGGCCCGAGGCATCGGTGATCGTGCCCGAGATCATCAGCGGCAGGCGACGTCCGGCCTTGGCGAAGCTCTCGAAAGCCGCAAAAATCGCCGCCTTGGCGTTCAGCGTGTCAAAGATCGTCTCGATCAGGATCAGGTCAGAGCCTCCTTCGATCAGCCCGTCGATCTGCTGGCCATAGGCTATGCGCAGATCATCAAAACTGACGGCGCGGTATCCGGGATCGTTCACATCCGGGCTGATCGAGGCCGTCCGGTTCGTCGGCCCCACAGCCCCGGCCACAAACCGGGGTTTGCCGTCCTCAGCCGTGGCCCGGTCCGCCGCGCGCCGCGCCACCTGCGCGCCTGCGACGTTCAGATCATGCACCGCAGCCTCCAGCCCGTAATCGGCCTGCGCGATGGTTGTTGAGGAAAAAGTGTTGGTTTCAAGGATGTCCGCCCCGGCCATTGCGAATTCATACTGTATATCCTCAACCGCCTGCGGCTGGGTCAGCACCAACAGGTCGTTGTTGCCCTGTTGCGGATGATCCGGGTGATAGTGATGCCGACAGCCGGGGCCATGGATGTGACCGTTGGCGGTAAAATCCTCTTCGGTCATGTTCAGCGTCTGGATCATTGTGCCCATGGCCCCGTCAAGGATCAGGATGCGCTGGGCAGCCAATGCGCGCAGCGTCGCGAGCGCGGGTGTGTCGGGCAAGGTAAAGTCAAGCATTCGCGGTATCCAATCGGCTGTGTTGGCCGAAGGTATAGCGCGTTGGCATTATGAGGTGAAATGATTGTTATTCGACAAAATTATGAGCTTGCATCATAATGTGTCTTGTTCGGCGCGCAAATCCAACCGAGTCACCAATAAGCAGCCAAAGCATTGCCCGGCCAAAATCGTCCAAAATGCGGGCGATGGCACAAGCTGAATTGCCCGCATGAGGTTACAAGGCGGCGCGGCGCGCGCGATGGCCCCCTCGGCGCTGTTTTGCGGGCAGGGCCAGGAACAATGGTTCCAGGGGCATCTGCATGGATCGGGCCAGCAAGTCGCAGAACACAGCGATGGCGGGTGAAGTCTCGGCAAACGGTTTGGCCTTGGCCAAAGCAATCCGTGCCTGCGCATGGTAGTTTGCCGAACCGGGCAGGCCGCCCAGCCATTGCATATAGCCCATCTGCCCCAGTTCTTGCGCGCGCTGCGGTGGCACGTGGCCGGTATCCAGTTGGGAAATGGTCAGGTCAAGCATAACGACGCCCTCCGCGCTTTTGGGCGGCCTGTGGGGGCATCAACAGTGATGTCTGGCCAGTGCGGTCCATCTCTTGTCGCTCCGTCCACGGGCACCCCGCCCGAGTTAAGGTGACTGCGGCACATATGCGCCTGAGATGGCAGGTCTCCTGACTTGCGGTTCATCGCTGTCCCCGTCCTTCCCGGACAACCCAAGCGGGGTCATCCAGTGGTCTGTCGGGGGTCGCTCGCCGCTTACAGTTGCGGGGGCAGTTGCGGCCTTGGGCGTTTGCCCGCACCGCATTCCCTTTTCAGCCGACTCAGAGCGTCGGACACCATCGGCTGCACAGTCTCATAAGGCCAGAGCCCTGTCTACTGGTGCCAGCAAAGCACGCAGCGTCGGATTGCAACCCGGAAGGAATTGAATCCAAATCAAACTGCGAAACCCCTCTAATCCCGAGAGCGGGACCAGCGCACCAGAAGACTGGCCGCGATGGGCGCGCCGATGATCACCAGAACGATCCGTGTCAGGTGGTGGGTAATGACAAACCCGAGATCCGCGCCCGAGACGATGGCCAAGACCGTCATTTCAGCCTGCCCGCCGGGGGCATAGGCTAGGAAGGCCTCAATCGGTTGCCCGAACCCCAACGTGGTCACAAGGGCCGTGAAGGCCGCCGCAAGTATGGCCAACACAACAACATAGGCGCAGCCCGCCGCCACAACTTTGCGCAGCTCGACCCATGTGACACCGATAAATTTTACGCCGATGGTGCAGCCGATAAAGAATTGCGCGACAAGGATCGCCTCGCGCGGTGGGCGGGTGTGGATGAAATCGCCCAGTGACAAGGCCGCAGTCAGGATCATCGGGCCCAGAATGGACGCTCCGAACAGGCCGATCCGCTCACCGCCTTTCCAGCCGACAATGGCGGCGACGACCATCAGCGCCAGTTCGTGCAAGGGCAGGTCGCGGGCGGGTTCGCCAATGGGGTTGGTCAGGTCAGCGTCGTAGAACAGGGTCAGGAACAACGGGGCGAGCGTCACGATGATCAGCACGCGCGTGCCATGGATCAGGGACAGGGCGCGCGGATTGGCACCGGCCTCGGTGCCGAAGATGATCATGTCCTGCAACCCGCCGGGCATCGCGGCGTAAAAGGCCGTTTTGTCGTCAAAGCCCCAGACCTTGCGAAAGAACGGCACCCCGACCAAAGCGATCAATAGGATGAAGGGCGGGATCAGAGCAATTGACGCTGCCATTTTCGGCAGTTGGCCAAACAGATCAGGCGTGATCGAAGCCCCCACCGCCACGCCCAGGATGGTACGCGCCGCGACCGAGATTTGCCCGAACCCCTCCATCGGCGCATGCGCCAGTGCCGCAATCAGGCAGGTGGTCATGGGGCCGAACAGAAAGGGCAGGGGCAGGCCCAGTATCCAGAACACGACCGTTCCCAGCACGGCAAGGCCGAAGGTGATGGCCCGCCTTACGGGGCGGCTTGGGGATGTGGCTTGGACGGACAAATTTCAGGCCCGATGTCATAGGATCAATTGTATCCAATGGTATACAGATGGGCGCGGTTTGCAAGACCACGCGCACCGACCATTCAGCATGCCCGTTTGAAGGGCGGCCCGCGATGCAGCTTGGCGCTATCAGCGTGTGTTGGAAGAGATCCAGGAGCGAGGTGTCGAAATCAATGCGAGTGCCACTGAATTCGTTTCAACCCCAACAATCCAACAGGGCTTACGTGGGTGCCGACGCGCCAAACGCCGCCTGATAAGCCTTGTTGCTTTTTGCCCAGTCGATCAGTTCCTCACCCGCTTCCAACGCGGCCTTCTCGTTGGGCGCATTCGAAATCGCGTCGAGCCGCTTGTGAAGGTCGGAACTGGGGTCTGCGGTCATCGCCCCAACCTCCATCACAAGGCTGACATTCGGGGGCGGGGTGTAGACATAGCCGTTCTGCGACTGAGCTTCGATCCGTTTGAGCAGGGCGGGCACGATGGATGCGGTGTCATGCACATAGTCCCAATTGGTCGAAAGCCCCTGAATCATCGGGTTATCGACCCCACCAAACAGCGTCACCGGTGTCGTCTTGTAGATCACAAGGGGCATTCCAGCGGCGTAGGCTGTTGTCACCTCGACAATACTGCCGCCATCTGGCACCCGGCCATCCATGTTGAACACAAGGCTCGAACAGCGCCCGAGCAATTGGTAGATATCCTGCGCGTAGCCGACCTTGAGGATGATATACAGCATCTCCTGGCCCTTTTGCGACCAGACCTCAGGGTCCTGCAACATATCCATCATCTTGGCGATCTCGACGCCGTCGCGCGGGGCGAGATAGGTTCCGAACCCTCCGGCCTCGAGCACGGCGGCGATGTTATATTGCTCCCAAAGATCACCGACGCTGAACATCGGGCCCGAGCAGAAAACGATATGGTCTGTCATGAAATGGTCCTCTGGTTAAAATTCAGTGTCGTCAGGCCGGGTCTGAAGCGGCTGCGCCGGGCTCCAGCCGACCGGCCCAATCGGCAACCAACTGCGCGCCTTCGGCTTCGCGCGCGGTGCCGGTTAGCATATCAGACAGCACCCGCGCACAGCGCAGAGCCAGCGAAACCGATCCGGCAGCCCCGGCTTCGTCAATTGCGGTGCGCAGCAGCGCCTCGGCCTCATCTTGTCGGTCCAGAACAGCCAGCACCTGTGCTTTCAACCGCATCAGGTCCGGGTTCCAGACCGGCTGGTTCAACATCCCCGACATTTGCAGCCCGGTGTCAACAATCGCCAGCGCTGTATCCGGGTCATCATTGGCCAGCCGCGTGTCAGCCATGATCGCAAACCCCATACCCGAACCTGTCTGACTGCCGGTTTTCGCCAACAGAGCCAGACCGGCATCAACCTCCTGACACCGCTTGTCCGGCGGGTCGATGGGTTGCCCGGCCCGGAACAACTGGCTTAGCCCGCCCCAAAGCGGGATGCCAAGCTGGGTGCAGGTCTCGTAGGTCTCGGTGGCCAGCGCATAGGCGCGGTCACTGTCCCGGCGACAATGCAGGGTTATGATCAGAAAGGCCCGTGCGGCGGCCAAGCTGAGCGCCGAGTTCAACTCCTCGGCCAGCGCCAACCCCGCCTCGGCACGTTTCAGCGCCGTATCGGGCGCGCCGCACCACCAATGGGCCACCGCGCTGACCCCATAGGCCAGAACGCCCTGATCGGTGCCAATGCCATAGGTAACTTCGGCGTAATCCTCGGGGCGGTAGAGACGGATCGCCTCTTCTGCATGTTCAACGGCAATCTCACCTTCGCCCAGTTGAAACCGCAGAAAGGCAAGCGTGGTATGGGCGCGCAACATGCCGATCCGGTTCGCGCCCGCGCCGGGCATAGCCAGAATGCGGTCGGCATATTCTATGCCCTTAGCGCAGTCTCCCTTGTCCAGAAAATGCGCGGCCAGCCCGTTCAGCGCCGATGAGGTCTCATCCGCGTCACCAAGACGTTCGGCCAGTTCCAACGCGCGATCCAGCACCGGTTTGATTTCGGGTGAGGCAAAGCCCCGCACGCCCATGATCGCGTTTTCCAACGGGATCTGGATGGACAGCTCGATCTCGTCCCGCTGGCGGTTTTCCTCGGTCTGCTCCAGCGAGGCCAAAGCACGGCGATACAGCACCGTTGCATCCTCGACCGCAGCTTGCTTGACCGCGCGCAGCCCGGCGTCGCGGTACCAGATGGCGGCATCGGTAAAATGCCGGGCAGCATGCAGGTGATGGGCGATCTTGTCGGGCTGTTCCGCCGTCCCATCCTGAAGGCACGCAGCGGCGCGGGCATGCAGATCGGTCCGCTCGGCCCGCAGAAGCGTGGCATAGACCGCGTCCTGCGTCAGCGCGTGGCGGAACATGTAGCCATCGTTGGTGCCCGAGCGCGGGCGTAGAATATCGGCCTCCAGCAAATCCCCGACCGTTCCGGATATCTCGACCTCATCGCGCTGGGCGACCTGGGACAGGATCGACATATCCAGATCCTCGCCCAGAACGGCGGCGACCTGAGCGGTCTTTTTCGACTCGGGCGACAGGGCGTCCAGCCGCTCCATGATCAGGCTGTTCAGGGTTGGCGGAACCGCGCGGCTTTGGCGGTGTCCGGTCTGGTTTTCCCCGGCAAAGCGGGCCAGTTCTTCGATATACAGGGGGTTGCCTGCGCCGCGTGTCAGGATATCTTCCAGTACCGCATCCGACAGGTCCGCGGGGGCTGCGGCCCGTTGCGCCAACTGCGTCGCCTGGTCGTGATCCAACGCTGCAAGCGCGATCACTTCGGACCGTTTTGCGGGCAGCCCCGGACTGCCATCATCGCGCTGCGCCACAAGGCAGAAAACCGGCAGCGGCTGAGGCCAGTCGAGCAGCATCTCCAGAAGTTCCAGGCTGGTGGCGTCACACCAGTGAAGGTCTTCGCAGACCAGCACGACAGGACGATCAACCGCAAGTCGTGCAAGCCAGTGACCGAGGGTCAGAAGGGTCCGGTGGCGCAGAGTTTCCGGGCTGGAATTTTCCAACGCGGCCGTGTCGGAGGTATGGATGCCAAGCAACCGGGCAATCAGCGGCACGGTCTCGTCCGGTGCATTGTCTTGTTGCGTCACACCCTGTCTGAGACGGTTGAGCGCCTCGTCGTCCTCCATGCCCGGAGTGATACCAAGGCTTTGTTGGATCAGCCCGATGAAGGGTGCAAGCGGCGCGCCTGACGACAGCGCGTCACACTGTACCCCAAGCCAGATGTGGGGCGTTTCGGCCAATTGGGCCCGGAATGCACGCAGCAGGCTGGTTTTGCCAATCCCCGGATCGCCTTTCACCGTTGCCGCGACCGGCCCGTGTTCGGTTGCCTTTTGCCAAAGTTCGCGCAATTGGCCCAGCACCGCCTCGCGCCCCAGCAGCAGGGTCGAGCCTGTGATGCTTCCCGACCTGGCATTGGCAGTGGCAGGGCGCAATACGCGGTGCAGAGGCAATGGGCGGGCAACGCCTTTCAGGTCAACCGGTCCCAGAGGTTGCGATACGAATTTCTGTTTGAACAGCGACATCACCGGATCGCTGACCAATACTGTTCCGGGACGGGCCTGCGCCTCGATCCGGGCGGCAATGTTCACTGTTTCACCAAACAGAACATCGCGCCCGCCCTGTTCGCTTTCACCCACCACCACCTCGCCGGTATGCACCCCGATGCGGGCCTGCAGGCGTGGTGCGTCCGGGTCCGTACCGGGCAGGGGTTGTTTCATCGCGTTCAACAGGTCCAGCGCGGCCCGCACAGCGCGCTCAGCGTCGTTTTCCCGCGCCTGCGGATAGCCGAAATACAGCAGCAGGCCATCGCCCAGATATTTGGCGACCCGTCCGCCATAGTCTGTGAAAATGCGCCGTCCGGTTTCCTGATAGGCAAGGATCAGCGCGGCGTAATCCTCGGTGTCGATCCGGCCGCTCAGATCGGTCGATCCAGCCAGATCGACGAAGACCACAACAAGCTGTCGGCGCTCGCCGACGACATTGTGCCGGTTCGAGAGGTCTTCGTCGGAATGAACCATCTCTGCCCCCTGAAACGCCCCAAAATAAGGTTTAACGCGTTAACTCTTTCAGCTTGACCGTATGAGTTCCCCGGCGTCAAGTAAGAGTTGGCGCCTCTGACCCGGGCCATATCCCCGGCAATCGCCTTAAAAAACGGGCCGCAGGAGAATGCACAATCATGAGCGATATCCGGTACATCAGCCTGTCCGACATGCATTTCGGGGCCGATAACAGCATCCTGACGCGGCTGACCTCGACCGATGGTAAGGTGGACCCGAACCATCCAAGCGATCTGCTTGTGCAACTGGTGGGCTGCCTGCGTCATCTGATCAACGCAAACGGGGATGCGCCCCTTCCGACCCTGATCCTGAACGGCGATATTCTGGATCTGGCCTTCAGCACCAAGACCGTTTCGGCCATGGCGTTTCAGCAGTTTCTTGAACTGGCCATGCCCGAGGATCCCGATAGCCGGTTGTTCTCGACCAAGATGATCTATCTGCCGGGCAACCATGATCACCATCTGTGGCAAACCTGCCGGGAGCGCCGGTTTGCCGATCATCTGGCAGGGTCCGACTGGCAGGACAGCGCGCCAACCGTGCCGCATACCACGCCGCTGATGGACCCCGATCCGCTGTCTGATTGCCTGCTGCAATCGATTGGCCGACGCTTGCCGTGGCTGTCCGATCTTACGGTCGAAACGGTCTATCCCAACCTGGCCTTTGCCGCGGGCCAAAAGCTGGTGATCTATACCCACGGTCACTTCATCGAAGACGTCTATCTGCTGGCCAGCACCTTTGCCGATACCCTGTTCCCCGACACCAAGCCCCCTGTCACGATGGAGGAATGGGAGGCGCAGAACTTTGCCTGGATCGATTTTGTCTGGTCCCTGATCGGTCGTTCAGGCCGGATCGGGCCGGATGAAGAGATCATCTATAACCTCGGCAACAGCCCCAAGGAACTGGGGGCGCTGGCAGGCGCGGCGGTCCGGCGTTTTCTGGAGGCCAAGGCCGGGTCACTGGGCAAATCGCTGGGCGAGGGGGCCGGAGAACTGGTGGGCGATCTGGTCGGAAAAGCGTTCGAGCGAGGCTCGGCGCAGCATCTGCTCAGCGATGGTGGTGCAGGTCTGCGTCGGTTTTTGCAGGTTCCGGTTCAGGGTCAGATCAGGGCCGCCTATGGCGACAAGCCGGTGCCCGCCGACATTTCCGTGGTTTTCGGCCACACGCACAAGCCATTTGAGAAAGTGATGGAGATCGAAGATTTCACTGCCCCCCGTTTCACCGCCGTCAACAGCGGCGGCTGGGTGGTCGACAACCCCGACCCGCAACCCCTGATCGGAGGGGCGGCGGTTCTTATGGATGGCGACCTGAACCTTGCCTCGCTGCGCTTTTATAACGAAGCGGATGCCCCAGGTGATTACCGCGTGGCGTTGCATAAGGCGGGGCCCGAGGGTGCCGATAACCCCTTATTCGACCGGTTGTCCTCGCAGGTTGACGGCACTCAATGGCCTTGGGCACAGTTTTCGCAAACAGCCGCAGTTGCGGTCAAAACCCACAATACGCGGCTTAAGGCGTTTCTGGCCGCCTATGAGCCAAGCCGGTCCGAAGATGCGACCAAAGCCTGAACTCGACCCATCGAAGCCGATCCGCCAATGACACGTTCAGAATCCAGCGAACCGGCCATCACGCCACGAACCCGCGCCAAGGCGCGGCATATTCTGGACAACTATTACATTGGCCCGTCCCGTGACGCCGATGTGCTGGAGATCTGGGGTTACACCGACCGCATGACCTACGCCCCGGGTGAACGCGTGGCGCTGCGCGTTTCGACAACCGCGCAGAAATGGGATCTGGAGATTGGCCGGGATGGGGTCTCCTACCAGCCCGTGCTTCGGGAAAGCGGGTTGAAGGGGGTGCATCAGGATACGCCCTTCGACTGTTCGGTTTCCGGGTGCGGTTGGGAGGTGTCTTACGAATTCACCATTCCTGCCGACTGGCCCGCAGGCGGGTATCTGGTGACGTTCAGGGCCGAGCGAGACGGGGATCGCGTCGAAGAACACCATCTGTTTCTGCTGCGCCGCGCAAAGGACAAACCGGCTGCGCCCTATCTGTTGGTTTGCGCCACGGGCACATGGCTGGCGTATAATTGCTGGGGCGGGTCCAACCATTATGAGGGTATCACCGGCCCGGACCAGAATGCCTTTTCACCTGTTGTTTCAACCCAACGCCCCTGGACGCGGGGGTTTTGCAAACTGCCAGCCGGGGCCCCTCGGGCGGTGCCTGACAGGGCTCATACTGCTGGTGAGATGGTACGTTACCCCTATATGGAATGGGCCTACGCCTATGGGTATTCGAAGAAATATGCCTCGGCCGGGTGGGCCAGCTATGAACGGCATTTTGCAAGGTGGGCCGAAGAGCAGGGTTATGAATTCGACTTTGCCACCCAACATGATCTGGAGGCTGATCCCGACCTGTTGGAACGCCACAGATGCGCGGTTTTTGTCGGGCATGACGAGTATTGGTCGGCGAATATGCGCAAGGCCGTGAATCGCTTTGTCACCAACGGCGGTCGGGTCGCCCGGTTTGCAGGGAATTTTCTGTGGCAGACCCGGATCGAAGACGAAGGGCAGACCCAGATCTGCTACAAATACACGGCAGAGCTCGATCCGCTGGCCGGAACGGATCAGCAGCATCTGGTGACAGCAGCGTGGGAGGTTGATCCGGTAAACTGGCCGGGTGCCCAGACATTCGGGGTGAACGGGCTTAAGGGTATCTACGCGGGCTTGGGCAGGTGCGCGGGGCAGAACAGCGGTTTCACGGTCTACCGCCCCGATCACTGGGCGCTTGCCAGAACGCAATTGGGCTATGGCGACCAACTGGGAAGCAGCTCGCGCATTTACGGGTATGAGGTCGACGGGCTGGATTACAGAATGGAGGATGGCCTGCCGTTTCCGACGGGGACCGATGGAGCCGACCCCAAAATCACTATTCTGGCCATGGGTCTGGCAACAAACCTAGAGCCGGATCACGGAATTTGGGGTGAGACGATGTATATCGGCAGCGCCGACGCTGCTTTCAAAGCACAGACACTGTTCGGCGAACTGACCCAGGAAACGCTTGACCGCAGCACGCGCGGAAACGGAGTTATTGTGCATTGGGAGCGTGGGCAAGGCGAAGTCTTTACCGCCGCCACCTGCGAGTGGGTCATGGGCCTGACACGCCGCGATTGGCAGGTCGAGCAGATCACCCGCAATGTTCTGGACCGGTTTGGGCGGGCTTGACGCGTTCTGCCAGTGCCCAGAAAGTTCCCTTCCTTTTGGGGTTTAGGCAATTTCTTGCTGGATTTTGAGAACACGCGCAGATCGTTGCGATGATTTGGTCAGAGCATCCGATCACTCAACGGGTGCAATGTGGCTTTAGCGCCATGCGGCGAACATGTCCCGAGTGTTCAGGACGATAAGGGATTTAGGAATGCGCTTGCCCGTGGTATTCTCAAGATGAGACAGTGAGTTACGAACGGGCCGATTTGATCAGGCACAACTTGGAAGATGCCCATTATTTTAGCGACTGTTGCGGGTATGTCCCGCAGGCGCGCGAAAAGAATAAGTCGTTTTTGGCTTTTCAGAAGGTGCTGCTAGATTTTGTGTATCGGGCGCTGTAAGGCGGCGAAAAAAGGAACGATTGAGGTGTTACGTATGTCGAAGATGCGAAATGCGGTAGCAGGTATTGTGCTAGCACAGCTTGCGCTGTTCATTCCAGAAACCGCGCAGGCGCAAGATGGGCTGACAGGGGCTGACGGGGCCTTTCATGGCCTCTATGCCGGGTTGGAAATTGGCGCTGCCACGGCAAGCGGTGACACGGATTACCCTGTCTTGTCCGGTGGAACCTTAGATGCCTCTTTCGATCCGGATAACGGACGCAGTTTTGGTGTCTTGGTTGGCTACAACCTGCAACGCGGCAATATATTGTACGGCGCCGAAGCGCGGTATTCCAACCTGTCTTACGTGCTTGAACGCGGAGCACCCGCACCGGAAAACCGTGAGGTCATGGATTTCGCAGATGTACGCGGGCGCGTCGGATATATCCGCGGTGATTTTCTGCTTTATGGTGCCGTGGGTTGGTCCTGGTCGCGCCTGCGCGTTCATCCAAGCGCAGCTTTTGAGTCTCGGGAAAGTCAAACGACGCTGGATGGTTTCAATATCGGCGTGGGCGTCGAATACAACGTCACGGATCGCTGGTTCGTTGCCGCTGATTACACCTATCGCGACGTCTCGGGCCAGTTTGATGAAGCTTCCAACGACAGTGACTTTGATCTGAGCACCATAACCGCGCGTGTCGCATATCGGTTCTGATTGCGACCGCGCCGAAGTGGCGGTACACGCTTTTGACCGCTGAACCAACCGATCACCAAAGCCGTACCACGCCGACACGTGGCACTGTTAAGGACGCCGGATGCCTGTATACACAAATCTTCGCACTGTTTTTGTGCATATCCCGAAAACCGGCGGGTCGACTGTGACCACTTTGCTGAAGCGCGACCATCTGTTGAGTCGTCGTGTGAACGAACGCCATCCACAGGATGAAGAACGCGCGACCATTTCCGGGCTGCTGAAACTGGTGGGGGATGAGGCCGATGACTACTACAAGTTCGCGTTCGTCAGAAACCCGTGGGATCGCTTTGTCTCGGCCTATCACTATGTGTGCCAGCGGCGCCCGGATTTGACAGAAGTCAGCGATTGCGGGTCGTTTGACGAGTTCATGGCGACATTTGCGCGTGACCCGGACCGCTTCCTCAAGATCCGGTATTTCATACCGCAGAGCTACTTTCTGACGACACGCTCGGGCGAAATGCCGATTGATTTCATCGGCCGGTTCGAACGCTTTGATGACGATCTCAAAGTGGTGATGAAACAGCTTGGCCTTCGAAGGTCGACGGTACGCCACAGGAAAAAGACGGCCCGTTCGGACTACCGTGACTATTTCGATGACGACAGCCGGGATGTGGTTGCGCAGGCCTATGCGCGTGACATCGAGCTGTTTGGCTATTCCTTTGAAGACGGAAGCACCCGAAAGAATTCAAAGTTCCTTGGCCTGTTCTAAGCGGGTTTAGACCGAAACAAAAAAAGCCCGCACGTCGGTGCGGGCTTTCTCTGTTTGCTTGACTTAGGACTTACTGCGGAATTTCGCCTTCCAGCCCCTCGACATAGAAGTTCATGCCAGCCAGCGTACCGTCATCAGCGGTTTCGCCCTCGGCCAGCCAGTCACTGCCGTCCTGCTTCTTCAGCGGGCCGGTGAAGGGGTGGTATTCACCCGCAGCCATGGCGGCTTTCAGCGCCAGCGCCTCTTCTTTGACATCAGCCGGAACGGCGTCAGTGATTTCACCGATTGCGACCATGCCTTCGCGGATACCATCCCAGGTGTTGGCGCTTTCCCATGTGCCATCCATGACGGCCTGGGTCCGTGCAATGTAATATGGTGCCCAATCATCGATGATCGACGACACGCGCGGGAATGGCGCGTATTCGCTCATGTCCGAGGCCTGACCAAAGGTGACCACGTTGCCTGCCTCTTGCGCTGCCGCTTGCGGCGCGGTCGAGTCGGTGTGTTGCAGGATCACGTCCGCGCCCTGTTCGATCAGAACGGTGGCGGCGTCAGCTTCTTTCGCCGGGTCGAACCAAGTGTAGGCCCAGACGATCTTGAACTCGACATCCGGGTTCACCTTCTTGGCGTGGATATAGGCCGAGTTGATGCCACGGATCACTTCGGGGATCGGGTACGAGCCGATATAACCGATGATGTTCGATTCCGTCATGTTTCCGGCGATATGGCCCTGAACCGCGCGACCTTCGTAAAACCGGGCCGAGTACACGGAAACGTTGTCGGCAGTCTTATACCCGGTGGCGTGTTCGAATTTTACATCCGGAAACTTCTTGGCCACGTTGATGGTCGGGTCCATGTAACCGAACGAGGTTGTAAAGATCAGATCCGCGCCTTCCAGCGCCATCTGGGTCATCACACGCTCGGCGTCGGGGCCTTCGGGAACGGACTCGACGAACACGGTTTCAACCTTGTCGCCAAAGTGTTCTTCCACGGCCAGACGGCCCTTGTTGTGTTCATAGGTCCAGCCGCCGTCGCCCACGGGGCCGACATATACAAAGCCGACCTTGGTTTTGTCTTCGGCCATGGCCCCCGAGGCCAGACCCAGCGCCATGGCGGCGCTTGCCAGAAGTGATGTGAATTTCATGTGTTACTCCCCAAGTTGGTTCAGTTGGCCCCTAGTGTGAGGCATGGAAGATCCGGCCCAGTGAGGCAGGTGCGCTGCTCTTGTCGGCCGAAAGGATCACAAGCACAAGGATCGTGATGATATAGGGCGACATTGCCAGATACTCGACAGGGATGGCAACGCCCGCTGCCTGCAAATTAAGCTGCAACACTGTGATTCCGCCGAACAAATAGGCGCCCAGCAAGGCGCGCCAGGGTTTCCAGCTGGCAAACACCACCAGCGCCAAGGCGATCCATCCCACGCCAGCCGTCATGCCCTCGGTCCATTGCGGCACGCGGATCAGGCTGATGTAAGCCCCGCCCAGGCCCGCGCAGGCCCCGCCGAACAGGATCGCCAGAATGCGGATCTTGATGACCTTGTAGCCCAGGGCATGTGCCGCGTCGTGGTTTTCGCCCACTGCACGCAGGATCAGACCGACGCGCGTGTATTTCAGCGTGGCCCAAACAGCGGCGGTCAACGCAATGCCGACATACAGGATCGGATCATGCTGGAACAGGATCGGCCCAATCACCGGGATATCACTGATCAAGGGAATATGGATGTCGCCCATGCTGGGGGGTTTGACCCCGACATAGCTTTGACCCATCAGCGCACTGAACCCCAGTCCAAACAGCGTCAGCGCCAAACCACTTGCCACCTGATTGGCCAGTGCCACCTGCGTCAGCAGCACAAACAGCAGGGACAGCACGGCGCCGCCAATCGCGGCAGCAATAAAGCCCAGCCAGGGTGAGCCGGTCTCGACCGAGATCGCAAAGCCGCTGATCGCGCCCACGATCATCATGCCCTCGACGCCAAGGTTCAGAACGCCAGCCTTTTCGACGACCAGCTCTCCGATCGCGGCCAGCAGCAGGGGGGTTGCGGCCACCATCAGCGAGGCGACCAGAAGGACGGGGTTAATCTCACCAAGATCCATTACGCTACCTCGCTACGGGCCGCACGGATGCGGTAGTTGGTCAAAAGATCGAAAGCCAGCAGGAAGAACAGCAGCATCCCCTGGAATACCTGAATGGCGGCGGCGGGCAGGCCCAGTTGGGATTGCGCAATCTCGCCGCCGATATAGGTCAGCGCCATCAGGCCACCGGCCAGCAGGATACCCACCGGATGCAACCGGCCCAGAAAGGCCACGATGATCGCGGTAAAGCCATAGCCCACGTTAAAGTCGATGCTGACCACGCCCGAGGGACCGGACACTTCGAACATCCCGGCAAGCCCTGCCAGCGCGCCGGACAGGCCCAGACAGAACAGGATCAGCCGCGCCGGGTTCACGCCTGCGAATTTCGCGGCCCTTGGGGCCTCGCCGGTCAGGCGGATGTGGAAGCCCAGCATGTGCCGGTTCAACAGCACATAGGCAAAGATCACCGCGATCAGCGCGGTCACGACGCCCCAATGCATCCCCGAACCGGCGATCAGCTCAGCATTATGCGCGCTGTCATAAGATTGCAGGTTGCGCGAGCCAGGAAAGCCGAACCCTTCGGGGTTTTTCAACAGCCCCAGCGAGACCGAGGCCAGCATCTGCTCGGCCACATAGACCAGCATCAGCGACACAAGGATTTCGTTGGTGCCGAACCGCACTTTCAGAAAGGCCGGGATCATCGCCCAGAGCCAACCGCCAAAGGCCCCGGCAACCACCATGATCGGAAAGATATAGAACGCCTCTAGCGGATAAAACGCCAGACCAGCGCCCGCGCCGAAAATGGCGCCCATGATATACTGCCCCTCGGCCCCGATATTCCAGATGCCCGCGCGAAAGCCAAGCGACAGACCAATGGCGATCAAAACCAACGGCGCGCCTTTCACCAGCAATTGCGGGCGATAGTAAAAGGCGAACTCACCGAACAGAGGATCCCAGAAAATGGTGCCAATGGCCTCGACCGGGTTCTTGCCCAAAATGGCGAATAGAATGCCACCAAACACCATGGTCGCCAGCACCGCCACCAAGGGGGTCGCATAAGACCACGCCTTCGACGGCTGCGGCCGCTTCTCCAACACAATCACCTGCTCATCCCCCCAAGTTCTTCATCTTTTTGTAAATACTCCCGCCGGAGGCGGCTCAACAGATCACACATGCGCCACCTCCATGCCATGCGCGCCGCCCATCATCAGGCCGATCTCGTCCACGGTCAGACCCGTCGTCGGGCGTGGCGCGCTCAGTCGTCCTTCGTTCAAGGCGGCAAAGCTGTCCGAGATTTCCATCAACTCATCCAGATCCTGCGAGATACAGACAACCGCTGTCCCCTTGGCCGCCAAATCCAGAATCGCCTGACGGATCGAGGCCGCAGCCGCCGCGTCCACACCCCAGGTCGGCTGGTTCACCACCAGAACGTCCGGGTCCTGCAGCACTTCGCGTCCGATCACGAATTTCTGCAGATTGCCGCCTGACAGCGACCGCGCCGCATTTTCCGGCCCCGGCGTGCGCACGTCGAACGCCTTGATGATCTTCTCGGCGAAACCCTTGGTCTCTGCCCATTTCAGAAAACCGTTGCTCTCCAGCCCTTCGCGGACAGATCCGGTCAGCAGGGCATTCTCAGTCAGGCTCATGTCCGGTGCCGCCGCATGGCCCAGCCGTTCCTCGGGTGCTGTCAGCACGCCCAGCTTCCGGCGCGCGCTCGGTCCAAGTTTGCCAACCGGCTGTCCGTTGAACTTGATTGCATCAGCGGCTGTCGTGATTTCACCCGACAGAACCCCCAGCAATTCATCTTGTCCGTTCCCGGCAACGCCACCAATGCCCAGAACCTCACCCTTGCGGACGGTCATATGTACGTTCTTCAACGCCGTCCCGAATTCCGATGGCGACGGCACCGACAAGCCGCTGACATCCAGCGCAACCTCGCCGAACGCGCGACCGGACCGTTCCGGCGTCTGCAGGGTCGAGCCCACCATCATTTCGGCCATATCCCGCGCCGAGGTCTCGGACGGCACGCATTCACCCACATTTTTGCCCAGACGCAGGATCGTGGCGTGGTCACACAGCGTGCGGATTTCCTCCAGCTTGTGCGAGATATACAGGATCGAGGTGCCCTCGGACCGCAGCTTGTTCAGCGTCTCGAACAGGATTTCGACCTCCTGCGGGGTCAGCACGCTGGTCGGTTCGTCCATGATCAACAGCTTGGGATCTTGCAGCAGACACCGAATGATCTCGACCCGCTGGCGTTCACCCGCAGACAGATCACCGACCGTGCGGTACGGGTCCAGCGGCAGGCCATAGGTCTCGGACACTTGCCGAATACGCGAGGCCAGATCGCCCATCGGGGGCGGGTTCTCCATCCCCAAAGCGATGTTCTCGGCCACATTCAGCGCGTCAAACAGCGAGAAATGCTGGAACACCATCGCAATGCCGTCTGCCCGCGCCGCGCGGGGCTCAGGTGGGGCAAAGGGTTGGCCGCGCAGCAGCATTGTGCCGCTGTCAGGCTTCACCAGCCCGTAGATCATCTTGACCAGCGTGGATTTCCCCGCGCCGTTTTCGCCCAGCAGGGCGTGAACCTCGCCTTCGCCAATGTCAAAAGACACCTGATCATTGGCCACGACGCCGGGATAGGCTTTGGTCAGCCCTTGCAAGCTTAGAAGTGGAGTGGTCACGCGCTCAGGTCCTTCTTCAATTCGTTCCGCCGGGCCGGGCGCAGCAGCTGTGCCGCGACGCCAACGGCGATCATCTGCGGGTGTTTGCCCAGGCCGGGGTCCCCGATTGGACAGGTGATCCGGCTGATCCGCTCGGGCGAATGCCCAAGGGCCGCCAACCGCGACCGGAATCGCGCCCATTTCGTAGCCGAGCCAATCAGCCCAGCAAAGCGGAAATCGTGCAAAAGCAGCCGGTTGCACAGTTCCAAGTCCAGAGTGTGTGAATATGTCAGCACAAGGTGTTCGGCATCACGGGGCGCATGGCGCACCAGTTCCGCCGGTTTTGCCGCCGGGACGACGGTAACGCCGCGCGGCACGGTTTCGGGGAAGCGCTCTGGCCCGGTATCAACCCATGTGATCGCCAGATCGGGCAGGGGTGACAGGACATCAACCAACGCCCGGCCCACATGGCCAGCGCCCCATATCCAGAGATTGCGAGCCGGTTGGTGAACCGGTTCGATCATCCATCCGTCAATCAGTTGCGGGTCTGGCTCGATGCCCTGACCCCGCGCCCGCGCCAGCAGCCGTTTGACGGACAGGGGCATTTCGCCACCCGAAACCGGGCGAGCGATGAACTTGTCATCCAGAGTGTTGACCGCATCAAGGTCATAAACCTCGCTCAGCAGCGATACCGCCCCGCCGCAGCACTGGCCCATATCCGGGCCAAGCGCTTGTTGGCTCAGCCGTACCCGATCGGTCTGATGGCGCGCGGCTTGCGCCGCCTGATACTCCAACGTACCGCCGCCGATGGTGCCCGATTGCCCGCCCTCCCAGACCAGCATCGCGGCACCGACCTCGCGCGGGGACGACCCTTTAATCCCGGCTATGACCAACCGGACCACTTTTCCGTGGGTTTTGACCGCCTCCCTCAAAGCCTCCAGATCAAATCCCATCAGATGCCTCCCTTCATCCTTTGGACACCTCGCCAGACTTCCTCGGCCGTGGCGGGGGCATCCAATGCCGGGTATCCATCCCCGCAGGCCGCCACTGCATTCGACAGCGCCAGCCAGGCCGAGATGCCCAGCATGAAGGGCGGCTCTCCCACCGCTTTCGAGCGATAGATCGTATCCTCGCGGTTTTCACCGTCCCACAACGCGACGTTGAAGATGTCGGGCCGGTCGGAACAGGCGGGGATTTTATAGGTCGAGGGCGCATGGGTGCGCAGATTGCCCTTGTGGTCCCAGACCAGTTCCTCGGTCGTTAGCCAGCCCGCGCCTTGCACATAGCCACCTTCGACCTGTCCGATATCCAGCGCGGGGTTCAGCGAGGCCCCTGCGTCATGCAGAATATCCGTGCGCAGAATGCGGTTTTCGCCGGTCAGAGTATCTACGGCAACTTCGGTCACCGAGGCCCCATAGGCGAAGTAGAAGAACGGGCGACCCCGGCCCTTGATCCGATCCCATTCGATCTTGGGCGTCTTGTAGAAACCGGTCGCCGACAGGCTGACCCGGCCCTGATAGACCAGCGCAGCAGCCTCGGCGAAGGTATAGCGTTCCTCACCGACCGACACATGCCCGTCCGAGAAGGTCACGGTCGACGGATCGGCCTGATGCCGTTCGGCCAGATAGTCAGCCATCCGGTCGCGGATCGTGTCGCAGGCGGCCTTGACCGCCATGCCGTTCAGGTCACTGCCCGAGGATGCCGCCGTGGCCGAGGTATTGGGCACCTTGGCGGTATCGGTGGCGGTGATCTTCACCATCTCAAGCGGGATATCAAAGCGCGAGGCTGCGACCTGCGCCACCTTCTGGAACAGGCCCTGACCCATTTCCGTGCCGCCATGGTTCAGGTGGACCGAGCCGTCCTGATAGACATGCACCAGCGCCCCCGCCTGATTCAGGTGGGTCAGCGTGAAGGAGATACCGAACTTGACCGGAGAGAAGGCGATGCCCTTCTTGATAACAGCGTTTTCGGCGTTCCATTTCTCGATAGCGGCCTTGCGCGCGGTATAGTCGCTGGATTTCAGCAACGCCTCGGTCATGCCGTGCAGTTCGAAATCGCTGACCTCCATGCCGTAGGGGGTGGTGTTGCCGCCTGCGGGCAGGGGGCGCACTGGGGCGTTGCCGGTCTCAACCGCGCCGCGGCTGGTCAGGTCTTCGTGCGGGTCGGGGTGACCGAGCGGTTTTTCCGTGAGAACAGGGTCAGCAACAACATGCGCAGGCTCGTAGTAGTTCCGCCGCCGCAGTTCGACCGGGTCCAGTCCCAGTTCATGCGCGGCGTGATCCATCACGCGCTCGATCCCGACCATGCCCTGAGGACCTCCGAACCCGCGATAGGCGGTGGCGGATTGGGTGTTGGTTTTCAGCCGGTGGCTTTCGATGCGCGCGTTGGGCAGCAGATAGGCATTGTCCGAATGCAGCATGGCGCGGTCGGCGACAGGCAGGGACAGGTCCTGCGCCCAGCCACAGATCGCATATTGCAGGAACGAGACGCCCTGAATGTGACCATTGTCATCGAACCCGGCCTTGTAAGAAATCCGGAACGCGTGGCGCTTGCCGGTGATGGTCATGTCATCGTCGCGGTCATAGCGCATCTTGCAGGCTTTGCCGGTTGCCCGCGCCGCCACGGCGCAGGCAACGGCCAGAGCGTTGCCCTGACTTTCCTTGCCGCCAAAGCCTCCGCCCATTCGCCGGGTCTCAACCCGGACCGCGTGCATGGGCACGCCCAGGGCGTCCGCCACCTTGTGCTGAATCTCGGTCGGGTGCTGGGTCGAGCTGTGGACCAGCATGTCGCCGCCCTCGTTCGGCACGGCCAGCGCGGCCTGCCCTTCGAGGTAGAAATGCTCCTGCCCGCCGATCTCGAACGTGCCTTCGATCACATGGGCCGCACCCGCGATGGCCGCGTCGGCGTCGCCTTTGGCGTAGATGCGCGGGCCGTCTTCGAACCGGCTGTCGGCGGCCAGAGCCTCTTCGACCGTCAGGATCGGGGTGCCTTCGGCATAATCGATCTGCCCCAGACGCGCGGCTTTGCGGGCGGCCAGATGGCTGGTGGCGATAACCAGAAATACCGGCTGGCCGATATAGTGAACGGTGCCGTCCGACAGTAGCGGCTCATCGTGGATCGAGGGCGAGACGTCGTTGGCAAAGGGCAGGTCGTCCGCGGTCAGGACCGCGACGACCCCGTCGGCGACCTTCGCCGCAGACAGGTCCATCGCGGTGATCCTGCCCTTGGCGATCGGGCTGAGACCAAAGGCCAGATGCAGCGATCCTTTGGGGGTCGGGATGTCGTCCACATAGCGCGCGGTGCCCGAGACATGCAGCGGGGCCGCGTCATGCGGCAGGGGTTTGGTCACGCTCATGCCGATACCTCCAGCACGTTTGTCACCTCGCCCTGATCTTCGAGGAAGTACCTTTCCAGCATCGCTTTGGCGGTTTCCAGTCGATAGGTGGCCGAGGCGCGCATGTCCGTGAGTGGTGTGAAATCGTCGGCAAAGGCGGAACGCGCGGCCTGAATGGTGTCGCGGGTCCAGGATTTGCCGATCAAAGCAGCCTCGACCTGAGTTGCCCGTTTCGGGATGGCTGCCATGCCGCCAAACGCGATGCGCGCCTGGGTGATGGTGCCGTCCGAGACGGTGATGTTGAAACAGCCGCAGACGGCCGAGATATCCTGATCGAACCGTTTGCTGAGTTTATACGCCTTCAGCCGGTCGGGTTGACGCGGAAAGCTGACGGCCTCGACGAACTCACCGGGGGTGCGGTCCTGTTTGCCGTAGTCGATAAAGAACTGCTCAAGCGGCAGGGCCCGGCGGGTGTCGCCTTTGCGCAGGTGCAGCGTGGCGTTCAGCGCGATCAGGGCGGGCGGGTTGTCCCCGATGGGCGAGCCGTTGGCGATGTTGCCGCCCACGGTGGCCGCGTGGCGCACCTGAACGCTGGCGTAACGGCGGATCATTTCGGCGTAGGAAGGGTGCAGATCGGCCAGCGCCGCGCCCATGCGGTTCATATCGACCATCGCGCCAAAGCGGATTTCGTCATCGGTGATGCTGATCTGTTTCAGGTCGTCGCAGCGGCTGAGGAAAATCACCGGGTCCAGATCGCGCAGCTGCTTGGTAACCCAAAGCCCGACATCGGTGGCCCCGGCGATCAGGGTGGCGCTTGGGTGTTCAGCGTAAAGAGCTGCCAGTTCGTCGGAGTTGTTGGGGAGGAAGGGGGGCTCTGCCCCCCGGCCTGCGGCCTCCCCCCGAGGTATTTTTGAACAAGAGAAGGACTGGTCGTTGGTGATCCAGTCCGGTGTCGGTTTTGGTTCGGCGGCTTGGGCGGCGCGGATGATCGGGGCGTAGCCGGTGCAGCGGCAGAGGTTTCCGGCCAGTTGCGTGTCGTGATCGGTGGCACCGGTGGCGTGGCTTGCGACCATCGACATCACGAAGCCCGGGGTGCAGAAGCCGCATTGCGAGCCATGCAGGTCGACCATGGCCTGTTGCACCGGGTGGGCTTCGCCGTTTGGACCGCTGGCCCCTTCGACGGTGCGGACCGCTTTGCCGTGTAACTGGGGCAGGAACAGAATGCAGGAATTGAGCGCCTTGTGGCCATCCGCATCCGTCACCATGACGGTGCAGGCGCCGCAGTCGCCTTCGTTGCAACCTTCCTTGGTGCCGGTCAGGCCGCGATCCTCGCGCAGCCAGTCCAGCAGGGTGGCTGTCGGATCGACATCCGCCAGTTCCACTGTCTCTCCGTTCAGAAGAAACGTGATCGTCATACGAGAAACCCGTCGCGTTACCCGGTTGCGCCCTTGGGTGCCCTCCTTCGATGCGACGTAGAAAGAGTGGCGGGCGGAGTGCTTGCCGTGTGATGTTAGAAACAGGGCAGGTTCTCTGGCAAGAAAAACTGCCTATGTGATGTACCATTACCCCCAGTCGGCGCGAAGGTGCGGGTTTTCAGTAATGTTCAGGCGATTGAAATTAAAGCGTTTTTTGCAGCGGCCTAGCCGCGCCCCCCGAAGCACCTTCTGAAAAAGACGAATAATCAGCGCCGATTTTTTAGGCATCCCAAAGCGTCGGTTCCCGCTTTTGCCGCGCCTCTGGCTGGGATAGCGTAGGGGTCATGAGCAGTTCCCCACGATTCATTCACCTCCGCGTTCACACCGAATATTCCCTGCTGGAAGGCGCCGTGCGGCTGAAAAAGCTGCCCGCGCTTTGTGAGAAGGCCGAGATGCCCGCCGTTGCGGTGACCGACACCAATTCGATGTTCTCGGCACTGGAATTTTCCGTCACTGCCAGCGGGGCCGGGGTACAGCCGATCATGGGCTGTCAGGTCGATCTGACCTATGTGCAGGCGCAGCCCGGTGAAAAGCCCAAAGCGCCCGCGCCGCTGGTGCTGCTGGCGCAGTCCGAGGTGGGGTATGAGAACCTGATGAAGCTGAGTTCCTGCCTGTATGTGGACAAGGGCGGGCAGTTGCCACAGGTCACGCTGGACGAGTTGGCGGAACGGTCGGATGGTCTGATCTGCCTGTCCGGCGGGCCGGACGGGCCGGTGGGAATGCTGTTGCAGCAGGGGCAGCGCCCGGCGGCTGAGGCTTTGGTAGACCGGCTGGCGGGGATGTTCCCGGATCGGCTGTATATCGAGTTGCAGCGCCATCCGGGTGAAGGTGGCCAGCCCGAGGCCGAGCGTCTGACCGAGCAGGGCCACGTCGAGATGGCCTATGCCAAGAACCTGCCGCTGGTTGCCACCAATGACGTCTATTTCCCGACCTCGGATATGTATGAGGCGCATGACGCGCTGATCTGTATCTCGGAAGGGGCCTATGTCGACCAGCAGGAGGGCCGCCGCCGTCTGACTGCGCAGCATTATTTCAAGTCGCAGCAGGAGATGGTGACGCTGTTCGCCGATCTGCCCGAGGCGATAGAAAACACGGTCGAGATCGCGCGGCGTTGCGCCTTCATGGCTTATCGCCGCGATCCCATCCTGCCGAAATTTGCCGATGACGAAGTCGCGGAACTGCGCCGCATCGCCAACGAAGGCTTGCAGAAACGTTTGGCGGTGATCCCCCATGCGGTGAGCGCGGATGAATATCAGGAGCGGCTGGACTTCGAGCTCGGCATCATCGAAGGCATGGGCTTTCCGGGCTACTTCCTGATCGTTGCGGATTTTATCCAATGGGCCAAGGATCACGATATCCCGGTGGGGCCGGGGCGGGGCTCGGGCGCGGGCTCGCTGGTGGCCTATGCGCTGACGATCACCGACCTTGATCCGCTGCGCTATTCGCTGCTGTTTGAACGGTTCCTGAACCCGGAACGGGTCTCGATGCCCGATTTCGATATCGACTTTTGCATGGATCGCCGCGAAGAGGTGATCCGTTATGTGCAGCAGAAATACGGGCGTGACAAGGTGGGGCAGATCATCACCTTTGGTGCCTTGCTGTCCAAGGCCGCCGTGCGCGATATCGGGCGGGTGCTGCAGATGCCCTATGGGCAGGTGGACCGCCTGTCCAAAATGATACCAGTGGAGGGCGTCAAACCTGTATCTATTGAAAAGGCGCTGAAAGACGAACCCCGCCTGCGCGAAGAGGCGCGCAACGAAGAGGTTGTGGAACGCCTGCTGAATTATGGTCAGCAGGTCGAAGGGTTGCTGCGAAATGCCTCGACCCACGCCGCCGGGGTCGTGATCGGCGACCGGCCTCTGGACGCGCTGGTGCCGCTGTATCAGGATCCGCGATCCGACATGCCTGCGACCCAGTTCAACATGAAATGGGTGGAACAGGCCGGGTTGGTAAAATTCGACTTTCTGGGTCTGAAAACGCTGACCGTGATCCAGAATGCGATGGACCTGATCTTCAAATCCGGGCGGCCCTTGCATGTGGCGGCGGATGGCACGGAGCTTTATGAACCCGCCGACGGGGCCGAGAACCAGATCAATGCCATCCCGCTGGATGATGAGGCGACATACAAGCTTTATTCAGCGGCCAAGACGGTGGCGGTGTTCCAGGTGGAATCCACCGGGATGATGGATGCGCTCAAGCGTATGAAACCCACCTGTATCGAGGATATCGTGGCGCTGGTGGCGCTCTATCGTCCCGGCCCGATGGAGAATATCCCGACCTATTGCGAGGTCAAAAACGGGCTGCGGAAAATCGAATCCGTTCACCCTCTGATCGACCATATCCTTGAAGAAACGCAGGGCATCATCGTTTATCAGGAACAGGTGATGCAGATCGCTCAGGTGATGGCGGGGTACAGCCTTGGCGGGGCCGACCTGCTGCGCCGCGCGATGGGTAAAAAGATCAAAGAGGCGATGGATGCCGAGCGGCCCAAGTTTGAAAAGGGTGCCGGTGAGAATGGGGTGGACGCCAAGAAGGCGTCCGAAGTTTTCGACCTGCTCGAGAAATTCGCCAACTACGGCTTCAACAAGTCCCACGCCGCGGCCTATGCGGTGGTCAGCTATCAGACCGGTTGGCTGAAGGCGAACCATCCGGTCGAGTTCATGGCGGGCGTCATGAACTGCGATATCCACCTGACTGACAAGCTGGCTGTTTATTTCGAAGAGGTGCGTAAGGGGTTGGAACTGCCCTATGTGCCGCCCTGCGTGAACCGCTCGCTGGCGACGTTTGATGTGGTCGAAGGGCATCTGGTCTATGCGCTGGGCGCGTTGAAAAACGTGGGCGTCGAGGCGATGAACCTTGTGGTCGAGGGGCGTCGCGCCGCAGGCGCGCAGGACGAAAATGCCGACAAGCCGTTTGTCAACCTGTTCGACTTTGCCCGCCGTGTTGACCTGAAAAAGGTCGGCAAGCGCCCGCTGGAAATGATGGCGCGGGCCGGGGCCTTTGATCAGCTCGACAAGAACCGCCGCCGGGTGTTCGAAAGCCTTGATCCGCTGGTGCAGTATTCGGCGGCGATCCAAGAACAGAAGAACTCGAACCAGGTGTCGCTGTTTGGTGAGGCAGGGGACGACCTGCCCGAACCCCGCCTGTTGCCCACTCCCGACTGGCTGCCTGCCGAACGGCTGAGCGAAGAGTTCAAGGCCATCGGCTTTTACCTGTCTGGTCACCCGCTGGACGACTATATGCCTGCGCTGAAACGCAAACAGGTTCTGACGCTGGATGAGGTGACGGAAAAGGCGCGCTCGGGCCCGTTGATCGCCAAAATGGCCGGTGTCGTGGCCGGGCGGCAGGAACGGAAATCCGCGCGCGGCAATCGGTTCGCCTTTGCTCAGCTCTCGGACCCGACGGGGGCATATGAGGTTACGCTGTTCTCGGACACGTTGGAGAAATGCCGCGAGTTTCTGGAAACCGGCGCGCAGGTGGTCCTGACGGCCGAGGCAACCATGGAGGCCGATCAGTTGAAACTGCTGGGCCGCTCGGTTGGTCCGGCGGATTCGGTTGTTGCCGAGGCCGAGGCAACCGGCCTGCGCATCTTTGTGGAGCAACCGCAGGTCCTGTCCACCGTCGCCACGGTGCTGGCGGACGCGGCGAGCGTCGCCAAGGGGGCGTCGAAGGGGCCAATTCAGGTCTGTTTGATGGACCCGACCTTGCCGGGCGATGTCGAGATGGATCTGGGGCAGGAGTTCCCGATCAACCCGCAGATCAAGGGCGCGATCAAATCGCTGGATGGCGTTGTGTCGGTCGAGGAGGTCTGACCGCGAACCGTCTCGGTTGCCACAGAGTCAGTGCGCCGCTAGGCTGAACCAAAGGGACTGTCAGGGAGGGTACCCTTATGACGAACACGAGCTTAAGTTTCCGGGCGTTAGCACTTGCAACCGTGGCGTCTGTGGCGCTGGCGACATCTGCTTTGGCGGACGACAAGAAGAAAAAGAAAACAATCGAAGGCGCATTGATCGGAGCGGGTGTCGGCGCTTTGATCGGCGACGGCAAGGGCGCAGCGATCGGCGGCGTGGCCGGTGCGATTATCGGACATAACTGGAAATGAACGTGATGCGTATGACCCAGTCCAAAATCGCCGCTGCCGGGCTTTGCCTGTCACTGCCGGGCGGCGCGTTCGCTGACGACGCAGCAGAGCAGATGGTGCAGGATGCATTACCCGTGATGCATTATACCTGCGCCTCGATCGCCGAAGAGGCGGATGGCGACGAAGCCTTTGTTGTCGCCGTTGTCGAAAAGATGACGGCCCTGTCGCTTTATAATCGTCAGATCAATATCGAAGATCACGCAACCACGGACGCGGAAAAAGCCCAACTGCGCGAAGCCTTCATCGCGGCGCTGTCCGAGGGTTGCGCGGCTGATAAGAATGCCCTTTTGGGCGGTGTGGTCGATAACGCGGTGAAATCCACGCTGGGGTTGTGACCCCTCAGTAATGCGGCGGGCGTTCGTCGCCATAGACGATGCCGCCTGATCCTTCCTGCGCCCGCTCGGCCTCGCGTTGATACAGCATCGCGACCCGGCGGGTCAGGCGGTCGATTTCATCCTGTTGCGCGGTGACGATCGTGTTCAGCTCTTCCACCATGCGGGTCAGATGGGCGATCTGTTCTTCCAAATGCTGCATTGCGGGCTCCTTCCGCGACGGTCATAGCGGGCCTTTGGGGCCAAGGCCAGCCAAAGCGCGCCTTGCCCCGATGCGGGCCATGGGATAGACCGCGCGCGGAACACTAAACGCCCAAGGACGCCCCACATGGCCAAGCCCAAGAAACAGCCCCGCCCCAAGGCCATCACGCCGAAAGGGTTCCGCGACTATTTCGGCCAGGAAGTCACGCAGCGCACCGAGATGCTGCGGGCTATTGCGGATGTCTATCATCGTTACGGGTTCGACGCCTTGGAAAGCAGCGCGGTTGAGACCGTCGAGGCGCTGGGCAAGTTCCTGCCCGACGTGGATCGCCCGAACGAGGGTGTCTTTGCATGGCAGGAAGTGGACGAAAACGATAAGGGCGACTGGATGGCCCTGCGCTATGACCTGACCGCGCCTTTGGCTCGTGTCTATGCGCAGCACCGTAACGATCTGCCGACGCCCTATCGCCGCTATGCGATGGGACCGGTCTGGCGGAATGAAAAGCCGGGGCCGGGGCGCTATCGCCAGTTTTATCAGTGTGACGCGGATACGGTGGGCACGGTCTCGATGGCTGCGGATGCCGAGATTTGCGCGATGCTGTCGGACACGCTGGAAACCGTCGGCATCCCGCGCGGCGACTATCTGGTGCGGGTCAATAACCGCAAGGTTCTGAATGGTGTGCTTGAGGCGATGGGGCTTGGCGAAGACGCCGCTGCCCGCGACAACGTTCTGCGCACCATCGACAAGTTCGATAAGGTGGGTGAGGCCGGGGTACGCGAGTTGCTGACCAAGGGTCGCCTGGATGCCTCGGGTGCGTTCATCGACGGTGTGGGTCTCAGCGATGATCAGGCCGAGCCGGTGATTGCCTTCCTGACGTCAAAGGCCGCTGATACTGCCGGAACGCTGGCCAACCTGCGCGCCGCCGTGGGCGACAGCAAGATCGGTGCAGACGGCATTGCCGAATTGGAACAGATCGGCGCGCTGCTGGATGCAGGCGGATACGGTGCGGACCGGATCGAGATTGACCCCTCGGTCGTGCGGGGGCTCGGCTACTACACTGGGCCGGTCTATGAGGCCGAACTGACCTTCGAGATTTTCGACGAGAAAGGCCGCAAGCGGCAGTTCGGCTCGGTCTCGGGCGGTGGTCGCTACGACGATCTGGTCAAACGCTTTACCGGGCAGGAGGTTCCCGCAACCGGCGTGTCCATCGGCGTTGACCGCCTGCTGGCCGCTCTGCGGGAAAAGGGCCGGATCGCCGCGCAGGCCACCGGCCCCGTGGTTGTCACCGTGATGGACCGTGACCGCATGGCCGATTATCAGGCGATGGTCGCGGAACTGCGCAATGCGGGCATCCGGGCTGAGGTTTATCTGGGCAATCCCAAGAACTTTGGCAATCAGCTGAAATATGCGGACAAGCGAAACTCTCCGATTGCGGTGATCGAAGGTGGTGACGAAAAGGCGGGGGGGATCGTGCAGATCAAGGACCTGATCCTTGGCGCCAAGATCGCCGAAAGCGCCACGCTGGAGGAATGGAAAGAACGCCCCAGCCAGTTCGAAGTGCCGCGCGGCGATCTGGTCGCCAAGGTCCGCGAAATTCTGGACAGTCAGGACTGACCCATGCCCAACCGTTCCCAGATACAGGCCCGCGCCGCGATGATGCGGGTGCGGTTCGAGGCCGCCGGGGCGCAAGTGGTGGACACGCCGCTGCTGCAACCGGCGGACACGCTGCTGGACCTCTATGGCGAAGACATCCGCGCCCGCGCCTATGTCACCTCGGACGCGCTGCGCGGTGAACAGATGTTGCGCCCGGATTTCACGCTGCCCGTGGTGCAGATGCATATGAACGATGGGGCCGAGCCCGCGCGCTATACCTATTCCGGCGAGGTGTTTCGGCGGCAGGAACACGACCCGGACCGGTCCAACGAATACATTCAGGTGGGGTACGAGGTCTTTGACCGCAATGACCCCGCCGGCGCGGATGCCGAGGTATTCTCGCTGTTTGCGTTGCAATTGCGCGGGCTGCCTCTGCGTGCTGCAACAGGGGATATCGGTATTCTGACGGCCGCCGTTCAGGGTTTGCGGACGACCGACAGACGCAAGGATGCGCTGATGCGGCATCTGTGGCGCCCGCGCCGGTTCCGCACTCTGCTGGACCGGTTCGCCGGACGTAAGGCTGGCCCCGAAGGGCGCGATACGCTGTTGGATGCTGCCGACCCTCTGGCCATCGACGCCCCGATGATCGGCAAACGCCGCGCATCCGAGATCGAGGCGCGGATTGAAGCCTTGCGCGAGGATCGTGACACACCGCCGATTTCCGACAATGAGCTGGTCGGGCTGGAAACGCTGCTGAACGTGCGCGAAACCATGCCTTTCGCGCTGGAGCAACTGCGCGACGTGGTCGTCGACCTGCCGCAGATCACCCCGGCGCTGGACCGGCTCGAGGCGCGGGTGGCCTCGCTTCAGGCGCGTGGCGTCGATGTCGAACGGCTGGATTTCGAGGCCGCCTATGGCCGCACGTCGATGGAATATTATGACGGGTTTGTCTTTGGCTTCTACGCCGAGGGCCGCCCCGACCTGCCACCGATTGCCACCGGCGGGCGCTATGACGCGCTGACGCGGCAATTGGGCAACGGCGCGGAAATCCCCGCCGTGGGCGGCGTACTGCGCCCGGACCTGATGCTTGAGGTTGAGGAGGACGCGCAATGAGCCTGAAACTGGGCGTGCCCTCGAAGGGCCGGTTGATGGACAAGACCTTTTCGTGGTTCGAAAAGCGCGGCATCACCCTGTCGCGCAGCGGCTCGGACCGGGAATATGCCGGTAAGGTCGAAGGCATTGATGGCGTCTCCCTGATCCTGTTGTCCGCCGGGGAAATCCCCCGCGAACTTGCGGCGGGGCGTATTCATCTGGGTGTAACCGGCATCGATCTGGTGCAGGAAAAACTGCCACGTTGGGAACAGCAGGTCGAAGAAGTCTCGCGGCTTGGGTTCGGCAAGGCCGACCTGATCATCGCCACGCCCGCCTGCTGGGTGGATGTGGATACGCTGGACGATCTGGATGCGGCAGCGGCGGCGTTCCGCAAGGCTCACGGCCACCGGCTGCGGATTGCCACCAAATATCACCGTTTGGTGCGGGAGTTTCTAACGGACGCAGGCGTGGCCGATTACACGCTGGTCGACAGTCAGGGCGCGACCGAGGGCACGGTGATGAACGAAACCGCCGAGGCGATTGCGGACATTACATCCAGCGGCGAAACACTGCGCGCCAATCACCTGAAAATCCTGACGGACGGGCTTGTGTTGCAGTCACAGGCGACCCTGTGGCGCAGCCGGGTGGCCAGTTATTCGCCTGATGACAAGCGGGTGCTTGCAGAAGTGATGGACCGGGTGAGCAAAACCTAATCAGGGGCAGCGGTCACAGATTTGCTGACGTCAAAACGTTTTGACCCGCACGTCCCCTTCCATTTTTTGAAAACGACATTCTTTCTCAGGTCGAATGTCATAGTGCCGGTGTTGCCGCCTCCGCAGTTCGCGCTGTCGAAGCTGAAACTGATGGATTGCTTTTTGCTGTTCCCCGAAACGCTGGCGCCGTTGATGTTTTGCAGCGTGGAGGATGTGATACCTGCAATGTTGCCGCTGGCAATGGTGACCGTCACTGGAAAGGGGTTTTTTGAAGGTACTGTCAGGCTGTATTTTCCGTCCTTTGGGGCAGCAAGAACGCTCGTTCCACCTGCCACACAAACAGCCGCCAATAAAATTGTCCGGATTTGTCCATTCATCATAAAGTGCCCTCGTTAACTTAATAAATTAAATGGGCACTTTACGTGTTTTTTGGCGCATCCACAACGCGCAGACCTGAGGACGAGTTGACGTTGGTTTTTACAGCACCCCGATTTCCGCCAGCGCGCGGTTTAGATCGTCGGGCAGGGCGTCGTCCTGTTCGCGGGTTTTCGGCAGGTCGGCAGGGGTGTCCTCGGGCTTGAGGTAACGCCAGCCTTGAAACGGGCGTTTCAGGGCGGTTTGGGTGCGATGCACCTCGGGGTCCAGCACGATGGCGCAGCGGCGGATGCCGTCGTCGCCGCGGACCTCGTCCAGACGCAGGATGCGCTGGCGGCATTGGATGACGCCCTTGATCACCCAATAGATTGACCCGCCATTCAGAATCTCGGCCTCGCGCTTGGGCCACATGCGGGTGACATGGCGCGGGCAGCCGTCCTCGTACAACGGCTTGCGGCTGTCCTGCCACGCCTGCAGGGTCTCGACGCTTTCCGAGCCGACCGAGAGTTTTATGAGGTTTACGTAGTTATCCACAGCTTTCCCACAGAGTCGTCCCAAGCCTAGCCATTATATTGTAGTCCGAGATGTTCTATCATCAACCTGTTGTAGCGGCGTAGGTCGCTGCTGTATTGTGAGGGTCCGTCGACGAATCGACGTAAAACGTGGCGTAGCTCAAAGGATAGAGCGCCTCGCTTTCGAGTGGTCTTGGTGTGGTGCCAAATAGGCTACGGCGAGGAGGATGCGGGTTCAAGTCCCGCCGCCGCGTCCAACCTAATTTTTTGATATCGGAGCACCAATGAGCCGCTTTGCCGCCCCCATCGCCGAGCAGATCTGGGACATGAAATACCGTTTCAAACAGGCGGATGGCACGCCCATCGACCAGACGGTCGAGGACAGCTGGCGGCGCATCGCCCGTGATCTGGCACGGGTCGAGAAAGATCCGGCGCATTGGGAGGATAAGTTCTTTGCGGCGCTGGAGGATTTCAAATACCTGCCCGCTGGACGGATCACCGCAGGGGCAGGTACTGCGCGGCAGGTGACTCTGTTCAACTGTTTCGTCATGGGCACCGTACCGGACAGCATGGGCGGTATTTTCGACATGCTTAAAGAGGCGGCGCTGACGATGCAACAGGGCGGGGGCATCGGTTACGATTTCTCGACCATCCGCCCGCGCGGTGCGGATGTGCATGGGGTGGCGGCGGATGCCTCTGGCCCGCTGTCATTCATGGATGTGTGGGACGCGATGTGCCGGACGATCATGTCGGCGGGTTCTCGTCGCGGGGCGATGATGGCGACCATGCGCTGCGATCACCCGGATATCGAACAGTTCATCACAGCCAAATCCGACCCGGCCCGCCTGCGCATGTTCAACATGTCCGTGCTGGTGACCGATGCCTTCATGGAGGCCGTCAAGGCCGACGGCCCGTGGGAGCTGGTGTTCGGCGACAAAGTCTATCACACCGTTCAGGCCCGCGATCTGTGGAACAAGATCATGCAGGCGACCTATGACTATGCCGAGCCGGGTGTGATTTTCATCGACCGGATCAACAAGGCCAACAACCTCAGCTATGTTGAAACCATCGCAGCGACGAACCCATGCGGAGAGCAACCTCTGCCGCCTTATGGCGCCTGCCTGCTGGGTTCGATCAACCTGGCACGTCTGGTGGCCGAGCCGTTCGAAGATGCCGCGCATCTGGACGAGGCCGCGATGCAGGAGCTGGTCGCCACTGCCGTTCGGATGATGGACAACGTGGTGGATGCCTCGAAATTCCCGCTGCCCGAACAGGCGGCCGAGGCACAGGCCAAGCGCCGGATCGGGCTGGGTGTGACCGGTCTGGCCGATGCGCTGCTAATGCTGGGCCTGCGCTATGGGTCCGACGAGGCGGCGCGTCAGACCGAGCGCTGGTTGCACGCGATTGCCCGCGCCGCATATCTGGCGTCGGTGGACTTGGCAAAGGAGAAAGGGGCGTTCCCGCTGTTCGATGCCGAGAAATATCTGGCCAGCGGCACGATGCAGCAGATGGACGACGACGTGCGCGATGCGATCCGCGAACATGGTATCCGCAACGCTTTGCTGACCTCGATTGCGCCGACGGGGACCATATCGCTTTATGCCGGGAACGTATCTTCGGGGATCGAGCCGGTCTTTGCCTATGCCTATACGCGCAAAGTGTTGCAGAAGGACGGCTCGCGCACCGAAGAAGAGGTCGTGGATTACGCCGTGCAGATGTGGCGCGACAAGTTCGGCGACGCGGATCTGCCGGACTACTTCGTCAACGCGCAGACTTTGAGCCCGTCTGATCACGTCAAGATGCAGGCGGCAGCGCAGAAATGGATCGACAGTTCGATTTCGAAGACGATCAACTGCCCCGAAGACATCAGCTTTGACGCGTTCAAGGATGTCTATATGCAGGCCTGGGATCAGGGCTGTAAGGGTTGCACCACCTATCGCCCCAACGACGTGACGGGCTCGGTCCTGACGGTATCGGAAAGCGACGACAAGGCTCCGGGCGAAAGCGCTGATGCGCCGCATGAGGTCGATGGTGGCGAGGTCGTGTATATGTCCGAACCGCTGGATCGCCCGCAAGCTCTTGAGGGGTCGACCTACAAGCTGAAATGGCCCGACAGCGAACACGCCATCTACCTGACGATCAACGATATCGTCATCGGAGGCCGCCGCCGCCCGTTCGAGGTGTTCATCAACTCGAAGAACATGGAGCATTACGCCTGGACGCTGGCCCTGACCCGAATGATCTCGGCTGTGTTCCGTCGTGGCGGAGACGTGTCCTTTGTGGTCGAGGAACTGAAGGCGGTGTTCGATCCGCGTGGTGGGGCCTGGGTCAAGGGCAAGTATATCCCCTCGATCCTGGCGGCGATTGGCGGTGTGATCGAACAGCACATGATCAGCATCGGCTTTCTGGAAGGCGAGGGGATGGGCCTGAAATCCGACCCACAGGCGCAGGTGGTGAACATGGACGCCCCGCGCGGCAAGGCCTGCCCATCCTGTGGGCAGTTCGATATGGTCATGATCGAAGGCTGCATGACCTGTCGCAGCTGCGGCCACTCTAAGTGCGGGTAACTTATCTGTTATTTGACGTCTGACACCCGGTTGTAACAGTGAAGGGCAGCGAACTGATCGGTGCCCATTTGAATCAGTTTTGCAACAATCTTCGGATTGCTTGAATTCGGTCTCTTTTTCGCCGAATTCAGGGTTGATATGGACGTGTGAGTAAGTGGTGGGATGTTGAAAGGTTTGAGCGGGCAGATGAGACCAGGGCAAAGCGGTCGTATAGCCATATCGTGGAAACAGACAGAGCTTGATGAGCTTGAGGCGGCGCCTCTGGCTTTTTTTGTCGTTGGGGCTGCGTGGTCCTGGCGCGGGCAGGCTGTTCTGCTGAGCGATGGTGCCGAGCAAGCGGTTGAACGGGCGGGCGGTATTGGCGCTGTATCCTCTCGGACCAGTGACCGATTTGCGATTGTTCGGGAAATCTCCGGTGAGGCTTTTGGCTCGGTCGTTCTGACCAATGGCGCGCAACGGTTCAGCGCGGATCTGGTTGTTCAGGACGGCGAGATTGACCCGACCTTTGTGTTCTCGGACGGGTGCCCACCGCGCGATCAGTCTTTCTGGATCTGCGACGTTTCGGATTTTGGCGGTCAGGCGTTTATCGAGCCCCCTCAGGGCGCGACCGTCGTTACCTTTCCACTGCACGCTGTGACGCGGAAGACCTAAGCGCAGCGGCAATCCAGGCTTGGCGACCTGCGGCCTTTCGAATTGCGCCCTTTTCCCGGGAATTTCTTGCCGAATAGCTTATTGACTCTGACTGATCTGCAGATATAAGCGCGACTTCATTGGTGTTGGTGGCCCCCGCAAGGGGATGCCTGTCATGGGGGAAGCCTCAAGAGGACAACGCCCTTTATAACCCGGCACCACGCCTGGTCTGAACTGGAACTGTCCGGTCCGAGCGGAGACGCTATTTCGGCCCGAACAGTGGGAACCGGTTTTCGGATCAAGCCGAAATGCCACTTTAAAGGAGATCAGCCGTGACCAAACGCACGTCTGCCAAGTACAAAATCGACCGCCGGATGGGCGAAAACATCTGGGGTCGTCCGAAATCCCCGGTCAACCGTCGTGAATACGGCCCCGGCCAGCACGGCCAGCGCCGCAAGGGCAAACTGTCGGACTTTGGTCTGCAGCTGCGCGCCAAGCAGAAGCTGAAAGGCTACTATGGCGACCTGACCGAGAAGCAGTTCCGCCGCATCTACGCCGAAGCCGAGCGTGTCAAAGGCGACACCGGTGAAAACCTGATCGGTCTGCTGGAGCGCCGTCTGGACGCCGTTGTCTATCGCGCCAAGTTCGTGCCGACCGTGTTTGCCGCACGTCAGTTCGTGAACCACGGCCATGTCAAAGTGAACGGCAAGCGGGTCAACATCCCCAGCTACCGCGTCAAGGAAGGCGACGTGATCGAAGTGCGCGACAAGTCCAAGCAACTGGCTGTTGTTCTGGAAGCCGCTGCTCTGGCCGAGCGCGATGTGCCTGACTACATCGACGCGGATCATTCGAAAATGACCGCGACCTTCGTTCGCGCTCCGGGTCTGGGTGATGTGCCCTATCCGGTCGTCATGGAACCGAACCTGGTTGTTGAATTCTACGCGAAGAACTGATCTTCGCCGATAGACCTGATCCAAAGGGCCGCGCTTTCAGCGCGGTCTTTTTTTGTTGGAAGGGGGCGCTGCCCCCATCGCGGCAGGCCGCGATTCCCCCGAGGTATTTTCAAACAGAAGAAGAGCGGATCAGAGGGGGAGGGGGCGGGCCTCGGCGATTGCCTCCATCGCGAAATATGAGGTTACACTGTCCAGCTCGACCTTTTCGATCAGACGTTGGTAGACCTTGTCGTAGGATGCCATGTCCTGCGTGACGACTTTGAGCTGGTAATCGTAGTCGCCGCCGATGCGGTGAAAATCCACCACTTCGGGGATGGTGAGCACGTGGCGGCGAAAGGCTTGTAGCCAATCCGCCGAATGGTGGCGCGTGCGCAGCATGACGAATACCACCAGGCTGAGCCCCAGTTTTTCGCGTGCGATCCGGGCGGTGGAGCCGAGCAGGACGCCGTCTTCGTTCAGCGCCTTCAACCGCCGCCAGCAGGCGTTTTGCGACAGGCCGACCTGATCTGCCAGTTCGCGCTGGGACAGGGTGGCATCTTTTTGCAGCGCTTGCAGGATGCGAATATCAATTTGATCTAGTTTTGCGGTCATATCTGATCATATGACACAAAAAATGCGAATAGTACGCAAAAAACGGTGAAGATTTCGCGTTTCGGCTCAATCACATTGGTATTACAGAAAGGAGCCGGTGTAATGACCTTGTCCAAGTTTCGCGCAGAAATCCAATCCACCACTCGCAATTCCAAGCTGCGCGATGGGCTGATCGGAGAGAACGTTCTGATCCCGGGTCTGCACGGGGACGTATCGCTGGTTTATGCGGATTACGTCGCCTCGGGCCGCGCATTGCGGCAGGTTGAGGATTTTGTGGCCGAGCATGTTCTGCCGTTCTATGCCAACAGCCATACCGAGGCCTCTTTCTGTGGGTCTTACATGACGCGGCTTCGCCAGGAAGCGCGCGCTGAAATTGCCCGCATTGTTGGTGCGAGGGGAGACGACGCGGTGATCTTTGCCGGGTCCGGAGCCACTGCGGGTTTGAACCGGCTGGTCAGCCTTTTGGGAGTGGAGGAGGCAGACCGGCCGGTTGTTTTCATCGGGCCGTATGAGCATCACTCGAACATCCTGCCGTGGCGTGAAAGCAAGGCATTGGTGGTTGAGATTCCCGAAGCCGCGGATGGCGGGGTTGATATGGGTGCGCTGGAAGGCGCTTTGCTGCGCCATGCGGATGCGGATCTTGTGATCGGGTCGTTTTCAGCGGCATCCAATGTGACGGGGATTATCACGGATCCCGATCCGGTCACGCGGTTGCTGAAGCGCCATGGGGCGTCGGCAGTGTGGGATTACGCTGGTGGAGGGCCATATCTGCCGATGGATATGGGGCCAGAGGATGCGCGCAAGGATGCGATTGTGGTCTCTCCGCACAAGTTTCCGGGTGGGCCGGGCGCGTCGGGCGTGTTGATCGTGAACGGGCAGGCGGTGCAGCGCACCAGCCCCAGCTGGCCCGGTGGCGGGACGGTCAGTTTCGTTTCACCCTGGCGGCATGACTACAGCGCCGATCTTGCCACACGCGAAGAGGCGGGAACGCCGAATGTGATCGGGGATATCCGTGCCGCCTTGGCCTTTATCGTAAAGGACGTGGTGGGAACCGATGAAATTGCGCGGCGTGAGGCGCTGTATAACCGCATGGCGCTGGACGGCTGGAAGGACAATCCAAACCTGACTTTGCTTGGGACAGAGTCGGCGCATCGTCTACCGATCTACTCGTTCCTTGTGCGGGATAATGCGGGGCAGCCGGTGCATCAGCAGCTGTTCACGCGTATGCTCAGCGACATTTACGGTATTCAGGCCCGTGGTGGCTGTGCCTGCGCGGGGCCCTATGCGCACCGGCTGCTGGGCATCGACCGGGCGACGTCAGACGAATTGCACGCGGCGCTGTCTGCGGGAGAGGAAATGAAAAAACCCGGCTGGGTGCGGCTGAACTTCTCGTACCTCATGAGCGAAGAAACGGTTCGGTTCATCATCGACAGCGTCAATGACCTGTCCCGCCGGACTGCGGAATTTGCGCCCTATTACAACGCCGACCCGGCAACCGCGCGCTTCAAGGCCGCATGAGGGAATTGCCGCTTTTCTCAATCCGTTGAGACAGGTATGAGGGGCCGAGTTAACGGAGCCTCTCAATGACCAAGATCACCCCGCAACCCGGCATCATGGACATCGCGCTGTATCAGGGCGGCCAGTCGCATGTGGCGGGGGTCGAGCATGTGATCAAGCTGAGTTCCAACGAAAATCCGTTTGGACCCAGCCCCAAGGCGATTGAAGCTGTGCGCGATAGCGCCGCGACCTTGCATCGTTATCCCAGCACCGATCATGCCAGTCTGCGCTTTGCTATTGGCGCGCGGCACGGGCTGGACCCGGCGCGGATCATTTGCGGTGTTGGCAGTGACGAAGTGCTGCAATTCATCGCTCAGGCCTATGCGGGGCCGGGGGATGAGGTGATCTATACCGAACACGGGTTCTCGATGTACCCGATCATTGCGCGTATGGCCGGGGCGACGCCGGTTATGGTGCCGGAACGCGACCGCCATGTGGATGTCGATAACATATTGGCCGCAGTGACCGGGCAGACGCGGATTGTGTTTGTGACGAACCCGGGCAATCCGACCTCGACCATGATCCCCGAGGCCGAGCTGGAGCGTTTGGCCAGCGCACTGCCCGAAACCTGCCTGATGGTTATCGATGGGGCCTATGCCGAGTTTGTCGATGGGTTCGATGGCGGCGCCGGGTTGGTGGACGCCCATGAGAATGTGATCATGACCCGGACCTTTTCAAAGGTGTACGGTCTGGGCGGCATGCGCGTGGGTTGGGGCTATGCCCATCAGCCGATCATCGATGTGCTGAACCGGGTGCGCCAGCCCTTCAACCTGTCGCTGACGGCTCTGGCTGCGGCAAAGGCGGCGGTGAACGATGTTGAATTCCTGTCCTTCTGCCAGACCGAGAACGCGCGGCTTCGGGTTTGGCTGGCAGATGAACTGGCCAAGGTCGGCGTACCCTCGGACCCGTCCTGCACCAATTTCATACTTGCGCGCTTTGCGGATCAAGCCGAGGCCGAGGCATGTGACGACTATCTCAAAACGCAGGGTTTGATTGTGCGCCGCGTTGCAGGCTACAACCTGCCCAACGCGCTGCGGATCACCGTCGGCGATGAAGAGGCCTGCCGCCGCGTGGTTGCAGCCGTCACTGCGTTTAAAGGGGGCGCTGCATGAGCCAGATATACGACCGTGTGGCGCTGATCGGGCTGGGCCTGATCGCCTCATCCATGTTCTGGGCGATCAAACGCGCCGGGCTTGCGGGTGAGGTGACGGGCTATGCGCGCTCGGAGGCCACGCGGGAAACGGCCCGCCGGATCGGGTTGTGCGACCGCGTGTGTGACACCGCGCAAGAGGCGGTCGAAGGGGCCGATCTGGTCGTGCTGTGTGTTCCGGTTGGGGCTATGGGCGCAGTTGCCCAAGATATCGCGCCGGTTCTGAAGCCGGGCGCGACGGTGACGGATGTGGGCTCCGTCAAGCGCCACGTCATTCAGGCGGTGTCGCCGCATATTCGCGAAGGCGTGCATTTCATCCCCGCCCACCCGCTGGCCGGGACCGAGCATTCCGGCCCGGAAGCGGGGTTTGCGGAGCTTTACGACAACCGTTGGTGCTTGCTGGTGCCGGTCGAGGGCTCGGACCCCGATGCCATCGCGCGTTTGCGGGCCTTATGGGAAGGCATGGGGTCCAACGTTGATGAGATGGACGCTGATCACCACGATCTGGTGCTGGCCGTGACGTCCCATGCGCCACATCTGATCGCTTATACGATGGTGGGTGTGGCAGATGATCTGCGTCGGGTGACGGATAGTGAGGTTATCAAATACTCGGCGGCGGGTTTCCGGGATTTCACCCGGATTGCCGCATCCGACCCGACCATGTGGCGTGATGTTTTTCTAACCAACAAGGATGCAACGCTGGAAATCCTTGGGCGCTTCACCGAGGAACTGTTTGCCCTGCAACGCGCCATCCGCACCGGGGACGGGGATCATCTGTTCGACTATTTCACCCGCACACGTGCGATCCGGCGCGGGATTATCGATGCGGGTCAGGACACGGACGCGCCGGACTTTGGCCGGGGAAAGGTCAGTTCGTGACACGTGTCCGGGGGCATATCCTGTTCTGTATGGCGGCGCTTTGGGCCGTTGCCGCGCAGGCAAAGCCCCCGGAACAGTCATTGTTTCCCGTTGCGCGTCCCAATAGCACTTCGAACAGCGTCGAATTGGTCGCGGCCTCCAGCCGCGCGGCAACCCCGCTGAGCATCCCCAAAATGCGCCCCGAATTGCGCCCCGTGTCACCGCAGGTTACTGCAGCCGCCGCGCGCCCGTCGGATTTGCCGTTGCTGGGCCCGGATACATCCCTGATGCCTTACCTGCGGCCCGAGTCGCTGGAGCAAGCCATTCTGTTCAAGCGACGTAAGCTGCGCAAAGGCTCGGTTTGTGGGGATATTGCGATTCAGGGCAAACCCGTCGGGCGCGTGAGCAGCAAGGTCAGTGCCTGCGGGATCAAGGATGCGGTGCAGATTACCTCGGTGTCGGGCGTTGCGCTCAGCCGTCCATCAACGATGGATTGCGGAACGGCGATTGCGTTGAACAAGTGGGTGGATAAATCGGTCAAGCCCACGTTCAAGCGGCGCGGACCGGTGGTGCAGTTGCAGGTCGCTGCCCATTATGCCTGCCGGACGCGGAACAATCGCAAAGGCGCGCGTATCTCTGAACATGGCAAAGGCCGCGCCATCGACATTTCGGGTTTCGTTATGGCGGATGGTGAGGTTGTCACCGTCTATGATGGCTGGCGCAAGAACCCTTCGCAGAAACAACTTAAAAAGGTCTGGCGCGGGGCGTGCGGGCCTTTTGGAACGGTTCTGGGGCCGAATTCTGACCGGTACCACCGTGATCACTTCCATCTGGACACGGCGCGCTATCGCCGTGGTCCCTTCTGCCGTTAACGCAGGATCAGGCGTGGGGCCGGGCCCAAGGGCAGGGGCCCCAGCGCCACAAACCCGTCGCGGAAATTCAGTTGCAGATCCAGCGCATTCGGGTTGCCGCCCAGCCCCGCCAGAAAGTTGAGCGCACGGGTGACCGGATCGACCGCCTGATCGGGCAGGGCCCCCGCCGCGTTTGCCATCGCAATCATGTCGCGCCAGTTCTCGGCCTTGATGGCGATTTCGCCGGTTGGAATGCCTTGGGCATCCACGTCCAGCTCACCTGCGGCAAATAACCGAAGCTCTCCCCATTTGATCTCGGCCAGGTTCAGGTCAATGGCCACGGGCTGAGGGCGGCTTTCTTCCAGCGCGGTCCGGTCCCACGGCTTGTCGAATGTGGTTACCATGTCCAGTTCCAGCGTTTCGAACCGCTGCGGCAGCGAGGTGGCGGACTGCATCAGAGCCCGCAGATCGTCCCCCGGGGCGAACCCTTCGATCTGCGCCGTGATTGCATAGGCTTCGGGGGTCGCCGTCTGCTCCATCACAAGGCCAAGGGTGTCGCCGCCGGCCAGCGCCTCGCCGTCTTCCGAGATCAGCCAGGGCCCGGCGGTCAGCGCCATCTTCTCAAGCACCAGCGCGACACCGGGTTGCAGTTGTAACTGGGCCTGAAGCTCCTGCGCCTCAATGGTTGCGGTCTGGTCGAAATAGGACAGGCGCTGGGGTGTGTCGGCAAAGCGCAGAATCTGCCGCCCCGGCCAGATCGCGGGGCTTTGGAATTCGATCCAGTCCGCGCTCCACGCGGTTCCGGTGGCAGGATCGGCCAGGGCCGGGCTGTTCAGCCGCGTGATGTGATGCGCAGGAAATCCCGCTGTTTCGACATCCGAAAACTCGGCCTGCCACCCGCGGGATTGCTGGGCGTCAAACCAGCCTGTGATCGCGTTGCGCAGGCCATATCCGGCGATGAACCAATAGGCGCTCCATGCGATGGCTGCAAAAATGAACACTCGTATCAGACGGCGCATGAGCTTCGGCCCTTTTTCCTGCCTCGGAATTGATGTTTATAGGTCGAAACAGGCAAGGACTAGTGCAATGACAATGTGGGTTTTCGGATATGGATCGCTGCTGTGGAACCCCGGCTTCCCCGTGGCCCGAAGCGAGCTTGCGACGCTGCAAGGATATGCGCGGTCCTTCTGCATGAGCTCGATCCACCATCGCGGCACCGAAGAGAAACCCGGCCTTGTTCTGGCATTGGACGAGCAACCCGATGCCCACTGCAAGGGGCTGGCGCTGGCCGTTGAGGCCGGGCATGAGGACCGCACCCTGCACGAATTGCGCGAGCGTGAGCTGATCTCATCCGCTTACGTGGAACGGATGCTGGACGTGCATCTGGACAATGGCGACATCGTCACTGCCGTGACCTATGTGATTGACGAAGGCCACGTGCAGTATTGCGGGGGCATCCCGCTGGAAGAACAGGCCCAGATCATCGCCCATGCGGTTGGCGGGCGCGGTCCGAACACCGAGTATCTGTACAACACTGCCGAACATCTGGCCGAGATCGGGCTGCATGACCCCGATCTTGAGTGGTTGTCGCAACGGGTGCGCAGTATCACCGCATAAACCCTTGGCGTCACCAGCGGATTTTCGCTAGATTCAGGCCAGAGCAGATAAAGACCGGGAACCACGCGCATGGCGCAGGCACATCAGGGCGCGAGACCCCATTTCTCGCATCCCATTCGACAGATCGTGATGATGTTGATCGCAATCGGTCTGTCCGGGCTGGGGGTGTTTCTGGCGCTGCCCTACGTGCTGCCGGTGTTCTTCGCCAACCCCTACCTGAACGGCTTCATTCTGATGGTGTTCATCATCGGTGTTTTCGCCTGTTTCTATCAGGTCACGCAGCTGATCGGCTCGGTCCGCTGGATTGAGGCGTTTGTCGGCGGTGTTGTCCGCGAAGATGCCCGAACCCCGCAATTGCTGGCCCCGCTGGCCTCGCTGCTGCGGGAACGGGGCGCACGGTCGCAGATCAGTTCGACCTCGACCCGGTCGATTCTGGATTCGGTCGCCGAGCGGGTGGAAGAAGAGCGTGAGATCACGCGCTATATCACCAACGTCCTGATCTATCTGGGCCTGCTGGGCACGTTCTTTGGCCTCGCCACCACGGTCCCCGCCATCGTCGACACCATCCGCAGCCTGAACCCGCAAGAAGGTGAGGAAGGTCTTGCTGTTTTCAACCGCCTGATGACCGGGCTTGAGGCGCAGTTGCAGGGCATGGGCGTGGCCTTTGGCTCGTCGCTTTTAGGTCTGGCCGGGTCGCTGATCGTGGGCTTGCTAGAGGTGTTTGCGGGCCACGGCCAGAACCGGTTTTACCGCGAGCTTGAGGAATGGTTATCCTCGATCACCCGCGTCGGTTTTGCCTCGGGCGAGGAAGGCGGGGCAGAGATTGCTGTACTGACCCCGGTTCTGGATGCGATGTCCGAACAGATGGACGCCTTGCAAACCTTGTTCGTGGCGCAGGAAACCGACCGGGCTGACGTGTCGAACAAGCTGGGGCAGCTGGTCGATGCCATCGGGCAAATGAACCAGCGTCAGGCGGATAACGAAGGCATTACAGCCGCGCTGGAACGTGTGGCCTTGGGGCAGGACGCCTTGCTGGATCACATGCGCGATCACGGCGCAGGCGACGGCATCGACGCTGAAAGCCGGATGCGCCTGCGATCCATGGACGTCCAACTGCTGCGCATCCTCGAAGAGATTTCGGCTGGCCGTCAGGAAAGCATGAACGAATTCCGCAAGGACATCGAGTTGTTGGTCAAGGCCATGACCCTGCCACGCGGCGCCGTGCGTACGACGCCCGAAGGAGAGTAACCCATGGCCCTGTCCCGTCGCACCGGTCAACGGTTCCAGGGCTCGGTCTGGCCCGGATTCGTGGATGCGATGACGGGCCTGCTGATGGTGCTGACCTTTGTGCTGACCATCTTCATGGTGGTGCAGTTCGTGCTGCGCGAGACGATTTCCGGGCAGGAGGATGAACTGACCGCCCTGTCGGACGAGGTCGCGGCGCTGGCCGGTGCGCTGGGGTTGGAAGAGCGTGAAAACAGCCGCTTGCAGGCCCGGCTGGGGGCCTTGAACGCCACCCTGACGCAGGCCGAGGACGATCTGGCGCAGGCGCAGACCCGCATTACGGATTTTGAGGCTCAGGTCGCAACGTTGCTTGCCGATCAGGCGCGCGCGCAGGACGACATTGCCGCCTTGGAAACACAGCGCGCGGACCTGTTGGGCGAACGGGACGCGTTGGATCAGGCATTGGCCCAAAGCCGCGCGGAAATCGACGCGCAGGCCGAGGCCGCTCGCCTTGCCGCTGCCCGGCGCGAGGCGCTGGAAGCACTGGTGGCCGATCTGGAACAAAGCGGCGAGGAGCGCGCGGCGCAGATCGCGGAATTGCAGGAGCAGCTTAGCGATGAAGAGGCCGCACGGCTTGCTGAAGCCGCCGCAGCGGAAAACCTGCGCAACCGCTTGCAGGATGCCGATGCCGAACTGACCGCGATGACTTTGGCGCTTGAGGCGCAGCGGAAGGAGGCCGAGGACACGCTTACCTTGTTGGCCGCCGCGCAAGCGGCCCGTGCCGAGTTGGAGCGCCAGTTCGGTGAATTGAACAACGAAGACCTGCAAGCCCAGTTGCAGGCTGCCCTGGATGCGCGGACACAGGCGGAAACCGATGCCAATGCGCAAAGAACGCTGGCGGAACAGCGCGCGGCGCTATTGGATGTCGCGCGTGAAACACTCTCTGCAGAGCAGGCGATTTCGGCGAAGGCTCAGCGCGAGGCCGCTTTGCTGAACCAGCAGATTGCGGCCCTGCGGGGGCAGTTGGGGTCCCTACAGGCGTTGCTGGATGACTATGAAGAACGCAATGCTGCCGCCGACATCCAGATTCAGACCTTGGGCCAGGACCTGAACGCAGCGCTTGCGCGGGCCGCCTCCGAAGAGCGCCGCCGCCGCTTGTTGGAAGAGGCCGAACGTCAGCGGCTTGAAGCCGAGGCCGAGGCTCTGGCCGGGCAGAATCAGGAACTGACTGCACAGGCCGAGGACCTGCAACGCTATCGGTCCGAGTTTTTCGGCAGGTTGCGCGATGTTCTGGGCGATCAGGAAGGTGTCCGGATCGAGGGCGACCGGTTCGTGTTCTCATCCGAGGTGCTGTTTGACACAGGTTCGGCAGAATTGTCCGCCGAAGGCCGGCAGGAGGTCGCAAAGGTCGCCGCGATCCTGCGCACCGTTGCCGCCGAAATCCCCGAGGGCCTGAATTGGGTGATCCGGGTCGATGGCCATACCGACAATGTGCCCCTGGCCGGGTCCGGGCGGTATCGCGACAATTGGGAACTGAGCCAGGGTCGCGCCTTGTCGGTCGTGCGCTACATGGTCGATGCGCTGGGCATCCCGCCGAACCGTCTGGCAGCCAACGGGTTTGGTGAGTTCCAGCCCGTCAATCCAGCCGACACCCCCGAAGCCCGCGCGCAAAACCGACGGATCGAGTTGAAACTGACCGAGCGGTAAGGCGTCAACTTTGGATTAAATCGTTCTGCCCGGCGGGAATTTCGCCTCTGGATCCGATGAAACACGGCACTTCGCTTCCTATATTATTTCAAGAGGTTGAGAGGGGATGTGTTTGAAAGGCAGGGTGACAAGTCTGGCTAATGCGGTCGATGAGGCTCTGCTTGCGTCCCATCAGCGCGTGGCCCTGTGTCAGACCAGGCAAGGCGACAAGTTCTGGCTGAAACGTGTCGAACGGTTTGCCCCCCACCTCTGGCTTGTCAAAGGAAATCCCGAACAGGCTTTTGAACGGGATCGGTCTTCTCATCGCAATCTTTGGAACCTTGGTGCGCCTGTCCCCAGAATCCTGGCCGAAGGATGCGGTTACATAGCGGTTGAGGATGCGGGTCGCAGCCTGACCAAGTTTTGCACCGAAAGGTCCATTACGGTTGCGGAAAAGCTCAGGGCGTGCCGGGCTGCTGGGCGCGCGCTGGCGCGTCTTCACGCGATGGGATTGGCGCATGGACGTCCCGCTTTTCGGGATATGTGCTGGGACGGTCGTCAGCTTCGTTTTATCGATTTTGAGTATTTTGTGCCCACAAAAGCGGGCAGGCTGCGCAAGGCGCGCGATCTGAGTATCGCTGTCCTATCTGCCTTTTCTCAGGGTGTAGATGGGCCGCGTTATGCGGTCAGTTTGGCGCTTGCATATCGGGAAGCGCGGGGCAGAGAGCCACTGGTTTTGCCCGTGCCATGCCACGTGACCAGTTTCCGCTCACGCAACCGGTGACTTGGTTGGGTACTGCCCAGTATGTTCTCATCGCGAGAATGCTATGAAACGAAAAAACCCGCCAAAGACTGGCGGGTTTTCTCATTCGTATTTTCACCGATCAGTCGGCAGTCAGCAACGGCGGCTTATCACCCGGAATGCGGCGTTGATCGGGGCCTAGGATTTCAAGATCCAACTCGCCCTTCTTGACCGAGACGCGCACCACGCCGCCCTTGGCCAGTTTGCCGAACAGCAATTCCTCGGCCAAAGGTTTCTTGATGTGCTCCTGAATGACACGGCCCAGCGGACGCGCGCCCATCTTGTCGTCATAGCCCTTGTCGGCCAGCCACGCGGCGGCTTTGGGGGTCAGGTCGATGGTCACGCCGCGATCCAGCAATTGCGCCTCAAGCTGCAGGACGAATTTCTCGACCACTTGCAGGATGACCTCTTTCGGCAACGGCGCGAAGGAAATCACGGCGTCCAGACGGTTGCGGAATTCCGGCGTGAACATGCGTTCGATTGCGGCGGTATCCTCGCCCTCGCGGCGGTCGCGGGCAAAGCCGATGGCGGCCTTGGCCTGTTCCTGCGCGCCCGCGTTCGAGGTCATGATCAGCACCACGTTGCGGAAATTCACCGTACGACCGTTATGGTCGGTCAACTCGCCATGGTCCATCACCTGCAACAAGATGTTGAACACATCCGGGTGGGCCTTTTCGATCTCGTCCAGCAGCAGCACGCAATGCGGATGCTGATCGACACCGTCGGTCAGCAGACCGCCCTGATCGAACCCGACATAGCCCGGAGGGGCACCGATCAGACGGGAAACCGCGTGTTTCTCCATGTATTCCGACATGTCAAAGCGCAGCAATTCCACGCCCAGATTGTCGGCCAGCTGTTTCGCCACCTCGGTCTTGCCCACACCGGTCGGACCGGCGAACAGGTAGTTGCCGATTGGCTTTTCAGGTTCACGCAGACCGGCACGGGCCAGTTTGATGGCGCTGGCAAGCGCCTCGATGGCTAGGTCCTGTCCGAACACCACGCGTTTCAACGAGGCTTCGAGGTCTTTCAGAACCGCCGCATCATCCTTGGTGACGTTTTTCGGCGGGATGCGGGCGATCTTGGCGACGACCGCTTCGATCTCTTTCACACCGATGGTCTTGCGACGCTTGCTTTCGGCGACCAGGTGCTGCGCGGCACCGGCTTCGTCGATCACGTCGATGGCCTTGTCCGGCAACTTGCGGTCGTTGATATAGCGCGCCGACAGTTCGACGGCTGTCTTGATGGCATCTGCGGTATATTTGATCTCGTGATGTTCTTCGAAATAGGGTTTCAGACCGCGCAGAATCTTCACGCTGTCCTCTACCGAAGGCTCATTCACGTCGATCTTCTGGAACCGGCGGCTCAGCGCGCGGTCCTTTTCGAAATGTTGACGGAATTCCTTGTAAGTGGTCGAGCCCATGGTGCGCAGCTTGCCGCCCTGCAAGGCAGGTTTCAGCAGGTTCGAGGCATCCATCGCCCCGCCTGATGTGGCACCGGCACCGATTACGGTGTGAATCTCGTCGATGAACAGAACCGCGTCGGGGTGATCTTCCAATTCGGTCACAACCGCCTTGAGCCGTTCTTCAAAGTCCCCACGATAGCGGGTTCCGGCCAGCAACGCGCCCATATCCAGCGAGTAGATGGTGGTGTTAGACAACACATCCGGGGCCTCGCCGCCCACAATCTTATGGGCCAGACCCTCGGCAATGGCGGTTTTACCCACGCCCGGATCCCCCACCAACAGCGGGTTGTTTTTGCGGCGACGGCACAGCACCTGAATGCAGCGTTCGACCTCATCCGCGCGGCCGATCAGCGGGTCAACGTCTCCGGCCCGCGATTTCGCGTTCAGATCGACGCAGTATTTGCCCAGAGCGCTTTCTTTCTGCTCACCATCGCCAGCGCTGGACTGCACCTCTTCCTCGACCTGATCCGCGCCCGAGACCGAGCGGCTTTCGCCATAGGCAGGGTCCTTGGCAACGCCGTGGGCGATGAAATTCACCGCGTCGTAACGGGTCATGTCCTGTTCCTGCAGGAAATAGGCCGCATTGCTTTCGCGTTCGGCAAAAATGGCGACCAGCACATTGGCCCCGGTCACCTCGGTCCGGCCCGAGCTTTGAACATGGATCGCGGCGCGCTGGATAACACGTTGGAAGGCGGCAGTCGGCACTGCTTCGGACCCATCTATGTCAGTGACCAGATTAGACAGGTCTTCGTCGATAAATTCGACCAAGGTGCTGCGCAATTCGTCCAGATCGACGCTGCAGGCCTTCATGACCCGAATGGCATCGGGTTCTTCCAGCAGCGCCAGCAGCAGATGCTCCAACGTTGCAAATTCGTGTCGCCGTTCATTCGCAGCTGCAAGGGCCGCGTGGATGGCTTGTTCCAATGTGCTCGAGAATGAAGGCACGCGGGTGCTCCTCTGTCTTGGGTCAGAAGGGGGCGGGCTTTCGGCCGGAACCCCATCCCAACCATGTCCTCATACTATTAGAGTTTGGTTGATCGACGCCCGGCTTCAAGGGTTTTCTTTCACTTGACAGTCACATTTGTTGTGACCGTGTCCGTGAAGGGGGGCAAATAGGCATCAAAACCGGTCTTTTCTACCCCTGATCTCGGCAAAAACAGCGGCTGGGTCGGCCCCCACCATGCCAAGATGCGCCTGAATCGCGGGATCAGAGGCCCGCAGGAATGGATTTGTTGCTTTCTCAAGGGCCAAAGTTGACGGAACTGTCGGTTCTCCGGCGGCGTTGGCGCGGTTGGTATCCGCAACGCGCTGTTGCAAGGCGGCGTTATCGGGGTCAATCGTGACGGCAAACTTGGCATTCGACAGGGTATATTCATGGCCTGAACACACCAAAGTATCGTCGGGCAGCGCCGCCAGCTTGCTGAGCGAGGCCCACATCTGATCCGGCGTGCCTTCGAACAGGCGACCACAACCCAGGGCCATCAGGCTGTCTGCGGTAAAGACCACGGCGCTTTGGGGCAGATAAAATGCGATATGACCAACCGTATGGCCCGAAACGTCCAGCACCTCGACCGGCTCTCCTCCGATCTCAAAGCTGTTGCCTTCGGACACTTGCAGGTCCAGCGGGGGCAGGCGATGGGCGTCTGCAGCAGCCCCGATCACCTTGGCCGGATGCTTTTCCAGGATGCCGGGCAGGCCATCGACGTGATCCCAGTGATGATGGGTCAGCAACACGTGGCTCAGGCTCCAGCCGCGGCGGTCCAGTTCGGCCAGAATCGGCCCCGGTTCGGGCGCATCGACCAGAGCCGTCTGGCCGGTTGCGGCATCATGCGCCAGAAATGCGTAATTATCGCTGAGACATGGGATGGTTACGATCTCAAGAGGCATGGCCTTTTGCCCTTTCATTGCTAGACTGCGCCCAGCTAAGCCGATTGACCGGGTATCCGCAATGCATCTTGATGTGCAGGATCTGAGGAACTTTTACTACCGCAGCACGCTGGGCCGTGCGGCGCAGGCGGCGATCCGTGGGCGGCTTGTCGATCTGTGGCCCGAAGCCAAGGGCCAAACGGTTGCGGGATTTGGGTTCGCGGTGCCTTTGCTGCGCCCCTATCTGGCCGATGCGCGCCGCGTGATCGGCCTTATGCCCGGTCCGCAGGGTGTGATGCCCTGGCCTGCGGGCATGCCCAATGTTTCGGTCCTGACCGAAGAGACGCTGTGGCCCATCGAAACCGGTCATGTCGACAAGCTGGTGGTCATGCACGGGCTGGAAACCTCGGAACGCCCAAGCCAGTTGCTGGACGAATGCTGGAGGGTTCTGGGGCCGGGTGGCAAGGCCCTGTTCGTCGTACCGAACCGGGCCGGGCTGTGGTCCCGAACCGATCGCACGCCTTTTGGCTTTGGGCGTCCGTATTCGGCGACACAGTTGGAAAACCAGTTGAAGGCGCATCATTTCAAGCGTGAAAACCATTGCTCGGCGCTTTATCTGCCGCCGTCATTCCGGCGCTTCTGGCTGAAATCCGGCAGTCTGATCGAAAAGACGGGCCAGCGGATCCCGACAGTCATGGCCGGTGGCGTTCTGATGGTCGAGGTCAGCAAACATATCCGCCCACCCAGCGGCAGTGTAACGAAAGATACCGCAAAACGGCCGATCAAGGCACTGGACGGGCTGCTCAAGCCCGCGTAACCGCGAAACCTGCGGGGCGTTTTTACCGCCCGAAATTGATGAAAATCGGCCACAGGAATCGCAAAAACCTACAGTTTGGTAACATTTTTATCTCAAGCCAGCCGGTCAAAAGGGTCGCACTTTGCGTAAGTGTATGAAATTCAACGTTTTGTGGATAAGGCGCTGGCCGTGATAATATATTGCTAGCTTGGTTCGGCTCTGCTACATCCCCGGTGATTTTGATCCCCGCCCTTTATGGACGGGGTTTCTTCACGCCCCCGGGGTAGCTGCCGCAACGCGAATTCGGGGCCCAAAATATCGGAAGGGTGGACGTGTCCGAACCAGCTTCGATTTCCACAGGCATCGCCGAGCGCTATGCCACCGCGATTTTCGAGATCGCGAAAGAGAATAATGACCTCGCAGGTCTGGAAACCGGCATCAATGATCTGGCAGCAGCACTGGGCGACAGCGCCGAATTGCGCGACCTGATTGCCTCGCCTCTGGTTTCCCGCTCTGAACAAGAAGGCGCAATCACCGCAATCGCTGCGAAAATGGGTCTTAACACCATTCTGGGCAACACGCTGGGCCTGATGGCGCAGAAACGCCGCCTGTTCGTGGTGCCGCAGCTGGTGCAGGTTCTGCGCGACATGCTGGCGGATGAGCGTGGCGAAGTGACCGCCGATGTCGCCTCGGCCAAGGCGCTGACCAAGACACAACTGGAAAAACTGTCCAAGACGCTGTCCGAGCGTGTGGGCAAGACCGTGACAATCAATGCGACCGTGGATGAAAGCCTCATCGGCGGTCTTGTCGTTAAAGTGGGCTCGAAAATGATCGATAGCTCGATCCGTTCGAAGCTGAACTCCCTACAGAATGCAATGAAAGAGGTCGGATAAATGGGAATCCAAGCTGCAGAGATTTCTGCAATCCTGAAGGACCAGATCAAGAATTTTGGTCAGGAAGCCGAAGTGGCCGAGATCGGCCGCGTGCTGAGCGTCGGTGACGGGATTGCCCGTGTATACGGCCTGGACAATGTCCAAGCGGGTGAAATGGTCGAGTTTCCCGGCGGCATCATGGGCATGGCGCTGAACCTTGAAAGCGACAACGTGGGTGTCGTTATCTTTGGGTCCGACCGTGACATCAAAGAAGGTGACACCGTCAAGCGCACCAACTCGATCGTGGACGTTCCGATCGGTGACGAACTGCTGGGCCGTGTTGTTGACGGTCTGGGCAACCCGCTGGACGGCAAAGGCCCGATCAACGCGACCAAGCGTGGCGTTGCAGACGTCAAAGCCCCCGGCATCATCCCGCGTAAATCGGTGCACGAGCCGATGGCAACCGGCCTGAAATCGGTTGACGCGATGATCCCGATCGGCCGTGGCCAGCGTGAGCTGATCATTGGTGACCGTCAGACCGGCAAAACCGCCGTTGCTCTGGACGCGATCCTGAACCAGAAAACCTACAACGACGCAGCAGGCGACGACGAGTCGAAGAAACTGTACTGCGTATACGTCGCCATCGGTCAAAAGCGTTCGACCGTTGCGCAGCTGGTGAAGAAGCTGGAAGAATCCGGCGCGATTGAATACTCGATCGTTGTGGCCGCAACCGCGTCCGACCCGGCGCCGATGCAGTTCCTGGCACCATATGCCGCGACCGCGATGGCCGAATACTTCCGTGACAACGGCCGCCACGCGCTGATCATCTATGATGACCTGTCGAAGCAGGCTGTGTCCTATCGTCAGATGTCGCTGCTGCTGCGCCGCCCGCCGGGCCGTGAAGCCTATCCGGGCGACGTTTTCTACCTCCACTCGCGCCTGCTGGAGCGTTCGGCGAAGCTGAACGAAGATTTCGGCGCAGGCTCGCTGACCGCTCTGCCGGTTATCGAAACTCAGGGCGGTGACGTATCAGCCTTTATTCCGACCAACGTGATCTCGATCACCGACGGTCAGATCTTCCTGGAAACCGAACTGTTCTACCAGGGCATCCGTCCTGCCGTGAACACCGGTCTGTCGGTTTCGCGTGTGGGCTCGTCGGCTCAGACCAACTCGATGAAGTCGGTCGCCGGTCCGGTTAAGCTGGAACTGGCTCAGTACCGCGAAATGGCTGCGTTTGCGCAGTTTGGTTCCGACCTCGACGCCGCGACCCAGCAGCTGCTGAACCGTGGTGCGCGTCTGACCGAGCTGATGAAACAGCCGCAGTACTCGCCGCTGACCAACGCTGAAATCGTCTGCGTGATCTTCGCCGGTACCAACGGTTACCTCGACAAGATCGACGTGTCCGATGTTGGCCGTTACGAAGCTGGCCTGCTGGCGCACCTGCGTGGCAAGCACGCGGATCTGCTTCAGTGGATCACGGACGAAGATCCCAAGATCAAGGGTGACGCTTCCGACAAGATCAAGGCTGCGCTGGACGAATACGCCGCAACCTTCGCTTAAGGGAGAGGCGGGCATATGCCAAATCTTAAGGACCTTAAAAACAGGATCGAGTCGGTCAAATCGACCCGCAAGATCACCAAGGCCATGCAGATGGTCGCGGCTGCAAAACTGCGCCGCGCCCAGGAATCTGCCGAAGCCTCGCGCCCCTATGCCGAACGGTTCAATGCCGTGATGGCGGGGCTGGCGGCGTCGGTCGGGGGCAGCGACAGCGCCCCCAAGCTGCTCCGGGGTACGGGCAGCGATGATGTCCATCTGCTGGTTGTCATGACAGCTGAACGCGGCCTGTGCGGCGGCTTCAACTCGAACATCGCCAAGCTGGCCCGCCAAAAGGCGGACGAGCTGCGTGCCAAAGGCAAGACGGTCAAGGTTCTGACCGTCGGCAAGAAAGGCCGCGACGCGCTCAAACGTGATTTTGGCGATCTGTTCGTTGGACATATCGACCTGAGCGAGGTCAAGCGTCTGGGTTACACCAATGCGCAGGACATCGCCAAGGATATCCTGTCCCGCTTTGACGGGGGTGAGTTTGACGTTGCCACGATCTTCTATTCGAAGTTCGTCAACGTTGTGACTCAGATCCCGACGGCACAGCAGATCATCCCCGCCTCGTTCGAGAACGAAGCGGCAGGTGACGACAGCGGTGCCATCTTCGACTACGAGCCCAGCGAAGAGGCCATTCTGGCCGACCTGCTGCCCAAGGGGGTTGCCACCGCGATCTTCTCGGCCTTGCTCGAAAACGGAGCGTCTGAACAGGGTGCACGGATGTCCGCGATGGACAACGCGACACGCAACGCGGGTGAGATGATCGACAAGCTGACGATCCAGTTCAACCGCTCGCGTCAGGCCGTGATCACCAACGAGCTGATTGAAATTATTTCCGGCGCCGAAGCGCTGTAAGAAAACCGGAGACGAAACATGGCGAATGCAAAAGGCAAAGTCACACAGATCATCGGGGCCGTCGTTGACGTGCAGTTCGATGATCAGCTGCCTGAAATTCTGAACGCGCTGGAAACCACCAACAACGGCAAGCGCCTGGTGTTGGAAGTTGCTCAGCACCTGGGTGAAAACACCGTCCGTACTATCGCGATGGACGCGACCGAAGGTCTGGTCCGCGGCGAAGCGGTTACCGACACCGGCGCACCGATCTCGGTTCCGGTTGGTAACGCCACCCTGGGCCGCATCCTGAACGTTGTCGGCGAGCCGATCGACGAAAAGGGCGAGGTTGTCGCAACCGAGACCCGCGCGATCCACCAGCCCGCACCCGAGTTCGACGAACAGTCGACCGAGTCGGAAATCCTGGTCACCGGCATCAAGGTTGTTGACCTGCTGGCCCCCTACGCCAAAGGCGGTAAAATCGGCCTGTTCGGCGGCGCGGGCGTTGGCAAAACCGTTCTGATCATGGAACTGATCAACAACATCGCAAAAGTGCACTCGGGCTTTTCCGTGTTCGCGGGTGTTGGTGAACGGACCCGTGAAGGCAACGACCTGTATCACGAGATGATCGAATCGAACGTCATCAAGCCGGACAACCTGTCGGAATCGCAGGTGGCCCTGGTTTACGGTCAGATGAACGAACCTCCGGGTGCGCGTGCGCGTGTTGCTCTGACCGGTCTGACCCTGGCCGAGCAGTTCCGTGATCAGTCCGGGACCGACGTTCTGTTCTTCGTCGACAACATCTTCCGCTTCACGCAGGCGGGTTCCGAGGTTTCGGCTCTGCTGGGTCGTATTCCTTCGGCTGTGGGCTACCAGCCGACACTGGCCACCGACATGGGCGCCCTGCAGGAACGCATCACCTCGACCAAGTCGGGCTCGATCACCTCGGTGCAGGCGATCTACGTGCCTGCGGACGACCTTACCGACCCTGCGCCTGCGACCTCGTTTGCGCACCTCGATGCGACCACCGTTCTGAACCGTGCGATCTCGGAAAAGGGTATCTACCCTGCGGTTGACCCGCTCGACTCGACCTCGCGTCTGCTTGACCCGGCGATTGTTGGTGAAGAGCACTACAAGGTTGCAACCGACGTTCAGCAGATCCTCCAGCGCTACAAGTCGCTGCAGGACATCATCGCCATCCTCGGCATGGACGAACTGTCGGAAGAGGACAAACTGACCGTGGCCCGTGCCCGTAAGATCGAACGCTTCCTGTCGCAGCCGTTCGACGTGGCCGAGGTTTTTACCGGTTCGCCGGGCGTTCAGGTTCCTCTGGACGTGACCATCTCGTCGTTCAAGGCCGTTGTGGCTGGCGAATACGATCACCTGCCCGAAGCGGCCTTCCTGATGGTTGGCGGCATCGAAGAAGTGATCGCCAAGGCCGAGAAGATGGCAGCAGAAGCCGCCTAAGGAGTATCCCTGATGGCAAACACGATGCAATTCGACCTCGTCAGCCCCGAGCGGAGCCTTGCTTCGCTCAGCGCTACCGCGGTCCAGATTCCCGGCGCGGACGGGGACATGACGGCGATGCCCGATCATGCCCCCACCATCACCACGCTGCGCCCCGGTCTGCTGAAGGTTGAGGCACCCGAAGGGTCCAGCGAATACCTGGTCACCGGCGGGTTTGCCCAGATCAACGGCGACAGCCTTTCGGTTCTGGCCGAAAAAGCGATCCCGGTGGCCGAAGTGACCCGCGCACATCTGGACGAGCTGATCGAAGACGCCCGCGCCTCGCACGAGGCGGCCAAGGGTGGTGACGACCAGACCATCGTCGATGATGCCGCCAAGTTGCTGGCCGACATGGAAGCGCTTGGAACGCATATGAGCCTGTAACAGGCATCACAGCTGAAAATTTGAACGGCCTCGCACCTGCGGGGCCGTTTTTTTGTCGTGCTTTTGCCGAAAAGCCGGGATAAGTTGCGGGAATTCAAGAATAATGATGACAGAATGAAGAAATTTCTTACCCATCCCATCGGCATCGATCAGGGCGAAGAGGTGCTGTTTTCCGAATTCGCCGAAGGCGGCGATATGTGGACCGGCGAAGGCCCGCGCGAACGTCGGGCTCAGATTCGATTCAGCGAAGCCTTTCGGTCGATCCCGGTTGTACAGGTGGGCATTTCGCTGTGGGACGTGGACACGTCTTCGGCATTACGGGCAGAGGTGAAGGCGCAGGATGTGACGCCCCAGGGGTTCACGGCTGTATTCCGCACCTGGTCGGATACCCGTATCGCCCGCATCCGGGTTGCATGGACGGCTATTGGTGAAGTCGCCCACGCAGATGATTGGAATATCTCCTGATCGGAGCAGGGCGCGGATTAGCTGTCCTGCGCCTCGATCATATCCACTCGTGTAGCGTGGCGGCCGCCTTCGAACTCGGCGGACAGAAACGCGTCCACGATGTCCAGTGCCTGACCTTCGCCAACGACGCGTGCGCCGATGGACAGCATGTTGGCGTCGTTGTGCTGGCGGATCATCCGGGCCGAGAAGGCGTCAGAGCACACGCCGCAGCGGATGCCGCGGACCTTGTTTGCCGCCATCATGATCCCTTGCCCGGTGCCGCAAAGGATGATGCCCAGCTGACAGTCACCCGACGCCACCGCCTGCGCTGCGGCTTTGCCGTGTTTGGGGTAATGCGTGCTTTCCGGGGTCGTCGGGCCAATATCGACCACCTCCCAGCCTTGCTGGGCGATGTGGTTGGCCACGGCCTGACGCAGATCGATCGCTGCGTGGTCGCTGGACAGGACAATACGTTTGTTGGCAGTCATCACATTCAGTCCATCTGGTACATGGATTCGTAGATCGGTGTCAGCGTTTTGTCTTCGAACAGAGATGAAACGCTGGTGCCGTTCCAGATGTTCAGGATGGCCTGAGTGAAGATCGGTGCGGTCGGCACGATGCGGATATTCTTGGCCTTCAGGATCTCTTTGGTTGGCTGGATCGTATCCGTCAGGACCAGAGACTTCATGACCGAATTGGTCACACGCTCGACTGCAGGGCCGCTCATGACGCCATGGGTGATGTAGGAATGAACCTCTTTCGCGCCGTTATCCAGCAGGACCTGCGCCGCTTTGCACAGCGTGCCGGCGGTGTCGCACATGTCGTCCACAATCAGGCAGATTTTGTCTTTGACGTCGCCGATCACGGTCATTTCAGCCACTTCGCCTGCTTTTTCGCGGCGTTTGTCGACAATCGACAGGGGGGCGTTGATGCGCTTGGCCAACTCGCGGGCACGGGCCACGCCGCCGACATCGGGCGAGACCACCATGATCTCGTCCAGATTGTCCTTGAACTGATGCTTCACATCCAGCGCAAAAATCGGCGAGGCGTAAAGGTTGTCCACCGGGATATCAAAGAACCCCTGAATCTGGGCGGCGTGCAGGTCCATGGTCAGAACCCGCTCGATCCCTGCGCCGGTCAGCATGTTGGCCACCAGCTTGGCGCTGATCGGCGTGCGGGCCTTGGTGCGGCGGTCCTGACGGGCGTAGCCGAAATAGGGGATCACGGCGGTGATCCGCTGGGCCGACGACCGGCGCAGTGCGTCGGCGATGATCAGCAGCTCCATCAGATTGTCATTGGCCGGGTTCGAGGTCGGCTGGATGATGAACATATCCTCGCCGCGCACGTTCTCGAAGACTTCGACGAAGATCTCGCCGTCATTGAACCGCTCGACCCGCGCATCGACCAGACCCTGGTCAACGCCGCGATACAGGCTCATGCGGCGAGCGATGGTTTCGGCAAGCGGAAGGTTTGCGTTCCCAGCAATAAGCTTGGGTTCGTGGAGTGTCGGCATTGGCTGAGATCCCCGGGCAGCGTTGGCAATGTGACAGATTCGTGATGTTGACACCGCTTAGCATGGCCTTACCGTCCCGCAAAGATAACGCTGCGGAGAAAGTGCACATGACCCAGATTGACTACTTTTTTGCGACAATTTCGCCCTACACCTATCTGGCCGGTTCCCGGCTGGAAGAGATCGCGGCGAAGCACGGCGCGACGATCAATTACAAACCGCTGGATATCATGGCCTTGTTCGCGCGCACCGGGGGAACGCCGCCAAAAGACCGCCATATCTCGCGCACCGAATACCGCGCGCAGGAGTTGCTGCGGCAATCCAGGGATCTGGGGATGGAGTTCAATCTGCAGCCCGCACACTGGCCGACCAATATGGCCCCGTCGTCCTATGCGGTGATCGCCGCGATCAAGGATGGCTCGGGCGATGTGGGCAAGCTGTGCCAGTCCATCCTGCGCGCCTGCTGGGCCGAGGAAAAGGATGTGGCACAGGATGATGTGATCCGCGACTGTCTGTCGAATGCCGGGTTTGACCCCGATCTGGCCAATAGTGGCTTGCTGGTCGGGGCCGAGACCTATGCCGCCAATCTGGAAGAGGCCGTGGATCGCGGCGTGTTTGGCGCGCCGTTCTACCTCACGCCCGATGGCCAGCGGTTCTGGGGTCAGGACCGGCTGGACGATCTGGATCGGCATCTGGCAGGGATGAACGGGTGACAGCCTTGGCTGCAGCGTCACACGCGGCCTTCGTCCGGCATTTGGGGAAGGGGGAGCGCAAATTGCTCGCCCTTCACTGCACCATTGCGCATTCCGGCGCGTGGTCCGGTTTGGCCAAGGTTCTGGAGGGCAGCGCGTCTCTGATCGCCCCGGATATGCCGTCGCACGGGCGCAGTCCGGATTGGGACGGGCAGAGCGATTTCTTCGATGCGGTGGCTGGGCAGGCGACGCAGGAGTTGACCGAACCCATGGATCTGATCGGTCATTCCTTTGGGGCGATCGCCGCGCTGCGGCTGGCAATGGTAAACCCGCAATACGTGCGCAGCCTGACCCTGATCGAACCCGTATTCTTTGCCGTGGCAAAACAGGATGCGCCCCAATTGTTCGACCAGCACATCCACGCGTCCCAACCGATCAATGCAGCCTTCGCGGCGGGCGATACAGCTTTGGCCGCACGGCTGTTCAACCGGATGTGGAGCACCGGCATCAGCCCGAAATGGCCTGACCTGCCCGAGCGAACTCGGGCCAGCATGGTGCGGGGGATACATGTTGTTCCTGCCTCCCATCCCGTGCTGTACGAAGACCGTGCCGGGTTGCTGGACCCGGAGAACTGCAAACGCGTCACGATGCCGACCCTGTTGCTGAGCGGGTCTGAAACCGACCCGACACTGCCGGTGATCTGCGAAGGATTGCAGCACCGCCTGCCAAATGCGCGGCATAAGGTGGTGCGCGGCGCGGGGCATATGCTGCCCATCTCGCACCCCCATGAGACAGGCGCGCTGCTTCAGGAGTTCTGGAAAGCCAACCCCGCGACAGGCGTTACAGCAGGCTGAGGAACCGGTCGATTTCAGCCGCCCCAATCGACCAGTCGCAAACCAATCGGCAGGCGAGGTTTTCGTCGTCATCGTCCCCTTCAAGCTCGGCACCCCAGAGGTGATAGACCGCCCCGGCCTCGTGCAATTGCTTGTGCTTGGCGCGTGGGAATGAGGCAAAGATCATATTGGCCTGCGGCTCGTGCAGGAACGTGGCCCCCTTGGCGCGCAACCCGTTGGCCAGCAGAGCGCAGTTGTCGTTGGCCTGACGGGCCATTTTCAACCAAAGATCATCTTCCAGATAAGCCGCCATCTGGGCGGACAGGTAGCGATGTTTGGAAAACAGATGCGCCCCGCGTTTGCGGCGCAGCTCGAATTCCCAGGCTTTGCTTTCGTCAAAGAACACGACGGCCTCGACGCCCATCAGGCCGTTCTTCGTGCCACCAAAGCTGACCGCATCCACACCTGATTTCCAAGTCATATCCGCCGGGGAACAATTCAGCGCAACCAGAGCGTTGGTGAACCGCGCCCCGTCCAGATGGACGGGCAGGCCGTATTCCTTGGCCACGCGGCACAGGGCCTGCAACTCTTCCAACGAATAAACCGACCCGCGCTCGGTGACCTGCGTGATCGACACAGGCCCGCGCTGTGGCCCGTGCACCCCGCGCGTTTCTTCCCCAAGGATCGAGCCGCGCAACGCATCCGGGGTCATCTTGTCACCACCCGGCACCAGTGTCAGCTTCGCCCCGCTGTAAAACTCGGGCGCGTTGCACTCATCCTCGTGGATATGCGCGACCGGAGAACAGAAGACCGTTTCCCAGGGGTTGGACAGCGTCGCAAGGGCCAGCGAATTTGCCGCCGTCCCCGTCGCCACCAGATAAACCGCAGCGCCCGGTGCCTCGAAGATGCTGCGGATACGGTCGCGCACCTCGTTCATCATCGTGTCCGCGCCATAGGCCATCTGGTACCCCTGATTGGCCTCGGCCAACTTGGCCATGACCTGCGGGTGAACCGGGCCGGAATTGTCAGACGCGAAATACATCAGGTTGGCTCCTCGATAATATGGTCTTCCCACTCTTCCATGGGGGTTTCGAACTCGGACACCGTGCGGCCCTGAACCGAGACGCCCGCCGCGTGTACGCTGTCCGGCGTACCAGATATCAAAGGATGCCAGTCGTAAAGAGGTTTGCCTTCCCACAGCAATCGATACGCACAGGTTTGCGGCAACCAATAGGCGTGGTCGTCAATATTGTCGGGGGTCATGACGATGCATTCGGGCACGAATTGGTGCCGGATGTCATATTGCGTGCAGCGGCAGCTTTCATCGTCCAGCAGGCGGCAGGCAACGCAGGTCAGGGCAACTTCGCCTGTGTCCTCATCCTCAAGCTTGTTCAGGCAACATTTGCCACAGCCGTCGCACAGGGCCTCCCACTCGCGCTGGCTCATCTTGCGCAAGGGCTTGCGTTCCCAGAACCGGGCCGGCAGGCCCGCGCGTTCAATCGGATCGGTGGTCATAGGGCGGCCAGAATACCACGGGCCTTTTCGCAATCGGCATCCATCTGCGCGATCAGGCCGTCCAGCCCATCGAATGTCAGCTCTGGTCGCAGGAAGTCGATCAGACCGACGGACAGGGTCGAGCCGTAAAGATCACCGGAAAAGTCGAACAGGAAGGTTTCGATGTTGGGGGCTTCGCCATGGAACATGGGGCGCACACCGATCGAGGCCGCCCCGTGATAGCTGCCCTGATGCGGTCCGTCCAACACGTCGACCAGCACGGCATACACCCCGAATTTGGGCGGGTGCAGACCTTCGATGGACATGTTCGCGGTTGGAAAGCCCAACTCGCGCCCGCGCTGCTCGCCCCCGATCACCACGCCTTCGATCCGGTGCCAATGGCCCAGCATGGCGGCCGCATCACGCGGACGCCCGTCGCTGAGAGCGGTGCGAATGGCGGTCGAGGAAACAACGTTTTCCGACCGCTCCATCAGTGGTGCAATGGTGACGCCAAATCCCATCTGCTCGCCAAAGTTGACCATATCCTGCGCGGTGCCGACACGACCTTTGCCAAAACAGAAATCTGCCCCCACAACGATATGGGACAGGCCCAGCCCATCGCAAATGACGTTTCTGGCGAACTCTTCCGGGGACAACCCGGCAAGCGCCGCATTGAACGGCAGTTCGTACAGCATCTGCACGCCCAGCTTCTCAAGCCGGTGCGCCCGCGCGTTGCCCCGCATCAACCGGAAAGGGGGGGCGTCCGGGGCGAAGTACTCGCGCGGATGCGGCTCGAACGTCAAAACACCCAAAGGCGCATCAGGGGCAGCGCGGCGCGCCAGTTCGATCACCGACTGGTGCCCCAAATGAACGCCATCAAAATTCCCGATCGCCACACTGGCGCCGCGGTCCTGAGGCTCGATGTACTGAAAATCCCGGATGATGTGCATATGGCTTGCCTAGCTGGACTGTCAGGCGGGTTCAAGCACCTGATTGGTCTTGCTTGCGCTGCGTCTCAGCCACGTATTGCCGAACCCAGTCCCTGTTCGTGGCGTCCCAGAGTTTGGCCGTCGGCGTTTCGACGCCCTGCGCCAGATCCGGATCAAGACCGAGGGTTTGCATCACCTAGGCCAATCCGACGGGGATGGCGCGTGAAATTAAGAGTCAGGCCAACCTGCACAACCGGTTTCACGTAACAATCGACATAGCAGGGAACTGCCACTGCGGGGGCTGGTGCAGGTGAAATAGGAATTGAAGCGGGGCATTAATCGACCCATCGGCCCGATGAAAAGCTATCCCGCTATGATCCCGTGATCTTGCATGGTGACAACAAAAAAGGCGCCATTCCGGGCGCCTTTGCTGTGACGTGATGTGATCAAGGCTCAGTCGAACTTGCGCGACGGAGCCAGAACCATCGCCTCACCAATCAGGACCTTCTTGCCGTCGACCGAGCAATGGCAATCCAGCTTGACGCGGCGTTTGGCAAAGTCGATGTCGATGACTTTCACCTCGGCATACACCATGTCGCCGGGGCGCACGGGGGCCAGGAATTTCAGCGACTGACCCATGTATACGGTGCCATGGCCAGGCAGCTGCTCACCGATCACGGCCGAGATCAGACCCGCCGTCAGCATCCCATGGGCGATGCGCCCTTCAAAGATCGTGTCACGCGCATAATCGTCATCCAGATGCACCGGGTTCCGGTCGGTCGAAACCTGCGCGAACATCTCGATATCCTCATCCGTCACCACTTTGCGCAGGTGGCGGGACATGCCCATCTCGATGTCTTCGATACAGATCGTTCCGCGTGGAAGATTGTCCAACATGTTGCCCTCACTCGAAGTTGGCCGTGAAAGAAAAATCCACCATCAGGCCTAGGTTGGCAACTTTATTACTTCGCAACTGCAGAAAATCAAGTCAAAAATGACTACCGCAAGCGACCGATTGTATATGTCGGGCTGATCTTTTCCCTTTGTATATAGTCAGTTAAGGATTCAGCGTGTGGATGGTGCGACGTTTTTGTTTCGGCCGCCGCCAATCCGCCCGAGATGAACATGGTATCGATTCCCTCTCCCATCCCGCCCAGGATGTCGGTGTGGGGGCCATCGCCAATGGCAAGGATGTCAGAGTCGGCAACATCTGCGCCCAATTCCTGAAGGCGGCGGCGGGCCAGATCGTAGATGGGCGGGTGGGGCTTGCCGAAATACAGGCTCTCGCCACCCATCTCGGTGTAAAGCTTTGCCAGAGCCCCCGCGCACCACTCACGCACCTCGCCCCGGTCAACAACGATGTCAGGATTCGCACAGAGCAGCTTCATGCCCATCTGCTTGGCATACAGGAAGTCGGGCCGGTTCACATCGGGGTCCGCCATTGGATCGAAGGGTCCGCAGCAGACGATGCCCTCAGCCTCTTTCAGCGGAACACGTTCGATGTGGATGGGGTGGTGCAGCAGCTTCAACGGCTCAAAGAACCCCGCATCGCGCTGCCATTCCCCCATGAAATACACCTTGTGCCCGACCGCGCCGCGGAACATGGCGGACCGCGCGGAATCTCCGCTGGTTGCGATCGTGTCATAGGCATCAGCAGGCACGTTGAACTGGGTCAGCTGCGATGCGACCCCGGCGCGCGGTTTGGGAGAGTTTGTTACCAGCACGACCAACCCGCCGGCGGCGCGGTAGGCCTGCAACGCTGCCACCGCTTCGGGATAGGCGGTGATACCGTTGTGAACGCAGCCCCAGAGATCGACAAAAAGCGCCTTATAACGGTCGGAGATCTCGGTCAGAGAGGAGATAATCTGGGTCATTGGGTCTCTTTCGGCGATGAACTGCGGCTGCCAAGCCTATGGCAGAGCTTGACGGGTTTTGCCAGAGGGGGCTCTGCCCCCGCCGCCCGTGCCGGGCGTCTCCCCCGGGATATTTCGGGCCAGATGAAGCAAGGGATCCGTTCTTCATCTGGCTAAAAATATCCCGGAGCGCGAGGCAGAGCCTCGTAAAAAGAAAAAGGCGCCCGGTTCGGGCGCCTTTCACACGGGTATGGCAGAAGATCAGACCTTCAGGTTCGGGATGATCTGTTTCTTGCGGCTCATGATGCCGGGCAGGACAACGGCGTCGCCCTCAACCGATGCACCAAAGCTTTTCTCGGCAACGGTCTTGACCAGATCGTTCGGGACCAGCAAGGTGGCCTCTTCGTTCAGGATGTCCACGACGAACAGAAGCACCTGATCAACACCGTCCTCCTTTGCCACATCGACCATGGATGCAGCCAGGCTGTCTTTTCGGTCCAGCACAACGCCCGGCGCGGTGGTTTCCAGAACAGAAACGCGGAACTTGGTGCCGTCGACTTCGTATTCCTTGCTGTCCATGCGGATCAGTTCGGCGTCCGAGAACGAGGACACATCCGACTTCGCTGCAAACATGTCAGCCGCATAGGCCGAGACGTCCAGACCCAGTTCAGCCGCCAGCTTCTCGGCCACGGCGCGGTCATGCGCGGTGGTGGTGGGCGAGCGGAATTCCAGCGTGTCCGACAAGATGCAGGTCAGCGCCGCGCCTTTGACGGCTTCGGGCATCTTGGCGGCATAGTCGCCCATCAGGTCAACCATGATGGTTGCCGTGCAGGCCAGCGGGCGCACGGTGATGTCGATCGGGCCCTTGGTTTCCAGCCCGCCGACCAGCTTGTGGTGGTCGATGATCGCGCGGATGTCGGCGCTGTTGACGCTGGCGGGCAGTTCCGCCGGGTTGTTGGTGTCCACGATAACAACCGGCGCGTCGGCCTCGACATCGTCGATGATACGCGGCTTGGGCAGGTCCCAGCGTTGCAGCATATAAGCCGCTTCGGTGTTGGGTTCGCCCAGCAGAACGGGCTCGGCCTGTTCGCCTTTCACTTCATTCAGGTACCACGACCACAGGATCGGAGAACCGGTCGAGTCTGTGTCGGGAGATTTGTGGCCAAATACGAGGGTTGTCATGTCAGCTATCCTGAGGATTGGAAATTTGCGCGCCTTATAGGGCGCAAGGCACCGCTTGTCACCCGGTTGCGGCCTGCTGCGACTGTTGGTCTGCTATGCGCCTGGGTCAGAACGGCGCGCGGGTCAGGGCGTATCCTTCCTGTTCCAGCAAGGCGAGAAGACCGAAATCATGGCTGAGATGCCCGGCACCCACGGCGATGACGGCGGTTTGATCCTGAATGGCCAGAATATGCCTCATCCAATTCGCGTTGCGGGTCACCAGCAGTTTATGTTCGAACTGGTCCCATTCCGCGTTGTATTCGGTTTCCGACAGGCCCGAGGCCTCAAGCCCCTGCAACCGCGCCAGTTGCAGGATCTGGGCGTGCTGTTCCTCCAGATAGGCATTGGCCATGGTGGTCAGATGATTGGCGTCGCTTTGCATCGCCCCGGCCAGTCGCACCAACGAGTCCACCTGCTGATCCAGCGGCAGATCGTCGAACATGGTCATCAGGTCTTCGATCCGTTCCAGCGAGTGCTGGGGGATGCCGTTGGCCTCGGCCAGATCTGTCAGACGCGCGTCCATGCCGTATTTCGCGTCGGGGTTCTGCATCAGGCAGGGCGGAATGCCCAGCATCATGCTCAGAAACCAGGGCCGCATCTTGGCGGCCATCCAGCTTGGAATGCCCCGTTCCGTCAGCGACCCTGACAGGGCGGCCCAATCCTCGGCACTCATCAGCTCAATCAATGTGGGCCCCGAAGTGATCATTACCGGGCTCAGGTCCTTGGCCAAGCCCTGCTCAAACGTGTTCATCTCGGCCTGAGTGACCTCGAAATAAAAGGCGTCGGCCCGGCTCAAGGTTGGCGCCAACCGTTCGACCACCGCATCCATGCGCGCGTCGTTTGTGTGCAATGTGCCGATCAGATGCAGCGTGGTGTCGCCCTTGCGGGCGATCCAGTGGTTTCCTTCCGGATAGGGGATGTCAGCCAGTGCCTGATGCAGTTCCGAGCGGTCCGCTTCGGACATAAGCGGGCGCACATCATGCCCCTCACACGCGGCGTTGGCCGTCATGGGGAGTAGCAGAAAACCGAACAGGGCCAACAGACGCATGGATGAACCTCAGAGATTTGTCAGGCGGGACGACCAAGGATGTAGTCATGCAAATGCAGCATATTCAAGGCAACCCGTCTGGCATTTCAGCCCAAAACGCATAGCATGGGCGCATGGAGCGCGAGCAGGATCTTTACCCCCCGATCAAGGCAATGTTGGAGGGGCAGGGCTATACCGTCAAAGGTGAGGTCGGCGCAGCCGATATTGTCGCCATGCGCGACGGGTCCGAGCCGGTGATCGTCGAGTTGAAACTGCGGTTCTCACTGGCCTTGTTCCATCAGGCTGTCGCGCGGCTGCGGATTAGCGATCAGGTGTATCTGGGGGTCAGCAAACCGACCGGACGCACGGCCCGGCGTGCCTTGCGGGACAATCTGGCCCTGTGCCGCAGATTGGGGCTGGGCCTGATCACTGTTCGCAAGGATGGGGTTGTCGAGGTTCAGTGCGATCCCGGCCCGTATGCGCCGCGCAAGAACAAAGCCAAGGCCGCGCGGATGTTGCGCGAATTTGACCGGTTGGAAGGGGACCCAAACGCGGGCGGCGCAACCCGTCATGGGATCGTTACGGCCTATCGGCAGGATGCGCTGAAATGCGCCGCCCATCTGGCTGAACATGGTGCCACCAAGGGGGCTGCGGTCGCATCGGCCACCGGCGTGCCCGCCGCCACCCGTTTGATGCGCGAAAACCATTACGGCTGGTTCGACAAGGTCGAAAAAGGCATCTATGCATTGTCGGATGCAGGGTCCAAGGGCCTGAAACACTGGGCTTACAGTTGGGAACAGGCCGACTGACCCTTTGTGGCAAAAAATCCGTATCGGCTTGTTGACTCGGGGTTTCAGACCCCCTAGCTATGCGTCGTTATCACTCACACACCCCGAGTGCTAACGCCTCACCAGCCGGTGAGGGGAGGATAGATAAACTTTGAGCCCAAGGAGCTGCAAAGATGGCATTGAAACCGCTTCATGACCGTGTGCTGGTTCGCCGTACAGAAAGCGAAGAGAAAACCGCAGGCGGCCTGATCATTCCTGACAGCGCAAAAGAAAAGCCAAGCGAAGGCGAAGTCGTCGCAACCGGCGAAGGCGCGCGCAAGGACAGCGGCGAGCTGATCGCAATGGCTGTGAAAGCTGGCGACAAGATCCTGTTCGGCAAATGGTCGGGCACCGAGGTTCAGGTCGACGGCGAAGAGCTGCTGATGATGAAAGAAAGCGACATCATGGGGATCATCGAGTAAGCCCAAACGCTTTCTCTGATCTTCATTTCCAACTTATTTCTCAAGGAGAAACGACATGGCTGCAAAGGACGTCAAGTTCGACACCGATGCCCGTAACCGCATGCTGGCAGGCGTGAACATCCTGGCCGACGCTGTCAAAGTGACCCTGGGCCCCAAAGGCCGCAACGTGGTTCTGGACAAATCCTTCGGCGCACCGCGCATCACCAAAGACGGTGTTTCGGTTGCCAAGGAAATCGAACTGGAAGACAAGTTCGAAAACATGGGCGCGCAGATGGTGAAAGAAGTCGCCAGCCGCACCAATGACGAAGCCGGCGACGGCACCACCACCGCAACTGTTCTGGCACAGGCCATCGTTCGCGAAGGTCTCAAGCAGGTTGCAGCTGGCCTGAACCCGATGGACCTGAAGCGCGGCATCGACCTGGCAACTGCCAAGGTTGTTGCGGGCATCAAAGACGCATCGCGTGAAGTCAAAGACTCGGCCGAAGTTGCTCAGGTTGGCACCATCTCGGCCAACGGCGAAGCCGAGATTGGCCAGCAGATCGCGGATGCGATGCAGAAGGTTGGCAACGAAGGCGTTATCACCGTCGAAGAAAACAAAGGTCTGGAAACCGAGACCGATGTTGTCGAAGGTATGCAGTTCGACCGCGGCTACCTGTCGCCCTACTTCGTCACCAACGCAGACAAGATGATCGCAGAGCTCGACGACTGCATGATCCTGCTGCACGAAAAGAAACTGTCCTCGCTGCAGCCGATGGTTCCGTTGCTGGAGCAGGTAATCCAGTCGCAGAAGCCGCTGCTGATCATCGCAGAAGACGTTGAAGGCGAAGCGCTGGCAACTCTGGTTGTCAACAAACTGCGCGGCGGCCTGAAAATTGCTGCTGTCAAGGCACCGGGCTTCGGCGATCGCCGCAAAGCCATGCTGCAGGACATCGCGATCCTGACCGGCGGTCAGGTCATCAGCGAAGATCTGGGCATGAAGCTTGAGTCCGTCACCATGGACATGCTGGGCACCGCCAAGAAAATCGAAATCACCAAAGACGAAACCACCATCGTTGACGGTGCAGGCGAGAAAGCCGAGATCGAAGCCCGCGTTGGCCAGATCCGCACTCAGATCGAAGAAACCACCAGCGACTACGACCGTGAGAAGCTGCAAGAGCGTGTTGCCAAACTGGCAGGCGGTGTTGCCGTGATCCGCGTCGGCGGCATGACCGAAGTCGAAGTGAAAGAGCGTAAGGACCGTGTGGACGATGCTCTGAACGCGACCCGCGCTGCTGTGCAGGAAGGCGTTGTCGTGGGCGGTGGTGTTGCGCTGGTTCAGGCCGGTAAAGCACTGGAAGCTTTGGAAGGTGCAAACGCTGACCAGAACGCGGGTATCAACATCGTTCGCAAGGCCATCGAAGCGCCGCTGCGCCAGATCGCTGAAAACGCAGGTGTTGACGGTGCGGTTGTTGCTGGCAAGGTCCGTGAATCGTCGGACGCTGCATTTGGCTTCAACGCTCAGACCGAAGAATATGGCGACATGTTCTCGTTCGGCGTGATCGACCCGGCCAAAGTTGTCCGCACCGCTCTGGAAGATGCGGCATCGGTTGCTGGCCTGCTGGTCACCACCGAAGCAATGGTTGCCGACAAGCCTGCCAAAGAAGGCGCAGCACCCGGTGGCGGCATGCCCGACATGGGCGGCATGGGCGGCATGATGTAAGACGTCGTCTTTTTGGAAGACTGAGTTATGGGGTCGCCTTCGGGCGGCCCCGTTTCGTTTTGAATAGCCGCTGCGCGGCTATGCCTCCGGCGGAGGTATTTTTGAATAGAAGAAGATTTGGGTCGGCTGAGGCAATGTGAGTGTGCAAACCCAGCGGAACCGGCTATGCGGTTGGAATGAGATTGCTTCTGCTGACCGCCCTGACCATGTGCGCCTTTGCGGCGAACTCGATCCTGAACCGGCTGGCGATTGACAGCGGCGCCAGTGACCCGGCCAGCTTCGCAGTGTTTCGGGTGATGTCCGGTGCGGCGGTTCTGTGGGCGTTGGTACTGCTGCGCGGCGTCGCACTACCGCTGCGTTCGCGCAGGCGGATTGTGGGGGCTGGATCGTTGTCCCTCTATATGATCGGGTTTTCGCTGGCCTATTTGACCCTCGACGCGGGTCTGGGCGCGTTGATCCTGTTTGCGGTTGTGCAGATTACCATGTTTGCCGTCGGCGCAATCATGGGGGCGACGCCGACCATGCGGCAGGTCGCAGGGGCCGGGATTGCGTTGGCGGGTCTGACCTATGTGCTGTGGCCCAGCGGTTCGGTTCACGTCGATGCGCTGGGCGCGGGGCTGATGGTTGCGGCCGGGTTGGGCTGGGCGGTGTATTCCTTGGCAGGACGGTCCGAACCGGACGCGCTGGCAGGCACGGCTGCGAACTTTGTGGTTGCCTTGCCGATCACAGGGCTGGTGCTGGTCGGTATGGGTGGCAATTGGCAAATGACCGGTTTGGGGTATCTGCTGGCCGCGTTGTCTGGGGGCGTGACATCGGGCCTGGGCTATGCGCTTTGGTACCGTGTGCTGCCGCAGCTTTCCCCGTCGGTTGCGGCGGTGGTTCAACTCAGCGTGCCGGTGATCGCCATCGTCGGAGGTGTTGTCTTGTTGGGCGAGGTTGCTGGCCCGCGCCTGGTGGCAGGGACGGCTTTGGTTCTGGGCGGAATCGCCCTGGCCGTTCTGCGCCGGACCCGAGGGTAGGTCTTTCCACAGCTTCAGATCGGCGCTATTGGGCGGGTATGAGACTTCTGTGCGCCCTGATTTTCCTGTGTCTGCCTGCCGCGGCAAGTGCGAAATGCGTGATCCTGCTGCATGGGCTGGCACGGACCGAGGCGTCATTTTCGGTGATGGAGCAGCTGTTCAAGGCCCATGATTATACGGTCGTTCGGCCCGGATACCCGTCGACCGACATGGGCATACCCGAACTGGCCGAACAAACCCTGCCGGACGCGTTTGCGGCCTGTGGTGAGGACGAGGCCAACGTTGTGGCGCATTCGATGGGCGGCATCCTGTTGCGCTATTGGTTGCAGGACAACCATCCCGAAAACATGGGTCGCGCAGTCATGCTGGGCCCGCCCAATCAGGGCAGCCAACTGGTCGACGAACTCAGTGCGTGGGAAGTGTTCGGCTATCTGAACGGCCCCGCCGGATTGCAACTGGGAACGGGTCCGGAAGGCATCCCGCGCAAACTGCCTGCCGTGGATTTCGATCTGGGCGTGATCGCGGGCGAGAATTCTCTGAACCCTTTGTTCTCATCGCTGATCGACGGTCCCGATGATGGCAAAGTGTCGGTTGAGACAACGAAGCTCGACGGCATGGCAGATCACATCGTTTTGCCGGTCACGCATACCTTCATGATGAACAACCCACGCGTCATGGCGCAGGCGCTGCATTTCATCGAATTCGGACAGTTTGATCCGCAAATCACGTGGCTCGACAGCGTGCTCGACGTCATCGAAGAAATCTGTATCGGCGAAGATTGTTCCGAGCCTGACTCGGAACCGACGCGATGACCCGCCTAAACCTTACGCTGACCGGCGCAGAGGTGCTGTTGCCGCAAGAGGGTCTGTCTCGCGCGCCGCTTTCGATCGCCGACGGGCAGGTGCAGGAAACGCAGGTCGGGCGCGAGGTTGACCTGTCCGGCTATCTCGTTCTGCCGGGGATCATCGACCTTCACGGCGACGGATTCGAACGCCACATCGCCCCGCGTCGTGGTGCGATGAAGCAGATGAACGAAGGCATCCTGTCCGTCGAGGCCGAACTGGCCGCAAACGGGATCACGACCGCCGTGCTGGCCCAGTTCTACAGCTGGGAAGGCGGTGTGCGGGGCCCGGAGTTCGCGGGGCAGGTGTTTGAGGCGATCCGGGCCGTCAAAACCGACACAGTCACCGATCTGATCCCGCAATTGCGGTTCGAGACCAATATGCTCGACGATTACGCTGGTATGGCCCGGCGCATCGCCGATTGGCAGGTCCCTTACGTGGTGTTCAACGACCACTTGCCACATGACCGGCTGGCCCAGGGCAAAAAGCCGCCGCGCCTGACCGGGCAGGCGTTGAAAGCCGGACGCAATCCTGACGCGCATTTCGAATTGCTTCTCGACATGCACGCGCGCCGGGGTGACGTTCCCGCAGCGGTTGAGGCGCTCAGCGCCGAGCTCTCGGAAATGGGTGTTCGTCTGGGCAGCCATGACGACGCAACCGCCGAGACCCGTGCCTGGTGGCGGGATCAGGGTGCCCTGATCGCCGAGTTTCCGGAAACGTTGGAGGCGGCCGAGGCCGCGCGCCTGGCCGGTGATCACGTCATACTCGGGTCGCCGAACGTTGTGCGCGGTGGGTCGCACAAAGGGAATGCAAGCGCGGTCGAACTTGTCGCGATGGGCCTTTGCGACGCTCTGGCGTCGGACTACCACTATCCCAGCCCCCGCCGTGCCGCGCTGATGCTGGCCAAGTCCGGCGTTCTGGATTTGGCAGGCGCGTGGGGCCTGATCTCGTCCGGTCCCGCAAGTGTTCTTGGCCTGACGGATCGCGGCACGCTTGAACCGGGCAAACGCGCCGATCTGGTCATTCTGGACGCGCAAACCTACCGTGTCGCCGCGACGCTGGCGGCAGGGCGCGTCAGCTACATGTCCGGAGATATCGCGGCCCGGTTCATCACCTGATCCCGGCCCGCCTTCTTCTGTTCAAAAATACCTCCGCCGGAGGCATCGCGCGTCAGCGCGATTTTCAGCCCCGAACGATCCGGTTGAAATGACCCATCTTGCGGCCCGGCTTGACCTCGGCCTTGCCATACAGATGCAGGGCGACATCCCGTTCCTGCGCCAATTCAGGTACGCGGTCCATGTCGTCACCAATCAGGTTCTCCATCACCACGTCCGAATGACGTTGGCCATCACCCAGAGGCCAGCCAGCTACTGCCCGGATATGCTGTTCGAACTGATCCACGGCGCAGCCATTCTGCGTCCAGTGGCCCGAGTTGTGGACGCGCGGGGCGATTTCATTCACGATCAGGCCCTCTGGCGTCACAAACAGCTCGACACCCATCACGCCGACATAGTCCAACGCGTTCAGAATATTGGCCGCCAGCAGGATCGCGTCGCTGCGTTGCGCAGGCCGCAGTCGGGCAGGGATGGTCGTTGTACGCAAAATGCCATCGCGATGGACATTTTCGCCGGGATCGAAACAGGCCACCTGACCGTCCAGACCGCGCGCCGCGATGATTGATACCTCGTGGCTGAAATTGACGAAGCCTTCCAGAATCGCAGGTGCTCCGGCCATGTCGGCCAAAGCCGTCTCGGCATCCTCGGGCGTGCTCAGGCGCGCCTGTCCTTTGCCGTCATAGCCAAAGCGGCGGGTTTTCAGGATGGCAGGCGCGCCGATTTGGTCAATCGCGGCCTCAAGGCTGGCCATATCGGTGATGTCCGCAAAGGGCGCAGTGTTCAGTCCCAGATCCTGAAGAAATGTCTTTTCGGTCAGGCGGTCCTGACTGACCCGCAGTGCCTCGCGTCCGGGGCGAATGGGGCGGTGGGCTTCCAGAATGTCCAGCGCCTCGGTGGGGATGTTTTCGAATTCATAGGTGATGACATCGACCGATTCCGCGAAGGCTTTCAGCGCCTCGGCATCGTCATAGGCCGCCGTTGTCACCCGATCTGCGACCTGTCCCGCAGGCGGGTTTGCGCCGGGCTCATAGATATGGCTGACAAAGCCCAGCCGTGCCGCCGCAACCGATAGCATCCGGCCCAATTGACCACCGCCCAGAATTCCAATCGTTGCGCCGGGGGCGAGCATCTTTGTCATCATCAGGTCTCCAACCGTTTGCCAATCGCCGCCAGGGCCGCGTTCAGCGCGTCATGTGCTTTGCCCGAACGTAAACTCTCGGTCATTTGCAGGCTCAGCGTTCCATCGGTGGCCAGCGCATCTCGTTCGGCCGCCAGTCGCCCCGCTTTGCCTTTTTCCATCGCGGAAAGAAAGCCCGAGAACAGCTGTGTTGTATAAAATTCCGCACTGTCTGCGTCGCCTGTCTGCCCGGCCAGCCATTCCGACCCGGTTGCCATCAGATCCAGCAGGCCCGGCACCATGGCGCAAATCGCGAAATGGGCATTCAGGGCGGCCTCACTCTCGACCCTGATCACGGGGTTTTCCGGCTCGAACAGATCGGCCAGAAGGCGATCATTGCCCAATGCGGCCAGAGGGCACCCGCCGGTTTCCAGAAAGCCCAGAGGAATGGTTTGAACAAAATCCTTCGCAGGTGCGCAAAGCTCGGCCAGTTGATCCGAAGGGACTGCAGCCATGACCGACACGATTTGCTGATCGGCGCGGAACGTCAGCGGGGTCAGAATGTCGGCGGCCACATGAGGGCGCAGGCACAGAAAGACGATCTCAGAGGCGTCAATCACGGTTTGCGGGTCCGTGACTGTCACGCCGAGTTCCGATTTCAGTTGCGAGGACACCTCGGCGTTGCGCTGGGTGACGCAGATGTCATGCCCCTTGGCCGCCAGAAAACGCACCATCGGCGCTGCGATGTGCCCGGTTCCGACAAAGCCGATGCGGCTCATCCCTCGGGCTCTTGAGCGATTGAGGCTGACAGGGCCGCGCGCCACGCATCCAGCCGTTCGGCCAAAGCGTCATCCTGCAGGGCCAGAATACCGGCAGCCATCAGCCCCGCATTTGCGCCGCCCGCCGATCCGATCGCCATGGTAGCAACAGGAAACCCCTTGGGCATCTGCACGATGGAATAAAGCGAATCGACCCCCGACAAGGCCCGTGTCTGCACCGGAACTCCGATCACCGGCACGCGGGTTTTCGACGCCATCATGCCCGGCAGATGCGCCGCACCGCCTGCACCGGCAATAATCACGCTCAGACCACGTTCAACAGCGGTTTTGCCATAGTCCCAAAGACGGTCCGGTGTGCGATGGGCCGACACGATGCGCTTTTCATAAGCCACACCCAACTCGTCCAGAATATCTGCGGCTTCTTTCATCGTGGGCCAGTCCGACTGGCTGCCCATGATGATCCCGACCTTGACGTTACCCATCCGCTAAATCCCCGCCCGTTTGCAGAGCGCGCACTATATCCAAATCCGCCTTCGTGGCAATGCGTTAGGCGATGATGTCCGGGGTAAGGCGATCCTCGATCAGACGGATAATGTCTTTCAGCCGCAATTTCTGCTTTTTCAACCGTTTGATCGTCAGTTGATCCGCCGTTCCGGTGGATTGCAGCGCCTCGATAGCTTCGTCCAGATCGCGGTGCTGTCGTCGGAAAACCTCAAGCTCAACCCGCAGAACGTCATCTGTTTTCATCGAAAGGTCGGTGGGCGCGTTCATTGGCGACTCGGGCTGGTTGTGGTGCGTCATCAACAAGATAGTGTGTCAGACGTTATCGCGCCAGACCTTGTGGACATCCTGGTTTCTTCCCATATTCTATTATGCGCGGTTGCCGGAACGGGGCCGCACAACACGTCGCTTTGGCAATAAAGGACGAGAAAACGTGTCAAAACTTACTCTTGGCTCTTACCCGCATCTTTTGGGGTTCGAGCAGTTGGAACGCCTTCTGGAACGGTCTGCAAAGGCTGGTAATGAAGGGTATCCGCCCTACAACATCGAACAGACCTCGGACTTTTCGTACCGCATCACTCTGGCGGTGGCCGGGTTCGCGGAAGAGGATCTGTCGATCACGATCGAGGATCGCCAGCTGGTGATCCGGGGCCGTCAACGCGACGACAGCGAGGGGCGCATATTCCTGCACCGTGGCATCGCGGCGCGTCAGTTTCAGCGCATGTTCGTGCTGGCGGACGGTGTCGAGGTCGGTGAGGCGATTATGGAAAACGGTCTGCTGCATGTGGATCTGACCCGCGCCGTGCCGGAAACCGTGGTTCAGACAATCAACATACGGAAGGGGTAAGAGCAATGAATACACCGATTGAGATCAACACCGAAGGCGACCGTATCGTTTATGTCAAAACGGTCGAGGTGGCCGATCTGCCGCGTGATCTGCGCGATCAGGCAGGCGATTTGGATCAGCTTTATGCGGTACACGACTCGGATGGCCAGCAATTGGCGCTGGTGGCCGACCGCAAGCTGGCCTTTGTGCTGGCCCGACAGCATGACCTGTCCCCGGTGGCCGTTCACTGAACGGCCCCTTCACACCGGATAGGGCGTGACATTCCCAGCGACACGCGCGACACATGACCACAGGCGGACGCCGCCGCATCATCTGTGTCAGGGAGTTTTCGCATGAGCTGGTTTGACTTCGATTGGGTAGACGCGTTCAGCGACCGGGCCTTTGGCGGTAACGGCTGTGCCGTGGTGCACGAAGGCGCGGAACTGCCCGAGAATGTGTGCATGGCCTATGTCCGGGAAACCTCGCTGGTAGAATGCACCTTTACCGGCCCGTCCGAGGTGGCCGATATTCGCGTCCGGTACTTTCTGGCCAGCCGTGAGATTCCCTTTGCCGGGCATCCGACAATTGCGACAGTTGCCGCGATGCGGTCGCGCGGGATGATTTCGGGCGATGCGCTGACCTTGGAAACCGGGGCCGGGATTGTGTCGATCCGGTTGATCGGGGACCAGATCGAAATGACGCAAGTCGCGCCGCAGTTCGGCGTACATGTTCCAGCGGAATTGGTGGCCTCGGCCATCAGCCTGCCGGAAAGTGCCATTATCTCGCCGCCGCAACTGGTTTCCACCGGGTTGCCGTTCTGTATCACGGTCCTGCGCGATCACGATGCCCTGCGCGCGGCACGGCTGGATGAAGGGCCATTGCGAGAAGTAGCCGCCGCCGCTGGCTATTCGGGCTCGGACATGGCGGAACCGTTTCTGGTGACGCTGCAAGGCGCGACATCTGAGGGGGACACGTTCTCGCGCCTGTTGCTGGCACCGCCCAGCCCGCCCGAGGATCCATTCACCGGATCAGCAACCGGCGCGATGGCGGCTTACCTGTGGAAATACGGCTTGATGGACAAGGACAGTTTTATTGCCGAGCAGGGCCACGATATGGGCCGTCCCGGGCAGGCGACGGTCACCCGCGTCGGGCCGCGTGATGCCATGACCGGGATCAAGGTGGCAGGCTGTGGTCATATCCTGATGCGCGGACAGGTCGATTTGGGCTAAGGCTAAACGAAACTTGGCTCGGTGACAGTTTGGAAACAAAAAAAGCCCCCGGCGAAGCGGGGGCTTTTCATTCAATTTGCCTTTAGATCAGGTCGCGGCGATCAGGCCCATGCTTTCCAGCTTCAACAGAACCTGATGGGCGCAGTTGTCCACATCCACATTCTCGGTCTCGACCGTCAGCTCGGGGTTCTGGGGCACGTCGTAGGGGTCCGAGATGCCGGTGAATTCCTTGATCTTGCCCTCACGCGCCAGTTTATACAGGCCCTTGCGGTCGCGCCGTTCGCATTCCTCGATGCTGGTGGCCACGTGAACCTCGCAGAAAGCACCGAACTGCTCGACATCTTCGCGCACCGCGCGACGGGTGGTGGCGTAGGGCGCGATCGGAGCACAAATGGCGATACCACCGTTCTTGGTGATCTCGGACGCGACATAGCCGATGCGGCGGATGTTCAGGTCGCGATGCTCTTTCGAGAAACCAAGCTCGGATGACAGGTTCTTACGAACGATGTCCCCATCCAGCAGCGTGACCGGACGGCCACCCATCTCCATCAGCTTGACCATAAGCGCGTTGGCGATGGTGGATTTGCCCGAGCCCGAAAAGCCGGTGAAGAACACGGTAAAGCCCTGCTGGCTGCGCGGCGGCTTGGTCTTGCGCAGCTCGGCCACAACCTCGGGGAAGCTGAACCATTCCGGAATTTCCAGACCTTCAGCCAGACGGCGGCGCAGTTCGGTGCCCGAGATGTTCAGGATCGTGACGTTATCCTTGTCGGCGATCTCGTCATTCGGTTCGTACTGGGCGCGTTCCTGCACATAGACCATGTGTTTGAAGTCGACCATTTCGACGCCGATTTCATCCTGGAACTGACGGAACAGGTCCTGTGCATCATAGGGACCATAGAAATCCTCACCGGCGGAATTCTTGCCGGGGCCAGCATGGTCGCGGCCGACGATGAAATGGGTGCAGCCGTGGTTGGCGCGGATCAGGCCGTGCCAGACCGCCTCGCGCGGGCCAGCCATGCGCATCGCCAGATTCAGCAGCGACATCGAGGTGGTGGACGCGGGGTATTTGTCCAGCACCGCCTCATAGCAGCGGACGCGGGTAAAGTGGTCCACATCGCCCGGTTTGGTCATGCCGACAACCGGGTGAATCAACAGGTTGGCCTGCGCTTCCTTGGCGGCGCGGAAGGTCAGTTCCTGATGTGCACGGTGCAGCGGGTTGCGGGTTTGGAACGCAACGATGCGACGCCAGCCCAGCTTGCGGAAATAGGCGCGCAGCTCGTTCGGGGTGTCGCGGCGGGCGCGGAAATCATAGTGCACCGGTTGCTGGATGCCGACAACGGGACCACCCAGATAGACCTTACCGGCGACGTTGTGCAGATAGTTCACCGCAGGGTGCGCGTCGTCATCGGCGCCAAACACCTTTTCAGCCTCGCGTGCCTTGTCCGGCGTCCAGCGGTCGGTCACGGTCATGGTGCCCAGAATAACGCCTTCCTGATCGCGCAGGGCAATATCCTGACCCAGCTCGATGTTGTCTGCAAAATCCTCGCTGACGTCCAGCGTGATTGGCATCGGCCACAGGGTGCCATCGGCCAGACGCATATTCTCGACGACGTTGTCGTAATCGGCCTCGGACAGGAAGCCTTTGAGCGGGTTGAACCCGCCATTCATCAGCAGTTCCAGATCGCAGATTTGGCGCGGGCTCAGATCCCAGCTGGTCAGATCGGCGGCGTCGACCTTCAGTTTCTGTGCCGACTCGTAGGACACATACAATTCAGGGATCGGGGCCAGATTACTTAACATCGTCATCAGAATACTCTTGTCGCAGTGTTGGATTGCCGGTGATTCTCGGTCTTTTGAGGGGCGTTTGCCCCGACTTTGGCCCGAAGTCCACAAGCGGTTGTGAAACAAAGGACGATATGCGCTGATTTCCTCCGAAATGGAAGGATTTTCCATATGCTACGTCGGATTGCGACCGCAGTTCCGGACCGAATGCGATTTCGGGTCAGCCAGAGTATGCCTGTTCTTGTGTCACCGATGCCTCGCGCAGGTCGGCGGCACGGGTGACCGGCAGCGCCGGTACGGGTTGGCTGACGCCGCGCAATTGGAACAGGCGGATGCGGTCGGGGTTGATTGTCAGGTCAGCGGCTTGCAGCAACTCGTCCGACACCAACAACTCGACGCCCAGCGCCTTGGTTTCGCTTTCCAGGCGGCTGGCGACGTTGACCGCATCGCCGATAATCGTTTGCGAGGCATGGCCCGCCGCGCCGATCTCACCCAACACCAGATCGCCCAGATGCAAGCCCATGCCGATGCGGATGCCGGGGCTGCCTTCAGCCTCTAGCCGTTGATTGAAGCTGTCCAGCGCCAGGCTGATCTCTATCGCCGCCCGCAACCCGGCCTTCGCTGACGCCGTTGCGTCGGGCTTGTTGAACACCGCAAGCAGGCCATCGCCCATGTATTTGTCGACAATGCCGCCTGCGTCGGTAATGGCTGGAACGATTGCATCGAAAAACCGGTTCAACAGAAAGACGATGTCATAGGGCAATTGGCCGGTCGTGCGGGCCGTGAACCCGCGCATGTCCAAAAACAGAACGGCCAGTTGCCGTTCCTGCCCTTGGCTTGCATGGCCCCGATTGCGCCCGCCATCGGGGCGAAACACGCGAAAGACGGTCAGCGGCTCGGTCGGGTGAATCTGGCACGCCAGCCGTGTTTGCGCAGAGGCCCCGACCGCTGCCAGACTGCGGGCCTCGACATCGCTGGGGGCCTCAAGCTGGGCGCCGCCCTCTTCGACAATGACGCGACAGGTGGTGCACCGCCCCTTGCCGCCACACAGCGCAGTGTGGGGAATGCCATTGGCTTGTGAGATTTCCAGCAAGGTCATGCCCTTTTCTGCGACGACCTCGGGCCCACGTGCATATTTGATGCGAACCGAGTGCCTGCGACGCCAAAGCTTGCGCCCGACAAAGATGGCCCCGCAAGCGCCCAGAGTGATCAGAAAGGCCAGAACCGCGTTATCCTTGACCGTGAACATGGTTTGGAAGGCTTCGGGTGAGGGCCAGTTGTAATGCTCGATATATTGTTGTCGCAGAAACTCATCCGCGAAATCGGCCCAGATGCGCCGGCCCTCGGTCAGAACGCCCGCCAGCGCGAACGACGGAACAAAGACCGCAACGCCGATCAGGTAGGGCACGGTTTTCGACCACCACGACGTCAGGCGCAGCCACATGTGCAACCCGATGCAGCCATGGACCCATACAATCAACAGCAGCAGGCTTTGCATCCAGACTGCCGAGCTGGGCCACATCAGGATGATGATATAGCCCATCTCATCATTGACGCCGTAAATCTCGTGGGCGACGCGCGTGTGAATGATGTGGGAAATCAGTTGCAGCGGGATCAGCAGGCCCAGCACGATCTGCAACGCGGTGCTGAGCGGCATCCTGAGCGTTCTGCGCTGGGCGATCGAGGCCAGCGACAACCCCGCATGCACGATCAGCGCCGCATAGAGCAAGACGCTGACGAAATCATGCCGTGTGACCGCTTTTCGGCCATCCTGCATCCCGTGCAGATAGTCGGTGTGAAACAGGCCCAGACCGATATTGATGAAGTGGAAGAAGGCAAAGACGAACAGAACCAGACCGCTGCCGATCCTGAGCCGGGTTGCCCACCCGCCGCGCCAGAGTGCGTTGTCCAATGCCAGTACCCGCAAATGCTTCGTCAGGGCCGAGTGTGCGGGGCCGCCCGGCAAGGGTCAAGCCGACCTGCATAGGTGCGGGAAAAACGGCCAAGGGTGTGGGGTTCAGCCACACCCCTGGCCCCAGACTTATTCCTGTTCCGCCAGAAAACGTTCCGCATCCAGCGCGGCCATGCAGCCCATTCCGGCGCTGGTCACGGCCTGACGATAGATGTGGTCGGTCAGGTCGCCCGCCGCAAAAACGCCCGGTACGGACGTTTCGGTCGAGCCCGGCTTGGTCACGACATAGCCGCCCATATGGGTGTCCAACGTGTCCTTGACCAACTCGTTCGCGGGCGCGTGGCCGATGGCGACGAAGACGCCTTTGCAGGGGATCTCGGTGATCTCGCCGGTCTTGACGTTTTTCACGCGGACACCCTCGACGCCTAAAGGTGCATCGGTGCCAACCACTTCTTCCAGTTGGTGAAACCACAGCGGCTCGATCTTTTCGTTCTTTAACAGGCGATCCTGTAGGATCTTTTCGGCCCGCAATTCGTCACGGCGGTGGATCAGCGTCACCTTGCTGGCGAAGTTGGTCAGGAACAGCGCCTCTTCCACGGCGGTGTTGCCGCCGCCGATCACAACGATCTCTTGCCCGCGATAGAAGAACCCGTCGCAGGTGGCGCAGGCCGAAACGCCGAAGCCTTTGAATTTCTCTTCCGACGGCAGGCCCAGCCACTTGGCGCGCGCGCCTGTCGCCAGAATGACGGCATCGGCCGTGTATGTGGTCCCGCTGTCACCCTTGGCGGTGAAGGGGCGCTGGCTGAGATCCAGATCGTTGATGATATCGCCGATCACCTCGCAGCCCATCGCCTTGACGTGGTCCTGCATGCGCACCATCAGATCGGGGCCCTGAACCTCGGTATCGCCGGGCCAGTTTTCAACCTCGGTCGTGGTGGTCAACTGCCCGCCGGGCTCGATTCCCTGCACCAGAATGGGCTCCAGCATCGCCCGGCTGGCATAGACGCCTGCGGTATATCCTGCCGGTCCAGATCCGATGATCAGAACCTTGGTGTGTCGTGTGTCGGCCATTGTACCCCCGCTCGAACTGCCTGAATTGGGCCGTTTGCCCGTCGCCCCGATATAGCGACGCGGGGGCAGGGCTTAAAGCCCTTTCCTGTCCGGGCTCATTTTCCCAGGCGCGGGCAAATTCGCGACCCGTCACCGAATAATATTGCGCCCCTGCGAAACATTATTGCGCACTCGGTGGGTGCTGATATAAGAACCGAAAAAATCAGGAGCATTTTATGGTCACGACGCGGCTGGATGAGATTGATCGTAAGATTCTGGCAGAGTTGCAGGCAGACGGTCGCATGACCAATGTCGAACTGGCCAAACGCGTCGGGATTTCGGCCCCGCCCTGTTTGCGCCGTGTGCGCACGCTGGAGGAATCCGGCTATATCACCGGATACCACGCCGAAGTCAGCGCGCGCGAACTGGGGTTTGAGGTGCAGGTTTTTGCAATGGTCGGTCTGGACAGTCAGGCCGAAGCCGAGCTGCGCGCTTTTGAAGACCGGTGCCGTGAATGGCCATTGGTCCGTGAATGCCACATGCTGAATGGCGAGGTAGATTTCATTCTGAAATGCGTGGCCCCCGATCTCAGCAACTTTCAGCAGTTCTTGACCGGAGAGTTGCTGACCACGCCGAACGTGGCCAGCGTTAAAACGTCGCTTGTTATCCGCGGCGCAAAAGACGAACCAGGCGTGCCATTCGACGTTCTGGAAGAACGCATGAACCGGACGGCGTGAACCGCATCTGATTCTGATGTGTTTGACAGGGCGGCAGCATTGCTGCGACCGCCAAGGATACAATCCAACTTAGTAATATCTGCATAATGCCCCCAGGATGCAGTAATCGTTAACGTTTACGCAGTGATCGCGTCCACCTCTCCGTCTCCGGCGCGCGGCATCAGCAGCGGGCCAAAATCGCTCAGCGATTCGATATGCGCGAACAGGTTCAGGTAAATCGACCGCAAGGAATGGCTGATCATCCGAACCGCGTTTACTCCTGGGTGATAGGTTTCGAACTGTAAACCATCAACCCGAATGACCGAATGTTTTCTGAGGCAAATGTGAAACAGTTCCACCGGGGTCGGCGGCATTGTTTCAATCACGCTCATCCCATCCTGAAATTCCGCAACTGGCGTCAAAACCGGCGCGTCGCCATGCAGGTGTCGCAAATGCGCAGGTGTCCCCAGCAAACGCGCCGCCGGGCCTGCGATAACGCCTGACATCGGCTTTTGCATTCCAAACGTGTCGGCCATGATTCGCGTCAGAGGTCGTGTGCGCCCCCGCGAATCCTCGCGCCCGGGGATCAGAGTAACTGACCCTTTCCAAACGATGGTTTCCGATGTGCCATCCTGCGTCAGGACCGTATCCCCCGGCAACAGATCTTCGATTGCCATCGGTCCTTGTTCTGTCTCGACCAGCGAGCCGCGCGAAAAGGCGCAAAACGCGTCTTCGAACATGGGCAGAGCCGGTGCGATGTGGCGTGTCTGCGCGATATCCCCGTTATCGAGCAGCGTGCAAACCTCGTATCGGCGCAGTTGCGCCTTGGGTTTGGCGGTTGGTCTTGGAGCCTCGCGCAGTAAAGCCGACGTTTCGACGGCATTTCTGGCTGCGCGGGCCAGTGAATTAGGAATAGTCATTAATATTCCTTCCCCTCTAATTTCCGAACAGACGGGGCGTGCCCCCGTGCAGGCCCGCCTGACGGAACAGTTCTTTGCCTTGAAATGAATGAGAGACCTTTGGGCACCCGTAATCGCAGTGCACAGCGAGAAAAACGTCGCATTCCATTGGTCAACACATTGACCCCCCAGACAAACTCGTACTTTGCAGGCTGAAATTGCCCGCACACACACCCCTGAACCAAAGGCCGCATAGCGTTATGCGACCGAACGCACATCAGGTCGGAGCATCCCTGACACGCGTTTCCCAAAAGGACCGGCAGCTTGGTCCCGAGGGCTTCATTTTCAGCGACGCGCTGCCAACCGGCGGGCGACCCTGACAGAATTGCTAGAAACTCGTTTCCACGGCATTTCCAGTTTCTGGTCCTGCGCGGCCGCAACAACCGCGCTGAGAAAACGAGACTTCGATTTCATTTCTGATCCTGCTCTGACGCGGGGTCTGACGCCCCTTTTTCCTTTTGTAACCCATATGTGACGCAGATTTGCGGCAGTGATGTGACGTATCCGGGAAAATATCAGGACAGAAGGTGAAGTTTGACAGATCCTCCGTGTTGAGGTGCCAGAATTCACATGTCTGAAAGTCAGATAACCATCTGAGTACTGGCAAAAAATTACGCTACGATTCTGCCCTCAGGTAAACACAATGAATGTGGCGGAAAGGTGGCGGGATTGCCTTAATCGAGGCTAATTCTACAATCTGATCGCAGAAATCAGACGTCCGTAATCGGCTTCTTTTGCATGCGTCGCACGGCGGTAGGAATAAAAGCGATCCGGGTCGGAATAGGTGCAGTGACGGGTCCATTCGGCGTGCCCGACACCGGCCTGTCGCAGCCGGTGCAGGCCGAACGCGGGCAGGTCGAATTGCAGCCTGTCTTCGTGACCATTGGCGAAAAACCGGCTGTTTTCGGGGGAATCGGCCAGAAAATCGTCCAGAAACTCGGGCCCGACCTCATAGGCGCGCTGCGAGATTGACGGCCCGATGACAGCACGGGTGTTATCGCGTGTCGCGCCGAGTGATTCCATGGCCTCCAGAGTGGCTTCGAGCACGCCATCCAGCGCGCCGCGCCACCCGGCATGGGCGGCCCCGATCACATTGGCGTCCGGATCGGCAAACAGCACCGGTTGGCAATCTGCGGTCAGAATCGTCAGGGCAAGGTTTGGCGTTGCCGTGACGACCGCATCGGCCTTGGGCTTCTCGCCCTTTATCGGGGCATCGATGGTCAAGACGGTTGGGGAATGCACCTGATGAACGCCAACCAGTTCGTCAGGCGTCACCTCCATGGCTTCTGCCACACGTCTGCGATTCAGTGCGACCACTTCGGTTTGGTCCGACGATCCATGGCCGCAATTCAACCCCGAAAAGATCCCGGACGACGCACCGCCCCGGCGGGTAAAAAAGCCGTGGCGCACGGGGGCGAGCATTTCAGAGGTCAGAATTTCCAGTGTCATGGCTCCAGTCCCGGCGGTGGTGCTGAATGTGATGGATACAGGCCCAGCACTTTGAACAGGTTTCCCATTTCATCGGGATGCGTCAACCGGCGATGTGCAGCAATCACCTGTTCTTGCGTTGAACCGTCCACGGCTTTCGTCAAGGCCTGCGCCCGGGCCGTGATTCCCAACCGTTCAAGGAAGACACCCTGAGGGGTCAGCCGCGTATGCGCGCAACCTGCCGCGCGTGTGGCAATGGCCAGCGGTTCAAAATCCACATGCGCCGTCAGATCGCACTGCCCCGGATCGGTTAACGGATCAGACTGTTCATGCGCCTTTAGCGCCTGCAAGGTGTCGCCCAGTGAATGCCAATCGCCATAGTCAATGATCAAAGCGGCCCCACCATGGGTTGCAATACGACTGGCGAGGACCGTCATGATCGGGATTGCAGCCGCGCAGAGTTCGACAAGATCACCGTCTTTGGTGTCGCCTAGCCTGTCCTTTAACGCGACCTGAGGCGCATTCGGGCCCAGACCGAAGGCAAGCGCGCCGTCCGATTCTCCGATCAGCCGTTCGCGCCAGCCGTCGCCGTCACGGATGAACTGACGAACCGGAAGGGCGTCGAAAAATTCGTTGGCGATCAGGAACAAGGGCTGTTCCGGCAGGTCGGCAGTGTTTTCGATCCATCGGGGCTCGAATTGGTTCAGCGTTTCGGCCTGAACCTTACGCAATGCAGGCGACGCTTCCAGCAGACAGACCTCGGCCGCGTCGTGAAAACCGGGCACCTGTCGCGTGGCGCGCAGTGCGTCGGCCATCAGCGTGCCGCGTCCGGGGCCAAGTTCGGCAAGGGTAAAAGGCGCGGGGCGTCCCTGATCGATCCAGCATTGGGCCAGCGACAACCCGATCAGCTCGCCAAACATCTGGCTGATCTCGGGGGCAGTGATGAAATCCCCCTGCGCCCCAAGCGGGTCTCGGGTGCTGTAATAGCCCAGCTTGGGATGCAACAGGCAGTCGGTCATATATTCAGCCACGCTCATCGGGCCATCCTGACGGATGCGCGCGATCAGGTGGTCCGACAGACTCATGCCGAGTGCCGCGCGCGCAGGACGAACCATAAGCCCAGCGCGATCATGGGCAGGCACAGCAACTGCCCCATGGTCAGGCCATAGCCGCCGACATGCCATGCCAGACCCAGCGGATTGCCGGGCGAGACAAATTGCGCGTCCGGTTGCCGAAAGAACTCAACGATAAAGCGGGAAGCGCCGTACCCGGCCAGAAACACCCCCATGATCCGGCCCGGTGCGTGAAAGGCCCCGCGACGGTAGACCAGCCACAGCAGGACCGCGCCCAGCAAAACGCCCTCAAGCGCGGCCTCATAAAGCTGCGAGGGGTGGCGAGCGCACATTCCCGCGACGACGCCGGGGCAATCCTGCGCGGCCATGCCGGGGAAGAACACGGCCCATGGCAGCTCACTGGGTCGGCCCCAAAGCTCGGCATTGACGAAATTGGCCAGCCGCCCCAGCAGCAGGCCGGGCGGAACCGTGTAGGCGACCAGATCGCCCAGCGACAGGATCGGGATTTTGTGACGCCGACCGTATAGATAAGACGCAAGGATGACGCCCAGCAAACCGCCATGGAAGGCCATTCCGCCTTGCCAGACCTTCAGAATCTCGGTCGGGTGCGACAGGTAGTAAGCCGGTTGATAAAACAGCACAAACCCAAGCCGACCGCCAAGGATGACACCGACAATGATCCATGTCAGCAGGTCGTCCAGCTGTTCGGGCTTCATCGGCGGCGTGTCATTGGGCCACAGCGCAGGGCGGCGCAGCGCGACAATGGCCAGCCGCCAGGCAATCAGAATACCCGCGATATAGGCCAGCGCGTACCATCTTAAGGCGAACTCTATCCCGAAGAGTGAGATCGAGAACAATTCGGGTGACAGATCGGGGAAATTCAGAACAGCCTGCATGTGCGTCTCATTGCCCGGGGTTTACGGGGCAAGTCAACCTTGAGCCTGCGCCAATCATTCCCCATATAGGGAAAAGCCCGCAATCGGAGAATAACCATGCAGACCCGCAACAAGATCCTCGACGATGTTTCCCAGCTGATGACCAACGCCATGGGTGTGGCGCAGGGCGCGCGGGAAGAAGCCGAGAATGCGATGAAGTCCATGATCGACCGCTGGCTGGCCGACCGCGACTTTGTTACCCGTGAAGAATTTGATGCCGTGCGCGCCATGGCCCAGAAGGCCCGGGAAGAGAATGCAGCACTTGAGGCGCGCATCGCCGCGCTTGAGTCGAAACTGGACAAGTAACGTCCAAATCCAAGTTTTTCAGACAAAGCGAACGCCGCGCAATCCAACTCCGGATTGGGCGGTGGTGTGTATCTTGCCGTCTTGCAGGAATTAATCAAGACAAAGCTGGCGCAAGTGCCAATATTTTGTTCGCCGTTGCTGACTTTCCACAACTTATTGCTGTTATCCCCAAGAAATAGGGTTGCCAGATTCCATCCAGCGGCGCACCATATTTAGTACAGGCCCATGGGGGAAGCCCGGCTTGTAGAGCAGGCAACTAGCGCTGGGGCGCTGCCAGCCCCGAAATGCTAGAGATTAGTGAGGTGGCATTATGGCCCTTTCCGAGCAGTTTCTCGAAGAAGACCTTCATCCGATCGATATTGTTGAACATCTGGCCGAACATCACGACTGGGATTTTGACCGCATCGGCGACGATCAGATCGCCATGGCTGTTGAGGGGCAGTGGCGGACATATTCCATTACTCTGGCGTGGTCCAACTATGATGAAACGCTGCGCATGGTCTGCTCGTTCGAGATGGAACCACCGTCCGAGCGTGAGAGCGAGCTTTATGAGCTGCTGAACAGGATGAATGATCAGTGCTGGGCGGGGGCGTTCACATATTGGGCGAACCAGAAGCTGATGGTTTATCGCTACGGATTGGTGCTGGCCGGTGGCCAGATGGCAAGCCCGGATCAGATCGATACCATGATCACCGCCGCTGTCATGAGCGCCGAGCGCTACTACCCGGCGATCCAGCTGGTGACATGGGGCAATCGCGACCCGGAAGATGCGATGCAGGTTGCCATTGCAGAGGCTTACGGCCGGGCGTAAAGCTTTGCCCCGAACCGTTACGTCAGGGAAGGGGCAATCATGGACATGTCGCGCGTGGCCGAACACGGCCTGGTGCTGTTGGGATGCGGAAAGATGGGGTCCGCGATGTTGGCGGGTTGGCTGGAACACGGCCTGCCCGCCTCATCCGTTTGGGTGATCGATCCGTACCCGTCAGAATGGCTGAAGGCGCAGGGCGTCCATATCAACACCACATTGCCGGAAGCACCCGCCGTGGTTCTGGTGGCCGTCAAGCCGCAGATGATGGGCGACGCATTGCCCGCCATACAGGCGCTGGGCGGGGGCGGCAGCCTGTTCGTGTCTGTCGCGGCAGGTACATCGATTGCCACGTTCGAGGATGTGCTGGGTGCAGGCACCCCGATTGTGCGGGCGATGCCAAACACGCCTGCCGCGATCCGTCAGGGTATTACGGCGATGATCGGCAACACCCATGCATCCGAAGATGATGTGGCGCTGGCAGAAAACCTGCTCTCGGCCATCGGTGAGACTGTGCGCCTGTCGGCCGAAGCGCAGATTGATGCGGTGACCGGCGTCAGCGGTTCGGGGCCGGCTTATGTCTTCCACCTGATCGAAACGCTGGCCGCCGCGGGTCAGGAGCAGGGCCTGCCGCATGATCTGGCGATGAAACTGGCCAAATCCACCGTGGCCGGGGCAGGGGCCTTGGCGATGGCGGCGGAAGAGGACCCTTCGCAACTGAGGGTCAATGTGACATCACCCAACGGCACCACGCAGGCCGCGCTTGAGGTTCTGATGCACGAGAAGGAAGGGTTCCCCGATCTGCTGCACCGCGCGGTCAAGGCTGCGACCGACCGATCCAGGGAACTGTCCGGTGAGTGAGATTTCCTTCGACGACTTCATGAAAGTCGATATCCGCGTTGGCGAGGTCATCCGGGCCGAGCCCTACCCCGAAGCCCGCAAGCCCGCGATCAAGATGTGGATCGATTTCGGCGATGAGATTGGCGAGCGTAAGACCTCGGCCCAGATCACCGCGCATTACGATCCGGCAACTCTGGTCGGCAAGCAGGTCATGGCGGTGGTCAACTTCCCTCCGCGCCAGATTGGCAAGTTCATGTCCGAGGTGCTGGTCTTGGGCCTGCCCGACGAAAACGGCGAGATCGTGTTGATCGGACCGGACGGAAAGGTTCCGCTGGGCGGACGGATGCACTGATGAAACTGTGGATCACCCGTCCCATGACGCCAGCAGTTGAGGCGCGGGCAAAGGCCGAGTTTGAGGTCGACATCCGCAGCTCCACCTCGCCGCTGTCACAGGATGAGATGAAGCGGGCGTTGGAAGACTACGACGTGGTGGTGCCAACTTTGGGCGACCAATTCTCTGCCGCCGTGTTTGCGGATGTGCCTGCGCCACGCTGCAAGCTGTTGGCCAATTTCGGTGTGGGCTACAACCATATCGACGTCGAAGCGGCGAACGCGGCGGGGGTCACGGTCACGAACACGCCGGGCGCCGTCACCGATGCCACCGCAGACATCGCGATGACTCTGCTGCTGTCCACCGCACGCCGCGCGGGTGAGGGGGAACGTCTGGTCCGGTCTGACGCGTGGCAGGGCTGGCATCCCACTCAGATGCTGGGGCATCACGTTACCGGCAAGCGCGTCGGTATCGTGGGTATGGGGCGCATCGGTCAGGCCATTGCCCGACGGTGTCATTTCGGGTTCGGGATGCAGATTGCCTACCAGTCCCGGAGCGCCAAGCAGTTGGATTTCGATGCAGAATACTTTGCGGATTTGCCTGCGCTGGCCGCGTCGGTCGATTTTCTGGTTCTGGCCGTGCCAGGTGGGGCCGAAACCCGCCATCTGATCAACGCGACGGTGCTCGAGACCATGAACCCGGCAGCCATTCTGGTGAACATCGCGCGCGGAGAGGTGGTGGACGAAGCCGCCCTGATCGCTGCCCTTCAGGCGGGTCAGATCGCCGGGGCGGGGCTGGACGTCTACGAATTCGAACCTGCGGTCCCTCAGGCCTTGCGCGATATGGAGAACGTCACCCTGTTGCCCCATCTGGGCACTGCGACCGAAGAGGTTCGGACCAACATGGGGCACATGGCGCTGGATAACGTGGCGGCGTTTGTTGCGGGCCGGGACCTGCCCAATCGCGTCTAGTCGCCGACGGCTTCGCGCCAGTGTTTGCGGCAGAGTGAAACATAGGTCTCGTTCCCGCCGATCTGAACTTGTGCGCCTTCGGTGATGGCCCTGCCGTTCTCATCCTGACGAATCACCATCGTGGCTTTGCGCCCGCATTTGCAGATGGTGCGGACTTCGCGCATCTCATCGGCCAGCGCCAGCAAAGCGGCGGATCCGGGGAACAGTTTGCCCTGAAAATCCACCCGAAGCCCGTAGGCCAGAACCGGGACGCGCAGGTCGTCAACGGCGCGCGCCAATTGCCAGACCTGATCGTCCGACAGAAACTGCGCCTCATCGACAAAAACGCAGGCGACAGAGCCTTGTTTCAGCCGCGTATCGATCATGGAAAACACATCTGTATCAGGCCGGAACGTGTCGGCCTGTTCGGAAATGCCGATACGTGACGCGATGCGACCTGTTCCCGCGCGCCCGTCAACAGCGGCAGTCATCAGGTAGGTGTCCATGCCGCGCTCGCGATAATTGTGCGAGGCCTGCAGCAACACGGTCGATTTGCCCGCGTTCATAGTAGAGTAGTTGAAATACAGCTTTGCCATGCGCCGGGTCTAAAACGCATCCGCCAAACGGACAAGGGTTCAAAATGCCTGAAAAGAATCGACGTCGCCATTGCAGTTGCGAAGGCCGAGCACATGCTCTTTGGGGATGGAACCACCACTCTCACAACAGCGACGCCGTCGGCCAACATGCGGCCTTAACGGTGTGAGGCTAAACAATCCTGCCCCACGATCACTCATTACCGGCAGGAACTGCCGCCACTCACTCACAAAATCCCTCGCATATCTGAGGGATAGCCAATGTATGACATTTCAATTATGACTCTGTTATGGGAAATTTCCCGAGGCTTTCCCCCAACAACAGGGGTGGAACAGCGCGTGCAGGTAACAAAGGTAAAACAATGGCAGAGATCGGGGCTTATCTGAAGAAACACACCGAGGCGCTTGTCAAAGACGTCGGGATCGAAGCGGCGTGCGAGATTACGGGTAAATCAAAGGCGACTCTGGGCCGGTATTATTCTGACAATGCGGAACATGCCGACAGGTTCATGCCAGTTGACGCCGTGGCCCGGCTAGAGAATGCGGCGGCCTATCCGCATGTGACCTCGGCTTTGGCCGATCTCAAGAACATCACCCTGTCCTATGACGGGCGCAACACAGACAAGCCACGAACCGGCGGCGTGAATTCGGATGTCATTGCCCTGAGCCAGCGCTTTGCGATGCTGATGACAGAATATCAGGCCGCGATTGAAGACGGCATCATCACGGTGAACGAAGCCAAGCGTTTGCTGAAAGAGACCAGCCTGCTGCAACAGGTTCTGATCGAGATGAAACTGCATCTCGAGGAAGAAAGCGTCAGCTAAGGCTCAACCAATCGGGCGTTCATCTGCGCCTTGTCTCGCGCGCTTGCCGTTGGCCAAGTTGACCTGAGGATGCGCAGCGATCCTTTGGCGTCAGCGCATCATCCCGGAGTGCAAAGGGCACACGGCGCGCTGTCAGGCCAATCAAACGTGCCGCTTCACGATCACCGATCCGACCGAATAGCCAGCCCCGAAGGAACAGATCAGCCCGACGTCTCCGTCCTGCAAGTCATCCGAATACTTGGAGAACGCGATGATCGATCCGGCGGATGAGGTGTTGGCATAATCCTGCAGGATGTTCGGCTGCTCACCGGCTTCCGGCTCGCGGCCCAGCACTTTCTTGCCAATGAAATCATTCATCGTCTTGTTGGCCTGATGCAGCCAAAGGCGTTTCAGGTCATCGCTGCTGACGCCCTCGGCGTCCATGTGGTCGCCGATATGCTTGCTGACCATCGGCAGCACTTCTTTGAACACTTTCCGACCGTTCTGCATGAACTGCATATCGCGACGGTCCACCATGCCTGCCGGGCGCGACCGGCGCAGGAAGCCGTTATTGTTGCGGATATTGTTCGAGAAGGCGGTGGCGCAACGGGTCGACAGGACCTCGAAATGCGGGCCTTGGGCGTCTTCGATCCGTTCGATCAGCGTGGCGGTGGCAACGTCGCCGAAGATAAAGTGGCAATCGCGGTCGCGCCATTCCAAATGGCCCGAGCAGATCTCGGGGTTGACCACCAGCGCCGCCCGGACCGAGCCGGACCGCACCATGTCCGCCGCCGCCTGAATGCCGAAAGTGGCCGAGGAACAGGCCACATTCATGTCAAACCCGAACCCGTCAATGCCCAGGGCCTGCTGAATCTCGATCGCAATCGCCGGATAGGCGCGTTCGTGGTTCGACGCGGCACAGATGACCAGATCCACATCCGCGGCCGTACGACCGGCCTGCGCCAGCGCCTTGTTGCAGGCGTCCACTGCCATCTCGGTCATGATCCCCGGCTCGTCATCGCTGCGCTGGCGCAGGGCGGGGTACATCATGTCCGGATCCAGAACGCCGGTCTTGTCCATCACATAGCGGTTTTGAATGCCCGAGGCCTTGACGATGAACTCTTCCGAGGAATGCTGCATCGGTTCCATCTGACCGGCGGCGATGGCCTCGGCGTTTTCGGCATTCTGCTTATCGGCATAGGCGTTGAATGCTTCCACAAGCTCAGCGTTTGTGATGACGTTTTCTGGCGTGAAAACGCCGGTACCGGTGATGGCGGGCGTATACATGACGGGTCCTGAAGGTTTCGAATCCGCCTAAAATGCAGTCACAGCGGCATTTGATCAAGAGTTGTTAACCTAAGGGAATACACTCTGAGGGGTCGATTTCAACTTCATATCTTGAATATTTCAAATTTTGAAGTATATGGCCAGCAATCACGCAGGAGACGCACCGTGCAGGACGACATTGGCACAAGGTTGGGCCGCCTTAGCCCCGAGATACAGGCGATCATGGGCGTCTATGCGCTGTATTGGAAACTCGAAGAAGTTTTCGATTCGATGGAGACCGATCTGAGCCATCCGGAATGCCATATGCTGATCAAACTGGATCGGCCCAAGCGCATGGGGGTGCTGGCCACGGACATGCTGACCGTGCCCTCGACCATTACAGCGACGGCGGATGGGCTTGAAAAGGCGGGGTATCTGACACGCGAACGTGACCCGCAGGATCGGCGGGCCTGGTTGCTGGTGCTGACCCAACAGGGCGAAGATGCCCGCAATATGCTTGTGGCCGAAGCGGGGGCGCTGTTTCATCGCGCGTCTGGCCTGAACGAAGAAGAAACCGCTCAATTCGCGCATCTGGCGTGTAAGATACGTGACACCATTCTGAAAACGGGAATTCCCGAGGGATTGAAGAAATGAAACTGCTGACTTCTCTGGGCCTTGTTTTGGCTGTTCTGGCATCGCCGATGGCCGCGCAAGAGGTTGCAAAGCCGGTCAAACTTATGCTTGTGCAGGAAACCACGCCGGGGTTTTCGCGCCAGTTCTTTGGCCGTGTGGCGGCGCGGCAGACGGTTGATCTGGCGTTTCAGGTGTCAGGCCAGATTGTCGAAATGCCTGTCACCGAGGGCTTTGTTATTCCCAAAGGCGGGCTGATCGCCCAGCTTGATTCCGAGCCGTTCCAGCTGCGCCTGGACCGGGCGCGCCTGCAAAAGGAACAGGCAGACCGGACCGAGGCCCGACTGTCGCGCCTGCGGGGCACCACGGCCAGCCAGGTCGCCGTCGACGACGCCGAGACCGAGGCGCAACTGGCCGCTATCGCCGTGCGCGATGCCGAATACGAACTGGAACACGCCACGCTGACCGCCCCGTTCGATGCGCTGGTCTCCAGCCGTACGGTCGAGGCGTTTACGACCGTCTCTGCAGGCACACCGATTGTGCGCATCCACGATATGTCCGAGTTGCGGATCGAAGTGGATGTTCCCGAGATTTTGTTCCAACGCACCGGCCAGCAGGACGACATCACGATCACTGCCAAGTTTCCCGCCAGTGATGAGGTTTTTCCGCTGGAAATCCGCGAATTCGATGCTGAAACCTCCAGCGTGGGTCAGACCTTCCGCATCCAGTTCGGCCTGACCCCGCCGGAAGGGCTGCAGATTCTGCCCGGATCATCCGTCACCGTGAATGTTCAGGTTCAGGACCAGCGCGTTGGCATCATCGTACCCACCACCGCCATCGTCGCAGATGCGAGCGGAGAATTGGGCGTCATGATCTATTCACCGGTTGGCGCAGAAGAGGGCACCGTTCGCCGCGTCCCCGTGACCATCGAGCCGACCCAGTTGGGTGGTGTTCGGGTGTTGACCGGCCTGTCTGGCGGGGAAGAGATTGTTGTCGCAGGTGGCGCCGCCTTGGCCGACGGTCAAACCGTGCGCCGGTTTTCCGGCTTTGGGAACTGAGGGGCTGAGATATGAACATCGCGCGCGCCTCGATCGACAGGCCACTATATACGTGGTTGATCATCCTGATTGCCCTGTTTGGCGGTATCTGGGGCTTTCTGTCTCTGGGTCGTCTCGAAGACCCGGCATTCACCATCAAGAACGCCGTCATCATCACCCAATATCCCGGCGCAACAGCTGAACAAGTGGCGCTTGAGGTCTCGGAACCGCTTGAATCCGCCATCCAGCAAATGGGCGAGGTGGACACGATCACCTCGGTCAACCAACCCGGCCGGTCGCTGATCGAGGTCGAGATCAAGTCCACCTATGACGGTGACGAACTGCCCGCCATCTGGACCCGCCTACGCGCCCAGATTCGCGATGCGGCGCGCGGCCTGCCCTCGGGCGTCGGCCAGCCTTACGTGAATGACGGCTTCGGTGACGTCTTTGGCCTGTTCTACGCGGTGACGGCCGAGGGTTATTCGGACGCGGAAAAACACGAACTGGCTACGTTTCTTCGGCGTGAGCTGCTGACCGTCAGTGGCGTCGCCGATGTCGAGGTTCAGGGCCTGCCGCAAGAGGCGATCTTTATCGAGCCCGACCTTGCCATCTCGGTGAATCAGAACGTGCCGATTCAGGCGATTAACGAGGCGATCTCGAACGCGGATTCGGTGAATTCATCCGGCTCGCTGCGGTCTGCGGACGACCGGACCACAATCCTGACCGCCGAAGGTTCGGATAGTGTGTCCGCCATTGCCGGGCTTTCCGTCGGCTCTCAGGGGCAGGTGATCAACCTGTTCGATATGTCCAACGTCTACCGCGCGCGCCAGACCGACCCGGACATCATGATCCGCTTTGACGGGGTCGAGGCGTTCACCCTGGGCATCGCCGGATTGTCGAGCGAGAACATTGTCGAAGTCGGCAAGCGCGTGGATGCCAAGTTTGACGAGTTGGACACCGCGATCCCCTTTGGCGTCGAAATCCTGCCGATTTACCAGCAGCATGTGGTGGTCGAACAAGCCTCGACCGACTTTTTGGTCAATCTGGCCATGTCCGTGGCCATCGTGGTCGCGGTTCTGGGCCTTTTCATGGGCTGGCGTGCGGCGGTTGTCGTGGGTTCGACGCTGCTGTTGACGGTGGTCGGAACGCTGCTGTTCATGGCGATGTTTTCGATTGAAATGGAGCGGATCTCGCTTGGCGCGCTGATCATCGCCATGGGGATGCTGGTCGACAATGCCATCGTTGTGGCCGAGGGGATGCAGATCGCCATGCTGCGCGGCAAATCCTCGCGCGATGCGGCGGAAGATGTGGCCTCGAAAACGCAAATTCCCCTGCTGGGGGCCACGGTGATCGGCATCATGGCCTTTGCGGGCATCGGTCTCAGCCCCGATGCAACTGGTGAGTTTCTGTTCTCGCTGTTCGCGGTGATCGGCATCTCGCTGCTGCTGAGCTGGGTGCTGGCCATCACGGTGACGCCGATGCTGGGGCACTATTTCTTCAAACAGGGCAAGGAAGGCGAAGTGGACGCCTATAGCGGCATTCTGTTCCGCATCTACGGCTCGGTTCTGCGCGGCGCGCTGCGGTTTCGCTGGCTGGTGGTTGTGGGGCTGGCTGCGGTTACGGTGGTTTGCTACGCGGGCTTCGGGCTGATGAAGCAGCAGTTCTTCCCGGACTCGAACACGCCCCTGTTCTTTGTGCATTACAAGCTGCCTCAGGGCACCACCATCGCCCGCACCGCCCAAGATATGGCCGTGTTTGAAGAGTGGCTGAATGACCGCGACGACGTTGTGTCCGTCACCACCTTCGTGGGGCAGGGGGCCACCCGTTTCATGCTGACCTATGCCGCCGAAGATCCGAACCCCAGCTACGGCCATATGATCATCCGCACCGAAACGCTGGACGATATCCCTGCTTTGCAGGCGGATCTTGAGGCGTTCGGCTCGGTGCAGTTTCCCGAAAGCGAGTTCCGCACCAGGCGCTTGGTCTTTGGCCCCGGCGGCGGCGATCCGATCCAGGCTCGGTTCTCGGGCAGCGACCCGGAAGTTCTGCGGCGATTGGCGGATGAGGCGGTCCAGCGCATGGCCGCCGCCTCGCCCAACGCGCTGCATGTCCATCACGACTGGCGTGAAAAGGAACTGGCGGTGCAGCCAATCTATGCGACCGAACGCGCCCAGACCGCTGGCGTGTCCCGCGAAGATATTGCTGCCACGCTGCAATTCTCGACCGATGGGATCACCGGCGGGGTCCTGCGCGAGCGTGACCGCCTGATCCCGATCATCCTGCGCCGCCCGGCGGACGGGGATTATTCAATCGTCGATCAGGTCGTCTATTCGGATCAATCGCAACGTTTCGTGCCCATCGAACAGATGGTGGACGGGTTTGAATACCAGGCCCTGAACACGCTGGTCCACCGGCGCGACCGGGTTCTGACCATCACGGTCGGAGCCGACATCCCGGCGGGCTTTACCGCCGCTCAGGTCCATACCGAGGTGCGCGCCGCGATTGAGGCAATCGATCTGCCGCCCGGCTACAAGATGGAGTGGGGGGGCGAGTTCGAAAACTCGCGCGACGCGCAGGAAAGTCTGGGCAGGCAATTGCCGCTAAGCTTACTGATCATGGTGCTGATCTCGGTCCTGCTGTTCAATGCGATCCGTCAGCCGATCATCATCTGGCTGCTGGTGCCGATGTCGGTCAACGGTGTGGTGATTGGCCTGCTGGGAACCGGCTTGCCGTTCACCTTCACCGCCCTGCTGGGCCTGCTGAGCCTGTCGGGGATGTTGATCAAGAACGGCATTGTTCTAGTCGAGGAAATCGATCTGGTCCGGGCCACCGGTAAACCCCTGCAAGAGTCGATCATCGAAGCCTCGGTCTCGCGTCTGCGCCCGGTCATGCTGGCCGCGATCACCACGATCCTTGGGATGGCCCCGCTGCTGACAGACGCGTTCTTCGTCTCGATGGCCGTGACGATCATGGGCGGTCTGGCCTTTGCCACAGTCCTGACCATGGTCGCCGCGCCAGTGTTCTACCTGCTGTTCTTCAGGCGGGAGGAGGCAAGGCAAATGGCCGCGCAATCCGCTGTTTAATTGAAAAACCCCCGGTCACGGACCGGGGGTTTTGCTTTGTTCCCTTTGGGGTGAAGGATCACCCCTGCAGCGACATCACCTCAACATCCCCTTCGGCCTGCGCCTTGATGGCCAGCGCGGCGGCGTGGCTGGCGGCGGCGGTGGTGAAGTAGGGGATCTTGTCATAGAGCGCGATGGAGCGGATGACCTTGCTGTCTTCGACCGCCTGCGCGCCTTCGGTGGTGTTCATCACCAGCTGCACCTGACCGTCTTTCAGCATGTCGGCCACATCCGGGCGGCCTTCGTAGACCTTGTTGACCAGATCGCAGGCAACGCCTTGTTCGGCCAGCCAGCTTTGTGTGCCACGGGTTGCCACAAGGACAAAGCCCTGCGCGGCCAGAACCTGTGCGGCCTCAAGCATCGCGGGGGTCTTGTCGGCATCTTTGATCGAGATGAACGCACGACCCGAGGACGGCAGGACCATACCCGCGCCCATCTGCGCCTTGAGGAAGGCGCGCGGGAAGTCGCGGTCCCAGCCCATGACCTCGCCGGTCGAACGCATTTCCGGGCCCAGGATCGTGTCGACGCCGGGGAAGCGGGCAAAGGGCAGGACCGCCTCTTTCACCGAGAACCACGGCATGTTCGGGTCGGCCAGCGTCATCTGGTCGGCAATTTTTGTATCCTGACCTTCCTGATAGGGCGGGCGCATCGGGAAGTTCGACAGCTTCTCACCCGCCATGACACGCGCGGCGATGGAGGCAATCGCGCTGTCGGTCGCTTTGGCCACGAAGGGCACGGTGCGGCTGGCGCGCGGGTTCACCTCGATCAGGTAGATCTCATCATCCTTGATGGCGAACTGCACGTTCATCAGGCCGACGACGTTCAGCGCTTTGGCCAGTTTGAACGCCTGATCCTTGATCTGTTCCAGAATCTCATCCGACAGCGAATAGGGCGGCAGCGAACAGGCCGAGTCGCCCGAGTGCACGCCCGCCTCTTCGATATGCTGCATGATGCCCGCAACGTGAACATCGGTGCCATCACACAGCGCATCCACGTCCAGTTCCACCGCACCGGCCAGATAGCTGTCCAGCAGAACCGGGCTGTCGCCCGAGACCACCACGGCCTCGTTGATGTAGCGCCGCAGCTGATCCATATCGCGCACGATTTCCATCGCTCGGCCACCCAGAACGTAAGAGGGGCGGATCACCAGCGGGAAGCCGATCTCGTCGGCAATCTCCAACGCTTGCGCGTCGGTCGAGGCGATGCCGTTTTTGGGCTGTTTCAGACCCAGATCATTGACCAGCGCCTGGAACCGCTCACGGTCTTCGGCCAGGTCGATGGCGTCGGGCGTGGTGCCGAGGATCGGGATGCCTTCGGCCTCCAGCGCGTTGGCCAGTTTCAGTGGGGTTTGACCGCCGAACTGCACGATCACACCATGCAGCGTGCCGTTTTCCTGCTCTTTCGTCAGGATTTCCATGACGTGCTCAAAGGTCAGCGGCTCGAAATACAGCCGGTCCGAGGTGTCATAGTCGGTCGAGACTGTCTCGGGGTTGCAGTTGACCATAATGGTCTCATAGCCCGCTTCGGTCAGCGCGAAACAGGCGTGGCAGCAGCAATAGTCAAACTCGATGCCCTGACCGATCCGGTTCGGGCCACCGCCAAGGATGACGACCTTTTTGCGGTCGCTTGGGCGGGCTTCGCATTCGACCTCGCCCATCATCGGGGCTTCGTAGGTCGAGTACATATAGGGCGTCTGCGCCTCGAATTCGGCCGCGCAGGTGTCGATGCGTTTGAAGACAGCATTGACGCCCAAATTGCGGCGAGCGCGGCGGACGTTGTCTTCGTCGCGGCCAGTCAGATTGCCCAGACGCGCATCGGTGAAGCCCAGCATTTTCAGCTTGCGGATGCCATCCTCGGTCACGGGCAGGCCGTCTTTACGGACCTGACGTTCCGCATCGATGATCTCGCGGATGCGGGCCAGGAACCACGGGTCGAACTTGGTGACACCGAAGATTTCGTCGTCACTCAGACCGTGGCGCATGGCTTGCGCGATGGTGCGCAGGCGGTCGGGCGTTTGTTTGCTGATCGCCTTGATCACTGCGGCCTTGTCGGTGGCCTCGTCCCAGACACCGACATTCAGGCCGGGGATTTCGACCTCGTCAAAACCGGTCAGCCCGGATTCCATCGAAGCCAGCGCCTTTTGCATCGATTCGTGGATGGTGCGGCCGATGGACATGGCTTCACCCACCGACTTCATCGCGGTGGTCAGGTAAGGTTCCGAGCCCGGGAATTTCTCGAACGCGAATTTCGGGATCTTGGTGACGACGTAGTCGATGGTCGGCTCGAACGAGGCGGGCGTGACCTTGGTGATGTCGTTGTCCAGCTCGTCCAGCGTGTAGCCCACTGCCAGCTTGGCCGCGATCTTGGCAATCGGGAAACCGGTCGCCTTGGACGCCAGCGCCGAAGAGCGCGACACGCGGGGGTTCATCTCGATCACAACCATGCGGCCATCGACCGGGTTGATCGCCCATTGCACGTTCGACCCGCCGGTTTCGACGCCGATCTCGCGCAGCACGGCAATCGAGTGATTGCGCATGATCTGGTATTCTTTGTCGGTCAGCGTCAGGGCCGGGGCCACGGTGATCGAGTCGCCGGTGTGGACGCCCATCGGATCGACGTTTTCGATGGAACAGACGATGATGGCGTTGTCGGCGGTGTCGCGCACCACCTCCATCTCGTATTCTTTCCAGCCCAGCAGGCTTTCGTCGATCAGAATCTGACCCACGGGGCTGGCATCCATGCCCGAGCGGCAAATATGGATATAATCCTCGCGGTTATAGGCCACACCGCCGCCGGTGCCGCCCAAGGTAAACGCAGGGCGGATAATGGCGGGCAGACCCACCGTTTCCAGGGTTTCCAGCGCCAAGGCGACACCGGCATCCAGGTCTTTCTTGCCGTCTTCGTCCTTGGGAGCGGTCACGATCTCGGCCTTGGGGTTTTCGATGCCCAGTCGGTCCATTGCCTCGCGGAACAGGGCGCGGTCCTCGGCCATCTCGATGGCGTCGCGCTTGGCGCCGATCATCTCAACCCCGAACTTCTCCAGCACGCCCATCTCTTCCAGCGCTAGCGAGGTGTTCAGGCCGGTCTGTCCGCCCATCGTGGGCAGCAGCGCGTCGGGGCGTTCTTTCTCGATGATCTTGGCGACAACCTCGGGCGTGATCGGCTCGATATAGGTGGCATCCGCCAGACCGGGATCGGTCATGATCGTCGCGGGGTTCGAGTTCACCAGAATGACCCGATAACCTTCCTCGCGCAGCGCCTTGCAGGCCTGAGCGCCGGAATAGTCGAACTCACACGCCTGCCCGATGACAATGGGGCCCGCCCCGATGATCATGATCGACTGGATGTCGGTTCTTCTCGGCATGGCCTTGTTCCTTCGATTGTCCGCGAGTCAGGGCACCGCCCCAGCGCCCAAATTGTCCTGCGTTATAGGGACCGCGCGAAAAGGTGCAAGAGGTATCGGAAACAGGTGCGAAATTGCCGCTTTCCCCTCTTTCCCTTGGCGGCGTATTCTCTATATCGCGCAGCACGGCTTATGAGGATGCACTTGCGTATTCGTTTCGATCAGGGGCCAGCCGGTCCGGGAACCCGGTTCGACCGGCCATCCCACATCATCCGCGCGGACACGGCGGACGAGGTGCCCCAGGCGCTGGCGGCACTGGATGAGGCGCGCGCGGCGGGTGGTTGGCTAGCGGGGTACGCCTGTTACGAGCTTGGTTATGCATTGGAGCCGCGCCTGTTGTCCCGTCTGCCGGGCGACCGGACACTGCCGTTGCTGTGTTTCGGGGTCTATGACCAACCGGACCAAAGCGAACTGCCCAAAGCGTCGGGCGGAATTGCCCAGTTCCAGCCGCGCTGGGATGAGGCCCGATACAGTCGGGCGTTCCGGGCCGTGCATGACGCCATCGGGGCCGGGGACATTTATCAGGCCAATCTGACCTTCCCAATCGATCTGACGGTTGAAGGGGACAGCGCGGCGCTTTACGCGGCCCTGACATCTGGGCAACCCGTTGGCCACGGCGCTTTGATTCAGCAAGAGGGGCTGCCCGACCTGCTCAGTCGCTCGCCCGAACTGTTTTTCCGCACGGATGAGACCGGGCGTATCGAGACGCGACCGATGAAGGGCACCCAGCCCCGCAGCGAAGATATGGCCGAGGATGCGCGCCGCCGCAATTTTCTGTCCAGCGACGAAAAGAACCGGGCTGAGAATCTGATGATCGTCGATCTGCTGCGCAACGATATCAGCCGCGTGGCCTTGCCCGGATCGGTTCATGTGCCCGAACTGTTCAAGGTCGAAACCTATGCCACCGTGCATCAGATGGTGTCGCTGGTGCGGGCGCAGTTGCAGATCGGGGCCGGGTTGTCCGATATCCTGACCGCTTTGTTCCCCTGCGGATCCATCACCGGCGCACCCAAGATCCGCGCGATGGAAATCCTGTCCGACCTCGAACCCTGGCCCCGCGACATCTATTGCGGCACGATCGGCTGGGCTGCGCCGGACGGGCGGTCCGAGTTCAACGTTGCCATCCGCACGCTGATGGTGGACGGTGCCGCTGCAACGCTGAATGTCGGCGGTGGGGTGGTCTGGGACAGCACGGCCCCGTCTGAATACGAGGAAGCCCTATGGAAAGCCCGCTTTGCCCGCCAGTTGAGCCTGATTTCCGCCTGATCGAAACGCTGGGCTTCAGGCCCGGGCAGGGGTTTGTCCGACAGGACCGGCATCTGAACCGAATGGCGCGCACCGCCAATGCCTTGGGCTTGCCCTTCGACCGACCTGCCGCTGTGGCGATGTTGTCCGAAGGGGCTGGTGAGGCCCCCTTGCGCTGTCGTCTGACCATGGATGTTGCGGGTCAGTTCGACCTGACCACCGCCCCGCTGGCGGAAAACCCGCCGATCTGGCGGGTGGGGGTGTCCGAGACCCGCCTGACCTCTGGCGACATATGGCTGCGCCACAAAACCACCCGGCGTGATCTCTATGACACCGCCCGCGCTGCGATGCCTAAGGGTATCGACGAATTACTGTTCCTGAACGAACGGGAGGAGCTGTGCGAGGGCTCCATCACCAACCTGTTTATCGAAACGCGCGAAGGGCAACGGCTGACTCCGCCCCTGTCCAGCGGGCTATTGCCGGGTATCCTGCGCGAGGAATTGTTGGAACAAGAAGAGTTTGCCGAGGCGGTTCTGACCTTGAATGATATGAAAGAGGCCCAGTCTGTTTTCATGGGGAATTCGTTACGTGGCCTGATACCGGTGGAGTTGGTGAACCTGTGAGCAAAGACAGCACGATGGTCGCCCCTCCGGTCGCGGCAGCGCGATTGCGGGTTGAGTTTGGCCTGTTTTTCATCATTGCCCCGCTGGTGATCGCGGTGCTTTTTCCACCCAACTGGATGTTCCCGGCGCTGTTTGCCTTTACCGGTTTGGGCATCGTTCTGCTGCATGTTACGCCCGGCTTTCAGTGGGCAGAACTAAGATACGAGTGGGCAAACTGGTCATTTCGCGAACTGGCGGTATTCACACTGGTGACTGCTGCATTCTGTACCGCGCTGATCTACCTGACCCGGCCAGATGCGGCCTTTTTTCTGCTGAGAAACCGGCCCGAGATGCTGGCCTTCATCTGGATCGGCTATCCGCTTCTGTCCGCCCTGCCGCAAGAGCTATTATTCCGCCCGCTGTTTTTCCGCCGCTACCACGCCATCCTGCCGGACGGGCGCAGGGCCGACCTGCTGAACGCGGCCATCTTCGCCTTCGCGCATCTGATGTATTGGAGCTGGATTGTCGCCATCATGACCTTTGTCGGCGGGTTGCTGTTCAGCTGGGCCTATCGCAAGCGCGGCTCGTTCTTTTACGCCGTTCTGCTGCACGCGATTGCGGGGAACATCATCTTTGCCGTGGGGCTGGGCGTTTATTTCTATTCAGGCAATGTGCAAAGGCCGTTTTGACGGCGCGACCTGCCTTGACTTTCCGGGCCTGACAGGGTGTATCGGCGCGACGAATTCTGCGCCCGAAGGGATATTCCATGCACGCCTATCGCAGCCACACCTGCGCCGCTCTGACCGCCGCCAATGTCGGTGAAACCGTTCGCCTGTCCGGTTGGGTGCATCGGGTCCGAGATCACGGCGGCGTGCTGTTCATCGATCTGCGCGACCATTTCGGCGTAACGCAGGTTTTGTGCGACGGCGACAGCGCGGCCTTTGCAGAACTCGAGAAGGTGCGCTCGGAATGGTGCATCCGCATCGACGGAACCGTCAAAGCGCGTGACGCGGATCTGGTGAACCCGAAATTGCCCACCGGAGAGATCGAGGTTTACGTTCGTGAACTGGAAGTGCTGGGTGCCGCCGACGAACTGCCGCTGATGGTGTTCGGCGATCAGGAATACCCCGAGGAAACCCGCCTGCGCTATCGCTATCTGGACCTGCGCCGCGAGGCGATGCAGCGCAACATGACCCTGCGCTCGGACGTTGTGGCCTCGATGCGCAAACGCATGTGGGATCAAGGCTTTCGCGAGTATCAGACGCCGATCATCACGGCATCCTCGCCCGAAGGCGCGCGCGACTTTCTGGTGCCCTCGCGCCTGCATCCGGGCAAGTTCTACGCGCTGCCGCAGGCCCCGCAGCAGTTCAAGCAGCTGATCATGGTGTCGGGCTTTGACAAGTATTTCCAGATTGCACCCTGCTTCCGCGACGAAGACCCGCGCGCCGACCGCTCGCCCACCGATTTCTACCAGCTTGACCTTGAGATGTCGTTTGTCGAGCAGCAGGACGTGTTCGACACCATCCAGCCCGTTCTGACCGGCGTGTTCGAAGAGTTCGGAGGTGGCCGGAAGGTTGACCAAGAGTGGCCGCAGATTTCCTACAAGGACGCGGCCTTGTGGTATGGCACCGACAAGCCCGACCTGCGCAATCCTATCAAAATGCAAGTGGTCTCCGACCACTTCCGCGATAGTGGCTTTGCGATTTTCGCGAAGCTGTTGGAGCAGGACGGCACCGAAATCCGCGCCATCCCTGCGCCGACCGGCGGCAGCCGCAAGTTCTGCGACCGCATGAATGCATTCGCCCAGAAAGAGGGTCTGCCCGGCATGGGCTATATCTTCTGGCGCGATCAGGGGCAGGGGATGGAGGCAGCCGGTCCGCTGGCCAAAAACATCGGCCCCGAACGCACCGAGGCAATCCGGCAGCAACTGGGTCTGGGTGTCGGTGATGCGGCGTTCTTCCTGGGCGGAAAGCCGAAAGCCTTTGAAAAGGTCGCAGGCAAGGCCCGCGACGTGATTGGCGAAGACCTTGGCCTCACCGAAAAAGACCGCTTTGCCTTTGCCTGGATCGTGGATTTCCCGATCTATGAACAGGACGAGGAAACCGGCGCGATCGATTTCGAACACAACCCATTCTCGATGCCGCAGGGCGGTATGGAGGCGCTGCAGGGCAATCCGCTGGACGTGCGCGGCTATCAGTACGATCTGGCCTGTAACGGGTATGAGCTGGTCTCGGGTGCGATCCGGAACCACAAGCCCGAGATCATGCTGAAAGCCTTTGAGCTGGCAGGTTACGGCGCGGATGAGGTCAAATCCCGCTTTGGTGCCCTGTACAACGCTTTTCACTATGGCGCGCCGCCGCACGGGGGCTGTGCTGCGGGCATCGACCGGATCGTGATGCTGTTGGCGGACGAGGCCAATATCCGCGAAGTCATGATGTTCCCGATGAACCAGCGCGCCGAGGACCTGATGATGGACGCGCCCTCCGACCCGACCTCGGATCAGTTGATGGAACTGGGTCTGCGGATCATTCCGCAGGATTAAGCCTGTCGGTCGCGGCCTGCCGCTTGTCTGGTGATGAGCGTACGTATTGCGCGGCGTAAACCGTATGACGACTGAACCGCCCGCCACGCGCGGGCGGTTTGCGTTTGTCACTTGTGCCTAGGGCAGACCGGTAACCGCAACGTCAAGGGAATCAATCAATCCCTTTGCCCAGCTTTTGCCGGTTCACGCGAATGGATCGGGCGCTCTGCCGGGTTTGCCGGTACATCCACCCGAACACCAGGGATGCGGTGATAAAATAGGCGGTGGCCATGTCAGATCGCCTCCCGCTGTTCCAGCCGGTTTTGAACTAGCCCGGCAACCTGCGCGGCCTGAGCGGTGATCGGACTGCCTTGCGCCCGGGAAAGTGACAGTTTCCGCGCCGCATCCGCCAACACCGTATCGTTGGCCTCACGCGCAACGCCGTGAAGAAACTGGGCAGCATAGTCCAGCATGCGCGGATCGGTCGGCCCTGCCAGAACGTCCGCGATATGCGCCATATCGTCCTGATAGGCCAGTGGATCGGGGTGAATGACTTCGTCCCGAACGGCGTGCAACCCGCTGGGCCGACGGTCCTCGGGGAGGCGTTCCAGAATGGCTTTTTGAAAATAAGACATGGATTTTAGGGGTTTGGGCAAAAACCCGTCAGCCCCGGCCCCAAGGGCAGCAGACTCGGTGCATGTATCACCGGACATCGCCAGAATGACACTGATCCTGGGCGAGGCCTGTGTCAGTTCAGCAATCAGATCGGCCCCGGACCCGTCCGGCAGACCCATATCCACAAGAATGACCGAGGGGCGATAGATCTGAAGGTGACGCCGCGCGGATTTCAGGCAATCGGCACGTCGGATCCTTGCCCCGCTGTGCAGGCACATCAGGCGGATCGCGTCGCAGGCATAGCGGCTGTCCTCGACAACCAGAATGGTCTGTCCCAGCAAAGGCCGCGTCGCTGTGGGCGTAGCGATAGTTGTGGCGAAAGGAACCGAATCGTCCATGTCAGATCTCCTATCCAGCAGATGCCTCACGCTAGGAACTTCTGGCTAACACAGGGTTAACGGGCGATTTGGCGCACTTGTCCTTTGCCGGAACTGCCCCCATAACCCACTCAACGTAGGACAGAGGAGTTTACTATGATCGGACGACTAAACCACGTCGCCATCGCCGTTCCGGATCTTGAGGCCGCATCCGAGCAGTATCGCAGCGCGCTGGGCGCCAAAGTGGGCGCGCCGCAGGACGAACCGGATCATGGTGTGACGGTGGTGTTCATCGAACTGCCCAACACGAAGATCGAGCTTCTGTACCCGCTGGGCGATGACAGCCCGATCAATGGCTTTCTTGAGAAAAACCCGGCCGGTGGCATCCACCATGTGTGCTATGAAGTCGAAGACATCATCGCGGCCCGCGACCACCTGAAGGAAAGTGGTGCACGTGTGCTGGGTAGCGGAGAACCCAAGATCGGCGCGCATGGCAAGCCCGTTCTGTTCCTGCACCCCAAGGATTTCAACGGCTGCCTCGTCGAACTGGAACAGGTGTAACGCCACAAGCTCGGAGGGCCCGAAATGACCATCACTGCCGCATTGGTGCTGTTTGCAGTCATCTGGTTTCTGACCCTGCTGATCGTTCTGCCCATTCGCATCAAGACGCAGGGCGATCTGGGCGAGATCGTTCCGGGCACCCATGCGGGTGCGCCGGAGGTGCATCACATGAAGAAGAAGATGTGGATCACCACGGGCATTTCGATCGTTTTATGGGCCATCATCGCCGGGATTATCCTGTCCGGGGTGATCTCGGTTCGGGATTTCGACTGGTTGAACCAGCTTGAGCCGCGCTGAGCCGTGTCAGGCCGCGCGGCCTGACACATTGTGATAGATATGGGTGAAGGTGGCGACACCGATAATCGGGATCACCAGATTTACCAGCGGAACTGAAAGCGGGATCGCCATCAGCGTCCCGGCAAGCCAGATAGTTGCCGTGTGTTTCGCACGCAGCTGGCGCGCACGCTCACGCCCCAACCTGCGCATCGCGGCCAGCGTGAAATATTCCCGGCCCAGCAGAAACCCGTTCATGCCCCAGAATATAAACAGAGCAAGGGGCGTGAAGATCGCATACAGGATCAGCGCCAGCAGGTTTGCCACGATCAGAACGCCCATAAAGCTGAGACCATCCTGAATGGACTCGCCAAGCGGGATTTTTGGGGCCGGGGGCAGGTGCGCGTAGTTTTTGTCTTCGACCGCCTGCGCGACCTCTTCCAAAAAGATCGACGTGATGGCCGAGGCGACGGGCACCATCAGGAACACCGGCAACACCAGAACCAGCAGGATGCCGGAATAGTTCAGCACATCGTTCAGCCACGACACGGTGCCAACAAAGGGCAGTGAAATCTCGTCACCGGACAGCGCATTGATGAACCAGATCGCGGCAGCACAGGCGAGGATCAGCAACAGGATCGTCAGACCTATGCCGCGAAACAAGACTGAGCGGAACTTGGGGTCTCCGATCTGACCAAGGGCCGCGAAGAACGCGTTCAGGATGATCATTCCGTGAGCCATTCAGTCAGGGCGGCAACGTCCGGCCGGGGGCGTTCTGGCGGGGCGGTCCCTTCGGTTGCGATATGGATCACGCCGGCCAGTCGTTCGTTTTCGGCCAACCCAAAAGCGGATTTGCAGAAATCCCGGTCATGCGATTGCCAGCCAGACAGCCAGTTCGCGCCCCATCCGGCGGCGAGGGCCGCGTTCAGCAGGGCCAGACAGACGGCACCGGCAGAGTAGGTTTGTTCAATCGCCGGGATCTTTTCCGACGGTTTCTGAACCTCGATCACGGCCACAGCCAGATGTCCCATGTCGAACTGGCTGCGGGCCTTGGCAATGTCTTCCGGCGATTTGTTCAGCGCCTTGCCACAGACTTCGGTCAGGTCAGCAAGACGCGCCATCGCGCCCTTTTCGATCACGATAAACCGCCAGGGTTCCAGTTTGCCATGATCCGGGCTGCGGGCGGCGGCGGTCAGCAAAGGCAAAAGCTCGTCCCGTGTCGGGGCCGGAGCAATCAGTGTTTTGGCCGGTCTGGACCGGCGCGACTGTAAAAACTCCAGGGCGGCAGGGTTTTTCAGGGACATATGTTAACTTCCTTTACATCGGCCATCTGTATCTTGGGCGGTACGGCTGGCGATTCAAGGGCGGGCCGTTGGATATTGGGGATCATTTTCATTCCGGCACGCCGGGTGCAAGCGCAATGACACTGGATGGGGGGCTTGGCGACTTACGAAAACTCAACAAACCATTGGTCACGGATTTTGGACTCCGCGTCGCTTGGCCAGAACCGCCGCAGCTCGAACCCTACGAGCCCTGATCCTGCGTTTCGCGAATCTGATAGACACCTTCTGGCAAATCCAGCGCCGCAGCCAGATCGCGGACCTGTTCGGGCGACAGGGTGATCTTCTGGATCTGATCCGTGCGGGGGTCCATTTGTTCCAGCGTCACGCACTCGGCGAAGCTGTTGATCACCACATCCTCTTGCAAAGGCTTGGGGCCTTCATCCACGAGGGTAATGACTGTCGAGTCGAATTCATGCTCAATCGAAAACATGGGGCCAGAGTGCAGGCCACCGCCCGCCAATGCAACCCGTCACGGGCCGAAACCGCAGTGGTACTGCCCGGTTGGTCCGGCTATGTTGGGATCAACGCCTGATCGGCTAATAGGACCTTTGATGCGCCTTCTCTTATTTCTGGTTTTTTCCCTGCTTCTGTCGGCTTGCGCAACGGACAGGTTGCGCGTGATTCCCGCAGAAGACTGGCGTGGGCTCACGGCAGAAGAAGCCACCAGCGCCGCAGCGTTTCGCAAGGTCAGCCGCGAGGTCGGGCGCGAGGCGCGGGCCCAGTGCCTGCGGTCTTCCAAACCGCAAAGCTGCGATTTCAGAATTCTGGTCGACCTGAACCCGACCGCGCCCGCAAATGCTTTTCAGACTCTGGATGACAAGAAACAGCCCGCGATCATCTTCACCCGATCCATGATCCGCTCGACCCGGAATGCGGATGAATTGGCCTTTGTGATGGGGCACGAGGCGGCACATCACGTTTTGGATCACATCGGACGGCAAAGCGAAAACGCCCGCGTTGGCGCGGCCAAGTTCGGAGAGGCCGAGCGGCAGCGCGGCAAAAGCGATGCCGCTGTTGAAAAGGCACAGAAGATAGGGGCAAAGGTGGCCGTGCAAGCCTATGCGAAAGACTTTGAGCTTGAGGCGGATCAGTTGGGAACGCTCATCACCTATAATGCCGGATACAACCCGCTGATCGGTGCCAAGTATTTTGCCCGCATTCCCGATCCGGGTGACCAGTTCCTGGGATCGCACCCACCCAATGCGCAACGGGTCGACATTGTCCAGCAAACCGCGCGAAAGCTGGGTGTCACAGAATGACTGAACTGGTGCGGCTGGGCGTGATTCTGACCGATCGCGGATCGAAATACGCGGTGTCCGGGGCAATTGTGACATCGCGGGATCAGATTGACGCGGTGCTTGCCAAGCTGAAGACGGACAAAGCCTATGCAAAGGCCACGCATAACAGCTGGGCGGCGACGTTGCCAACCGGGGCGCTCAAGGCCGACGATGGAGAAAGCGGGGCGGGCATGGTCATCCTTCGCATGATGGAGCGTGAGGGGTTAGAGAACCACGTCATCATCGTTACGCGCTGGTATGGCGGCAAAAAGCTGGGCGGGGACCGTTTTCGCCGCGTTCAGGACGCAACGCGTGCTTATCTCGACCAAATTGGGGCCTCTGCTTGACCTGAATCAAGGATTCCCCCTGTCCACCAACTACGCTCTGACCAAAGCGCGACAGGGAAAGGACAGGACATGCGCAGCCGAGAGACTTTGCGATTGCACGCCGGTTTGGTCGATGACATGGCGCGGATGCTGGATATCGATTTGCAGGAATCCGCCATCGAGGGTGCCGTATCAATCGACCAGATTTCAGACGCCGTGGTCCGGTGCACAGATTGCCCGAACCCCGGACATTGCCAATCCCTGTTGAAAGAAGCGTCTGCGCTTAGCCGCGCCCCGGAATACTGCCGCAACTACACTTTGCTGGAAAAACTCAGACCGTAAACGCGAGGGGCCTATGCCACGTCTCGGAGATATCATGACCCATATGCGTCTGGTTCTGCGAATGGGTCAGGCGACGGGCGCGGATATCGTTGCAGCACATCACGCTTGCCACCTGAGCCAGGAAGACTGGGCCGAGATGGTGCAGTTCTGTCGTGGTTGCGCATGGGCAAAGGACTGTCCCGAATGGCTGGATCAGCATCAGGCTATCGCAAATGCGCCTGAAACCTGCCCGAATCGGGCGCGATTCGCGGCCCTGAAATCCGCTCAGGTCGGGGGCGGTTGATGCCACAGGTCGCCCTTGGAGAGATCGAAAAACACTTTTGGCTGACGCGTTCAGTGGCCCGTTGCCTGGGTATTTCGCTGACCGAGGCAATGGCCGAGGGGCAACTTTCCGCCGAAGGCTATGCCGAACTCGTCACCCGATGCCGGGCGTCAAATTGCTGTGGGCAATGTGCGATCTGGTTGTCCCAGCAACAACAACTTGCCGATGCTGCCCCCGAGTTTTGCGCCAATGCCCAAGCCTTGAACCGGCTTCGCCGCCCGTCAAATTCGCGCGTGTGATCCGTCGCATAACGGCGCCTTGCCGGTGTGCTTGCAGCAGCAGAAGAACACTTTTTTACTTGCTTCAGCCGTGTATTTTAAGGGTTCAAAGTCGGTGTCTTTGTGCGACCCATCACAAAACGGCTGCTTCTTGGATCGGCCGCAAGCGCACCAGAAATAACTCTTTCCTTCGACAACTTCGACCGCCATGGGCTCTTTCTGGGCGATGATGGGGGCGTCGGACATGTGGCTTCTCCGTTCTTGGCTGATGTCAGGTCACGAGTTTAGGGCAATGCGCCAAAAAAGGTAGCGCGCGTCGCTGACGGTGCTGCGATCCAGGGCGTCCCAAGCGTGGTTTCGCCTTCGTTCACAAGGATGTGATCGATTCTGTTGCCAGATTGCCGATCAACCCGTATCCTGAACCCGGCCCCGAAAAACTGGGCAATATCAGAAAAGTAATAGAGGATTGACGGACATGAAAATCAAACTCGCTGCTGTTGGAGCCTTTGCGCTGATCCTGACTGCCTGCGCGCAGCCGGAACCCACCCCTGTTTATATTTCGCCCAGCTATGACAAAGCCGGTACCCCAAGCTGTGCCGCCGGGTATGAACTGGCGACCACCGAAGCAGGCGAGACTGTCTGTAACCCGGTTGCGGGATAAACCCTTTGCAGGCGGTCCCGATTTGGGACCGCCTGCCCAAGATTTGAGAATGTGATGCCGCCCTAGGGGCGGTTTTTTTTGATTGCCGGACGCGTTGCTGCGAACCATTACATATAGGTCGGGCGTTTAGTGTTTTCTAAAGCGAAACCCGTGCCTGTATTTGAAGGCGTGATGCCTGTGCCCGCGGAAGGATCGATGCGGCTGGTACCTGTAAACCTTGCGTTTGTGACCCGCGTGGACATGCGGTTTGTGCGCCCTTTTGCGGTGTTTCTTGATGTGATGCCCGGATTTGGGCGCAAAATAGGGGCGGTGATGCGGGTGAACACCCCGGACATGGAAATTGAATTTCTTGCCGCCGACATAGACGATTTCAGCCGACGACCGGCCAAAACCCTCAGCGATAGCGGGGGTCGAAAGCATCATGGCCGACAGGGCGACCACCATGCTGCGTTTGGCAAAATGAGTTACTCGAAACATGAAAACCTCCGTTTGGCTTCATGTTCAAGGTGAGAGCGGGGGCGCCTGTTCTCCAATAAACTCGGGTCACGCTTTACCGATGGGCCGTGTTCCGACACGGCCCGAAGCGGTCAGGCAAGCTGTCCCCAGAGGTCGTAATCACCAGCCTCGTCCACGGTGACCGAGACGATATCGCCGGGTTTAAGCCCCTCGAATCCTTCGTCAATGAACAGGTTTCCGTCGATCTCGGGCGCGTCTGCCTTGGTGCGGCAGGTGGCGGCCTCATCGTCAATTTCGTCAACAATGACGTCAATCGTCTGTCCGACTTTGGCCTGCAGCTTCGCCTCGGAAATTGCCTGCGCCTTTTCCATGAAGCGATCCCAACGCTCTTGCTTGACCTCGGCGGGCACATGATCCGGCAGATCGTTCGAGCGTGCGCCATCGACGTTTTCGTACTGAAAACACCCGACGCGATCCAGTTGCGCCTCGTCCATCCAGTCCAGCAAGGTCTGGAATTCGGCCTCGGTCTCACCCGGATAACCCACGATGAAGGTCGACCGCAGGGTGATGTCCGGGCACACCGCGCGCCAGGCGCGGATTTCATCCAATGTTTTGGCGGCAGCGGCTGGCCGAGCCATGCGTTTCAGAACGTCCGGGTGCGCGTGCTGGAAGGGGATGTCGAGATAGGGCAGAATGTTGCACCCGGAATCCGCCATCAACGGGATCAGATCGCGCACATGCGGGTAGGGGTAGACATAGTGCAGGCGCACCCAGGCCTCCAACTGCCCCAACTCGCGCGCCAGATCGGTGATGTGGCTGCGCACCTTGCGGTCTTTCCACGGGTTCACATCGTATTTCCGGTCAAGCCCATAGGCCGAGGTATCCTGCGAAATCACCAGCAACTCGCGCACGCCGTTTTCGACCAGCCTTTCGGCCTCGCGCAGAACTGCATGGGCCGGACGGCTGGCCAGTTTCCCGCGCATATCGGGAATGATGCAGAACTTGCACTTGTGGTTACAGCCTTCCGAGATTTTCAGGTAGCTGTAGTGGCGCGGGGTCAGTTGAACGCTGCTGGCGGGCAGCAGATCGACAAACGGGTCCGGGTCCGGTGGCACCGCTGTGTGCACCGCATCCAAGACCTGTTCGTATTGGTGTGGCCCGGTCACCGCCATGATGCGGGGGTGGTGTTCACGGATGTAGTCGGGCTCGGCCCCCAGACAGCCGGTCACGATCACCTTGCCGTTTTCAACCAGAGCTTCACCAATTGCATCCAGCGACTCGGCCTTGGCGCTGTCCAGAAACCCGCAGGTGTTCACGATTACGGCATCGGCCCCGGAATAGTCGGGCGAAATGCCGTAACCTTCTGCCCGCAGGCGAGTCAGGATACGCTCACTATCGACCAAAGCTTTCGGGCAGCCCAGCGAGACCATGCCGATGGTCGGCTGGTTTGCACGGGACGTCTCGGGCATCCGGGCGGCGGGCGCCAGGTCGGGGCGGAGATTTGGCGGGTTCGTGGTCATGGCGCGGCATATAGTGGGGAACGCTTCCCCTTGCAAATGTCACGGTGCGTTTGGATGATGATTTCAATCAAGCCAAAAAGGCGGAGAGCAGATAGATGAAATGGCTGATACGCATTCTGTTCATTGTTGTGGCCGTGGTCGGGCTGGTCATTGGGGCGTTGCTGCTGATGCCCGGGGACAAGCTGGCCGCGATCCTGTCTGAGCAGGTCAAGGCCAACACGGGGCGCGAGCTGACGCTGTCGGGGGACGTCAACCTGTCCTTCTGGCCGGTTTTGGGCATGGAAACCGGGCCCGTAACATTCGGCAACGCGCCATGGGCCGGGCCTGATCCGATGCTAAGCGCGGACAGTCTGGCTGTTGGTGTGGATGCTGCCGCAATGCTGGCGGGCGATCTGAAGATCAAGCGGGTCTTTGCGCAAAACCCGGTTCTGCGGTTGGAATTGTCAGAGGGTCGCGGAAACTGGGTCATGGGCGCGGCTGAGACCACGCCGTCAGCGGGCGCTACAGGCGGCGCGCCCTCGGGCGAAACCGGTGCCGTGACGCTGGAGCGGTTGGAACTGATGGATGCGCGGCTGATCTACGTCGAAAACGGCGTAACGCAGATGGATTTTGCGGGTGTGACCCTGTCCGCCAGTTGGCCGGACGTATCCGCGCCCATGGTGATGCAGGCCAGTATGGCAGTGCCGGGCGGTGCGGTGCAGGTGGACCTGAAACTGCCCGATTTGCCCGCCTTTTCGTCGGGCGCTGTGACGCCGCTGGATGTGGCGCTGACCGCCCCGGGCGGAGAGATCGGGTTCAACGGCAATGTCAATCTGTCCGGCGAGATGGATGGCAAGATGCAGATCATCACGCAAAGCACGGAAATGATGTTGACCGCGTTTGGGCAAGGCGGTGTGGCGGTTCCCCACGGTTTGGGCCGGACGGCAAATATCTCGGGGCAGATGACCTATACCAAGGATGGCCGTGTGTCCCTGCGCAAAATGGTGGCGCAGCTTGATGACAATCGGCTGGCCGGAGAGGCCGACATCACCATCGCCGATCCCCCTCAGATCGTGGCGCGCCTGAATACCGATGCGCTGGACCTGTCGCGCGTGACCGATGCCGAGCCCGGATCGGGGGGCGGGACAGGGGCCGCGTCATCTGCGGCGGACGGGTGGTCCAAGGCACCGATTGATGCGTCGCCGCTGTCATTGGCCAACGGCAAAATCCGCCTGACGGCCAAGTCTATTGCCGTTCCGGGGATGCAATTCGGGGCCTCTGACCTGACGCTTGGTCTGGATCGTTCGCGTGCGGTGCTGGAAATGCACCCGGCAACGCTGTTCTCCGGCCAGCTCAACGGTCAGGTGGTTGCGAATAACCGCAACGGATTGTCGGTGGGCGGCGATCTGAAAGCCAGCGGCATCAACCTGAAGCAGGCGTTATCGACACTTGCAGATGTAGACCGTCTGTCCGGCACCGCATCCGGCGCGTTTCAGTTTCTTGGCGTCGGGCAGAGTGAAGACCAGATCATGCGCTCGCTCAGCGGCAAGGGGAATGTGGATGTCGGGTCCGGGGTGATTTCGGGCTTCGATCTGGATCGGCTGATGGGCCGGGGAACCGGGTCGGGCGGTACGACGGTGTTTGACAGCCTGACCGCAAGCTTCTCGATCGACAAAGGCGTGCTGACCAACTCTGACCTGCTGATGTCCCTGAAAAACTTCCGCGCCGATGGTGAGGGCAAGGTCAATCTGGGTGCGCGTACGTTGGACTATCTGTTCACGCCAACCGCGCTACGGGCGAATGCGGGGCAGGGAATTTCGGTGCCCGTGCGCATCCATGGTCCGTGGAGCAGCCCGTCGATCACGCCTGACCTGACCAAAGTCATCGAGGCGGCGGCGGAAGGCAAAGTCAAAGAGCTTGAGGATGACGCCAAGCAGAAGGTGCTGGACAAGGTCGGCAATGAGTTGGACACGACCATAACCGACAGCGATCAAATCGAAGACGCGCTGAAGAAAAAGCTTGAGGATGAGGCGAAGAAGGGTCTGCTGAAACTGTTTGGCGGCGATTGATGAAAGGGGCGTCCAGCGACGCCCCCTGGTTCAAATCGTCTGGTCGTAATCGCCAACACTCGGTTCGGTGCGGATAACGGCGTCGATATCGGCAAAGATCGCACGCATTTCCGCCTCGCTTTCACTGCTTTCGCACACCACCACAAGGTTCGGCGTGTTCGAGGAGGCGCGCACCAGACCCCAGCTGCCATTGTCCAGAATGACCCGCGCGCCATTGACAGTGACCACCTCTTTGATGGCGCGACCGGCAAAGCTTTCTCCTGCGTCCGCCTTGGCCACCAGTTTGTCGACCAGTCGCTGGAGGATATCGTATTTCTCGGTATCAGCCGCGTAGGGCGACATGGTCGGGGTGGACCAGGTCTTAGGCAGGGCCTTACGCAGATCGGACATGCTTTGACCGGGGTTGCGGTCCATCAGCTTGCAAATCTCAACCGCGACCCGCATCCCGCAGTCATAGCCACGCCCGACCGGCTCGGCCAGGAAGTAGTGGCCCGATTTCTCGAACCCGGCCAGCGCGCCGATTTCCTTCACGCGCCGCTTCATGTGGCTGTGACCGGTTTTCCAATAGTCCGCTTTGACGCCGAGGGCTTGCAGTTCAGGGTCGCTGGCGAACAGACCGGTTGATTTGACATCTGCCACAAAGGTCGAGCCCGGGTGCAGCTTGGCCAGATCGCGGGCCATGATGACGCCAACCTTGTCGGCGAAAATCTCCTCGCCCTCATCATCGACCACACCGCAGCGGTCGCCATCCCCATCAAACCCAAGCGCCAGATCCGCGCCGCTGGATTTCACACTGTCCGACATGTCGTGCAGCATTTCCATGGCTTCGGGGTTGGGGTTGTAGTTGGGGAAAGTGTAATCCAGACGATTGTGGCTGGGTACGACTTCAACCCCGATCCGTTCGAAAATCTCGGGGGCAAAGGCCGAGGCGGTACCGTTCCCCGTGGCGCAGACCACTTTCAACGGACGGGACATTTTGAAATCCCCGACCAGATCGTCGATATAGGCCTCTTTCACGCCATCGACGAATTCATAGGACCCGCCTTGATGCGGCTGGCCTTCGCCGTTCAGGACGATATCGCGCAGTTCGGACATCTCGTCCGGGCCGTGAGTCAGCGGACGCTCAAAGCCCATTTTCACTCCGGTCCAGCCATTTGGATTATGGCTGGCCGTCACCATCGCCACGGCGGGAACGTTCAGATGAAACTGCGCGAAATAGGCCATCGGGCTAAGCGCGGGGCCGATATCCTTGACCTGAATCCCGGCCTGCATCAGCCCCAGGATCAGGGCGTTCTTGATCGACAGGGAATAGTCGCGATAGTCGTTGCCCACTGCGATGACCGGGTCAATCCCGCGCCGCCGCATCTGAGTGCCCAAACCCAGACCAAGTGCGGTCATGCCGGGCAGGTTGATCTCGTCAGGGTACTTCCAGCGTGCATCATATTCGCGAAAGCCCGTGGGCTTGATCATCGCGTCACGCAAAAAGCTCCAGGTGTTTGGCGTCACCTCGGGGAATGGTTTGGTCATAACAAGTCTCAATCGTTAAATCTGAATAGGATTCGCTTTCGCAAGCGCATCAAAACGCATCAATGTGTCAACAAGTTGGGGCATCTGGTCCAAGTAAATCATGTTCGGGCCGTCGCACGGTGCATTGTCTGGGTCCTGATGCGTTTCCATGAAGACCGCAGCCGACCCAACGGCAACCGCAGCGCGTGCCATGACCGGTGCGAATTCGCGCTGGCCACCCGACGATCCACCTTGCCCGCCCGGCTGCTGTACGGAATGCGTGGCATCCATAACGACAGGATACCCCGTCTGCGCCATCTGTGGCAGAGACCGCATATCCGCAACGAGGGTGTTATAGCCAAAAGACGTCCCGCGTTCGGTTAGCAAGATGTTCTGATTACCCGTGCTTTCGATTTTCGAGATGATGTTCGGCATTTCCCAAGGCGCGAGAAACTGACCTTTTTTGACGTTGATGACGGCCCCTGTATTGCCTGCTGCCAACAGCATATCCGTCTGACGGCACAGGAAAGCGGGGATTTGCAGTACATCAACAGCCTCAGCCGCAATGGCGCATTGGGCCTCGGTATGCACGTCGGTCAGAACTGGAACGCCTATGGTCTTGCGAATATCGTCCAGAACCTTGAGCCCCGCATCGATTCCCATGCCGCGTTTACCGGACAGAGAGGTGCGGTTGGCCTTGTCATACGAGGCTTTGAATACATACTGCGCGCCCGCAGCATCGCAGGCTTCTTTCATGGTGCCCGCAATCATCTGGGCGTGGTCCGCTGTCTCAAGCTGGCAGGGGCCGGCAATAATGGTCAGCGGAAGATCGTTGCCGACGGTAATGTCGGAGATTTTTACATGTTTCATGGGTCTTATGAGGATACCTGTTCACGAAGGACCGACGCGGTAAGCGAGATCATCAGGTAGATACCAGCAAACAACAGGAAAGCCAAAATCGTATTTTCGAACTTGCGCGGATAGGACGGATCCTGGCTGGGAACCGGGTTCACCGAGACGGTCAGATACCGCACCTGCCTGTTGGCCTCGGTGCGCGTGGTTTCCATGTATTGCATAGCGTTTTGCAGCATCATGTCCCGCGCGACCAGATCGGCCTGCGCCATCTGAATCCGCACGCTCAACCGCGCCAGCGAGTTTTCGCCTGCCGAAACATCCAGCATCTCGGCATTCAGGTTGTCCAGCACCACTTCCAGCCGTGCGATATCGGCTGTGACCCCGTCGACCTTGGCCTTGTTGGGCCGCAGATTGTCAAGAAGGGCCGCCAGTTCCAGGTTTTTGTCCTGCAACAGAATTTCGATTTCGTTGATCCGCCCGCGTAGCCCGGCGATCACATTTTCGGGGTCCAGAATCGCGCCCTGAAGCTGCAACTCGATCAGGTCTTCCTGCGCCTGACGGCGCGCCTGTTGCGCGGATTCAAAGCTTTCCAGCGCGTCACGCATCTGGTCGTCGCGCTTTTCACCGGACAGTTTGTTCACCCGACCTTCGGCGTAAGAGATCAAGCGATCGGAAAACTCGGCCGAGGTTTGCGGGTCAGGGGCAATCACCTCCATCCGGATGATCCCGTCCGTGGGGTCATAGCCGATCGTGACGATGCGGCTGTATAGCTTATAGGCTTCCTCAAGCGTAGCGTCGGCTGCCAGCCTTTGGATCGGATCAATCCAATCCTGTTGAAAGACTTCGGTAAAGCTTGCGTCATTGTCCAGCAGCAGCAACGCCTCTTTCGATTCCAGAAAATCCTGAACCGAGACCGAATCCTGTGCCGTGGCAAATTGCGTACCGGACAGCAGGCCACCGACGGCCCCACCCGCACTATCTGCCTGCAGGATCGAGAAGGACGAATTGCTGGCATACATCGGGGTCGCGATTCGATAGAAATAGAACCCCACAACAAAGGTGGGCAGCAGTACAAACGCTGCCAGCCGTGCGAACAGCGCAAACAGCTTGACGCGCCGCCTGCGCGCGATGTCCTTCTGGATTTGACCGATTTCAAGGTTTCGGCGTTCTGCCGGACTCATCTCGGGGCCCGGCGGGCTGAATTCCTTGTGCTGCACGGTTTGCGGCAGCTGTATCCTGACCTTGTCCTTGGGCTTTTTCGACGTTGTGCTGCCTTGGGAGGTTTTGGCGGCGGCAAGGTCCAGCAGGTTTGTCCGCTCGAACGGGTCGATCCCCTTTTTCCGCAACAGACGAACGGCATCATAATCGGACGAGGCCGCAAGCCCGTGTTTCTGCGCCAGCCGACGGGCAATGCGTAGCTGCCGACCGGTCAGCCCCTCACGCTTGATGTCATCCAGTTCGGTTCCGGGCTGCGGGGCGTTTGCGGCAGATGGTCCTTCGGTCGCGCTGCGAATGCGCGAGATCGCATCTGCGCGCGCCTCGGCCGAGCCTTCGACCGGCTGCTTGCGGCGCAAGTTGTATTTTCTAACCTTGGGTTTCGTAGTCATATAACTGTTTTGCCTCTTCCAAGGTTTCAAACATGTAAAGCTGCCCGTCCAAAAGAACCGCGGCTTGCTGTGCAAATTTTTCCAGCGTCGATGGACTGTGCGACACGATCACAAGGGTCGTCGTGCGCAGCCTTTCCCGCAGGATGTCACCGGCCTTCTTGTTGAATTCAACATCCGTGGACGAGGGCATCCCCTCATCAATCAGGTACATGTCGAAATCCAGCGCCAGCATCAGCGAGAAGGTGAAACGTGAGCGCATGCCGGAAGAATAGGTCGACAGGGGCTGGTTGAAATATTCGCCCAGATTGCACAGCCAGCTGCAATACGCCTCGACATAGTCAGGATCCATGCCGTAGATTTTTGCGATATAGCGCGCGTTTTCCAGCGCGGACATCTTGCTGGAAACGCCACCTGTGAAACCCATCGGGAAAGACACCCGGCAATCGCGGCGAATGACGCCTTCATCCGGTTTTTCCAGCCCGGCCATCATATTGATAAGCGTGGTTTTTCCCGTGCCATTGGGCGCAAGAATGCCAAGGGATGTACCCAGTTCGACCCGGAACGAGACCCTGTCCAGGATCACCTTGCGGCGCGTCCCGGTCCAAAAGGACTTGCTGACATTCTCGAACTCAAGCATAGGTGGCCTGCTGCTCAATCCAGTTTTCGTGTCGCTCTTGTCGGGCGATGAGGGAGAGTGTTCCCTATCGGCCCATGTTGGCTACATTATGTCGAATTATGAAACAAATCATCAATATGCGCCAGCGGCAGGAAGGCTTACGTAACATTCCATGACCAGCCTGATGGAGGATATTCAGTCGTGTCGCCTGTGCGCCGATCAGTTCGCGCAGACGGCGACAGCGCATGTGCCGCGCCCTGTGGTCTGGTTTCAGCCGGGCACTCCGATTCTTGTCGCGGGGCAGGCGCCGGGTGCGCGGGTTCATGCCTCGGGGCGGCCGTTTACCGATCCATCCGGGGATCGCCTGCGCGACTGGCTGGGGATTGATGAGACCGTGTTCTACGACCGGGCCAGGCTGTCCATCGTGCCCATGGCCTTTTGCTTTCCGGGTTATGACGAAAAGAACGCGGACCTGCCGCCGCCGGCCCTTTGCCGGAAGACCTGGCATGATCGCGTCATGCAGGCCCTGGGGCAGGTGCCGTTGACCGTTCTGGTCGGCGGTCACGCGCATAAATACCACCTTGGTGTTCGCAGTTCGGTCACCGAGACGGTCAAAGACTGGAAAACCCACGCCCCGCGCGTCTTTGCCTTGCCTCATCCGTCGTGGCGCAATACGGCATGGCTGAAGAAAAACCCGTGGTTCGAGGCCGACCTGCTGCCGGTTCTGCGCGCGCGGGTGCAAGAGGTGTTGAATGACTGAGACAACCGCGCTGGATACAGCCCATGCCGCAATGCAGGCCGCCCCGCAGGACGACACCGCCCGGCTGAGGTTTTTCGAACGTCTGGCGGATAGTGAGCTGTTCCTGATGCTGACCGAAGAAGCACAGGGCGAGAACATCTCACCGGAAGTGTTCGACGTCGCAGATGGGCAGTTCGTCCTGGCCTTTGATCGCGAGGACCGGCTGGCGCAGTTTGCGAGCCGTCCGGTGCCCTATGTGGCGCTGTCCGGTCGGGTACTGTCATCCATGCTTGCGGGGCAGGGTATTGGCTTGGGTCTGAACCTCGAAGTTGCACCTTCTTCGATGCTGATCTCGTCCGAGGCGCTGGGGTGGTTGGCGACAACCCTTCAACACGCCCCCGAAGAAGTGCACGAGAAGCTGGCCGAGTTCCTGCCACCTGCGGGTCTGCCTGATATGCTGCTGACCGCGCTGGACGCCAAGCTGGCCACCGCCGGGGGGCTGGCACAGGCGGCCTATTTGGTGGCGACCAGATCGCAAAGCGGTGTGTCAGGTCACTTGCTGGGATTTGTCGGGGCGATCGAAGGCGCAGAACCCGCGCTGGCCAAGGCCGCGTCCGAGGCGCTGACCTTTTCGGGGATCGAGGCCGGGGCGATGGATGTGGGCTTTTTTGCCACGGACGACGTGGCGGCAGGATTGCTGGCCAAAACCGGGCTGAGGTTCGATCTGCCGCAGCCCGAGATGCCCGAGACTGTCCGGCCCATACCTGGAAGCGACCCGGCCAAACCCCCGATCCTGAAATAGGCCCCGCCCAAAAGGAAAACGCGGCGCAAACCAGCGCCGCGTCGTCTTTTTCGCCGGTTATTCGGCAGCAGGTTCCAGTTTGTCCTGCGTTCGGGTCTCGAAATCGCTGGCCTCGTGCCGTTCATGAAGCTGCATATGCGGCTCGCCAAACGGGCGGTTGACCATGCGTCCCCGCAGAACAGCCGGGCGTTCGTCGATGGCCTTGGCCCAGCGCATGACGTTCTTGTAGGATTCGACATCCAGAAACTCGGCGGCGTCGTACAGACGACCCAGCACAAGCTGACCGTACCAGGGCCAGATCGCCATATCGGCAATCGAATAATCCTCACCCGCGATAAAGGTTTTCTTGGCCAGCTCCCGATCCAGAACGTCCAACTGGCGCTTCGCCTCCATGGCAAAGCGGTTGATCGGATATTCCCATTTTTCAGGTGCATAGGCGTAGAAATGACCGAACCCGCCGCCCAGATAGGGCGCGCTGCCCATCTGCCAGAAAACCCAGTTCATCACCTCGGTCCGCTCTGGCCCCGATTTGGGCAGGAAGGCGTCAAATTTCTCGGCCAGATGGAACAGGATCGAGGCGCTTTCAAAAACGCGCACAGGCTCATCACCTGACCGGTCCCACAGCGCAGGAATTTTCGAGTTTGGATTGGCACCGACAAAGCCGGAACTGAACTGGTCGCCTTCGCCGATATTGACCAGCCAGGCATTGTACTCAGCCTCTTCATGGCCCAGGGCCAACAGCTCTTCCAGCATGATCGTGACCTTGACGCCATTGGGCGTGGCCAGCGAATACAGTTGCAGGGGATGGCGACCTACGGGCAGATCCTTGTCGTGGGTGGCACCTGCAATCGGCCGGTTGATATTGGCAAACCGCCCGCCGCTTTCGCTGTCCCAGGTCCAGACTTTCGGAGGGGTGTAAGTGGATTGATCGCTCATCTCGTGCCTTTCTGTCCAATGCCGGGGGTCCGCGCACCCAATCGTCTAACAGCTAATGTTGCAGTATCCAGAGTCCAACCCCGTGTTGTTGTAATAAATTCAGACAAACCTCTCACGTTTTCTCGTTCTTGGTCACAGCGGCGCGAGGGGGACTACGCAGCCCCAAAAAATAGCATATTGTCTCGACAGTCCCGCCAACACGGCACCCTTGGGCAGATGACTTGAAAAGGATTGACCACATGAAACGCTTTGCTTTGACCTTTGCCGCGGCCATGGCCCTGGCAGTTCCAGCTTTCGCTGGCCCGCAATATGTCGACGGCACCGGTTTTGCTGTCTCTGGGTATGACGTTGTTGCCTATCGCAGCCTGGATCAGGTTGCTGTTGGTCAGTCGCAACCCGAAGGTGTGCGCGGAAATGCAGACATCACCGCCGAATATAACGGTGCCACCTGGGCCTTCGCGACAAAAGAAAACCGCGACAAGTTCCTGGAAAACCCGGCCTATTACGCGCCGCAATATGACGGCCACTGCGCGTATGGCGTATCCAAGGGCGGTAAGGTTCCGGCCAACCCGAACCTGTGGCGCATCGTCGATGACAAGCTGTACCTGAACATCACCGATGTTGTTGTCGGTTTCTGGGAAGAAGATGTTCCGGGCAACATCAACATCGCCGAAGGCAACTGGCCGGGTATCGAAGGGGGTGACGCCTCCACCAGCGTCATTCCGAAGTTCACTTCGGAAGGCCCGATCACAAACTAAGGCCACTCACGACCCACAGCCCGGCTCTCACCCCCTCAAGAGCCGGGCTTTCCGCGCGGTTAACTCGCCAGCCAGTATTCGTTGCGAATGGCCTGATCGGCCTCAAACCGGATGCGCACACTTTTCGCCCCCGGAAATTTGCGTTCGCAGATTGTGTCCGGGATCACGACCTCTCCGGCCCCTTTGTCATTTGACTGGAAGCTCAGAACTTCGGTCTCGGTATTGCGCGAAGCGCTGAGGACAGAGGTCGGCAGAGCGACCCGATTGGCCCCCTGGCAGACCGGTGTTGTGACGAAATACGTCAGATGACGCCCATAACATCCAACCGCATCCGGAACGTGGTCGGACGCGACATAGTTGGACTCATCCCGCTGCGACATATGCGGCAGAGCGCGACCGGGATCCAGCATCGCCTGACAGGTTGCGATATCTTCGGGCGCAAGCTCGATGATGCGCTTTCTCAGGCGTGGCCGTTTCGGCTTGCGCGGTCCGGTATCGGCCTCTTTCGCGGTGTAGCCCTTTTTGCGCAGATAATCATAGGCCGCCTTGGCCCGCGCGAAATTTGTTGAATCCCCACCTGTGTGATCAGGATGGGCATGAAAGGCGATCCGCCGCCATGCGTCTCGGATGTCTTCTGAATCGGCGTCCGGGTCCAGTCCCAGATCCGCCAAAGCGTCCTTGCGAGCCTTGAACTCGTCGACGTGCTCCATACTCATTTCACTCTTTACAACCACACATCCTCAGTTTCCCGAGTGTCGTGTTTTTGTCAATTTTTACAGAGTATTGAGTTGGGCTGGGGTGACAATGCGAAGCCAGAATGCGGATTGTTCCTGATTTCGGGCGAACCTTTGGGTGCAGTGTCAGCACCAGCTTTCCGGCGGTTTGCGAACACAAAAAAGCCCGGGCCAGTTTTGGACCCGGGCAAGGCGCAATGAATGGTTGAATTAGGCGACGTTCTGCAATTCGGCCTTGGGTGTGATGCCCAGCGCAAAACACACGTCACGGGTCAGTTCCGGGCGGTTCAGCGTGTAGAAATGCAGCTTGTCCACGCCGCCTTCGATCAGGTCAGAGCACAACTCGGTGCACAGCGCCGTGGCCAGAAGATCTTCACGATCATCGCGAATGGCTTTCTCGAACGCCTGATCGATCCAATCGGGAACGTGGGTGCCGCAGCGCTGGGCAAAGCTGCGCGCGCCCTTCCAATTTTCGATCGGCAGAATGCCGGGGACGATGGGCTTGTCGATACCCGCTTTCTCACAGGCATCACGGAACCGGAAAAAGGTCTCGGCCTCGAAGAAGAACTGGGTCAGCGCCTCATCGGCACCCGCGTCCAGCTTGGCTTTCAGCCAGTCCACATCCGCTTGCGTATTGCGGGCTTCGGGATGTTTGTCTGGATAGGCTCCAACGCGGATGCTGAACATCTCGGTCTCGGCCAGTGCCTCGATCAGTTCCACAGAATGCGCAAAGCCGTCGGGGTGGGGGATGAACTTGTCCTGTCCTTTTGGCGGATCGCCACGCAGGGCAACGATGTTTTCGACACCGGCGCGGGCGAACTTGTCAGCGATCTCAAGCGTTTCCTGACGCGAGGCATCGACGCAGGTCAGATGCGCCGCAACCGGCAGGCCAGACGACTTGTGCAGCGTCGCAACCGCATCCCGCGTCAACTCGCGCGTGGTGCCGCCTGCGCCATAGGTGACCGAAACAAACCGGGGCTCTAGCGGGGCTAGTGTTTGCACCGTGTCCCAAAGGCGGAATGAGGCCTCAAGCGTTTTGGGCGGAAAGAACTCGAACGAAATTTCAGGTTTGGTCATCATGGCCTCACAGGATCAATTGAGCCTCTTGTGCCATGTGGGGCGATGTGAGACAAACTCATATTCTTCAAGAACAACATGAGGTGCGCGACATATGCACATCGAGTTCCGGCACCTGCGAACCATCAAGGCCATCCATGAATGCGGCGGGCTGGCGCGTGCGGCGGATCAGCTGAACATCACGCAATCCGCGCTGAGCCACCAGATCAAAGGGCTTGAGGATCAGGCTGGGGTCGAACTGTTCCTGCGCCGGTCGAAGCCGATGAAACTGTCCGCCGCCGGACTGCGCCTGTTGCGTCTGGCGGAACAGATTCTGCCGCAGGTCGAAGCTGCCCAGCAGGAGTTCACTTCGCTGCGTGACGGTCGCACGGGCCGGATGCATATCGCCATCGAGTGTCACGCCTGTTTCGAATGGCTGTTCCCGGTGCTGGAATCCTTCCGGAAGTCCTGGGGTGACGTGGATGTCGACATTCGCCCCGGTCTGGCTTTTGATGCTTTGCCCGCATTGCAGAAGGAAGAAGTTGATCTGGTCGTCTCATCCGACCCCGAAGATCTGCCGGGTGTCGAGTTTGTCGAACTGTTCGACTACAACGCGGTGTTTGTCGCCGCCTCATCCCATCCGCTGGCCGAGAAGGATTATATCGAGGCCGAGGATTTTCGTGGTCAGACCCTGATCACCTATCCGGTTGAGCGCACGCGTCTGGATGTCTTCAGTCAGCTGTTGATCCCGGCGCGGGTCGAACCGGCCGCCATCCGGCAGGTCGAACTGACGGCGGTGATCCTGCTGCTGGTTGCGTCGAACCGGGGCATTTCGGTCCTGCCCGACTGGGTCGTGCGCGAGGTCAAGTACAACTCGGATTACGTCACCCGGCCACTGACGAGTGAGGGGATCACGCGCCGTCTATATGCCGCCGTCCGCTCGGAAGATCTGGAAAAACCCTTTGTGCAGGAACTGGTCAAACTGGCCCGCGACGAGGCGCGCAAGCTGCAGGCCCAGTAGCGGCGTTTTGCGCGGGGCTGCTATGCGCATCATTCCTCTTGGCAAGGGCGCATTGCATCAGTATACGCGCGGTTTGACCGGACAGGAGCCTTTTCACAATGGTTGGCAGTGCAAATCTCAACATCATGATCAAAGCCGCGCGCAAGGCGGGGCGGTCTCTGGTCAAGGATTTCCGTGAAGTCGAGAACCTGCAGGTGTCGATGAAGGGCGCGGGCGACTTTGTGTCCAAGGCCGATATCGCCGCCGAGGCCATCCTGAAAGAAGAACTGCTGGGTGCGCGCCCGACCTATGGCTGGCTGGCCGAAGAGGGCGGTTCGATTGACGGCGAGGACCCGACCCGCCGCTGGATCGTCGATCCGCTGGACGGCACCACCAACTTCCTGCACGGTTTGCCGCATTGGGCGGTGTCCATCGCACTGGAACACAAGGGTAAGATCGTGTCCGGTGTGATCTACGACCCTGCCAAGGACGAGATGTTCTTTGCCGAAAAGGGCGAAGGCGCATGGATGAACGATATGCGTATCCGCGTGTCCGGTCGTCACCGCATGATTGAATCGATCTTCTCGACCGGTCTGCCCTTTGGTGGCCGTTCCGATCTACCTGCAACCCTGCAAGACCTTGCGCGCCTGATGCCCGCCTGCGCCGGTGTGCGTCGCTGGGGCGCTGCCGCCTTGGACATGGCCTATGTGGCGGCTGGCCGTTACGAAGGGTTCTGGGAACGCCGCCTGAACGCATGGGATCTGGCCGCAGGCATGATCATCGTGAAAGAAGCGGGTGGCTTTGTGCAGCCTTTGAACCCCGAAGGCAGCGTGCTGGAAGACGGCGAGGTTATCTGCGCCAACGAGCCAATCTTTGACAGTTTTGCCAAAGTGATCCGGGGCTAAGGCACGCCTACTTGCGCGGCACGCGCGGGATGCGCGTTTGCGAGAGTTTGTATTTCGTCTCGGGGTGTGGCGGATGGCCATGGGTGCGATCCCAGAACGCTGTGCCGCCGCGTTTCAGCCATAGCGGGATACACAGGATCAGCCCGACGACGAACCCTCCGGTATGGGCCCAATAGGCCACGCCGCCTTCGTCGGGGTTGCTGTTCAGGCTGCCGTAGAACTGCATCACCAGCCAGACGCCCAGCATCACAAAAGCCGGGATCGAAAAGACCCTGAAATAGACGATCAGGATCAGCAGAATATCGACGCGGGCCTTTGGGAACAGCAAAAGATAGCCGCCCATCACCCCGGCAATTGCGCCCGAGGCTCCGATTGTCGGCACCACCGAATCCGGCGCAGTAATGACGTGGATCAGCCCGGCCCCTAATCCGGCGACGAGATAGAAGAGCAGAAAGGGCAGGTGGCCCATTTCATCTTCCAGATTGTCCCCGAAGATCCAAAGAAACAGCATGTTCCCGGCCAGATGCATCCAGCCGCCATGCAGGAACATGGACGTCACGAATGTCTCGAACGCATAGCCATCCGCGATGCGCGCGGGAATGATCGCGTAGTCGAAATAGAACCGCTGGATCAATTGCGGGTTATCCATGATCCCCACATAGCTGAGGAAGATCAGGATATTCGCCGCCATCAGCGTGTAAACGACATAGGGCGTGCGCCCCGAGGGGTTATGGTCGCGGATCGGAAACATGGCGCGACGCTGGGCTTTTCAGGGCCCAGCGTCAAGGTCAGCTTATGCCGCACCGCCCAACAACGCGGCGTTACCGCCTGCGGCTGTGGTATCGACACAGACATGCCGTTCGCCCAACACGCGGGCGCGGTCCGGCAGGCCGGGGATCAGCGGCAGGATCGGACCGTCGCGACGGGCCAGATGCTGTTCGATCTGACGGGCGGTATCCTCATCGCCCCACCACAAAACGCCCGAAATGCCGGTCAGGTTCTCCAAGCGATGCAGATCAAGCGCTCCGGCAGCCTCAATCGCGGTTCCACCCAAGGCCAGAACCGCATCGGCCTGTGCATGTGATGCCGTGGAACCGGGGCCAAGGCATAGGACCGGTGGCCGTGCAAACTCGGACAACCGGTTCGATTCCCCTGTCGGTCCGGGCAGGGTTTGCGTCTGAACCGGTGCAGGTTGGCCTTTTGGCGCGGGCAACTCTGCCGATGCGCTCCAGGTCTCAGATGCCGACTGGCGATCCGGTGCGCAGAACCGGGCCATATAGTTGGGGCCCCCCGCCTTGGGCCCGGTGCCCGACAGCCCCTCGCCACCGAAGGGCTGAGAACCGACGATGGCCCCGATCTGGTTGCGGTTGACATAGACGTTGCCCGCGTGGATCGCCTCGGTCACGTGCTGAACACGGTCGTCGATACGGGTGTGCAGGCCGAAGGTCAGGCCATACCCTGTGGCGTTGATGTCCGCGATCACCTGATCGATCTCTTGCGCCTTAAAGCGGGCCACGTGCAGAACCGGGCCAAAGATTTCACGCTCAAGATCAGCGATACCGCTGATTTCGATCAGTGTCGGGGCGATAAACACCCCCTCGGGCGGGGTGCCGAGTTCCTTGAGAACGCGACCTTCGGCCCGCGCTTTGGAGACATGATCCGCAATGCCCTGACGCGCGGTTTCGTCGATCACCGGGCCGCAATCGGTTGAAATCAGCCACGGGTCGCCGACGCGCAGCGCATCCATCGCGCCTTTCAGCATCGTCAACACATCCTCGGCAATGTCCTCTTGCAGATACAGGCAACGCAGGGCGGAACAGCGCTGACCAGCGGATTGAAACGCGCTTTCGATGATCGATTGCACCGCCTGTTCCGGCAGCGCGGTGCTATCGACGATCATCGCATTCAGACCGCCGGTCTCGGCGATCAACGGCGTGCCGGGTCGCATGTTCTGCGCCATGGCCGAGCGGATTTTCAGCGCCGTTGCCGTCGATCCCGTGAAGGCCACGCCCGAGATGCGCGCATCCGAGGTCAGCGCCGCGCCCACCTCTGGCCCACCGGGCAGCAGTTGCAGCGCATCACGTGGCACCCCGGCCTCGTGCAGCAGCTGAATTGCGCGATGCGCGATCAGCGGGGTTTGCGGCGCGGGTTTTGCCAGAACCGCATTGCCGGTTGCCAGCGCTGCGGAAATCTGGCCGGTGAAGATCGCCAGCGGGAAGTTCCACGGGCTGATGCAGGTGAAAATCCCGGCAGGTTTGGCCGCAGGGATGTTGGCCGCATAGTAGCGCAGGAAATCCACCGCTTCGCGCAGCTCAGCCACCGCATCAAGCAGCGATTTCCCGGCCTCGCGGGCCAAAAGGGCGAACAGCTCACCGAAATGGGCCTCGTACAGATCAGCGGCCTTGTTCAGAACCTCAGCGCGTTGCGCGGCAGGGGCCTGCCAGGGGCTGGCCGAGGCCAAAGCCAGTTCGACATCTGCGGTGCTGGCGGGGGCAACCGCGCCGGGCTTGTCCTGAGGGTGCGCCGGATTGATCACAGGTTGATCCGCCGCGGGTTTGGCCTGTTCGGACAGCAGGGGCTGCGCATACCAGTGATGCGCCCGGAACCGGTCCCGCGCCGCGTCGATCTTGTCGAGCGTCGGTGTATGCCGCAGGTCAAACCCCTTGGAATTCGGGCGTTCCGGCAGAAACAGCTCCGGCCCGGTCGGAAGCGGTGTCGAGGCCGCCTGAACAGCGGTGAACGGGTCGGCGGCAACCTCTTCCGGCGGCACGGCCTCATCCACGATCTGGTTCACGAAGGACGAGTTCGCACCGTTTTCCAGCAAGCGCCGGACCAGATAGGCCAGAAGGTCACGATGCGCCCCGACGGGAGCATAGATGCGGCAGCGGGTCTTGTGCTTTTCCATGACCAGTTGATGCAGTGTCTCACCCATGCCGTGCAGGCGTTGGAATTCGAACGGCTGGTCCTCGGCGATATGAAGAATGGCGCTGACGGTGTGGGCGTTGTGGGTCGCGAATTGCGGATAAATGCGGTCGGTCATGCCCAGCAACTTGCGCGCATTGGCGACATAGGACACATCGGTTGCGGCCTTGTGGGTAAAGACAGGGAACCCATCGACCCCTTCGACCTGCGCACGCTTGATCTCGGTATCCCAATAGGCGCCTTTAACCAGACGGACCATCAGCTTGCGGTCATGGCGCTGTGCCATGTCATAGAGAGTGTCCAGCACCAACCCCGCACGCGGCCCGTAAGCCTGCACAACGATGCCGAACCCATCCCATCCGGCCAGCGCAGGCTCGGCCATGACCTCTTCGATCACTTGCAACGACAAGGACAGTCGGTCGGCCTCTTCGGCATCCACGTTCAAACCCATGCCAGCGGCTTTGGCCAAAAGGGCCAATGCGCGCAGGCGCGGCACCAGCTCATCCATGACACGCTCTTTCTGTGCCAATTCATAGCGCGGGTGCAGGGCGGACAACTTGACCGAGATGCCGGGGTTTGCGCGGATGTCGTCATGGGTGCACGCCTCGGCAATGGCGGCGATGGCGCGGGAATAGGATAGGTGATAGCGGGCGGCATCTGCCTCGGTGCGCGCTGCCTCGCCCAGCATGTCATAGGAATAGGTGTAGCCCTTGGCCTCCATCCCGCTGGCGCGACCCATGGCGGATTGAATGGTCTCTCCCAGAACGAACTGCCGGCCCATTTCCTTCATGGCGCGGCCAACGGCCGTGCGAATGACCGGCTCACCCAGCCGTTTGATCGCCCCGCGCAGGGCGCTGACGGGGGACGCCTTGCCCTCATCCAGCACCTTGCCGGTCAGCATCAAAGCCCAGGTCGAGGCATTGACCAGCGAGGATGAGGACTGACCCAGATGCTTGCCCCAGTCCGAGGGCGCAATCTTGTCTTCGATCAGCGCGTCGATCGTGTCTGCATCCGGCACGCGCAACAGCGCCTCGGCCAGACACATCAGGGCCACGCCTTCGTCGGTCGACAGGCCGTATTCGGCCAGAAACACCTCCATCATCCCCGGCGAGGTGCTTGACCGGATGTCGCGGACAAGCTGGGCGGCGGCGGCGCAAATGACGGTGCGATCTGCGTCGGTCAGGTTTGCCGTGTCGATCAGGGACTGCAGCACAGATGACTGGTCCGCATAGGTTTGAGTGTCGATTAGGGTGCGCAGGCTGTGTGACATGAATCCTCCGGGCGTTTTTAGTAGTATATTCGTAAAAAATCAGGACAATCGCTTGAAGGTTGATGTATCATGGGCCATTCGCCTGAAATTTGGGTTTTGAACGATGCAAATGCACTTTCCTGAACTGGATCGGTTCGACCGGTCCATCCTGCAAGCCCTGGCCGAGGATGGGCGTATCTCGGTCGCGGATCTGGCCCGGCGGATCGGGTTGTCCAAATCTCCGACGCAGGCGCGGTTGAAACGGCTTGAGGCGGATGGGGTCATCAAAGGCTACCGCGCGATGCTGGATCCGATCCGGCTGGGATTGGATCACGTGGCCTTTGTCGAGGTGCGCATGACGGACACGCGGGAAAAGGCGCTGGCCGAGTTTAATGCGGCGGTCCGCAAGATTGCCGAGATTGAACAGGCGCATATGATTGCGTCGAATTTCGACTATCTGCTGAAGGTCAGGACCGGTTCCATGTCGGAATACCGGGCTGTTTTGGCCGAAAAGATCTCGTCCCTGCCGCATGTGGCCAGCACATCGACCTTTGTCGCGATGGAGGCTGTAAAGGAAACCGGAATGCTGGGCGCACTGGACGCAACTTGACAGAACCTCATCCCGCGCCATCCTTGGATTATGCGACATCTACTCCAGGCAGCGATCATTGGGTGTGCGGTAGCGTCTGCGGCGACAGCACAGTCTTGCCCGGACGCGCCAGATCATATCGACGGCGTCAGTGACCTGATTGCGCAGACCCAAAAGGCCGGGTCCGAGACCGAGGCGCGCGTATTCTCCAGCCAGATGTGGGAGCTTTGGACCGATGCGCCCGATGCCAAATCCCAGACTATGCTGGATCGGGGCATGGCGCGGCGCGAGGCTTGGGACCTGATCGGGGCTTTGGACGAGTTGAACGCGCTAGTCGACTACTGCCCGCAATATGCGGAAGGGTACAATCAGCGGGCCTTTGTCAATTACCTGCGGCAGGATTACGGATCGGCGCTGCGCGACCTCGACATCGCGATTGAACTGTCTCCGAACCATGTTGCGGCGATCAGCGGGCGAGCCTTGTCGCTGCTGGGCCTGAACCGGCTGGACGAGGCAAGAACCGCGCTAAAAGACGCGCTGGACCTTAATCCCTGGTTGTCGGAACGGGCCCTGCTGGCCCCCGGTGGGCCATTGGACCCGCCCGGACAGGACATCTAATCAGGGTGCTTCGGCCGCCCACCAACGGCGCGCGTGATTTCACGTGCAGCGGCTGAGACCAGATCGCCGAACCGATCAATCGTTTCCGAATTAAACCGCGCGGTTGGCCCGGACACGGACACTCCGGCGCAGGGCAGGTTTTGTTCGTTGAATATCACCGCACCGATACAGGACATCCCAAGATAGCGTTCCTCGACATCATAAGACCAGCCGCGCTGCCGGATAACCTTCAGATCTGCTTCAAGGGAAGCGACGTCGCTGTGTGTGCGTTCGGTGAAGGCTTCGAGCGTTGATGAAGACAGCAGTTTCCGCACGCCATCGGGCTCCATCGCGGCCAGAATTGCCTTGCCCGTGCCCGAGGCGTACATGGGCGTCCGCGCACCCGGCGGGAAAAAGGCGCGGATCGGGTTTTTCGTCTCGATCTGGCCGACAAAAACCACGTCTCCGGCGTCTGGTACGGCCAGATTTGCGGTCTCGCCGGTCTCCTGCATCAGCCTGTGCATGATGGGTCGCGAGATTTCGACCACGTTGTTGCGTTTCAAAAAGGCGGCCCCGGCGCGATACGCCTCGATCCCGACCATCCATTCCTGCCGGTCTTCGTCAAAGCGCACAAAGCCGCGATTGGCGAGCGTGGCCAGTATGCGATGGGTGGTGGCGGTCGGCACGCCGGTCTCGCGGCTCAGATCCGTCAGGGTGCAGCGTTCCAGCCGGGCAACGGCGCTGAGGGTGCCCAGGGCGCGGTCCAGAGATTGCAGCGTCCCGGCCGAGCTTTCCTTGAACAGGGATTTCGGCCTGCCGCGCGGTCGTTTCGGTGTGTCCAATCCAGCCCCCTTGTCGCGTTTCGGCAAAACCATAGGGGGTAGGTGGCATTTTTCATATAGTGGAAAATATTTTTATTTTTTGACCGTTGAGTCGATCTTGGTCTCACTCAGTCACGTTGAGAGTATCCGTCGCTTTTCAGCCATCACCTCGCGCCGCTGTTGTTCGATGCCCAGCCGGAACGAGTCTTCCACGAAATCGATATGATCGAACGCCGCCTGTTCAGCGCGCTGCTCGTCCCCATCTATGACGGACTGACCAAGTTCCAGATGTTGGTCGAGCAGCTTCTTGCCCGAACCATCAATCGATTTCAAAAAGCTGCGGTTGTAGAAAACGCCCTGTTTGGTCAACTCGTAGATCGAGGCCATCATATGGATCAACGTGGCGTTCTGGCTGGCATCGACAATTGCGGCGTGCAGCGCAAAATCAGCCTCGCGCGATGCCTTTGCGTCATTCTCATGCCAGGCTCGTTCGTTTTCGGCCAGAATCTCGGCAATACGTTCCTTATCGGCCTTGGTCGCACGACGCGCGGCGAGACGGGCGGCAAAGCCTTCCTGTTCGCGCCGGTATTCCAGATAGTCGAAAAACGCAGGCTCGTGCCGTTCGTAAAGGGCCAAAAGGGCTGGCAGCATCGCTTGGCCGGTCAAAGCGGCAACAAAGGTGCCTTCGCCGTGTTGCGTGGTCACAAGGCCGCGTTCCTCGAGAACCGACAATGCCTCGCGCAGTTTCGGGCGTGACACGCGCAGCATCTCAGCCAGATCGCGTTCCGACGGCAGTTTGCGCCCCTGTTTCAGGATGCCCGAAGCAATCAGATCCTCGATCTGCGCAACCACTGCGTCAGCCAGCGATTCGTGTCCGACTGGTTCGAAAATCGCTTTGGTGGACATGGGTGTCGCCTCGCTTTGGGTGTAAAGAACGGGTCTATTGGTAAATAAATATAACCATCTGTTGGAAAAACTCAAGAAAACACGATGCGCCTGATTTTTGGGCACAATGCGTTCATTTAAATGCGATTTTTGGCACGGCGAGCGCTGAGGGAATGCCCATCGTCGATCAAACTAAATTAGGAAAGCTCCTGTAATCGCCTTGGTGATCTTGTCCATTGGTAAACAAAATTGTTGACTGGTTTGTAATGGTAAAGTTAATTTACCACCGGAGAGGCGCTGGAAGAGCCTGCGCCGCTGATCGAGGCACTTGCCCGACCTACCCTGGAGGAGATTTCATGAAGAAGACCCTGACGAGCCTGGCCGTTGCTGCCAGCGTTCTGGCCGCACCAGCGATTGCCGCTGACAAGCTTTTGCTGAAAACCCCGATTGCCTTCTCGACCGAATTGCCGGGCTTGGGCTCGCCGATTCCGCGCGTGGCCGAGCAGTTGGACCTGATGTCGGGCGGTACGCTGAAAATGAAGGTGTATGAGCCGGGCAAGCTGGTTCCGCCGTTCGAAATTCTGGACGCTGTGTCCACCGGCAAGATCAACTCGGGCTACACCACTGCCGGGTATTGGGCAGGTAAAATCCCCGCTGCGCCGCTGTTCTCGGCCGTGCCCTTCGGTCCCGAGGCAGGCGAATACATGGCATGGCTGTATTACGGTAACGGCATGAGCCTGTATCAGGAGATGTACGATCAGGCCGGCTACAACGTCCACGTCATCCCTTGCGCGGTTATTGCCCCCGAAACTTCGGGCTGGTTTGCGACCGAGATCAACTCGCCCGAAGACCTGAACGGTCTGAAGATGCGTTTCTTCGGTCTGGGCGGCAAAGTCATGCAGAAACTGGGCGTCGCAACCTCGCTGCTGCCGGGTGGTGAGATTTTCCCAGCATTGGAAAAAGGCGCCATCGACGCGACCGAATTCTCGATGCCCGCGATCGACGCGCGTCTGGGCTTCCACAAGCTGGTCAAGTTCAACTATTTCCCCGGCTGGCACCAGCAGGCGACCGTGTTTGAGCTGATGATCAACAAGGATGTCTGGAACGAGACCAGCGATCAGCACAAGGCAATCATCGAAAACGCCTGCAAGGCATCGATGGCGGACAGCTTTGCCGAAGGCGAAGCCATTCAGCACGCGGCCCTGATCGACAATGTCGAAAACAACGGTGTCACCATCAAGCAATGGTCGCCCGAGATGCTGGATACCTTCCGCGCGACCTGGGAAGAGGTTGCTGCTGAGGAAGCCGCAAACGACGCCTTCTTTGCCAAAGTCCTGGCCGACATGAACGAATTCCGTGACGGCTATGACCTGTGGAAGACCAACGCCTTCCTCCCGCGTCAGTAACCTTCCTGACTGACGCAACCGGGGCGGCGGCAACCGTCGCTCCGGTTCTTTGTTTCTGAATTTCGGACTTTCTAACCTTTCACCGCCCGCGCGCCGGGCTGCTGAGCGAGGAATGACCATGGCCACGCAAAAGAACCTCAACGATCCGGTCGAAGCCTATGAAGGCATCCTGGAACATCCCGAGACCGACCGCCAGAAAATCGCCGTTGCCATCGACACCAGCGTCAAGGCCGTAGGTCACGTGGTCATGTGGGCGAACGTCCTGCTGATGGCGGCGATCTTTTCTCAGGTCTCGCTGCGCTATCTGTTCAGCCAGAACTATCCCAAGCTGGATGAGATCCAGTGGCATTTCTACGGCATCGTCACGATGATCGGCATTTCCTATGCCCTGATCACCGACAGCCATGTGCGTGTGGACGTCTTGCATATGCAGCTGTCACGCCGGGCGCAGCGGATCATCGAAGTGATCGGCATCCTGACCCTGCTGACCCCGTTCATCTACCTGATGATCGATCAGGGCTATGACTATTTCTACGAAAGCTTCCGCGTCAATGAACGGTCTGACAGCCCCACCGGTCTGCCTGCACGTTGGGCGTTCAAGGCGGTGATTCCGATCAGTTTCATCCTGCTGGCTTTGGCGGCGCTGGCGCGGTTGATCCACGATGTGCACGCGTTGCTATACGGACCGTCCTCGGAACGCGAAGGCGCGCCGCTGCGCCGTATCCTGCTGGTGCTGGCTGTCTTTGCCGCCGTTTGCGTGGGCCTGACGTTCCTTGTTGAGACGACCGAGGAAAAGCTGGTCATCGCGATGTTCCTGACCTTCATCGCGCTGCTGTTTACCGGCTACCCGGTGGCTTGGGTTCTGGCCGGTGTCGGTGTGGCCTACTGTGGTCTGGCCTACCTGTTCGACAATGATCTGATGCTGTGGACGGGCCTTGAAAGCACATTTACGGGGCTCGATTACCTGACCCTCGGCGCGGTGGTGAACCGGGTTTATGCGACCATGTCCAACGCGGTTCTCGTGGCCTTGCCGATGTTTATCTTCATGGGCCTGATGCTGGACGAATCCGGTGTGGCCGAGCGTCTGATGTCCTCGATGCAGCGCCTGTTCGGGACGGTGCGCGGGGGGCTGGCGATCACCGTGACCCTGATCGGGATCATTCTGGCTGCCTCGACCGGCATCATTGGTGCGTCGGTTGTTCTGCTGGGTGTGCTGTCGCTGCCTTCGATGATGCAGCAGAAATACCAGCCGACACTAGCGGCGGGTGTGGTTTCAGCCTCGGGCACGCTGGGCATTCTGATCCCGCCGTCGATCATGCTGGTGATCATGGCCGACCAGATGGCCCTGTCTGTCGGAGACCTGTTCATGGCCGCCGTCTTTCCGGGCGTGATCATCGGTGGTCTGTACCTGACCTATATCTTCATCCTCGCGCTGGTGAAACGCGACGCAGCCCCGGTGCCCGAGGGCGCAAAGGCCCCCGACTGGGCCGCCGTCAAGGACGTGCTGATCGCGGTCATCCCGACGCTGATGCTGATCCTCGCGGTTCTGGGGTCGATCTTTGCTGGTCTGACCACTCCAACCGAGGCCTCAGGTATCGGTGCGTTGGGTGCGACGCTGCTGGCGCTTGGCTATCGCAAGCTGACCTTCGCGAAACTGTGGAACGTGCTGGTCTCGACCTTCAACACCACCGCCTATATCTTCGCGATCTTCCTTGGCGCGACCGTTTTCTCCTACGTCCTGCGGGAACTGGGTGGGGACGAGCTGATCGAACACGTCGTCCAATCAACCGGGTTCGGTGCCAACGGCACGATCCTATTCATCCTGTTCATCGTCTTCCTCCTGGGCTTTGTGCTGGACTGGATCGAGATCACGCTGATCGTGCTGCCCCTGATGCGCCCCATCGTGAACGGGTTGGGCATCGACATTCCCGGTTTTGGCGTTCTGGATGAACCGGCGCTGGTGTGGTTTGTCATCCTTGTCGCGGTGACGCTGCAAACCAGCTTCCTGACACCGCCGGTTGGATTCGCCCTGTTCTATCTGAAAGGCGTCTGCCCGCCCGAGATCAAGCTGACCCACATCTACAAAGGCATCATCCCCTTTGTCCTGTTGCAGCTGACCGGTCTGGCGCTGGTCTTCCTGTGGCCCACATTGGCCACCTGGCTGCCCTCGGTCGCCTATTAAGGAGCCTCAACAATGCGCCTGACCCAATGTCATAACTTCCACGATTTCCGGCGGTTGGCCAAACAGCGGCTGCCGGGACCGATCTTCAACTACATCGACGGTGGCGCGGATGATGAGGTGACGTATCGCGAAAATACCAACGCGTTCGACCGTTGCGACCTGTTGCCCTCGGTCCTGCGCGGCGTGAAGGACGTGGATATGTCGGTGACGGTGATGGGGCAAAAGCTGGATATGCCGGTCTATTGCTCACCCACCGCCCTGCAGCGCCTGTTCCACCATCAGGGGGAACGCGCGGTGGCGGCGGCGGCTGAGAAATACGGGACGATGTTCGGGGTCTCGTCACTGGGGACGGTGTCGCTGGAAGAACTGCGCCAGAAACACAAGAACCCACAGGTCTATCAGTTTTACTTCCACAAGGATCGCGGGTTGAACTCGGCCATGATGCAGCGCGCTAAAGAGGCTGGTGTCGAGGTGATGATGCTGACCGTTGACAGCATCACCGGCGGCAACCGCGAACGCGACCTGCGCACCGGGTTCTCGATCCCGTTCCGCCTGACGCTGGGCGGCATGATCCAGTTCGCAATCAAGCCGATGTGGGGGATCAACTATGTCACGCATGAGAAATTTCGCCTGCCGCAGCTAGAGGAGCATGTGGATATGGGCGGTGGGGCCAGCTCCATCGGTGGGTATTTCACCGACATGCTGGATCCGTCGATGAACTGGGATGACGTGGCGCAGATGGTGCGCGACTGGGACGGTCAGTTCTGCCTCAAGGGCGTCATGACCGTCGAGGACGCCAAACGCGCGGCTGAGATCGGCTGCACCGGCATCATCCTGTCGAACCACGGCGGGCGGCAACTGGACGGATCGCGCACGCCGTTCGATCAACTGGCCGAGATCGTCGATGCGGTGGGTGACAAGCTGGACGTGATGATGGACAGTGGCATCCAGCGTGGCACGCATGTGCTGAAGGCACTGTCGATAGGGGCCAAAGCTGTGGGCGTCGGACGGCACTATCTGTACCCGCTGGCCGCTGCAGGGCAGGCGGGGGTCGAACGCGCCCTCGGCCTGATGCGGGCCGAGATTGAACGCGACATGAAACTGATGGGCGTCACCAGGATCGATCAACTGAGCCGCGAGAACATCCGTTTTCGCAACGTATAGAACGGGCCGGAGGCTGCCATGACCAATGACGCGCTGATCAAACATTTCCGTTCCATCGTCGGATCGCGCCACGTCCTGACAGGCGAACGCGCGACCGAACGGTTCCGGCGCGGCTTCCGCTCGGGCGAGGGGGAGGCGCTGTGCGTCATTCAACCCGGTTCTTTGTTGGAACAGTGGAAAGTGCTGCAAGCCTGCGTGGCCGCCGACAAGATCGTCATTATGCAGGCGGCCAATACCGGTCTGACCGAGGGGTCGACCCCTTCGGGCAGTTATGATCGCGATGTGGTGCTGATCAACACGCGGCGGATGGATGCTCTGGTGCCCCTGAATGATGGCGCGCAGATCGTCAGCTTTCCGGGCGCCACCCTGTTTGCGTTGGAGAAACTGCTGGCCCCGCTGGGACGCGAACCGCATTCGGTGATCGGATCATCCTGTATCGGCGCGTCGATTGTGGGTGGCGTCTGCAACAACTCGGGCGGTTCGCTGGTTGAACGCGGGCCGGTTTATACGGAACTGTCCGTCTATGCCCGGATCACCGAACAGGGCGAGTTGGAACTGGTCAACCATCTGGGCATCGATCTGGGCGAAACGCCCGAGGAAATCCTTGCCAATCTCGATGCAGGACAGTTCGAGCGCAATCCGGGGGCGACGAACAAGCGCGCCTCGGCCAGCGACTATGCGCAGATCGTACGGGACGTGGATGCCGAAACACCTGCGCGGTTCAACGCGGACAAGGCCAAACTGTTCGAATCCGCCGGATCCGCCGGAAAATTGGCGGTGTTTGCCGTGCGTCTTGATACCTTCCCCAAGAACAAGGCCGAACAGGTCTTCTATATCGGAACCAACGACCCCGAGGATCTGGCAGACTTGCGTCGACATATCCTGTCCGAGTTCCAGTCTCTGCCGGTATCCGCCGAATACATGCAGCGTGAGGTATTCGACATCACCGCGAAATACGGCAAGGACACGGTGGTGATGATCGACAAGCTGGGCACAGATCGGCTGCCATTCTTCTTTGCCATGAAGGGGGCCGTGGATGCCCGTTTGCGCCGCGTTCCGTTCCTCAGCAGTTTTACCGACAGGTTCATGCAAATGGCGGTGTCTTTGTGGCCCCGCGTACTGCCTAAACGAATGACGCAGTTCCGGGACAAGTACGAACACCACCTAATCCTGAAGATGAAAGAGGGTGGCATCGCCGAGGCCGCCAGTTGGTTGCCGGAATTTCTGAAAGACCGTGATGCGGATTTCTTCGAATGCGACGCGCGCGAGGCCAAGATTGCCGGTCTGCACCGGTTTGCCGCCGCGGGTGCCGCCGTGCGCTATATGGCCATCCATGCCAATGAGGTTGAAGACATCATCGCGCTGGATGTCGCCCTGCGCCGCAACGATAGGGAATGGTTGGAAAAACTGCCCCCCGAGATCGAGGATCAACTGGTCCACAAACTCTATTACGGCCACTTCATGTGCCACGTGATGCATCAGGATTACGTGGTCCGGAAGGGGGCAGATCCCAAGGCGCTCAAGGCTGCGATGCTGAAGCTGTTCGATCAGCGCGGGGCGGAATACCCGGCAGAACACAATGTTGGCCACCTGTATAAGGCCAAGCCCGATCTGGCGGCACATTACACATGCTGCGATCCGACCAACTCGTTCAATCCGGGTATCGGGAAAATGTCGAAGGTAAAACACTATCAGGATCAACGCGGTGTGAACTCTGCCGCACAATAGGACTAAGGCTCGCAGAAGTCGCGGAACGAGCGTGAACAGCATCCTGTTCGCCAGGTCGGCCTGATTGATACTGCGGGACCGTCGCAGGTATCCAAAGCAGCCTTTTGCAACTTTTTTGTTTCTCTACGGGAAACCCCCAATTTCGCCGCGAAAAGGGATTCGTTAGAACGAACCCAACCACAGGTCGCGCGCGACCAAACAGTTTTTCCCCGATGAGGGGCTGGTCACTACCCCCTCGGCCGGCCCCTCAATAATTTTTGGGCGTGGGTTTACTGTGCCTCTTCCAGCATCCGAGATACCAACGCCGGTAATTCGGTTGCACTGTCATAGGCAACGGTGTGCGGAATCTCCGCGACCGGCGATTTTCGGTAGCCTTGGGTAAACAGCAGAAATGGAATCCCCGCCCGGTCCGAGGTTTCTGCATCCACTTCGCTGTCCCCGACAAACAGGCGTGGCCCTGGGGCGCTGAGCGCGTCAAAGCTGGCGAACAGGTGGCTGGGGTCGGGTTTTCGTGTGTCCAGGCTGTCGCCACCAAGGACCGCATCGAAGAAAGGTGACAGGTTGAGCGCATCCAGAATGTGATGGGCCGGGGCCTCGGGCTTGTTGGTACAGACGCCAAGGGTACAGCCCATGCGTCTGAGGTCGTCCAACGCCTCGGGAATGCCATCATAGGGCACAGTCGTTTTGCTGGCCCCGGCATTGTAATGGGCCAGCATCACTTTGGTCAGTTCGCTGTGGCGGTCCATCGGCAGGTTACAGTGCCGGATCACGCGCTCGACCAGCTTGGGCAGACCGTTTCCGACGAATCGACCGATGACCTCTGGGGGCAGGGGCGGCAGGCCGACGTCGTCCAGCGTCCGGTTTGCGGCTGCCACGATATCGCCGAGGCTGTCGATCAGAGTTCCATCGAGGTCAAATACAACCGCTGCCATCACTGAATACCTGCCTAATTGCTGAATTTGTCAAAGACTTATCGTGGCTTGGCGCTGGTCGCAAACCGGCAAATTCCCGCGCGTGCAAACAGGGCACTTGACATACCTTACTAAAATAATCAGATTAAGCGCAGGAACAGAGAGCCAGCCCATTCTCGGGTCAGCCAGAGTAATAAACCGCGAACAAACAAGGCCGTTTGCCTGAAAACTTCTGGAGTTGACCGATGAACGCGCAGACCCCGACCCCGAACCCTACTCAATCCTATGCTGTGTCCATGCTGCCTTCGCACAAAGCCGAAGAGCTGACAAAGGGTGGCAACCTGGCCCATATCGAGCTGGGCGATCAAATGTATACCCTGCGCATCACCCGCGCGGGCAAATTGATTCTCACCAAATGAGCGCGCCGACGTCGCGGGGTGGGGCGTCCGTTGGCCGGTTGTCCGACCTCGACCCGATCGAAGCAGGTGCTGTTATGTATCTGCGGCTTTGGGGCGATGGCCCCAAGGGCCGTGCGGATGCAGCAAGTGATTTCGACATTGCGCTGGGCGCGGATCAGGGCCGGGCGGCGATGCTGACGCTGGATCGGCTGTGCTCGCTTTGTGCCCATCACGGTCGCCGACCGCTGGTGCGGCATGGGTTGGGATGCGGATGCCTGGGCGCGGATGAAAACTGTTTCGCGCAAATGATCGGCGCGGCAGCCGAAGGCGCGCGCGAGGATGCGATGATGATGGCATCCCTGATCGTGCGTCCGGATTTTGCCCCGGCTCTGGCATCACTGTCCGAGGAACTGGGCCTGACCCTGCGGCGCATGATGACGGCCATTCCGATGCAGACCACCGGCCACCAGACCCCCTCGACCGTGTTGCACTAAACGACGCGGTAAACCCCGGCTTAACGGCCGGGGTTACTTTGTCAGCAGCAGCCACATCCCGCGTGATGGTGGTCGTGATCGCAAACCTGCGCCGGAGTGAAATCACCGACCTCTGACAACACATCCCTAAGCGCGAACAGGATCATATCCACATCCTCGGCTTCGATGGTCAGGGGCGGGCGGATTTTCAGGATATTGTCCTTTGGCCCCTCACTGCCGATCAGGATGCGGTGGTCGCGCATCCGGTTCTTGACGTATTTGCAGATTTCAGTGCCTTCCGAGCCGTCGGGGTTGATCAACTCCACCCCCAGAAACAGCCCCATCCCGCGAACATCTCCGACACATCCGAAATCAGATTCGATCTGGCGCAACCCGTCGATCAGCCGCGCACCCATCAGGCGCGCATTCTCCTGCAGGCCTTCGTCATCGACGATATCCAGCACCTCTTTGCCGATCCGGCAAGACAGGGTCGAGCCGCCAAAGGTCGAGAAAAACTCGATCCCGTTGTCAAAGCTTTGGGCGATCTCTTTGGTGGTGACCACAACGCCCAGAGGGTGGCCGTTACCGATGGGCTTGCCCATCACCACGATGTCCGGCAACGCGCCCTGATGCTCAAAACCGAAATAGTAGTCACCCAGACGACCCAGCCCGGTTTGCACCTCATCCGCGATGCAAACACCCCCAGCAGCGCGAATTTTCTCATAAACGGCAGGCAGATAGCCCTTGGGCGGAATGATCTGCCCCCCGACCGAGGGGAAGGTTTCTGCGATGAACCCGGCAAGCCCATGGCCTTTGCTTTGCAACGCGGTGATCGCCGGATCGACGAAATCGGCGAACTTCTGGGCGCGGTCCGGATCATCGCGCCGGAACGATCCGCGATAATCATCCGCGACCTCGACCAGTTCAACCCAATCCGCCTGACCAACCCCGCCGGGTTTGTTGAACTTATAGGCCGAGATTGCCACCGCCGCGTTGGTATTGCCGTGATAACCATGATCCGGCGTCACGATCCCCTTGGCCCCGGTATGGGCGCGGGCCAGCCGCAGGGCCAGTTCGTTGGCCTCGGTGCCGGAATTGACGAAGAAACAGACCTCAAGGTGATCGGGCAGTTTCGACAAGACCTTATCGGCAAACGCCGTCTGTGCCGGATGCAGATACCGCGTGTTCGAGTTCATGCGCTTCAACTGATCCGCCGCAACGGCCTGAATGCGAGGATGCGCATGGCCCACATGGGGGACGTTGTTATACGCGTCCAAATAGGGGCGACCCCATTCGTCGAACAGATGGTGCTTCCACCCGCGCACCAGCATGACCGGATCATCATAGGTCAGCGACAGGTTGCCGCCGAAATGATCATGGCGGCCTTGCAGAATGGCCTGCTTGTCGGTCGGTTGATAGAGCACCTTGTCATCCGGCAAGTTCAACAACGCGGCGGGGTTCGGGCAGACCGCGTGCCACAGGAACATCTCGTCCGGGTCGCCCACGCCGGGCCAGTCGGCCTCCATCCCAACCGTTGTCAGCGCCAATTGGAAATGCACATGCGGGGCCCAGCCGCCATTCTGGCTGGCATCGCCAAGCTGTGCGAAGGCCGCGCCCTGCGCCACGGGATCGCCCGGTTTCAGCCGATCACAGACCTCGGGGTCCAGATGGCCGTAGAGGGTGTAGAACGGATCGCCTTGGGGCGTTTCATGGCGCAGGATCACCACGCCGCCATAATCCAGATGGCTGTCCCGGTTTTCGACCACTTCGACCCGCCCACTGACAGGCGCGTGCAATGCGGTCCCTGCCGGGGCAAAGACATCCACCGCCAGATGCACTGTCCGCCGGTCGGACGCCTTCCACGGGCCTTTGCGAAACCCCGGTTCCGCATAAATCAGCCGCGGTTCGTTGTAATATCCCAGCCAGAGCCCGTCTCCGAACTCTTCCCCGACCCGCGCGGCTTCTTCTAAAGGCATGTGGAACGGGTTTTGCGGCCAGGTCGAGTTTTCCACCGACAGCGAGCCCATGGGAACCTCGCCAAGGTCTTGTCCGAACATCAGGGCAAAGTGACCGCGATGTGCCGCCAGATAAGCGTGAACACGCTCGGCCCCGTCGGTGACCGGCAGGTGACATGCGGCGCGCAGACGCGCTGGCATCAAGCCGCCATTGACCGCAGCGTTTTCCAGAAACCGCCACGCCGGAGCCTGTGAAATCGTCACATAGGGATCAACCGGGTTCTCCGCCGCCATCAGGGTCGAGTTCACCACGGACACAGCCAACCGCATCCGCAGAAGTGGCCAGATCAGATCAAGCTCCTGCGGGCTCAGGCGGTTCGCGGCGTGATAGCCGCGTACCAGTGCTGTCAGCGCACGTTCGGGTTTCGGGTGATCCAGCACGATATAGGCACCGGCAATGGCCAGGTCGCACACGCGGGGCGCAGCGCACATATCACCCAGATCGATCAAGCCCGTGACGGTTTGGCCCTGACCCAGCGCGCCCTCGATCAGAACATTGTAATCGTTGGCGTCGTTGTGAATGGCCTGTCTCGGCAGGCTCGCAAGCGTGTCCGAAATTGCGTCGAACCCGGCGACGATTTCGCCCAGCAATCTGCGCCGGTCTTCATCCTGAATGACACCCAGTTGATCCGCAATCCAACCGGCCTGCGTCAGATCCCACTTGAACCCTGCCCGATCCAACCCGTCATGCGCGAAGCCTTCCAACGCCCGATCCGTCGCGCCAAGAACACGCCCCAACCTCAGGATCAATTCCTCGCTTTTGGGCGCGGCTTGCGCGTAACACTCGCCTGGCAAGCACTCAAGCAGCCAGACCAAACGGGATGCACCGGTTTCGTCCTGAATCTCCGGCAAAACGTCGCCATTCAAATCCGCAAAGACCTTTGGGAAGGGCAGGCCCGGGGCCGTCGCGGCAATATGCTCCAACGCCTTGATCTGCAGATCCACCAAACCGCGCGCGCAGCCGGGGCGCATGACCTTGAGAATGTAATCCTGCCCGTTTTTCGCCTGCACCAGAAAGTTCAGATCATACTCACCATCCAGCCGCGTCAAACGCGCCTCAAGCCCCCAGTGCAGCCGCAGCGCAGTTGCCCAGAACACAGTCATATCGCTCATACCCTGTTCGTCCGACACCAGGATCCCCTTCATCTGGCTGAAAATATCTTCGGGGGGGAGACGCGCCCTCAGGCGCGGCGGGGGCAGACAGCCCCCCTGACCTCAGTCCAGCGCGCGCAAACGTTTGAACAGCGAGGACGTGTCCCACCGACCGCCACCCAGCTTTTGCACATCCTTGTAGAACTGGTCGACCAAAGCCGTCACCGGCAAGGAGGCCCCGGTTTCATTCGCCGTCTCCAGACAGATTCCCAAATCCTTGCGCATCCAGTCCACCGCAAACCCATGATCGAAATGATCGTCCAGCATGGTTTCATAGCGGTTCGCCATCTGCCAGCTGCCCGCAGCACCCTGGCTGATCACCTCAACGACCGAGCGCCCATCCAGCCCGGCCTTTTCGGCAAAATGCAACGCTTCGCTCAGGCCCTGAACCAGACCGGCAATGGCAATCTGGTTGCACATCTTGGTCATTTGCCCCGCGCCGCTGTCACCGATCCTGCGGCAGATCTTGGAATAGACCTGCATGATCGGCTCTGCCGCATCGTAAGCCACCTGATCGCCGCCGCACATGATCGACAATGCGCCATTTTCGGCACCCGCCTGACCGCCCGAGATCGGGGCGTCCACAAAGGCAATCCCCTTGCTTTGCGCCGCGGCATACAGCTCGCGTGTGACCTTGGCGGACACGGTGGTGTGATCAACGAATGTTGCCCCTTCGGCCATGCCGTGAAAGGCGCCGCCCTCGCCGGTGCAGACCATGCGCAGGTCGTCGTCATTGCCGACGCAGGCCATCACGAAATCTGCGCCCTTAGCAGCGTCTTGCGGGGTGATCGCCATCGCGCCGCCATGTTGGGCAACCCAGGCTTCGGCCTTTGCGGCTGTCCGATTGAAAACGGTCACCTCATGACCCGCCGCCTGCAAATGTCCGGCCATTGGATAGCCCATGACGCCCAAACCCAGAAACGCAACTTTTGCCATTTGGTGATCCTCTCTGCTGACCGGCCCCGTATCATTCAGCGGGCCGGAGTGTTGGTCAGAGACAAAGCAAAGCTGCGCCCAAAGGGCAACCCCGCGTCACGCCTTGCCGCCCAGATCCTGAAGGATCGGGCAGTCGGGGCGATCATCCCCTGCACAGGCATCGATCAGGTGACTCAGCGTGTCGCGCATGGCCTTCAGGTCCGCGATCTTGGCATCGATCTGCGCCAGATGATCGCGGGCCACCCGTTTGACATCCGCACTGGCCCGCGTTTCGTCTTCGTAAAGCGCCAGCAGGGTGCGGCAGTCTTCGATAGTGAACCCCAAAGCGCGGGCGCGGCCCAGAAAGGTCAGCTTGTGCAGGTCCTGAGGGCGGAAGACCCGGTATCCATTGTCGTCGCGCAGGGGTTTGATCAGAGAAATCTCTTCGTAGTAGCGGATGGTTTTGGCGGGCAGGCCGGTTTGTGCAGCAACATCTCCGATATTCATGCGCGGACCTCCTTGGATGTCGCCTTTGCGTTATCAGGCAGATCCGCGCGTACCCGCCGCAGGCGCAGCGCGTTTGAGACGACAAAGACACTGGACAAGGCCATCGCCCCGGCGGCCAAGGCCGGGGACAGCAAGTGACCCCCAAACGGATAGAGAACCCCCGCTGCAACCGGGATCAGAAGGATGTTATATCCAAAGGCCCAGCCCAGGTTCTGCCGGATGTTACGCATTGTGCGGCGACTGATTTCAACCGCATTTGCAACACCGCGCAAATCGCCGGACATCAGAACGACGTCCGCAGTCTCAATCGCTACGTCTGTGCCGGTGCCTATGGCGACACCTATGTCGGCCGCAGCAAGGGCAGGGGCGTCGTTGATGCCGTCGCCGACGAAAGCCAGGGTGCCAAACCGGTCCTGCAAGGATTGTATCGCGTCCCGTTTCCCATCCGGCAGGACTTCGGCTGTGACGTGGTCGATGCCCAACCTGTTGGCCAATGCCCTCGCCGTACGGGTGTTGTCGCCGGTGACCATCGCCAACGTCAAACCGGCCTCGCGCAGGCGCGCCAATGCCTCGGGCGTGCCGGGTTTGATTGGGTCGGAAACATACAGCGCCGCCGCCAGCCGCCCATCAATCGCCACGAATAGCGGCGTTGCGCCTTCGGTGGCGCGGTCGTCGGACTCGGCTTGCAGGTCGTCAAGGTCAAGGCCTTGCTGCTGCATCAGGGTCTTGGATCCGATCAGAACGCGTCGACCTTCGACCACGCCCTGCACCCCGAGGCCCGTCAGGGATTGAACCTCGGACGCATCGGGCAAATCTGCGGGACCGGCGCGCGTGATTGCCGATGCGATCGGATGCTCTGAACGTGCTTCCAGCGCCGCAGCCAAACGAAGCACCTCGGTCGGATCGAACCCGGTTGTCGTTGTGATGTTGTCGAATTCGGGACGGCCCAGTGTCAACGTACCGGTCTTGTCCAGTGCGATCACCGTCGCCTGTTGCAATTGCTGCAACGCATCGCCCTTGCGGAACAGAACGCCCAGCTCGGCTGCCCGGCCGGTGCCCACCATGATCGAGGTCGGTGTTGCCAGACCCATGGCGCAAGGGCAGGCGATGATCAGGACCGAGACCCCGGCCACCAGCGCCAGCGGCAAAGAGGGCGCAGGCCCGAATAGCAACCACGTGAGGGCGGTCAGAACAGCGACAGTGATGACCGCCGGAACAAAGCGATAGGTGATCCGGTCCACCAGCCCCTGGATTGGCAGTTTGGCCCCCTGCGCCTGTTCCACCAATCGAATGACCTGCGCCAGGACTGTATCGGCCCCGACACGCGTGGCCTGCACCCGCAGAGCACCGGTTCCGTTTACGGTGCCCCCAACAACCGGATCGCCGGGTGATTTGCCGACCGGAACGGGTTCGCCTGTGATCATGCTTTCATCCACAAACGTAGAGCCCTCCAACACCTGCCCATCGACCGCGATGCGTTCACCGGGCCGAATTTGCAGGATGTCGCCCACTGTGATTTCGGCAATGGGGCGGTCGATAGCAGCGCCGCCCTGTTCAACTCGCGCGGTTTTGGGCTGCAGCCCGATCAGCTTGCGAATGGCTGCGCCGGTTTTACCTTTGGCGCGCGCCTCCATCCAGCGGCCCAGAAGGATCAGAACCACGATGACAGCGGCGGCTTCGAAATACACATTTGCTGTGCCCTGCGGCAGCACGCCGGGCGCAAAGGTCGCGGTCACCGAATAGAGGTAGGCGGCACCGGTTCCCAACGCGACCAGCGCGTTCATATCCGGCGTTCCGCGCAGCAGGGACGGGATGCCTTTTCGATAGAACACCCGCCCGGGACCGATAAGCAAAACCGTTGTCAGCGCGAATTGAATCAACTGACTGGTTTGCGCGCCAATGGTGCCGTGCACCCAGTGGTGGAAGGCGGGGATCATGTGGCCGCCCATCTCAAGAATGAACACCGGTGCCGCAAGCAGCGCGGCCAGCAGCGTGGTCTGCTTCAGCTTTTGCGCCTCATCATCCTGCGTCGCGGGGGCAGTGCCATTCTGCCCCTCGATCCGGGCCGGATAACCAAGATCGGCCGCGACCCGAGCCAGTGTCGCGGGCGTGGTGGCATCCTCAAGATAAGTCACCCGAGCTGCCCCTGTCGCCAGATTGACATCAGCAGTCAAAACACCAGTGGTCGCGGCAAGCGCACGTTCGATCTTTGCCACGCAAGAGGCGCAGTTCATCCCGGTGAGCGCAAGGACAGTCTGTTCAATCGCCGCAGGATAACCGGCATCGTCCAGCGCTGTGGTCAGCGCCGTAACCGGACCTGTTGTTACGACCTGCGCAGTGTGGGTTGCAAAGTTGACCGAGGCGGACTCGACGCCTGTAACACCGTTCAACGCAGCTTCGGCCCGCGCAACGCAAGAGGCGCAGTTCAGTCCGGTGATCTTGATCTGTATTGGTTGAGGCTGTGCCATACGACTCGTCTCGGAACTATCTTTGCCCTCCACATGAGGGTTCCAGTGACGGGAAGGTCAAGGGGCGCGCCGTGGATTTTTGCGGAAATCAGGCGTCAATGCAGTTGGGGCATTCGGAAGGGCGTCTGACGAGGTACACCGTCAGTTTTGCAGCAAACGGTCCAGCAACAATGTCTGTTCACCCGTCGCGGGCTGTGTCCGGACCGCATTCGGGGAGGCAAAAAAACCATAGAGGACAACAAGAAAGGCGCAACCGGCACCTGCAAGCGCGATCAGGGCGATATTCATCGTTGAACGTAGCATGGTAGTCCGTCCTCCGTCCGCGAAGGTGATTTGAAGGGTCTCTGCGACCTAATTCGATTGGGCCAGTGCTTGTTTCAGCCGTTCATTTTCAGCCTGCAACTGCGCCAGTTGCTGTCCCAGGGCGTTCAGATGCGGGCGCAGTTCAGCCTCGGTATAACGGGGCGTGATATGGCTGGGGCAATTCCAGGCCAGCGCCTCGACCCGGATGATCACGGCGCGTTCGGCGCGTGTGGTGGCCCCGTCGGGATACAGGCTGGTTGTGGCCGCCTCGCCTTCGGTAAACTCCACACGCCCCAAAATCTTGAGACGGCGCTGATTGGCGTAATCCATCAGGATCATCGCAATTCGATCGTTCCCGTCCAGATTCCCGCGCGAGATATACTGTTTGTTGCCGGAAAAATCGGCATAGCCGATGGTCTGTGTCCCCAGCACCTTCAAGAACCCGACAGGGCCGCCGCGATACTGAACATAAGGCCATCCAGTCTCGGACATGGTGGCCTGATAGAACCCGTCCCGCGCTGTGATAAACGCTTTTTCCGCATCGCCGATCAGGTGGCCTTGCTGTGGGCCACCTTCGATAAACTTGGCATAGGTTTTTGCCGATCCCATCCGTTCCTGATGGGCGCGAACGGCTGGGGTGAAGGTCAGTTCGGAAAAGGCGCGCGGCATGGTTTGTCCTTTCACAGACCCAAGTCTGACAGCCCCGGATGGTCTTCCGGGCGTTCGCCCTGCGGCCAGTGAAACAGGCGGTCATCCTCGGTGATCGGCAAATCGTTTAACGAGGCGTGACGATGCGACATGCGCCCGTCCTCGGCAAATTCCCAATTCTCATTGCCATAAGACCGGAACCACTGACCGCTGTCATTGTGCCATTCATAGGCATAGCGCACCGCAATGCGATTGTCGGAAAAGGCCCAAAGCTCTTTTATCAGGCGATAGTCCAGTTCCTTGCGCCACTTGCGGGTCAGGAAGGCGTGGATGTCGGCGTGGCCGGACAGAAATTCGGCCCGGTTCCGCCATTGGCTGTGTTCGGTATAGGCCGGGGTCACGACATCTGCATCACGGGAATTCCAGGCGTTTTCTGCCATACGAACCTTTTGCGTGGCGGTTTCGACGGTGAAGGGCGGCAGCGGTGGTCGGGACATTTTCGGGTGCTCTTTCAGACGAGTGCAGCGGCGATCATCGCCAGGGTCAACAGGACCGGCAGATATTGTGGTGGAACAAGGTTGGCGTGTCGTTTCATCGGTCAAATCCTTGGGTGAACTGATCGGTAAGAATACCTCTAAAGTGTACCGATCTGTCAATAAACTCAAGTATTATTTTGCGACTTGATGTAATTCCTTAAGAAACGGGGCGAAAAGCTATGTATTTCAACGGGGTAGGCAAGGTGGATTGAACCGCGCGGCCAAGTTTAATATGTACAGGTCAGTACATGCAGGAGCGGGATCATGCGCCCAAACAAACGAGATGAGCTTGTTCGCAAGGCGATGCAGGTGTTCTATCGCGACGGGTTTCACGCGACTGGCATGGACAAGCTGGTGGTGGAAACGGGCGTGTCGAAAACCTCGATGTACAAGCATTTCCGCACCAAGGAAGAGTTGATCCTGGCCGTCCTGCGCCTGCGGGACGAAAGCTTTCGCGAGTGGGTTCTGGGGCGTATGTCAGACAGGGCCGACACGCCGGCGGGGCAAATCCTGGCCAGTTTCGACGCCCTCAAGGAATGGTTCGAACAGGACGAGTTTCGCGGCTGCATGTTCATCAAGGCGGGGGCCGAGTATCAGGAAGCCGATCATCCGATCCATGTTCAGGCCGCCAGACACAAGCAGGTGATGCTGGATCATTTCACGCACCTTGCACAAAAGGCGGGCGCCCCTGCACCTGAAACGCTGGCACGACAGATTGTCTTGCTGCAGGAAGGTGCAATAGTCTCTGCCGTGCTGTTGAAAAGCGGCGACCCTGCCGAAGACGCCAAAGAGGCTGCCGCATTACTGCTGAAAACCGCCCTGGCCTAACCCTCCGGGAAAGAACGTTGCGTTGTTCAGGGGCCCAACGCCACGTCACATGGATTGGCGGGAAGCGCTGGGCTAGGTAGCCTATAACAAACGCTTATCCGGAGATCTGAAGATGTCGCTTTTCACCTCGTCCGCCGCCTGGGTTACAGATGAACACCGCATGTTTGCCGATATGGCAGGCCGGTTCATGGATGATGAACTTTCCCCGAATGTTGAAACATGGGCCGACAACGGCGTTGTCGACCGCGCGTTTTGGCACAAGGTCGGCGAAGCAGGGCTGATGGCGGGCTCGGTCGCCGAAGAATATGGCGGCGTTGGTGGCGGCATGGGGTTCGATGCCGTAACGATCTACGAGCAGGCCGCGCGTGGTGATGCGGGTTGGGGGTATGGGATTCAGTCCATCGTGACCCATTACATCGCAACCTATGGCAGCGAAGACCAAAAGCAAAAATGGCTGCCCAAGCTGATCTCAGGCGAAATGGTAGGTGCGCTTGCGATGACCGAACCGGGCACCGGGTCCGACGTTCAGGCCGTGCGGACGACGGCCGAAAAGGATGGCAACTCTTACAAGCTCAACGGGTCCAAGATTTTCATCACCAACGGTCAGTCGGCGGACCTGATCGTTGTTGCGGCGAAAACGGATAAGTCCCTTGGGGCAAAAGGCGTTTCCCTGATCGCGGTCGAAACCGAAGGCGCGGATGGGTTTCGCCGGGGTCGCAACCTCAAAAAGCTGGGCATGAAGGGCAACGACACCGCCGAGCTGTTCTTTGAGGATGTCAAAGTGCCTCTGACGAACCTGCTGGGCCCGGATGAGGGGCAGGGGTTTTATCAGTTGATGAAGCAATTGCCCTGGGAACGCCTGACCATCGGTCTGATGGCCCTTGGGGCAATCGATTTCGCGATCGCCGAGACGGTGAAATACGTGCAAGAGCGTAAGGCCTTCGGTCAGCGTGTCATGGACTTCCAGAACACGCGTTTCAAACTGGCCGAGTGCAAGACCAAGGCCGAAGTGCTGCGCAGCTTTGTGAACGACTGTATCGCCAAGCTGGAGGCTGGAGAGTTGGACGCCGCGACAGCCTCGATGGTCAAATACTGGGGGTCCGAGGTGCAGAACGAAATCATGCACGAATGCCTGCAACTGTTTGGCGGTTACGGGTTTATGATGGAATACCCGATTGCCCGTCTTTATGCGGATGCACGCGTGCAGATGATCTATGGCGGCACCAACGAAGTTATGAAAGAACTGATCGCGCGGTCACTCGACGTCTAGGGGGCTCCCGCCCATCTTTGTCGTTTCTGTCGAAACGACTGTGCTGGTTGGGCCGGGCAGTTTGCAGAGGGTGGTTTGTTCTGGCCCGAAGGGTCATACTCAGCGCTGCCATCGAAATTTGCGCCGACACGACCCTGACAACCCCGTTCCTCTTTCCTAATCTTGAGTTGCTGCCACCTTGCGCGCTAATGCTGCGGGCAAGGATGAAAGGTGACCCGTGACCAACCCCGAACACTCTCTGTGGCGCGAGACATGCCGTGAAGACCTGAACGCCGAGATGCTCTCGGCCCATGTGACGGTGGACCTGGCCGTAATCGGGGGCGGGTACACCGGCTGTTCCGCTGCGCTGCACGCTGCGAAATCCGGCGCGTCGGTCTGTCTGTTGGAGGCGCAGGACATCGGCCATGGCGGCTCGGGGCGGAATGTCGGGTTGGTCAATGCGGGCCTATGGTTGCCCCCCGACGACATTCGCAAGCACTTGGGTCAGGCAACTGGTGACCGCCTGATTGACCTTCTGTCCCAAGCTCCGTCCGAGGTCTTTGCCCTGATCGAAAAGCACCAGATCGATTGCGAGCCGGTGCGGAACGGAACACTTCACTGCGCGCACTCACCTGCCGGGTTGCGCGATCTGCAAACCCGCCACGCGCAGCTTAGCACGGCGGGCGCTCCGGTCGAGCTGTTGTCGGCCCGGACCGCAGCGCAAAGAACCGGTAGCGAGGCGTTTCATGGGGCGCTGTTTGATCCTCGGGCTGGTACTATCCAGCCACTGTCCTATGTGCAGGGTATGGCGCGAGTGGCGCGTGAGTTCGGCACGCAGATCTACACCAACAGTCCGGTTCGCAACCTGCGCCGGGAAGGTGAGGTTTGGGTTCTGGAAACCCCCGGCGGATCGGTGCGCGCAAGGGCGGTCATTCAAGCCACAAACGCCTATCACCAAGGTATTGAGGACACCGCGCCCGCCTATGTGCCGGTCTACTACTTTCAACATGCGACCGCGCCTTTGTCCCACAATCTGCGCAACAGCATTCTGCCGCAGGGCGAAGGATGCTGGGATACCGGCCTGATCATGACATCGTTCCGGCTGGATCAGGACGGACGCATGATCATTGGCGGGATGGGGGATCTAAGCCATGCTGGCCGGGCGGCTCATGTTGCTTGGGTCAAGCGCAAACTGGCCGAACTTTTTCCGCACCTATCGGATCAACCATTGATTAAGGGCTGGCACGGGCGGATAGCCATGACATCGGATCATATTCCCAAGATCACCCAGCTTGGCCCAAACGCCCTGTCCGCCCATGGGTTTTCCGGGCGCGGCATCGGGCCCGGCACTGTGTTCGGGCGGTTGATGGCTGAAAGCCTTTTGACAGGGGATTTCTCATGCCTGCCGGTGCCAGTCGTATCCGAGCACCGTGAAAGCTGGACGGGCCTGCGCCGGGCCTATTTCGAAACCGGCGCGGCGCTGACGCATCTGATAAAGGCGCGGCTCTGACAGGTCAGACCGAACGGGTGATACCACCATCGACCCGGATGTTTTGTCCGGTGATGTATCCGCCCCCTTCAGAAGCCAGCAGAGAAATCACCGGCGCGATCTCATCCTGACTGCGCCCATAGCGGCCCATCGGAATCCTGTCGCGGAAGTCCTGTTTCTCGGGCAGACTGTCGATGAAGCCGGGCAGCACGTTGTTCATGCGGATGTTGTCCGCCGCGTATTTGTCGGAATAGAGCTTGGTGAAAGCCGCGAGGCCAGAGCGAAACACGCCCGAGGTCGGAAAGGCCGGGTCCGGTTCGAATGCGGCGAAGGTTGAGATATTGATGATTGATCCACCGCCTTGGGCCTGCATGATCGGGGTCACCAGCCGGGTCGGGCGGACGGCGTTTAGAAAATACACCTCCATCCCCAGATGCCAGTCGTCATCCGACAGATCCAGCACCGCGCCTTTTGGGCCATGCCCGGCTGAATTGACCAGAACGTCGATCCGTCCCCAATGGGACATGGCCGCATCCACCAGCCGTTGCAGATCGTCGGTGGATTGGTTGGACCCGGTTATCCCGACGCCACCCAGTTCCCGGGCCAATGCCTCACCTTTTCCGGATGAGGACAGGATACCGGTTTTGAACCCGTCAGCGGCCAGCCGACGGGCCGCGTCGGCGCCCATCCCGCTGCCACCGGCCATTATCAGGGCAACTTTTTCTGTCATTTTCGCGCTCCAATTTGCATCTTTCCTGAGAATGAGCCGCGGCGCTGCGTTTGACCAATCAGTTCTTCTGCTCTAAGCCTGTAGAAAATCTACTGTGTGCGGATATGCCAGCCCTTCCACCTCTGAACGCTTTGCGTGCTTTTGAAGCTGCGGCCCGACATCTGAATTTTCGCCTTGCGGCGGAAGAACTGGGCGTTACGCAAGGGGCTGTGGCGCAGCAGGTTCGAGGGCTTGAGGCGCGCTTGGGCATTGCCCTGTTCGATCGGATGCCGCGCGGTCTGCACCTGACGGAAGAGGGCCGCAAACTCAGCGCGCCTCTAAAACGCGCGTTTCGCCTGATCGAAAACGCGGTGGAAGAGGCGGCAGACCAGCGTCGGATCACGATATCCGTGACACCCAGTTTTGCGTCGAAATGGCTGGTGCCCAGGCTGTCGGATTTCACGGCGAAGCACCCGGAAATTCAGGTTCAGATCGATGCGCAGGAACATCTTGCCGAATTTGAAAAAGACGGTGCCGACATCGCTGTGCGCCACGGTCAATCGCATCTGACATCCGATCTGCGGGCCGAGCCCTTGTTTTCGACCGAGCTTATTGTCGTCTGCGCGCCAGATCTGGCCGGGCGCGTGTCTGATGTGCGGGATTTGATGGGGCAGACGTTGCTTAGCGATTCACATGGTCTTTGGCCGCTGTTTCTGGAACATGCCGGGGTGGACGGAAGGCCGCGCATGATGACGTTCAACCACACCAGCCTTGCAATTGACGCGGCTGTGGCGGGGCAGGGGTTTGCCCTGGCAGATGCGGCGCTTGTCGGGTCCGAACTGACCTTAGGCCAGTTGGTCAAACCCTTCGAACAGGTGCTAAGCGGTGATCCGGGGTTTTACATCGTGACCCCGAGGAAGCCGCGCCAGCCCAAACTGGTCGACGCGATGCGGCGTTGGTTGCTGTCACAGGTCTAAGCGCCCATAGCACGCTCGGCGGACCAAGCGTTTGCTGTTCCCCCGACCGTGCAAAATGGGACCGCGAAAATTTACCATTCCAGCCATAGACGCGGGCATTAGGCTCCTCTAACGTCGCCCCGATCCCCAGTGAACCCTGACAAACAGGCGCGAGGTAAATTCATGGATTATCACAGTCCTGCCAGCTTTGCCGAAGCATCGGCCCTGGCGGCAAACGCAACGGGCATAACACGATTTCTGGCAGGCGGCACCGATGTTTTGGTGCAGTTGCGCGCCGAGCTGGTGACGCCCGACACGCTGATCGATGTCAAGAAAATCAACGGTGTGCATGACATCACCCGCAACGCGGATGGCAGTTGGACGCTGGGCGTGGCAACCACCGGCGCGGAAATGAGCGAGCATGCCGAACTCGGCCGCGACTGGCCCGGCGTGGTCGAGGCGATGGATTTGATCGGCTCGACTCAGGTTCAGGGGCGCGCGACGCTGACCGGCAATCTGTGCAACGGGTCGCCTGCGGCGGACTCGGTGCCTGCCATGGTGGCTGCGGGTGTGACGGTCACGGTCACCGGACCGGATGGCACCCGAGAGGTCGCGGTTGAGGATATTCCGACCGGACCGGGCAAAACCTCGCTGGCGAAGGGAGAGTTGGTTTCAGCGGTTAACATCCCTGCCCGTGGTGACAACGCAGGCGACGCCTATCTGCGGTTCATTCCGCGGACCGAGATGGATATTGCGGTTGTCGGCGTCGGTGTCAGTCTGCGTCTGGACGGCGATACCATCACCGAAGCGCGTGTGTCTTTGGGTGCTGTGGCACCGACTGTTCTGCTGGTGGAAGACTGCGCCACGGCGATCATTGGCAGCACGCTGGACGATGCAGCGCTGGACGCGCTGGCCGCTGCGGCCTCTGCCGCCTGCAACCCGATTGACGACAAGCGCGGCACAATTGAATTCCGCACCGAGGTCGCAGGCGTTCTGGCCAAGCGCGCCGCGAAAATCGCCTATGCCCGTGCGAAGGGAGAAAATGTATGAGCAAGCTCCACGTATCCACATCCGTGAATGGGGACACGGTCGAATACCTGTGCGACCCGCGCGAAACACTGCTGGACTGTCTGCGCGACAAACTGAACCTGACCGGCGCGAAAGAGGGCTGCGGCACCGGAGACTGCGGGGCCTGTTCGGTGACCGTTGACGGTCGTCTGGTCTGTTCCTGCCTTGTGCTGGGGGTCGAAGCGGACGGCAAACAGATCGAAACCGTCGAGGGGATTGCAGACGGTGACGTACTGCATCCATTGCAGCAGAAGTTCATCGAGCACGCTGCCCTGCAATGCGGCATCTGCACGCCCGGCATTCTGGTGGCGGCCAAATCGCTGCTGGAAAAGAACCCGGACCCGACCGAGGAAGAGGCGCGGTATTGGCTGGCAGGCAACCTCTGCCGCTGCACCGGGTACGACAAGATCATTCGCGCCGTGATGGAAACGGCAGCAGACCTGCGGGAGGCGTCATAATGGCTCTGGACGATCGCAAATCTGATTTCACCTTTGTTGGCACCCGCCCGAACCGCCCCGATGGTTTGGACAAGGTCACGGGCCGTGCCAAGTTCGGCGCGGATATGTCGGCCCCCGGCATGTTGCACGGCGCGGTTCTGCGCTCGCCCCATGCCCATGCGCGGATCGTGAAGATCGACACCTCGAAAGCCGAGGCGCACAAGGACGTCAAAGCCGTCGTGACACGCGCCGATTTCGCCGACGTGCCCTTTGCCCCCGGTCTGGCGGGCGAGTTCTGGAACGTGCTGGAAAACGTCATGGCCGGTGAAAAGGCGCTGTATGACGGTCATGCCGTGGCGGCAGTCGCCGCAAGTTCGGCTTTGGCGGCCCGCGATGCGCTCAAGCTGATCGAGGTTGAATACGAAGTTCTGCCCCATGTCACCGATGTAGACAAAGCGATGGCAGCGGACGCGCCGGTGATCCGCGAAGGGGCTGCGGATTACTCGGTGCCGCAAGGCATGCATCCGAACGTTGTCCGCTATCACGAAAGCGGCCATGGCGATGTCGAGGCTGGCTTTGCCGAGGCTGATCTGGTCATCGAAGACAGCTTTGTGACCGAGGCGACCCATCAGGGCTATATCGAACCGCATGCCTGTCTGGGTATGTTGGGCAATGACGGCAAGGGTGAGCTGTGGTGCACCACCCAAGGCCACTGGATCGCACAGAAAACTTGCGCCGCGTTGTTGGGCATAGAGACCTCGCAATTGCGCGTAACCGCGTCGGAAATCGGCGGAGGGTTCGGCGGCAAGACCACCGTTTTCATCGAGCCCGTCGCACTGGCGCTGAGCCGCAAGGCGAACCGTCCGGTGAAAATCGTTATGTCACGCTCCGAGGTGTTCCGGGCCACCGGTCCGACCTCGTCCGCGTCGATGGATGTGAAGATCGGGATGAAGAAGGACGGCACGATTTCGGCGGCGCAGGGCGTGTTCCGCCTGCAAGGCGGGGCCTTCCCCGGTGCGCCGGGCGACATGACGGCCATGTGCGCCTTTGCGCCTTACAACCTGACCAACGTCAGGCAGATCGGTTACGACGTCATGGCCAACCGCCCGAAGCAGGCTGCCTATCGCGCGCCGGGCGCGCCGATGGGCGCTTTCGCCGTCGAATCGGTGATCGATGAGCTGTGCAACAAGCTGGGCCTTGACCCGGTTGAGGTGCGCCTTAAAAACGCCGCGCATGAGGGCACAAGGGCCAGCTACGGCCCAACCTTCGAACGCATCGGCCTGGTTGAAACTCTGGAAGCCGCCAAGGCGCACCCCCATTACGCGGCCCCACTGAAACCGGGGCAGGGGCGTGGGATTTCCTGCGGGTTCTGGTTCAACCACGGCGGCGAAACCTCGGTATCGCTGGCGCTGTCCGAGGACGGCTCGGCCCAGTTGATGGTCGGAACGCCCGATATCGGCGGCTCGCGCGCGTCCATGGCGTTGATGGCGGCCGAAGTGTTGGGCATTCCGTACGAGAACATCCGCGTCACCATCGCCGACACGGCAACGCTGGGTTATAACGACGTCTCGCACGGAAGCCGCGTGACCTATGCCAGCGGTCTGGCGACCATCAAGGCGGCGAAACATGCGGTTGAAAAGCTGTGCGAACGCGCGGCGGCCAAATGGGGCATCCCTGTGGACGCGGTGAAATGGGAAAACGGCAGCGCGGTTCCTTCCGGGCCCAATGCGGGCGATTTCGATCCCTTACCGCTGGCCGATATCACGGCGAACATGGGTCGCACCGGCGGTCCGATCTCGGGGCATTTCGAGGCCACCCCCGAAGGCGCGGGCGTGTCCTTCGGCACCCATATCGTCGATGCCGAGGTCGATCCGGAAACCGGCAAAACCTCGATCACCCGCTACACGGTCATTCAGGACGCAGGCAAGGCGATCCACCCGGCATATGTCGAAGGCCAGTATCAGGGCGGGGCTGCACAAGGCATCGGCTGGGCGCTGAACGAGGAATACATCTATGGCGAGGATGGACGGTTGCAAAACTCGGTCTTCCTCGACTACCGCATCCCGGTCGCCAGCGACCTGCCGATGATTGACACAGTGATCGTCGAGGTTCCGAACCCCGGCCATCCGTTTGGTGTGCGTGGGGTCGGCGAGACAGGCATCGTGCCGCCCCTCGCTGCCATCGCCAATGCGGTGTCGAACGCGGCAGGGGTTCGGATGAAACAACTGCCCATGTCACCGCCGCGCATTCTGGCTGCGTTGAAGGACAATGATTGACGTCCACCTCTGGTCTAGCCTCCGGTCACTGACCGGGGGCAGGCAAGTGGTGACGGTCGAGGCCACCACCACCGGAGAGCTGTTGAGCGCCCTGGTGCGCGCCTACCCGCAATTGCAGGCCCCCATCGACGCGGGGGTGTCCATCGCCATCGACGGGCGCGTCATTGCCACCGGCCTGACCGAACCCATCCCGGAAGGCAGCGAAGTCTATCTGATGCAGAGGTTGCGGGGCGGCTAGCCCTTTGGCGTCCACGGCGCGCGCCCGACCATACGGTCAGCCTCGGCTGTGATGTCGTTCATATGCGCCTCAAGGCTGAGGCGAAGGGTCTCAAGGGTGTCTTCGCTGGCCTTGCGCGGTACGGTTTCCGTCCACTCACGGCACAGAAACACGCCTTCGTTGCGCCACGGGCGCGGCATCAGTAACCGGTCCCAGGTTCCCGCCTCGCGCCCGTGTTTGGCGGAAAAAGTGATGCCGAACACGCGCTTGCCCGAGGTGCGCGCCCATACCAGAGGCACGGTCGACAGAACCCGGTCCGGCCCTCGCGGACCGTCCGCGGCGATTCCGATGGAAATGCCCTGCTTCACCTTTCCGATCACTTCGCGCGACACGGCAATATTGTTGGAATTTTTGCTGGTCATGGCGATCGTGTCCATGCCGAACAGCTTCTGCACCCGACCTACCATGCTGCCTGCCCGCGCCGAGGACGTAATTGAACAGATGCGCCCTTTATCCAGCGGAAAGAAATAAGGGGATTGGGCCAGCCGCTGGTGCCAGAGGACGACAATGACCGGCTCACCCTGTTCGGCCAGCTGGTCCAGCTCCTCATACCCGATGCGCTGCCAGCGCGTGTTGCGGTTGACCATCCGGATATAGCTGGCAATCCGCCGCGCGGTCCAGTTCAGTACGGCTTCGCTGTCTGCGATCTTCTTGCGGAGGCTCACACCGGGTTCCTTTTGCTGACCAGACCTTGTCTTACCCAACTGCACGGCCCGCGCAACTTGTTTGTCAGATTGCGAAGTATGAGAGATTGTAAAAAAGCCTCTTGAGTCCGCCGCGCGGCTGGCCTATTTGGGGCCTCACCATAGGGGTATAGCTCAGTTGGTAGAGCGACGGTCTCCAAAACCGTAGGTCGCGGGTTCGAACCCTGCTGCCCCTGCCATTTCCAAACCAATCACGTAACTGTATCACCGCGCTCGTCACTGACCTCGGCGCGTTTTTTGTGCGTTTGAAAGAGCGTGTGAAGCAGGGTTCAAATCAAGCCCGGCATCGTTTCCACCTTATTAGGTGGTCGGCCAGGTTTCAGGGAGAACCTTTGCGGCCAGCGAGCAGGACCCAGCAAAATGCGGGGTTTGTACACGTCATTGCTGAAAGAGCTGGGCCACAACAACGGTAAGGACAAAGAAACTGCCATCACCATTTGGTCTGTAGGTCAGCGTAACATCCTGGGCTCTCGCTGTTAGTCCCTGTTGATTAGAGCGAAAGAGGGGTTGCAAACTTTGCCAACCCAGCGACAGCAATTGGGGTCGCAAATACTGATACCCCGGTGGGCGTAGTACATAGGCCATAGGTCGGCAAACAGGAAACTGCCTTAACGCGCCTGACGAGCGAATTTAGGGCCGGTGCGGCGAAATGCCGAGCAAATTAATCGGCCAGACCTTCTTTCTTGGCGTCAGCCTCAAGGTCTTTCCAGAATTTCAGCGTGGACTTGAAAGTGGATTCCAGTTCTTTTTCGACGGCCTGCGCCGGTTTCGGTGGCAGTTTGGCCAAGGCTTTTTTGACACGCTGTTTGGCCTTCTAAATTTGACCCACCCTCTGTTTGATCCGCGCCTTTACTTCCTTTTTTGCCTTTTCCACTTTTGCGTCGGACATTGCTTTTTGCACTTCCTCCAGCCCTTCTTCAGCGCACATTTCCACGACCGCTTGCTCTACTTCGGCATAGGCTTTTTTCTCGGGTGCTGGCGCTTGTTTCACGGACCATTTCGCTTTTGCTAGGGCCGTTTCGGCACGTTTCTTCGCTTTTTTCGCGCTGTGTTTCACGGCTGCCGGCTTTTTCTTTTTTCAGAATGCGTTGACCTTCTTTTGCGTTTGAGGATCAAGTTTAGGCATGGGTTACTCCATTGAACGGACTATGAAATTTGAGGTGGGCGCCAGGGCTTGAAATATCTGGGTATCGTTCAGGCGCGCCATATTTGAAATAATCTTAACTCGAGTCCGCATTCCGACAAAGGAACCAATTCACATAGGAAATACACGAAGGCTAGAGAGGCTGGGTGAGCCCTTGCCTAAACCTTGCTGTTGGGACGCAGGCCACGAGCAGCCTGCCACCGGATGGGGCGAGTTGCTTTCCTGCATTGAGGGAAGGGTGGGGCAAGATGTGCCGGGGGCCTAACCTTCGCGAACAGCACCTGCAACCACGTAAGGCACTGGTTTCGCTGAGTAGAGTTGCAGAAAGTCGCTCTAAAGCCGTTTGACGACTCTGTGGTACAACTTTTTCAATGGATGTCGCCGAAGGTTGGCAAGCTTTGTCTCCAACAAATTTGTCTTTCTTGTTTCTACCTCAAGGCGCTCTTCCAACTCCTTGCGACTCAACCTTGCATGCTTGGTGCCAGCTGGGTTCAATCCCCGGAAATCACGTCTTTTTTCATTTTCAACGTATCTAAAGAAGACGGCCATAATTCGCATTAGGGTTTGAGTTTCGTCTTCTTGGTTGTCCTGTTCTGCCGTTGGCTCGGTGAGTGGGCTTCCCTTGATTTGTTGATTAATAAGTGCCGTTTGTTTTGCAAATTTCTGATTGACGATAGCAATGTCATCCGGTGATGGACCATGACTAAATTCGAGTTCCGGGGAAGCCTCGATCAGACGATCCGCAATCAGCGGATAAGTTGCATGATCAAATACGCCGTTTATCATTCGAAGAAACTGACTTTCGCGTTCAGTTAACGATCGATTGACCCTGAGAGGGCTCACTGTTGGCCAGTTCCCAGGTGGTAGGTTCAGAACCTTTTCCAAGAAGAAGCTGCATATGTCGCGTTTGGCATCGTCGTAGTTAAAGACATCAAAGGTCAAACCCAATCTTTGGGCGGCTAAAATCTCTTCCATAGTTGCGCCCATAGTGTCTTCTGCGGCTTCAATAAACTGACGAAAGTCACCGGTAAATCGACCGCGTTTGATGCCTTGCTGCCAGCTTGAAAATAATAGCTCACTGTAGTTTCTGGCAAAAAACACGATGTGAGTTGCAAAGCCCAAGTTTTGCAACTCCAACGCAAATTCTTTCAAACGCTTGCTGTCAAAAGCCTGCAGGAATTCGCTTGAGATCAGGACATGCGGCTCATTCCTTTGAAACACCGCCAAATTTCGAGCGACAAAGTCGCCTACCGTTTCTCGAACAGCCTCTTTTCTTTTGAAGATACTTGTTTCTTCGATGTCTTTTGCCAGGACGGAACCCAGGGGCGTACCGTTGCCGCCTGTGGCCTTTCCCTTGATAGCATCGGTCAAATCGACCAGAGGTGGATAGTAGATTCCCGCTTGAGATAGCTCTTCAGTGTGTCGGGCAAAAAACGTCTGAAGTGCGGACGTGCCTGTTTTGGCGTGCCCCACGTGCAAATAGACTATCTTCTTATTAGCTTCTTCCTGATTTGCCACGTCGCCCTCTGCTATGTGTTGAACCTTGTTCCCACGTGGAAATTTGGCCCTGCTTCTTATTTTGCCACCAATCGCGCGACCGAACCGCGTTTTCATGGCATTGCCGACAATCAGATACCTGACCAAGAATTCAACTTTGTTTAAACAGCGTCACAGTTGGAAAGCCAAGCCAGTGAGGGCTGCCGCCGTTGGCTAGCCTCAGATCGGCCACTTGGCTACTGCTACATGTTACAAGTCTATTGGTAAGCCCGAAGCGTGCAGATTGGCTGCCTGCCGCTGTCACTTCCCCTAAACAGGTATCTTGGGCGCGGGCGTTCATCGCGCGGAACCCGGTTTCCTCTGGCGGATGAATGGCCTAATGTCCCGGCAGAACAGAAACCGGAAAGAGGGCCCATGTCGCGTTTCGATGGATATTTCCTGCGGCAATTGCTGATTCTGTTCGGCTTTTTCACTCTGGTCCTTGTCGGGGTCTTCTGGATTACCCGGTCTGTCAGCCTGTTTGACAGCGTGATCAGCGGCGGGCAGTCGGCCATGGTGTTTCTGGAATTCACTGCGCTGACCTTGCCAACTCTGATCCGCACCGTGATGCCAATGGCGGTGTTTGCGGCGGCGGTGTACGTCACCAACCGTCTGAGCCGGGAAAGCGAGCTGACGGTGATGCTGGCGACCGGGTCCAGCCCCTGGCGGCTGGCGCGGGCGGTGGTTCTGTTCGGCTTGATCACAGGCTTGATGATGGCGGTGATCAGTGTGTTTCTGCGCCCGGCCTCGGTCGAACAGCTTGAGATCAGACAAGCCGAGGTTGCAGGCGACGTGACCGCTCAGTTGCTGAACGAAGGCGAGTTCCTGCATCCGGCCGAGAATGTGACCGTCTATATCGGGCGCATCGATCTTGACGGCACGCTGAAAGAGGTTTTTGTCTCGGACCGGCGCGATCCGGACAATGCGGTCAGCTATTCCAGCGCGACCGCCTATCTGGTCAACAACAGCGCGGGCATCCATCTGGTCATGGTGGACGGGGTCGCACTGCGCCTGAACCAAGAGGGTCGGACCCTGTCATCGACTCTGTTTCAGGATGCGTCCTACGACATCTCGGACCTTACGCGATCCGGTGGCATGACTCGCCGCAGCCTCGAGGCGATTTCAACCGCCGAGCTGATTTATGACATGAAGTCGGTGGAAGAGGCCGAACGGCACAGCCGGGGCCATCTGGTCGAAGAGTTGCACCAGCGATTCTCATGGATTGCCATTTGCATAGCGGTGTCGCTGGCAGGGTATTCGACCCTGATGCTGGGCAGCTTTTCCCGCTTTGGCCTTTGGCCCCAGATTCTGGGCGCCTTTACTATCCTGGTCCTGCTCGAAGGGGTTCGAGGTTTCGTGTCACCAGTTGTCATCGATGATCCAAGGCTGTGGGGTCTGCTTTACGTTCCCGCTGTTATCGGAGTGATCGTGTCGGCGCTGTTCCTGCTGATCGCGGGCAGGCCTTTGTTGCGCAAGCGGGCACGGGACGGGACGCCATTGCCCTCGCCAGCCTGAGATCACTGGCGGAGGTCAGACAGGCATTGCAGGATGTTCTCGACCTCTTCATTGTCCGCGCGCACCACCAGATACACCGGCAGCATCAAATCGCGCGCGCCCGTCACGCGCAATAACTCGCCCGAGTTCAAATGCTGCGTGATGACATAGTCGGGGAAATATCCATAGCCGCCGCGCTGTAGAAGATAGCGCAGGGCCATCAGGCAATTGCCCAGAAATATCGTCTGCCCGGATGCGCGGCGCGCGGTGGATCTGACGTGATCCTGATAGGCCTCGCCCAGTTCTATGTTGACGAAAACCTGATCGGATTCCGTGTTCGTCTTGCTTTCAACCAGACACAGGCGTTCTGGCGGAAGTTCGTGACAGATCACGCGCCGGTCCACGGGTCTTTCGTGGGTCAGGGCGGCATCCAGAACATGGGTTGCAACCGCATCGACCATGTTCAGGTCGTGGTCATAGTTCAAGGTCAGCAGCAATTGCCCGAACCGCTGTTCGAAGCGCACGGCCAAATCCACCAGCAACGGGTCCCACACGCTGAGTTGGGCACCAAGGCGCAGCGCCAGCCGGTTGTGAACCTGATCGGGCAGATCATTGGCTGCAAAGGACCACAGGGACAACATCTGCTCGGCATAGGGTTTGAACTGACGGCCATACTCGGTCAAAGCCGTCCCTCCGGCCCCGCGCGAGAACAGGGGTTTGCCCGCCGCCTCTTCAAGCGCGCGTATCCGGGCGCTGACGGCGGTTTGTGTGACGTTCAGCTTGCGGGCGGCAGCGTGAAATCCGCCGGTCTCTGCCACACATAGAAAAGTTTCCAGAGCTTTGGTTTGCATATAGAAAGTATTTTTTGATCAATCCGATAAAATCAATTCATTTTTTTGGATGGTCAGCGTGCAGTATTCTGATGCCAACACGCAAGCCAAAGGACATGTCATGCTGGACAAAAGCCACAAACCCACCTGGACCAGTTTCGAAGAGGCGACCAAAGCCGACTGGGACGCCGTGATGGAGTATGAAGAGGCGTATAATGCGGCCCTGCCGGATCGGATCCTGGATGCAATCCGGTCGCTGGACGAGGACTGGACGCCCTATCCGGTGAACCGTTATCAGCACAGCCTGCAAGCCGCGACACGCGCTTATGAGGATGGGGCGGATGAAGAACTGGTGGTTGCCGCGCTGATCCATGACACGGGCGATATTCTGTCGCCGTACAACCACGGAGAGCTGTCAGCGGCGATGATGAAGCCCTATGTCAGCGAGAAAACCTATTGGATTCTCAAACATCATTGCGTGTTCCAAGGGTACTATTACAACCATCACCTTGGCGGCGACCGCAACGCGCGCGACAGGTATCGCGACAGCCCCTATTGGGAGGACTGCCGCCATTTCTGCCATGAATACGATCAGAAAGCGTTCGACCCGGACTATCCGACCAAACCGCTGGAATTCTTTGAACCCATGCTGCGCCGTGTCCTGAACAAGGGCGAAGGGCACATGGAACTGAACGAAACGGCCGAGGGTTAACAGGCCGCCATCAGGCGATAGACGATCTGTGCGGCGGTAAAGTCCCAGGCGGCATTGCCGTCCGGGGCCAGTTCGACCACGTCGAAGCCCACGCATTTGCGCCCCTTCAAGGCGTGCTCGACCAGCCGCAGCGCCTGATAATAGCCCAGGCCACCGGGAACGGGCGTACCCGTTGCGGGCATCTGTGACGGGTCCAGCCCATCCACGTCAAAGCTGACATAGACCAGTTCGGGGAAATCCTCGGGCAGGTCCACGGCATGGATATTGCCGGTGACCAGTTCCTCGGCATCCACGTGGAAGACGTGGTTTTTCAGGCGGCTTTGCGCCTCTTCGGTGGAAAAGGCGCGCACGCCGAACTGGGCTAGCCGGATGCCTTCTTCGGCCAATAGATGCATGACCGAGGCGTGGGAATGTTTTTCACCCTGATAGGCGTTGCGCAGGTCGGCATGGGCGTCGATCTGGACGATGCCGATGGGCTGGTTCAGCGCCCGCGCCACCCCCATCACCGCGCCGTAGCTGAGCGAATGCTCGCCGCCCAGCGTCACCGGCACTTTGCCTGCACGAATGGCGGATTCGGTGCGCTGGGCGATGCGTTCCATGATTTCGGACAGGGCGGCGTCGCAATCGACGGGCTCTTCGCTAAAGATGCCCTCGACGCAGGGTTCGGCGTGGCCGGTGATGCGTTCCAGCTCGCTGCTGGCCTCGATGATCGCTTCGGGGCCTTTGGCGGTGCCCGAGCCGTATGAAACGGTGCGTTCCAGCGGCACCGGGATCACGCGGAAACGGGCGTCTTCGCTGCGCTCGGATGCGGTCAGTTCACTGTCGAGGAAAATGCTCATGAGAGGCGGTCCTTAAAGTCGTCATAGCCGAACTGTTTGATGATCTTCAGCGCATCCGTTTCGCTGTTCCATAGGGCGATGGTCGGCAGGGGAACACCGTTGAAGGTGTTTGTTTTGACCATCGAGTAATGCGCCTGATCGAGGAAGGCGAAACGCTGGCCGATCTCCAGCGGTTTGTCCCATGTGTAATCGCCGATCACGTCGCCCGCCAGACAGGACGGACCCCCGAGGCGGTAGGTATGGCCAGCCTCGGCCTCGTCCATCAGGGCGGGGCGATAGGGGGCTTCGATCACGTCGGGCATATGGCATGTGGCCGAAATATCGGTGATTGCAAGGTTCATGCCATTGGTGGGCAGGTCGAGGATTTCACCTACCAGTATGCCCGCGTCCAGCGCGACGGCCTCACCGGGTTCGAGATAGAAGTCGATGTTGTGTTTTGCCCGGATCGCCTTGATGAAAGCGACCAGCCCGTCGCGGTCATAGTCATCGCGGGTAATATGATGGCCGCCACCGAAGTTCAGCCATTTGAGCTGGTCCATGAACGGGGCGAGTTTGGGTTCGACGGCGGCCCATGTGCGCTGTAACGGCTCGAAGCCCTGTTCGCAGAGGGTGTGCATATGCAGGCCGTCGACTCCTTGCAGCGTCTCAGAGGTCATTTGGCTGACCGGCGTCCCAAGGCGCGAGCAGGGGGCGCAGGGGTCGTATTTGGGGATCTCGCCTTCGGAATGTTCCGGGTTGATGCGCAGGCCCACCTGCACATTGGCGGCTTGGGCTTTGGTGAGAAAGCGGTCCTTCTGGGCCGGGCTGTTGAAGATGATGTGGTCGGACAGCGACAGGATTTCATCCATGTCGGCGTCTTTGTACCCGGCGCAGAAGGTGGCGACCTCACCGCCATATTCTTCGCGGCCCAGACGTGCCTCGAATATGCCGCTGGCGCAGGTGCCGCCGAGATGCTGACGCACCAGCGGGGCCAGCGAGAACATCGAAAACGCCTTGAGCGCGCTGAGGACATGCGCGCCGGACCGTGCGCCGATATCGGCGAGGATGGTCAGGTTGCGTTCGACCGCCCTTTCATCGACCACGAAGCAGGGCGTGGGGACGCGGGCGAGGTCGAAATTGCGGAAGGCGCCGGCGTCTCCGGCTTGTGTGGTCATCATGTCGGACATAACCGGCGTCTCCTGAATTGGAGAGGCCGGGGGGCCAGCCCCCCGGACCCCCCGGAGTATTTAGGAAAAGGTGAAGTTAAAATTCGACCGGGCCGTCAAGCTCGTGGACCTGCCAGGGCAGACCGTGTTCGTTCAGCATGTCCATGAAGTTGTCCGGGTCCAGCTGTTCCATGTTCCACACGCCGGGTTCGCGCCAGTTGCCTTTCAGCACCTGAGCGGCACCGATCATTGCGGGGACGCCGGTGGTGTAGCTGACGGCCTGACTGCCGACCTCGGCATAGCATTCTTCGTGGTCGCAGATGTTGTAGATGTAGTAGGTATTCTCGCCCGAGCCGTCCTTGGCCTGACCTGTGGCGATGTCGCCGATGCAGGCCTTGCCCTTGGTTTCCGCGCCCAGATCGCCGGGATCGGGCAGCAGGGTTTTCAGGAACTGGATCGGGATGATTTCCTTGCCGTCATGCATTACCGGGTCGATGCGGGTCATGCCGACATTTTCCAGCACCTTGGCATGGGTGATATAGGCGTCGCCGAAGGTCATCCAGAAGCGGGCGCGCTCGATCTCGGGGAAGTGGGTGCTGAGCGATTCCAGTTCCTCGTGATACATCAGGTACATATTCTTGGGGCCGATGGCGGGGAAGTCGAATTCGACCTTGTGGGTCATGGCGGGGGAGTGTTTCCACTCGCCATTTTCCCAGTGGCGCACTTCGGCCAGCACTTCGCGCAGGTTGATCTCGGGGTTGAAATTGGTGGCAAACTCCTGATCGTTGCTGCCGCCATTGGCGTCCAGAACGTCGATCTGGCGGATGGTGTCCAGCTTGTGTTTCTTCAGCCATTTGGCAAAGACCGAGGTCACGCCCGGATCGAAGCCCGAACCGAGGATGGCGGTCAGGCCAGCCTCTTTGAACCGTTCCTGATAGGCCCATTGCCAGTGGTATTCAAACTTGGCCTCATCCTCGGGCTCGTAGTTCGCTGTGTCGAGGTAGTGGATACCTGCCTCAAGACACGCGTCCATCAGCACCAGATCCTGATAGGGCAGGGCGAGGTTCACGAGGATTTCCGCGCCGGTTTCCTTGATCAGCTTGACCGTGTCCTCGACCTTGTAGGCGTCGAGCTCGGCGGTTTTGATCTCCACGCCGACGCGATCCTTGACGGCTGCGGCGATGGCGTCGCATTTCGATTTCGTCCGGCTGACCAGAGTGATTTCGGTGAAGATGTCCGAATTCATCGCCATCTTGTGCACGGCAGCGTGGGATACGCCGCCTGCGCCGACAACCAGTGTTTTGCCCATGGTGTCCTCTCCTCTCGGGTTATTCGTAATAGGTGTAGCCGTTGATGCTGTCGCGGTAGGCGGCCATCAGGGTTTTGCGGTCTTTGGCCATCAGAGTACCGGTCGAGATCGCCTCGTCCACCATTTTGCGGAAGGCGGCGACGCAGTCCTGCGGGTCGAACTCGACATAGGACAGGACTTGACTGATGGTGTCGCCCTCTTGTTCGTGCAGCAGGTCGAAACCGCCATCGGCGCGCAGGTCGATGGTGACGACATTGGTGTCGCCGAACAGGTTGTGCAGATCGCCCAGTGTTTCCTGATAGGCGCCGACAAAGAAGACGCCCATACAATATTCGCCATCCTCGGGCAGGGAATGCACCGGCAGGCTGGGCGAGACACCGTCGGCCAGAATGAAACGGTCGATCTTGCCGTCGCTGTCGCAGGTGATGTCGGACAGGACCGCGCGGCGGTCGGGGGTGTCGTTCAGCCCTTGCAGTGGCACGATCGGGTGCAGCTGATCGATGGCCCAGACGTCAGGCAGGGATTGAAACAGCGAGAAGTTGCAGTGGTAGATATCGGCCACTTTCTCAAGCTGGTCGTCTACATCCGTGTCCAGCTCGTCGCTTGCCGCCAGCGCCTTGAGGCGGGCCATCAGCGACAGATAGATGCGTTCGGCGCGGGCCATCTGGCGCAGGTCGACATAGCCGCGTCTGAACAGCGCGCGCAGTTCATTGCGATAGAAATTGGCGTCATTCCAGCATTCCTGCAGCCGGTCGCTGGACAGGTAGCCATGCACGGCGGCAAGGTCCGAGACCATGTGATGGTCGTCGGGTTCAACCTCGGGGCCGTTGGGGGCGTCATAAAGCGTGCTTTCCAGCACGTTGAACACCAGCATCGAGGATGTCGCAACCACCGCGCGGCCGCTTTCGGTGACCAGCGTGGGGTGGGGCACCTCGGCCTCGTCCAGCGCATAGGCAACGGTTTCGACGACGTTGGCGCAATATTCCTCGACCGTGTAGTTGATCGAGTTTTCGGCGGCCTTTTTCTCGCCTGTATAGTCCACGCCCATGCCGCCGCCGAGGTCCAGATGGGTCAGCGGCACGCCCTCGCGGGTCAGTTCGGTGTAATAGCGGCAGGCTTCGCCGACGGCGCGGCGCACGTCGTTGACGTCCTGCACCTGAGAGCCCAGATGCGAGTGCTGCAGTTTCAGGCAATGCAGCAGCCCGGCCTCTTTCAGCTTGTCCACGGTGGCCACCAACTGGTCGGTGTTCATGCCAAAGGCGGATCGGTCGCCCGAGCTTTCCCCCCATTTGCCGCTGATCTGGTTGGTCAATTTCACCCGCGCGCCCAGCAGCGGTTCGATGCCCAACTCGTTATAGACCTCGATCACGGTATCGGCCTCTTTCGGGCTTTCCAGCACGATCACCGTATTGAAGCCGATCTTGCGGCTGAGGATGGCAAGCTGGATGAACTCGGCATCCTTGACGCCGTTGCAGACGATCAGCGCGTCGCGCGACAGCCGATGCGCCAGGGCAATCACCAGTTCGGGTTTCGACCCGGCCTCGAGCCCGTAGTCGTATGTCTTGCCGAATTCGACGATCCGGTCGACCACCTGCGCCTGCTGGTTCACCTTGATCGGGAACACGCCGCGATACGCCCCTTGGTAGCCGGTGCGGGCAATCGCATCGCGGAAGCTTTCGTTCAGATGCGCGATCTCGTGTTCCAGATAGGATGTCACGCGCAGCAGCATCGGGGCCTTGATGCCGCGGTCGTCCAGATCGGTCAGGATGCCGGGCAGGCTGATCGCCTCGGCCTCGGGGGCCATCGGATTGCGCAGACCGATCTCGCCCGCCTCCGTCACCTCGATGAGGCCCTTGCCCCATTTCTCAACCCCGTAGATGGAATGCGGTGCGTCGGGCGTGTGTTTCAATCAAGTCAGTCCTTAACGTAGGGTGCCGGTTTCGCGCCCGCCAATACGGCAGCAGTTTGATTCTTCCAAGTGTAAACTATGTGACGGGGATTGCCGAATTTTATGCGAAACTGCGGATCGGGATCAGATGGTTGTCCCATTGGCAATCAGACCGGGTCAGGATCTGTGTCCGCGGCCCGTCCAGCGTGCCGACAAGGCCGGTTCCTGTAGTGAAGACCAAACCGTTCGGACCAGACCCAAGACCGCAGACATCGTTCAAGGCGAAGGCGTCTAGGAAGGTTGCGGTCTGCACATCGAACCGGTGCAAAGCGTTGCCGCGCGGGCAGGTGATGGCGATGGCCGTCCCATCGGCTGAAAACGCTATACTGCCTGCATATCCCTGTAACCGGCTTTGATCCGCTTCGGGGGCCGATAGCAGCGTCGCAGCTTCACCCCGGCGGTGCAGACCCACCAGCGGAGGATGCTCGGACGCACTGCCCTGCCATTGCATCGCAAAACCGACAAGCCCGTCATCGCGTACGGCCAGATGCCGGATCGAGTTCTTGTGCATGGCGCGCGGCAGTTCCACCTGTTCCAGCAGTGTTCCGGACAGATCGAGGTAACTCAGATTCGGGCGCATCACCGGCAGGTTCAGTTTGGTGCGTCCGGTGTCCGGATGGGTTTCGATCCCGCCATTGGCGATCACCAGCGACTGCCCGTCTGGCATCAGTCGCATGTCATGGGGGCCAACGCCGCCAGACGAGAACTCACCCAGACGTTCAAAACTGTCCGCGTCCCAGATGCTAACTTTTCCGGTACCGGCTTCATAGTCGTTTTCGGTGGCAAAGAAGTGCATGCCATCGGCCGAAAACGTGCCATGCCCGTAGAAATGTCGCCCCTCCGGGGCTTCAAGCCGGGCCAGTTCCGTGCCGTTGGCGCAATCGATCACAACGGCGAAGGTTCCGGGGCGGCGCGCGAAGGCGACAGCCTGCGCTTTGTTCGGACGTGCGGCGGCGGCGTGGCCGCGCGCGGGCAGGGGCAGGGCGAACAGGATATCTCCTTCGGCGGTCAACCCCGCCAGACGGAATGAACCGTCGGGGAACAGCCCTGCAGCCAGATAGTCTGGCGCGCCAACGGATGCCCATCCCCGGATCGGGGTGATGCTCGCCGCCGCCAACCCGGCAAGAAAACGCCTGCGACTGGTCAAGGCTCAGTCCCCGTCCAATGAGTTGAAGCCTGCGCTGATCCCAAGTGTCGGGCCAAGTTCGGTTGAGGCGATGGCGCGGATGTCGGTGATGGATTGTTGCAGGGCTTCGATCCGAAACCGCGCCGCAGGGTCCGCCACGCCGGCCAATGCCGGGTCATCAATCGATTGTGCAGTGTCTATCGCGCGGGCGAAGGCGGCGTCCAGATCCGCGGCGACCTCGGGGTGATCAGAGGACAACCGCGCCGCCAAATCGCGCAGCGCGATCAGCGACAGTTCCACATGCCGCAAGGATCGTTCAGAGCGTCGCGCCTCGGCTCGTTTGGGGCGCGGGCGGTCGAATGTTCCGAGCGGTCGCCCCAGCCGTGTTGCTGCGGTGAACTCAAGACCGGTCGAGAGCGCTTTGAACAACTCCTGCAGTGCCTCATCCTGCGTCCCATAGCGACTGTTGACGCCGGGTTGGGTCAGGCTGGGGGCGTAGGTCTGCCAGTCATCGGCCATCGCGCGGGCATTGGCGTCAATATCCGCTGTGATCACCTGAATCAGGGCGCAGCGGTAAGCAGCACTGCCCTGATCGGCAAACGCAGGGTCAAACAGCATCCGCTCCAAAGCAAAGAACCCACGCCCAGCCACCGAGGTTTCGGCGTAGACCTCAACGCTTTCAACGGCCGCGTCTTCGGCGGTGATATGCTGCGACAGGGCCTTGGAGGTAAACCCTTTGGTGTCGGGCCAGAAGGCCATGGCAAAAGCACGGTCATCCACCTCGGTCGGTCCAAAGCGTAAATGGCTGAGGGAAATCCAGCTGTCGAAAGACGCGCCATAGGCCGCGCGCAGGGCGGGTGAGGTTGGTTCGCAGTCCTGCTGTGCAGTCTCGGCCAGCGCGTCGGCGGTATCCGCCAGTTCGGCGAACCGGGGCAGGATATGCGACTGGGTCGCATCCAGCAGGATTGCGGAACGATCCTGTGCCAAAGCGCTAACCGGTAGCATCAGTGATGCGGCGATGAGGGGCAGTATGCGCATGTCAAAGGCTCTCAAGGAAACGGATCAGGGCGTCCCGGTCGGCCTTGGGCATTGAGACGACGGCATGGCGCGCCGCCTGCGCCTCGCCCCCGTGCCACAGGATCGCCTCCAGCAGATTGCGGGCGCGCCCGTCATGCAGGAATTGCGTGTGGCCCGAGACTCGTTCGGTCAGGCCAACGCCCCACAGCGGAGGCGTGCGCCATTCGCGACCGGTTGCGCGGGCTTCGGGGCGGTTGTCGGCCAGACCTTCGCCCATGTCGTGCAGCAGCAGGTCGGTATAGGGCCAGATCAACTGAAAACTCTGTTCGGGCCGGTCGTCCATGCGGTGTGTCACATGGGACGGCGTGTGGCATGCGGTGCAGCCCGTGGTGTAGAACACCTCTTTGCCGCGCAGAACCTCAGGGTTATCTACGTCGCGGCGGCCGGGCACGCCCAGATTGCGGCTGTAGAAGGCCACAAGATCCATGCCGATCTGATCGATCTCAAACCCGCGCGTGTCATCATCGCCATGCGGCGCGTCCGTGCAGGTGATCTGCGCGTCGGTACAATCCCCGTGCGGGGCCGGGAACAGTGGGCTTGAGATGCCGATATCCCCGGCAAAGGCCGCCGCTGACTGCTCCATGATCGTTGGCATGCCCGCCTTGTGCCCAAACCGGCCCATCATGGGGACATCGTATTCTGCCGACCAGACGATGTTCGCCCGGCCCGAGATCCCATCGCCATCCGAATCTTCGGGGTCGGCTTTGGCCAGAAGATCAGCGACCGGGATCGCCTCCAGCAAACCAAGGCCGATCATCTGCGGCGCGACGCGGGGGCTGAGCATCGCATCCGGGTGCAACGGACCATAGCCCAGATCGGCGGCCCGATAGGTCGGGCGGCGCAACGACACGATTTCGCCGTCCGACAGCGCGACCGGGACCTCTTCGTAAGTGATGTCCAACTGGTATTCCGCCGGGTGTCCGGCCAGCGCGAAGTCTTGCATCTGGCCACCATATGTCGGCTCTGGCAGGGTCGCGATATAATCCTCGATCTCGGGAAAGCCGTCGTTTGGGCCGCCCGGTATGGAGACTCGCAGGAACATAGACACCGCATTGTCATCCGGCCCGTTCGGCGTGTGCCCGCGCCCGTCCTTGATGTGACACCGCTGGCAGGACCGCGCGTTGTAAAGCGGACCCAACCCGTCAGATGCCAGCGTCGATGACGGCGACGACACCCAGATTTTCTTGAACAGCCCGTTGCCGACCTTGAAATCAAGCTCTTGCTCAAAGCTTAGGTTGCCCGAGGGTTGGGAAAACGCATCCGCATCGTTGCGCACGCGAACCGTTGCGGCCCCGGCGGGCAGGTCTTCGAACCGCTGCGGCACGCTGAAGTCCTGCGGCGGTGCAGTGACCGCCTCAACGCGGGCGCGTTCGTCATCGGTGCGGGGGGTGATGTTCAGGTGAAGGTCCTGCAGGGGAAGGTTTTGGGTTTCAGCAGGCAGGGCCGGGGTGGCCGCCAGGGCGGCCACTGACAGGGCAAAAAGACTATTCGCCTTCGTCCATTTTCGATGCGTTGAGTTGCGCATAATTGGCTTCGCCGATCCTTTCGTACAGGTCGAGCTGCGTTTCCAGGAAGTCGATATGGCCTTCCTCATCTGCGATCAATCCTTCGAACAGCGTCATAGAGACGTAGTCCCCGGCTTCCCTACAATAGTCGCGCGCTTCGGCATAAAGGGCGCGAGCGTCCAGTTCGGCGGCCAGATCACACTCCAACGTTTCCTTAGGGTTCTGCCCAATCCGCAGCGGGTCCAGCTTTTGCAGGTTCGGGTGACCTTCCAGAAAAATGATGCGTTCAATCAGCTTGTCCGCGTGCCCCATCTCCTCGATGCTTTCTTCGCGGCTTTTCTTGGCCATATGGCCAAGGCCCCAATCTTCCTGAAGCCTGTAGTGTAGCCAATACTGGCTGACCGCGGTCAGTTCATGCCGCAGGGATTTGTTGAGATATTCTATAACCTTGGGATCGCCCTTCATCAGCTTTCTCCTGTGATACTCCGCTGCGTAACGCGCAGAGTTGCATGGGGACTTCCAGATTATCGCTTGAACGCATTGTGTCTAGGAAAAGCGGCATGCACCCGCCGCAATCCGCCGACTTTCCCAGGGCGTGGTAGATTTTACCCGGAGTGATGATGGCCCGCGAATCCGCCGCGCGCATCCAGTCAATCGCGGCGCGGATGTCGTGGTCAGAGATGTTGGTGCAGTGGCATACGATCATGGCGAATCGAGGTTCTTTAGATTTCCTACTTAAATAGTAAGTTATTTGTTTCAGGTCCAGCGCGCTTTCATACGTCTTCGTAACCAGACCGGTCGGAACCGAGGTGTCACCCCGTTTCCGACCGAGGGGGCCGTTTAGTGGAAAACCGCGTCGGGGTTGTCCAGGCTGTCCGAACCTTCGAACTCGATGTTTTCAAGCTCAAGCGCTGTGACGATGCGTTCGATGGTCTTGGTCTGGTCGATCAGGCCGTTGACGCCGCCCGTGATCAGCGCCTCGCCACCGGCATTGCCGCGTTCCAGCATCTGGTCATAGGCAAATCCGGCCTCGGCGGTCGATTTCATCACGCCAAGCGCCAGCATCGTGTTTGCCAGCTTGGTTTTCATTTCCGCGTCCAGCGCAGGGTCGCTTGCGATCACCAGTTCCGACAGCGACGCGCCGTTAACCGGAGTACCGTCGATACGGGTATAGCTGCCCAGATAGACGTTCTGGATGCCAACTCCGTTATAGTAGTGGTCGTTATGGGTGTTGTCGGCAAAGCACGAATGCTCTTCTTCGGGATCGTTCAACATCACGCCCAATCGCATGCGTTCACCTGCGGTTTCCCCATATGACAGCGAACCCATGCCGGTCAGGATTGCACTGATGCCAGCGTCTTCGTTCTGGGTCAGAGCGGCGCGGGCTGCTCCACCTTCGGCCCACTGTGCCGCCATCCATTCCAGATCGCCGACCAGCAGATCGGTGGCAGCGCTCAGATATTGCGCGCGGCGGTCGCAGTTGCCGTTGGTGCAGTCATCGCCCTGCGCATAGTCGGTGGCCGGACGGTTGCCCGCGCCCGGGCCGTGGCCGTTCAGGTCCTGACCCCACAAAAGGAACTCGATGGCGTGGTAGCCGGTGGCGACGTTTGCCTCGACCCCATCGGCCTCGTGCAGCGTGTCGGCCAGCAGCTCCGGCGTGATCCGGGACGCGTCAACAGTGCTACCCGACAGATCAAAGCTGGGGTTGGCGATGACGTTCAGAACGGCGAACTCGTTTTCGTCGCTGGGCCCACCGTAAGAGGCGTCAACATAGTCGATCAGCCCCTCGTCCAGCGGCCATGCGTTCACCTTGCCTTCCCAGTCATCGACGATGGCATTCCCAAAGCGATAGACCTCGGTCTGCTGATAGGGAACACGCGCCGCCAGCCAGGCCGCACGGGCGGCGTTCAGCGTGGCATCCGACGGATCGGTGATCAAAGCGTTAACGGCTGCTTGCAGCGATTTTGCCGCGATCAGGCTGTCGTCATATTTGGCTTCGGCGATGTCGGCATAGGTGTTCAGAACATCGGCTTTTGCGGGCGCATCACCGGCCAAAGCGGTGGTTGCGGCACAAAGTGTCAAAGCGCTGGCAGCGGTCAATAATCTGGTCATGAGGTTTCAGTCTTTCCTGTCAGAAACGGCTAAGTGGGCGAGTGGCCACATGGAGTTATGCATCAATAACTGAGTGAATAAGTCAGATTTGTCAACCTGAGTTTTATAGTCGGAAATAAAGCCGGGCAAGGTAGCAATCACCCGCTTATTCCCCATATCTGGCGAGGCCTGAACGCCGGGCTTGCGTTGCGCAACAGGGGATTCGGGCTAAACTGATCGGTGTGATTCTATTTTGGTGGTACTTGGTTAATGAAATGCGCGGTTTTGGCATTGTCCCTTTTGCCGGCGGCTGTCACGGCCCAGGCAACGCAGCTGGAAAGCCAGCCTGAACGTGGGACCGGACGGTTAGCCATTCAATTTTCGGGTGCCGAGTTTGCACTGTCTCTGGCAGTTCCCAGCGCGGATATTGTCGAGTTCGAGCGGCCTGCCGCCTCGGATGAGGACCGCGCCATGGTTGCGGTGGCAATTTCGGACCTGTCTAAACCATTGGAGTTGTTCGTACTTCCGAAAGAAGCCGGGTGTTTTACTGCTTCGGCCAATGTGGCCCTGACATCTGATACGCAAGGCGAGCCAACTCAGGCGATCGGAACCGAAACAAGCCCATCCGAGACCCCCGAATTGTCCGAGTTTCAGGCCGATTACGTGATCCAATGTCAGAGCATCGAGGCGCTGAACACAATCGAATTCGCCTATTTTGATCGGTTCGAAGCAACTCAGAAGTTTCAGGTCAGTGTCGAGCGGTCTGATGGGCTACACACATTCGACGTCACCCGCGCCACGCCACTGGTGGACCTGTCGGGGCTTTAGCAACAATCCCAGCGCTCAACGCCCAATGAGCCCGCCAAGGGGACATTCAAACCATCTGTTGTCGGGAATTTTGGTAGCGGAGGAGGGACTTGAACCCCCGACACGCGGATTATGATTCCGCTGCTCTAACCAACTGAGCTACTCCGCCATGAGTGAGAGGCGATTTAAGGGAGCCGCTGGGGAGGGTCAAGGGGGAAAAGACCGGATCACAGCGGATTCTTTCAGATCGTTTGCGAGTTTTCGTCCCTGCCGGAATTCGATGTGTCCGCAGCGGATTGAATGACCCTGCGGATGAAATCTGCGCACTGGTCCGGAACCGTGATCGGCGTCATGTGGCCCAAACCGTCAACCTCTTCGTAGAACAACCCAAACTCCGTCATCGGAGGTCCGTGCAGCGCCGGAGACAGGATCGTGTCCTGCGCGCCGTAGAACACGCCGCCCGGGGTTCGCAGTTCGGGGTAGCGGGCGCTTTGGGCTGCGATGCTGTCATCCACGCCGACAAGATCCTGCGAGGCGGTGACGAAGGCTGACGGTCTTAACCCCAATGCGCCGCCTGCGCGGCTTAGAAAATCGTCCGGCACCGGTTCCGGGTCAAAGGCGAAATGCAGGGAATGGGGGGCCGTTTTGGCGGCAATCGGAACCGCCAGCGTGTTGCCCACCAGATTGCGTATCCATTCCGAACGGATTTCCAGCGATTTGAAGATCACTGGCGGTGCGGGCATCTTGTGGGTCAGGGGTGCCAGCAGGGCAAGGGCTGCCACCCGGTTCGGGTAATCCAGCGCGATGGCCAGTGACAGCGCGCCGCCCAGGGAATGCCCCACCAGCACCGCGTCGGATATGCCTTTGACTTCAAGAAATTCGTTGATCATCCGGGCCTGTTCCGGCAGCCGCCCGACCTCGGGCGCTTCGCGGGTCGAGTAGCCACATCCGGGGCGATCCAGGGCGATGACGTGATATTCATCGGCCAGCGCGTCGACCAAAGCATAGGTGAAATGCTGCAACTGCCCCGCCAGTCCATGGATCATGACAATGGTCTGCGCCTCGGGGTTGCCTTTTTCAACATAGTGAATGCTGCCCCCGGTGACAGGAACGATCTGCCCCAACTGCGGAACAGTTTTGAACCCCTCGTTGGTCAGATGCCGGGTCCAGAGGTGCATGACCAGCAGGACGGCCGCTAAAAGGGCGATTAGGATCAGCACAATTGTCATCTCATCAATCTCCTGCCGCGTCAGGCGCGGGCCCGTAGTGTTCCATTCCTGACCGGGCCATACGCTTTTGGAATTCTGCGACGGTTCCGGGCCACAGCGTCGTGTTGCGCCCCTTGGCATCCAGATACCAGGACGTGCAACCGCCGGATTTCCAGACACCGTCTGCGTGGCGGTCCTGCATTTCTTTGGTGAACGCCTCTTGTTTCTCGGCATGCGGCGTGATGGCGTCCAGCCCTTGATCCGCCATCGCGCTCAGCACTTCGCCAATATGGCTGACCTGCGCTTCGATCATCAGCACGACCGAGTTGTGGCCAAGCCCGGTATGTGGCCCGAGCAGAATGAAGAAATTCGGGAAACCCGCGACGGCGGTGCCCAGATTGGCCTGCATCCCGTCCGACCACGCCTGCCTCAGCGTCAACCCGTCCAGGCCGGTAATGTCCAGACGTTCGGCAATGTCGGTGACGTGAAAGCCGGTGCCCCAGACCAGAATGTCGGCCTGCGTCTCGGACCCATCGGTCGCAAGTATCTTGTCGCCGTCGATGGATGCCACGCCCGACGGGATAACGTGAACATTGTCACGTGTCAGGGTGGGGTACCAGTCGTTGGAACTGAGGATGCGCTTGCAACCGATCTGATAGTCCGGGGTCAGTTTCTCGCGCTCGGCCGGATCGGATATGGCACCGTGCAGCGATTTGCGCCACATGTTCATCGCATACGCCACCATGAGCTTTTCGCCCCGGAACACGCGGTGGCGAAACTCGAAAAAGGCGAAAATCAACCCGCGTCTGATCCGGGCCAGCAAGGGGACGCGCCGGTACAGCCGCCGGACCCAGGGCGCAATTGGACCGTCCGGGCGCGGCAGGACATAGGGCGCGCTGCGTTGGAAGACCGTCACCTGTTTCGCGGTCTTTGCGATTTCGGGCACAAACTGAATGGCCGATGCCCCGGTTCCGACAACAGCTACGCTCGCGCCGGTCATGTCAATGTCGTGGTCCCATTCCGCCGAATGGAAGCTGGGACCGGGGAAGCTGTCGGCGCCGGGAATGGCCGGAATGCTTGGAATATGCAGCGCGCCGATTGCGGACACCAGAAACCGTGCCGTCCAGGTCTGGCCGCTTTCGCTTTCGACATGCCAGTGATCCCCGTCCCATCTGGCGAATTTCAGGCGTTGGTTGAACTGGCACAGATCGTACAGTCCTTCATCCCGCGCGACGTTCTGCAGGTAAGCCTGTATTTCCGCACCGCCCGCATAAGACTGGCTCCAGTCCGGATTCGGATGCGTTGCCATGGAATACAGGTGCGAGGGCACATCGCAGGCAACACCGGGATAGGTGTTCTCGCGCCAGGTGCCGCCGATGTCATCGGCCTTTTCAAGAATGATGATGTCGCGAATGCCGCGTTTTCGGGCCTCCAGCGCCATGGTCAACCCGGCGAACCCCGCGCCGACGATCAGCATCTGTGTCTTTTGCGTCAAAACCTTGCCTCCCGGCACAACCATATGGAGATAACCCAAAGATAGGAAGGGGTGTGGTTTTGAGAAGCAAGTTATCGGGAATAAAAGTAAATCAGTGGGTGCTTGCGCTGTGAACAATTGGCACGTGTGCGTGTCACAGGTTCAGCCGATCGGCCCGCCCGTGTTGCACCAGTCGCAGGTTCAGCTCATCCGCCTCGGGTGCGCCGTGTTCCAGCGCAAAGACAAAGGCGTGGGTCAGGTAGAAACAGGCGGCGTCAATGTCGCCTGCCTCCTCGCGTTCATCTGCGGCCATGGTGTAGTATCGGACAAGGCCCGCGTGATCGTTGCCGGCGTGCGCGGCAAGAAGCAAATCGTCAAGCGCGGCCCTGTCCATGCCCAACGGCCTATTCTGACCGTCCATTTTCAATCTGTGTCGCGACCCAATGGTGGAAATTATGCGTGGGGCCGTCCATCGCGGGTGAAAAGCGGCCACCGTCGAACAGCATACCGTGACGCCCCTTTTGCATCCCTTCGACGACAAAGACATCCTCTTCGAACACGGTTTTCCAAAGCTGCGCGTTTGATGCCCGCAGACCGTCATGCTGGGGTGTCTCAGCCTCGCTTTTGGCATAGTAGAGCTCGATATGCTCGACGGTGTTTTCCTGATCCACCGGTTCCAGCACGATGGCAAAGCTGTGATCGCGCTGAACGCCCAACAGCACGTTGGGATACAGCGCCACATATTCCGCGCCCTCATCCCATTTGTCGCTAAGGCCTTCGAAATCCGGCAGGGTCGCACCGTCTTGATCTGTCAGTTGCCGGTAGACCAGCGTGCCCTGACCCGAGTAATGCCCGCGCTTTTCGATATTGTAGTGGTCCTCCAGCCGGGAATAGCTGTTCAGGCCGGGATGCACCCAGGGCAGGTGATAGCTTTCGCAGTAATTCTCGACCGCCAGCTTCCAGTTGGTTTTCACCTCCAGCTTGAAGGAGGATTCGTCGCCGCCGTGAAACAGCGGGGTTTCGAACTCTTTCCAACGTTCCAGCAGCTCGCCGTGGGCGTCTTCGAAAGAGGGCGCATTGCCGTCGACATTCACAAAGATCACATCGCGCCAGACATGCGAGCGGATACGGACCAGCCCGAGGTCTTCGTTCTTGACGTCTTCGTGCTTGTTCTGGCCGGGGCCGCCGACATGAGGGGTCGCACGCAGCTCACCCTTCAGGCTGTAGCACCAGCTGTGATAGGGGCAGCGGATGGCCCCGCCGATTTTCTTTGGCGCGTCCACAAGGATCATGCCCCGGTGGCGGCAGGTGTTTTGAAACACGCCAACCTCGCCATCGCGATCCCGGACGATAAGCAGCGGCATTCCCAGAAAATCGACCGGCTTGGCATCACCGATTTCAGGCACGTCCTTGCCGAACCCGATGCCTGACCAATTCGCGTACAGGACAGATTTCCGTTCTTCCGCGAACATGGCCGGATCGACGTAATGTTCATTCGGCAGACCATTGGCTGTGTTCACATCGGTCAGAACCGACGAGAGCGGGCTGTGCTTGTTCATCGAACTCTCCTGCGGTTGGGAATTGCCTTTCAGTTTCCTATTGGCGGACAGGTTGGGGGGACATCAATATCAGAAAAGCTCATCAATGGATGAGTTGAACTAAACCGAACCATCGCGCACCTCATCGATGATCCAATTTTTCAGGGCTCGGGCGTCGTCGGACAATTCCTCATCCGGGCGTCCGACAAGGTAAAACTGGTTCGGCGCTTCCAGAAAATGTGATCCGATCGGCACCAGTTTGCCGGATTGCAGCATCGGTTGAATCAAGCGTTTCCACCCCAGGGCCAGACCCGCCCCCTTGCGGGCCATCTGCAATGCGACCGAATAGCTGTTGACCCGCGTTTCCATTGTGATCCGGTCTGTATGGCCGAGTTGACGAAACCAGTCGGGCCAGGTTGTCCAAGTGTTGTCTTCGGAATCAAGATGTATCAGCCGCTGTTGCGCAAGGGTTCTTAGCCCGGTGCCCGCCAACTGTTCGGCAAGTTCGGGGCTGCCGACCGGCATCAGGTGATCCCGAAACAGCGGCGTGTGATCCAAGTTGGGATCACCATCGCGCCCGTAGCGGATAAAAAAGTCCAGATCGGATCGATCCTTGAACGGGCGATCCTGCGAGATCTGGTCGATGCTTACTTCGGGCATGTCACGCCAGAACCGGATCACAGATGGCGACAGCCACAAGGCCGCGACTGAGGTGGTCGATCCGACCGTGACCTTACCGCCATATGACCGATCCCGGATGGTCGAAAGTGATTTCGAGATGCGCCCGAAGGATGATGACAGCGCCTCGTACAGGGCCTTGCCGTCATCCGTCAGGGCGACGCTGCGGTGTTTGCGCTGAAACAGCGGTGCCTCCAGATAGGCCTCCAACGCCTTGATCTGATGGCTGACCGCGCCGGGTGTCACCGAAAGCTCTTCGGCGGCGTTTTTGAAGCTGAGATGGCGGGCGGCCGCCTCAAAAGCCGACAGGGTTGTCAGGGGCGGCAGTTTGTAGTGGCGACGGGACATAGGGACCTGGCTGGCTTCGGGTTAGTCTTGCTCGTGCGACTATGAAAATTTTTATCGTTGAACGCCAGCATTTGATGCATTGAGAATGCGCCAAATTCTGATGTTTGCGAATTTGGAGTCGTCAATCCCCCCCGAACGGGTCGGTTTTAGTGAGCCGCTGTGGCGAAGGGCGCTTTAAACAGCCGACCTAAGAAATGTCATGTCCCACACGTTGTCAGCAACGCGTTTTGGGCCCGGCCCGAGATGTCCGCGCCCGTCAGGCTGGCTGACCAAGGCAAAGGACCAAAAGCGAAAAGCCCGGCAAAAGACGCAAAACCGGCGCCCACCGAGGACACCCGCGCAATCACAGGAATGCGGACGCGAAACGCGCACTAACGAAGAAAACAAGATGAGAGGGCACTGCGCTTGCAAAAGCTCTCCGGATAATCGGATCGACAGCACGGAGGAGAATTATGTCGGTACCTGAACCATTCACGGATCTAGAGATAGAAACGGCAGATGCCGGTTTCTATGAAAATTACAGCGTGCCTATCGCGCTGATCAGCAAGGGCATCATGGTGGCCTTGGTGCTGTGGGCGCTGGTGTTTCCGGCAAACGCAAACAGCACATTGGGCAGCTGGAACGGTCGGCTGCTTGAAAGCTTCAATGGCTTTTACGTGATTATTGTTGGCCTGTTCTTTTTCTTTCTGGCGATTGTCGCGATCATCCCCTCGACCGGAAAGCGAATCATGGGCACGCCGGGTGAAAAGCCCGAATTCTCGAATTTCTCGTGGTTTTCGATGATGTTCGGCGCCGGTCTGGGCGTTGGCCTGATGGTGTTTGCCACCGCCGAACCGCTGGGCCTGTGGGGGTCGAACCCTGTTGTCGTGTCCGGCTCGGTCGAAGGCAACAGCCCCGAGGCGCTGCAATCGGCCTACCGGTTCACCTATCTGCACTACGGCTTCCACGCCTGGGCGATCTACGTGGTGACCGGCCTGTCGCTGGCCTATTACGCCTATACGCGCAACATGCCCCTTACCATTCGCTCGGCGCTGACGCCTTTGTTCGGTCGGCTGATGAACGGCTTCCTGGGTCATGTGGTTGATGTGCTGGGCGTCGTGGCTACGATCCTCGGTGTCTCGGTGACCATCGGCTACGGTGTCAGCCAGTTCATCGATGGGGTCTACGCCATCACCGGCATGCAGTGGGTCATGGATCTGGGCGGAGACGTGCCAACCCCCAGCAAAGTGGGTCTGATTGCAGGTCTGCTGGTCATCATGTGCCTGTCGATCATCTCGGCTGTTTCGGGCGTCGGGCGCGGGGTTAAGTACCTGTCGAACCTCAATCTGGTGCTTTCGATCATCCTGCTGGGAACGTTCGTCGTGTTCGGGTCGTTCGTCTTTGCCATGACGACCTATGGTTCGGCGATGGTCGATTACATCCTGAACTTCCTGTCGCTCAGCTTCAGCGCCTATGGCCCGTTGTCTGCGGAATCTTTCGCAGCGGCCTTGCCTGCCGAGGCGCAGGCCCACGCCAACGACTTGTTCGGCGGCGCAACCAACGCCTGGGGCAGCTTTGACGGCTTCAAAGGCGGCCTTGAAGGCGCCGCAGCCGAGTTGGACGAGGCCACTCTGACCGCTGCATACGCTGCTGGTGAGCAGGGCCGTCAGTTCGGATGGCAAGCCGGTTGGACCACGTTCTACTGGGCCTGGTGGATCGCGTTCTCGCCCTTCGTGGGCCTGTTCCTTGCGCGTATCTCCAAGGGTCGTTCGGTGCGCGAGTTCATTCTGGGCTGTGTCTTTGCACCTGCACTGGTCTGCTTTGCCTGGATGACGGTTCTGGGTGGTACGGCGATTGATCTGGAACTGGCAGGTGCCGCAGAAGGTGCGATCATCGGGGCATCGAACACCAACAAACTGTTCGTGACCCTGTCTTACATGATCGACGGTGGGCTGCTGTCCATGCTGAACGTCATGTGCGTGATCCTGATCATGACTTTCCTCGTGACCTCAGCGGACTCGGGCATTCTGGTGATGAACACCATCATGTCGGGCGGCAGTCAGGAAACCGGCGTCAAGCATCGCATCATCTGGGGCGTTATCCTGACCGCTGTGATTGGCGCGCTGATCCTTGCAGCCGGGGACAACAACCCGATGGACGCACTGCGCAACGCGATGATCATCGGGGCGTTGCCCTTCACGATGGTCATGGGCTTGATGTGCGTCGCGCTGGGCAAGGCCCTGTTCCGCGACGGGCAGCGCGACAAGCACGCGGCCTCGTCTACGCAGGCGGCTGAATAGCGCCGTTTGCGATCCCTTGAAAACAACAAACGCCGCCCGAACGGGGCGGCGTTTTTCGTGTCGCTTCCTGCAAGCACATATCGCAATCAGAGAGGTGACAGCGCGGCGAATCCCCCATAGTGAAACGCAAGATGGAGGATTGCCAAGTGAACATCCGTACGACAACGCGCGCCGGTGGGCGCTCGGCCCGCCGCGCACTGCGTACCGCACCGAATTTTGACATGTTGCCCGGTCTGACCCGGGGCATTCCGCTATGCGAGGTTATGGACGGCAACCAAGTTGAACGCATCGACAATGCCTCGAAGGACATCCTTGAAAACGTCGGCGTTCAGTTCCGTGACCCGATTGCCCTGGAGGACTGGAAGAGGGCAGGGGCCAAGGTTGAAGGTGAGTTGGTCTATCTGGATCGGGGCCTTGTGCGCGAGTTGATCGCGACGATCCCGTCTGACTTCACATACCACGCCCGCGACCCTAACAAGAATGTACGTTTGGGTGGTAAACACTCGATCTTTGTGCCGATGACCGGCGCGCCCTTCCTGCGCGATCTGGACGATGTGCGCAGGAACCCCACGCTGGACGATCTGGCGATGTTTCACAAACTCAGCCACATGATGCCCGCGCTGCATTCCTCGGCGCATCATATCGTGGAACCGTATGACCATCCGATCAGCCAGCGGCATCTGCGCATAACCTATTCGTCGATGAAACACTCGGACAAGACGTTCATGGGCATGACCACCTCGCCCAAGAACGCCGAAGACGTGATGGAGATGTGCGCGATCCTGTTTGGCGAGGATTTCCTTGAGGATCACCCGGTCACCACTGGCAATTGCAATGGAAACTCACCGCTGGTCTGGGACGAGACGATGCTGGGCGCGATGCGGGCCTTTTGCCGCCGCAATCAGCCTGTCTTGTGTTCTCCGTTCGTTTTGGGTGGGGCCAATACGCCTGCATCTGTTCCCGCCACGGTCGCACAGCTAAACGCCGAGGCGCTGAGCGCGCTGGCCTATACGCAGGTCATCCGCAAAGGGGCTCCGGCGATCTATGGCCATTACCTGTCGACAGTGTCGATGAAATCCGGCGCACCGATGGCGGGTACGCCCGAGATCAGCCTCATGAACTTCATGATCGGTCAAATGGCGCGGTATTACGATGTACCTTGGCGCACCTCGAACACATTGGGCGGGGCCAAAACCTTTGACGCACAGGCAGGGTATGAATCGGCGACGACGCTGAGTGCGGTGATGCATGCCGGGGCGAACTACATCTGGCACAGTGCCGGGTGGAACGAGGCCGGAATGCATTGTTCGGTTGCCAAGTTCATTGTCGATGCCGAGCAATGCGCGATGGCCTACCGCATGGCCGAGGGGCCCAAATGGGGCGATTTCGACGAAGCACTCTCTGCCGTCCCCGAGGTCGGGCCTGGCGGGCATTATCTGGGCCACCCCCACACGCAGGACAATTTCCAAACCGCGTTCTTCATGCCAGAGATGTTCGATAACAACTCGATCGAACAATGGGTGGCCGAAGGTGAGGTCGAAATAACCGAACGCGCGTTGACCCACGCCCGCAAACTGCTGGCCGAGTATCAGGAACCCACGCTCGACATCGCCAAGAACGAAGAGCTGCTGGACTACATCGCCCGCCGGGAACGAGAGATCCCGGCCGCCGATGAGTTGAACCAGACCTACTAAAGAACACTCCCCGTACTGGCCCGCCCCTGCACAGGCGGGCCCTTTTTTGTTCATGATCCGAAGGCCAAAATGAAGATCGCCGAAATTCACATCTACAGCCACGAACTGCCGGTCAAAAACGGCCCCTACACGATGGCAAATGCCGAAGTTTGGGCGCTGGACACGACCCTTGTGAAACTTGTGGCCGAGAATGGTCTGGTGGGGTGGGGGGAAACCTGCCCGGTCGGTCCGACCTATGCCGAAGCCCATGCCGCCGGTGCCCGCGCCGCATTGGCCACAATGGCACCGGGCCTGATCGGGGCCGAGGTGCTGCCGGTGCCGCTGCATCGCCGGATGGATGTGGTGTTGAACGGGCATAACTACGCCAAGGCGGCGGTGGATATTGCGGCGCATGATCTGTTGGGCAAAGCGCTGGGCGTTTCGGTTGCTGATTTGTTGGGTGGCGCAGTGAGCCGCAGATTGCCCTCCTACTACGCGACCGGGGTCGGGGCACCGGACGACATCGCGCGGCTGGCGGGTGAGAAGCTGGCCGAAGGCTATCCTCGCCTGCAGATCAAGGTTGGTGGGCGCCCGGTCGAGCTGGATATCGAGACGATCCGCAAAGTGTGGGAGGTGATCCGGGGCTCGGGCATGAGGCTGGCGGTCGATGGCAATCGGGGCTGGACCACCCGCGATGCGCTGCGGGTCAGTCGCGAATGCCCCGAGATCCCGTTCATCATGGAACAACCCTGCAACACCATTGAGGATCTACAGAAAATCCGGCCACAGGTTCAGCATCCGATCTACATGGACGAAAACAGCACCAGCCTGAACACCGTTATCACTGCTGCGGGAACCGGTCTGGTGGACGGGTTCGGAATGAAACTCACTCGGGTCGGCGGTTTGCACCCCATGCGCGCCTTCCGTGACATTTGCGCGGCGCGCAACCTGCCGCATACCTGCGATGACAGTTGGGGCGGGGATATCATCGCTGCCGCCTGCACGCATATCGCGGCAACTGTGCGCCCGGACTTGTTGGAGGGCGTCTGGCTCGCAGCGCCTTATATTGATGGGCATTACGATCCAAAAAACGGCATTCAGATCAACGGCGGGCATATCGACCTGCCAACCGGGCCGGGCTTGGGTGTTATGCCTGACGAAAGCCTGTTCGGCGCGCCTGCCGCGTCATTTTAGATTGGGTGACAGAATGGATTTGAACGGAAAAGCAGCCCTTGTGACAGGCGCGGCAGGTGGGATCGGTACCGCACTGGTGCAGCGTTTGCGCGATGCCGGTGCGCGTGTCGCCGTGGCAGATCGCAATGTGGACGGGATCGAGGCCGAGGCGCATTTGCCAGGTGATCTTCTGAACCCCGATTACGCGGACGCTTTGCCCAAGGCGGCAGCTTCGGCTTTGGGTGGTCTGGATATCGTTCTCAACAATGCGGGCGTTATTACGCGCGGGTCTGTCACCGAGACCTCGGATGACGATTGGTCCTTGTCATTGGGCGTGAATGTCGAAGCCCCGTTTCGCATTTGTCGGGCCGCGATTCCGATCATGGCCGATTGCGGCGGTGGAGCCATCGTCAACACAGCCTCTTGCTGGGGGCTGCGTCCGGGGCCGAACCACGCGGTCTATTGCATGACCAAGGCGGCCATCGCGTCGCTAACGCAGTGCATGGGGATGGATCATGCGCATCAGGGCATCCGCATCAATGCCGTTTGCCCGAATGAGGTGAACACGCCGATGTTGCGCTCGGGCTTTGAAAAGCGGGGATTTGACCCCGACACCGCCGTGGCCGAGCTGGGCCAGACCGTACCGCTGGGCCGCATAGCCGAGCCTGAGGATGTCGCAGATGTCATTATGTTCCTTGTCTCGGACGCGTCGCGTTATGTTTGCGGCACATTGGTTGAAGTGAACGGAGGCAAGCCGGTCTCATGACGCGATTTGAAGGCAAAACCGCGCTTGTCACCGGCGGGCGCAGCGGGATTGGTCGGGCCATTGCCGAACGGCTGCGGCACGAAGGCGCGCGCGTGTTTACGGCGCAGCGTGGGGCAGACCCGGAGCTTGAATGGATCACGGCGGACTTTACCGATCCGGATAGTCCCCGGCGGGTGGTGGATGCCGTTATCGCCAAGGCCGGGCGTCTGGATGTTCTGGTCAACAACGCAGGTATGATGCAGGAATCCTCGGTCGAGGATATGAGCCTTGAGGACTGGCAGCGCACTCTGACCGTCAATCTGACAGCGCCCTTCCTGATGATAAAAGCCGCGCTGCCGCATCTGCGCAAAACGCGGGGTTGCATCGTAAATACCGGATCGATCGAAGGTTTGGGCAGCAATCCCGGTCACGCGGCCTATTGCGCGTCCAAGGCCGGTTTGCATAGCCTGACCCGCGCTGTTGCTGTGGATCACGGGGCCGAAGGCGTCCGCTGCAACGCGGTCGCGCCGGGGTGGATCGACACCGACCTGAACGAGGATTTCGTCAACGCGATGCCCGATCCCGATGCGTTTCGCCGAGATATTGCAAATATCCACCCTGTCGCCCGGACCGGACGGCCCGAGGAAGTTGCGGCGCTAGTCGCGTTTCTGGCCTCGGAGGATGCGGCATTCATCACCGGGCAGATATACACCGTTGATGGTGGGCGAATGGCAAAGCTCAGCCTGCCCTGAGACCTTCGGCGCTATTCCTTGCCCGAGCGCCATTCCTTCCAGATCAGATAGCTGTTTGCCCCGAGCGAGGCGAAGGGCTCGGGCGGCAGGCGCGGTAGGTCCGGCTGCGCCAGAAAGTGATCCGCGATTTCTGAACCGCCCTGCAGCACAAGCTCGGCAATGCCCATTCCTTGCAATGTCCCGCGGGCGATGCCGAGGCCGTTCTGGCAGCAGGCAGAAAAGATGCCGTCCTCCAGTTGTCCAAAGGCGGCTGATCCATTGCGGCTGAGGCAGAGCATTCCGGCCCAGCGATGCTCCATCCTCACATCAGGCAAATGCGGGAAGCGTTCCGTGAACTTCCGGTCATGCACCCAGCCCGCGTTGCGCAACCGCATCGGGCTGGTTTCGATGCTCGGGTGAAAGCTGGAACAGGTGCGGATCAGGATGCGATCCCCATAGCTGCCCGACACGCGCCGGACCGAGGTGCCCATCGGATCGGCCGGCGTTGCCGACCAGCGCGACTGCCCGCCTAGCGTATTGATCTGCGCCTCGGTCAGCGGGGCCGTGATCGAGGCGTAGAGGCAGATATGCATCAACTGCCGCTGGTAGAACCCAAAGCTTTCAAGATGGCCGTTATTGGCCAGAATGATCCGCCCGGTGCTGACCCTGGCCTTGGGGGTGTTGACCACCCAACCTGCACCTTGCTTTTCAAAACCGGTGACCGGAGAGTTCTCGAACACGTCGATCTGTTCCGCCAGTCGGGCCGACAGCGCCCGGATATAGGCTGCTGGCTGGATCATCACCGTTCCCGGTGCATAAAGACCCGAGGTATAATGCGGGCTGCCCGTAATCTCTTGCATCTGCTGTTGATCATAAAGCGTATGCGGCTCGCCCAGTTTGGTCAGATGCTCGGCAAATTCGTGATTATGCGCGTCACCCGCCTTGGTGGCGGCGGCGTTGTACTTGCCGCACGGGTCGAACATCTCCTGCGGCAGGTCGCACTCATCGGCCACTTCGGTCGCAAAACCGATGGCCTTGCGGTTCAGCGCGATGGCGGCGCGATCCGCCTCTAACCCTTCGCCCGCGTAATTGTCCGAGGCCAGATCATGCGGCAGGTCGATCATGAACCCCGAGTTCCGCCCTGCCGAGCTGTCAGCGAATTGGGCCGCCTCCAGCAGAACGATTTTCAGGGACGGATCCAGTTGGTGCAGCCGTCGCGCCGTGCTGAGCCCGGCAAACCCGCCACCGACAATGGTGATGTCGGCGTTTTGGTCCTGTTCCAGCACCGGCAGGGGCGTCTGGGATGGCAGGATGGCATTCCATCCCGCCGGGCCGGTCTGCCGGGGCAGTCTTTTGGCCTTGAACCGTGTCAATCCACGGCCTCGTCCGCGTCATCGGCCAGATCGATCCAGATGGTTTTCAACTGAGTGTACTGGTCATGGGCATGGACCGAGTTGTCGCGACCACCAAAACCCGATTGCTTGTAGCCGCCAAACGGGGTGGTGATGTCGCCCTCACCAAAACTGTTGACTGTGACGGTACCCGCCCGGATCGCCCGCGCGCCGCGAATGGCGCGCTTTGCGTTGGCGGTGAAGATCGAGGCGCAGAGGCCATAGTCGGTGTCGTTGGCAAGCTTGATGGCCTCATCAAAGCCCGACACTTCGATCACCGACAGAACGGGGCCGAAGATTTCCTCGCGCGCCAGAGTGGCGTCATTGCCGGGCACTTCGACCACAGTGGCTTCGACAAAGCCCCTCTCAGCTTTTCCTCCAATGACCACGTTTTCGGCCTGATCCAGATAGCCGCACACTTTGTTGTAGTGCCCTTCGCTGACCAGCGCGCCCATACGGGTTTCCGGGTCAAGCGGGTCGCCGATATTCCACTGTTTGGCGTGATGCGCGATGCGCTCCAGCAGTTCCTCTTTCACGTCCTTATGCACGATCAGGCGGGACGAGGCCGAGCAGTTCTCGCCCATATTCCAGAACGCGCCGTTCACCACATGCGCGGCCACACGATCCAGGTTTTCGGCGTCCTCCATCACGATGGCGGGGTTCTTTCCGCCCATCTCAAGCACCACCTCTTTGGCGTTGCTTTCAGCAGAGTAGGTCAGGAACCGCTTTCCGGTGACGGTCGATCCGGTGAAGGACACCATGTCGATATCCGGATGCCGCCCAATCGGTTCTCCGACGTCGGCCCCGCCACCGGGCACGATATTCAGCACGCCGCGCGGCAGACCGGCCTCCATCGCCAGTTCGGCCAGACGCAAAGCAGTCAGCGTGGTTTCCGCTGCCGGTTTGACAACGACCGAACAGCCTGCTGCCAGAGCAGGCCCGATCTTCCACGCCAGCATCAGCAGGGGGAAGTTCCACGGTAGCACCAGCCCGACAACGCCGATGGGTTCGCGCACCACCATGGCGATGTGATCGTCGCTGGCGGGTGAGACCTGATCGTAAATCTTGTCAATCGCCTCGGCGTGCCATTTCAGGCAGTGAATCGTCTCGGGCACGTCCACGGTTTCGCAGTCATAGATGGTCTTGCCGCTGTCGATGCTCTCCATCACCGCCAGTTCGCGCGCGTTGCGTGTCATCAGCTTGCACAGCCGGATCAGCACGTCCTTGCGCTCGGATGGATGCAGTTTCGACCAGCGGCCATCGTCAAATGCCTCACGCGCCTTTTCGACAGCAAAATCCACATCCGCCGCACCGCAGGCGGCGATTTCGGCCAGTTTTTCGCCGGTGGCGGGGTTCACCGTCCCGAATGTCTCACCCGAGATCGCCGGGCGGAATGCGCCATCAATGAAGGCTCCGGTCGGCAGTTCCAGATTGGCAGCGATGGATTTGTATTCGTCCTTAGTAAGCAATCCCATGCCTTAGCCCTCCGCCACGATATCTGCGATTGTCTTTTTCAATACGCGCGTCACCTGTTCTAGCGCGCGCTTGTCGTCCTTGTTCAGACCTTTCAACGGAGGCCGCATCGCGCCCGCGTCGATCCCGTTCATGGTCACACCGTGTTTGATGGTCTGGATGAATTTGCCGCCCTGTTCCAGCACCCGCATCAGCGGCATCATGGCGGACATGATCCGGCGACCCTTGGCGAAATTGCCCTCGATCACGCAGGCCTGATACAGGGCCACATGCTCTGCAGGCAGGAAGTTCGACCCGCCGCAGACCCAGAACGGTGCGCCCCAGGCAAAGAACTCCAGCGCCTGATCGTCCATGCCGCAGCCCAGCTGGATATGCGGATAGTCGCGCGCCAGCAGATGCACCCGGTTGATATCCCCCGAGCTTTCCTTGATGCCGCAGAAGTTGCGACTGCGACCCACGCGGTCGAGGAATTCCTCACCCATCATCGTGCCGGTGCGGTGTGGGTAGTTATACAGCATGACAGGCAAGTCAGCGGCTTTGTCGATGGCCAGCGCGTTCAGTGCGTTTTCGCGATCGGTTGGCACTGAATAGGGCGGGCTGGCCAGCAGGATGGCATCGGCACCGATCTCACGCGCGCCCGAGGCCAGGGCAATCGAATCCGGTGTCAGCATTGCCCCGGTTCCTACGACCAACGGCAGACGGCCCTTCAACTGCTCATGCGTGAACCGCGCCAGTTCCAGCCGTTCCTCGACAGTCTGCGCATAGTTCTCACCGGTCGACCCGCCCGAGATCAGGCCGTGCACGCCATTCTCAATCAGGTATTCGATCACCTGCGCCAGAGCGTCCCAATTCACGCGTCCATCGTCGTGATAGGGCGTGACCACCGGGGTATAGATTCCCTCAAATCTGAAAATCGGGTTCATTCCGTCCTCATGCAGGTTTCGAAAGTGGGACGCCCATCGGGACATCCAGCGCGTCGGGCATAACGAACAGCTCGATCTGATCGCGTGACAGGTTCCAGTGATCCTCAGCCAGCTGCGCAGCAGCCGCCTCATCGCCCGCCTCGATGGCGGCGATGATGGCGTCGTGCTGACGGCTGGCTTCTGACAGGTTTTCGGACATTTTGGCCGTCTGAGGCCGGTAAAAGGTCATCCCGATCCGGGCGTGATCGATCAGCAACCGGTTAAACGACGGCAGCAAGTAGACATTGCCTGACATCTCTCCGGTCACGTCATGAAAGCGGTTGTTGGCCAGTGCGCGATCCTCGGCAGACCCCGACCGCAATGCTGCCTTAAAGGCGTGTTGGGCGTCTTTCAAAGCGTCCATCTGCGCGTGCGTGGCGTTTTGCGCCGCTAGCCGCAGGATTGCGCCGTAGATCATTGGGGCTGCCAGAAAGAAGTCGCGCAATGTGGTGTAAGACATCTCGGACACCCGCGCACTGCGATTGGCGCGCAGATCCAGATAGCCCTCGCCTGCCAACTGCCTGAACACTTCGCGCAGCGGCGTCCGGGACAGGCCAAATGCATCGGACAGATGCGCCTCATCCAGATCGGTGCCGGGTTGCAGGCGCAGCGTCAGAATCGCGACCTTCAGATGCTCGGTCAGTTCGGTTTTGCGGGACTTGGCATCGTCTTTCATCAGGGCCCTCTGGCTTGGCGCGGACGAATCACAAATCCGGCCGCCGTGCACCACCTGTATTCGAAAAAAATACAACTTGTATACAGAAAAAAATCGTGCAGCATGACACTTCCTGAAAGACTCGGGCGCGAACTGCCCAATTGAACTGGAAACACCATGCGCCAAACGCGGCACATCACCTTCATCCTGGTCGAGGAGTTTTCGCACCTCGCCTTTTCCTGCGCGGTCGAGCCGTTGCGGATTGCCAATCTGGTCAGCGATGAAAAGCTATATGAGTGGACCCTGCTGTCCGAAGATGGCGAACGTGCGGTGTGCTCGAACGAGCTGGTGACTTTGGTGCATGGCGGTTTGGATGACCTGACCAAAACGGACCAATTATTCGTGTTGTCGGGCATTCACATGCGCAATCACGTCACGCGACCGTTGCTGTCCACTCTTAGGCGCGAACGGGCGCGGGGGACGCCAATTGGGGCGTTGTGTTCCGGGGCGTGGCTGCTGGCCGAGGCCGGTTTTCTGGACGGGATGCAGGCCGCAATTCACTGGGAATATCACGACGCGTTCATGGAGGCGTTTCCCGAAGTGAACCTGGTGCGCAGCGTATTTGTGGCTGACGAAAAGCACATCACCGCCTCGGGCGGCACGGCGACGGCGGACCTGATGCTGCACCTGATCGAACGCGACCACGGAGAGGAACTGGCCATCGAGGTGGCCGATCAGATGGTCTATAACGCCGTCCGAAACGCCACCGCAAAACAGCGCGTCTCGCTTCAGTCGCGCAACGGGATGCGCAATGCACATCTGGCCAAGGCAATCCAGATCATGCAGGGCAGTATCGAAACGCCGGTCTCGCCATCCGACATTGCCGAGACCTTGGGTATTTCGACGCGCCAGTTAGAGCGTTTGTTCGGCAAATACCTCAACACCTCGCCCAAGAAATACCTGATGGAGATGCGTTTGGAGCGGGCACAGAAGCTGTTGTTGCAAACCGAAGCCTCAATCACCGAGGTCGCCATTGCCTGTGGCTTTGAAAATCCCGGCCATTTCTCACGCGTGTACCGGTCAAGCTTTGGTGTGACGCCGCATTCGCAAAGAAACAAGATAGACTAAGAACGGCAAGGCGGGGGGAGCACAGCAATCATCCGAAAATCGGACAATCGCGTGCTCACCCCCTGAACCCGCCGAGATACCCCCTCGTTAAAAAATCTGACTAGTCAACCGTTCGGTGGGCTTAGGTGTCGATATATATCGATATTGGCATAACTATTGCGAGATCATGTCACTTGTGCGTTAGTTTCTGCCACAATGATTAACATTTGAACCTTGATGAGGTCAGATGCTGGATATGAAACGCGAAATCGGGCGCTGATGATCGCGGCTAAGTTCGCCAAAAACGGCCCTTCATCAATCACCCGCCCACATCCCGAAAGAGCTTTCGTCAAACTCGGCGACCATGGGTGCGTGGTCGGATTCTGGGAATTTGCTGTCGGTTGCGAAGGCGATGCTTTCGTCGTGGATAAGTTCGTTATGAATCTCGGCATTCACAAAACTTGCCATCATTCGGCGCGACACAAGCATATGGTCCAGCAGGTTGGGCTTTCCGTGGTGATACAGGGTAAAGCGGCGGCTTTGCGCAACGGATAGTGCGACAGGGTGCATGACCCGGTCATTCAACGCGGGGTTTCCAGTGTCCTCGGTCGTACCGCGAATGGCCATGATCGGCACGTCGTTGGGCTCGGCATTGAAATCGCCGCAGATCAGGATTTTGGCGTTCGGCTCGTTCTCGAAGATACCGTCGACAAACAAACGCGCCTCCAGTGCTGCACCGACCCGTTTCATGGATGAAATGAAGTACCCTTCGGCCCAACCCGCCGCGCTGGCCCATTTGTAATTTGTTGGCCCCTGTCCCGGAATCGGAGTGGGGATCTTCGACTTGAAGTGGACGTTCAGAATGTGGATCGGATCCTCCTGACCTTTCCTCAACCGCACATAAAGGGACGGACGTTCCCATTTGACGTCCAAAGGACCCGGATTGCCGGTTGCCGTGACCCGCGAATAGGACGGCGGATTTACCAGCGTGTTCTGAACCTCCCGAACCTCTTCAACGGTCATGTCGGGCGAAGACGCAACAACCAGATTGCGGTATCTTTCGACATCGGGTTTGTTTTTCAGCGTGGTAGAAGAGAGTGTAAATTGCTCGTACCTGGTGCCCGTCAGCAACGTGTCAAGCGCCCGAAGCTGCCGCGGGCCGCTGTCCATATCCTGCCCGTGAACTTCCTGAAAACAGATGACATCTGCCCGCAGTCTTTCCAGCATCGGCTGCAGGATTTTGACGCGATCATTAAAGGCGGCGGTGCTGTTTTCTGATGTGCCGTCGTCGAGGTTCTCAATGTTGAAAGTCGCAAAACGCATGGCGTGCTCCTCAATGAAATGAATACAAAAACGCTAACATATTGGGGTAGAAATGATACCGTTTTGAGACAAACGACTGAATAGATGGCGGATCTTCTGATAGGGCCACATGATCGCTATTCGTGCAAAAACTGGACCCTGAGGACAAGTTTACCGCCCGGTTCTAGGGTCATATTCTGTAGGTTTGCCTAAGGATTGCCCGAAGCGACCATTGCCGCCAGCGAAATCATGGCTTCGCTAGGAATGCACAACACTAAAAGCGGGATGGTGCTGCTGGAGAGAATTGAACTCAGTCCGAAGTGCTTCAGTGTATTGATTTTATTACATAAAAATTTCCCTGACGCAATCTCTGTGTAGCAGCGTTGTGGGGGAGCTATCTGTCCAGCCAAACGATAGCGCTGCCTCACTGCCGAGATTTGCTGGGGACGATGGTGTAGCCAGTGTCACTTAGGGCTGTCTTCTTGCAAAAAATTCTGAACTGGAGTCGACGGCTACATTCTGAATAGTAGTCCCGATAGTTCATACCTCATCTGAATTAGGTTTTCGTGGCTCCCTTATGTTGACTGCTGAAGAAAAGATACTTCTGCTCGACGAAGTCGCTAGCAATGCGCGCTCGTCGTGGCAGATACATCTCCTTGGTCATGAGCGTTTTTCAGGTGTTCCAGAGAAGCATCGCCAGCACCCAGCTTACCTAGGCTTTTGCAATATGAGAAACCTATTAAGCGTGAGTCTCATGACATCTTGCTACGCGCTCGTTGATACCAACAAAAAGACCTATTCGCTGCATAGTGCAGTTGAAGACCCTGAACTTAACGTCTCTTCAAACGTAATTAGAAACTGTGAAACCTGTTTTGCATTAAGAGGCAAAATCGCAAAATATCGCAATAACGTGGTTGCTCACGTTAACTCCAAACGAACTCAATTTGATTGGGCTCAAGCCGCCGACATAAAGAATAGCGAGATTGATTCTTTCCTTGATAGTGCGAGAGCGGCCATCAGAGAACTAGCGGAGGACAACCTTGAAGAAGGATTCGTTCCGGTCTTAACAATGCCGGTTCGGAGCTTCTTTATTGAATACTGTCGCGCGATGGCTGGGGCTGAAGGAAAGGTGACCAAGGCAAATAAAGAGGATTGACCCTCAGGCTCCGCTGACGGATTGCGCCTAAGCGCGGCAACCGAACGAGAGAGTATCGCCGCGCCAGTTATTGAGTCTTACTTTCACCATTGGCCAAGAGACTTAGGTTCAATTGGTCGTGCCGCTGAATTCCTCGTGTTTGATGATCGTTTCGATTCCACAGGCCATAAGAGCTGCCAAGACCTCAGCCTTTGAGATTTCCTTCCCGGTGGCCGTGAGGTGTCGCTTCTGAAGCAGTTCAAGCGTTGCCATCTGGTCTATGCGGATGCGGGCGTTCGTCCATGTTGGTCGGTCTTGCCAAGGGAATTTGGCCGAAGATGCCCTTTGCTGATGTAGCGCATCGACAACCGAGTTTTCCTCAGCGCTGTTGAATGCCATGGGATGAACCAAATCTTTCAACCGGTTGCGTAGGTATCTCGTCCATCGGGTTCGATTGCGCTCGCCGACTGTGGTGGCATCTGAGCCAGTTGGACGCGTGTAAGTTTTGGTCATGCTTTTCCTTTCGGGCATAGAAAAACCTTGCCGGATGGGCCGACAGGGAGCGAAAATCGTCGTGGGTGGTCAAATTGACCATATAACGTGACCACCCTGAGGCCCATTCACGCTCCCTTGCAGGCTCACCTTGGGGTTCATTGAGGGTGCCTCGACGGCTCATTGAAGGTCGTCGGGTGCCGAGTGTAGAACGTCTGTTCGTCTTCGTCAGAAGTCGTCGTTCTCCATGGCATCTTCCCAATCAGCGACGCATTTGATTGCTTCAGCCAGATCGCTTGCGGTGAAGGCTTCAATGAGTGCCGTTGAGAACAGTCGGAAGTTGTGCCGTTGTGATTTGCCTGCGGCCTGCCGGAGCTTTCGCTTCATGACTGTGGCTCTCTGCCGGAACTCTTCCTCGGATATGTCCTCGGGTTCCCAGTTGGAGGTTCCTTTGTCGGTTATCCAGTTTCCTGAGATGTGCGTGGTGCCCGCTTCTTGGAGTTCTCGCCATCTCGATCTCATCGTGCCAACGGTTGTGCGGGAGACCCCAGTCGCTTCCACGGTGTCTTTCTTGGACACCTCGGAGAACTCTCTTACAATCTTCCAAGCCGCGTTCACACGCTCCATGGCGGTCAGACTTCTCGAGACCTTTCGGTTTGCCATCAAGGCGGCCATGAAGGCGTCCTTTTGGTCTCCTTCAATGACAACGCAAAGGATGCCCTCATTGGTGCCGGGGAACGCTTCCTCGAAGGCGGCCAGCCGGTGCATGCCATCTACCATCACATATGCGGTCGGTGCTTCAGAGGGTGCCTTACGAACGGTGATAGGGTCCACCATAACGCCATTACGATAGAGGTTCCTAAGGGTGCGGACGTGGGTCTCGTCGATCCCGGTGGAACGAATGTTCAGGTTGTCGTCAAAGCAGATTTCTCTTGGGAGAAGGCGTGTTTGTTCGAGCATGATAGTTACCTTTCTACATGCGCGTTGGGTTTCAGGTTTTTTTGGGTGTGTCAGCCGTGGGGGCGCAGTCGGCTTGATTTGCTACAAAATGCGAAAAGCACCGATAGCACCCCCGGTCAGGCATGCACTCTCACAAGCCCGACGTGGCAACCAAAGGGCAACCGATACGGTCCCGCGAAAGCGACACCAAGACTGAGCATCTTTCTTTTCGCTAAAGGGGCGGGCCTTCATCGCTTAGCCAAAGCAGGGATAAAATCTCCGCGTGTTGACCGGCTGACCGCTCAGGACCGCTCTTTTAGGACTAGTATGTGGGTTCTGACGTTTCGCGTTAGGCAGCGTCTTGTGGCCGAGCCCACATGTCCCATTTGATGAGCATGGATTTTGCTTTCTGAGGGTCTGCGGCAATGCGAATGACGGCGTTCCGGTTGAGACCCGTTGCCTTCGCAATCGCTGAGTGGCCCTGACCAGCTTCAGCGAGTGCCGTCACCTCTTCAAACTGTTCGCGATTGAACGTGGGCTTTCGCCCCCTGAATTTTTCAGGCGAAGTAGCTTTGTGATGAGCGATACCCGCAGCCTGAGCTTCCTTGGTTGCTTGTGCCTGAGCTTCGGCCTGTGCCGCCATGAAACCGATAAGGGCGTCTCTCACAGCTTCGTCTGTGGCGCTCTTGGGGTGCGCTTCAAACGTCTGTCGGTTGATCACAGTTTTGATGGTCACACCGCGACGCAGCAACTCCCTGAGAGTATCGGTAACATCCCGGTAGTTTCTTCCCAATCGGTCTAGCCAGCGAACAACCAAAGTGTCCCCATCGCGCAACTTGTGAAGGAGTTCTTTTCCGCCTTCCCTGTCGGCCAGCCTCGTGCTGACCCCAGAGGTTCCATGGTCTGTGATTACATCTTCGGCGAGGATGTGAAAGCCAGCGTCCTGCGCCTGCTTTAACTGGTGTTCGCTGGTCTGTTCAGTGGTGGAGACGCGGACATAGAGGAATGTTTTGGTCATGGGCTGCCTGTTCATTTGGATTCTGTTCACAGACATGAGGTGTTCATAATGTAAAGTCAACCCTAGTGAACACCACAGCAAGCGTCCCACGACCTGTTCGCTAGAGCATACCCTGTGAACAGTATTTATTTGCCTTCTTATCGTTTTTTTGAATTGGGCTGCAATTGAGTAGATCAGAAGTAACCTCTCCAAGACCATCACAGCCAACACTAAAGGTGTGCCATTCAGTCTCTCTTTGAGCGACAATAGAGAAGCGACCAAAGCAGATATCGAAGATGATCATATGTTGTCCTTTTGGGGATTTACGACGCAAGCAGAGATACCATGTGGCGGCATCACGGGCGCACGCCAAGATGGCGTCAACCCATTGCTTTTATTTCATAAGTGAAAAATGTTTCGCTATTGGAGTTAGTTCAGCGCGAGAGGTGCCTCCATGGGGGGAAGTCACAGGCTTTTTTTCTATCTCAGGTCGCCAGATTTTTGCGTTCAAACTGCTTTTGTTCCAGTGAAAATTTGGACCGAAGCTCCTCAGCTGCTTGCAACCCAGTGGTGAGTTGCGCAATCCTATAAGCATCAATTTGCAGGGAAGTTTTTTTGATGAACGTGGAAGAGTTGATCGCGAGACTTACTCTAGTTCCAAAGGATGATGGTGAGTATCGTGTGACTGCCCGAGAAAGCACGGACCTTGAGTTTAAGCGCGACATGGCGCTGCCGACATTTAGGAAATCGCTGAAAACCATCGCCGCTTTTGCGAACAAAACAGGTGGTTGCATCATATTTGGCGTTTCCGACAATCCCAGATTGTTAGTGGGTATTGGGGGCAACATATTGGATGAGGGTCAACAGTCCGAGCAAATCGCGCAAGCGATCTCGCCGATGCCGATCACAGAGTTTTGCACCATCGATATACATGATCGGCTTCTAGGTGTTTTGATAGTCGAGGCACTTCAGAAGCCACCTTCAATAGCAATTCGCGATATTGCAGGTGGTCAAGGAAGCGATCCCTTCCTGAGAAAAGGGACCGTCTACACCCGTAGAAGAGGTCAAACTGCACCGATTACTGGCGAAGAATTTTCGCAACTCCTAATCTCCCGAGACGAAAAGACGAGAAGCGAGATCTTTTCATATCTTAGCCGGGGGCGCGACATTGGTTTCGATCAGGTTGTCGTTGCGGACCCTCGAAATAGTGGCGCTGATACTGAAAAGGAGATGACTTTCTACTTGCCAGCCAGCGCAGCAACAGAGCTAAACCTAATTGACACCGGAACGCTTGTTCAGGAGGAGGGTTCGCCTGCCTACAAACTTGTCGGCAACGTTCAGTTGTCGACGCCTGCGGACGTCGATCCCCGCAATCCTAAACGTCCTTATGATGCCGTCCAAGAAATGCGCGCAGCTATTGAGGCTGTTTTTGGTGACGATTTCCCTTGGTCGCATATGCATCTTCGCAAGGCGGCCGAACACCTCGGATTCTGGGCACAATCCAAGGGAGACAATGTTCACACCGGCATCGAACCTATAACGGGCACCACACTTTACTTCGCGAAGGGTCGCGATGCCGTGAAGCAATTTGCGACACAGACCCCGGACGACTTCGTGGAAGTTGTGGGTTCGCAGACAACACAGGAAGCGTGGAAAAAGGCACAAAACGCTAAAGCAACAGGCGTGGGAGAAGCAGAATAAAAACCGTTGTCTTCGCAAATGCCGTCTCACGGTCAATTTGATCGCTACTAAACGCGCCCCGTTCACCTCCCCTAGTTGGGCATCCAGAATTTGTCCCGTAGGCCTTTGCATTTGCAATATCTTCCCGTTTGCGCGTTCCACTACTCGTGCCCAAGGTGCCACTGCAGATACTAGTAGTGACCAAAGCCGGTGTGGATAAGACGTCTACAGACAATGTGTAAGGCCATTCGGCGCGGAATTAGGGGAAGACCTTTGGTGGCGAAGAGTATCCGCTAACTATAGTCAAAAGGTCTTTGTTGAAGGTTAAGAACGCGGGTTTCTCTCCTTCAGTATGCAAGTAAGCCGTTTCGGCTAATTGCAAGTTTTTTCGACTCTCAATTTACATGGCATTAGCGATGCAATGGCGGGGCATTCCCAATCGACCATCTTCAAAGGCTTCTTCTTCCTCGGTCGGCCGTCGATCCGTTCACAGAGATATAGATTGTAAACAGCAAGCTATCTTGCTCAAAGAGTGACTTACCTAGACAGACCCATCGGAGCTTTCAGAGACCGCCCGATATTGTTCCTGAACAAATTCTAATACACTTTCATCGTTTGGCACGAGGATTTCGTCTTTCTTTGCGAGCTCGAGAATCTTCATAGCATTTGTCACATGCTCCAATTCGTTTTCTTCGTCTGCAACTGCAAGTTTGATAAATAGCATTGATAATTTAAGAATCGGCTCCCGCTGCCGAGCGTTCAAGTTAAGAAGCACACGATAGAGACCACCGGCTTGCTGATAGAACCCCTTAGCTTCAGAAAAGTGTTCGTCGTTCAAGAAAGTGTCGGCTAACCCTTCGAAAGCACCAGCACCCATCATTATCCAGGAAACGTTATTTTTATCTTGGTTCAGTAAGTCCCGCGCATAAACCGCAGATTCGGAAAAGGTCTCCTGCGCTAGTTGGTTCTTTTCCATAAGGTTTTGTGTCAGGCCTAGCTCAAGCAAAGTGGCGCAGTGTAGGCTTTTCCAATCCAAGTTTTCACCCATTTCACTAGACTTTGCTCTGACAAGGCTTTCAGCTTTGTTCAAAAGATTCTCTGCTTTTGCGCTTTCTCCTTGCGCATTGTTCAGGCCTGCTAACTTGCGTTGAGCACTGACGTAATTGTTCAACAACTGGATTTCGTCTGGAACTATTTCATAAAATCTTCGAGTAAGGGTTAGTTCGGCTTCATAATATTCTTGTGCTTTTTCGTAATCTCCGCGAGCGAATGCTATATCTCCCAACCGCTCTCCACACGCCGCCGCTATGACTCCGCCCTTTGCCAAACCAGCTGAACCGTTTTCCTTGATGATGTCATTTGCAAAGGAAAATGCGATTTCAAATAGTTTTTGCGCACCATCTATCATCCCTCCTTGCATAGCAAAGACACCAACTTCAAATAAAACCTGAGCCAGTTGTTCCTCTTCGTCGCTATCACGGGCAAGTTTGAAGGCCTCGGTTAGGCAATAAATGGACTGTTTAGAGTCCCCCAACGTCATCTGAGCACGCCCGCTCTCTAGCCAATAGTCGAACCGGGTTTCGGCCAACTTCGCAGCCTCAAGAAGCAGTGGCGCCGACTTGGATATTTCAAAGGAATAAAGAAGTGTTGCTTGAGCATGTTTTAATCGCGCCTCTTCAGTCTGAAGTTCCTTTCGGCGGCTTGAGATCAAATTGTCGATGCGCTGGAAGGCAGAACGTGCACCATCAAGGTCGCTCGAGTTGAATGCTGCGATTGCTCCGTCGATATCTGACTTCCAATCAGGGTGTTCAAGCCGCATGAGATATAAATCATGCTCGGTGCGGGCGACACTTGCTCGGAGAGCGTCGACTTCCTCTGGCGGGACGTAGCCTTTGGCCTCGGCCAACGTCAAGACGAGTTCGACATCAATTCTCACGTCGTTGTGCTTGTGGAAATGCTGGTCTCGGCCTGCAATGGCTACGCCGATGTCATGCGACGGAGGCTCGGCGTTTAGTCCGTCGCTTGTCGCTTTCCCGGGCTTGATACATCCTCAAAGATTTGATCTTCATCGGCTTCGATGCGCCCAGCCCGAATGCCTTGAATGGCACTAAAGATCTGACTACCACCCGCACGAATTGTGTCGGCGTCAATCGCATAAGCGGCGGTGGTATGTTCTGGAAGAGATTCGATTGCTTCACGAAGTTCTTCAGCCAATTCCAAGACTTGCACATCGTTGCTGATTTCCGGAGCGGAGAGATCGCCCTTTATGGCAGCTTGATATCCCGGTTTTTCTGGTGCTTCCGCAAGAAGACCTAGGGTTTTAACATTGTGCTCGGACGAAAGCTTGTCGCATAGTTTTTCAAACGCAGCCTTGCCAGCACTTTTCGCAAATTCTCCCGCAGCGCTTTTTGCTAGCAGAGTCGATCCCGCTACAAGCAACTCGTAAAGCAATGATGCCAATGCCATTTCTCAACTCCCAATGCTATTTGAAGTCTTTCAAAGTATAAAATTCAAGAATGGTATTTTGACTACCAGAAAATGAATGCGACTGGTGTCAATTGCAAGCGTTAAATTGCTTGGTTCCACTGTTGGAATACATCCACTTTCACCATTGAACCACAACTCTTGTAGACTGTTTGTTCTATCCTAATCGTTGGTGTTGTTGCTCTGGATCGCCAGACCTACTTGGGCCGAATTGAGGCTGTGAAGCGGTCGATTGTCATCAGTCTCGAAGACGAGAAAAAGAAGAACTCGAGTGGCGTAAGATTGTTGCGGATTTCGTAGTGATCTTCGATCCAAATGGTGGCGCGGGCTAGGCTAAAATCTCAGAGAACTTGACAAACTCTCAGGTTTGCGTGGCTATCGCACAAGTCCCGAACTAGAGGATCAGCGCTTCATTTACCGTCTTTTGCACTGGCCGAACTCCGATGGCCAAGGCCAATACAAGGCACAACAGTCCTGCGACAATGTAATTCTTCACAAAATTGTCTCCGTTAAATTTCTCAATGGTTTTTGTGGGTCGGATTAAAGCGACCTTCCAGCTTCGCTTGAGTTTTGCCTGCCGATTTTGACCAAAATATGCCTTGGTTGCTGGTAGGTCGCTCTAAGCGTCTAGTCGAGCTCAATACGAGGTATCTTACAGATTTCGCGGTATAGCGTTTCAACGGGATAATCCCCGTAGTCGTCGCCTACACTGCCTGTTGCGTGACCGCAAATGGCGTTTTGATACGCAATATCCACATCTGCATTCCGCGCCTGTGTCTTGAACCGATGCCGCCAAGCGTGACTCGGTTGTATCCTTGGGTCTGAGATGCCGACTTTGTTCCTGACCCAATCGCCGACCTTGTCGCGCGCATTCTGGGACAACCTGAAAGCGTCTTCTGGGGTCTCCCCGCCATCGTGGAAAAGGTAACCTGAACCGGCGCTCTTTATGAAATCCACTAGGCCAATCTCCAAAAGGTGAGGATGCAATGGCACGGTCCTGTAGCGACCCGCTTTGACACTCCCTGCATCTGGCGTGATCAAGAGCCATTGAATTGAACCTGTAGTATTCAAGTCCTGCTGGCGCAGCTGGGCGATTTCACCCGCCCTTGCTCCCGTGTATGCGCAAATCCAAGGTATCCAGCGACAGGCAAGCTTGTTCTTTCTGGTCGCTCGTGTGTCTTCCTTTAGAGCTTCGATTGAACGTTGCAGTATTCGCTTTGCCTCGTCATCGGTGAAACCTTTGGAGCGCGCCGATATTGGCTTCGGAACTTTCACAGACACGCCTTCAGAGGGGTCAACTTCAATCAGGAACTTGGAGCGAGCCAAGCGCAGAATAGCTTTGATTGCCGCGAGGTATTTTGGACCGATTGTCTTTGGTTTCAGCCCTTTTTCGTCCCGAAGGTAGTCGCACCAATCGGCAATGTCTTTAGGCTTGATCTTGTTAACTTCCTCATGCCCTAGATACGCGACTAGTGCGTCTTTCTTTTGGGCAAAGTCATCAACTGTTGCTGGGGCTTTGCCATTGCTCAGATGATCTTTCTTCCATCGTTCAAACAGGCTTGTCAGCGTTGGTCCTTGGGTCGCCTTTTGAGGGGCACCTGCGTGTTCCCATTTGGGGAAGCGATTGGCTTGCGGGTCGGGGGCAAAATCGCCTTCCGCTCGTTTCATTTGCTGGTTGGCTGCCTGTATCCACGCCTTGTGAATTTCACGCAAAAGGCGCGTGCGGGATGTGGCGTCTAATGCAATGCCCTGTTCTGCAAGCACCTCGTTGGCTGCTTCTCCATACCATCTTTCGAAACCGTTCTCGGCGGCTTCGGCTTGTTCGCTCAGAGACAATAGGCGCTGCCAAACCTCCGGCTCACCCGGTTCTAGTTCGAGTGTTTCCATTAAGCGGAAGTAGACACGACCAGACAGGGCCACGATGTTCTTTAGCGGAAGTGGTTCTGGTCTTGCTCGAAGGGATGCCCATCGCTTTTGAAGTTTGGCATACTCGACCGCAAACCGCTCTTTCGCTTCTGCTGGTTCTCGGGTGCGGAGCGATTTTGTCACCTCGGCTTTCCCGGTGAGTCGTGTCAAATCAGCCGGAACGCGCACCCGAAGGTAGAAAATTCCGCTATACTTGTCTTTGGTCGGTGAGGGCATTGTCAGGGTCACTGTGTAGGACTCCTGTGTAGGAGTCTGGCGACGTAAGCCGTTGGTTTGGCGTAAGTTTCTGATGTATATAGGAGAATCATGGTGCTGCTGGAGAGAATTGAACTCTCGACCTCTCCCTTACCAAGGGAGTGCTCTACCTCTGAGCTACAGCAGCGCTGTGGGCGGGTGATTAGACTCAAACGAAACGGGGCGCAAGGGTGTCTGGACGGTTTTTTTCGCCTCCTGTAGAGAAAGACCATGGCAGACAAAGATACACCTAAAAAACACGGCAAATCCGGGGATGCGCGGGAAGAGCGTTTGAAGGCTGCGCTTAAGGCGAACATGGCGCGGCGCAAGGCGCAGGCCAGGGCGCGGGCGGCATCCGACAACAAGGCCGGTAAGGACGAGGGATAAGAGCAAATGGATTCGATTCTGGTGACGGGCAACGGGCCGCTAAACGGTCAGATACCGATTGCGGGGGCCAAGAACGCGTGTCTGACGCTGATGCCTGCAACGCTGTTGAGCGAAGAACCGCTGACGCTGACCAATGCGCCGCGGCTGAGTGACATCAAGACCATGACAGCCTTGTTGCAGTCGTTGGGGGCCGAGGTGTCGTCATTGCAGGATGGACAGGTGATCGCGATGTCCAGCCACAGCCTGACCAGCCAGACAGCTGATTATGACATCGTGCGCAAGATGCGCGCCTCGAATCTGGTGCTGGGACCGTTGCTGGCGCGGTTCGGACAGGCGGTTGTGTCGCTGCCGGGCGGGTGTGCGATTGGCGCGCGGCCGATGGACCTGCATGTCGAAGGGCTTGAGGCGCTGGGCGCCGAGATTGAGCTGAAAGACGGCTATTTGCACGCCAAGGCACCGGGCGGATTGAAAGGTGCGATGCACGAGATGCGCTTTGCCTCGGTGGGTGCGACCGAGAACATCGTCATGGCCGCGACGCTGGCCAAGGGCACTACGGTTCTGAAAAACGCTGCGCGCGAGCCCGAGATTGTCGATCTGGTCGACTGCTTGCGCAAGATGGGGGCGCAGATTTCCGGCGAGGGCACTTCGACCATCGAAATTCAGGGGGTCGAGCGGCTGCACGGTGCAACGCATCAGGTTGTGACCGACCGGATCGAGCTGGGCACCTATATGCTGGCCCCGGCGATTTGCGGCGGTGAGGTGGAGTTGCTTGGAGGGCGTTTGTCTCTCGTCGAGTCGTTTGCGGCCAAGCTGGATGCAGCGGGCGTCAGCGTGACAGAGACCGAGAAAGGCCTGAAAGTCACCCGCAAAAACGGACCGGTGCGCGCCGTGGACGTGGTGACCGAGCCCTTCCCCGGTTTCCCGACCGATCTGCAGGCGCAGATGATGGCGCTGATGTGCACGGCCGAGGGGACTTCGGTACTGGAAGAGCGTATCTTCGAGAACCGCTTTATGCATGCGCCCGAACTCGTGCGCATGGGTGCGAATATCGAGGTACATGGCGGCACCGCCACGGTGACGGGTGTCGAACGTCTGAAAGGTGCGCCGGTAATGGCGACCGACCTGCGCGCCTCGGTCTCGCTGATCCTTGCGGGGCTGGCGGCGGAAGGTGAGACTACGGTCAGCCGGGTCTATCATCTGGATCGGGGATATGAACATGTGGTGCGCAAGCTGGAAGGTGTGGGTGCCAAAATCGAACGGATCAAGGGCCAATGACAGACGCAAGCTTTGAAGACGGGCGCGAGGCCCCGCTGAATCTGGGGGCCGAGGATGCGGATGACCTGCAGGTAATCTCAACCCTCGCGCAGGACGCCGTGTTTCCGGTGACAGAGATGACATGGCATCCCTCGCAGCGCCGGTTTGGCCTGCTGCTCAACCGGTTCCGCTGGGAGGACAAGGACGCAGCCACGCGCCGTGACCGCCCGTTCGAGCGGGTGCAATCGGTGTTGGTTTTTGATTCCGTGCTGTCGGTGGCCAGTCAGGGTGTCGATCGCAGCGACACGGATATGGTCATGTCGCTTCTGTCGGTCGATTTTGAGCCCGGTGAAGATGGCGCGGGCCAGATCATGCTGACGCTCGCCGGAGATGGAGCGATCCGACTGACGGTTGAGGCCATTGAAGCAACGCTCAAAGACGTGACGCGGCCCTATCAGGCCCCGTCCGGTCAGGCACCGAACCATCCGGAATAAACGCGGCATATCGCAGGCGTTCACCAACCCTGTCGAGGGGGTGGTGCTGCGCCGCGCCACCGTGTTCGACGTGTTCCAGATGAGCCAGGTGTTGATCCGGTCGATCACCCATCTTTGTGCTGCGGATCATGGGAAAGACCCGCATCTTCTGTCCCTGTGGACGGCCAACAAGGATCCGCAGACCATTCGGGGATGGATTCAATCCGGGTCCGAAGTCTGGGTCGCAGAACTGGCCGGGCAGATTGCAGCCGTCGGCGGCGTGCGGCTGGGGTCCAAGATTTCTCTGCTATACGTCGATCCGTCTTATGTCCGTCGTGGGATCGGTCGGGCGCTTTTGGCGCGGCTGGAGCAAGAACTTGCAGATCAGGAATGTGAACAAGCGTCCTTGGATGCCACGCATACCGCGCGCGCCTTCTACCTGAGATACGGGTGGGTGCAGGCGGGCGAGCCGGAAGACTGGCGCGGGATGACCCAGTTTCCCATGCGCAAATCGCTGCACCCCGCCAAGAAGGGTTGAGACCTGCGGGTCCCGGCGATATGTCCCCGTGAAACGCTCCGGAGTGCCCGATCATGCCCGTATTCCTTGATACCACATCGCCCGAGTTTGAAGCCGCTTTTCAAACCCTGCTGTCCGCCAAGCGCGAGGACAGCCCGGATGTTGATGCAGTTGTAGCCGGGATCATCGAGGATGTCCGGGCACGCGGCGATGCAGCAGTGATCGAGCTGACCGCCAAATTCGACCGGCTGGAACTGACGCCTGACACGCTGGCGTTTTCGGCCGAAGAGGTGACGGAAGCGGTTGCACAGGTATCAGAGGCCGACCGTGCGGCATTGGAACTGGCGGCTGCGCGTATCCGTGACTATCACGAAAAACAGATGCCTCAGGATCAGCAATGGACGGATGCTGCTGGGGCTACGCTGGGCTGGCGCTGGTCGGCGGTTTCGGCGGCGGGGCTTTATGTGCCGGGCGGGTTGGCCTCTTACCCCTCATCCGTGCTGATGAACGCCATACCGGCAAAGGTGGCGGGCGTGGAACGGCTGGCCATCGTGGTGCCGACGCCGGGCGGTCAGGTAAATCCATTGGTTCTGCTGGCGGCGCAACTGGCAGGCGTGGACGAGATCTATCGCATCGGCGGCGCGCAGGCTGTTGCCGCGCTGGCCCATGGCACGCAGACCATTGCGCCGGTCGACAAGATCACAGGTCCGGGCAATGCCTTTGTCGCGGCTGCCAAGCGGCGGGTTTTCGGCAAAGTGGGCATCGACATGATCGCGGGCCCGTCCGAGATTCTGGTCATTGCCGACAAGGACAATGACCCGGACTGGATCGCGCTGGACCTGCTCAGCCAGGCCGAACATGACGAAAGCGCGCAGTCGATCCTGATCACGGATGATGCCGCATTCGGACAGGCCGTGGCGCGGGCCGTTGAAAAGCGGCTGGAAACCCTGCAGCGGCGCGAGATTGCCGGGGCAAGCTGGCGCGATTTTGGCGCGATCATCACCGTGTGTGATCTTGAGGAAGCCGCTGCGCTGTCCAACCGTATTGCCCCTGAACATCTTGAGCTGTGTGTCGCAGACCCGGTGGTGCTGAGTGAAAAGACCATCCACGCGGGCGCGATCTTTCTGGGTCAATACACGCCCGAAGCCATTGGCGATTATGTGGGCGGCCCCAACCACGTGCTGCCCACGGCACGGTCTGCGCGGTTTTCGTCCGGCCTCAGCGTTATGGATTTCCTCAAACGCACGACGCTGAGCCAGATAACACCCGAAGCGTTGCGTGCCATCGGTCCGGCAGCCGAGCAACTTGCGCAATCCGAAAGCCTTGAGGCACATGGATTGTCGGTGACGGCGCGTCTGAATCGGCTGAACGGCTGATGTGACGCAAAGACCTGTGGAATATGGCGCTTCTGTGCGTTGCCCAATGAAATGCGTTGTTATAGGTCTGAACAGACGTGAAGGATTGTGACCGTTAAGATGACCCGCATTTCGCATATCGAACTGGACGACCGTAACCTGCCCCCGCCGACCCCCGAGATCGAGCAGGAGCGTAAGGTCGCCATCTATGATCTGTTGGAAGACAACAGCTTTGCCCTGCCAGCGCGGGACGGGCGTCAGGTGCCGGACGGGCCGTATCATCTGCAACTGTCGATCCGCGACAAGCGGCTGGTTTTCGACATTGCCACCGAAGCTGCGGAAAAAGCGGCTGAGTTCCACCTGTCGCTTGGCCCGTTCCGTCAGGTGGTCAAAGACTATTTCCAGATTTGCGAAAGCTATTTCAACGCGGTCAAAACCCTGCCGCCCAGCCAGATCGAGACCATCGACATGGCCCGGCGCGGCATCCACAACGAAGGCAGTCGGGTGTTGCAGGAGCGGCTTGAGGGCAAGGCCGATGTGGACACTGACACCGCCCGACGCCTGTTCACGCTGATCTGCGTGCTGCATTTCGGAGGCTAACGGGTGACGCCTCTGCCGCAGTCGATCCTGTTCTGTTGCGACCACAACTCGGTTCGGTCTCCGATGGCCGAGGGCATCATGAAAAAGTTCTACGGCACCGGCACCTATGTGCAGTCTGCCGGCGTGCATAATGATCTTGAGATTGACGGGTTCTGCATCTCGGTCTGCCACGAGATCGATGTTGAGCTGTCCCGCCATCGTTCACGCTCATTCGACGAGATGGAGGAATGGGGCGATGACCTCAGTTCCTTCGACCTGATCGTCGCCCTGTCCCCCGCCAGTCAGCGCAAAGCGCTGGAGCTGACCCGGATTTTTCATCTGGATGTCGATTATTGGCCAATAATGGACCCTACCGGGATGGGTGAGACGCGCGAAACAAAGCTACACCACTACCGACAGACCCGCGATCAGATCATCAAGCATCTGAAAGACCGCTGGGGCGAACCAACGGAGTGACCCATGAAACAGACCGTTCAAACCTATTTCGATGCCTTCAACGCCGGGGATCTAGACGGCATGCTGGCCTGTTTGTCCGATGACGTGGCCCATCACGTGAACGAAGGCCAGATTCGCGTCGGCAAAGAGAAATTCGCGGCTTTCTGCGCCCATATGAACCGCTGCTATAGCGAGAACCTGACCGACATCGTAGTGTTCGAGGCCGAAGGCGGCACCCGTGCGGCAGCCGAGTTCATCGTCAACGGCACCTATCTGGAAACCGACGAAGGGTTGCCGGATGCCCATGGTCAGACCTATCGCTTGCCGGCCGGGTCGTTCTTCGATCTGAAAGACGGCAAAATCACTCGCGTCACCACTTTCTACAACCTTGCGGATTGGACCAAGCAGGTCTCGAATGGCTGAGGTCACCGCGGTCCGCGCCCTGACCGGAGCGGCGCTTGAGGCTGCTCTGGACGACGTGGCGCGCCTGCGGATCGAGGTGTTTCGGGCCTGGCCGTATTTGTACGACGGCGATCTGGAGTACGAGCGGACGTATCTGCAATCCTACCGCGATAGCGACAAGGCCATCGTCGTGGGAGCGTTTGAAGGGGATCGTTTGGTTGGTGCGTCAACAGGCGCGCCGTTGATGGATCACGCTGACGATTTCGCAGTGGCGTTCGATGGCACGGGTCTGGACCTGTCGCAGATCTTCTATTGTGCGGAATCCGTCCTGTTGCCTGACTATCGCGGGCAGGGTGTCGGGCATAAGTTCTTTGACTTGCGTGAAGCTCATGCGCGCGCCTTGGGCTTTACCAAATGCGCCTTTTGCGGTGTGCAGCGCCCGACGGATCACCCGTTGAGACCCGAGAACTACCGCCCGCTGGACGTATTCTGGCGCGCCCGTGGCTATGAGCCCCTGTCGGGTGTGATAGCGCAGTTTTCGTGGAAGGATATTGGGGAAGACGGTGAGACGCTGAAGCCGTTGCAGTTCTGGATCAGAAATCTTTAGGCATTTCTTGATAGGTGGGACACCTTAGGACAATCGGAGCCGACCGGATCGTCCAAGTGGCTGTTGCTTGGACCTTTTTTCCCGCCAACATCTTGTGACTTCTTGCCAGCAGACTTGTCGGCGCGGGTTTTCCCCTCAAGTTGGCCTTGAATTAACGAGGTCACAGAATGATTGAGAACGAACCCAAGCCAGCCCGCTATTATGACGAGCACGATATTTGGACATTGGACCCAACAGCGGCAGATGCTGTGGTCTATGAACGTTTCGCCTCAACCATCGTGGACCTTGTGAATGTGCTGGATGACAGTAAGCCGATGATGTCACGGGACGTGTACGCCAGACTGTTTGATTCCTTGCTGAATATGTCGCGGATTTTGGGGCAGTACGAAGAGAGTTGGGGCCTGGCTTCGGGCGGCCAACGGACCGATTGACCTGACACCGGCCAAAAGTTGAATGGCAAATCGACGGTTTTTGCGTTTCCGCGCCCATGCTCACTATACAAACTCGGACATAGACGATTAGTCTCGCCCGCGGACCGATACGCTGGGATCGCTGAAATGAAAGTCGCCGCCGCCGCCTACAATCTCGACTGGCTCGACAGTTGGGCGCAGTATGAGGACAAGCTGGACCGCTGGGTCTCGGACGCCGTAGGGCAGGGGGCCGAGCTGCTGGTCTTCCCCGAATATGGTGCGATGGAGTTGTCGACACTGGACGGGCCCGAGGTGGCAGGCGATCTGGAACGCTCGATCCGGGCGGTGTCCGATCGGATGGGGGATGCGCAGGCCCTGCAACAGCGCCTTGCAGCTGAGCACAGTGCGTACATTCTGGGGGCCTCGGCACCGGTGATTACCGGGCCGGGCCGTCCTGTGAATCGCGCCGAGCTATATGCGCCGGACGGTCGGCAGGATCATCAGGACAAGCAAATCATGACCCGGTTCGAGCGTGAAGATTGGGACATCGCCCCTGGCGGTCCGCTCAAACTGTTCGATACGGCGCTGGGCAAGATCGGCGTTCTGATCTGTTATGACAGTGAATTTCCCCTGTTGGGCCGCGCGCTGAGCGACGCGGATATCGTCCTCGTTCCGTCCTGCACCGAGGCGCTTTCGGGCTATTGGCGGGTTCGGATTGGTGCGATGTCGCGGGCGTTGGAAAACCAGTGTGTGACGGTGATGTCCTCGCTCGTCGGCAGCAATGACTGGTCCGAGGCGGTTGATATGAACACCGGCACCGGGGGCATCTTTGGCCCGCCCGACAAGGGATTTCCGCAAACCGGCGTTCTGGCCGAGGGTGCCCTGAACCAGCCCGGCTGGACCTATGCCGACATTGATCTGACCGCGATTGCCACTGTCCGCGCCGATGGTCATGTTCTGAACCGAACCCATTGGGACGAACAATTCCCCCGAGTCGAATCGGCCACAATCTCTCAGCTTTGATGATTCTGGCCTTGAAATAAGGCCGAAATAGGCTCATTTAAGCGCACATCCCCGCAGATTCTGCGGGTGCAACGTAACGATGGAGACAACATGGCCAAGGAAGATACGCTCGAATTTCCCGGTGTCGTGAAGGAACTCCTGCCTAATGCGACGTTTCGGGTCGAGCTGGAAAACGGCCATGAGATCATCGCACATACGGCAGGCAAGATGCGCAAGAACCGCATCCGTGTTCTGGCCGGCGACAAGGTTCAGGTCGAGATGACCCCCTATGATCTGACCAAGGGTCGGATCAACTACCGCTTCAAGTAACGCCTGCCGCAATGGCGTTTATCTTAGGATCGGGCAGCCCAAGGCGGCTGGACCTGCTGGCTCAGCTTGGCGTGCAGCCCGATGCTGTCAGACCCCCGAATATCGACGAAACGCCGCTGAAAGGGGAACTGCCGGTTCCCTATTGCAGCCGTATCGCGCGCGGAAAAGTGCAGGCCGTGCAGGCCGATGCCGAGGATATCGTTTTGTGCGCGGATACCACGGTTGCTTTGGGTCGCCGCATTCTGGGAAAGCCTGAAGATGCAGGTGAGGCGGCGGCATTTCTTTTTGCCCTGTCCGGTCGGCGTCACCGCGTCATCACCTCGGTTGCCATACGCCGTGGTGACCGTGTTCTGCAAAAGGACGTGGTTTCGCAAGTTCGGGTAAAGCGTCTGTCCGATACTGAGGTCAACGCCTACCTTGAAACAGGGGACTGGCAAGGCAAGGCTGGAGCCTATGCTATCCAAGGTCCGGCAGGTGCTTTCATCCCCTGGATTTCCGGTTCATTCACCGGCATCGTTGGTCTGCCTTTGGCCGAAACATCGGGGCTGCTGCAAGCGATCGGTTACCCATTACATCGAGGAACGCCATGAAGGGCCGCACCATTGTTCTGGATCACATAGAAGGCCGCGAAGCTGCGGCCTTGATGGTGGATGGCAAGCTGGACGACTTTCTGATCGCTGGCGACGCTCCAACCCCCGGTACGATCTACCGCGCCCGCGCGGATCGCCCGGTCAAGGGGCAGGGGGGCATGTTCCTGACAACCCCGGACGGCCCGGCGTTTCTGCGGCAGGTGAAGGGTCTGGCCCCGGGTGCCTTGGTGCTGGTTCAGGTCACGGGCTACGCAGAAGACGGCAAGGCGCTGCCCGTCACAGACCGTGTTCTGTTCAAAAGCCGATACGCCATTGTCACACCCGATGCGCCCGGCCTGAACATCTCGCGCAGTATCAGGGACGAGGATGAGCGGGACCGGCTGCTTGAAATTGCGCATGAGATGATGGGCGACAGTCCTTACGGGCTGATCCTGCGTTCCTGTTGCGCCGGGGCCGATGCTGACGAGATTGCCGAAGACATCAGTGCCATGCTCGCACAGTCCGAACGGGTGGTGAACGATCCAGGAACAGAGCCGGAAACCCTGTGCGAAGGGGATGGTCCACATCTGCTTGCATGGCGCGATTGGACCGACCCGGCAGAAGTTTTCACTCAGACCGGCGGGTTTGAAACCCACGGCGTGCTGGACGCGCTCGAAACCGCGCGCAGTATCAAAGAGCCTTTGACCGGAGGAGGGTTCTTGTACATCGAACCCACGCGGGCACTGGTGGCAGTGGACGTAAACACCGGCTCTGACACGTCCTTGGCGGCCGGAACCAAGGCCAACTTCGCCTGTGCGAAACAATTGGCCCGCGCCTTGCGTGTGCGGGGCCTAGGCGGACAGATCACGCTGGATCTGGCCCCGATGCCCAAGAAGGACCGCCGCGGCTTCGAACAAGCCTTGCGCACCGCCTTCCGGCACGACCCCGTCGAAACAACGCTGGCAGGCTGGACCCCTCTGGGCCACTTCGAACTGCAGCGCAAAAGGGGTCGTATCCCTTTGAAAGAGGTGTGGAAATGAGCTGCCCGATCTGTGGTGAAGAGACAGTGAACCGCTTCCGCCCTTTCTGCTCGAAGCGTTGCGCGGATATTGATCTGGCCAAATGGCTCAACGGCTCATACGCGGTTCCATCGCAACGCGAAGAGGACATCGAGGCCGACATTTCCGACCCGCCCGAAGCCCTTCAGCGGCCACATTGAAAAAATGTAAAAAAGCCTCTGGACACTGCTGAACGCAAGTCATAGAACGCCTCCACCCAACGGCAAACACCGTTCCCGTGCCCGGGTAGCTCAGGGGTAGAGCAGTGGATTGAAAATCCTCGTGTCGGTGGTTCGATTCCGCCCCCGGGCACCATTTCAAAGCGGTAGGATGCTATCTTTATTCAGTCTTGCTTAAAGTTTTTTAACCACCGTGCTTCCTCAAGGGCCGGTCTAAATCCTTCTCCTGCTCACCTGTGGGTTTCTCCCTTCGGGTGGCGGTTTTGAAATGGTCCCAACCATCTATGAACGATCAAATTTAGTTGTTCGCAAGCAGACCAGATCAGAAGATGGTGCGCGGCGCCAAGCACAAAAAGAAAACCAACGGAAGAATAAACGCAGGTGTCGCGCCCGGCTTCAGGCTTCTATGCGATAGCAAACAGCTCTCCTCGACAAAACCAGCTTGATTCCGCAACGGCGTAAAGCAACTGTGTGACCAACCGACAGAACACTCGGAGAATAAGGGAATATGACTTCTGCCAACTTAACGAAGCATGGGAGCAGGTTTCGGAGACTCTTCCGATGGCTCAACCACCAGCCTGAAGTCATTCTCCACATAGGGCAGCACAAAACGGCCTCTTCTACTATTCAAAACTCCCTGCAGGGGGCTGAGCGAGCGAAGCTGTTAAGTGGCGTTCGATATTGCGAATTTTCTCGGCCAAACCACTCTTTTTTGGTCGCTTCTGCCTTTGCCGACCCGGCATGTGTTCCATACCATAAAAGTTTGAAATTTGGTTCTGGTATCCCCTATCGGTTCATGAAGGCGCAGAGTGCGAAAGAACACATCAAAAACGAATTGAACACGGCGCGTGAGCAAATGGTCCCGCTTATTCTTTCTGCTGAGGATTTTTGCGCTCTTTCTTATGAGGAGTTGGCAGCCGCCAAACTATTTTTTAGCGAACTCGGAGTATCAAGGGTGCGCGTAATCGGGTACGCTCGCAGTGTAGAAAGTTGGGCAAATAGTTTTTCCCAGCAAATTATTAAACAAGGGGTGCAGACAATCGATGAGGTTTCTGAAATCGAAATCTACCCAAAGTACCGGGAGAATTTTGAAAAATTCATTGATCTATTTGGCGAAAAAAACGTTCACATAAGTGCTTTTGACAAGTCAGCGTTGAAAAGCGGATGCATTGTTGCTGACTTTCTAAGCAAATGTGATATTATTGGAGCCGAAATCCCTGTAATTAATAGAAACACGTCTATTAGTCTGTTTGAAGCTAAAGTTGCGTCTAGGGTAATCCCGCTTTGTCGGCAAAGGGCTGGTCGCAATTACAGCAAGTATCGACCGCTCGTGCAAAGCTACTGTAGTGAGTTTGGAGGGAGAAAGTTTTCCCTTCAACGTAAGACACTAGACAGATGCAGAGAAGCGGCATCAGACGACATCGAATGGGCCCGAGATACCTTGAAAATCGATGAGGATTTTCTTCTGTCGAAAGCAGCGGAAACACCTCGAGAAGAATATTGCGCACCAGTGCAGGATTGGGAGCTAATGCAGTTCTATCGGCACTGTCGAAATATGATGAGAGCGGGGTAACACCTCACTCGACATTTGACCGGGAAACATGCCGAAACTCTGAAAGCACTGGGTCCAGAGCCTAGTTCAGAAAAATCTTAACCCCGAAATAGGGCCCGTGCTGTGTGACGTCATAGGCAAAGTCGCCAGTGTCGAGTGTATCGCTGTAATCGACACTGAAAAAACGATAGCCAAACGTAATCGCCGTATTCTCCCAAGGCTGATAGTCAAATCCGATATTGGCCCCGACCTGAAGGTCGTTGCCTCCGGCCCCGAAGCCGCCAAGATCTAGTGAGGCGATGGTCGTCCAGCGCTCGTTGAGGCGCCACATGCCGCGGGCCCCTATGACTGGTTCGATCCAGTCCTGGTCTCCGCCAAGGGTGGGTGGGTTTGCTGGCCCGGTTGTGGTGAAATCGATCTCTTGCCGGATCGAGTTATAGCGGAGGCCGCCTTGCAGATCGACGGTGTAGCGTTGGTTGTTCGCTCCATAGGTTCCGTCCGCTATGCGATATGCGCCGAGGATCGCGAACCACTTCTGCCTGACATCCACGTTCACGGCTGTCGCGCGTGGGCCGGGAAGTGTTGCATCCTCTTCGATGCCCACATAATTGGCGTCGACTACAATCCCCAGATCGCCGTTCCACGCCTCGTACCGCCCGGCGGCCGCGAAATCCAGAACGCTCAGCACATCGCCGAGATCAAGGTCAATATCGGCGGAAACACCAGCAACCGTTGACGTTCCAGAGGTCCTGAGTGGCGTAAACAGATAGAAGCCCAGGGTATGTCGCCACCCTTTGTCATTCTGGCCGGGCGCGGGCAGAGATTGTGCAGATGCGCCAAAAGCAAGCAGACAGGGCAGAGCAATTGTGCTTGCGGTGCAGGCGGCTGATCTGATGGTCATGTCTCAATCTCCTTAGTCTACTCCGCGGCCAGGCGGACAGTCCGTTCGTCACGAATGCAGCGCCTCTGGTCATTTGCTGACCGAGGATTGTTTGAGCAGAAAGGCCTCAACAGCGGCCTGGGTTTCGGGACGCAGGTTGTCGATGCCTTCATATGGAACGCCGCGTGCGGGTTCGGTGTCCGGGTACATTTCCTTGCGCTTCAGATGCCGTCCGAGAATGCGTACAAACTCCTGCCCGCCCCAGGCGCCAACCTCGGTAGAGACCGGGTATTTTTCATGCGTGTCCCGGTAAACATCGAAGAAGTCAGCAAGGATTGCGCTTTCACCGGATCCTGGAATACGCAGCTTTAACTGATCCTTGATGATCGCCTTGGGCGTTTTGACCGAATAGACGATCAGGTGATCCCGCCGGCCCTTTGTTTCCCCCAAAAGCAACAGCGCAGATTGATCGACGCCATCTACCAACCGGTCCCTGGGGATACCTGCATCCGCCCCCGCAAACCGAGCCAGTGTTGTGTACAGATCAGAGACATGGACGATATCCCCGACAATCCCGTCTGCCTCGATCATGCCGGGCCAGCGGATGAAGCTGTCGACCCGGATACCGCCTTCGGACACATCGCCTTTGCCGCCCGAGAAAACCATCGGCGTGAACCCGGACTGAGGGGCGTATTTGGTGAAGTGACCGTTGTCGCCCATGACGAGGACGATGGTGTTTTGGGCGATGCCAAGTGCCTCTAATTCGGCAAAGATGTCGCCCAGCCACTCATCAAGCAGTTGCATCTTGTCGACATAAAGCCCGCCATTTGGCGATTGCGGCCCGCTGCGGCCTGCGCGTGTATTATCGAGCGGGATCAGAGGCCAGTATTGCAGGAAAAAGGGCTGATCACCGCCCGCAAGCTTGCGCAGTTGTTCCAGGGTCTGATCCTGATAGCGCTGGTTCATGTCGTCGTATTTTTCTGCTGTCCAGCGTTCACCCGCGGTCATATGAACTTCGCGCGCGGTTCCTCCTTTTTCGGCCTCTAGCCCGGTCACCATGGCCGCCGGGTCGGGGCGAAAGAAGTTGTCCAGAACAAAGCGATCATCGAAATCCGATATCCCGACAGAGACCTGTTCCCGGATTGCGTCATCATTGAAGATCGTAAGCTGCCCCTGCTGGTGCACCGGGAAACCGGCCCAGTCGAACCCCTGATTATGCGGCCAGGCTTCGGGGATATCGCCCATATGCCATTTGCCGACATGCGCTGTCGCATACCCCGCACCTGACAGGACCTCGGCCAGTGTCACCTCTTCAGCGGGCAGGCCGAACCCTGCGATGTCGACGGTGGTGTCGCCCATTCCCATCCGCACCGGCAGCCGTCCGGTCATCATCGCAACCCGGGTGGGTGTGCACGAAGGCTCGGTATACATGCGCACCATACGCATCGCCTGATCCGAAAAATCGTTGATGTTCGGGGTGGAATACCCGCGCACAGCGTTGAGTTCGGGAATGCCCAGATCGCCGAAACCAATATCGTCAATCAATATGTTTAGGATGTTCGGCGGCTTACCTTCGTTTGTGGCCCGGAAGTCCTCCAGCAGCTGATCGACCTCGGCATTATCCGCCGCCCATTGTTCCGCGTTTTGCGCTTCGAGGATGTAGTACTCGGCGTCGTGGACAATGGGTGCGTTCTGCGCTGTTGCGACGTTTGCAGCGAGACAGATGAGTGCCGAAAGGCCAATCCGTTTTTTCATTTCGGTGCTCCTCATTGGTTCTGCTCCGGTGTTTGTTCGGTTGCGGAGTCGACAGCGGACTGCGGGCGAGTGGGCTCGGTGTGCCCTGCGGTTGTGCGGTTGATGTCGGTGCCGGGGAAAAACTCGACCCAGACGTGCCAGAACATCCCGGATCGCAGGGTTTCGACCCGGTTCAGCCTGCCGCAATTTGCATTTCCGAAGAAATCGATCTCTGTCACTGGCGTGCCGCTGTCATTGTACCAGACGCCAACGCTTTCATAGGTCGGGTCATAGGACACGACGACCTCGCGACCGCCCACCGTGGCGTTGATCAGCCCGTGATGTTCGGCAATGAAATCATCGGTCCAGCACACGGCATCGTCACCAACCGTCACGCCCCAAACGTATGTCTTGTTTGGAAGGCGGTCGTCGCTGTGGCTCATGTTGTCCATGACCGGCGCGGATTCCTGATGCTGCTTTGCGATGCCCGACGAGAACACGGTTTCTGTGAACATATCGAACAGCCTTAGAAATGGGTTCGATGACGGTTTGTTCAGAAAAACCTCTCCGTCCGGGTAGGCTTTCTGAAATCCACGAAAGCTCATCCGGAAGGTTGGCCAGGGCTGCATCGCGGACTGCCCTGAGGCATCGCTGTCGAAATGGCCGTAGATCTGTTGGATCGGTTCGCCACTGGTGTTGTCGCGCAGGATCAGGTTGTTGCCGTGCTGGGCCAGCACTTCCAGGTCCAGTCTTTTGCCATCGACTAAGGGCTTGTAGGCCAGACCCAGATTGGCCATCGCGCAATAGGTCATCACGATGTCGTCTCCACCCAGCCCTTTCGCATTCCCGGCCAGATGCGGGCGCATCAACTGCGCGTCGGAATGCGCGCGTGCGTGGCCATTGTTCTCGATCACCAGAACGCTTGCCGATGGATTGATGTAATCGCGCGCTTCTGAGATCGGGAAATACTGCGCGCTGTTTTGCTGATTGCGCAGGCCGATGTGGACCCAAACCCAGGGGAAGACGAACAGGAAGATGATCAGCACGGTCACGGCCGGCATGCCCAGGAAAAACAACCATCCGGGGCCACCGCCCATTAAATGGCCAATAAGCATAAGGATCAATGCTCCGATACCGGCGGCCAGATAGGCGTTTTCGTTGCGGATAAATCGGATCATGTTGTTCCGCTTCACCTTCAACACCATCTGGCTGATGTCGCCGAGGTCGCGGAAATACATGAACCCTATCGTCAACGATACGATGAGACCCGCGTAGAATAAGAGATTTGCCAGCATTTGGATCGCCTTTGCCGTGTTCTGGTTAGCCTTCGGGAGGTTTTGATCTGGACGCGAGGTAAAGGTGAATTTCGTCCTCAAGCCCCCGAAGGCTATCGATTAAATCAGAGTAGGTCGGATCACTGGCATCGCAGGGTAACAGGGCAGCCAGGCTTTCATAATCAACGCAGATTTGGGCGAACACAGTGTCCGCGCTTCGAAGGCGTCCGATTTCATTCGCCCGGTCCGGAAACAACATCGACAGTGTGTCCATAGTGATCCTCAAATCGCATGTTCCCAAGTTCTGCCCCAGCGACGAGGCGCGCTCCCCCTCCTTTCCCATCCAATATCGCTGAAATTCATTTACATATTCAGGTATCTTAACGTATGTTACGACGTAACATGTTATTTTTCAGGGGCTTATAGGTTACCTGAAGGCTTCCAAGGCGATGTCGTTGACGAAATTGCAGACAGATCCGGGTCCTGATCCGGTTGGGTCGACTCTTTCGGATGTAGAAATCCGGCAGGCTTTGGCATCGATTCTGGAAAGCCCCGAATTTGACGGGGCAGAGCGTTTGCAGTCTTTTCTAAGCTACGTCGTCGAAAAGCTATTGACGGGGCAAGCCGAGGACATTCGCGCCAAATCAATTGCCGAGGACGTCTATGGCAGATCGCTGGACGCAGGTGGCGACCCGATGGCGGTCGTACGTGTCGACGCGGGCCGAATGCGCCGACGGCTGGCCAGTTACTACTCGAACTCCGGGAAAGAACAGCGCCTACGTATTCATGTCGATCCCGGTGGGTATGTGCCCCGGTTCGAGTTGCTGGAGCCTGGGCGAGGAAAGAAACGGAAGCGGCCGTTGCCGAGATACCTGCTGCCCGGAATGGTCGTTCTGGCGGCGCTGGGGGTTGGGGCAGTCGTCTTTTTCTCCAAGGCTGCAGACATGCCGCAATTCACCTCTGTTCAGTCCGATGACACCTTGAAACAGCAAGCGGTCAGAGAAGCGTTGTTTTCCACCAACCCCACAAAGTTGCAGGCGGTTAACCTGGCCGCCGAGGCGCGCCCGTTGATGTTTCCGGTTCTTGATCGTGAACGGCTGCACGCAGTACGTGGTATGTTTGACCGGGCTATCGCTTTGGATGAGACATATTTCGGCGGTTTCGCAGGCTCGGCCCAAGCCATGGGAATTCTGGCAATCACCGCTCCGCCCGGTGAGGAAAAACGCGACCTGCTGAACCTCGCAAGGGTGCGCGCGATCAAGGCTGTGGAACTGGCCCCTGATGAGGGGTGGAGCCACTCTGCGCTTGCTTTGGTCTCATTCGCCAATCGCGATTTTGATGCGGCACTCAACCAATCCGCGCGGGCGATCAGCCTCGCGCCGGACGACATCCATGTCACAAATTTTGACGCTTTGTTTGCGTTGTTTGGCGGCGCGTTCGAACGCGCAATTGCCTCTGCCAAGCGCGCGCAAGAAAGCGACCCGAACAATCGAAGGTTCCCATATCGAAGCGTCCTGGCCTCTGCGAGTTTCCATTTGGGGGATTTTCAGTATTCAGTGAACCAGTTCAACGAAGCGATAAGACTGGGCGACCCGGTAAGCGCAATTTCGATTGGGTATCTGGCCGCCGGATATCAAAGGTTGGGAGAACACGAACAAGCCGGTGCAACAATCCTGCTTTTGCAGGAAGCCTGGCCTGACTACCCCCTTGCGGCTTTGTTTCGGACTTTGTTTGCTGATCCGGCCCATGCCGAGGATATTCTGTCCGCATTGGACGAAATCGCGCCGTCACCTGTTGATCAATGATCCGGTAAACATGCGAGTCTGGAATTCAAACTCCGGAAGCAAGGCGCTCGTATTTTGCCAAAATCTGCTTTGCCAGAATGGAATAAGCAAAAAATCCAATCGGAAGCGGCTCGCTCGGCCGTCACATGGTTCAGGTTATGTTGTGCCTATCCAATCCAGGAACCGCGCGGTGCCGGGCTTTCTTGAACCTTCCGGCGTGATCGAGCAAAAATAACCACGCGATGTTGGGTGTTCGTAGCTGCAGGCAAGAGCCAGTGTTTCATTCGCAAGAAACTCATTGAGTATCGGACGCCAGCCGATCCCGATGCCCAAGCCTTTTTGGATCGCGCGAAGATACACCATACCGTCCGCCCGAAAAATGCGCACCTCCTCGAATACAGATCGTTGTTCCGCAAGCCAGTTCGCCTAAGCGTTCCGATGATCTCAGTTCCAGTTTCCTGCCGTAGGCGTTCAACAGATCAACGCAAATAGACAAGGCGCTTCATGAACTAGAAGGAGCGACCGCGAGGCTAGAGAAAAGACCCGACGCGCCTGCACCGTGGGCTACGATATTCGATTTTGGGACAGGAAGTGTGCAACCGATCTTTCGTCCCATTGTCGGGAGACTTGGATACACATCAGGTGGAACGGGAGGATTTCCCGTTTTTTTGCTGTACTTTCGGAAAATCATGGCTGTGCGGACAGTTTCCAGCTAGCCAGTCTCACTCCGATTTCCCTGAAAACAGGGAAATTTACAGGGAATACGCACCGTTTTGGCGCTATTTTATGTCTGAGGATTCAAAATATATAAGCAGGTCAGTGCCTTGTGGGTGAATTCCCTAGATGGGACAACAGGGAAAACAGACGAAGCATCAGTGAACCCCAGAGATACATCAGGGAACACAGATCAGATTTCACCTCAATTTCAACTGGTGGAGGACGGGAGTAGGAAGAAGAATGATCCGGGGATCGTCCCGATTCCCAGAGGGCATATTCAGCCGCTGTCTTCAGTGAAATCCTCAGGCTTTAGCTCCATGATTTCAAGGTACCTAGCGTTCGAAATTGGATCAATCCGATCGGCCTCTTCGCTTACGAATTCTGCCCAAGCAGTTGTGTGATCATTAGTTTCGTGGCCCCTTAACTTCAGTACGTCCTGGACCAACTGGCGCAATATCCTCGCATCTTCGAGGTCGCGGGCATGGCCAAGTAGCATGCTGCGTTTCGCTTTCTCGAATTTTTCGTCCCTGACACGGAGCGCTTCAAGCCTTGCCGCTTCGGCTTCTTTCTTTCTTCGCTCATGGTCTTGTTTACGTTCAATCAACCACTCATGCTGGCGCTCGGCATGCTCCCGGTGAAAGGTCTCGGCCAATACTACCAGCTCGATTGCAATCTCGGTAAGACGCGTTTCAAGTTTGGCGTCCGGCTTATCCGCCCAAGATAACCGGACATCTTGCCCACGAAAGTGGTTTGGAACGATCAGAGTTAGTGGTTCTTTACCTGGCCTGTGGTCGTCGGGGTTCCGATGGTAGTTGCTCCGCCTCAAATCCGCCGTCGCGAGAAGCTTAAACGGTACATGCTGTTGATGAATGGAAATCGAGATTTCGATGGCCTCTTTTCCCTGAATGCTCGGTTTGCCGCCGCATTTTGCGACGCCCAGGAAAAGTGCATTCAAGATCCTTAGCCTGCGTTGCTCGAAGGGGTTGTCGAAAAGCGGTTTGTCCCAGGAGTAAGCCCACTTGCTTTCGGCAATTTTTGCCCGTCTTTTATCGTCTGCGGAAAACAGACGTTGCAAAACATGGTGCCATGCGTGTTTGCCGTGCGGTACTGCGACTCGCCCAATTTTCTTAGCTATCCTAGCCCGGACGTCTTCAATTGGGGTGTTGAAGGACGGTGGTATAGGAAGCGGAGCCTCCAGGTCGACTTTAGAACCGTAGTACCGATCATAGCCTGATCCGCCAATTATCACTTCGTCAGACATTCCTGGGGCGCGTTCGGGCAGTGAAACACGTTTGACGGATTTTCCGGCTTTGACTTTGTTCCAGTGCCCTCTGTCGGGAATGGGGATATCGAACTTCCTGCAAGCATTCCTGACTGAAGTTGAAGACACTCCAACGACTTCGGGCATATCTTTCAAAGGTCGACTCCACACAATTTCTAGGAGTTCTGCCCTTGTCAGCCTTCTCGCTCCCGCCATTTTCGCCCCCTGATTTGTCGAAGTACTTGCCGATATCCTCAGCTTGCGGTGAAAAAATTGATACTCAGCTCAAACCAAGATTATTAGTGAAACTACAACTACCTGTCGCAGGTTTCGAGCCTCGTTCGAGCAGATAGAGAGTGGAATTTGAAACCAGTTAAGCAAAGCTGATCTACGCGTAAGCGCCATTATGTTAAATCGGTGAACCTTAGAGTTATTTGGGGCTTGAACCAATTTTGGGGAGAAGGCTAATTTGGTGCAGTTTCAAGCAATCCAAATGCACTACAGAATAAAATGTTTCAACAAAACGAAGTGTTGAAATGGTTTCGTCAAATGTTGACCGGAAAGCCATCAGAAGCCCAGGATCGATACTTCAGGCCCAGATCATGTTGAATTGTTTCCGGCGAGCTTGTGGCCAACACAAGATCAAACCGGTACTATCGGTCACATGCTCTGCTTTAAATCTCTAAATTTTTTGTCAATTTTACCGAGAAAGCCCCAACTTGTTAACAGCGAAAACAGAGTAAACATGGTGGACTTGTCGCCATCGGCAAGCAGTTGTTGCAGTTGCGGTTGAGAGGAACTTAAGCCGAGTTGCGGAAGCACGGCAGTGGCGACCAGGCCGACGATGCCGATAATAGACTTTTTACCGTCCAGCAACTTGCCAATCATCGGTCCAAGAGCATTGTTGACGGGGGTCAGTTCTTCGAGAGCTGCAATAGGCTGAGCAGTTGCTTTTTCATCCGACGAGGCGTTGATTTTTTCGTCTAAAATCGCATTAAGTAAATTGAATTTGTCATCACCATCGTCGACTTTTTTCTCGAGTCTCTTTTTCAGAATGCCTATGGCCAATGCCTTAACGGCCACGGATTTCCCACCTGTCAAAGCCATCAGTGCAATTCTCAGGATGTCGTCAGCGTCAATGTCCAAGTCTCTTTCTTTAACTTTCATAATTTTGATAGGACGTTTGCCCTCTCCCTCCGGCAAAGTATTCAAAAAGACACGCAGCTTGTTGACACGATTTATCCAACCGGCCCCAAAGATGACAAAATCCTCGAGACCGCGCAGGCGTTGTTCGTATAGCTCAAGGTATTTCTCGGAAAGCACGGACGGATCGGTCTGATTGATCGCGCTCAACGTGATCCGACCGATTATACCGTCTTCTTCCAGCGTAGTGCCGTCGACCTTCATGCCAAGCTCATTGAAGGCCCGTTGCACAGTTCTTTGAGCCACCTTTGACCCTGAGTGAACCGCCATGTTGTAGACGACCATTGCAACGCGATCGTGCAATTTATCGCACTTACATTTGATGTAGTAATTTGTATAGAGGATATCCTCGGCCTCTTTCTGACCCATAGCGGCAACGTCTTCTTCCGTTACGTTTGTTTCGCGCCACTCCGCCAGAGTGCTCTTAGTAATGCCAAAGTTTGTGGCACCACCTTTGTCGTGCTGATTATTTACGAATCCGCCTTCTGCGTCTTTGATGAATTCGTGGAGCTTTTGGAAACGGAGATCTCTTTCGGCCAAATTTGTCGAAAAATGAATCGGTGCCGGTGACTCAGCCTCCATGGATGCCATCAAATCCGTGTCGATTGCGGGTGCGCCCAGAATGATCGAAGGCCGGGGCGGGGAGGGCAGGTGTCCACGCCAATTGTCGATCAGTTCGTTGAGGCGATCCGCCCAGGCTTCGTCTCCGCTAACCGGGTAAACACCTTTGTACAGATCGCGAGATCTTACTCCTTGAATCTGAATGTGTGGTTTCTCGATGAGCTTGCCTTTTGAGTTGTAGATCGGCGTCATTCCATTTTCTTTTGCGAGCACATGCATCCGGTCCCACCAAGCCTCCTTGTGACCAGTGGTATCCCAACTCCATTTACCGTTCTCTTTTAGGACGAAATCGACGGCGAGCCCGTATTGATGTATCGAATGCCACGGTCCAACCCAGGTCACCTTGGTGCCTGGCTTCGTTCTGCCTTGCGCATAAAGGTCTGCTTGGCGCTCTGGGGTGCGAAATGCTTCGAAAACCTCGAATGGAATATTCTCTTTCTTTAGTTGAGCCTGTATGGCTAGGACGTTTTCCCTAATTGCAGGATGCAGATTTGAGATGTCGTTTTCTCGCTTTCTTGAATTTCCCATAACTTAATTCCTTCCTCAAAAAATATTGGCGGAAACCATCCGCCACAGACTTCCAGCCCGAAATACTGCTGTATAATCCTTGAAATTTTGCACATCTGTAAGTGTACACTCTAGCATACTTGATGTAATTTTGCAGGGTTAGATGCTTTTTTGTAGAACTGATTCTACGCCCGATCAAACAAAGGGCATCACCCAAATGGGCTATGCTGAAATTCGTTTTTGAGGTTAAGATGGTCTGTGATATTTGAAAAAATGGAAACTTATTGTGACCCAAGAAATTCGAAATCTTACGCTTGAAATTTATGATACAATTGCTGACCCATTGACTTGGACGAGCGTCCTTGACCAGCTGGTGGATCGCGTAGGAGCGCAGGGAAGCATAATATTTGAATGGTCTCAAGACGATGGAGATTTGTCTCTGACCGCACCGTTTCACTCTGGCTTTTATACAGGTGCTGCACTGAACACCTATCTTGTAAAGTGCCAACATCTTGAAGCCAAAGATCAGGAAATTTTACGGGAACAAACCCGAAATCACGACGAGATTGAACTTCTTGACGACACTCTTCTTGCGCCGTCGGTTAAGGAACTAAAAAGCCAAGAACACGTTCAAAAACTAATGCGTCTTGGAATATTCCATCGCGCGGCTGGAATATTGAATAAAGACAATCCATGGATATCCCTGTTTTCGGTTCAATTAAACGCCAACAGGGAGCCTCTAGACGAAGTAGAGAGGAGATACTTGGCCCAACTCCTGCCCCACATCGCAAAAGCTCTCGACCTCAGTTTTCCTATGCGGCAACTGCAGGCACGTTACCAAGGTGTACTTTCAGCCATCGACTGCTTGAACATAGGCATTTGTGTTCTTGATGGTAGAGGTATGATTGTGGCGCGAAATCAGGAGTTTCAGCGACAACAGGAAACTTATCGCACATTCCGAATTAGCCCGGACGGAAAGTTGAACATCACGGATCGTCTTGGGCAAAAGTTTTTGGAAAGCCTGATGTCCGATCTAGATCAGCACGGCAAGTTCGGCGCTCGACCACGTAAGGAGAGTATCGTTAGCCACTTGTTGGAACCCCTTTGCATCGAGCTTTCACCACTCCACAAATCTGGCGAAATCGGAACCAAGGTATTTGACGGTTTTATACTCTGTAGTACCGATACGGGGCTCCCTGTTTCGTGCAATACACGCCTGGTGCAGCAGGCATTTGGTTTGACATCAGCGGAAACATCACTGGTCGACGCAATAGGGCAAGGTTTGACCAATCCCGAAATAGCGGACCGCCGTGGTCGTTCTGTAGCGACAGTAAACGCACAAACCAAATCCATTCTTCTTAAGTCAAATTGCTCAAATAGAACTCAGTTCGTTCGTGCGATGATGCGATTTGGGGCAAGTTTTCTTTCGACAGATGATGCCTCGAAGAAGCTTAATAAACCTAAGAGGATGATATGATTTACGTTTATTGGATCGCAATAGCAATTGTCATTGGAGGGCATTTTTTCTTTGCGTATGTACAATGGTTCCGTTGGCCAGATATTTGCAAGAAGCTCACAAATTTTTCTGAAGAGGAGATTAAGGCTACGGCATTTTTGGGACGTAGTATTTCGTCTTATAATGCATCGATAGCTGTGGGGCTTTGTTTGAGTTTCTGGCTACCGGCTCCGTATCAAACTTATACTCAAAGTATAATCCTGTTTCTAATTTCGATTACAGCTGCTGTTGGTGTTTCGGGAGCTCGTGGGAATACTATCCTGATAATGCGACTGCTGCCAGCGTTGGTCGCATTTGTGGCCTCGCTTTTGGTTTGAGTAATGGCGGCTAACTGCGGTCACACCAATCACTTGCAATGGGAGGGGCATCAGTTTCGATCGTAAATAGATGTTTCTGTGAGGCAAGGAATACCTTGAAAATCCACGGCAGCTATATTTTAACATCTTCGGTTTTGAATGTCGTTTGAAAGAGAAAGTTATACAGATTCACCGGGTGACTTATTTTCGCCAAGACTTTGATGAAAAAAAGGAAAAATGTGATCGTACTAATTGAAGGCCAACAATGAAGATCTATTTTATATGAGTTAATATGCAACTTCTTATGGAACCTGAAGTCCGTAGACTTCTAATCGAAATCAAGTCAGAATTTGAATTGCAAGCTCTGGCCGGAGCAGGGGCGAACGGCCACAGTAAATTGCTTGGTATCGATCGCTTCTTTTGGCTTCGAGCAACTAAGAACGAGACCGAAATTGGTGGCCACAATATTCGTTCAATCTTTTCTGAGCCCTCACCGGACGTCCAAGAATCTTATCGACTTTGCAATCTGATCTTACAGGGCGGAGGAACACTTGGTCTGGCACATGCCGGGTTTGTCGCCGGGTTAGAGGCTGCGGGGGTGCGCTTTGCCGGATTGGCCGGGACCTCGGCAGGATCGATCATCGCCATGGGTATTGCTGCGATACGCGGCGACGATCTGACCCGCCCAACGGCCGAAAGGCTTGCAAATCTTACCGAAACAGTCCCATTGGATCAATTCATCGACGGCCCGCTACCGATCCGCAAGCTTATCAAGCAAGCGCTCAATCAACCTAAGATTTACCAATTCCGCAGTTGGTACGGTTTGCTCGCCGCCATACGCAGGCTTCGCGACCGTCGAGGTCTGAACCCAGGGCAAGCGTTTGAGAATTGGATGGAGTCCGTTTTGGACGATCTCGGCTTCAAATCTATCGAGGATTTGTACCAATCCCTCGACGAGATTTGGAACGACCTTGAGGAACTACGCACTGGAAAGGACCCTGAGGGTCAGCGCGAGGCAGAAGCCAGATTTCCTGGTCGGTTCGATGACGGTCCAATTCTCAACGCCGTGGGTTCCGAAATAGAACACCCCGGGATTGAATTGCTTCAATTGGTTGCGACGGCGATGCCAGTCGGTCTGAAGATGCAATTTCCACAAGACCTAAACTTGCTAAGCGACGAGTACAGCAAAACTTCGCCCGCGCGGTTGGTGCGAACGTCAATGTCAATTCCAGCGTTTTTCGAACCGGTGGTTATGCGTCCCGATAGAAAGACCTGGCCTGCATTCGCAAAAGCTAAACTTCATGGTTTGTTTTCGGAAGCTCAGATTCGCAGGTTCGCAGAACTGGAGAAGTTCGTTTTTCTGGATGGTGGATTGACCTCTAATCTTCCGAGCGACTCGTTTCGCAAACTGATGCCGGACGTTCCGACCGTCGTAGTGCCATTGATCAGCAGCGGCGAGAAACAAACGGTTTCGCAGCGCAGAAAGCTATCTGATCTGGCCGGTGATGTTATCGCTTGCGCAACGGCTGTCCGACTACAGCGGGACCGTGAAATCTGGCTTCAAAACACGGCTCTGCAGGATCAGTTTGATGAGCGAAAAGAGAACAAAGGCGACCTTAACCTGAAGCAACGTAAATACCCGGTGGAAATCGCGCCCATTGATCCGGGCGAGGCCAATTGGTTGAACTTTGTTATGTCGGGCCCAGAGAAGACATATCTTTATTTGGCCGGTCTTAAGCGCGCCCGACAGTTTCTGAAAGACCTGAACAAGACGGAGTAAAAGAACGGAAGAGGGGAGTTCGATATGTTACGTGAAGCATTTGATAGAATTATTAAAACTCTGGAAAAGATTATCAATTTGCAGGTTGCTAATTCCGATGCAGGCAGCCCTGAGCAACAGACAAAACACCAAGCAAAGGCTGTTCAGAAAATTCTCGAAGATCTGCTGCCGGAGGTCGACGATTTTGATCATGACTATGAAACATACAAGAACACCAACGATGAGGTTAATGAGCATCGCACGAAGATCGAAGGCTTGCGACAGAACATCCAGGCCAGTTCTGACGAACGCGCACGGATACAACGTGACGCACAACAGTTCGAAGAAATCGTCAATGAACAAAGGGAGAAGTTGGAATCCGCGGCTGAAACCGAACGCGATGCGCTTGCCGAACGACTGGATAAGGCTCAGGCCGAATTAAAAGATTGCCGACGGATCATCACCGACCTTAGCGCAACGATCAGCGAGGCAGAGCTCGAAAGAGCGACAGCGCAAAAAAAACTGGACGAAGCCGAGGCGCGCCTGAATGCGCAGGAACAACGCCGCGAGGCTGCCTATCAGAAAGCCACAGGTAAAATCCAGAACCTGCTAAACGCGCTGAACGACCTGTCCGAAAAAATCATCCTCGGCATCTTTCCGGGCGATGGCGCGCCGTTTCTCGTTGAAAACAAATCCAAACTCCCACTGCAAGAGGCGGATGATTTGCTCGACCAGGTTCGAAGTCTGGCAAGAGCGCCTCAAGAGGCAGAGAGCAAAGATGCCGATCTGTTCTTTCGTCTGAATTGCAAATCATTAGAAGAAGAAATGCAATCGCTGCTTGACCATCTGACGGCAAAGCGGGTTGCCGAAGAAATGGACGGTCAAACCTACGTGAATCGTCTGCGTGGAAACTATGACAGGATCAGTCGGAAAGCCGAAACGGACATAAAGACACTTTCGGAAGAGCAAAAAAAGGTACAATGCGCTAAGAAACAATTGCAGGACTGTCAGAGCCTCGTCGTTGCGGTGAGACAAGAATTTTCTTGGTATGCTGAGCAGATACAGACCGAAGCGGACATTGGTGAGGGCGACGACAATAACGAGAGCGACAACGTCGACCTACAAGAGATCGAAGATCTGTGCAAAAACGGTGCATCCTTTTGCGAGCGGCTTGGTGATTTTCTCAAGCAAAGCAAGGGCAATCTCAAAAACCTGCAAAGCGACTTTTGCAGCGCTCGAAACAGAGATGCGGCTGAACAGCAATCGCGATTTGTTTCGCGGGATATCGAGCGGAATCCGCTTATCAGACCGTACCCCCTCATCTGGGCAGTGTGCGTTACGCTTCTGGTCAAGATCATTCTGGGCCACAATACAACCGAACTGTTGCACGACCAATCGGTCGGAATCCTAGTCATCAGTTTTGTGGTGACCTGGGTCGCCTCGATTTGGATAGGATTTACAGCGCGCAGAAACAAGATGGAAGCACTGCGCGACCATACCTGGCATCAGATCCAACGCCTGATCAACCCAACCACCTCAAGCGACCCGAACAACCCGAAGGACGCCAGCGCCGGGTCGAAGACTGTAGTGAGTTCACAAACACAGCCCACGGAGACTATAGCCGAATTGGGACCTATTCAGCAGCGGATACAGGATTTGCGCTTAGCTGACGAAGCTACAAAATTCCTTTCCGTCCCGTATGGCGCGGCGGCAACCGGACACTCAAACTCCACTGATTTTAACTTTAAAATCAACGAACTGAGAAACAACGAGAGAGTCGTCAGGCACAATGCTTGGGCGCTGGTTATTCCCATTGCTCTGCTAGTCTTGGTGATCGCGGACAATTTGGGAGGTTCATCGCAACGGGTTTTTGTGGCTCGCTTCCCTGAGTCCCCGCCGTGCGTGCTGGCGACCGGTAGGTTGGTTTTCACCACGACAGACGACTTCTTCATCCGTGAAAAAAATATAGAAACTGACAAAACTGTAGCTCAGGGAATACAAAACTTCGTCCAAGTGGTGGCACAGCAGATATTCCCTGAAATAGGTGCTCAAGTTGTGCCTCGGGATCTGGTGATCCGTGTTATCCCCACTAACCACGCGGATGACGATCATGGCTTGCTGAATTGCACGGCAACAGATCCCAATCACAATACCTTGCGTATCCATCACGCGGGCAAGGTTCTTGATGCGCTGGGTGAAGAGGAAGTGCGCCAAGAGATTTTCTCGGGCCTTCAGAAAATTGCTGAAAATCTGAGCGGAGCACCAACTGCCGTATGGTCCCCCGATACGGATCCTGAGATTGCAGAAGCGCGCGACGAGATGGAAGAGTTGTTGGCCGTGACCGACCCAATCGAGTTCGATGGCCCTCGTTTCATTGCTGCCTTTGGCCGCATTCAACAGTCCCTGGCGGAAAAGCTTGTGATTGCCGAAAAACTGTCGATAGCGGATACCATGCGCCTGACATGGCCAAGGACAGGCTCGCTCACTCCGTCGACTAAATTCCCGAACCCGTTACAGGTGGACTTGCTCGATCAGGACGAGCTCGAGGCGCTAACTGACCTGGTGGCCAGGATTGCAGCGTCAAACGAGAAACTGGCGCAGCTTATCGAACAAGAAATACCGCTGGGAAACAGCCCGGCAGCGGTTGTCCTGCCCATCCTGCATGAGCTGCAAAAAAATACACCATCCTCAGAGGTTCAATCCAGCACTTGGATAACCAACCTTCTCCTGCCCAATGGCGCACCCGCCGGGAAGGGCTGGCCGGACACACTGATTTTGCCCTTCTTCACCGATGAAGTGAAATTCACGGAACCGAAAGACATCACAGCTTATGATGATAATCCCCTGAAAATGGCCTTTGTCTTTGGTGCGCGAAAATCGAATTTCAAAGATCCGGCGCTGGGGTCAGAAAAGGAAGACACCTATTTCAGCCGCATCGCCAAGCATCTGGGCCAATGCCTGAAAAACAATGGCGATCATAACTTGGGCGGTGACGATGCCGAACTGACTTTGGACATCATTGGGCTGGCCAGCCGCACCTGGAAAGACAAGAACCCGACGCATTCCAAAGAACAGTTGAACCTGGCTTTGGCCGAAGGCCGCCGGGCAGTCACCCTGCTCAAGCTGATCGATGCGATTTCCGACAAGGAAGTCCAGAACCGAATTCATATCATGAGCAGCAACAGCCCAACAGACACCCTGAGCCTTGCCCAAATCTCAGACATGTTAGCAGGAGAACCCGAGGACTGGTTTGATCGGCGCTTGGAATTCGATCGTTTCTCGACACATGAAGAACATGCGAAAACCCGGTCCAACTTCATTACGCCATCCGCCTCACAAGGCGACGACCGGCTACCGCTCGAAGAGCTCTTTGCGCGCTCCGTTGTCGTAAAGGTCGAACGTGTGAGAGGCGGACCATGTGCGGATATTTGACAGACTGGCAGACGGTTTTAGAACACGAACTGCAAAATATTCTGTTTGGTTGGAGCAATTCCGCCAGCCCAACGTATTAAGTGGCCAATGCCAAGAGTTGTCGAAACGAAAAGGCTTCGAGAGCTGGTTGCTTTTTTCTAACGTGTTTCTGACTTTGCTACTTGTGAGGGTTACTGCGGCCAAGGTGAAGGATTTAGGTCTCTTGATGTCACGTTTTTCTCCATTGAAAAAACTAACCATGCTTGGAATGTTTGCCTTCATTATGGGTGCAATCGGATAACCGAGGAAGGCTGCAGTCGGCTGGAATGATGATAATTGCTTTGGCGTTGGCGTAATTTTTTTGGAATGAGATAATATTAATTTCACATTTGTGTAGAGTTATTTGCCTGCTTTGTTTAGAATTTGAATAATTATTTAGTTAATTGGCAGTAGGTGAAGCATGTCGACTAAAAAGACCTCACCAGACCATTTGGTTTTTTGCGTGCATGGGATTGGAAACCAACTGCCGGGCGATACAGTCGGCGATGTGCTGAGCGGTGCTCTGGAAGAGCATAATCGGAATGGTAAGCCGCCGGCGATTGCTGACGAAACTATCGTGAACCTGTTTGAAACGCACTTTGCAGAATATGATGGTTTGTCGGTCATGGAAGAACGCACCTATCCGGGCGGCAAAAAGCAAAAGGTGCAAACCCCAATTCATGATCGCCCAAAAGGCAAAGACCCTCGGCGTGAAGGGATGCAAAAGAAATTTCCGATGCACGTCAAACGCATACGCGAGCAGGGCACCCAAACAAGCGAAGTAAAAACGGTCATGGCCGAGGTCTACTGGGCCGATATTTCACCCGAGCCAAAGGGTGCTTTTGCAACAATCTTTGATCTGATCAAGGTCTTGATGTCGATCGGTTACTTAGCGCTCGACAACGCAGCCAATACCGGAGCTCGCGGCGGTTATCGTTTCGTTGCATGGTTTCTGTGGGCGCTGATCGGCGGGGTCGTTGCGCTCAACGCGGCGTTGTTGATGGGCGTTCTGGTGCTTCTGCTTGAAGGCTCGCTGGTCGATTTCAACAAGATCCAGGCAGAAGGCTTCATGGGATCTTGGGTTCAGGTAGGTCTCGCGCTGGCAATTGCCGGGTTTGCGGTCGTGGCCCTGGCGCTCGGATTTATTTGCAATCGGCGAATGGCGGAAGACCCCTTATGGAAATGGTTCGGGCGCTGTACAGTCGTGCTGATGGTGCTTGGGTTGATTGGGTTGTTCATCCTGCCAGCAGCAGAAGCCGTCGTTGCCGCCACAGGCATGCTGACGATACTTTTTGGTCGTGTAATTGGTCATACGCGATGGGAACTAAGCCTATGGCGTCAATTTAGCGTTGGGACGGGCACATGGGGTTTGTTGATCTTGTTCTTCGTTCCATTTCTGCCCGAGGCTACTTTGGCTAGTTCTATTTGCTCGACGGAGAACAGCACATTTTGCAGTCTTATTACTTCTGACAAATTTAGCGGCGAAGCAGACCAGTTGCTTTTTTTCATTGGCTGTCTGATGTTGTTACTTTCAGTCCTTTGGGCTCTATCGGTGTTGCTGTGCCTATTTGTTTACGTAGCTTGGGCGTGTGACTGCGGCGATTTACAGGGCGATTTACAGGACTCTGCGCCCTCTCAGCAACGCAGAATATATGCCCCAATCTGTTCCGCGTTATTGTTGCTTTGGATGATTGCGGCCTCGTCCTTTTGGGTGGCCATTCAGCATGCAACCGACAACCTCCGCGCCAAGACGCTCGACACAGGGCACCTTATAGGCATTGAAGAAGGCCTACCTGAGACAATCACAGTCGCAAGCCACAGTTACGGTCCAGATAGGGTATTACCCGAAGCCTTCGTGGCAATCGTCGATACGATAACTCCTACTATGGCAATTGGGGTGGCTTTCCTATTGATTTTGCTTGTTTTTGGAATTTACGTTGTGGTTAAGCGTGCGCTGAACAGGGATGTTTTGTTCGAGGCCACAACCGCCGAACCGTCGGTCGGACGGGTGCTGTTGAACGGGCTCTTTCAAGGCGTATTTGCGGCTTCAACTCTGGCGTTTGCAACCATGCTGGTGCTTCGGATTTTTGATGGGAATCTCAGTTGGATCAGCGATGGTGTCATCGGCGAAGTTTTATTGCCATTTGTGCCGGTATTTTTGTTGGGTTTGGCGTTGGTGGTTTACCAAATGCGCGATCTGGTCGCGGGCGGATTGGGTGTGTTTCGGGACATTGTAGTTTACGCGAACAACAAGGCATTGGATTCGTCGTTTGATGCCGAGAATGATCTGCTGAATTTTCCTGCCCGCAAGCAGATAGAAGGTCGGTTTGAGCGTGTCTGTGAGTTCATGATGGGTCGAGTCAAGCCCAAACGCGTTACTATAATCTGCCATTCGCAGGGAACAGTGGTGGCAACACGCGCGCTCAAACGGTTACTTGCCAAGAAAGAGAATCCGTTCAAAGACTGCGTGGTTACTTTGGTCACAATGGGTTCACCGGTCACGCATCTTTATCGCAAGTATTTTCCAAGAGGTTTTCATATTGAACCGGGTGACTTCGACAATGCAGCTAAGCCGATAAACTGGTACAATATCGGGCGAACTGATGACTTTGTTGGTACCTATATTGAGAAGCTCGACGAACTTAACGGGCTTGAACCGGCGCCGGTTAGCAAGTCAAAGAGGAACCTCTTGGTCCCGGCAGGCGGACATCCTGGCTATTTCACCGATCCATACGTGTGGCAACATTTTTCTACCAAGATAGGGTTTAACTTGCTGTAACCAAATTGCCCCGACCGAAACACAGATATGTCAGTTTGGGGTTGGCGCGGAGTGAGCCCAGCTTGCGGAGAACGCCGGGTGCAAGATGTCGTCGATCTGGCAATGCTGGCGCCTGATATTCTGGATGCCATCGCTGCGGGCGAACAACCTGATGGCCTGACCACGGATTACCTGATCAAGTCGGGCTTTCCGGCGATCTGGTCGGATCAGCATAAGCAGTTCGCTGTGCTCTGATCTACAGACACTCCCAAAGTCACCAAACTCGTACCGCCGGAATCGCGAACTGAGACTGCGGCCCGAAATCGACCATTGTTGCGCGTAAACTCGGGTCTCAGCTGGAATAGCCGGATGATAACCTGCTGAAAACACGCGGTAATAGGCGACCAAATATTCAGTGCGTGATTTAAGGGAAAATCATGGCTGTGCAGGCAGTTTGTAGCTAGCTAGTCTCGGCCCAAAATTCCCTGTAAACAGGGAATTTACAGGGAAAACTAATAGA